>NZ_JAGEPF010000040.1 GCF_017573465.1 Actinomadura violacea
CTCCCACCCCGCCAGCACCGCCTCCCGCACGCCGCTCCGGACCGCATCCTGCGGCACCCACCGCACCCGCCAACTCAACCTGGAGCACCTCTCTCGATCAGCTACGACAGGCTAAGTCAATAGGGAAGTCTTCGTGTCCATCACCGAGAAACGGTACGTCGACCTCACCACCGTCACCCCCGGCGCCGAGGCGCTGGAACTGTCCGCCACGACCGGCAAGCCCGCCGAGCTGGTGCAGGTGATCCTCGACTCCTCCGACAGCTACTTCCTCGCCACCGCGAAGGGCCCGATCATCGCCCGGCACCACCTGGGCTACCAGCTCACCTCCGCCGGGATCGACCGCGCCGGCGCCGAGGGCGCATGGCTGCTCCCCGCGGACCCCGACGCGTCCGCCCGCGCCCTGCGCGACGCGCTGGCCACCGCCACCAAGGCGGACGTCGCGGTGGTCATCGCCGACTCCGACGGCCGCGCCGACCGCCGCGGAGCGACCGTCATCTCCATCGGCGCCGCAGGCATCGCCCCCCTGCGGGTCTCCGAGCACGACGGCAAGCGGCAAGAGGAGACGTTGGTCGACCTGTTGGCGGCCGCAGCCGCGATCATCCTCGGACAACGCGGCCGAGGCGCCCCTGTTGCTGTACTACGCGGCATCTCCTACAACGGCAGCGACGAAGGCGTCTCGGCGATGCTCCACCACAGCGGTCTTCGCAAGCAGTAGGGCTGCGCGGCGATCTGCGGCGCCGGCGCCGCGGATCGCTAGAACAATGGTCCGCATGTCTTCATCGAGGTCAAACCGCGTGTTGGTCGTCCTGCGCGGGAACTCCGGTTCCGGTAAGTCCAGCGTCGCGCGCGAGGTGCGTCTGCGCTATGGCCACCGGGATCTGGCGATCGTCTCCCAGGACGTGGTCCGCCGGCAGATCCTGCGGGAGAAGGACGTGCCGGGCGGCGCCAACATCGACCTGCTGGACACCATCGCTCGTTGGAGCTTGCACCGGGGCTACCACGTACTACTCGAAGGCATCTTGGACAGCGGCCGGTACGGGGCGATGCTGGAGACGCTGGTCCGCGATCACACCGGGCCGGCCTTTATGTACTACCTGGACATCCCGCTTGCGGAGACCCTGCGGCGCCACGACACCCGTCCGCAACGCCACGAGTTCAGTGCCCAGGACATGACGTCGTGGTACCGCGCGCACGACCTTCTGCCAGGGGCCGGCGAAACGGTCATCAAGGCCGACCAGAGCCTGGACGCCACCGTCGCGCAGATCCAGGAAGACACCGGCCTCCGCACCCCTATCACCGGACGTATTCCCTGATCGCAGGGGCAGCGGCTGGAATCCGGCATGGCTCCGCCGATGCGGTAGGCAGACCGCAGGTTGGTCACGGCGAGTGAGGCGGGCGGCTACCCGAACGATTCCGGCGCCGTCAGAACGCTTGGACGCCGCGGTGTTCAGCAGGTCGCAGCGGGCGGTGGCGCGCAGGAGGAGGCAGGGCCTGGACCGCCGACGGTGTCGGCACCGGAAGGTGGGGCGGCCACGTCACGGGCAGAAACGATTTCGAGCCTCCTGGCCATGTGCGCCTCGGCTTCGTCGACGCCGCCCGCCAGATCAGCCATCGCCACTGCGACGGTCAGCATGACGTCGGCGAGTTCGTCCAGAACGTCGACTCTGGTCTTATGAATCCCTTTGCGTGGATTTCCACCAGTCATTCCGATGTAAGCTTCGGCGACTTCGCCAACCTCTTCGGCGATTTTCAACACGAGAGTTTGGGTCGGTACTTCAACAAGGTAGCCGGAGCGGATTCGGGCAGTATCGGCCCAGAAATCGTGGCACGGCTCGGCCCGTTCAGCGGTCGTCACACGTCGAGACTAGACGGTGAAAGAGCGCTCATCTCGACTTCCTCGAACATTTGATCGAGCAGATTCCAGTGACGGCAGAGCCTGGGCCCGACGATCCCGTAGGCAACCGGGGGGCTGGCACGCCGCGCGGAGCGCCAGCAGCTCGCGGTCAGGACGGGTCGTCGAACGTGGAGTTGCACGTGGAGTTGCACGTACTGTCGTTGTCCGAGCAGGTGTTGCCCCTGCCGTCGTCGGTCGGGGCAGTTCCCGCGGGCCGCCGGTGCTTAGGCGACGAGCACCCTCACGTCCAGGTCGAACTCGTCGAACTCGTCGACCTCGGCGGGCCGCTCGGCCAGCGCCGCGGCGCCGCCCCGGGTCTGGTCGTGGACCATCTGACCACTCTCCTCACAAAACGGGGGTTGCAGAAAGCCCCTGGTCGGCCGCGGCGGTCGCCGACTGCGGCCAGAAGATCAGAATTCGGCTGTGCGCCTTGTCCACGGCGCGCCCGGCCGGCAGCAGGTCATCGGACGTGCCGGCGGGGTAGATCCGGTACTGCGGGCCGGGGGCCCTGCGGTACTCCCGGCTCCAGACCCGCAGCTGCTCGGCCACCGACTCGGCGAGCCCGGCGGCGCCGGGACCGTAGGCGTGCACGCCGTACTCCAGCGCCTTGCGGCCGTCCTCGGTCGCAGGCCGGGTCGTCAGGTAGGCCAGGTTCCCGGCATCGTCGACCACAGCCATCGCGGCGTTGCGCGGCGCGACCACGCCGGTGTCGCGGTCCTGGTCCACCAAGACCATGCAGAAGCCGGGGAAAGCAGTGGCCAGCCACATCTGCAGGGTGTCCAGGAACTCGCCGAGGCCGATCAGAGCACCGCTCCACGCCTCCACGCGCGGGGTGTCGAACACGCCCTCCAAAAGGCCCGGGTCGAGGTCGGTCCCGTCGTCGAACCGCAGGGTGACCTCACCGCCACGCATCACCAGCAGCGTGGCCTGGTGAGCGCCGGCACCCTGCACGGCCACGAACCCGAACATCTTCGACGCCGTACTGACCAGGTAGCCGTCGGCGCGTTCGAAGGTGATGACCCGGTGCAGCCCGCGGATACGCAGCGCGGTGGTGAGGCGGCCGCCCTCGGCCAGCTGCGCCGGCCAGGCGGGCGGGATGTCCCACGCCCCCACGGTGACCAGGATCCGGTCATAGGGCGCGTGCGCGGGCACGCCCGCCTCCGCGTCGGCGAGAACGACGTTCACCCGTGAATACCCGGCCTCATCGAGCATCCGGCTGGCCCGGTCGGTCACATATGGGTCGATGTCGACCGTGGTGACCGTGCCGGCCGGGCCGACGAGCTCGGCGAGCAGCGCCGCGTTGTATCCGCCGCTGCCGATCTCCAGCACGTTCATGCCCGGCTCGATCGCCGCCTGCTCCAGCATGAACGCTTGGACGTGCATGTCGGAGACCGAGCTGAGCGCGTTGCCTTCCTGGTCTCTCTTGGTGACGACCGCCCGGAACGGCTCGTAGGCATCCCGCGGCGGCACCTCGGGGATGAACAGGTGACGAGGCACGGTCCGCATCGCGTCGGCGACGACGCCGGACACGATCGTCCCGTTGCCGATGAGTTGCTCCACGGCGCCCTCGCGCCAGGAGGCGATCTGGCCGCCGCCGGACTCGCCGGTTCCGATGCTGTCGCTGGACTCGGTCACGAACATTCCCCATCTGCTACTCGAGTGCGGTTTGGTGGATCCCAGCGCGCGGTCGAGGTCCAGCAGCTCCACATGGCGGACACCGCCGGCTCCTGACCCGCCCGTCAAAGCCTGTCCGAGATAGCCGGGCGCCGCCTCGCGAACCGCGCTTGCGGGCGCTCAAGAGTGCGAAAGGCACACCGGGTCGGGACGGTCTCGCTGCCAGCGTCCGCCGCTGGACACCCCGGTCGCGCATCTGGTGGGTTCCCGGAACCGGGGACCTGTTGCAGTGACGGGGGCCCGTGGGGCCGGGGCCCGCACGCTCGATCGGCCGGAGCCTCCATGTCGAGGGGCTGGCGGGCGCCACAAGCGGGAGGGAAGCCCAACGGTCCCTCAACCGAGCTGACCCGAGAGCACGGGGGCCCGGCTACGGCTCGTCCGGTGCGGAGCCGCCCTTGCGGCCGGTGCTCTTACTGGAGGCGCCGGGGGACCGCCGACTACGAGGGCGGGGCTTCGGTCTGGGCTCGGCCGGGGCATCGGCGGTGGAACCTGTTTCAGCGGCGGAGCCCGTGTCGGGACGGCGAGCGGACCGGGTGGCGTGGTTGAGCTCCTCCTGCAACCGATCGATGTGCTCGTGGAGCGCTTCGAGACGTTCGGCCGCCGCGACCCGCTCGCGGCGTTCGGTGTCCAGGGCCTGCTCGGCGCGGGTGGTGCTGCGGCGCGCTTCGGTCAGGGCCTGCTCAAGGGCCTGCTTCTCGCCGGCGTGCACGCCGGCGAGAAGCTCGCGGTCACGTTCTGCGTCGGCGCGGGCCCGGGTGAGCTGGGCGTCTCGTTCGGAGTTTGCGGCTTCGGCCTGCGCCCGCAACCGCTGCTCGGCTTCATCGCGGATCCGTTCGGTCTCTGCCCGCGCGGTGGCGACGTCCTCGGCCGCCCGCCGCTGCACCTCGCGCAGTTCCTGGTTAGCACGCTCCCGCTCGGAACGCAGATCCACCCGCATCTGCTGGCGCTCCTGGTCGGCGGCGTCGCGGACCCGGTCCAACTCGGCTCGCACATCGCTGACCTGCTGGCGAGCGCGCTCGGCGTCGGCTTGGGCGTCAGTGGCGCGCTGGTCGGCCTGGGCGGCGGCTGTCAATGCCTGGTCCCGCTCGGTCTGCGCGGCGGCAGCCTGCCGCTGAGCGGCAGTAACCCTCTCGTCAGCCTGGCGGCCGGCCCGCTCGACCGCCTCGTCGCGCTCGGCGCGCGCGGCATCGATCCCGGCCTGGGCGTCGGCCGCGGCCTGCTGGACCAGTCTCTCGGCCTTGGCACGGGCGGCGGCGGCGTCCTGCTCGGCGCGCTCAGCTCGCTGGTCACTGGCTTCCAGCGCCTGCCGAGCAGCCTCGGCAGCCTCCCAGGCGGCATCGGCCTCCTCGGCCGCCTCAGCCGCTCCGGCCTCGGCAGTGGACGCCCGAGCCTCGGCGCGGCGCTGAGCGGCCTCGGCGTCAGCGAGCTGGGTACGGACCCGGTGGACATCGACCTGGTCCAGATCCCCTCGGATCCGCCGCACCAGAGCCGGAACCTGCCGCACCATCTCCTCCAGCGCCGCCAGCGGGTCCTGCTCGCTCTCGGCTTCCCGCTCGGCTTCCCGCTCGGCCGCCGCCTCCTCGGGCGAGCCGTATCGGCGCGCGTTGTGGTACTTGGTCGCGTGCTCCGGGCTGCAGAACAGCCGCTTACGTCCCCGGCGGCCTTCGGCCTCCAGGGGGATCTCATTGAGGCATTCGGGCAGCTTGCAGACCCGCCTCACCGCGGCCTGCGCGAGCGTATCGGCCGTCGGCCGCGCACTCGGTTCCTTGTCCTGCTGGGGCGTCTCTGTCACGGACCCGAGTCTATCATCTTTTCTTTTCTGATCTTATCTTTTCCACTCGATATGAAAAGAAAATAATTTGGTACCGGTGATGTTGCAGGTCACTCGTAACGCTCCTCCCGGCGGGGCTCGCCGGGAAGGACGCGACGAGCAATTGAGTGGCGCGTGGCGATGGTGGCGTCTGTTACTGGTGACTCGTAACGTTACGAGTCACCAGTAACCCGTGGGGTTGCAGGAGAGGGAAGGGATCTCACGTCAATGGCTCGCTACGCGACGGATCCGCCGATGCCTCCGGTGGAGGAAGTGCTGCGGTGCGGGTTCGAGCCCTGCAGCCTGGTCTGGCGCCGCCTGTCGAGGCCGGGACCGACGCCGGAGTTCTGCAGCGATCGCTGCAAGCAGGCCGATTACCGGGCCCGGCTGCGGTTGCCGAACAAGCAGGCGCGGGCGGCGCATGTGGCCGCTCGCCAGTGCCGACGCCGGAAGTGGGAGCACTTCGAGCGTGAGGAGTGGCTGCGCTTCGAGCGCGACTTCCACGACCAGTCCGGCAGGTTCTTCAACGAGCCGCCCTGGGGGTCGGCCGGCATGTCGGTTGGGGAGGCCCGGGCGGCGATCTTCAAGCTGGCCGACACGGCCGACGACGGCAGCGTCTCAGTGGTGCGAGCATACCGGCGGGCGCTTAAGCGCTCTCATACCGACACCGCCGGCGTGTCGACCGAGGAGGCCAAGAAGCTGCTGGCTGAGCTGCAGAAGGCTCGACAGATCCTGGAGGACGCAGGGGCCTGGCCGTGACGCCCGGCCCCCAGCACTACAGCCGCGGCGATGGAAGCGGCCTTTGCCGACGGGCGTGAACGGGGCGGCTAGGTCATGCGGCGGGGTTCACGGCGGTGGGGGCGGTCGGCTCAAGCCGTTCAGTGCCTAGTAGGCGCAGCGGGTCGACGACGGTGCCAACGTCGAGCTGGTGCAGCGTGGCAGCCGCGAGCGCGGCGGCTTCCAGCCGGGTCGCTTCGATCATCCAGGCGCGGTCGTGGTCGGGTGTGCCGTCCGGCTGGCGAGGGTAGGCGCGAGCGGTCGCGGCGAGGCCGGGCAGCGTGGTCTGGTCGGCTGGGGCCCGGCGGCCGCGGACGCGCTTCTCGGGGCGGCTGAGTCTCATCCAGGCGACTTCGGCCGACCACCACCGGTGTACGGCCCGCTCAACTGCGTAGACCACCGCGCGGTCGACACTGCGGGTCCGATGCCGGTCGGGCAGCTCGCGCACGGCGTCGGCGACGTCGCGGCCGGTGCGCTGCCAACCGTGTGGTCCCTTGCAGACGAGTCCGTGTCGCGTCAGGCTCGCCAGGTGCTTCGCCGTGGTCGTCGAGCTGTAGCCGGTGATCCTCTCCATCTCCTGGGCGGTGCGGGGCACGTCGCGCACCGCTTGCAGCGTCCAGGCTGCATGATGACCAAGCATGCCCCATAGATCGGAGCGGACCTCCCCCAGTACGATCCGCAGACTGTCAGCCAACTGCCGACCCCCGCCCTTTACGCTGTAAAGATCGGCGCTTGGAAACCTCCCTAACCCCTCCGGGGGGCGGGCGTTCGCCCTTGTGTCAGACCCGCTATTCCCTATATCGGCAACCGACGAGGACATAGCGCATTCGTGCCGGTGGTGCGTGTTGCACACGTGGTCGGCGGCCAGGCCGAGCGTGCGGGCCTGGGAGCGGCGCCGGTCCGCCGGCGCCGCCTCGCACAGCCAGCCGTCGGCGATGAGTCGGCGCATCGCCTCGTTGGCGGTCTGGCGGCTGTAGCCGGTCATCAGCGCAGCGCGGCGGACGTCCAGCGACACCTCCAGCCGGCTCGCGGTCAACATCACCACGGCGATCGCTAGCAGCGTCGCTCGGTCGGCCGGGCCACTCGGCCGCGTCCACCGGCCGGTACCGGCGGCATCCATCCGCCGCAGCAGGTCCACCACCGCGGCGGTGACATCGGGCGCTGGGTCGCGCTCACCGGCGCCGCCCGCGGGCACCCTGGCGGCGGCCTCCACCGCCAGGTCCCACTGGCGCGCCAGCAACGCCGAGCGGTCCCAGCCCTCCCGCGCGACCCGAAGCGCGGCACCACCGCAGGACCGCGTGGTCCGCAGCCATTCCAAGCCCGGCGAGCGGTCCGGGTCGTTTACTAGCTGCACCACCGCGGCGTGCGTGAAACCGGCCAGCGCCAGACCCTTGAGCACTCGGAAGGCGTGCGCGCTGTGGTCCACGGCGGGATCGAGCCGGGCCTGCAGGGCCTGCTGGGTGGCCTCGCCCGGCGTTCGCAAGCCCAGCTCCAGCCGGAGCCGCCCGCCGGCGTCCCGGGCGATCGGCCGGACCGGCTCGCCGTGGCGGAAAAGACTGGGCGGTAGCCGCCGGATCCGGCCCGCGCCCGCGTGCCGAGGCTGGTGTTCTCCCACCCGGTGCGTTTGGCCGGGAGGGGCCGGCGTGGCGGGCCGCCGCGGAGGCATGCGGCCCGCGAGCTGTTCCAGCCGCTCGGCGAGTTGCTTGTAGGCCAGCAAGGGCGCACCCCGGCGCAACACCGCGATCGCCTCGTCCGGCGAATGCTCCAGCAGCCGGGAGTACCCGCCGTTGCGATGCGGGCTGCCCGGCACCCGCACACACCCCGTCGCCGGGTTGAGCAAAGGACCGGCATCCAGCGTGGGGCACAGCGGACGTCGCCCGTCCGCACCGGTCAACGCGGTGACGATCCGCTTGACCAGCGATGCGGGGATCTCATCACGGCACCGCGTCCACACGTGCCGGCCCGGCCCGGGACCCGAGGCAGCCTTCACCACAGGGATTCCGACGGCGGCGAGCTGCTCGGTCAGGAACTCGACGTCGGGCCCGACCAGCTCGGCGACGCCGTCCAGGTCGAACGCGCACAGCCGGAAGCTGCCGGCCGGGCGGCCACGACGACCACCAGGCCCCAGGTACATCGACACCGGCCGGGACGGCTCGACGTCAACAAGCGCGACCTGCTCGTCGTACTTGTTCGCCCACCCCCCCTCAACCAGGGGGTTGGCGACCCTCGCACGGCTTCTTGGCGATAGCGCCGTCAGAAACTGGGTAGCTAGTCGATGAGCCTCCGTTGTGGCAGGTAGGTGCGTACGTTGTTGCGCTGGCAGGGTCCGGGCGGCAGCGTCCGTGCCTTCCCGGCAATCCGGTGATACGGGACCAGACACGCCGGAAGAAGGCAATGGTCGACCCGCCCCTTGGCGGGAAGCTATAGTGAAGCCTCACAACCCAATAAGGGGCTGCCCCGCCCACTAGGTACGTGGACGGGTGACAGTCCGAGGAGATGGGCCCACCAGTCACGTGGCGTGGCAACCGAAGTGGACTGGGGCCCGACGGACTCTCGAGTGTTCTTCTGGCCCCGGTGCTTCCGGGGCCTCTCCTTTTGGAGCGTCAGCTCACCAAGGGCAGCTCCTGGCCTGGCTTCATCAGCTTCTGGAGGTCGGCCTCATACGACGCCCAGTCCAGCGGAGGGTCGTTCGGGCTGGTAGGCATGCGCTCGATGAGCACGATGAGAGCAGCGGCCATGCTGGGGCGCGGCTCAAGCCGGCCCAGAATTTCATGCAGCTTGTCCGCGGTACGAGGCGGAAAACAGATGCTGGTGCGCCAGTCTCGTCCGCATCCAGGCTCGTAGGTGCTCCGCCGCGTTCGTTGGCCTCGCGCGGTTCCTCGACCAGGCATGCGAAGGATCATGGCACACGACGCCTCGGATCGTTTATTTATCGAACGGCGTGTTGCGATGCTTGCCCGATCAGTGACCCGAGACGGCAGCCTCTAGGCGGCCGTCTAACCCAAATCGGCGGATACCGGCACATAGCGGTATCCGCCGATGGTCTCGCTTAGCGAGCGATGATGCCTCGTTCTGAGGCTGACCTGCAGCGACAGCTCTCTCTGTGGCGGCGGTTACATTGACCGGCCCATCGACACCGGGATGTCGAAGTAGGCGCCCAACGCCAGACGCACGAGGACGGACAGCTTCAGGTTGTGTCGTTTCGCCAGAGCCTGCAGGCTCGGCTTCCATTGGGGCGACAGCTGGTACTGGACCCGCACGTTGGATGGCTCGTTCCGCCTGGTTCGGCCGGGAGCTCGTTCGATCACCGCAAGGCCGGGGAACAGGCCGCCATCGTGGACTGGTCCTCTTGCTGCCCGGATGAGATCGGGGAACTGGTCCTGGGCTTGAAGCACGGCGTTCAGGACGATCTTCTCTGCGGAGAGGCCGGTCTGCTGCATCCGCTTGACTCTGGCGGCGATGCTGACAGGCACGTACGCCTGGTGGGTGACCTTCCCCGCGTGGATCCAGTCCGATTCGTCGTATCCGTCTGTGTCACGGTCCTCAGCGAGCGATGAATGCGGGTCGGTCGAGACCGTGGGCTCGTCGGCTGAGGGTACTGTCGCGCCGGCTAGGAGGGGCGGATCCGCCCGGAACTCGGCGTCCAATGGCGCACTAGGCGACGGCACCGTCCGTTCCCGGACTGGCGCAGGCTCCTCAGCCGTAGGTGTTCTCGTCGGCGCAGAGCTGGCGACCTCGCTGATCGGTTGAGGTGAGACCTTCGGGTCCTGCGACTTGACCTGTGTGGTCTCGAGGTCGGCTTCGGCCGCTTCTTCCGAACTTCCTGACTGCGCTGGTTCGACCTTCTGGACGGCAGGTTCTCCCCGCCCGGCGGGATCTTGCGAGCTGGATGCTCCGGCAGAGGCCTCGGCGATACGTGCGCCGCGGCGACGTCGACTCCGGCCCAGCCCTGCGGTGTCAGGTTTCGGAGGAGCCACCGGAGTGTTCCCCGCCGTCTGGGTGGTGTCGGTCATACCGCTGCCTCCTCCTCTTCTCGTTCGATCTCGGTGATGCGTTTGACGACTTCGACCGTCAGAGACTCGTAGTCTCCGCCGACGGCTTCAGCGCGATCGGTCGGGAGCACAGTGCCGGATTCCCCTCGGGCTTTCTGCCACCATTTGATCCCATCGGTAGCTTCGCCCACTTCAAAAGTGAGCTGGCCACGATCACGACACCGCACCGCAACCGTCTCGGCGGAGCGGATCACCGCGTCGAAGACGGGCGCGTCTGAGCCCGCCTCCTGCAGCAATTGCTCAAGGCGTCGACGAGTTTCTACCCATAGCCCTACCGGCCGCTTCTCCCCCGTTATCCGGTCCGTCCGGTACCGATGGGTGAATCCGAAAAGCACGGCCCCGAGCAACTCCAGGTCGGGGTTGAGGTCTTCGGTCGACTGGAAGCGGTGGGCGACCCCACCGAGCCCGTCGACTGAGGCCTGGTCTCCAGTGGAGACCGGGGTGAGCACCCAGCGAGCTGCGCCGAGGGCCAGCTCCTGCGGCTCCCTGGTGACCGGCGGACAGTCAATGACGATCCACCGATAGATATGAGCCAACTTGGCCAGCATGACCGCCAACGACAGCCAGGCGGCTCGTCCGCGCTTGTTGACTAGCGCAACCATCTGTACCGGGAGCTGCTCCAACTCCACGCCGCTGGGGATCACGTCCAAGAAGGGCCGGACATCCCTAATGATCTTCGGGTCTGTCCCGTACTGCAGGGCCATCGCCAGGGATTCGCCGTTGTCGTTGAGGGGGTGTCCCTTGACCCCCAAATCGAGCAATGTGTTGCCCTGAGAGTCCATTTCGAGAACCAAGACACGTCCGGCGTCCAGTCCTCGCTCAGCCTTATCCTGCTCTGCCTCAGCCAGCAGGCCGGCGACATGAGTGGTGACGCTGGTCTTGCCCTGCCCGCCCTTGCCGTTGAAGACCGCAATCACACGTCTGAGAGATGGCCGCAGAAGGTCTACCAAGGCGTTGAGCTCGGAGGGGCTGGTCCGTCCGCTGAACTGTTTCAGATCCAGGTTCAACAGCTGCTCAGGCGCTTGAACGACCATGACTGCGGCTCTCCCGTACCAACTACCCCGGCTTGCGCGGTCGACGTCAGGCCAGACCGCCTAGTAGCTCGCGACCCTAGCGCAGAGATCCCTTGCACGCCCATACCTTCGGTACGGCGTGTCGCCGATGGGGGGTCTGCTTCGACGCCCAACCCGACGCTGCAACGATCGACGTCCTTCACGACAGCTCGTGCACTGGGCTCAACGCATGATCGTTCGATCCGCCGCCCATCACTTCTTGCAGGCGCCCCCAAGGGTGATTCGCCAGCGGCCTCTTCGCTGAGCCGATCAGCCGACCCACAAGCGGGATTAGCCTTCGACCCTGCCTAGAGACAAGCGCGCATCAGGACGTTCACCCTTCCGCCTAAATGTAAGGAGGATCGTGCGTCAGTTATTTCAAGCAACCTATCAAGGAGTTTTGGCAAAGCATTACAAATCGGGCTATGCATGGAACTTAACTAAGTCGCTTACGGTAGCCTACTGCTAGATGTCTATCTAGCTATCGAAGCTAGCCTCATATTAGGCAGCGCTAGAGGCATCACATAAGTCGGCATCCATCTCTTCGCTTGCAGGCTATGCAAGAGACTTCCTCTAGCTCTAGATAGAAGCCTTGATCTAGGACTAACTCAGAGACTAGCTCAACGCTCTGAACTGGGAAAACATGACTCACGTCACGTTCAGCACCCGGGGTAGGCGTGACGTGACAACTGCATGTTGGTCGACTCGATGTCGTCCTGCGTTGGGACTTCTTGTTTGGGGAGCAGAGTCATGAGTGTCAGTACATGTCGTGGCTGAGATGGCACGGTGTTCGTCGCCGGATGACAGGTCGTGCTTGGATCAGGGTCACAGGCCGCATCTCTTCACCGTGATCTTCGGTGTCTGCGGGTAGTTCAGCGCAGTTCTGGTCGATTGTAGAAGGCCCGGGCGCGGGTCATCCGTTGCCAGCCGGAGCGGTGAAGCGGACGCCGCCGCTGAATTCGCTGCGGTAGGTGCCGCTGATGGTGGAGATCCTGACCCAGTCGCCGGTGTGGGGGGCGTGGATCATTTTACCGCCGCCGATGTAGATGCTGACGTGGTGGGAGACGTCGTCGGTGGGATGGGTGAAGAACATCAGGTCACCGGGTTGCAGCTGGCCGAAGGAGACGTGCTTGCCGTGGGGGTCGTTGAACTGGCTGCCGGTGAAGTGCGCGATCTTGATCTTGCCGCCGGTGGCTTGGGCGACGGCGTACATGGTCAGACCGGAGCAGTCGAAGGCTTTGCCGCACTTGCCGTAGGAGCAGGCGTAGCCGGTGGGGCCGTCCCAGTTGCCGGCGCCCCACTTGTAGGGGGTTCGCAGCCAGCGCATGGCGGCCTGGACGATCCGCTGGCCGGTGGGCCCGCCGGCGGTCAGGCCGGTGCCGTCGGGGCAGTCGGCGCCGGTGAGGGAGGCGTCGGCTGAGCCGCCGTTGGGGCCGCCGACGGTGAAGTTCCCGGCGGCGTAGCGCTGGGCGAGGGCCATGACCTTGGTGGCGTAGGCCTCGGCCTGGGGTCCGGAGCCGTTGTAGCGGCGGACGGCGGTGCGGGCGTCGGAGCGGTAGCCCTTGTCCTCGATGAGGATGCGGGCGGCGGTGGGGATGGCGTCGGCGGGGTCGTAGACGTCTTTGTGGCCGTCGCCGTTGCCGTCGACGCCGCGGCGTTGCCAGGAGGTTCCGGCGGCGCCGCCGATGCCGATCTGCATGGGTCCGGCGGCGCCGGCCCAGTTGGCGCCGTGCCGGACGCCGGAGCCGGGGTCGCGGCCGTGGTCGGATTCGACCTTGCCGATCGCTGCGAGAACGTTCCAAGGGATGGCGTAGTCGCGGCCGGTCTTCTGGTAGATGGCGAGGTAGTTGGCGGGGATGTCGCGTGCGTCGCCGGAGGCGGCGGGCTGCCCTGCGGTCGGTGCGCTGCACAGGCCGCCGCTGCCGATGAGGCTGACGGTCAGCACGATCATCAGCATCCACAGCAGCACGATCGCGGCGCCGACGGCGACGAGCTTGGAGGTCGCCTTGGACAGCATCGTCCCCCTCGACGCGGCCTGCTACCGGGCGCCCGGTGGCGGGCCGGGTGCCCGGTAAATCCCAGTAGTCAATTCCGGCAACTTGCGAGTAATTACATCACTGTATGATCTTCGGCACCATCGCGGCGATCACCCCTGAGGGAGGGCCATGGCGGACACAACCGTCCGCGCGGGCGTTGCGGATCTGGCGCTGCACCAGGCCGGACAGCCGGGCGGACATCCGGTGATGCGGCCGGTGACCGGGGCCGGTGACCATCCGGGATCCGCGGTGGGCCGACCGGGCTTAGTGGCGATCGGGACGCACGGTGGGGCGGGAGTTTCCACGCTGGTACGGCTGCTGGATCCCTCGCGGAGCGGGGCGGTGGTGGAGTGGCAGACCGGCATGGCGGCGGGCGCTGATCGCGTCCCGCTGTTGGTGGCACGTTCCACCGCGGCGGGGACTATGGCCGCGGCGGGGTGGATCACGCAGTGGCGTCCTGATCTGCCGCGTCCGGTGTTGGTGCTGGTCGCTGATGTGCCGTTCCGTGCGCCGCCGGTCGTCCGCTACCGGGTCCGTGCTCTGTCGTCCCAGGTCGTGGGTGTGGTCGAGGTGCCGTACATGTTCCTGCTGCGGCATTTTGACGATCCGGCCGATGCGCTGACCAACCGGAAGATCATCCGCGCCGTCAAGTCCGTGCACCGTCAGCTCGACAAGCTTTCCGGAGGATCGTGATGTTGCTGTCTGTCGCCGTACGCCTCACCAACGCCGCCGCGCTGGCGTTCGCCCCATCACCGGCGCCGTCTGGCGGGGGAGGCGGCAAGCTGGACGACCCTGCCCCGAAAGCGCCCAAGGGGCTGGAGGGCATCGCCAGCGACTGGATCGCGTGGGCCAAGTGGGGTGCCCTGGTGGCGGGCGTGATCGGCCTGATCGTCTCGGGCATCATGATGGCGATCGGCCGGCGTAACCGCTCCCATCTGGCGGGTGAGGGTGCGGCCGGTATCCCGTGGGTGGTGGCGGGGTTGTCGCTGGCGGCGATGGCGGTGCCGATCGCCAACCAGATCATGAGCGCGACGGGCTGATCGGCTGACGTGGCTTCTACGCAGCAGATCAAACGCGCCGTCGAGCGTCGCCGGCGGCGCACCTGGATGTTGTTCATCGCCGTCGGCCTGCTGGTGGTGGTGTTGCTGGTGTCGTTGCTGCTCGGCGGGACGGGTTCTGGCGACAAGGCGACGCCCAAGCCGACGGCCCCGGCGCCGGGCACCGGCGCGCCTGCGCCAGGCTCAACGGTGACGCTGCCGCAAGCCGGGCAGGTGATCGACCAGAAGTTCCCGGTGAGGTTCCCGCACACTCCGGCTGGCGCGGCCGCGGCGATGGCGGCGATGCTCAGCTCCACCTGGACGATGGACGCCGTCAGCAACGCCCAGGCCGCCGACGTCTACGCCCAGCCGCAGATTCGGTCGGTCGCGCGGCAGGCCGGTGCTCCGGCCGCCGCCGGTCTACGGCAGCGAGTCGGGTTGCCAGTGGGCGGGAAACTCCCCGAGGGCGCGTATGTGTCGCTAACGCCGACCGGGGTCCGCTGGAAGGTCCTCGGCCCCGACCGGGTCCAGGTCGCGATGATGGTGAACGTCTCCAGCGCCGCCAGCACCCAGAACCCGCCCGACAACTGGGTGCACACGATCGGCTCCGGGTGGGTGTGGGACAGCAGCGTCCGCGGCGGCGACTGGGTGTTCACCGGCGACGACGTCGACGCGATGGTCCCCGACATCGCCACTCCGGGCACGCCGCAGTTCACCAAGCTGGGTTGGCTGGCGATCGCGTCATGAACGCCCCGCTCCTCGGCCGGGTGCGTCGGGCGGGCGTGTTGGTCGCCGCCCTGACCATGGCGGTGCTGGTCGCGGTCCTGGCGGTCCCTGGCATCGCCGGCCAGGCGGCTGCTGATCCGGCTCCGACCCCGTCCTCGAGCCCATCGGCCACTGCGACACCCGGCGGGGGCCAGAACGGCAAGAACGACAAGAAGAACTGCTGGGGAAAAATCCCCAACCTTCCGGTTCCGATTCCCAACATCCCGAACCTGCCTGACTGCTCCCGGCAGGCCATCCACGAAGGGGCTCAGCAGGTGGCGGGGGCCGCGTCGGACGCTGTGCTCACTCCGCTGGCGAACGCGATCGCCAAAACGACGAACCAGCTGGTGTTGGTGACGGTGACGGGGTGGCTGCAGCTGCCCTCGATCCGGCTGACCAAGTCGGGCATCTACGTGCAGCCCGACCAGTCCCATGCCGGTAAGAAGCTGGCGAACGGGGGCTGCATCAAGCCGCTGCCCAACGCCACGCTGTCTCCCCAGGCCCCGGGGGCGGATCCGCCGGCTAGCGGTGACGGTTCGGGCGGAGGCGCGACCGGGGATGCGTGCTCGATAGACAGCCCGGCGGTCACCCAGTTCGCCAGCGCGAAGGTCCAGGCCGTGATGATCAGCGTGGGCACGCTGGTGGCGGTGCTGCTGCTGATCTTCCAGGGGATGCGCACCGCGTTCTCGCGGCGCGGCACCCACCTGATGGATGCGCTGCAAGGGCTGATGGTGATGGCCGTGATGGCGGCGATCGGCATCGTGATCCTGGACGGCCTGCTGGTGTTCTCCGACGTGCTGACCAAGGAGATCTTGCAGGGCTCGATGGGCGACGGGCTGAACAAGCGGGTCACGGCCATGCTGGGGCTGTCGGTGACCACGCTCGGGCCCGGCCCGGTCATCTTGTTCGGCCTGTTCGTGTTCACCGTCGGCTTGGTCCAGTTGGTCATGTTGTTCATCCGGCAGGCGGCGATCCCGGTGCTGGCGATGCTGATGCCGGTCGCGGCCGCCGGGCAGGTCGGCGGGCAGATCTCCCGCCAGTGGCTGATCAGGTTGTGGACCAGCCTGTTCGCGATCGTCTTGTACAAGCCGCTGGCGGCGCTGATCTTCGCGGTGGGGTTCCTGGAGGTCAACCAGGGTCAGGGGTTCTGGGAGATCGTCCGCGGCCTCACCACCCTGGTGTTGGCGATCATGGCGCTGCCGACGCTGATGAAGATCTTCCAGCCGATCGTCGGCGCGGCGGTGTCGATCGGCGAGCACAACGTGACCCTGGCGGGGTTCATCGGCGGCATGGGCGAGGCCGGGGGGATCATGAGCAACCTGACCGGCCGCGGCGGCGGCGCCTCGGGCGGCAACGGTCAGGACGGTGACGCCGCCCCGGCCAACCCGCAGTCCTACCTGGGCGGCGGCCTGGGCGGGCGCGGCGGCGCCGAGGCCGGGGCCGGGGCTGCCGGAGGCGGTGCCGCGGCCGCGGTCCCGGCGGCCGGTGCGGCGCTGGCGGTCGCCGAGACCGGCGAGAAGGTCGGCGACCGCGTCGACCAGGCGGTCGCCAAGGGCGCGGACGCGTTCGTCGGCGGCGACGGCCAACCGGCCCCGCCGACCGCGGGGACGGGGCTGGGCGGGTCGAGCACCTCCGGTGACGACCGCGGCGCCGGTCCCGGCGGCGACCACCGAGACGACCCGCGTGACGATCCCCGCGATGTGGGGTTGGACCCGGGCCGGCAGCCGACCGACCAATGGCAGCACGAGCGGCACGACCGTGAGGGGGATGGGCGTTGAGCAGCGGATACGGCGACTGGCGGGTATCGCGGTCGATCGGGCTGGGCGGGATGGACACCCGCCAGACCGTGATGGTCGTCGCGTCGGTGATGGTGCCGCTGCTGACGTTCTCGGTCGCCGGGGTGGTGCCGGGGCTGGTGGTGGCGGTCCCGGCGGTGGTGGTGCTGGCGCTGGCGGTCACTCGCCGCAGCGGGGTGCTGGTGATGGACCTGGCCATCGCGCGGGTCCGCTGGCAGCGGGCGCACTGGCGCGGCGAGACCTCCTTCAGGGGGCAGGTGTTCGCCGAGCTGCCCCGGGCGTGGGACCTGCCGGGCGTGCTGGCGCCGTGCAAGCTGGTGGCGGTTGAGGAGCCCGGACGCGGCCCGGTCGGGGTGGTGTGGAACCAGGCGAGTGGGTTGATGTCGGCGACGGTGCTGCTGTCCCCGGCCGGGGCGCTGCTGAACGACCTGTCGACCATCAACTCCCAGGTGTCGGCGTGGGGGAACCTGCTGGCCTCGCTCGCCGACGACGAGACGATCCGGCATGCGGCGGTGACGATCGAGCTGGTGCCCGAGGCCGGCACCCGGCTGGCCGACCACGTCGCCGGACGCGCCGACCCGGACGCGCCCCAGCTGTCCAAGGACGTGCTGGACCAGCTGGTGGCCGCCGCGCCGCGCGGCGCCTCCCAGGTCCGGGCCCGGCTCACCTTGACCTGCGACCCGGCCGCCGGCGGTGGCAAACCCCGCTCTGCCGCCGCGTCGGCGGCCGAGGTCGCACGGATCCTGGGCGGGCTGTCGATCAGCTCGGCCGGCGCGGACGTGCTGCGCCGCGCCACCCCCGCCGACCTGGTGCGGATCGTGCGGACCGCGTTCGACCCGGCCGCCGAGGCGGCGCCCGCCACGGCGTGGGATCTGGAGTGGGCGGACGCGGGACCGGTCACCGCCGAGGACCGGCTGGACCGCTACGAGCACGACGGCGCGCACAGCGTCTCCTACGTGCTGCTGGCCGCGCCCCGCCAGCGCGTCGCGCACGACGTGCTGTTCCCGCTGTGCAAGCCGGGCAAGTTCCCGCGCCGGGTGACGATCGCCTACCGGACGCTGTCGCGGGACGAGGCGGGCCTGGTGCTGGAACGCGAGGCCAACGTCGCCGCCGCCCGCGAGTACGCCCGCAAGAAGTCCAGGCGCGATCCGACCGCGCGGGAGAACGCCGACCGCGACCGCGCGCTGCGCGCCGCCCGCCAGGAGGCCCGCGGCGCCGGGCTAGTGCAGTTCGCGATGTACGTCACCGCGACCTGCAGCGACCCGGCCGAGCTGGACGACGCGCGCCGCGAGGTGGAGCGGGCGGCGGGCGACTCCAAGCTGAAGCTGCGGGTCGCGCGCGGCGGCCAGGCCGCGGCGTTCGCCGCCGGTCTGCCGGTCGGGATCTTCCCGCCCGACGCCTGACCCGGGCCGCGTCTGTTCGACGTCCACTCCCGCCCTCGATGCCCGACGGAGGAACCGCAGAGTGCGCAGAAAGAACCGCCGTCCCCTCATCGACGAGGCCCTCACCGCCGCCCCCGCCCGCACCGGCCGCAAGAACCGCCCATTGACCGGGCCGGCAGCCGCACCGGCAGGCGGGCTGACGGGCGGGCTGACGACCGCGTTGCCGACGGCGCCGGACGGCGCCGCCGGACTGGGGCAGAGCAGCGATGACGAGCCGGTGGCGCTGCACCGGCGGGTCATCGCGCCGCGGCGCGGATGGCGGGGCCCCGCCGGCGGCCGCGCCGCCCACGTCGAGGCCGGGTCGGTGTATCTCGGCACGACCAGCGAGGTCGCCGGGCTGTTTCCGTTCTTGCAGGCCAGCGGCTTGCCGGCGGAAGGCGTGCCCATCGGGCCGGATCTGTTCTCCGGGGAGATGGTGTGCCTGGACCCGGCCGGATGGGTCGGTACGCTCACCAGCAACCCCGGGGTCTGGATCCAGGGCCAGCCCGGCGTCGGCAAGTCGGCGTTCGCCAAGCGGATGTGCCTGGGGCTGGTCGGCTACGGCTACACGATGCTGTGCCCGGGTGACGTCAAAGGGGAGTACCGCGATCTGGTGACTGCGCTCGGCGGGCAGGTCGTGCGGATCGGCCGCGGCCTGGACCGCATCAACCCGCTGGACTCGGGGCCGCTGGGCCGGATGCTGACCACCCTGCCCGCCTCCGAGCAGGAGCGGCTGCTGGCCGAGGTGAACGCGCGCCGCTCCGAACTGGTGCACGCGCTGCTGGCCACCACGCACGGCCTGGGGCGCCGCCCCAGCGCGACCGAGTCCACCGCGCTGACCACCGCGATCCGGCTGGCGGTACAGGCGTCCCCGGGCGTGGACCCGACCATCCCCGACGTGGTCGCCACGCTGCGGACCCCTCCCGCCGAACTGCTGGACAAGCTGCTGGCCTCCACCAGCGAGGAGTACATCGCGCTGACCCGCGAGCTGATCGCGGCGATGGAGAACCTGTGCGACGGTCCGCTGGCCGGGCTGTTCGACGCGCCGACCTCCACACCTTTGGACCTGGCGGCCCCGGCGGTCAGCGTGGACCTGTCGGCGCTGCTGACCGCCGGGGACACCGTGGTCGCCGCCGGGCTGCTGGCGACCTGGGCCTACTCCTACTCCGCGCTGGACACCGCGCGGGCGTTCGGGCTGGCGAACCGGCCGGTGGTGCTGCCGCTGGACGAGCTGTGGCGGGCGCTGCGCGCCGGCCCGGGGATGGTCGATGCGATGGACGCCATCACCCGCCTCAACCGGTCCAAGGGCGAGGTGTCGTTGATGCTGACGCACTCGCTGGGGGACCTGCAGGCGCTGCCGACCGCCGAGGACCGCGCCAAAGCGGTCGGGCTCATGGAGCGCTGCGACACCACGGTGCTGGCCGCGATGCCCTCCTCCGAGCTCGCGCGGTTCTCCGGCCAGAAACCGCTGACCGACCGGGAGCGGCAGCTGGTCGCCTCCTGGGCGGCGCCGACCGCCACCGGCGTGGACGGCACCACCCAGATCCACCCGGGCCGCGGCCGGTACCTCATCAAGATCGGGCACCGCGTGGGGATCCCGGCCGCTCTTGAACTCTCCGATGCCGAGCGGACCCTCTACGACACCGACCAGGCCGTTCGGCGGCAGATGAAAGAGACGACCACCTGAACGGCCGGCCGGTGGCGGGCCGGACCGGGCAGGCGAACGCACCAGCAGCAACCGAAGCGGGCAGGTGAGGAACCGGTGATGGGGGACAGGCAACCACGCCAGGGCGGCGGCGACGTCGCACCGTGGCTGATCCTGGGCGTGATGGGCGCCGGGCTGGTCGCCCTCGCGGTGATCTGGACCGGCGGCACCCTGGGCGCCGTGCTCACCGGCGGCGGCTGGCATCCGCCGCCGTTCTCCCTGCACACCCTCGTGCTGTTCTTCACCGGCGGCCCGCCCGCCCTGTGGCCGCAAGCGCCCGCGGCCGGGCCCGTCATCGGCATGCTCGTCCTGGTCGCCGTCGCCATCGCCGCGGCGGCCGCCGCGGTCCGCAAGATCGGCTGGCGGCGGCGCCCGGACCACGGGATGGCCGACGCCCGGCAGATGGCCGAGCTCACCGCCAAGGGCATGCAGGAGCGCGCCCGCGTCCTGCGCCCCGCCCTGGCCACCAGCGCGGACCGGCTCCCGGGAGAGCAGGTCGGGATCCGGCTCGGTGACCTGCAGCCGTCCGGGCCGAGCCTGTACGCCTCCTGGGAGGACACCCTGCTGGCGCTGATGGGCCCCCGCTCGGGCAAGACCAGCGCGGTCGCCGCCCCCACCATCCTGCGCGCCCCCGGCCCCGTCGTGGCGACCTCGCTGCGCGAGGACATCTACACCCTCACCGCCACCGCCCGCGCCCGCCGCCACGGCCCCGACGGGAAGCCCGCGCAGATCTGGGTGCTGGACGCCTCCGGCACCACCTTCCTGCCGCGCGACTGGTGGTTCGACATCCTCGAGCGCGCCGGTGAGTTCGAGGGCGGCTACCGGCTCGCCGGGCACTTCATCTCCCTGCTGGGCGATGCCGACCGCGTCAACTCCGACTTCTGGCTGTCGTCGGCGCGCGCGCTGCTGACCGGCATGTTCATGTCAGCGGCGCGTTCACGACGTCCGGTCTCCGACGTGCTGCGCTGGCTGGGCAACCCCGCCGACACCACCCCGCTGGACGCGCTGCGCGGCCACCCGCTCGGCACCGACCTGCGCAGCCGCATGGACGCCGCCGTCGAAACCCGCGACGGCATCTACCAGACCGCCCGCGAAGCGGTGTCCTGCCTGCTCGACCCCGACATCCTCGCCTGGATCACCCCGCCGGACCCCGGGGAGGCCGACCGGTACCGCAAGTTCCAGCCGGACCGGTTCGTCGCCGGCGTCGACAGCCTCTACCTGCTGTCACGCAAGGGCACCGCCTCGGCGGCCGGGGTCGTGGCCGCGCTCACCGACGCGGTGCTGCGCGCCGCCGAACGCCGCGCCGACCGATCCGCCGGCCGGATGGACCCGCCGCTGACCGTGCTGCTGGACGAGGCCGCCAACATCGGCCGCATCTCCGACCTGCCCGACCTGTACTCCTACATGGGCGGCAAGGGCATCAGCCTCACCACGATCATCCAGAACTACCCGCAAGGCGAGTCGGCCTGGGGCAAGACCGGGATGGCCGCGCTGTGGAGCGCCTCCACCATCAAACTCATCGGCGCCGGCATCGACGACCCCCGCCTGGCCGAGGACCTGTCCAAGCTGATCGGCGAGCGGGAGGTGATGGTCCGCAGCGTCTCCCACGGATCGGGCCGCTCCACCAGCACCTCCCCGCAACTGCGCCGCATCCTGCCGCCCGACAAGATCCGCGCCCTGCGCCGCGGCGACGCCGTCCTGTTCGCCTCCGGTCATCCGGTCGCGCCGCTCACCCTGCGCCCCTGGTACCGCGAGCCCGACGCCCCCGACCGCCAAGCCGAGGTCGCCGAACAACGCCGCCGGCTCCAACACCGCGCCGAGCAGCTCACGCGGACGGCCGAGCAGGACGCACGCAACGACCACACTGACGCCGACGCCGACGGCAACGCCGGCGCGGCCGTTCGTTTCGACCCCGACCTGCAGGGCGTCGATCCCGCCGACACGGTCCTGAGGATCCGAGACCGGGCAGCGGACCGGCGCGGATCGCCCGGCCCCGGGCACAGCCCCGCCGACGATGACCCCTGGCCGCCCGCCCCGCCGCCACCTCCCCTGCGGCCCTCCGACGGGCAGGAACTGCCGGGGCAGTGGTCGTGAGCGACAAGAGCGACACCGACCCGGACCCGCTCTCCGAGGAGGTCAAGAACCTCCAAGCCCAAGTCCGCGGGCTGAAAACCCAGCTCGGCGAACTCCGCAGACAGATCGACGAGCTCACCACCGACCCGCAGCTGCTCACCGCACCCTTCACCGCGCCGCCTGCCGCGCCAGCGCCACCGCCGCAGCAGGGCGGCCCCGGGCAGGGCGGCAGCCACGGCACCGGCAGCGACCAGCAAGAAGGAAACCGGCAAGAAGAGGAACAGGCGCCGCCCCCGCACATCTACTGGGAGAAAGAAGACAGGGACGCCCGCCTCAAGGCCATGCAAGACCTGGCCCACTGGGTCGAGACCTACTTCTTCCCCATCTACGTCGCCGGCCGCGGCGTCAAACCGGTCACGCCCTGGTGCATCCGCTGGTGGCTGCACCCCGAGGCCGTCGCCCGGCTCGAAGCCCTCTACTGCGCATGGACCGAGCAGGTCATCTCCCCCAAGGCCAAGCTCACCGGCCGCGCCACCTGGATCACCACCTACCTCGACCCGATCATGGAACAGCTCCGCTCACCCACCGGCCCGTTCATACGCTGCACCACCGACCCCGACCGCCCCCAGCACACCGCACCCGAGCACGTCCCCGCCGAGAACTACCCCGGCCCCTGACCGCGGCGCGCGGACCGAGCCCGGTCCCCGCGCGACCAGGGTGTCGCCGGATAGAGCCGCGCCAGCGTGTACGCCTGGGAACAGATCACTGCTCGCGGAGACGTTGCATGTCCGAGCGCGCCCGGTGCGGCTGCTCGTGCGCGTCCACCGCGTACTCCACCGCGGCCTTGATAACACGGTCGACGCCGCGGCGACGCCATCGGTCGATCGCCATCCGCGCGATGATGCCACCGGAGACCCGATAGAACCGCGGCGGGATCCGCCGCTTCGCCAGCTCGGCCTCGAACCAGAGCACGCGCTGCTGCGCCTGCTCGATGGAGGGGAACCGCTGCTCGGCCTCTTCCTGGACCTCGGCGTACCGGCGGTAATGCTCCACCGCCGCGGCCTCGCGAAGCGCCTCATAGCGCGCCGCCCACTGTCCAGCGAGGTAGAAGCTGACCGGGCTGAAGCGCGGGAGGTCGTCCCGGGACGATTCGCCGGCCATCTTCACCTGCACCCGGGTCCGGTAGGAGTACCGGGCCACCTCCATCTCCTCGACGCCCGCCCTCAGCAGATCGACCACGGCCGCAGCAAGAACGTCCGAGCTGGAGGCCGGTGGCCGGTCGTCCAGCCCGAGCAGGCGAAGCGCCTCCCCCTTCCGCTCCACTCCCGGAAGGGGCCGGTCCTCCTGGAGCCGCTTCCGCCACTTCTCCACGGTCTCCGCCTGCGTACGCGTCATCCTGCCGGTGGAGTACTGGACCGCAGGGACGTCATCGGCGTCCAAGGAGGAATCCATGTGGAAAGCTCACCGGCTCTGCGCTGCAGCGTCCACCTGGCCTCCCCAGCCGTGACCGAATCGTGGCCTGGTCATTCGTCTAGGAAGTCGACGGGGCCGGCGAGTTCGGGATTGACGACGGTGGGCAGGGGGGCCAGCCCTGAAGGCACTAGCGGCCTGCCGAAACCGCAGCCCCAACAGCGCCCAGCGCTTCCCCACGCGCATCAAGGAGTGCAGCGCCTGCGGGCGCTTCCACCTCACCGATGTGATCAGCAAGCCCGCGAAGGCGGGGAAGAAGCGGCGGCGCCGCAAGGGCGCGATGGCCTGGAAGTAGGAGGGGCGGCCGGAGTGCCGTCCCTCTCTGGGGCGGCGCTCCGGCCGACGCCACCTGCCGGTTCGCTGTCGCACAACATGTTGGCCGCCGGGCGGATGCGGCCTGGGTAGCGTTGTGGTGCGTGACCCTTCCTCCAGCCGAGTACTACGCCAGCCTGCCCAAGCACATCGCGGGAGCGGGAGCCATCCTGCACGACCCGGAGGGGCGAATCCTGCTCGTTCGCCCCTCCTACCGCGACGACACCTGGGAGATCCCTGGCGGCGCGATGAACGTCGGCGAGTACCCGTGGGAGACCGCTCAGCGGGAGACCAAGGAAGAACTCGGCCTCGACCTGCCACCCGGCCGCCTACTCGTCGTCGACTGGGTCCCGCCGCAGCCGGACGGCCGACCCGCCTTGGCGAACTTCGTTTTCGACGGCGGCCAGATCACGCAGGCCGAGGCCGAGAAACTCCACCTCCAAGCCGACGAGCTGGCCGACTGGCGGCTCACCGGCCCCACCGAATGGGAACGGCTGCTCGCGCTGCACATGGCGCGGCGCATCGCCGCCTGCGCCGAGGCACTCAGCACCGGCACCACCCTCTATCTGCAGCACGGCCGACGTCTGAGCGACACGGCCGAGACATCCAAGGACACGCCCGGCGTCGATGCGCAGCGCGGGCCACTACTGGTAGGTCCGGCGACAGGGTGGTTGCTGGTGGGATTGACAGGGTCGGGCAAGACCACCTTCGCCAAGCGCTTGGAGCAGCAAGGTGTCGTGCGGTTGTCGGTGGACGAGGAGGTCTTCCGGCGGCACGGCCGCTACGGCGTGGACTTCCACGAGTCGCGGTGGTTCGAACTGGCGGGCCCGGCGGCAGAGGAGGTCTACCGGCGGCTGGGCGAGCTGGTGAGGTCCGGGCGGGACGTGGTGCTGGACCACGGGCTGTGGACGCGGGAGGACCGGGACGCGGCCAAGAAGCTGGTGGAGGAGGCCGGCGGCCGGTGGCGGCTGATCTACTTCAAGGTGGGACGGGACGAACTGATGCGCCGCCTTCAGGCCCGCAATCAGCGGGCGGACGCCAACGCGCTGCTGGTGACCGAGTCGGCGCTGGAGGACTTCATCGCCCGCTTCGATGGGCCGGACGGTGAGGGCGAAGAGATCTTCGACGCCCAGCAGCCGTGACGGGCGGATACCGGTTGATCAGCTCGGCGGGAGGACGCGCGCCAGGTCCTTGAGCAGCGGCCGAAGGGCGGGGGCGCGTCGAGGGTGAGCGGCCAGGGTGTCGCGGAGATCGCCGATCAGGTGACGGCAGCGCGGCGAGGTGATCTGCGGTGCTTGCCGTGCGGCGGCACGCGCCGCACTGCCCGCTTGGTCGAGGTCTCCGGCGCGGGCGTGAGCGAGGCCCAGCCAGGTGAGGTGGCGCAGGGTGGAGCGCTGGTAGGCGGCGGTGGAGGTCAGTGCCCGGTCGTGCAGGAGGGTGGTGGCGCTGGCCAGGAGCTTTTGCTGGTGGCGGCCGGTGAGGTGCTCGGCCAGGGTGACCATGCCGCGGCCGGTGATGGCGTCGAGTTCGGTGCGGGTGACGTAGCGGGCCCACCGGGGAGTCTTGTCGCGGTGGGAGCCGGCGTGGTCGAGGGCCTGCAGGCTCTGGTCTCGGGTGCGCTGGAAGCCGCTCAGGTCGCCGGCGGCGGCGTAGGCCAGGCTGCTGCGGGCGGCGATGAGTGCTTGCACCGCCGCCGGGGCGCGGGCGGCGGCCTGCTGCGCGGCGGCCGACAGCTGGAGGGCCTGGCTGGTCTGACCCGGCATACCGGCCAGCTGGTTGCTCATCAGCGCGAGGATGCTGGCCGCCAGCGCGTGATCATTGGCGCTGTGGGCGGCGTGCAGGGCGGTCAGGTACCAGCGTTGCGCGGCGCCGTCTTGAAGGTTCTCGTACGCCATGAACCCGGCGGTCTGGGCGAGCTGGGCGAGCGCGGCGCACAGCCGTCGCCCGGTGGCGGTATCGTAGCTGGCCTGGCGCAGCAGCCGGGAGACGCAGGCGAACTGGTCGCTGACGAATCCGGCGCCGGCGGCGCCGTGCTGGTCGTCCATCTGCTGCGCGGCGGCGACGATGGTGTCGATGACGGTGATGGTCTCTGCCGACACCCGTCCTCCGGTGGCCGCGGTGCGGGCGATCGTGGTGGGGGCGGGGGCGTCCATCCATTCCCACGCCGACGCCGTCACAGCGGCGCCCGACAGGGCGATGAAGGCGCGTCGTGCCAGCATGGTGTGCGGCCATCCCTCCAGTAGGCGCAGCAGGCCCTGGTCCGTCCACGGTACGTCCAAACCGTCGTCGATGACCCGGCACTGCGGCCCGCGCGCTCGGGCCAGACCTGATGGAAGTCCAGCGGCTGGCCGATGACGACCTGCCGGGCTGCGCGTTAGAGCTCGCCTTTGCGCCAGGCCTCTGCTTCAGCGTCGATCTGGTCGACGTCCGGCGGCGGGATCTCGATGGAGTTGGCCCATGCGCTGATGAGGTCGGCGGCCTGCCTGACGGTGTCGGCATCGACGGCGCCGTGGACGTGGAAGTAGGTGATGAGCGCCCCGGCCTCCGGCTGGTCGGCGTCGCAGCCCGGGCACAGCACCACCTCGGTCGTTCCGCGGATGACGTGCCCGTCCTGTCGCTCGATGTCATGCGGAACGCGGGCCGACAGCAGACCCGGCCCGCCGCAGCGCGGGCAGGCCGGGACATGCAAGGCGGACACCACGTCGATCGGTCGTCTGCTCTGCTCGCCCGCAGACTCGGGGTCGTCGCGGTCGTCCGACTGGTCGCCGGGCCGTGAGCTGCTGGGGGTCATTGGATGGCGCTCGCGCCCAGCAGACTCTTGATGTCGCCGAAGAACGCCGAGTCCGGATTCACCTGGAAGGGCTCCAGGTTGAGCAACGTGCCGCGTCCGCCGTGCGTCATGTACGCCAGGTGGACCGGTGACCCGCCGGGGTGGGCGGACAGGATCCGCTTGAGTTCCGAGACCGTCCCGGCGTTGATCTTGGTGGCGGGGACGCTGATGACGACCGGCGGTTCGGACCCGCCGGCGGTGGAGACGTCCAGGACCTCCATTTCCTGGGCGTGCAGGGAGATGGAGCCGTCGCGTTCGTTGATCCGGCCGAGGACGCTGACCACCATGTCGTCGGCGAGCGTCGTCGAGTACAGCTGGTAGGCCGACGGGAAGAACAGGCACTCGATCGACCCGTCGAGGTCCTCCAGCTTGATGATCGCCCAGGAGTTGCCCGTCTTGGTGACCTTGCGGGTCAGCCCGGAGATCAGCCCGGCCACCCGCACCATGCCCTGGCGGCCACCGGCACCGACCTCGGCGGTGGTGGCCTCCCGGTTGCGCTCCAGGATCCGCTCTGCGCCGTCCAAGGGGTGGGAGGAGACGTACAGGCCCAGCATCTCCCGCTCGAAGGCCAGCAGCGTCGCCTTGTCCCACTCCCCGTCGTCGGGGATGGTCACCGCGAGCGGCGCCGAGCCTCCGTCGTCGGCCAGCCCACCGAACAGGCTGTCCTGGCCGATCGCCTCGGCCTTCTTCTCGCTGACCACCGAATCAACGGCCGGTTCGTGGGCGATCAGCAGCCCCCGCCGCGGGTGCCCCAGGCTGTCGAACGCGCCGGCCTTGATCAGCGACTCGATCGCGCTCTTCTTGCACACCGGCATCGGGACCTTGGTGAGGAAGTCGCCGAAGTCGGTATAGGCGCCCTTTTCTTTGCGGGCGGTGACGATGCCGTCCACGACGGCCTCACCGACGTTGCGGACCGCACCCAGACCGAACCGGACATCGTCGCCGACAGCGGCGAACATCGCTACCGACTCGTTCACGTCCGGAGGCAGCACCCTCACCTTCATCCGCCGGCACTCACCGAGATACACCGCCATCTTGTCCTTGTTGTCGCCGACCGAGGTCAGCAGCGCCGCCATGTACTCGGCGGGGTAGTTCGCCTTCATGTAGGCGGTCCAGTAGGAGACCATGCCGTATCCGGCGGTGTGGCTCTTGTTGAACCCGTACTGGGAGAACGGCACCAGCACGTCCCATACGGCTTGGGCGGCTTCGGCGCTGTAGCCCTTGTCGGCCATGCCCTGGGAGAAGATGGCCCATTGCTTGTCCATCTCCTCTTTCTTCTTCTTGCCCATCGCTCGGCGCAGGATGTCGGCGCCGCCGAGGGTGTAGCCGGCGAGCTGCTGCGCGATCGCCATGACCTGCTCCTGGTACACCACCAGGTGGTAGGTGTTCCCGAGGATGGGTTCCAGGGCGTCTTTCAGCTCCGGGTGGATCGGGGTGATCTCCTGCTGCCCGGCCTTGCGGAGCGCGTAGTTGACGTGGGCGTTGGCGCCCATCGGGCCCGGTCGCCCGAGGGCGAGGACGGCGGACACGTCCTCGAACTCGGTCGGGGCCATCAGCTTGGTGAGATCGCGCATCATCGAGCTGTCCAGTTGGAAGACGCCCAGGGTCCAGCCCGCGCGCAGCAGGGCGTAGGTGGGTTCGTCGTCCATCGGGATGTCGGTCAGCTTGACCTCGATCCCCCGGTTGGTTTTGACGTTGTCGATGGCGTCGCCGAGGATCGTCAGGTTCCGCAGCCCCAGGAAGTCCATCTTCAGCGCGCCCAGCTCCTCGCAGGAGGGGCCGTCGTAGCCGGTGATGCGGGCGCCGTCGTCGGGGCGCTGGTGGATCGGCATCACGTCGATGAGCGGCTGGGACGACAGGATGACGCCGGCGGCGTGCACGCCGGTGCCGCGGGTCAGGCCTTCGATGCCGACCGCGGTGTCCAGGACGCGTTTGACGTCCACGTCTTCCTCGTACAGCTGCCGCAGCGCTGTGGCCTCGGCGTACCGTGGGTCCTTCTCGTCGAAGATCGCCGAGAGCGAGATCTCCTTGCCGCCGGCGGCGGGCGGGAACGCCTTGGTGATCTTGTCGCCCAGTGCGTAGGGCAGGTCGTTGATGCGGCAGGAGTCCTTCACCGCGGCCTTGGCCTTGATGGAGCCGTAGGTGATGATCAGGGAGACGTTGTCCTCGCCGTACCGCTCGTTGACGTAGCGGATCATCCGCTCACGGCGACGGTCGTCGAAGTCCAGGTCGACATCGGGCATCGACACGCGTTCGGGGTTGAGGAACCGCTCGAAGATCAGGCCGTGCTCGATCGGGTCCAGGTCGGTGATGCCGGTGACGTAGGACACCATCGACCCCGTCGCCGACCCGCGTCCCGGGCCCAGCCACACCCCGTTCTCGCGGGCGTAGTTGCAGATGTCGGCGACGACCAGGAAGTAGCCGGGGAACCCCATCTCGTCGATGACGCCCAGCTCGTAGTTGATCCGTTCGGTGACCTCGGCCGGGACCGGGTCCCCGAACCGCTTCACCGCGCCGCGCTCGGCTTCCTTGCGCAGCCATGTCGACTCGGTTTCGCCTTCGGGGATGGGGAACTTCGCGGCCAGGTCGCGCCGCTCGAACACCTCGTCGTACGGCTCGACCATCTCGGCGACCAGCAGGGTGTTGCGGCACCCTTCCAGCCAGGCTTCGGAGGAGTCGATGCCGCGCATCTCCTCGGCGGTCTTGAGGTAGTAGCCGCTGCCGCTGAACCGGAACCGGTCGGGTTCGGCGAGGCGGGATCCGGTGCCGACGCACAGCAGCGCGTCGTGGGCGGCCGCCTGGTTCTCGGTCACGTAGTGGGAGTCGTTGGTGACCAGCGGCGGAATGCCGAGGGTGTCGGCGATCTTCAGCAGGTCATCGCGGACCCGCCGCTCCAGCGGAAGCCCGTGGTCCATCAGCTCCAGGAAGTAGTTTTCTTTCCCGAAGATGTCCTGGTACTTCGCCGCAGCCTTGAGGGCCTCGTCGAACTGGCCGAGCCGCAGCCGGGTCTGCACCGCACCGGATGGGCATCCGGTGGTGGCGATGATTCCCTTGCCGTGCTCGGCGAGGAGTTCGTCGTCCATCCGGGGCCACTTGCGGTAGTGGCCCTCCAGCGAGGCCAGCGACGTCAGCTTGAACAGGTTCCGCAGGCCGGGCGCGTCCTTGGCCCACATCGTCATGTGGAGGTAGGACCCGGACGCCGAGACGTCGCCGCCCTCGCCGGTCTGCTCGTTGGTCTTCTTCTGGTGCGGCTCGCCCCACAAGATCGGCTTGCGGACATGCCGGGACTCGGGAGCCACGTAGGCTTCCACACCCAGGATGGGCTTGATGCCGTTCTTCTTGGCGCCCTTGAAGAACTCGTACGAGCCGAACATGTTGCCGTGGTCGCTCATCGCTACCGCGGGCATCCCGAGTTCGGCGGCCTTGCCGATCAGCGGGCTGATCTTCGCGGCACCGTCCAGCATCGAGTACTCGGTGTGAACATGCAGGTGAACGTACGAATCAGCCAACGCCGAGCCTTTCTTTACGCGGCCGCCGAGCGGGGGACGGGGCCGGTGGTGCAGACGACCCCATGAGCCTACGGCGATCAGCGTGGCTCGTGGGACAGGGCAGGCCCATCTCGGTCTTGATCACAATCGAGGCCCGGCCGGAGCGCCCTTGGAGGGGCTCCGGCCGGGCCGGTGAGCAGCCGTTCCCTAGGGTGATGCGGCGGGGTCTGTGGGGCCGCTCACCTCAGGGTTCGGCGTGTCGGTCAGGCGATGTCGGTCAGGTCGTGGCGGGCAGCGACGTCTTGGCGTCGTGGCGCAGGGCGTAGTTGTCCTGCATCCCCTTGTCGCACGCCGTGTCCAGGACGATCAGCCCGGCGTCGGTGGCGGCCAGGAACCGGTCGACCTCGGTGTCGTCGAGGCCGTAGCCGAGGCCGGGGCCCTCCAGCCGGAGGCTGGCCGCGGCCTTCTCCGCGAGCGTCATGGGCATCTTCCTTCCATCTCGGTGCCGGCCCGGTCGGGTCGGCGCGGTGTGGGTTCGCCGGCGGTTACCGGACGGATGCGGCGATCGCGACCAGGACGTACTGGCCGTGTTCGAGGGGGACGATGGAGGAGGTGAGCCAGCCGGGGGCGGCGACGTGCGCGCCGGCCACGGGCCGGATCATCAGCTGACGGCCCCAGGGGAGTCCGGGCATCGCGGTCATCTGGGACCCGGCGCGGGGGTCGGAGAAGGCGAGGGCGCCGGACTCGGTGTGGGTGGGGGCGGGGCTGGCGGCCAGGATCCACCAGGCGACCAGGTCGGCGGGGTGTCCGGTGGCGGGGACGTCGTGGCCGTGCCGCCAGACCTGCACGTCGATGTCGACGCTGCTGATCGGGGGTGCCAGGTCGGGGCCGTAGGCGTCGGCGAGCGCGTCGAAGGAGGCGCGGAACGCCGTGGCCGCGGTGTCCAGGTCGGTGATGATGTCGCCCGGCGGCAGGGACTCCAGGGGCGGCCCGTCGGCGTCGATGTCGGCGGCGGCCGCCGACAGCAGCGGGGCCGGGGTGAGTTCGACGACGGTGATGGGCGTTCCCCAGTGCTGCCGCACGGACGGGCCGCCCGTGCTGCAGGGCCGCCGGTCGGGGGCGGACGTGGTGGTGGTGAGCGTCATGACATCCGGCTCCAGCGCTCGTGGTAGGCGATGTTCCAGGCGATCGCGATCCGCAGGCGCGAGTCCGTCGCGGTCGCTTTCACCGAGTGGGGCTGCCAGCCGGGGAATGCGACCATCCGGCCGGGGATCGGGGAGTAGCGGACGACGCCCTGGGAGGCGCTGCGGCCGACGGCGGCCGGGCGCGGGTCGAGCATCTGCAGGTACCCGGCCTCGCTGTCGCTGCTGGGGTCGGCGGCGACGTACAGCACGCCCGACCACGCCGAGTCGTGGTGGGTGTGGGGCCGCAGCGACCCGCCGGACCGGTACACCACCGCCCACGCTTCGGCGTTGACGTCGTGGCCGCCGATCTCGTCGGCGGCATCGCCCAGCACCGCGCGGGTCAAGGTGTCGCCGGCGGCGGCGATCTGGACCTTCAGCCACTCGATCGACGGGTGGTCCCAGGTCAGCATCGTCTGGGACGACTTGATCGCGTCGATCCCGCCGAAGTTCGCGGCCTGGGTGTCGGTCTTCTCCGCCTGAAGGATCATCTCCCGCAGGACCGGGAGGTGCTCGGCGGCGCCGGGGCAGTCGGCCTGGTAGGTGGGGGTCCTCCACATCTGCATCACCGGCCGGTCGGTGGGGAACGTCGGCGGGCCGGAGTCCGACGGCGCCGAGCGCGAATGAGCGGTCACGGTCACAGCCACAGTCCTTTCCTCGTTCGGGCATCTCGGGGTTTGCGTCGGGCCCGGCTGCAAGGGGTCACCCCACGCGAGCCGGCTCCGGGCCGGGCAGGTGGGCGGCGATCCGGTCGGCGAGGAGCCGGCCGACCGGGGTCAGGTGCCGGGCGGCGTCCAGGCACCCGGTCCCGTAGTCGGCCAGCAGCCGCACCCGGTCGTGGTCGCCGGTCGCCTGGTAGAGGCGGATGAGCGCGGCGGCGACGTGCGCGGCGCCCAGCGCCTCGTCCGGGCTTCGCCCGGCGGTCCCCGACGGCAGGGCGACCGGCGGCGCGTCCGGGGTCTCCAGCCGCCACATCTCCTGGATCAGGTACAGCCATTGGTGAGCGAGTTCGTGCACGAGCTGCTCGCGCAGCTCGGCCTCGGTGGAGAACGCGGCGTCGGCGAGAAGCACATGCTGCGGCCAGGACCGCGACGACGCCGAGATCGCGCCACGGTCGGGGAACAGCCGCGCGTACCGAACCGGCAGCCGCAGCAGCGGCCCCCACGCGGGCACCAGCTCCTCGAGTTCGATGAGGCGGCGGCTGATCGCGGCGCGGCGGGCCGAAGCCAGAGGCCGGGCGGGCATCGGCGGCGAGGTCCGCAGCGCGTAGATCGCAGACGGCATCAGCCACGCCTGCGGAGGCACCGCCCCGCGGGACCCGCTACGCGGAGCCTGCTCGGCCTGGGCGTGGCGGACGGCGGCGGCGCCGGCCAGCAGGCGCCCGTGCTGGAACCCGTCGTCCAGGAACGGGAGCCCGTCCAGCATCCGAAGCGGGTCGGCGAAATCTTGGCGGGTCAGCGCCAGTGCGGCGTCGGGGGAGGCAGAAGCCATCACAAGGATCCCTTTCAACGGGCGGGCGCAGGGGCGGGCGCGGGCACGCCTTGGACGTCCAGGAGCGGGTGGTTGCGGAGCGGTGAGTCGTCCAGTCCGAACGCCAGCACCGCGGCGCCGGCGCGGCGTCCGGTCTGCAGGCACGGCAGCGGCCACGGCGCCTCCGGTCGCGGCGTGAAGTAGACCGCGGGCGGACGCCCCAGCATCGCCAGCACGCCGGGTCCGCAGTCACGACCGCCGTAGCTGTCGAAGCTGAAGCGGGGGTGGCCGATGTCGAAGTCGTGGACGACCGCGACCGCGCCGCCAGTCGGCGTGCGGGTGGCGAGGAGTTCCAGTTCCTGCTCCAGCGGCCACGGGTCGCCCCAGTGCGCGTCGAGGAAACACAGCGGCCGGGTGTGGCGGCGGGTGACGTCGGCTATCAGTCGTGGGGAGTCGCAGCATTCCACGGTGGCGTTGCTGTGCCCGGTGAGGCGCCGGCGGGTGACCGCGACGTGGCGCGGGTCGATGTCGCAGGAGCGCACCGGCAGTTCCGGGTGCCGGGCCGCCAAGTAGAGGGTGGTGTCGCCGACGAAGGAACCGGTCTCGCAGATCGCGTCGCATCCGAGCATGCCGATCAGCTGGTCCACCAGCAGCGCCAGGTGGATGTCGAACCCGAAGGGCCCGCCGCCGTCCGATAGGCGGATCTGCCCGGCCCTGGGGATTCGGTAGAACTCCTCGTAGGTCCGTTGGACGTCCGACTCGGTCACCACCATCACCGCCTGCTGCATGAGTGGTCGCTGCGCCCTCCACACAACGCCCGGCTCTCCGCGGCGGCTAGGGGCTGAGGTGTCTCTCGGTGTCTCTCCTGAAACCGGCTCCGAGCACGTGCTGCGGCCGCGGCGGGAACCGGCCTCCCGGAAGGGGTGGCTCCGCATCGGCCCCCGCCGGATAGTGGCCAGGGAGGTGTCAACGACGATGCCGAGGCCGCGTACCAAGCCGATCAGTAACCCGGCGCTGGCCGCCGTGATCCGCCGAGCCGGCGTGACGTACGCCGCCTTCGCTCAGCAGGTCAATACGGTCGCAGGCGAGAATGGGTATGCCACCCGGTACAACCGAGGGTCCGTCGCGAACTGGCTGACCGGCCGCACCCCGACCCCGCGCGTGATCCCCTTCGTTGTGGAGGCCGCAGCCCGGTTACTCGGCGCTCCGCAGCTGGGCTCGGCGGATCTGGGCTGGCCCGACTGCGGGGTGGCCCCGCAGAGCCCGTGGGCGGGTGATCCCGCCACCTGGCTGGACCATCTGGGGAGATGCGACATGACCGACCTCGACCGGCGCTCCGTCCTCAGCGCCGGGGCGTTCGTGCTCAGTGCCGCGGCGATACCCGCCGCGGGGGTGAAGGGCGCGGGCAGGACCCCGCCCGTCCGGACCGGCGCCGCCGACGCGGCCCGCATCAAGGAAATGACCGAGACCTTTGCTGGCCTGGACGACCGGTTCGGTGGTGGCCACGCCCGTGCATCGGTTGCCGCGTATCTGACCAGCCATGTCGTTCCGCTACTGCGCAACGCGTCCTGCAGCAGCGCCGCGGTGTTCGTCGCGGCGGGTGACCTGGCCTACCTCGCCGGGTTCATGGCCAGCGACGCCGGCGCCGCAGGAGCCGCGCAACGCTACTTCATCCAGGCCGTCCGGCTCGCTGAGCATGCCGGAGACGACCAGGCCGAGGCCGGGCGGTTGCGGGCAACGGCCCTACGCGCCATGTCGTTGCAGGCGGTGTGGCTCGGCCACCCGGCGCAGGGCCGTGATCTCGCCGACGCCGCCGAGCGCGCATTGCCTGCCGGATGTCCGCTGCGGCTGCGCGCGTGGGTCAATTCGATGCGCGCCGAAGCCACCGCTGCCGCAGGCGACCCTTACCGGGCACGCGGCCTGCTGCGCACAGCGGAGTGGGACCTCGAACGCGCGTCATCGGATGGAGCCGTGTGGACCGGCGCTTACACGTGGGCCGCGCTGTCTCACCAGACCGGAACGACTCTCACAGCCGCCGGGGACCTGGCCGCCGCCGAAGACCACCTCACCGCATCCCTGGACGGACGCCCCGCCCACCAACGGCGGTCCCGCACCCTCATCGGCTCCCGGCTCGCCCACTTACAAGCCCGGCGCGGACACCACGACCAAGCCGCCCGCACCATCCAGACCATCGCCGCGGACCTCCCGCTGGTCGACTCGGCCCGCGTCGACCACGAACTCCACGCTCTCCGCGCCGAATGGCGCCAGGCACACGGCCCATCGGGCGGCGATGTCGCGGAGGCGGACGCGGCCCTCGCCGACGTTCTACGACGCCGGCATCGCAGCCGAACGCTGCTGTAGGGGCGCACGGCCAGGGTCTCCGCGCGGGCGGTGCCCGGTTCGAGGTCGGATTCCTAGAACCTGCCCAAGTCAGGAGCCACCGAATTCCTCACCGGATACAGGCCACCCGAGCAAGATTGAACGGCTCGTCTGAAGAGCCCCAGGTCGAGTCCGCTTCATGGACCGGCGGGTCCCAGCTGACCTCCACACAGTTCTCGGAAGATTACTCACCTCGCGGGCTATTTCATGGGCTCTGACGGGCTGGAGTTCGAGGGCGGGGTCGTGGTGAAGTCGGCGCGGGGCGCCCAGAAGCAGGGGGCGTCGGTGAGCGGGAACACCAGGATCTTGTCGCCGTCGATCCGGCCGAAGAATCCTTTGGTGCCGTCTCGTAGGTACAGGGTCTGGCCGGGGAGGGGGAGCGTTGGTCGGTGGTGAGGGGAGTGCAGTGCGGAGCGGGTGGCTGAGCCGTCCAGGTCGGCGGCGCCGTTGTCGTGGGGGAGTTGGGCGATCCGGAGGTCGGTTCGCGGGTCCATGGGGTGTGCTCCTGTCCGCCGGGGTGTGAGTGGCCGCCTCGGTTGGCGGCGTGTCGGTGTGCTCGGTCCCGGTGGCAGGTGTCATGGGCCGGCGGGGCGCGGCGCGCATGAAGCGGAGCTTGCGGAGCGTTGCGCGGCGCGTCCTGGTGGCCCAGCCTGGTCGCCGGGATCGAGCGCACCGCGGCTGCTGCGGGGCGGTCGCGGGGCATCGGCCGGCGGGCGGGCTCGTGGTCTCTATCGGGTCGGCGGGCGGCGGGGGGCGGCGCTGCGCAGTTTCACTTCGGGGAGGGGGTCGGTGACGTTCCATTCGATGACGGCGGTGCCGGCGTCGCGGTAGTGCTCTTGTTTGGCGCGTTTGCGTTCGTCGTAGTCGGCGCGGCCGAGTACGCCGTAGACCTCGACGTAGACGGGGGCGGGTGTGTCGGTGAGGACGAAGTCGGGGAAGACTGCGTCGGCGCCGTCGTAGCGGAGGGGTTTGGTGAAGCTGCGGCCGGCGGTGATGAGGTGGTCGGCCATGGCCACTTCGTGGGAGGAATCGGCTGGAATCCACCGGTAGTTGGTGAGCATGGCGGCCATGTCCGCGACGGCGAGGTAGTTGTTGGGGGTTCGCTCGACCAGGAACAGCCCGATCCGGCGCGGCTGGGTGGAACCCGCAGCGGTAGTGCTGGTGGCGGCTGTGGCGTGGGGGGTGGACAGCGTGGTGGTGGAGAGCGCGGCCCGGTAGGAGCGGCGGGTTTTGTCGAGCAGGGGGGTGCTGGCGAACAGGGCGCCACGGTGGTGCCGGAGCGTGAGCCGGGAGCCGTATTTGGTGGGAGTGATGTCCTTGATTTCGCCGAGGATGAGTCCGCGTTGCTGGTGGCGTCCGATGCGGCTCAGCTGGTCGGTGAAGGTGGTGAACAGTGTGGTGTTGGCGTCGGCGTTGTCGGGCCGGTAGGGCGGTACGACGTACAGCCGGGTGGTGAGGTCGTGTCCGTTGACGGTGCAGTCGGCGGCTTGGTGGGTGAGGCGGGTGTGGCAGGTGGACCAGCTGCGCCGCCAGGTCGGGTGCCAGAGGTTGAGTTGGGCTTGTTCCCACAGCCAGTGCAGTAGTCCGAGCAGGCTCATGGTGCGGGCGGTGCCGCTGGTGGTGCGGGCGGGGGTGGTGAGGGCGGGGGCTGCGCGGGTGCCGGTGAGCTGGAGGGGGGTGGCGAGGCGGATGGTGGTGCCGTCGGTGGTTTCGGTGAGCGCGCCGGCGGTGTATCCGCCGCGTCCGGACAGGTTCGCGGCGGCTTGGTGGAAGGGGCATTCGGGGGTGTGCTGGTCGCCTTCGCCGGGCCAGCGGGCGAGGTGGTAGCGGCCGGATCGGGATCGGATGACCAGTTTCAGTGCGGGGGTGCGGCACAGGCATTCGGCGTGGCCGGTTTCGGCGCGGGCGCGGGCGAGCAGGCGGGTGAAGCGTCCGGGGTCGTGGCGTACGGCGGCCAGGGGCACGAGGTGGTCGGCGAGCCGGACCTGCCCGGCGGTGCCGTCCTGCTCTGTGAGGGGCGCTGCGGGTTCGCGGTCGGCGCCGGTTGGGGCGCCGGTTGGGGTGGTGGGGAGGGCGCCGTCCGGTCTGGGTCCGGCTGCCGCGCGGCCTGGCAGGGGGTGTTGGGGCTGCGGTGGGCGCGACATCGTTTCAGGTGTCCTCTCTGGTGCTGGGTGGGCGGGGGGGACGGGATGCCGGGTCATCGTCGGGGACCGCCGCGGTGGGGGCCTTGGCGGGGCCGGTTGACCGGCGTTCGGTCGAGGTCGTTGGTGTCGGCGGGTCGTGGTTTGGTGGGGTTGGCTGCTGGGGCGGCGGGGGTGTTGCGGCGGGCGTTGAGTTGTTCGCGGACCTTCCAGGCCAGTCCGGCGGGTGTCGGTATTCCAGAGTCGCTGCCTTGGACCGCGGCCTGCACGAGGTCGGCTGCGGAGTGCCCGGCGGTTTCGGCCTGGTGCAGCACTTCGGTCAGCACCGGCCAGGTCGGGTGGATCTGTAGCGCGATGGCGTTCAGGCCGGGTTGGGCGGTCAGCAGTTCGGTGTAGCGGCGCACGGCGTCGCGGTCGGGCCGGTCGGGATCGGGGGCGGTGTCCGGCCCGGTCTCGGGGGCGGCGGGGCGGGGCGGGGGCTGCGGCGCTTCCTGCGGCGGCGGGGTTGGGTTCGGTTCGGCTTCGGGGTCGGGCTGTTGGGGTGCGGGGGGTGTCGGTGGGATGGTTTCTGGGCGGGCTGGTTCAGTGGGGGTCTGGGTGTCGTTGGGGGTGCTTGGCTCGCTGGTTTGTGGGCCGTCGTGGGGAGGGGGTTGTGGTGGTTGCGGGCGCGGTGGCTGCTCGGTGTGCTCTGGCTGGGGTGGGTCGGGGAAGAGCGTGGATGCCAGGGGCCGGTCGGGCGGTGGCTGCTGTCCCGGTTCTGCCGGCTGGGGTGCCTCGGTCGGTAGGGGCGGGGGCGGGGGTGGTGCCTGTGTGGGCCAAGGGTTGTCGGAGGCGGGCGACGGCGGCTCGGGCGTCGGCGTCTGCTGGTGTGTCATCGGGGTTTGGGGGGAGAGCTGCTGCCCGTTGCGGGCCGGTTCGGAGATCAGGGGGGTGTCGCGGGTCAGGGTGCGCTGGATGCGCCAGGACAGGACTTCGGGGACCGAGTGCGCGTCGCTCAGCGATCGCTCGGCGATGGCGGCGGCGAGGATGCGCTGGGGGTCGTGTCCGCGGTTTTCGGCTTGGCGGAGTACTGCGGCGAGCCGGGGCCAGTGGGGGTCTTTCAGGATGGTCGCGGGGTCGATTCGGCGGCCGCCGGTCTGGTTGCTGGCGAGCGCGTTTCGGACGATGGTGTGCAGGCGCTGGTCTTGGGCTGCGACCGAGTCGTAGGGGAAGTTGGGGGAGTGGTTGACGGTCCGCAGGTTCAGTGCGGTGCGTAGGTGGGCGTTGGCTTCTTGGGCGGCTTGTGCTTGGGGTCGGTGTCCGTGGCCGCGGAGCCAGTGGTAGGCGGCGCGGGTCGCTACGACGGCGGAGGCGATCAGTAGCCATACGGCGGTGGCGTCGCGGCCGTTGGCGAATGCTCGTCCGGCGGCGCCGAGTGCTCGGGTGGCCAGGCGTAGGTCGTCGGCGGCTTGGCGGGCGTGCCGTTCGCCGGCGCTCATTTCCTGGTCGTGCGTGTCGGGTTGGGTGTCGGACTGGGGTTCGTCGGGCTGCTGGGTGGTGGGGATCTGCGCGGCCCGCTGGAAGCTGTGGGCGGCTGCGGCGATCTGGTCGCGCATGGGGGGTGGTGCGTTGTCGGCGGCGATGGTGAGGGCGTCGCTGAGTGCGCGCATGATGGCGTCGGCGTCGGCGTCGCCGGCTTCGGGCAGCGCGCTGGCCGCATCGGAGATGGCTTCGGCGGCGCGTTCCCAGGTTTGTGCTCGGTCGTCGGCGCGCGAGGTTTGTTTGTCGGGTGCGGGCCGGTCTTGCGGCTGCGGGCGGGGCGGTTGGGAACCGGGTGGGTGTGGGTTGAGCGGCTGTGGGTTGGGGGGCTGTTGGCGTGGCCCGAAGGGCGCGGCTTGGGGGGTTTGCCGGTGTTCGGCGTCCTGGTATTCACGCAGGCGCTGGCGGATTTTCGTCAGCGACAGGTCGGGGGAAAGGGTCGATCCGGAGTACCGGATCGGGGCGCCGTCCTTGTCGCGGTCGCCGGGCATCGCGACGGAGAAGCCGGTGATGTCTCCGGTGTCGTTGGTGCGTGGGAAGACACGTAGTCCGTAGGACTCCAGGAGTGCGAAGAACTCGCGTTCGTCGGTGGCGTTGATGGACGCTTTGCGGACGAGCGGTTCCAGGCGTTCGCGCATGGGGATCTCCTCGCCGTGGCGGTGGGATTTGCGTAGTTCTTTGCGGGAGGCGTCGCGGCGGGCGGTGCGGTCGGCGGGCGCGGTGGAGCGCAGCCCGAGTTCGGTTTCGATTCGCAGGAGTTCGGCGCGGGCGCGCAGGGCGTCGTTGTGGTGGTCGACCCGGTTGCCGTCGGCTCGGGCGAGGGTCGCCACGATGTGGACGTGGTCGTCGGCGTGCCGGACTGCGATCCATCGGCAGGCGTCAAGGTCGCCGTCGGGGGCGATGCCGGCGGCGGCGACGATGCGGCGGCTGATGGTGTTCCACTGCTGGTCGGTCAGGATCGGGTCGGTGGGGGCGGCGCGGACGGGGAAGTGCCAGACCGGGTTGTTCACCGGGCGGCCCAGGCTGAGCTCGCGCAGCCACAGCGGTTGGTTCATCAGATCCGCGAGCCGCCGCAGGCCGGTTTCCCCGGCGCGGGCCGGGTCGTTCTCGCGGCCGCTCCATGATGCGATCAGGTGCGGGTCCAGGTGCTCCTCGTGGTCGCCGGGCCCGTACAGGTAGCGCAGCAGTCCGTCGACGCGGGGCCCGCGGATCACCTTCCCGATCATTGGCCGGTCCGGTAGGGCAGCAGCGCGGAGATCGCTTCGTCGAGGCGGTGCACGGTCTGGTCGAGGTCGGCGAGAGTTCCCGATAGTTGGGTGTGCGCGGTGCAGGAGGCGGGTTCGCCGTGTGGGTCGCCGCTGAGGCCGGTGGGGTTGCCGGTGAGGTTGCCGGTGGGTGCTTGGGCCAGGGCCTGGTCGACGCGCAAGGCGAGGTGTTGGAGTTCGCTGCGCAGGCTCATCAGTTGGCGCAGTGTTTCGTGCTCGTTGCGGGCGTGCGGGCTCACCTCGCCTCGGGCGACGGCGGCGGCCGCTGCCGCGACGTAGGCGGAGCGGGCTTGGCCGGCCCGTTGTGCAGCGATGGTCACCCAGGTGAACTCCTGGTCGCTGAAACGGACCGGGCCGACCCGGTGCGGGCGCGGTGTGGTGTCGCGTCCGCGGCGTCTGGAAATCGACTCTTCCACGTAGGAAAATCCATCCCTCTATCGAGCTAAATGGCTGCCCGGTGCCCGCTGGTTTCGGTGGCCTGCCTCAGAAGAGGGAGATAAGTCCGACTTAGCATATCTCTCGCTCTATCAAGATCACCTGTTGTGCACTTGTGAACAGCGGTGGGGTGCGGATGAAAAGGCGGCCGGGGGGCCGTCTGGTCGTTCCGCCACTTCCTCCGCGAACAAGATCAAACTAGGGTGATCGGTCATGAGCGATCAAGAGGAGATCCAGGCGCGGGCCCTGGCGGTGCTGAACGTCGATGGGAAGATCGAGGCGGTGCGCAAGCTGGCGGATGTGCAGCGCCGGCGTGCTGAGCTGGTGGAGGCGCTGGAGGCGGTGGATCGGGAGTACGGGGCTGAGCATGTGGCGGCGGTCCGGGTGGGGTGGTCGGACCAGGAGCTGGGCAAGCTCGGGTTCGAGGAGCCGACCCGGCGTCCGAAGGGCCGGCCTCGCAGCCGAGGCCGGGGGGCGGGGTCTGCCGGGGCGGCTGGCCGGGGTGGTCAGCAGGGTGAGGGGACGCCGGAGGCTGGGGTGCGTCCTGGTGATGGGACGCGGGGGCTCGAGGCGGGCGGTGAGGGGCAGGGTGCCGGGGCTTCGGGGGCCGGGGAGATGGGAGCCGCTGCGGGCGCCGTGGCTGCGGGTCAGGGTGTCGCGGGTGTGTAGGCGACTGGGGTGAGGGGGGCTCGGCGAAGCCGAGCCTTTGGGAGGAGGGTGCCCGGCGAAGCCGGGCTCGACGCGCCGCTTGCGGCGCCGGCGGCCGGAGGCCGCCAAAGAAGGGGCGCGGCCGAAGGCCGCTCCGCGTTGTGGCGGCGGAGCCGCCGGTGGGGTCGGGCTCGATGCCCGGCCCCACCGTGTGCGTCGCGCAGCGGCGCCGGCGGCCGGAGGCCGCCCGGGAGATGAGCGCGGCCGCAGGCCGCTCCGCTGCGGGTGGGGTGCGGGGGTTCAGGGCCGCCGGTAGGGGCGGGCTCGATGCCCGTCCCTACCGTTTGCGGGTGCGGCGGTGACCGCCCCGGGCGGGCGGGGCGGTCACCGGGTTCGGGTTAGGCGCTCGCCTTGGCGGCGGGCTTCTTGGTGGTGCTCCGCTTGGCGGCGGGCTTGGCGGCGGGCTTGGCCGGGGCGGGGGCGGCCGGGGCGGGCGCGCTCTCGGGCTCGGCGGCGGGCTCGCTGGCGGGCTCGCTGGCGGGCTCGCTGGCGGGCTCGCTGGCGGGCTCGCTGGCGGGCTCGGGCTCGGCGGCGGGCGCGGCGTCGCTGGTCTTGACCGGGCGGAACCGCTTGGCGACGCTCTCGGCGGTGGCCTTGATGTCGGCGCCGTAGTTGCCGGGGTTCTGCTTGCTCTCCCACGCGCGGGTGTACACGTTGTACGCGACGACGGTCACGAGGTCGCGGTCAGCGAACTCGGCGACGACCATTTCGGCCATCCGGCCCCACACGTCGACCTCGTAGGCAGTGGTGGCGATCGGCTTCCACTCGCCGTTCACGCGGCGAACGGGGTTGTCCAGGATTCGCAGGGTGGTGACCGGGACCCCGGCGGGGGTGAAGCGGAGTCCGGGGGCCTCGACCAGGATTCCCTCGATGATGATTCGGGTGCTCATTTCGTGGTCCCTTCGTTCGGGCTGTTGGCGGGGGTTGCGCTCCCCGCCCTGGCACTTATAACTATACCGCATTTTCCGGAGTTTGCACCCCTACCGGGGAGGATTTCCCGGATCATTTTTCGGCCTTCTTGCAGGGTCGCGCCCCTCTTCCGGGTCGGCCGTTGGCGCCGTGGTGCCCGCACCACGCGGCGCGCGGCTGGCGCCCCCGCGTCCCACCGCGAGACGGCAGCGGCGCGGCACCCCGCAACCTCCTCCCCCGCTCCCCCTTTTTCGGCCGAACCGACGACCAGCTTTAGCCAGTGGAGCCCGGCGCCTGTCAAAGGTCGAGCTTGCTCGATCGCGTAGCGACGCCGAAGGCGCCTTTGACAGGGGCCGGGCGGAACGTACAATCCGACCTCGGCTCGGCTGGAAAAGGGGGAGCTTGCGGCCGAAGGCCGCATACCTTCTTTCCCGCGCCGGGCGGGACGTCGGCGGGCGTCCCGGTGTGCGCCGAGGTGGACTGCTCCGGCCGATCGGGCCCGCCGGCGACCATCAGGCCCGATCGGTGGCGGCCCGGGCGCCGTCGTTCGCGCGGGCACGCGCCGGGTCTCACCAGGCGTCGGGTCTCACCACGCGTCGGTGGCGCAGGCGTGCAGCCACTGCTCGTAGGCGCGTAGGGCGGCTGCGCCGCGTCCATGCGGAGGGGGCGGCGCGAAGTAGGGGATGGAGGCGTTGGCGTCGGTGAACCGGGTACCGTCGGGCGTCTCGTAAACCGCTCCCGTCACCTGGAGGGTGGCACCGCCGGAGCGAAGGTAGGCGCTCAGCTGCCACCACGGGCCGGAGCCGATCCGGGATGTACGCCGCCACCCGGCGGAGTGCAGCCGCTCGATCCAGGGGAGCGTCGCCGGAGGCGGCACAACGAGCAGGGTCTGCGTCCCCGGTGAGGTGCCGGGGACCACGCGGGTGCTCCCCAGTTCGTTGAGGTTCGCGATGGCGATGCCGGGGCGCAGGGTCCAGCGCAGCTCGCCCAGCTCGGGGATGATGGCTTGCTGGGCCGCCAGCAGCCCGATGGCATCCGGGGAGGGCGGAACGGTGGTCATTGATCTCCTTCCTGGCTGCTTTCCGGTCGGTGGGCGCGGTCAGCAGATCGGCACGATGAACACGGCGGGGCTGGCCGTCCGGGGAGTGTGCGGCTCGTCGGAACCGTGGCGTGATCCCTCCCATGTGCTGGCCGGGGTGTAGAGGGCCAGTTCGATGTCGGCCACCGGACTGTAGTTGTCGCCTTCGCTGTCGCTCTGCACGATCACCAGAAGGGTGTCGGGCAGGTCGGCGAGGGCTGCGCGGAGTTCGGCGACGGTCATTTCTCAGGTGTCCCTTCGCTGGCTCGGTCGGCGGCGCGGCATCCTGGACAGCGGCCGGTGCGGGCCTCGGAGGTGAGCCGTGCGCGGACCTCCAGGCGGGCGCCTGCCGGGTCGTTGGCGGTCACCTGGTAGATGGCCAGCGGGCTCAGGTGGACCTCCCACATTCCGGCGGCGGGCAGGATGCGCCACAGCGGCTCGCGCAGCAGCATCTGCCGGGCGTGCAGCGCGTTCCACTCGTAGGAGTGGGTGGGCGACCGCGAGCCGGCGCTGACGCCTTCGCTTTCGATTTCACGCCGCGCGGTGCAGTACGCGCAGGGCTGCGGGGTCCACCGTTCCTGGTACTGCCCGTCCTGGACGCTGAGGACGAATCGCAGGCGGCGCCCGTAGGCGTCGGTGTGCTCGGTCCGCGTCCGAGCCAGGACGAGCTCCCCGGCCGCGGCGGCGTCCAGGACGCGCTGGCGTGCGGCCCGGTAGGGCAGGGATTCGACACGTTCGACCTCGGCGACGTGCTCGGCGACGTGCTCGGTGCCGTGTTCGGTGCTGTGTTCGCGGGTGCGGTCGGCGGTGGAGTAGGTGATGGCGTCGTAGCGCATGCGGTGGGTGCTCGCCGTCACCGGCCCGCGCTCCTGCCTCGGCCCCCGCAGTCGTGGCGGGATTGGACGGTTTGGATGCGGCGGACGCTGAGCAGCACCTTGAACATTTTCTCCAGACCTCGGGTCGTGGTCTGGCTGCACTCGTGCGCGGCGGCGCGCAGGGCGGGCAGTTCAGATATCAGGTCGCTGATGTCGTCTGCCGCTTCTCTGGTGATCAGCTGGCGGAGCCGTTCCAGGGTCGCGCCGTAGCGGTGCACGGCGGGCCCGGCCGAGGCGGCAGGTTGGTCGAGGCGAACGGCCCGCGGGACGTTGTCCGTGGTGTCGGCGGCTGCGGCCAGTTCGGTGATGTCGATGGTGTTGGCGGCGAGGATGCCGGCGGGGACGTCGTACCGATCGGACTGGACGTGGACCAGGGGCCAGTGCGTCAGGAGGGAGAATCCCGTGCTGGCGCACGACAGCCAGACTAGGCCGTTGAGGCGTACCAGGTCGCCCACGCTCATCGAGCGTCGGGCCAGGCGGTAGTAGGCGCCGCTCAACGGGTCATCTCCGTTGCCGACCCGGTACGCGTGCTCGGCCAGGGCGTGGACGTCGGCCGGTTCATCGGCGGGCAGGGTGAAGGTGAACACCTTCCTGACCGGATGCTGCGGCTGGTAGCCGAGCAGGCCGGCGCATCGTGCGATGGAGTTCTCTGCGATGTTGTGGAAGATCTCGATCGTCGTGGTGTTCATGTACTCCTCCGTCCCGCCCGTGGGCAGGGCTCGGTGCGGGGATTTTCGTGGTCGTGGACGGCCGTGGCCGTCAGGGGTTGCGGTGCGGGGCTCGAGGCGGGGTTGGTAGCAGGGTGAGGGTGCCCAGAGCGCCGGTCAGTTCCAGGAGCGCGGTGGCCTCCTCGGCGCGCAGGCCGTGGTCGATGAGCTGGTGGATGGCCTGGGCGCGGGAGAGCCCGGCGCTCTGTGTCGCCGGGGAGCGGGTGAGCCGGTACCGCTTGTCCGGGGTCGGGGTGATGGTGAGCACGACGAGTTCCTCCGGGCGTGCAGGCGGTCGGGAGAGCAGCCGGCGGGGGGATGCCGACGGCCGGCGCGCCTCGGCGCGCCGGCCGGTCCGTGCGGAAGGGTCAGATGTCGTCGGCGGCGTTGCGCCGGAGGGCTCGCCGCCAGGTCCTCGCCTCGCGGCGCTTGGCCTTGCGGAGCGCGTGACGCGTGGGGTTGTACGGGGTGTGCCCGGGGCAGCAGTACCAGGGCGCTGCGGTGACCTTCGCGCGGGTGCCGAGCATGTGCGGCATGGAGGCTGGCGTCCTCTTTTCTTGGAGGCGGTGGACGCGGGGGCCGGCCGGGGTGTGCCCGGCCGGCCGGTGCTCGGGTCAGGCCGCGAGCAGGTCCTTGTGCCGGGGAGCCGGGGCGGTGTTCACGATGGCCTTGATCTCCGCCTCGATGCAGACGTTGTCGACCCAGCCGAGTCCCGGGATCTGGGTCATGACGTCGTAGGTGGAGGTGAGTCCGCAGACGGGGCAGGTGGTGATGTCGGTCGGCTGGGGGAGGTAGTCCAGGCTCAGCTGCATCGCGCGTTCCTTCCGGTGGGCGGGGCCGCTTGTGCCCCGCGTGGTGTTTCCGACGCGAAGGCCACAAGCGGATCCGGCCACGGGCGGCGACTTCCAGCCAGGGCCGCGAAGATGTTTTCGGCGGGGCGGTTGGGCACGCCCTGCTGGCTGAACCGAAAAGATCTTCGCGGCCCGGTCGCCGCTGCCGCGCCGCGTGCTGTGCGGGATGGCCGACCACAGGTCGCCGCCCGCGGCCGGATCTGCTTTGCTCGTAGCGACGGAAGCGCCGCGGGGGACATGTGGCCGTGTCCGCTGGAGACGCGCGGTGCGGTGAGGCTGGACTGGCTCCCTTCAGACGGCCGGGATCACCCCTGTCCCGGCTGCGGGGTCACCGGCGGCTTCGGTGCCATGGCCCGGAGCACGCGAGGAGGCTGGGCGACACTGCAGCGAGGTGGTCCAGGCCGAGGGGGACGGTGTCCCGGTTACGCGGCGCAAGGCCGGTTGCCGGGTGGCTCAGCCGCCGGGTGGCGGGCAGGGTCCGGCCGGGTCGCGCGTCACCGTGTGGTGTCGCCGGGATGACCGGTGAAGTCCCACAGGGTGCGGCGCCGCCAGCGGTGCCAGGTTCGGCCACTGGCCTTGGTCTCGGTTTCGTCGGCCAGCTCGTACAGTTCAGTGGGCAGGCTGGTGTTGGCCGCGTAGCCCAGTACCCGGGCGGCCTCGGTGCTGCCGACCAGTTCGTCGGGATCGCCGGTGAGGTCCAGGACGCGCGCGCCGGTCGCGTTGCGAGTGCCGGTGGGCGGTCCGCCGCCGCGGCGGGTACCGCGGTCGTCGGCGAACGCCCATGCGGTCGATCGCCGCCATTTGCGGCGCGGCCGTTTGCCGGGTTTCTCCTCGACTTCGTCGGCGATCGCCAGCAGGGCGTCGGGGAGTTTGTGGCTGCGGTAGCCCAGGACGCGGCGGACCTCGGCGGCGGTGAGCAGGTCCTGGGGATCGCCGCTACGGTCGACGGCGGTCAGGCGCTCCTGCTTGGCCCTCTGCTGGGCGGTGAGGAAGGCGTCGATGTCCTGCGACCACCACCAGCGCCGCGTCGGCTCACCGGTCGTCTCCGCCGGGATCGGGGCGGGGAACCCGTTGCCGGGACGGTCGCCGTTCCAGCGGTCCACCGTCGGCAGGGCGGCGCCGGCTCGCTCGGCGACGCCGGTGCGATCCAGCGCCAGTCGGCCGTTGATGTTGCGGGTGGCCATCGCGGTTGCCCTTCGCCTGCTGGTGGGAGCCGGTACTGGTCGGGGGGATGTCTAGGATGGGCGCCACGGTTCTGGCTGCGGGCCGCCCTTCGCGCCCCGGGCCGGTCAGAGCCCAGACGGCCGGCGGACGTTGCGAACCCCTTGCCTGGGGAGTCCGCCGGCCGTCGTGCTGTCGGGCGGGGTGACGGTCCTGGAACGGCTCAGGGGTGTTCGTCGTCGAGCAGATCCCGCAGGACCTGGTGGGCGCTGGCCTGCAGCAGCATCGGGTCGGTCTCGGGCATGTGCACGGCCAGGTACCACAGCGCGCCGATGACCCGCCCGGCGGCTTCGGTGAAGGCGGCCGCGTCGACCTGCTCGGGGGAAACGTCCAGGTCGTCTGGTCCGTGGCCGAGCTGACCGGTGACCGAGTCGACCGCGTGCCGCTGGACGGCGCGGGCCAGCAGCATCTCTGGGTGGTCGACGACGCCGGCGTAGCTCAGCAGTCCGGTCAGAAGCCGGGAGAGGCGGTCGGGTCCGTCGCCGGGGTCGAACGCGGCGAGGGCGCGCTCGACCTTGGTCAGCAGTTCGGGAGAGTCGCTGGGATCGGGTTGGCGGGCGGATGCGGGCACGGCGGTGGTTCCTTCGCGGTTGTTGGGGCTTGCAGGCTGCGAACTGCACTTATAACTATACCCCTTTTATTGATCGGGTGGGCCCTGTGGGCGGAGAGATTCGGGGAACCCTCCGCGCCTGTCAGCAGGCGCAGTGCGGCTCGCTGAGGATCACCTCTAGCGGCCCGTCGAGGGGGATCTGCTCGGCGTGAAGCTCGGCGTTCTCTATCCAGTCTCGTACCTCGTCAATCGCCTCGGCTGCCGATTGTGCCCGGACCACGAATGCCCTGCGGTCCCCCAGCTCGTAGTTGTCGGTGCGGTGAAGCAGCCAGATGCTCATTAGAGATTCCTTCCTGGTGCTGCGGATCCGCTCGGGTGAACCGGACGTTGCGGGAGGTGGCCGAAGCGGTTCCGGTGCACCCGGTGGGAGGGCGGCGGCCGGCGGGCGTTGTCCTGGCTGGGGGTCAGTCGCCGCGCGGTGGTTCGGCGGGGATCCGCCGGAGGCTGAGGGCGAAGCGGGCGGTGTAGCCGAACTGTTCGTCGGTCACCTGGAAGACGATGCCCTGGTCGGGCCCCTGGTCGGGCGGTTCCGCCTCCGGGGCCTGATCCGGCGTGTACGCCTGGACGTGGGTGCTGGGCAGTAGGGAGCGGTGGAGTTCGGCTACGAACCGGGCGTCGCCCAGGTGGCGGACGAGCGCATTCTGGACGGCATCGGTCCAGCGGAGGGGGTCGGCGGACATGGGTGCATCTCCTCTCGCAACGGGCACCGAGCGGACGAGGACCGAGGCCGCGGGAAGACCCGCGGCCTCGGCGAGGTGAAGGGCGGCGTGGGATGGACCGACCGGCTACGCCGCGGTGATGCGGGGCCTGGGCGCATGGCCTGGTCGGCCGTGCGCGGTGGAGTAGTGGTCGGCGGGGATGCGTACCGCGGTGGCCCGGCCCCGCCGGTAGCTGGTGGTGAAGCAGTGGCCGGCGGGCGTGCGCCGGACGATGGTCACCGTGCCGGGCCGGGCGTCCTCGGCGCTGACGTCGACGACGTAGTCCCAGCTGTCCCCGGTCCAGACGGTCTGGGTCGGGCGGACCTCGCCCATCGAGGCGGGGATGGCGGTCGGAGGCTGGTGGTAGATCGGCATGCGGGCGTCCCTTCCGCGGCTGGGATGGCTTCCTGATCGCCTGGGCCCCGCGGTGGGGACGGAGTCGGTTCCGTCCCCACCGCAGGGTGCCGTCAGGCGGCCTGCGGGACGCTGTTGAGGTCGGGCAGCAGCGCGGGGACCAGCTCGTCGTTGCCGGGGGCGACGCCCCACAGCTCCGGGCGGGTCAGCGACCGGAACCCGATGATCGTGTACTTCATCATCGAGGAGGGCCGGGTGTTCTGCCGGTTGGTCTCGCGGGTGTAGGCGTAGGAGTCGATGTCGGCGACGACGACCTGCAGCCGCTCGTTCACCATCAGCTCGCAGTCGGCGATGCTGTTGGCGAGGTTGCCCTCGGTGGCGATGTAGACCCGCCGGGTGTGCTGGTTGATGAGCTTGACCCCGAGGGTGGCCTGCGGGACGTCCACCTCGAAGGTGAAGCCGGCGCGCTGCCAGGGGTTGCCCTTCACCGGGGTGATCTTGGGCGCGCCGGCGATCTGGCCGCGGACGGTGAAGGGGAACGAGAGCTCGAACATGTGCTGCTCCTTGTCGGAGTGCGCCTGGCGGGATGGCCGCCTTTCTGGCGGCCGGGGGATCCCGTTCCGGCTGGAGCAGACACAGCCGTGCGGAGGCCGGGGCGGCAACCGCGCGCCCTGCTCGGGGCCAAGATGTTTTCGCCGCTCTTGCGAAAAGATCTTGGCCCCGAGCAGGATGGCGGCCGGGGTCACGCAGGAGGCAAGCGCGTGGTTGCCGTTCCGGGTGCAGCGCGGCACAGTCGGCCCGGCCGGAACGGGAACTTCGGCCGCCCGGAGGCGGTCGACCGTCAGGCGTGCTCGGGTCAAGGAGCAGGCCCTGTTCTCGGCTACCGGACCCTCTTCCGCTCGCGGCCGGATCGGCGGCGCGTTCGACCGGCACGGTCCGGTGAGGTGCCAGACGGTCACAGCGCACCGGACTCGTCGTGCGGCCCTGCACGCCCTTGCTGCGGATGAGAGGCCGGCGGGCGAGTGGTAGCGTGCGCCCTTCTGAGCAGACACAAAACGCAGGCGTGAGTCGGTCGATGCCAACAACGTGGCGTTTCCGAAAAGGTCACCGCTGGACATGGTTGCCCGGGGTGCTATCTCGCCCGGGGGGCAGCACTCGACTACCGTGTGGGTATTGACCCAGAGCGCCGATTACAATCCTGGTTTCAGCAGCCATATCTCACGTTGTCGGAGGGCGCGGTGGCCACTGATCAAGCCGCTCTCGCCGCCGGGGAGAGGGTGTCCGCGTGACTGATGACCATTTGGCCGAGGAACTGGCACGCCGGGCTGCTTTGGACCAGGAGGTGCTGCAACGGCGTTCCGCCGAGAAGGAGTCGACGCGCAAGAGCGGTGCAGGCGGGACCGGTGAGTGGGAGTTGGTCCGCCAGGACAACACCGAATGGTTGAAAGCGGTCATCGCCGAGCATGGTTGGCCGGGCCGGACGCTGGTGGGTGATCACGCGGCGGAGGCGGCCTGGCTGCTGGCGCAGCACTCCGACCAGCAGCCGGAGTTCCAGCGTCATTGCGTGCGTCTGCTGCGGCAGGCCGTCCAGGAGGATCAGGCGCCGGCCTGGTGTCTGGCGTATCTGGACGATCGGGTTCGTGTCGCCGAAGGCAGAACTCAGTTGTACGGAACCCAGTATCGCGATGGGGTGCCCTATCCGGTCGAAGACCCCGATGGGCTCGATGAACGTCGAGTAGCTGTTGGTCTGGAGCCGCACGCCGACTACGACCGTCTGATGCGGAAGTCCGGCTGATCAACGCCGGCGCGGCTTTGAGGAAGAACTGTCGAAGGTAGCCACCGACGTACGGTGACCGGCCCCTCGGCTGGGCCGGCATGCATGGCAGGAACGCCAGGCAGGCGCTCGCGGGTATGCCTACTGAAGGAACCCGGTGGCTTTGTGCGGTGACGGTCCGAGGCCGCCCCTTGCGACCTGCACGGCCATACGCATCGCATGGTGGCTGGTGTTGCTCACTCACAAGGCGCACGGCCGCGTGAGTGAGCAACAGCCTGGAGGCTACGGGAGAGGGGCGGGGAGACCGGTACCGGTCTCCAGGGGGCTCAGGAGGGGGCGGCGCTTGTCATACAGATGCGCGGCGATCGCGTCAGTGATGGCAAGCCCGCATTTGATCTCCACGAACCCGTACATGCCGGAGGGGTTGCACTCCAGGAAGACCCATCCGTCAGGGCCATCGATGAAGTCGAACGCGCCGTACTCCAGGCCGTAGGAGCGCATGTACTTCAGCACCGATCGGGCGATGCCGGCGGGGACCTCGACCTGGTCGTAGGTCAGCTGGTCCTGAACCGGTCGCCAATCCAACTCGCCGTCCAGGTCGTCGCTGCCGTTCATGCGGACGGCGAACAGGTCCTCTCCCACGACGGTCAGCCGGATGCTGGGGCCGGGAATGACCTGCTGGAAGCTGGTGGCGGCACCGAGCTCGTCGGGGATGGCGGCCGGGTCGGCCCGGCGCGCGATCACCATGTTGTCGGGGTCAACGCCCTGGGCGTGGAAGGCTTTGGAGAGGACGTCGCGGCCGGAAGCCCAGGCACGGGCCTTGCGGCCTCCGGTGGTGATGACGGTGTCGGGGATGGCCATGCCGCATGCGGCGGCGGTGAGAAGCTGCCCGGGCTTGTCGTTGGCGATCTCGAATCGGCTCGGGTGATTGAGCCATCGCACCGGCAGCGTCTTCAGGACGCCGTACAGCGCCAGACGGTCCTCGCGGGCGGCCCAGGCCCGTGCTGCGGGGTCGGTGATGGCCGGATGTCCGGCCGGAGGCGTGGGCCAGCGCCACAGCACCCCCACGACGTTCTCCAGCTGGGCCGTGTGGTGGTCGTCTCCGATCCTCCCCTGCCAGGCCATCCGGTCCTGGTCGAGGGTCACCTCCATGTGGAAAGGACCGGATCCGGGGTCCAGGCGCACGACGGGCACCCTGCGGCGGTGCAGGGCCGAGACGATCAGGTCGCTGGTGTGGTCGTCGCGGTCGGTGAGGATGAGGACGGTGTCGCTGGTGGGCGCGTGAGCCATCGTTCTCCTTCGGCTGGGGGTGAACCGGGCGCAGACCAAAGAGGCGGCCCGCAGCGGAGGGCTGCGGGCCGCCTCGAATCTCACTCAGTGGCGGACGCGGGAGTTACCGGTCAGCCGTTGTCGTCGGTCTTGTTGTCCTTGTGGGTGGTGCCCCACGTCACGGTGAACTGGATCATCAGGTCCCGCTGGTCGGCCAGCGGGACGCCCTGGTGCAGGTTGACCTGGCGGTCGGGGTCGAAGACCAGCGGCGGGATGGCGGTGACCGCCGGACGCAGACCGACCTGGTTGCGCAGGCCGTAGGGGCGGAACTCCGACTCGGCGACCGGAGCGGTGAGCACGGGCATCTTCTTCTCCTGACGCCGGGCAGGGTCGGCCACCTCGGCTGGTGGCCTTTGGGTTCACGGTCTGTCCCCGTCCCGACGGGCCGACCCCAGCCGTGCGACGCACGGCGCGGTCAACCGGTCCGGCCCTGGATTCCAAGATGTTTTCGACGAAGGAGAAAAGATCTTGGAATCCAGGATCAGCCGGCCGGTTGACCGCGATGGGTGGCGTGCGGCACCGTCAGAGCCCGCGGGACAGGGACAGACCGTGACGCTCAAGGGCGCCGACCTGGCCGTCCCCTGGAGAGGGCAATCCAGCGCTGCCCCTTCCGAGCCCCGACACGGAGCGTGCTATGGCACACCGTCGTCGCGCCCGGCAGGCTCGGGAAGCGGGCGCGGTCCGGGGCCGCCGCTGCAGGAGGTCGTCGTAGGCGTGTCTGCCGCCTGCCTCTAGTGAAGCCGCGCCGGCGGCGGGTCCACAAGGCGAGTCCCCTCTGGGGTGCCTTGCGGACCCGCCGCCGGTGTGGCAGGTCTGTCGCAGGCGGCGGCGCGCCGGCCTGCGGTCTTTGGTTGTGGTTCAGCGGGTGGTGTGCCAGTTGGCCGGGGCGTGGACGGGCTGGCTGGTGGGGCCGATAGGTTCCAGGGGGGTGGTCCAGTCGCTGATGGCGTGGCGGCCGGTGTCGGTCCAGGCGGTGACGAGTTCGGCGAGTTGGTCGAGGAGGGACGGGTCGCCGGTGTGGTGGGCGGTGCCGTCGTGATGGATCCAGGCGGTTGCGGTGGTGTCGGGGTCGTGGAGGGCGCAGAGCCCGTGTGCGGGGTCGATGCCGTCGGTCCAGGCGCGGGTGGCGCGGGGGTCGTGGGCGGCCAAGTGGAACCAGAGAGCCTGGTAGTCGGTGTCGTCCAGTTCGGGTCCGACGTCGTGGGTGAGGGCGAGCGCGTCGGCGGGGACGGCTCGGGTGGGAGTGCGGGTGCGGTGGGCCGGCCAGTAGTAGAGGGGACCGGCGGCGGTCATGAAGTCGGCGTGAGAGACGGCGCGCGCGGTCGGGGCGGGGCCCGGCTGGGTGATGGCCAGGAGGGGATGTTGCCCGCCGTGCGCGGTGGGGACCAGGGCGAGCCCGCTGGGGGCGAGCTGGTCGAGCCAGTGGGGTGAGGCGCCGGTGACGCCGCAGGTGACGATGATGCGGTCGTAGGGGCCGGCGTCGGGGTGACCGAGGTAGCCATCGGCGTGCAGGGCGGTGACGCGGTCGATCCCGGCGCGGTCCAGGGCGGCGGCGGCCTCGGCCGCGACCGCCTGGGAGACGTCGATGGTGACGACGGGTGCGTCGGTGATGGTGGCGATCAGCGCGGCGTTGTAGCCGGTCCCGGCGCCGACCTCCAGCACCCGCATCCCGGGCTCCAGGTCGAGCGCTTCGAGCATCTTGGCGACCAGGGACGGCTGGGACGCCGAGCTGTAACCGCCGGCCTCGTCGTCGGGAACGTGGGTCATCAGCGACCGGTCGGAGTAGATCCGGTCCAGGACCTCGCCATCTGGTTCCTCGCCGACCTGGACCCGTTCGCGGCCCTGATAGATGGTGTTGAGGAACAGGTGCCGCGGGACGGCGGCGAAGGCGCTGGCGACGTGCTCGCTGCGGATGGCACCCTTGCCGGTCAGGTCGGCGGCGTAGGCGGTGAGCCGGTCGGCGATGGTGTCGGTGGCGGTCATGGTTCGGTCCCCGTTCCTGGCGGTCTGGTCGAAGGAGCGTTCAGCGGTCGTGGCGGCTGGCGCCGCCGGTGGTGGTGGTGGAGTGCGCGGTGATGGTGATGGTCGGGGTGTAGGTGGCGATGAGGTGCGCGGGTTCGCCGACGGGACGGCCGTCGACCTCGATCCAGGCGTGCGAGTGCAGGGGCGGGTAGCGCACTCCGCTGCGCCAGGTCGGCCAGGTCCCGGCGGTGCGGCAGAACATCGCGACGGCGATCGAGCGCAGCAGGCAGCCGGTGTCGCCTCCGCAGCGCGGGTGCAGGATGGTGATGACGGTGAAGGCGCGTTCGGCTTGCGCGCGACCGGCGGGACGGGCGACGGCATAGGGGGTCAGCGCGCGCCTGAGCGGGCCGGGCCGCGCGTTGGTCGCGGTCAGGATGACCCGGGCCGCGGCCAGCGCGGTCAGCCCCCGCAGGCGTTCACCGAGGGTGAGGGCGGCCGGTGGGGGCAGCGCGACGATGGAGCTCACCGGCCGTCCTCCAGCAGCAGGCCGCTGTTGTTCAGCTCGACGACCAGGGCGAGGACGTCGGCGCGGGCTCGTCCGGAGTCGATCTGGAAGCGGCCGGCCAGGGTGTCGGCCAGGTGAGCGGCGGTGGCGCCGGTGGTGAGCTGGTCGATCAGTGTGGCGGCGGAGGGGTTCAGGGCGTAGTAGCCGCCGTCGCGCTGGTCGAGCAGCAGGTGCTGCTCGCCGGTGCGGACGTGCTGGACTTCAGGGTGCAGGCGGACGATCATCACGCGGCCCCGCTCGTGCTCTGAGTGGTGGTGTGGTGGTGTGCTTTCAGCCAGGTCTCGCAGGCCAGGGTCTCGTTGAGGAACGAGGGCGGGATCCGGCCGTGTTCGGCGTCGCCGATCGCGCGGCGGATCCGGGTGTCGTCGATGAGTCCGAGCCCGGCCAGCGCCGATCCGTCGAACATCTCCAGCAGCGCCTCGCGGTGGGTGGCCAGGCCGTGCAGGATGTCGTGGTTGTAGTGGCCCTTGGTGCGCCGGTCGGGCAGCACCGGCCCCAGGGCGGGGCCGAGCGCGGCGTGCAGGAGCGGTTTCGGCTGCCAGGGGTCGGTGCGCTGGGCGGGGTGGACGGCAAGGCAGGCGTGAAGGACGGCGCGGTCGAAGAACGGGAACCGCGCCGTGACGCCGAGGGCCTCCAGCGCGTCGCGGTAGAGACCCGCGCGGCGGGCCATCGCGCGGACGCGGACCAGTTCGTAGTGCCGCGACGCCGTCGCGGCCAGCGGGACGGCCTGCGCCGCGGCGCCGCGGAGCTGCTCGCGCAGCATCGCCTCGGCGTCGCCCGTCGCCCAGGGCGGCAGCAGCACCGGCGCCTCCCATCCGGCCATTTCCCCCACCCGGTCCCGGTCCCGGCGGCCGGGCCGGTAGGTCAGGTCGCCGGCGGCCAGACCGGCGAGCCAGGACCGGTAGGAGGGGTTGGTGGTCATCGCGGCCAGCAGGTGCCGGGCCGCGACCCCCGACAGGGCGGCGTGCCCGCGGACGCGCCGCAGCGCGTCCCGCGGCGCCTGACGCAGGTGGTCGCGCAGATAGCCGACCGGCGCGGTCAGCACCTCGTCTCCGCCCTGCCCGTTGAGATGGACCCGGGCGCCGCTCGCGGTCACCACCTGCGCAAGATGGCATATCCGGGCCGCCGACGCGGCGAACGGCGCGGGCTCGTCCAGCAGCGGCAGTCCCGGGTCGGCCGGCGCGAAGAACGCCGGATGCTCACCCGGTTCCAGGACGCGATGCCGGATGCGGCACCCGGCTCCGGGCAGGTTCGCCGCGACACGGCGGGCCCAGAACACATCGTCGTTGGCGGCCGTCACCGACGCGGCGGTGACCAGCAGCATCGGCCGCCCCGGCTGCTGGGCGGCCAGGCCCGCCAGCGCGGCCGAGTCCAGTCCGCCCGACAACTGGCAGCTCACCATCCCCGCGCCGATCCCGGTGGGGCCGGTGGTGGTGTGGGTGGTCGCGTCGGTGACGGCGCCGGTGAGCGCGTCGGCCAGCCGCCCGGCGGCCTCGCCGAAGTCGATGTGCCCATCGGAGCCGGGCGGCGTCCAGTAACCCGCGACCGTGACGGGCGTGCGGGTTGCGGGCGTGCGGTCGAGGGTGATGCGGTGCCCGGGAGGGACCGTGTGGATTGCGGTGTAGGGGGCGGCGGTGGCCGCAGCCGCCGACACCAGTTCCGGGCAGGCCAGCCGGGCCGCCAGCCACCGGGTGTCGATGGCGGCGCCGGTCAGCTCGGCCAGCAGGGCGGCGCGGTCGCTGATCAGCACCTGGTCGTGGTGGCGGGTGTGGAACAGGCGGCGCAGCCCGGCCGGGTCGGTGTAGCCGTGAACGGCGTCCGGGCTGCTGACCAGGAGCAGGAAGTCGCCGGGCAGCCGGGTCAGGGCGTCGATGGTGCCGCAGGCGACGGCCCGCTCGACGCGGCCGCGCAGGGCACTGTCAGGCAGCGGGCAGTGGCCGAACAACGCGACCCGGACGCTCCCGGCGGCGACCACCCGCCAGTCCTGCGTTCCGGGATCACCGGCCAGCCAGAGCCGCCCGCATGCGTGCCGGGCGGTGCGGACCGCCCGCCGCCCCAGCAGCTGCTCCGCCTGCCCGAGGCCGACCTCATCAGGGGCCGTCTGGCCAGGGCCGATGCCGGGCAGCATGCAGACCCAGGAGGGACCGCGGCTGCGGGGGCGGCGGGGGATCACCATTAACGCTCCTTTCCAAGCCGGGGATCAGTGCGCCGAGCCGGAGCTCAGAGCGCGCAGGTCAAGACGTGCGGATCAGGACGTGCAGGTCAGGGCGTGTAGTACTGGCCGGCGTCGGAGTCGTCGCTGTTGCCGACGCTGACGCTGCCGTGGGTGTCGGCGCCGAACTCCCCGACGCGGGTGACCGACGGCGGCTGGTAGGCCGGGCCGCCGGCCCCGACGGTGGTGCCGGTCGCGGCGGTCTCGGGGGCGTCGACGGCCGGAACGCCGCGGGGGACGCGGTGGGAACCGCTGGGCTGGTTGATGCCGTGCTTCATGTCGTTTCTCCTGGTGGCGCCTGTTCCGGTCAATGGTTGCCGCTGGGCAACCCGGTCGCGTCATCCTCCTTCCTGCCTTGACCTTCAGCGGGCCGGGGCGGGCTGTCAACGAACGCCTCGCGGCCCCGCGTGAGGTTCTGGCGGTGGCGGTGGCCGCGGCGGCTAGGGACTCCAAGCGCGTGTTTGGTTCGTCGGCCTGGCCGCCGCGGGGTCAGGGGAGTTCCAGCTGCTCGCCGTCTGGTCCTCCGGCTGGTTCCGCACCTGGTTCCGCGCTGGGGCGGTCGGAGCCGGTCACCCGCCGCCAGCGGTCGTATTGGGTCCAGAGGTTCAGCTGGCCGGTGATCGTCTCGTCCAGCAGCGCGACCGCCCGCCGGGACGCCGCCGCCTGCCCGGCTAGGCCCGCGCGGCGAACCTGATCACGGGTCTGCGCCGCCGCCCGGTCCGCTTGAGCGGCGTGGCCGGCCAGAGTCGCGCGGACCTTGGTGAAGGTGTCGGCGATCGCTTCCAGCACGTCGGTGTCAGTGATGCCGTCCGGCAAGATGAGCACCAGGTCGGCGGCGGGAACCGGCGGTCGCGCGGACAGGTTCGGCGACCTGTTGGGGATCGGGGTGGAGCGTGCCCGGCCATCGCTCATCGGGCCAGGTCCCACCATGCGATCACAGCCTTTCCGCCCGCCGGGCTGGGATAGGACGCCCAGCGGCTGGCCAGCGAGGCGATCAACCCCAGGCCGCGGCCGCTCTCCGCAAGATCCTCCAGCGCCAGATCAGCCCGAGCCGGATCGCCGGGGGCCGGAGAGTCCGGCTCGTGCGGGCGCGCGGGGACCGGCGGGACGGGGCTGGGGTCCCAGACCTCGCAGAGCAGCCGCCGGACGGTCAGCCGCAGCTGAAGCGTGATGACCGGCGGGGTGTGATCGTGCAGGGCGGCGTAGTCGCCGGGAATGGTGTCCGAACCGACCTCGACGATCGCGTTGGTGACCAGCTCGCTGGTCACCAGAGCGACGTCGTCGGTGAGCGGTCCCAGACCCCATTTGCGCAGCTGCGCCGCCGCGAACCGGCGGGCCGTCGCGGCCGCGGACGGCAACGCCGCCAGCTTCAGCGCCTCGCAGTCCCGATCGGGGTCGCGCGGGTCCCGGGTGAACAACGGCGGCCGCTTCGGCGAAGGGCGCACCGACCGCTGCATCGGCGCGGACGGCTGCGCGGACGGCTGGGAGGGCTGGAACGCAGAGGGCGGCATCTGGGCCTGACATGGGACGGGGAGCACGGTCATCGCGATGGGCTCCTGGCTGTGTGGACGGCTGCCCCCGCGTGCGGGGTGGCCGCCCAGGCCGAGCGTCTGTTGAAGGTCCAGGCCGGGCGGCCGCTGTCGTGGTGGCCGGGGCCGAGCCCCAACCAGGTAGCCTGTCCGGGATTCGCCGATCTTCGGGATTCCCGAACTTGCTTCCCGCCCGTGAGTATGTGGCGTGTGGCACAAAGGCGGCAAGGGGAACGGCGGCGTGCGAGGTCGCGCCGCCGGGCGCGAACGCGACGAAAGGGCCGGAGCAAGGCTCCGGCCCTCAGGCATTTCGGCTGGTCAGCGTCGTTGTGAACGGGATATGTGCGGCCTGACGGCCGTCGCAGGTTGGGCCCGTTGCGGGCCTGCATGATGACCTACTCCGGCCCGACCGGATCACCGGACCGGCCCGTCGGTCAGCTCGGCGGGCAGTGCAGCCCCCGGCCCCGGCTCGCGGCGGTTCGCCGGGTTCAGGGCAGGTCGTGGGAGCCGTTCCTCACCTGCTGCAGGAACCGGTGCCAGGTCGCCGGGGACAGTGCCAGGACCGGGCCAAGGCCGTGCTGCTTGGAGTCTCGGACACCGATGCCCCGGCCCGGCCGGATGCCGGCCGCGACCTCGACGCACTCGGCGCTGTCCTTGCTGCGGCTGGACTTGCGCCAGCCGGCGTACTCGTCCGGGGAAGGGACTGCGGTGGCCATGGGCGTGCTCTCTCTATCTGGACGGCAGCGCGTCGGCTGCCCGGATCAGGAACTCGCGGCTGCTCTCGACTGGCAGTGCCACCTGGTTCAGTGCCTCGAAGGTCGCGGCATAGCGGCCGACCTGCTCGCCATCGGTCGAGACCATGTCGGTGAACGCGGCGTCGATCCCGACGACCATCGGGTCGCCGGAGTCTGGATAGGTATAGAGGGAGAACGAGGAGAACGGCAGAAAGCCGCCGACCTCGGCCTCGATCGGCAGCACCCGGACCCTGGTGGGCCCGTCGGCATCGATGACGCCGACCAGGTGCAGCAGCTGCCCGCGCAGCACCTCCGGCGGCGCCGACCGCCGCCGGATCGCGTACTCATCGATCAGTGCCTCGTAACGCGGGCCGCCCTCGCGGTTCAGCATCCGCTGCCGACCCGCCCGGCCCTTCAGGACGCCCTCCAGGGTCAGCCCGGACGTCAGCGGCCAGGGCGAGGACTCGATCCCCGCCTGGGTGAATTCCGGCGTCTGCAGCAGGCCCGGGATCACCGTCTGCTGATACTCACGGATCGTGGCCGCGCCCGCCTCCAGGTTCGCAAACAGCGCCTGCCGCTCGCCCATCGAGCGGGAGTTGGACTCCCACCAGCCTCGCTCGGCCGCCTCCCGGGCGATCGTCATCAGCTCGTTCCAGCGTTTGCCCTCGACGCCCAGGACCTCCAGAATCTGCATGATGTCGTCCAGATCCGGGGCGATCTGCCCGAGCTCGTAACGGGAGATCTGCTGGCGGGACGGATCGACCTGAGCCGCCAGCTTGTCCAGCGTGACCCCGGCCGCCGCCCGCAGTGCTTTGAGCTCCGAACCGAGACGCTTGCGGCGAACGTAAGGACTGAGCATTCCCGCACTCCTGGAATCGAGTCATCCCGGGCAGGTGGCTTTCTCGGGAAGTCACAGTATCCGGGAAACCACTTGGCCGGTGCGGAATCCAGAGGATCAGCAGCAGGGCGGTGAGCCGAATCGCCCGTCATGCCATCGCCAGCAGTCCGAACTCCAGGCGCAAGTTGTTGGCCGGGGCAGGGAGCGGCCGACGGCACGTCAGCCCCACCAGTCGGCGTCCTGACGTTCGACTTCCCGCGCCCGCCGTAGTAGCCATACCTCCGCGGATAGCGGTACTCGCTCCGCGGCGGCGGGCGCCACCCGCACCGCCGCCTGCTCCCACCGGAGCGAATCGGCCTCCGCATCTTCCCGATCCGAATTCGGCGCGGTCATGGCCCGCACGTACGCGGCGCGGAACGCGTTGACGGCCGGCCAGCGCGAGGCGACCTGGACGTCGTCGGGGTGCGGCAACGTCGCCTCGAGCGGCTCGGTTTCGCTCAGCATCTCCTCGCCCCGGTCGGCGGCCAGTGCGAGCGTGGCCGGGGTCTCGCAGGCGGTGAATCTGCGGGCGACCAGCACACCGGCGGTCTCGGCCATATCGGCGTCCAGCGCCAGCGCGACGTCCGCGGGGTGGGGGGCCGCGGACACCAGGACGTTGAACCGGGCAGATGCGGTGCTGGACCGCGAGGTCGTCCGTTGTCGCGTCAACGCTCCCCTGGCTGCATGATCGTGACGCAGGGCGCTCCGTCCTGGTCCGCGCCGAGCACGATCCATAGCCTGACCTCGGTCGGTTCGACTCCGTCCTCGCCGGGGACGGCGTCTCGCGCGACCCGGCACACCGTGAACGGGATCGGGGTGTCATCGGTCGGGCGGGCGCGCCGCGCGGCCTGCATACCCATCCAGACGACGTCGACCAGCCGGCCGTCCTGGTCCTGGATCGCGCCGGTCCGCGCGGCGTCCTCGGCCGTCCAGGCGACGCAGCCTTCCCACGCCGCGCGGGTCAGCGCGGTCGGCACCGCGATCCCGGCGTGCCGGCGGATGTCCTCGGGCACTTCGAACAGGGTGCCGTCGGCGATCGCGTCCGCGCGGGTGTAGAGGTCGATCGGATCGCCGAACACGTCGGTGATGTCGACCCGATCAGTGCCCAGGTCGGGGTCGAGATCGGTGTCCGGGTCGGTGCCGAGGTCGGTGGGTCCGTTCGGGGCGGCCCGCATCGCGTCCGGGCTGACGGTGCGGTCGCGTCCGGTGCGCCCGGTGATCAGCGCGTCGATCTCGGCGATGGTCTCGGCACTGGTCTTGGCGGGACGGTTCTTCTCCATCCGCGTGGTCTCCTTTCAGTAGGGGGCGGCACCCGCACCGGGCTGGTTCCGGGCGGGCTCGGCAGCGGTCGTGACTCCGGGCGCGCCGGGAGCTCGACGAGCCGGTGCGGATGGGTGTGGCGGTGTCGGCGCGGTTGGCAGGCGCCCGCCCAGCGGCTGACCGAGCAGGCTGGGCGGACGCCGGCGCGAGGTGTCACGGGGCGGGTTCGCCGCCGCTGTCGGGGCTGGTTTCCGGGCCCGTGGTCCGGCCCAGGTCCTTCGCCGCTTCGGCCAGGGCGGACGCGAGGGCCGGTAGGACGTCCTGAATCTGGGGGACGGCGGCGCGGATGGCACGGATGTCCTGGGCGATCGAGACCAGCGCGTAGCGGGCGGCGTCATCGAGCAGGACGGCCTGCTTGCGGCCGGTCCCGTTGACGATCGCCTGCAGGCGCAGGTCGGCGGCTCGTTCCTCGGCGCCGGCCTGATGCGCTGCCCGGATCGGCTCGCTGAGCCGGCGGAGCGCAGCGAGGCTGTTCCGCGCCATCCGCAGGGGGTCCGGCTCCTCGCCCGGCAGGCCCTGGTCCTGGTGTCCGCCGGTCACCGCTCGCCCTCCGTACGGTCGGGTCGCTGGGCGGTGGGGGCGGTCTTGTTGCGGGCGGCGCGGCGGGCCTGGCTCACCCATGCGTTCCGCTGCGGGAAGGCGTTCAGCAGCAGTACCGCCGGGCGGGTCTCTTCCGGCATCTCCAGCCGCAGGTGCTCGACCGCGAGTTCGAGCAGCGTGCGGTAGAGCTGGTCTGCCTGGCCGGCGACGGCACGGAGCTGCGCCGGGTTCAGCTCCGCGTGGGTCGTGTGTCCCTCGGCGGTGATGTAGGCGGCGGCGATCGCCGCGACCAGCCGGTCGGCGGCGGCGGCGTTCCCTTGCGGCTCGGTTGTGGTCGGCTCGGCAGGGGGCGCGTCCGGGGAGGTGAGCGCGCGTCTCACCTGGTCCTCAAGGTCGCGCATGAGGTCCATCGCGTACCCGTGGAGTGCCGCCTTGGACGCGGCGGGATGCGTGCGGTTGGTCTCGGCGACGATGATCTGCCGGGTCCGGATGCGCAGCGAGGCGGCCGCGCCTTGGATGACCCCTCTGGCCAGCTTGGAGGTGGTGTCGCGGGCCTGGGCGGAGGCGCGGAGCCGCTCGGCGATCAGTACGCGGAGCAGACGCGCGTAGCGGTCTGGCTGCGGGCCGTCCGAACCGCTCCGGTCGGTGCGGGGCGGCCGGCCGGGTTCCGGCGGTGGCGGCTGGTGCATCTGGATGGATCTCCTGTTCTGGGGAGCGAGAGGGGCAATGGCAATGCCTTGCGGCGGCTCTTGCGGCGGCACGGCTTGACCGGGCGGGCCGGCGGGCAGGTCGGTGGGGCGGGTTGGCGGGGCGGGGCGCCTGCCGCGGTTCCGATACCGGCCGGCCGGGCGGGTGTGGTGGAGAATCTGCTGGTAGGAGGCCCGGTCACCAGAGGGTCTGGGGTTCGGCGGCCGGCGAGGGCGGGTGAGCCGGAGGGAGGCCGGCGGTGCGGGCGTGGGCGCCGGGCTGGGCCCTGCTGGCGCGGACGCGCTGGGGCGCGGCGGGGACGGGTGCCCGCTGGGTGAAGTCGCAGCGGACGATCTCGACCGTGGGAGTGACGCCGCGCCACTGGTGGGCGTAGCAGGAGGTTTCGAGCCCGATGCTGGCCTCCAGCGTGATACCGGTCTCGGCCTCGAACCGGTCATACTCGCGGCGGCGGATCTCCTGGTAGTACGGGCGGCCGCTCCACGCGAACGGCGCGCTGGTCTGCGGGATGATGAAGGCGCCCTGGTCGCCGAGGTCAGCGGCCAGGTCGATGACGTGGTACTCCATCAGCGGGCCGCGGTAGCGGGGCCCGGCGCCATCCCGGCGGACACGCCCGTAAGGCGGATTGGCGATCACGGTGTCGAATCGGCCGAGGCCCAGCCCGGGGACGTCGAAGACGTCCGCGCAGATCCAGGTCGCCTCCGGTAGGAGCTTGCGGCCCACCTCGACGTAGGCGGGATCGCGTTCCACGCACACCAGCTCGCGCGGCGGCTTGCGGGTCCAGCGGCGGATCACCGTCTCCTGGCAGCCGATCGCCAGGTGGCCGATTCCCGCGCACAGATCCAGCACCCGATCCCCGTAGACGTGCAACCGCATCGTCTGCGCCAGGCCGATCGGGGTGAAGAACGCGCCGTCGAGCACGTTGCGGGAGGTGGAGGACTCTTGCCAGTGATCGAGGACGAATTCCCGGTCGTCTTCGGTAATGGGGGAGTGGTCGAGGATCTGGCAGGCCCGCTGATGCGCGGCGCTCTGCGCCTTGGTGAGTTTCAAAGCCGGCTCCGCTTGGTCATGAGAGGGGCGAACGGCGGCGGCACGGACGCGCCCGCCGACGATGGGTCCGTCGGCGGGCGCGTGAAGGATCGTGCTGCTGCCCGGGACGGCTCCGGTGGACGCCGTCGCAATCGGGAAGAAGGCCCACAGGGCCGGGATCGTCTTGAACCGGTTGGTGTCACTCGGGGTCCCACCGCTCTCCGGCGTCCATCGGGTCCCAGTCGCCGGGCGGCAGGACGGGGTAGCGGCGGCGGAGTTCCAGCTCGCGGTTCCACGATCGGGCCATGTGCGCGGCGCACTCGTAGATCATCTGGCCGGTGCCGCCGAACGACTCCCGGCCGGAAACCTCGCCCTGGCAGCCGTCGGGGCCGCGCAGGCACGGCTCGACAGCGGCCTCGCGATCAGGACCCGCGGCCGCACCCTCCGGCGGCTCGTCAGCGTGCGCACGTCGGGGCATGAGGTGACCTCCAGAAAGCTGTAGCGCGGCGACCAGGCCGCGGGGGAACTTTCAATATGGAAAGTTCCCCCGCGGCCCAGCTGAGTGGGTGGCTACTCGGCGGGGACGCAGGTTTCCAGGGGCACCCGGAGGACGTAGTCCTTGGTGCTCGGCGGGAGGTTCTTGCCGCGCGGGGTCAGGCGCAGGTTCTCGGTGGACTTCTCGTCCAGCTGGATGGTGCAGGCCGCACCCTCCAGCTCGATGACCTTGCCCGTCATGCCGGCGAGGTACTTGGGCCGGATGTTGTCGATCCGCACCGTGGACCCGACCTTGACCGAAGCCGCGCGGAGCCTGCGCAGGTCCCCGCGGCGGTCGCGGATCGCCATGGCGAGGCGGTCCAGGTCGCTCTCGTCGGTGACGGAGATGATGTGCTGCAGGGCGTCGGCCTGCGTGATGGGCATCTGGAGCCTTTCATCAGCGGTGATGGTGACCGGGCTTGGTCGTGATCTGGGGGCTTGGTTGTGGTCTGGGGGCTCGCTGGCCGAGACCATCGGCGTCGTCGCCGTTCGTGTCGTTCCTGGCGGTCTCCTCGGTTGTCGAGTCGGATAGGCCCCGCAGGGGCCGTGCGGCCCGGGCGGGCGCCGGTGAGGGTGGCGCCGGTACGGGAGCGGTACCGGGCGCTGGAACCCTCTCCGGTCAGTCTGTGGGTGGAAGCGGGCGGGTGAGCCAGGCGGTGTCGGCGGCCAGCGCTCGCGCCTGCTCGGTGAAGCGGGCAGCGAATTCGGGCGATGCTCGGCTGGTCCGCTTGACCAGCCGGATGGCCAGGCGTCCGGTGCAGGACACGCCCTGCCAGCGGCGGAGCAGCTCGTCCAGGATGTGGGCCCGTAGCCCGCGCAGGCACGGGCAGGGGCGCTGGCTCAGGCGGGTCCGGATGAGCGCGGCGGCTGCTTCGGCGTGCTGAAGGTCGCTGACGGTCCGGATCGGGGCCGGTGGCCACGGCGGGACGTGGGCGCACCGTCCGATCATGGTCATGGCGGCCTGGACCTGTTGGGCGCCGCGGGCGGTGGTGTGCAGCACATGGACGTCGACGGGCGCCGACATGACCGCGGTGGTAGGTGAGCGCGTGGTGAGTTCGTTGAGGTGAGAGGTGCAGGGACGGGAAGCGGAGTCGGATCCGGCGGCGGGCATTGCAAGGGGCCTTTCTCGCGTCGGCGCAGCACCGGGTCCCGCCGGCGCCGTCGCGCCGGCGGGACACCCTGCGGGGAAGGAGGTGGATTCAGATCCAGGCGTAGCCGTGCTCGGCGCCGGGATCGGCCTTGGCGAAGACCGCGAAGTCGGCGGTGTGCACGGGATCGCCGGTGCGGGCGTTCTCGAATCGCGGTCGGCGCCAGGGGTTGTAGGTGACGCGGAGGAGTTCACGCAGGTCGGGTTTGGTGTTGACGGCGGCGGCGGTGCCGACGCACCAGGCGTGGACGTTGCGTTTGCCGGTGCGGCGGCAGCGTTCCCAGCCGGCGCGCGACACCCGGAACTGCACGGGGCCGGTGGTGTCGGCGCACAGGGTGACGTCGTCGAGGTGGGCGATGACGCGGCCCTTGTGCTCGCCGGTCAGGGCGGTCACCGACCACAAGGTGGTGACCAGGTTGAAATGGACTCGGATCCGATGGCCGAGGAGCTGGTGGACGTCGTCCAGCAGAGCCGACCCCGGGCGGGTCCGGCTCACGCCGCCCTCCCACCGGTCCGGCCAGCGCCGGAACTCGGCTTGGCCGCGGCGCGTTCGTGCCGGGCCAGCAGCTCGCAGATCTCCTTCACAAGCGGAAACGGCAGCGCGGCCAGGGTGAGTTCTGCTCGCGAACCGTCACCGAGCACCGCGATCCGATGCTCTCGAACGGCGGCCCCCGGCGTGTACCAGGAGATCGTGGTCCACTGGTCGCACTTCAGGTGGGCGGGGGTGCGGACGTCTCCGGTCAGCGCGCCGGTCAGCTGCCGGACCTTGCGGGCGCGGGCCCGCGCGGTCTGTTCCTTCTCGCGCAGGAACTTCTGCGCGGCCGCCAGGTCCTTGCAGTAGCCGGGCAGCAGCCGGCGCGTGATGTCGGCGGCCAGCGCAGCCGGGCCGCGGTCGGCGCGGACGCTGATCTCGTGGCGGATGCCGCGGACATTGTCGGCGCCGTTGGGCAGTTCGCCGTGCGCGTAGATGCGCTCGCCGGTCCGGTCGGGCTCCAGCATGATCCGGTGCCCGTCGGGGTGTTCCACGACCACTGCTTCGTCCCAGTGGTGGGGGGAGGCGCGCCATAAGCCGCCGAGTTCGGCGGCGACGTCCCGCCCGAACCGCGTCCAATCTGCGATCGGTCCCATCGGACCTCCTTCATCATCGTGGCCGGCTCGTCACGGCCGGCTCGTTCTCACCGGCCCGCTCGGCCCGCCCCCTCGGGCGTCGTTCTCCCGAAGGGGCGGGCTAGGCGGCCGGACTCGGTGGGGCGGGCTGGGTGGATGGGCTAGGCGGCGCGGCCGCGGCCGGGTCGGGCCGTCCGGGGCACGGCGGGCGGGGGAACCTCTGCTCGTCGCGCCTGCAGCTCGGCGAAGGTGGGGACGCGCGCCATCCGGCGGACCTTGGCGGCCAGCCGCGCCCAGTCCTGGGCGATCTCCTGGTGGGCCTGGCCGTAGCCGACGTCGCGGCCGGCGGCGAACCCCAGCCGATAGCCCTCAGTGAACGCGGCCTGGTCGATCCGGCGGTCGCGGTCGCCCTGCGCGGCGAGGGACTCGATCAGCCAGGCCGCATGCGCGACCAGATACTGAAGACGCTGCTGATGCTCGCCCCAACCATCAGCGCTGGTCATCGGGGTCCTCCCGCCACGGCAGATGGGTGGGGCCCCACCGTTCCGGGCGGGGCGGGCCGAGCTCGACGGCCAGCTGGGCCAGGAACCGGCGATAGGCGCCGTGGGTGGTGAACCGGTTGGAGACCGTGCTCGTCCGGTTCCAGACCGTGTACTCGATCAGCTCACCGTCGGTGAACATCGATCGCCGAACGATCACGTCCCGGTACGGCTGGTATTCGGTGTCCAGAGCGATATCGGGGCGCCTGATGGTCGCCCTGACCAGCGGTGCCGGCCCGATGCGGATCACCTTCGGGTCACCGCTGCGGACCTCCCACAGCCAGTCCAGCCAGCGACCCGATTGGCCGGTCTGGGACCGGGGGTAGGGATGGGCGGCCAGCCACACCGGATCGACCAGGCCCTTGCCGTAGTGGCGGCGGAGGAGCTCCACCACATGGTCGGCGACGAAGTCCTCCCGGTCGCCCATGACCACGTACGGTGCATGGCCGGCGTGCGGGATCGTGACGATGGCGAGGTAGGTGCTGGAGCCATCGGCGAGCTGCGGCTCGTCCATCAGCGGGCTGCTCCTTCCTGGTCGTCGAGCTCGGACTCAGCATCGAGACCGAGACCGAGACCGACGTCGGGGTCGGGGTCGGGGTCGGGGTCGTCGCGCCACTGCCGCGCGGCCGCCGACATGTGCTCGTGGGCCTCGCCGGTGTTGATGAAGATCCGTGTGAAGGGGACGCCGTCCTCGTCGTGGTCGTCGCCGCCGTAGGTCTCGATGTCGATCAAGGGCGTGGTGTCCTGCGATCGGGTGAGGATCACCGACCACGACGGCGGGAAGTCGTCCTCGACCTGCACGCGCGCCCTGGGGAGGGGGGACAGCAGGCGGCAGATCTGGACGGCGGTGTCGGCCGGGACGCCGGTGAGCCGCAGATCGGCTGTCTTCGCGGTATCGCGCAGGACCACCGTCGCCTCCTGCGGTTGGCCGGACCGCCGCCACTGCACGGTGAGGGCCCGCTCGTGGGAGCCGGGCGGAGCGGGTGTGCACGTGGCTTCCGGCAGCAGCTGCCGGATCTGGTTGGCGACCCGGCTGCGGGCGGCGGCCGCCGCCTGCTCCCGCTGGAACCACCGCACCCGCTCCAGCGCGGGCAGGTAGGCGGGGAGCAGGCGGCGGGTGATGTCGCCGGCGATGGCGCGCGGCCCCCGGGCGGTGGACGCCCGGATCCGGACCGTGGGGCGGCCTGCCGGCTGGTCGTGGAAGGCGCCGGGGAAGACCCCCAGCGCCGTCACCGACGCTCGGCTGTAGGGGCTGGTGAACCGGAGCCGCAGCAGCGCTCCGTCGTCGCGCAGCAGCTCGCGGCCGTCAACGTCGGGAGAGGGGGCGAGGATCACCCAGTCCTCGCCCAGGTGCTCGGCGATGTCGCGGGTGAGCTGGGTCAAGTCGATCGTCGGCGAATCGGTCATCAGCGCTCCAGATGAGGTCGATCAGGTCAGGGCCCACGGGTCGGGGTCCGGGGCGAGCGACTAGAACGGCGGGTCGTCGCTGTAGCCGCCGCCCGCGCCGCTCCAGCCCTGGCCGGCGGCGCCGGCTCCTACGGGCTCGCGGTTCTGGCCGAAGTCGCCCCAGGGGCTCTGGCTGGCGTTGGGGGCGGCGTTCTGGGTGGTGGTGCCGTCGCTGGTGTGGCTGCTGCTGGTGTGCCGCTGGGTCTTGGTGACCTTGGCGCTGGCGTTGCGCAGCGACGGGCCGACGTCCTCGACGTCGATCTCGAAGACGGTGCGCTTGTCGCCCTCGCGGGTCTCGTACGAGCGCTGCTTGAGGCGGCCCTGCACGATCGCCCGCATGCCGCGCTGCAGGGTCTCGGCGATGTTCTCGGCGAGGTCGCGCCAGGCGGTGCAGGTCAGGAACAGGGTGTCGTTGTCCTTCCAGCCGTCGCTCTGGCGGTCGAACTTCACGGTGGTCGAGGCGATCCGGAAGTCGCAGACCGCGACACCGGTGGTGGTGAACCTCAGGTCGGGGTCGGCGACGAGGTTCCCCACGAGAGTGATCTTCGTTTCGTTGATCAACGCTGCTCCAGACGGAAATTACGAACGCCCGCGCACGGTGCGCGGGCGTTGAGGGGATGAGGGTTTCGGTGACAGGACTTGCGGCGGAGCTCCTTCCTGCAGTGGTGTCAGGACGCCAGGTGGATGCGGCTGCGGCGCCACTGCGCGAGCCACTCGGCGTACTGGCGGCGGTAGATCTGTTCGGCTGGGGAGTTCGGGTCGCGGGGGCGGCGCAGGTGTTCGGGGCAGCCTGTTCCGTCGCCCGGCGAATGGTCGTCGGCCCACACGAATCCGCAGACGCACAGCAGGCGGCCGTAGTCAGGGTCGGTGGTGCTGTAGATGGGACGTCCGCTGGGGGTACGGCCGTAGCGCGGTATCTGCCGGCGCACTTCGGCGTCCCAGCGCCGGGCGCCCTCGGGGTCGGCGTCCGGGTCGGGCCCGTAGTGAGCCATCGATGTGTAGCTGCGGTCGGCGGAGGCGATGGTCTCGGCGAGCCATTCGGCCGGAGTGCGCCGCGGCCGGTCAGGGTCGAGTTCGATGAAGGCGCGTTCGGTGGCCTGGTCCTGTCTTTCCTGCGCCCACGGGCAGCGCTCGTGGACGCCGAAATAGGTGAGAGTGTTCTGGTAACAGACGACGCAGCCGCATGGCCGGTACACCCACCCATGGAGATCCGCCAGGGTCAGTCGCCGCTCGGCGCCGGACGGGCTGGTCAAGTGAAACACCACCCTCCGTCGCAGGCGCCGTCCTCGTCGTCCAGCGGAAGCGGCGCGTCGGTGGGGACCACGTCGGCCAGGGGAGCGTTGAAGCGAGTCAGCCAGACCGGGTCACGGTCCAGTTCGTGGCGCCGCCGGTTGATGGTGTTCTCCAGGTCGCAGGCCCGCGCGAACAGCTGGGGCTCCTCGCGGCGCATGTTCCGCCACTGCTCCATCCGGTGGTGCGGGCAGAAGAAACACGATGACGGTGGTGGAAGAGGCAGTCCGGCCTTGGCGATGATGCGGGGGCAGTCGGCGCGGCGGATCCCCATGTCCAGCAGCGGGTAGACGATGTTCTCGTAGGGCTCGCAGCGCCGGTTGTTGGCGCGCTCGATCTCGTCGACGGTGATCCCGATCGCCACCGTCGCCGGTGTGTCTGCGCTGGCGCCCTGCTGCTTGAGCCACCGCCCGATCACTTTGATCTTGAAATCGGCGGTGCACGACCGAGTGCCCGGCGCGCCGTTGGACATCCGGACCGGAATCGGGATGGACCGCGACCCCTCCTTCATTAGTCGGCCGTAGAGGGTCTCGACGCTGCCGTTGCGCAGCTTCCGCTCGACCTGGATCAGCCGCAGCCCATGCCGGGCCGCGAACGGGGCCGCGTACCGGTGCAGGTAGCGCAGGGTGCCGGGGTTCTCTGAGTCGTCGCCGACGTTGGCGAACACGAAGGTGTCGTAGTCCAGGTCGCCGGCGGCGGCCAGGGCGAGCGCGGCGACGGTCTGCCAGCCGCCGCCGAAGGAGAAGGTCTTGGGCGGTACGCCCGGCGGCCAGAGCCGGACGTCCGGGCTCGGCGGCGCGTGGGTGGTGGCCATGGGGGGCTCCTCTCGGCTGGTCCTGCCGGCCAAGGGCGGGGAATGGCGACGGGCCGCCGCCCACCCCGGGGCATCCGGCGCGAACCGGATCGGGGCGGGCGGCGGCCCGCTCGGATGGCGCCGTGCTGGCGCCGGTCAGGTGGCGGGGGTCAGCGCTGGGCGGCGGCCAGCGTCAGGGCACGCATGGCCTTGGTCTCCATGTCGTGGGCGGCGTCGGCGTCGGTGAGGGTGTGGGCGACGCTGGTGACGGCGTGCATCACCCCGCCGGCGGTGGTGTCGCCGCCGCGGATGAAGTGGTTGAGGATCTCGGTGCGCTGGGACTCGGAGAAGGCCAGCTGGTCGCCCAGGACGTGGATGGTCTTTTGCGGGTCGCGGATCGGTGCGCCGGCGTCCCGCTCGATCTCGTGGAGCTTGGCCTCCACGTACTCGCGCTTCAGGAAGTGGGCGACGGCGTCGGCGGTCTTGGCGGTGATCAGGTCCAGGTTGCGCTGCTGGGTCTCGGCGCTCCAGGTGACGACGCCCTCCTCCAGGCGGCCGCCCACGTGCACGCTGCGCATCGCGTCGCGGTTCATGGTCATGCCGTTGCGGCAGACCTGGACCACCAGCCGCGGGGTGATGGTGAAAGCTCCGTGGCCGACCTCGGAGTTGGTGATGACGAACCCGGCGAACACCACCGGGTTGTCGGCACCGGCCTCGCCGGTGAAGGGGGACCGGTAGCCGTGCAGCAGCCGCGGCGCCAGCGCCCGGACCTGCTCGCACACGATCCGCACGTACATGCGGCGGTCGGTCAGGTCGCAGCCGTCGATGTCGACCTGAACGCCGGCGCGGCGGACGCCGTCCAGGGTGGCCATCAGCGCGTCGAGGTTGTCGACCCGCTTGTAGCCGTCCGAGAGCCAGGCGCGGGCGATCCCCTCATCGCCGTTGTCGCCGCGCAGCGCCCGCAGCAGGTACCGCTTGTCGGCGGGGGCGCGGTGCAGCCACCCGTTGAGGTTGGCGTCGTACAGGTCGAGCGCGTGCTCGCGCATCCGCGCCAGGTACTGCCGCGGGACGCCGAACTTCTCCGACAGGCCCTCGTCGGCGACGCCGGTGGGCCGGTAGACGCCGTCGGCGGAGGTGACCCCCGAGCGGGTCAGCATCGGCTCCACGCCGTGGACGATGAGCCGGCCGTGCTCGACGTGGACGGTGCGGGGGCCGACGACCATGTCGACCTTGCGGGTCTGCTGGCGCTCCAGCAGCGCGGCCATGTCCTGCAGGGTGGCGTTACGGGTCGTGGTGAGCAGCTCGGCCATAGTGGTTCCTTCCAGATCAGGTGCGGGTCGGACGGCGGAATCGGGGCGGTCTCGGGGCGGTCTCGGGCCGGTCATCGCTCGGGCTCGGTCGTCCCGGGCTCCGGGGACTGCTGTTCAGGGGCGGTGGATTCGCCGGTGAGCACGGCGGGCGTGTGGTGCAGGGCGAGGGCCTGGTGGACCTGATCGGGTCCGGGGAGCGGCAGGCCGGCCAGGTCCGTCAGCGTCCACGCCAGCTGAAGGACCTGTTTGAGGATCGGCACCGACGTCCCGGCGAGGCGGCGGCTCAGCAGCTCCAGGGCCTGGTCGTCGGGCAGGAACCGGCTGAGTATCACCGAGGCGGGTACCTGCGCGTTGGTGGTCCACGGGGTGTCGGCCAGCCGGGCCCGGGCCCGGTCGCGGGCGTCCCAGACATGCGTGGCGACCGCTGCGGTGCTGTCCCCGCCGATCTCGACCGGCTCGGCGTCCAGCAGCACTTTCACCGGCAGGTCATCCACCAGCGGAGCGATCCTGTCCAGGTAGCGGCGCCGCGCCGCCGGCGGGCAGGAGCACTCGCCGGCGCGGATGTTCTCGCACGGGCACATCGAGGCGCCGAGCACCAGCTGGAACCGCGGCTGGACCACCGTCGCGGTCGAACGCCGGGACATGCGGATCCACCCGCTGGTGAGGGTGCGGTGCAGCTTGTCCACCACCCGGCGCTCCAGCTCGGGAGCATCGCCGATCTCCAGCACCCCGTGCTGGGCCAGCAGCATCGCCCCGGGCGCCAGCGAACCCGAGGACGTCATGCGGCCGGCCGGCCCCGTCACCGAGACGGTGTGGTGCACGGTCCTGAACACCGGCGTGGAGGGCAGCGGGTCGCCGGCGTCCAGCAGCCCGGCGAGCGAGGACATCGTCGCGGCCGCGAGCTGCTCGTCGCGGTCCATGGGAGGCAGCAGCGCCGCGAGCGCCTCGGCGACCAGTGTCCGGCCGGGCGCGTAACCCGCGCCGGGTTCGGGGCGGCCGAGCAGCAGCAGGTCGTGGCCACCGGCCGCCGCGACCTCGACCGCGCGGCGGGCCACCGCCGGGAGCGGCGCCTGCGCGAGTTCCACCGGCGGCGCCGAGCGGCGCGTCCCCAGAAACTGCCACGGCAGCTTCCAGCCCTCGGCGGGCGCAGGCGGGACGTCCGGGAGATCCTTGTCGGGTTCGGTCAGCCACCGAAAGAGCCGCGCCCGGTAGAACAGCTCGGTCAGCGTCCGCGGCGCCAGCACCCGCACCCCATCGATCGCGGCGGCCTCGGCCGCGTTCTCCGGCGCGACGACCACCGTCGACACGCCGAGCTCGGCGGCGGCACGCACCGCGGGCAGCACACCGCGGGCCGGGCGTACCGCGCCGTCCTGGCCGAGCTCAGCCAAGAACAGGGTGCTGTCCAGCCCCTGCGTCGGGATTGAGCCGGCGGCCGCGAGCACGCTGACCGCGATCGCCAGCTCCATGGTGTTGCCGGGCTTGGGCAGGCTGACCGGGTACAGCGAGACGATGAGGTTCTGGGAGGGCCAGCGGATCTCGCTGTTGAGGGCGGCGTCGCGGACCCGGCGGCTGGCGCTCTCGGCCGCCTGGTCGTGCAGTCCGATCACGTGCAGGGCCGGGGGGCCGACGTTCATGACGGCCTCGACCTCGACCACCATTCCCTCCAGGCCGATCACCACGGCGGACAGGGTCTTGGCGATGCTCAACGGTGTTCCTCTCATCGGTCGGCCGACGTGAGCAGTGCACGGGCGGCGCGCGCTGCGTTCGGCCGGAACGGGCCAGGTCCTGGGGAGGGCGGGGTACCGGTTGGTGGGTCGCGGGCAGGGGTGGTCACTCCTCGAGAGCCGGATAGCGGCCGGCGTCGAACCCGATGACGAACTCGGTCACCGGCGGGGCGAGGACGCGCTCGTACAGCGGGTCGCTCCACACGTCCAGCCACCACAGCCGCACCCGCTGCTCGTCGACCCGCATCAGGTAGCCGGGCGGCAGGTGAGCGATCAGGTAGCGGCACAGCACGCAGTCGTCGGCGTTGTCGCGGCGGCCGCGGAATCCCAGGCCCCGCAGCGCGCGGGTGATTTTTCGGGGGGTGGCGGGCAGGGCGTCGAGGCGCTGGTCGACGGCGCGGATCACTGCCTCGTGCGGCGACTGGTCGTTCGGGACGGACTGTCGTGACGGGACCGGGCGGGGCGGTGGAATCGGGCGGGTGAAAACGGGCATCAGGGGCTCCAAACGAAGGCGGGCCCGGTACCGCCGACAGCGGGCGGTACCGGGCCGGAGGTCGAGGTGGCGTTCAGCACGGATGAGTTCCGCCGCCATCGGCAGGCGAGTGGGGAGCAGACCAGCGATGGGGAGGCGTTCTGCTCGGTGCGCGCGGCCCGGTCAGGATGCGGCGTCGTGCCGGGCGTCGCGCCGCAGCTGCTTGATCTCCGTCCGGTAGCCCTCGCTGAACTCCTCGGGGGTGACGGCCGGTCCCTCTTCGGGGTTCGCGCCCACGTCCACCATCTGGCGCAACAGGATCAGCATCGGGTCGTCGGGAGCGTCCTCGGTGCCGCGCTCAACCGCTGCTTTGGCGATGACGCCCTCGCCGGCGCAGAGCGCGGCTTGCACGGTCAGGCACGCCGGTCCCGACACCAGGCCCGGGATCGCCCGCGTGAGCACCTGGCCCCAGAACTCCAGGAACTCGGCGGCGTGGTCGGAGCCGATGCCGATCATCGCCAGGTCCCGGTTGTAGGGCTCCTGCAGGAGGATCAGCAGCCGCGCGATCTCCAGGTGGTCGACCGTCTCGAACGCGGCTCTGCCCCGGATCCGCTCGTAGAGCGAATCGATCAGCTCCTCGCCCTGATCGATCAGGTACAGCCGCCGGGCGGCCGGGTTGAGGTTCTGCGTCCGATCGGTGAGGTGGTCGCTGGCCTCTTTGATCGCGGCTTTCACACGGTCGGCTTCCTGCCCGGTCACCGGCGCGAGCCGGGCCGGGACGGTGTCGCGGCTGTCGGCGACGCTGAAGCCGCGCAGTACCGCCTCGGCCGCCACGACGCTGGTCTGCGAGTTCAGCGGTGTCCCCTCCGGCGGGCAGCACTGCGAGTCGGGGCAGGTGAAGGACCAGAATCGGTCGTCTTGGACGCGGACACCCTGGAGGACCTGCACGCCCGCCTCGCGCAGCACGGTCTCCACGATCGTGCCGAACGCGGTGACCGGCTCACTGTCGCCGTAACCGACCACGATCACCGCCGTGGCCTGGTTATGGGTCATGACCGAGGCGACCCGTTCGCCCGCCGCGGCCGCCACGGCGTCCTTGACCTCGATGGGCTGGTCGGCCGGTGCCAGACCGACGCGCATCGCCGGTCCGGGCGGGTCCCCGATCCCCACCACGACCAGGCTGTCGGTCGGGGTGAACCCGAGCATGAACGGGACCAGGGTCACGATCTCGGCCAGGGTGGTGACCATCGACGGGCCGGGGCTCTCGCCGAAGGCAGATTCGGTGTGCGACATGGCGACCTCCAGAAACGTTGAGCTCGGGTATGCCGATGGCCCGGCCTGAAGGCCGGGCCATCGGCAGGGTGGCGGGCGGCGCCCGCCCCGGGGGGTTACTGCGCGTCGTGCGCCTGGGGCGCCACCGTGCTCGGCGGCGGATCGAAGCCCGCCGTGCCCTGGACCACGTTGGCGAGGGCGGCGGGGAGCATGGGGTGGTTGGTGACCGCGGCGGCGTTGGTGTGGGGGTCGATGTCGTCGCGCACACCGTCGTCGGCGGCCAGCGCCGTCGCCAGCTCGGTCGACTTGGGCCCGAGCTTGAACGCGCGCCGCAGCATCGTCTTGTGCGCCATGGACTCGAAGTCGGTCCGCCACACACCGGTGACCTCGCCGCTGCGGCTGGAGCGGGGCGCGTACTTGTCCCGGTAGTCCTGCATGTCGGCGTGGCTCATCGGGTCGGTCAGCACGTACCCGCCGCCCTTGATCAGCAGTCGGGCGTAGTACGACACCGGCTCACCGCGCGGACCGGCGTCGTAGGGGATGTGGCGCAGCCGGTCACCGTCCTGGTTGTACTCCAGCCTCCATTCGTCCTTGGAGTAGCGGGTGCGGGCGCTGGCACCGGCCACCAGCCCGGACCGGTAGGCCAGATCCAGATACCCCTGGTAGCCGATGATCAGCTGGGCACGGAAGCCGCCCTGGCCGTCGTTGGCGTACCGGTCCCAGAACGGCAGCGGCCAGGCGTGCCCGAGCACCGCTGGCCGCAAGCCCAGTTGCGCGCAGGTCATCAGCGACCCCAGCACGCTCAAGGCGTCGCAGGAGGCCAGCTTGGGCTCCAGGCGCAGGCACGTCAGCGCGTCGCGGACGAGTTGACGCGCCTCGTTACCGCGCGGCATCGCCAGCTGGAACTGCTCGTGCATGGCCTTGATCTGGTCTTCCAGCGTCTTCGGCTTCGTCTTCTCCGCGCCGACCCCACCGTCCCCGCTCCGGTCGGGGGAGCGGCCGGTGGAAGTCTGCTCGGCGCGGCGGGCCGAGACACGCTCACCGAGGTCACGCCCCATCAGTGATCAACTCCTTGGGCAGCTTGTTGAGGAACTTGCGGTGGTGGTTGGTCTGGCGAGCCGCGGCCGCGGCGTCGGGGTACCGCTCCTCCAGCACCTTCTGCTTGTAGCTGGTCTTGGAGGCGTTGTCCCAGGTGGCGACCTCCTGGCCGCGGTAGGTCGCGATCTGGGCCTCTCCCATCAGGTGGGTGAAGTCGGTCTTGGCGCGCTGCTTGCGGGCCTTGGCGGCGACCTCGTCCAGGTGCGCGTCGTTGTAGTCGCGTAGCAGCCGCAGGCCCTGCTCACCGACCTCGACCTTGAGGCCTGTCTTCGCGCGCGGGAACATCCGGCAGACCAGGTCCTCAGCGGCCTTGCCGCCCTCCAGCGGCGGGGGAGTGCGGGCCCGCACCAGCTCCCAAAACTCCTCCTCCATCGCCCGCAGGTCGGCGATCAGCGCCTCATCGCGCTCCACCCGCCGGATCAGCGGCGGAGCGCCTCCGACCTGCGCCGCGACCCACGCGTGCGAAAGACCGGTGACGTCCAGGTAGTGCTGGGTCTGAGCCTCGGCGCCGTCGGCGATCTGCCCGTCCTCCCACTCCCCGCGCCGCCAATGGTTGGTGTTCTTGATCTCCAGCAGGCCACCGTCGCCGGTGAGCCGGTCCACCGACGCCAGCTGCCAGTCCCGGTCGGTGTGCCGCATCAGGCCGCACCGGACGGCTTCGATACCGGTTTGGTGCGTGAAGTACTCGGCGATCGCCGGCTCGACGATCTGCCCCCAGACCATGTCGTCGGTCTGCGGACGCTCCACCTTCGACCCGGTCTTGGTCAGGTACACCTCCAGCCGGGTCGTCCAGGGATCCAACCCCGCGACGGCCAGGGCATCGGACCCGCCGATCCCGCTGCGCCGTGCCGCCAGCCACCGCGGCCGCGGCACATCGCTGGGCAGCACCAGCACACCGGTCGGGGTGACCAGTTCACCCGGGCGCGCGTCCAGCTCATGGGCGGTCATCGCTCGGCCGCCCCTTCCACCGGGTCGGCCCGGGCCTCTGTACTCGTTGCGTCGTCGGATTCCTGGAGGATCCGCAGCCACCTCTCGGCGGCCTCCGGCTTTCCGTAGGCCTGCAAGAACTCGGCCACCACCACGACCTCAGTGGCGGTCAACACCGGCGCGAGGTGCCCCACCGGCATCTCGGCGGCGAACTCGCGGGCCAAGGCTCTGGCAGCGGCCTCGCCGAGGTGGCCGATGCTGTGGCCGACCCGCTCCTCCAGCCGCGCGACGATCCAGCTGCCGGCCGAGTTCACGGTGTCCTCGATGTCCGGGGAGTACGCCTGCGCAACGTCCTCCCACGCGTCGGCGTCGATACCGGACGCCACCTCGAGCGCCTCGGCCAGGCCGGAGGCTCGACCATGCCCGGACCACCAGGCAACTTCACGCTGCCCTCGGGCCTTGAAGAACACCAGAAGGTACTTGCCGGCCAGCTCGACGATCATGGTCCGGTCGGCCCGCGACGTATTGGGGGCCACTATCCAACTCCTTCTTTCAACTTGCCGGGGACGCGTGAGCCGGGTCGCCGGGCATCATTGCCCGGCGACCCGGCTCGGCTACGGAATGTTCGACTCGCTTGCGTCAGGCGGCTTCGGCGGCCACGTCGCCCGGGGTCTCGTCCGGGGTCTCGTGGGGACGCGAGTCGCCATCCCCCTCGCCGCCGCCCGGCTGGCCGACGTGCTCGTTGGCCGCCGCAGCGACGGACTCGGCGGCGCCGTCCGCCGCCGCATCCTGGCCGGTTCCTGCCTCGACGGCTCGCAGCGCGCTACCATCCTCGGCAGCCGCGAGCGCGGTACCCCCCTCGACCGCCTCCTGGTCGGGGTCGGTGCCGGTGTAGCGGACCTTGAGGATGACGGCCTTCTCGATCGCCACCGGCTTGTGCCCGGCCTTGTCCTTCAGGAACTTCAGGTACGCCGACGCCTCGTCGCGGGTGCAGTACGGGTTGGCCCTGTCGGTTCGCCAGGTGTTGCGCCGGTCGCCGATGTCGGCGATCTCGTACTCCATCGCGGCCACGTACTCGGCCAGTATCAGCGTGTGCAGCCGACCGGTCGTCGCCCGCTGCGCCTCCTCCTTCGCCTCGGTCAGCGACTTGCCGGTGAACTCGCGGAACAGCGACTCGCTGCGCCAGTTCCCCAGGCCCGCCCGCACCGGGCCCGGCATGACCAGCAGCTGATCGGCCAGGAACGCCATCGTCCCCGTCGGGGCGGTACGGCGCCGCAGCAGCTGGGCCAGGAACACCCGCCGCGCCTTGGCCGCGGTTAGCCACTCACGGTTCGCCCTCACCACCAGATCGCGAGGGGGTACGTACGTGGTCTCGGCGCCCTCGGTCCTGGCGGCGCGGCCGGTACGGCTGCGGTGCCCGTACTGCTCGGGCGAGGTGCAGTAGTACACCGCCCCGGGCGGCCCGTACGCGGTCACGAACACCCGGGCGCCCGGGCACTGGCGGTGGTTCTCCGGGGTCAGCTCCTGACCGTCCTTGTCCCGCAGCTGGTCGACCCGCCACCCGCCGGGCGGGAGGTTCTCGGTCACGGTCTCGCCCGCCTCGACGAGCTCGGCTCGCATCCGCATCCGCTGCCCGACTCGGGCATCGGCGAACCCGTGCCCGTACTGCACCGGGTCGGTGCAGTACTCCACCGGCTCGGTCAGGTCGTAGGGGAAGTGCACGCCGCGTCCCGGGCACTTGCTGTGCAGCTCGCTGTCGAGGAAGTCCTCCGCCTCGTCGCTCTCACCGCTGGACTCGCTGTGCTCGCCGTCGTCGCGCTCGTCGTCGACGCGGAGCCTGTCCAGCTCCACGGCACCGTCGGGCAGATCGTCGGTGACGGGGACGCCGGCTGTGGAGAACGCGGCGAGCAGCCGCTCGTGCTCGGCCTCGTCGGCGCGCTCCTTCCGGATGTTCTCGGCGACCGCCTCCATCGGCTCCCGGTACCGCCGCCCGCGCAGCAGCCGCTCGGTCGCCTCCTCATCGTCCTCGAACTCGGCGAGGATCGCCTGTTCGAGGATCGACGGCTGGTAACCCTCGAATGCCTGGGTCGCCCGCTGGTAGCCGGCGTCACTGAGCCTGCCGGCGTGGATGTGCTGCTGGACCTCCTTGGCCTTCAGGCCGAGCTGGCTGCGGGCCTCCTTGCGGGTGGCGCCGGCACCGATCGCGAACGTCAGCGCCAGCGTCTGCTGACGCTCGGTGTGGTTGAGCCGCGTCTCCGAGTCGTTCGCCAGGTACTGCAGCAGGTGCTGGCTGGCCTCGTCCAGGTCCCAGTGCACCACGCACCGCACCTCGGGACGCCCGGTCTTGCAGGCCGCCAACCAGCGCCGACGTCCCTCGACGATCCAGAAGGATCCGTCCTCCTGCGGGTTCGGGACGACGTCCAGCGCCTCCTCAACACCGCGGGCCGCGACCGAGGCCAGGAGCCGCTGGGACGGCTCGCCGTTGGGGCGGACGTGCTTGGGGTGCGGAGTGAGCTTGTCCACCGCGATGACCTGGAAGGTCACCGACGGCCTCCCCTCACTCGGGGCGAAGTCCTCCGAAGAACCGGCCGCCGTGGCCTCGTTCTCCGACAACGAAGTACTGCTCGTGCTCATGCTCTGAGCGCCTCCAGAAACTCTGTGCGGGGGCGACGCCCCCTGCTCCCTGTCCGGCGGCCAGCCCGCTTTACCTCGCCGTCCGGCGGGCCGTCAGCCCGGCGTCCCGGCCCCCGGAAGGTTTTCCGGATGGTGCTCGGCGTGGTCATCAGCCGGTGCTGGACGAGGAGGGAGACCGAGTCCGGGAGCCTGGATAAGAACCGGGCGGTGAGACGGAAAAGCTTCCGGGGGCCGGGCGCGTCAGGTCGTAGGAACCTGAAGGCAGTTGACGCGAGCCGGGTTGACGGCCCGCCGGACGGCGAGGTTGGCTGCTCCGCCGGACAGGGAGCAGGAGGCGCTCGCCCAGATTGATGGATGCTCAGTGCATGAGCTCGTGCGCTGCCCGAAGAGTCGGCCGTTCTTGGGAAGCGAGATTGCCGCCGGATGGTTCCGGAAGGAACGAGCAGATCCGACTGGCATCGTTTCGTGCTCGGACCTGCAGAAAGGGCCTCTGAGCGACAGCAGCTGGCATCGTCTCCACGGCCCGGCAGGCCAGCACTGTTGACCGCGACGAGGAACTTCCCGATGCGCTGGTGGCGAAGACCGCTGGTGGCTGAGAGCGCGGCCATGGTCTGGGAAGATGAGCTCTAATGCCATCCCCTCCTCAGTGGACTCCGCCTCACGCCCCCGACGCGCATCCCGTTCCGAGTGACGGACGCAGAAACTGCGGCGTGGTAGAGACCGTCCTCCGCCGCCAGTGGGACCCTGATCAAGGGCTGCCGCCGACGAGCCTGATCCACGCGATCGACCGGATCGCGGGTCTGCCTGTGCACCTCGCCTCACGCCTGGCGACCTGGCTGGACGGCCTCTGGCTGGGCGAAGGAGCGGTGCCGGATCTGGACAGCCTGTGGTTCTTGCGGGGGCAGCTCGTGCAGGAAGGCTCGTCGATTCTGTGGGATCACGAGCCGGCCGCGGTCGTCGGCCGCACCATGGTGGTGGGCACCGGCGACCACTTGAGCGTCAGCCTCGTCGACCATGAGCTGGGACACGTGTTCGACGCGATGGACGAGATGTCCGCCCGGCCGGATTGGCAGACGATCATGTGGCGATGCAGCCCGCTGGTCCTGCATCCCCGCTACCGAGATCCAGCTGAGCTTTGGGCAGAGGCCTACGCACATCTAGCTGTCGGGGAGCTGCGCCGCCTGACCCGCCTGCTCGGAGGGAACAGCGAGGCCATGGAGATGGTGTGGGCGTACTATAGGTACCAGCTCGGTCTGGAGGTGGGCCCCAAGTGATCCCGGTCATCGACCGCAACGGCGTCGACTTGCTGATGCCTCACGCCGCTGGGCACGGCGCCGAGCGGATCACCCCGGACGACCCCCGCTACGGCGACCTCAAGGCGATCGCCGTCGACCTGAACGTCCCTGATGATCCGACCGCAGACGCAGCCCTTGGCGCAGAGCTGGAAGCGCGCTACCGGGCCCGCGGCCACGCCGCCTGACCTGATTCCGCAAGACGATCAGCTACGTGCCGAAGGGCCTCGGCTGAGGATAGGCCGGACCCACCAGTACGGGCGGTTCAAGTAGTTGACCGTGATCATCTCGAACTGGCCATCGCGTTCGGGGCGGTAGGGCATGGCTCCGAACACGAGCAACCGATACACCGTCTCTGCGGCTCGGCCGTGATGCTCAACGTCCTTCTCCGCAGCGCGCACCTCGACCACGCGCCAGGTCATCCCGGTATCGGCCCGGCGCACCTCTGTTGGCCGACGTGGCAGGCCAGCGTGCTTGACGACCGCAGGGAACTCGTCCACCGAACAAATAATCGCACATGCGTTCGACGTGGGCACTGTCTGGGGCGCCGCATCGTCAGACCAAGCCGAGTGTGACGCCCAGCGATAGTTGGCGGCTCCCAGAGTTGGTTGGCGGGCCTTCTCTAAGTCTGCTCGGCGGGCGATCACCGACATCAGCGCCAGCACGGCGGAGGCCGGCAGTCCGCTGGTTGGGGCCGCTGGAAACTGCCCGGGATCCGTGCGGTTGTCGGCCGCCGTTGTTCAACCATGCCCCTCCCGTTCAGGGACGAAGGTCTCTGCAGTGCTTGGTGGTCGTCGACTGGAGGTTGAGGAGCGTCATCACGCCTGCTCTGCCGCTGAAACGCGAGCAGATGTCATCCGGTGTGGTGCCTTCGGCAGGCGAGACGACGAAGGCGTCGGAAGGCGGCAGGTGGTCGGGCATGTGGCCGCCGTAGTGCGTCAGCAACTGCGGCTGGGACAGATAGGTGACCGAAGCGATCAAGGTGCTTTGTTGGAGTTCTTGGCGGAGTTGGTCCTTCTCTGTCTGCGTCGCGATCTGAGATCGGCAGGGCGAGGGCTGGGACGTCCCTGGGAGGATCCCGGCGTTCCCTGCTGAGCACAGCAGGAAAGCGACCGTGGGCGCAGTCGGCTTGCTGGCTTCCTGATGAGCCACTGCGGTGCGGGGCTGCAAGGTGCCGGAGAACGCCGCCTCGTACAGCAGGAATCCGCCCCAGCCGGTGACGGCGGTTGCCAGCAGCGCGACAACGACACCCAGCGCGATCAACGCCGGCTTGTTCTTGGGCCCGCGTGGGGCGGGTGACACAGGAACGAACGGGCCCGGGGGCGGCGATGGAGGTGGTGTGGGGTGATGGGTCACGGTATCCAGCCGATCCTCGGTGTGTTGCGTTTGCGTTCCCTGTCGAGCAGGGTGTCGATGACACCACGCAGCAGGGTGTATCGCGGGATGCCGGCGACCGGTCGCCGGCATCTGGGACGGCGGCGACCGGCCTCAACGACGCTGAACCAGCCGTCTTGGACTTCGGCGCTCTCCAGCATCTGCCAGGGCACCTGGTGGTGTTTGAACCACAGGCCGTCCAGGGACACCGAGTACTTACCGAAGCTCAGCACGGACCCGCGCTGCAGATCCTCCAACGCGGCCGGCAGCCTGGACTTGCCGAGGTAGTCGCAGACGGCGCGGCCGACCGCATTGTAGGCGTAGCCCTGGGGCAGGCCGTGTCCGGCGCTCGGCGGGGCGCGGAGCCCGCCGTCGCGGTAGTCGCCCGCAAGGGTGGTGCCCACGCCGTATTCGCGGGCCAGCTTGTATTCGAAATGGGTGTGGGTGTAGTTCGCCTTCCCGTTCCGGTAGTGGTGCACCACGGACTCGTGCCACGTGGTGATGTCGCTCCAGCGGAAGACCTGCAGCGCGTTGTCGAAGCCCTGCCGGACCAAACCCGCACGGAACTGATAGACACGGTCGACCTTGCCGGCAGAGATCCCGACGCGCGTCGGGAAGGGATGGACGTACTCGCCGAGACCGTACTGCTCAGCCAGCCTTCTGGCTTCGCCGGTCAGATCCGCCCACGTACTGTCGGCCGGCAGCAGCCCCAACTCCATGTGCCCCCGTACTCGTGCTCTGTCCAAGGGGACGAATCGCGGACCGCCGAACGGACGGACGCGGAGCCGCCCCACAAGAACCTCTAACAGACAACTGTGTCCGAATGACGGGCGGCCCCGCAAGTGCGGCACGTGCGAGACGGTGCTGCACTTAAGCAGAACCACGGCCCGGGCCGGCGCCGGACCACAGGAACGCCCGGCTGGTAGGAAGTTGAGTCGGTGCGGGACCCTGCCCTGAGGCGACCCAGCTCGCCTCCCGCGGACGACGGCGCACCGTGCCCGGCATCCCGTCTTGCTGCGGGGTTACGCTGCTGCGTTCTGGTGTCCGGCGCGGGGCAGTGTCAGTGTCGCGCCCGCTGTCAGGAGGAGTCCGGCGGCAGCGATCAGCATGCTCCAGCGCATGCCGGTCAGGAACGTGTCCGCGCCGGCCAGTAGCGCCCCGAAGACCGCGACCGCGATCGCTCCGCCGACCTGGCGGCCGGTGTTGAGTACGGCGCCCGCGGTGCCCGCCCGGTCCGCGGGTACCGTGTCGAGCAGCATCGCGGTCAGTGCGGGCACCGTCAGTGCCCCCCCGAGGCCGACGGGCACCATCAGCGCCGCCACCGTCCACACGCCGGTGTGCGGGTCGACGGTGAGGAGCGCCATCAGCCCGGCCGTCCCGACCAGTTGTCCCGCCACCATCGGGACCCGCGGGCCGAACCGTCCGGCGAGTTTGGCCGAGGCCAGGTTCACCACTGCGACCAGTGCCGTCATCGGGATGAACATCAGACCCGCGTGCAGCGCGGACTGCCCGCGCTCCTGCTGCAGGTACAGGCTGAAGATGAACACCCCGCCGTAGTAGGCGGCATTGAGCATGAAGCCGACCGCCAGGGACACCGCCACCACCCGCGAGCGGAACAGCGGCAGCGGGAGCATGGGGTGCGCGCTGCGGGCCTGCACGGCGAGGAAGGCGACTGCCGCGGCCGCGGCCGACAGCAGCGACACCACCACGAGCGGCCGGGCGAAGCCCTGGTCGCCGCCTTCGATCACGCCGTAGGTCAGCGCGCCCATCGCGAGCACCGCCGTCACCTGCCCGGCCGCGTCAAGGCGCGCGGGCAGCCGCGCAGAGGCCGGCACGCGGGCGAGCAGGGCCAGGGCCAGCAGGCCTGCGGGGAGGTTGACGTAGAAGATCCATCGCCATCCCACCGAGGCGGTGAGCGCCCCGCCGAGCACCGGCCCGGCCGCCACCGCGACCGCGCCGCCCACGGTCCAGATGGCGATCGCCCGCGCCCGCCTGGCCTGGTCGGGGAAGCCCTGCCGGACCAGGGCCAGCGACGCCGGCATCATCACCGCCGCCGCGGCCCCCTGCACCAGCCGCGCGGCCACCAGCACGCCGAGCCCGGGTGCCAGCCCGCACGCGGCCGAGGCCAGCGCGAACAGCACCAGCCCGCCGCCGTAGGCCCGCTTGGCCCCGATGCGGTCGGACAGGGCGCCCGCCGACAGCATCAGGGCGGCGAACATCAGCGTGTACCCGTCCACCACCCATTGCAGGCCGGACATGCCGCCGCCGAGGCTGCGGCCGATGTCGGGCAGTGCGACCGTGACGATCAGCGCGTCCAGCGAGATGAGGAAGAAGCCCAGCAGCGCGGCACCGAGCACGACGGGGGATCCGCCCCCGGTCGCCTCGGGCGCCGCGGCTGCGCTTCGGGCCTCGGCGGAGGGTTTGGGCAGGGATGTCATCGGGGCGCTCCTGAAACGTCGGTGAAGGTGTGCGGCCGGGGTCAGCCTGCTGCCTGTACCGGCAGGTCCTTGTTGCCGTCGCCCCAGGTCGCCGTCATCACCACCGTGGTGATCAGCCATCGGCCGCCGGTGCGGGTCAGCTCCCAGCGGTAGTCACCGCCGAGCGTCCACAGCGGAGCCCCGTGAGGGGTGGCGAGGCGGTGGGTGGCCTGGAAGGAGGCGGTACAGACGGCATGGTCCCCGTCGACCTGGACCAGGTGGTTGGCGATCAGGTGCTGAGTGGCGTCGAAGCCGCCGAGCGTCGCCGACCAGGCGTCGACGATCTCCTGGGGAGTGAGCTGGACCGGGTCGCCGCCGTTCAGGCTGGTGTAGTCGAGCAGCACCTGTTCAGCGAACAGGCCGCGCAGGAGCGCCCATTCACGGCGGTCGGCGTGCACGGCCATCCGGGTGCAGGTCTCAACGATCTCGATCCTGGTCTCGGCCGGCGATGGCGTGGCGGCCTCAAAGGATTCGGACATGGCGAAGTGGTCTCCTGTCTGGGGGCGATGAGCGGGTGGTCAGGGCCTGGGGGCAGAACCAGCGAAGGTCAGGGTCTGCGGAGTGGTCACAGGGTGCGGGCGAAGTGCTCGGCCGCCGCGTCCGCGGCGAAGTCGACCTGCGGTGACTGGTCGTAGAAGTCGAACTGGGCACCCTCGGTCCACAGGAATCGTTTGGGCCCCGCGAGGCCGTGGTGGAAGCGGCGGGCACCGTCGGGGATGGCCGCGTCCTCGCTGTGCACCAGCAGCACGGGCACGGTCACCTGCGGCGCGATCGCGACGGCGTCGAAGTCCAGCCACCCGGGCCAGGCCATGACGGCGAACCGGTTGGGCCACTGCGCGATCCCGCCGCGTTTGGGGTTGAGGTAGAAGTCGATGTCGAAGGGCATGGCCGCGTCGGGGTCACTGCCGCTGACCACCGGCACGTAGGCGACCTGTCCGGAATCCTCGTACCTGCGTCGGGCCTCGGCCGCCGCGGCCTTCTTCGCCTCGATGCCCTCCGGACCGCCGTAGTTCTCCTCGCAGAGACGGCGGTCATGCAGCCACGGCGCCACCAGGGCGAGCGACCGCACTCGAGGATCCTCGGCCGCGAAGGCGCTCACGTACATCGCGCCCGCGCACACCCCCAACGCGCCCAGGTGCATGTCGCTCACCGCCGGATGCCTGGTCAGAAAGTCCGCCGCCGCGCGGAGGTCCTGGACCTTCAGCTCCGGTGACTCGTAGTCGCGTGGCCGGCCGCCGGACTCGCCGTAGCCGGTGAAGTCGAACGACAGCGCCGCGAAGCCACGCCGGGCCAGTTCCTCGGCGTACCGGTCGGCCATCTGCTCCTTGACGCTGGTCCAGGTACCGGCGACCACGACACCCGGCACCGGGCCGATCCTGCCGGCGGGGTCGGGCAGAAAGAGATGACCGGCGAGCTTGGCCGCGTCGTCGGCGAAACGCACATGTTCACGTAGTGGCAAAGCAGGGCTCCTTGGGAATGGGCAGAAGATGGCATGTCGCCGATCGGCCGCCGTGAGAAAGCCGATGGAGTCGGTGAGCGCGCGATGTCGGGCGTTGCTCATCCACGGCCCCTCTGCGCTGACGGATCGGCGGGCGCCGCTTGGGTGTGGTCGGTCAGCGTTCGCGGCGTCGACGGCCGCCCGCAGGTCCTTCGACCCCGGTCACACCGCGCGGCTCGCGCGCGGTCCGTCCAGCCCCCAGGAGACGATCCTGGTGGGAGTGATCCTGATGATCTCCCGTGACAGGGCGGGCAGGGGCGGCTCGTGGTCGGTCAGTGCCACCGCGGTGCCTCGGATCTCGATGCCCCGGGGCGCCCATGGGTCGACCGTCGCCAGGTCGTCCACGACGAAGGCGACTGTGCTGCCTTGCTGGATGTTGCGGAACTTCTTCGTCGCGCCCAGTGCGCCGCCGCCGATGACGATCGTGCCAGTGGCGGCGTCGACGAAGAAGTTGGTCGGGTTGTTCTGCAGCTGCCCCTCGGGTGAGACGGTGGCCAGCCGCCCGATGTCCTGCGTGGCCAGGTAGTCGAACTCTGCTCGGGTGAAGATGATGCACACGTCCTTCAGTCGAATCCCGTCGGGGGATGTCATGTCTGCAGAGCCCCCTCAGCCTTCGATGTGTTCGGCTGCGGTGGGAGGCCGGGGTGGTGAGGACGCCTTCGAACGCATCGAGGACGGGCGTGTGCAGGCGGGTTCTCTGCATCCGGATGCGGTCGGGGCGCCGGGACAAGGCGGGCGCTGTCGGGGGCTTTGCGGCACGCGCGGCGAGATGCCCGTGCTGCGCCGAGAGTCGCCGCAGTACAGGCGCCTGCTGGATGCTTTCCTGGCGTCTACCTGCTGGAGGACTGCGGAGTGCCGGAGGCCCGGTCGTAGGTGAGGAAGGCAGCTCCGGTCTTGAGGACGGTGTGGTCGATGAGCTCCCAGGCGTTGGGCACGAAGACCGTGCTCCGTCCGAAGAGGGGGATGCCGGAGCCGATGGTGAGCGGGCTGAGTTTGATGATCACGCGGTCGATCTCGCCGTACAGTGCGCCGGCCAGTTCCCCGCCGCCGACGAGCCAGATGTCTTTGCCGCCATCGCGCTTCAGTTCCCGTACCGTCGCCACCGGGTCACCGGCGACGAGTTCGACACCGGGGTCCGGGCTTTCGGTCAGTGTCCGGGAGAAGACCAGGTGCTTGAGGTGGGCGTAGGCGTTGGTCACGTCGGCAGCGAGGCCGACCTCATAGCTTTTGCGGCCTTCGACGACGGTGTCGAAATGGGTGCCTTCGGCGGTGATACCGAGCGCGGCCCGGGCCGGCCCCGGCAGGGTCTCGGGGTACTCCCCGATGAGGTGCTGGATGTAGTCCTCGGACGGGGACCAGAAGCCGCCGGGGCCGCTGGGGTCGGAGCCGTCCGGGCCGGCGATGAAACCGTCGAGGGTGGAGGCGACGAAGTACACGAGCTTGCGCAAGTCAGTCCTTTGTTGATCGGTCGGCGTGGATGGTGGGGTGCGCCGGTCGGGCCGGACCCAACCCCGGTGTCACTTCGTGGCTGCGGGGAACGGAGCGACGATGCGCTCCACTGCCTGAGTGACCAGTTCGTCGCGCTCGGCGTCTGTGAAGACATCCGGAAGTGTGAGCTGCTCAACGACCAGCCAGTTCATGGCCAGATACATCAGCAGGACGGCGGTCGCGCCGCCGGGCAGGCCCGCGGTCTCATGCAGGGTGACGTTCTCATTGATGTCGGCGCGGACCTGCTCGGTGAGCAGCGCGCGCAGCTCCGGCCTTCTGGTGGCCTCCAGCCGAAGCTCCAGCATCGCCAGGTGCCCCGATCGAAAGGCGGCGACCCTGCCGACACTCTCCCGCAGCATCGTGCCGTACGACACGGCGTCCCGCGCCTGGTCGAACATCTCGGTGAGCGCGCCCTCGGCGGGCCTGAGCCGCTCGTAGACGCGGACGCCGGCCTGGACGAGCAGCTCGTCGCGGTTGCGGAAGTAGTTGGACGTGGTGCCGATGGGCACCCCCACCTCCTTGTCGAGGGCGCGCTGCGTCAGGCCCCGCGCCCCCTCGCGGGCGAGAACCTCGATGGCGCCGTCGAGCAGCGCGGCCCGACGGGCCGGATTCTGACGCATCCCACACCTCTTCCCCGCTTGAAGTACTCAAAGTAAACCACGTCATTTGAAGTACGTCAACTGGAGTACGGGTGCCGCGCGGATCCGGGGAGGCCGACGGCTGTCAGTTGCGGGGTGACCACGTGTGCCTCGGCCGGGCCAGCGATGTGGTCCAGTTCTTCGAACTCGATGACCTCGAACGCGGCCTGACGCGGTTCGGCGAAGCGGTCACGGATGCGGCGCGCGACGGCGCTTGCTCCCACGTAGTCATACGCTTCGGCATCCAGGTTCGCCGTCCGACGAGCCACACCAGACGACCTTCGGCCCCTTGAGTGCCGCCAGGACCCGGCATCGGATACACCAGGGTCGGGTCGGCGGGAGCGGACATCGCGCATCATCCTTCTTCGGGGAAGTGGGCGGGGAACATCAGATCTGCGTCAGGGAGTCGTGGTGTTCTCATGAACGCGCGGGGCCGGGCTCGCCGGCCGTGCGCGCTCGGTGCTCCGGATCAGCCACAGGCCCGTGAGCACGGCTGTGGCCAAGGTGACGGCGCCGGCCACGACGAAGGCGCTGTTGAGCCCCTCCTCGAAGGAGGCGCCACCGGACTGTCGGGTGCGGACGACGGCTCCGAGCACCGCGACGCCGAGGACCGCGCCGATCTGCCGGGTGGTGCTGATGACGCCCGACGCCAGGCCGCCCTCCTGCGGGGCGGCCGCCTGGATGGCGGCGCCGGTCAGCGGGGACATGGTCAGGGCGAAACCGATGCCGACGACGGCCAGCCGCCACCACACGTTCGCGTAGCCGGTGTCGGCGTGCACGAAGCCCAGGGCCAGCAGGCCCAGCCCGGCCAGCATCAGGCCGGCGGTGACCATGATCCGGAAGCCGTACCGGGCGGCCAGCCGGCCCGCGAACGGGCTGACGATGACCATGGCGAGCGTGCCGGGCAGGGTCTGCACCCCGGCTCGCAGGATCGAGCTGCCCTGGACGTAGACGAAGAACTGGGAGAAGAAGAACGAGGAGCCCATGAGCGCGAACCCGACCACGACCATCGCCGTGTTGGAGACCGTGAACAGCCGTTGCCGGAAGAGCCGCAAGGGCAGCATCGGTGCCGGAACCCGCCCTTCGACGACCACGAAGGCGGCGAGGATCGCGGCCGCGGCGGCGAAGCTGCTCAGGATCACCGGCGAGGTCCAGCCGCGGGAGCCGCCCTCGATCAGCCCGTAGGTGAGCGCCCCCACGCCCAGGACGGACAGGACCGTTCCCGGGACGTCGATCGCCGGCGCGCTGGGGTTGCGGGACTCGTCCAGCGTGCGCAGGCCGGCGACCAGCAGGAGCGCGCCGACGGGCACGTTGACGAGGAAGATGGCGGGCCAGCCGAAGGCCTCCACGAGGACGCCGCCGGCCAAGGGCCCGGCGGCCAGGCCGATCCCGCTGAGTCCGGCCCACAGCCCGATCGCCCTGACCCGCTCGTGTGGAACCGGGTACGCGGCGGCGAGCAGGGTCAGCGAGGCGGGGCTCAGTGCCGCGGCGCCGATGCCCTGCAGCACCCGCCCGGCGATCAGCCAGCCGATCGTGGGCGCGGCCGAGCACAGGGCGGACGCGGCGGTGAACACCACGACGCCGGTCAGGAAGATCCTCTTGCGGCCGAAGCGGTCGGCGAAGACGCCGCCGGACAGCAGCAGCATGGCGACCAGCAGCACATAGGCGTCGACGATCCATTGCAGCCCGGTCAGCTGGGTGTGCAGTCGCTCCTGCATGTCGGGCAGCGCCGCCCCGACGATCGTGTTGTCGAGCAGCACCATGAACTGCCCCAGGCAGGTCACCGCGAGCAACGCCGCCCGGTTCTTTCCGGCCACTGGCGATACAGACGCCATCGTTCCTCCTAATGCAGTCCGTGACTGCGTTAGAAACATAGACGATGGAACGCGTTAACGCAACTGGGAGCTGCGCTAAGGTGAGGGCATGGAGGAACGAGAGCCGGCCCGGCGGCCCGGCGGACGCAGCGCCCGCGTCCGGGCGGCGGTGCACCAGGCCGTCACGGACCTGGTCGGCG
>NZ_JAGEPF010000041.1 GCF_017573465.1 Actinomadura violacea
GTTGATCGAGTTCGTGGTAGCTGTCGGCGGACTTGGTGATCAGCAGTGCGATGCCGGCGGGTTTGAGGGTGCGGGCGATCTCGGCGATGGCATGGGCGGGCTGGACGGAGTGGTAGAGGCAGAAGATCGCGGTGGCGGCGCCCAGCGTGCGGTCGGCGAGGGGGAGGCGGTGAAAGTCGCCCTGGAGGAACAGCGGCCTGTTGACGTGCGGTCGGGTGGTGGTGAGGTGACTACGGGCTTCGGCGAGCATGGCGGCTGAGGCGTCGACGGCCAGGACCCGCAGGTGCGGGAAGCGGTCGAGGAGCGTGCGGGTGGGGCGTCCGTTGCCGCAGCCGATGTCGCCCAGCACGGGCGTGAGGTCACCGCGGCCCGTGGCGAAGGCGGGCGCGGCGGAGAGGAGCAGGTCCGCGGCTGTGTGAGCGACGTGCGACCCGTGAATTTTGGCGCTCAGTAGTGCGTTGCTGCGCCGGTCGACGCGGTTCCGGTCGGCGTACAGGGACGGGACCACGGCTGGGTCGGTGAACGGTCGTTCGGGGTGTTCGTGCGGCCGGGGCATCAGGCCACCGTCCGTCGGCCGGTCAGCGGGCGGCGCGTTCCAGTTCGTCGGCGATCCGGTTGGCTTGGCGGCGGGACTTGGCGATGAGGATCCGGGCGTCGGCGCCGTGCTCGGCGAGCAGCGCCCTGACGCGGGGTGCCATGCTCTTGCGATAGCCCCAGACGTACTTGATGAAGCCCCAGTTGATGGTGTCGTAGACCCCGTCGGCGTGCTGTCCGCCGCGGTAGCGCCATCGGCGCTGGAGGATGCCCCAGAGGCAGGTGGTGGCGGGCAGGTCGAGGAAGACGACGTGGGTGGCGCGATGCAGGCGGATGGGCAGGGTGCCGGCGTAGTTGCCGTCGATCACCCAGCGGTCTGCGGCGACGAGGTCGTGTTGGAGCTGGGCGAACTTGTCCTGGGGCAGCTTGTTCCACTCGTCGTCGTAGTAGACCGCGTCCAGGTGCGTGATGGAGGTGCCGAGGGCATCGGCGATGCGGCGGCCGACGGTGGTCTTGCCGCTGCCGCCGCAGCCGATGATCGCTACGCGCTCGACGGGTTCGTTGAGGGTCACGTGCATCGAAGGTAGCGACTGTCGAGGGATGCGGCGGCCATATGCGCCTCTCGTTGCGGACACGTCCAGGGCGAGGCGATGCCGTGATGCGGGCACCGCGGGGTGGGGTGGTCATAGCGGGCACCGCCGCTTCCACGGAGGCACGGTTGCCTGGTTGAGAAGCCGGTCCAGTGTGCGGAGTTGCTTTGAGAGGCGGAACGGGTCCAGGCGGGTGATGCAGCGGTCGATGAGGTCGATGTGCCAGCCCTTGCCGGTATCCGCGAGCAGGGCGGAGAGCACGTCGGCGGCGTGCTCGGCGTTGTCGATGATCAGTTCGCCGGGGACGGTCCGGTCCGCCGAACGCAGGTAGGAGGGAGCGAGGGGCAGGCAGCCGGCGAGGACGGCTTCGGGAAGCCTCTGGGTGAACTGTCCGCGGGCGGCGAGCCGGTCCGGGGCCAGCAGCACCGTGGCGAGCGATCGGCGATAGAGAGGCTGCACGGCGGCGAAGGGGATGCGGCCGGTGAAGTTCACCTTCGGCCAGCGTTCGGTGGCCGTCCATTTCCCTGCGACTTGATGGTCGAAGGACGGAGCGAGCGGCGCGAAGTACTGGTCGAAGGCTTCGTCACGGTCGTATTGGTTGCCGATGTAGACCAGCGGGAGATCTCGCTGTTCTGCGGCGAGGCCGAGGGGGTCGGCGGTATCGATGGCCTGGTCGGCGACTGGGAAGAGCAGGCTTTCGGCGCCGCGACGGGGGTGCAGGGCGGCCTCGCACACGGTGACGTGGGGAACCGCGCGGAGCGGATGCGCGGCGGGCAGTTGTAGATCCTTGTCCCACAGCAGCGTGGGCGTGTGCCGCCGGTAGGTGTAGTGGTTCAGCAGTTCGTGCTGGCGGTGCAGGTCGCAGGTGTGGCCGGGGGTGTTGCAGCTCGTGGTGTTCCGGCCGGGGATCGGCCACCGCCATTCGCAGAACAGCACGTCGATGCCGGGGAAGCCGGAGTTCCAGGAGTAGCGGCCGCCGAGGTCGTCGTCGGCCTCGTCCAGGTCGCGGTTGGTCTGCAGGAACACGACGTGGTGGCCTGCGTCGAGCAGGCCGTCGATGAGGGTGGCGCGGTGGCTGCGTCCGCCGTCGGGGGTGTCGGTGATGCCCGCGCCGAGGAAGCCCCAGAAGCTGTAGCCGATCTTCATGGTGTCGGCTCCGCTTTGACAGTCGGACGCACCACGGAGTTCTTGACGATCCACCAGTCCTCGATCAGCAGCGCGTCCAGGCCGGATTCGGTGAGGCAGTCCAGCGCGGCGTCCGGGGTACCGCAGATCGGCTTTCCCTTGATGTTGAGGCTGGTGTTGATCAGAACGGGGTGCCCGGTGATCGCGGCGAACGCGGCCAGGACTTCGGCCAGGAACGGGTTCTGCTCAGCGGTCACGGTCTGGACGCGTGCGGTGCCGTTGGCATGGACCACCGAGCCGAGCGTCCGGATCGTGCGGGCGGTGACGTTCGAGGCGATCGACATGAACGGCGAACTCTGCCCGAGGGTGAAGTACTCGGCGGCGTGATCGGCGAGCACGACGGGTGCGAACGGCCGGAACGGCTCGCGATACTTCACCGTCATGTTCAGCCGGTCCACCACTGTCGGCTTCAGCGGGGACGCCAGGATGGAGCGGTTGCCCAGTGCGCGAGGCCCGACCTCAAGGCGCCCTTGGAACACCCCGATGATCTGGCCCTCGGCCAGCCGCAGGGCGATCATCGCGGCGGGTGAGGCGATCTGGACGGCGGTCAGCCCGGGGCGGGGCCGGAAGGACATCTCGGATCTGGAGTACTCGGGGCCCAGGTAGCAGGCTCCGGCCCCGGAAGGAAGACGGCCGGTCAGACGATGCGCGACGGTGAGGGCGGCCCCGGCGGAGGTACCGGCGTCGCCGGGAGAGGGCGGGACCGTGACCTGTGCGAATCCGGCCTGCTGGCAGATGCGTCCGATCGCCACGCAGTTCATCGCGACGCCTCCTCCGAGCGCCAGATGCTTCGCTCCGGTCATCTCCCGTGCACGGCGGGCCAGATGCACCATCACCTGCTCGACGCGTTCTTGCAGCGCCGCTGCGAGGTCCTTGTGAACCTGCTCGATCAGGGTGCCGGCCAGCCGGGGCGGGCAGGTCGCGGCGATGAACTCGTCCGATACGCGCGGCCAGCGATGCGACAGCACCCGCAGCGGGAAGAGGCGGGTGTCGGTGCCGAACCCGTCGGCGTCGATCGGGATCGCACGGGCGAACAGGGGCCTGAACCGCGCGGGATCTCCGAGGGCGGCCAGCGCCATGACGGTGCCTTCCTCGTCGCCGCGCCGCCAGCCCAGGTGCTCGGTGACCGCGCCGTAGACGTAACCGAGCGAGGCCGGGTCGGTGATGTTGTGCACCCGTCTCAGCTCGACGCCGGTACGGCTGCGGTGGGCGCGCGAGATGCTGGTGGTCACTCGCTCGCCGAGGCTGTCGACCACCAGGACCGCGGTGTCGCCGGGGTTCTCGTCCTGGTCGTCGATTCCAGCGGCCAACGCGTACACGGCGTGGGCGAGGTGGTGTTCGACGTCGACCACCCGCGACATGGGGAACCGCTCGCGGAACTGCCGGAACCGAGCGCGGCCGTTGCGGTGGACGCGCGCGAACGAGTACGCCCGGGGCAGCGCCCGCCGGGCCGTGGACGGACGCAGCAAGTAGGGAAGTGCCTGAGCGGCGCCCGCCAGGTAGCGGCGCGGGCCGAAGTTGTAGGCCACGTGGGTCACCGCATCGGGCGTGAGCCCGGCCCGCTGCAGAAGCCAGTCGGCGGACTGCTCGGGATAGACGTTGGTGTGCTTGACGCCGTTGAGTCGCTCCTCCTCGACCATCCCGACGAGCTGGCCGTCGACGACGAGGGCGGCGGAGGAATCGTGGGTGCCCGAACACAGCCCGAGCACAACCGGCGAGGAGGTTCCGGTCCGGATCATCAGGCGGTTCCTCCCGTGCTTCCCGTCGTGTGCAGCAGGCCGGCCGCGCGGTCCAGGTGGGCGTACCAGGCCGTCAGAGCACGACCGAGCGGCCCGTCGATGCCCTGCGCGTGCGCGCGACCGTCGCTGGTGTCGCCGGACTTGTAGATGCGGTAGCTGCGCATCACCTCGGCCATCTCCGTCCAGCCCGGGTGCCCGCATTCGCGGCCGTGGATCACCGCCTGCAGAAGCTGGTCGAAGTCCTGCCAGGGCACGGCGAGCGGCGCCATGTCGGTGTGCGCGTCAGCCTGGGGAGGTGCCGCGGTGGCCAGGTCGCGGGCGTAGGGAAGGTGCTCGTCGTAGACGTGGAGCGAGCCGATGTGGTGGTGGTAGACGCCGAGTTCCGCACCGACCCAGCCGGCCACCAGCTCGTGCACGACCGTGTTGACGTAGAGGTCGTAGCAGAACCCCAGCCACAGGTCCTGGCTGCGCATCGTGGTGTGCATGTCGAGCCGGCCGCCGCGGAGGCTGAACCAGTACCCGAGCGTGCAGGGCACGTCTCGATGGCCCTGATGGTCGCGGGCCGGGTCCCACAACTGCACGACCGCGCGCCGCGTGGACGGGTCGGCGAGGAGTTCGCGCCGGACCAGGTCCAGCTGGTCCACCCCGCTCGCCCAGGAGCGCAGTCGGGGACCGTAGGCGCCGCGCAGGACGTGATCGTCGGCGAACTGCTGGAGCCGCTGGTTGTAGGTGTAGATCCAGTCGTCGTCGACTCCCGCCAGGATCCACACCGTCTCGGCCGCCGCGAACGCCGCGTTGATCACCCGCGTCGGAGGCGCGCACACCAGCCGCCGCCGGGGCCGGGCCAGCGACAGATGCGCATCGACGATCTCCCGGGTGCGCAGCCCGCGCGGTGCGTGCGGCGTGCCACTGCGGACCACGGCGTCGACGGCGGCCAGCCACAGCGTGGTGGCCGAATCGGCACTCACATTGATCATTGGTCTCCGCCTTTCTTCGGGCCGTCGTTCAGACCGCCGATGTCGACGCGTTGGTGCCAGAGCTCGGGCTGGGGTCGCTGGACATGTGCTGCCACATCCGCACCAGGCCCTCCCGCAGCCGGACCTGGGGGACGAAGCCGAGCACCCGGCCCGCGCGGGTCAGGTCCGCGCGGGTGCCTGCGGCGTCGCCGGCGCGTTCGCCGTAGGGCTCCAGCGCGACGCGTCGTCCGGTGATCTCCCCCACCAGGTCGGCGACCTGGATCAGCGACGCCTGGTCGGCACCGGCGACGTTGATCACTTCGGTCGAGCCCGCGTGCATGGGGACCTCGGCCGAGCGGATCACGGCGTCCACCAGGTCGCTGACGTAGGTCCAGGTGTGCAGCGCGTTGCCGTCGCCGAACAGCGGCATTGCCTGACCGGTGCGCGCCGCGTTGAACAGCCGCGGGACCACCATGGCCGGATTGCAGCCCGGCCCGAACGCGGTGAAGAAGCGCAGCGCTACCGCGCTGAGCGTCGAGCCGGGACGGCGGGCGTAGGCCAGCGCGAGGCGCTCGGCGGCGAGCTTCGACACCCCGTAGGGGGACGTCGGCTCCACCGGTTGGTCTTCGCGTGCGATTCCGCCGCAGGCGGGGCCGTACACGTGCGAGGACGACGCCACCACGACCCGCGGCACCCGCTGGCTCGCGCAGCCGTCCAGAAGCCGCTGCGTTTCCAGGACCGAGGTGGCGTGAGCCGAGAAGCCCGCTCCCCACGAGGCGGCCACGTCGGTGGCGGCGGCCAGGTGAACGACCGTGTCAACGCCGTACAAGGCGTTGGCGACCTCCGGGTCCGCCACCTTCGCCGTGAGGAGACGGAAACCGGAGTAGTCGTAGAGCCGGCGCAGCTGCCCGGAGGTGAGGGGGCAGGCGTTGACGGGCCTGGCGTCCACACCGACCACCGCGACACCTCGCTTCAGCAGCGCCAGCGCCAGATGCGATCCGATGAAGCCGCACACGCCCGTCACCAGCACCGTCCCGGGTAGCGGCGTGGTCAGGGGCTCGTCGACCCGCCGCCACGCGCTGGTGAGCGCGGCACCGTTCGAGGGGTTCGAAGAGGAGGCTGGTTGCGCAGGCATCGTGTCCGCTCTCTCTCGATGGGAGGTCCAGCGCGTCTCTGCGGTGGACCAGGAGGTCACGAACTCAGCGAACTACTTCGGCGTGTTCCTGACAGCAGTGCGTACAGTGCGGTGAAGAGCCGATGGTGCGGCCGGTAGCGGACCGGTGCGTATGTAGTCGGCGTGCAGCCGGTGGCCCTACTGTTCTTGACAGGCGGGATCCAGGAGGTGTCATGTCCGCCGCATCCCCGCTAGGCGAGCTGCTGGCAGTGTTCGGGCTGCGCACCGACCAGCTCGCGCGGCGCCTGAACGACATGGCCGAAGCCCTCGGCCGACCCGAACGGGTGCATACCAAGACGCCCTACAAGTGGCTTCGCGGCGAAGTGCCCCGATCGCCCTGGCGCTCCCTGACGGCGCTGCTCCTCGAACAGGAGCTCGGCCGTCCGATCAGCGTCGCCGACCTCGGATGGCCTCCGGACGACCTGGAGTGCGCCCCGGCGACCACGGGCCTGCAAACCGCATGGACGGCCGCCGGGACCTTGCGCGCGGTGCGCGCGGTCGCTGACGCTGGCTACATGGATCGCCGTAGCTTCCTCCTGCTGCTGGGGGCCTCACTCACCTCCCCAGCCCACGAGTGGCTCGTCGCCCACCCCACGACACAACTTGCCCGAGCCGGCGGGACGGCCGTTCCCGTCCATGTCGTCGACGACCTGGACGCCATCACGGCCCGGCTGCGCCACATGGACGACCAGCTCGGCGGCGGTCCCCTGCTCCGGCTGATCCACGAACACCTGCGCTACGTCACCACCCTGCTCTCCCACGGCCGCTACGACGACACCACCGGCAGGCGGCTCCACGCCACCGCCGCCGAGCTCCTCCGCCTCGCCGGATTCACCGCCTTCGACAGCGGCCAACACGGACTCGCACAGCGCTACTGGGTGGCCGGCCTGCACGCCGCCCACACCGCAGGCGACCGGGCCCTCGGCGCCAACATCATCGGATTCATGTCCTGCCAGGCCAAAGACCTCGACGGCGGACGCGAAGCCGTACTGCTCGCCCAAACCGCCCGCACCGGCTACCCCGGAGCCAGCGGCCGCGTCACCGCCATCCTGGAGCTGCGCGCCGCCGAAGCCCACGCCAACGACCAAACCGCCACGACCACCCGACGCGCGACCGACATCAACCGGGCGATCGACACCGCCTTCGAGGCACTCCAGGCCACCAGCCCAACATCGGGCGACCCCGGCTGGAGCTACTGGATGACCACCACTCACGCCCACGGCCAGGCCGGCTATTGCTACCTGCGCAGCGGCGACCACCAACGCGCCCGCCACCACCTACGCCGGGCCGTCCAGGACGACCCCGCATCACGCGAAGGCGCACTACGGCAGATCTTCCTCGCCACCACCTACATCCAGCAGCCGCAGCCGGAACTCGAACCCGCCCTCTCCTACGCGCACCAGGCACTCGGCACCCTCGCCGACCAGGTCGACTCCGCCCGCTGCCGCAATCACCTATCGCGCTTCGCCGAACAGCTGGCCCCCTACCAGCGCAACAACAACGTCCGAACCTTCCTCAGCCAAGTCAAAGAGACCAAGGCGCCCAACAGCCGCCAGCACGCGTGAGGCTTGGTGGGACAGCAGGGGATGATCTTCCTGCCGCCCATCTACCCACCAAGATCAATCTCCGCGCTAGGAGAGACACTTCTACTTCAGCGCGGAACGACCCGTAGGTTGCCGGGTGTGAGCGGTTATAACTTGATCGCGTACGCGGGGAACGCGGAGGACGCGGTGCTGATGCGCGCCTTCGCCGGCCGGCTGGGCGGGTTCTTCGTGGACGTCGGGGCCGGCGACCCCGTCAGCGGTTCGCTCACCAAGAACCTGGTGGACCGCCTGGGCTGGCGCGGGGTCAACATCGAGCCGTTGCCCGAGCGCCACGCGCGTCTCACGCGGGCCCGGCCGGATGACGTCTGCCTGCGGACGGCCGTTGGGGACGAGCCCGGCACCGCGAGATTCTTTCGGATCGTTCCAGGGCGGGGAAAGACGGGCGGCGGAGGCCTCAGCACGCTGCGCCGGGACGTGTTGGCAACCCACCTGGCGGACGGTTGGCGCTATGAGGAATTTGACGTCGAGGTCGTCACACTGGAGTCGGTGCTCAGCGCGCACGCGAAGCCGGGCTTCGACCTGCTGAAGGTCGACGTGGAAGGCGCCGAGGCAGCCGTGCTGCGGTCGACCGACCTGAGCAAGTGGCGGCCGCGGGCGATCGTGGTCGAGGCGACCTTCCCGCTGACGAGGCGGCCGAGTCATGAGGATTGGGAGCCGGGGGTTCTCGCCGCCGGGTACAGGCTGGCGCTGTTCGACGGCCTCAATCGCTTCTACGCGCGCGACGACGAGCCGGAGTTGCGCGAGCAGCTCGCCGTACCGGCCAACGTGTTGGACAACTACATCCCGTACGCGTGCGCCCGCCGGGCCGGGCTCATCGAGCCAGAGTGAGCAGGTCGGGGCGGTGGTCTCGCAGCCATCGCCTGATCCACGCGCCATCGGTCTCCGCGAGGCCGAGGGCCGGGGTATCGATGAGGCGGCGCAGCATCATCAGCGGCAGCAGCGCATCCAGGGATTCGGGGTCGACGGCGTCCTCGCCGTAGCCGTCGATGAGCGGGCCGGGTTCACCGCCGCGCGGCATGTCGACGGCCAGGGACCAGGCCAGGTCGAGCATCGGGGGTCCGGATTCGGTTGCCCCTGGGTCGAGTAGTCCGGTGAGGGTGTCGCCGTCGAACAGCGCGTTGTGGCAGACCGCGACGTCGCCGTGGATCGCGGTCATCGCAAGTCCTTCGCAGACCGCGCCGAAGTGTTCCGCGAGGGTCGTGTAGGCGGCCGGGGCGGCGGATCGGGCCCAGCCCAGCAGGACGCCCAGCGCGCCGGGATCGTCCAGTCGTAGCCCGTCACCAGGGGACCGGGAGTGCCAGAGCCTGAGCTGGTGGCCCAGTGCGCGCTGCCGTGCGGCTGTCGGACGGTCCGCGTGGGCGCCGTCGAGGCGCTCCAGGATGGCCCACCATGCCTCCCCGTTGGTCCCGGCGTCCAGCAGTCGGGGTGCGCGGAGACCGGTCGCGGCGCGTATGTCCTCGAAGTGGCGGACGGTCTCCAGCCGTTCGTGCAGCCGCCGGCGAACCTTGGCCACCGTCCGGACACCCGGCACGACGCCATCGGAGCCGAGCGTGGCGAGCGCGGCGGCGAGGTCGCGTGGGCCGTCGAACGCTGGACTGGCCAGCGCGGCCGCCACCGCGGTCTCCGCGAGCGCCTCAGGTACCCGGCCGGTCGTGATCAGGGCCCGGCGGTCACCGACGTCCAAGGGGCCGCAGACCGGTGCTTTCAGGCGGGCCAGCGCCGCGCGCCAGCGGTGCCGCGCGGAGTTCGGATCGTCCAGCCACTCGACGGCGCTGAAATCGGCGTCCAGCGCCGCCCATGACCGCGCCACCGGTTCCCAGACGGGAAGGCAGTCATCGCACAGGTTCTGTGCGGCGCGTGCGGCCTGGGCGGTCTGACCGGCGGAGGCGTCCAGGAGAACCTGCAACGCCTCGACGGGCAGTAGTTCACGCGTGGCCCCGAGGTCACTGAAACGGCGCGCCGCGGCCTCCAGAAGGCCGGCGGACTGGCGGCGTTCGCCGCGTAGTGCCCGCGCCATGGCTTCTGCCATGTCGCACTGGGCGAGGCCGATCGGCTCGCCGGCAGAGCCGTTGAGGTCACGCGCCCGACCCAGTAGCGACAGCGTCCGGTCGGGGTCGTACCACATCAGCGCCAGCAGCAGATGCCGCAGGGCCCGGGCCTCCCACAGCGGCGCGTTCGCAGCACGGGCCGCCTGCAGGGTCGACTCGAAGAACCCGGCCGCTTCGGCGAATCGCGCGTTCTGTAGGTAGGTGTGACCGAGCAGGTCGGCGGCCCGCACCTTGTCGGGTCCTGTCGGTGATGCGTCCTGCATCAGCCGGGCGACGGTCTTGTAGTCGCTGCGGCGCAGCGCGTTGTCGGCCAAGCCGAACCGGGCGCTCCCGCCGATGAGGGACGCGGCCTCGATCCCCGACAGGTGGTCGGCGGCCTGGTCGACCTGGCCGATGACGTGTGCGCGGCTGGCCAGCTCGTGCCGGTAGTAGTCGGCGAAGGGCCCGTCCGGCTCCCCGACCAGCTCGCGCAGCGCCCGGTAGCGATCCTCGGCGTTGACGTCTCCCCGCGCCGTGACGCGCGCGAACTCGGTCAGCCGATCCAGTTCCGGCGAGCCGGGCAGTTCGGGGAGAGACACCAGGACTTGCCAATGCCCAAGGACGGTGAGGCTGTAGGCGATGTCGCCGAGGGCCGACGGCACCAGACGATGCTCGTCCGCCGCGCGCAGGACCAGCAGGAACGCCGCCACGCATCGCCTGCTCCGCACCCCCAACGCCAGAGGGTGGTCGGCGTCGTCGTCCCAGACCTCCAGCGCGGTGGTCGTCAGTTGCGCAATCGCACGTTCGGCGTTGCGCCTCCGTTCGGCGTCCGTCCAGCCGTCGTCGATGTCGGCGTCGCATTCGATGACGCTGCGGCGCAGGTTCTCATGCAAGCGATACGGCGGCCAGACAGTCTCGTCCCGCCGGACGAACGGACGTTGCACGAACCTCTCGATCTGCCGCAGCCGCAGATGCGGCAGCACCGCGTGCAAGACGTCCTCGTCGAATGCCTCCAGCAGCGCGGCCGCCCGCAGCAGGTCGCGGTCGGTCGCCGACAGGTCCCGCATCGTCCGCAGCACCAGCTCGGGGAAACCGACCCCGAACATCTCAGCGAACGGAGTTTCGCCACGCGCGAGGTACTGCCCGAACAGCTCGGCGGACAGGTCGAGATAGAGCGGCGACCCGCCCGAACCCGCGATAATCCGTTCCCGGATCGCCGGCCCGATCGCCGGCGTCCCGTCCACCGTGAGACGGGTCGACAGGTACGCCTCGGCCGACACCCGGTCGAACCCGTCGAGGCCGAGCTGGTCACCGCCCGCCAGGCCCGGCCAGCGGCGCTCACCGCCGTAGGTCAGCGTGGCGGCCCGGCCCGGGTCGTGCCAGCGCAGCGCCAGCCGCCCGGCGGCCACGAACACCACGTTGGGCATCAGGTAGACCAGCCGCGACACCAGGTCCTCCAGGCCGCCCCGTTCAGCGGGCAGGCGCTGGACGTTCTCGAGGGTGTCCAGCACGCACAGCGCCAGCGCCGGACGTTTGCGGCGTGCCCGCTCCAGGTCGGCGGCCAGCAGGACCGGCATGTACCCCAGCATCCGATCCGGGTCCTGCTCGCTGAGGATCGGATCGAGCGCGGGCAGCCCGTTCCGAAGCCGCTTCAACCTCGTCTTCTGCGCGGCGGTCCGGCCCAGAAGGTTAAGCGCCCGGTACGCCACCGACAGCGCACCGAAACCGCCGAGGAGCTGGTCGACGGTGTCGCCGACCTGGTCGGCCACGCCCAGCGAATCGGCCGTGGACTCCTTGCGCAGGAACGTTGTCAGCGACTCGCCCGGATGCTTGCGCTGCCAGTACACGGCCAACGCCACATCGAACGCCGACCACGACCGCGCCAGCGGCGCGAGCGCCGCACGCATCCGCAGCAGGCCGGCCTCGAAGCTGGAACTGGCCGGGTCGGCGAAGTCGAGCACCGCGCGGGCGCCGCGCCGCGGCAGACCGTCCAGCTTCCCGGACACCGCCAGCTCCACGACGTGCCGGGTCAGCGTCGACTTGCCGATGCCGCCTTCACCGCACACGGCGATGAGGTTGGACGCCGGCCGTTGGAAGTCCAGCAGCTCATCCACGGTCCACGCCCGCCCGGCAGCCTCCGCGAACCGCTCCCGGAAGGCCCGAATCTGCGCTTCCCGGTTAGTGAACACGTGCTGTACTTCGAATGGAGCGCGCGGCCCGAAGCTGAAGAACTGGTCGACGTCCACCTCGACAGCCGATCACATCCGCCGGACCGTGACAACGCCGCTTCTGCCCTCAGGCGTTGCCCGATGCTCGCGCGGCACCGGCACATACGCATCTCGCGAACGCTCGCTCACGCCCTCAGCCCCGTTTCGACGGCCGCAGCAAGAAGTGAAAAAGCTGAGAGGTTTCCTCTTCGGCTTCGGCGTCGATGTCAAAGAGGCGGCCCTCGAGAAGTCCGTAGGTGCGGCGGATGGCGTCCGGACGGCCGAGGCGGGCTTGCAGCCGCATGATGTGGCGGTACAGGGGCTCTGCGAAGGCGTCGTGCTCGATGGCCCGTTCCAGCACGGCCAGCGCTCGTTCCGGATCGTCCTCTTGGATGATCCGGGCGAGGTTCGCAAGGGCTTCGCCGATGGTACGGCGGAGGTATTCGCGCTGGTTCTGGGCCCAGATACCGTCCAAGCCGCTGGCGAACTCGCCGGTGTAGAGGTCATCGACTCGGAAGAGCGCCTCGGTTCGGGCGTCGTCGTCGGTACCTGGCCCGGCGTCCGCGAGCGCAGCCATCAGCTCCCAAAGGTCGACGTCGAGGACGGCGGAGTCGATGCGGTAGCGGCCCGCGCTGTGGAGGATGTACTTGGGTTCTTCGAGACCGGTGGCGTTCCGAAGGACGCCACGGGCGTTGTTGACCGCGGTGTTGAACTGCGCAACGAGCCCGCCGGGGCTCTCGTCCGGCCAGAGGTCGGCGATGGCCTGGTCACGGGTGACGCCGTCCGGATGCAGGCTGAGATAGGCGAGCAGGTCGCGGGCGCGCTGACGGAGTCCGGTGTTGATCGGGCCGTCCGGGGTGTGCAGGCTGACGTGCCCGAGCACGTTGAGGCGGGCCGGGCGGCACCGCTCCTCTCCGGAGGGACGCGGAGGCGGCACCATGGCCGAGACGGGTTGTGCTTCGGGTTCCGGCGCGTCGTCCGTGCTCGCGGGCGGAGCCGGAAGGTCGGGTTCGTTGCCGGTGGCGGTGCGGAGGGTCCGCAGCAGGTCCGTGGCGTCGTCGGCGGTCAGGTGGAACATGCGGGTCCCGGTGAACCGTGCGGCGTCGGGGCCGTCGGCGTCGGTGACGGTCGCGTCCGCGGCGAGTTCCACGGTGGTGCCGGACGGCCAGGCGCCGAGCACCAGGACGCCGATGCAGTAGCGGCGGCCGAGGGCGGCGATGACGGACAGGACTTCGCTGCCCGGCGGTGCCGACGCGACCAGAAGGATGGTCTCCAGAGGTTCGCACTCGTCATAGGCGCGGAAGCCGGGCACGTCAGAGACTTCACTCGTGAGTATCAGGCGACCGCGCCGGAAAAATTCGGCCTCCGCGCGGTCGGTGGCCTCCCGCAGCGACGGCGTGACGATCAGCCCTTCGAGCTCCGTGCCCAAGCCGATGATGTCGTCGCCGGGGAAGAGCGTCTGCGCGTCGGCGCGCGGAATGATGACCTCGGCGCGGTAGCGGCGAGCCTGGGCCAGAAGTTCGGTGGTGATGGCGCGTGCGACGGCGTGGCCACCGTCACCGCTCAGACCGAGGTTCAGCCCGGCGAACGACACCGCGATGGCATTGCCATCGCGGGTTCCGAGGACGATCTGGTCCGGGTGTGCGGCCAGCATGTCCTTGTACGCGATGTCGGTGTCGGACGGGACAGGGGCGCCCCGGTCGGCGTGGGTCTTCAAGTGGGCTTGGTGGGCCTTGAGGACCGGGGCGGGAATCGGAGGCTCCTCGGCGGGGCGCGGCGGCGAGCCGGGGTCGAGGATCAGCGGGCGTCGACGGCGCCGGTGCAGGCGGGTCGCGGCCACGGCGACACTGAGCACTGCAGCGAGACCGAGACCGATGCGGGACCCGGACGGCAGGGAGATCTCCAGCGGCGAATGGTGGTCGTCCTGGTGGTGGTGCGGTGCCGCGGGCGCGACGCTACCGGAACGCTCGGCGGGCGGCGCCACGACCGGAGCCTGCACTTGGGGCGGCTTCGACGCGCTGGACGGTGAGCCTGTCGGGGCCGGCTGCCGAGCGCCGCTTGAGTGCCCGGCCTCGTGCTGTGAGCGTGTTCCCGTCTTCGATGAAGGTGCCTCATGCGTGCCGGGTCGGGGAAGCAGGACACGTTGGCCTGGGCGGACCAGGTCCGGGTCGGTGAGCTCGGGGAGCCCATGGGGCTGGTGGACGTCCTGGCTGGTCTTGAAGATCTTGGGATAGAGGGTCCCGGAACCGTAGGTGCGTCGGGCGAGATCCCAGAGTGTTTCGCCTCGCTTGACGATGTGCGTCCGCCAGGGGTGCGGGTCCGGCTCCGGCTCGCTGGGGGTCTCGTCGGCCAGCAGCGGCGTCCACTCGGACGCACCCGTCGCCGGTGCCGGCGTGCTCATTCCGGATGTCGAGTGCCCCTGCTTGCTCGGTGCGGGGTCGGCAGCGGCTTGGACACCGGTCGCTGTGTGCATGTGCGTCGCGGCGGAGGCGGACGAGGCGAGAGACGCAGCGGCGCTGAAGGTGAGCGTCGCCGTGGCGACCAGGTCACGGATCAGCTTCTGCATCGGCCACGCCGAACTCAGCATGGCGGGCTTGGAGCGCCCGCGGAGGTAGCGGACCAGTTCGGCGCAGACGGTGACGATGAACAGGCACCATGCGCCCCAGCCGATGAGCCGGATCGTGGCGATGAACACGGTCTGGTCGGTGTCCGGCCGCATCAGCGTCGTGCTGATCTCAGCCCAGGTCGGGAGCTTGTCCGGGAGGGGCGAGCCGAACATCTTGTACATCGCGACCGGGAATCCGACCAGGAGGAAGGCAAAGACCGCCAAGGCGCCGAGTCCGCGTACGAAGTCGGCGAGACGGCTGTGTCCGGTGTAGGTCACGGTTGGCGGGGTCCTTCCACTCCAGAGGTCAGGTTCGCGGTCGCTCCACCGTCCGCATGCAGGGTCGAGACGCCGATCAGCGATAGGAACCGCGCGGGTCGCGTGACGGAGACGTGGACACGGATGGAACGCCTCCCGGACCTGGTCACGGTGCCGGTGTAACCGCTGGTCCGCAGGTAGTAGCGGGCCGCCTGCATCGCGGACTGACGGTCCACGAGGAACTGTCCACGGTCATAGGCTCGGTCCCGGTCTACTTGTCCGGCGCCGGCGCGGGCGGCCTCTTGCGCGGCGGTGTTGGCGTCCTGTCGAGCTTCCAAGACCTGCTCGAAGTCGACTACGGCGCCGAAGAACACCACGACGACCAGCGTGATGATGACGGCGAAGACGCTCACGCTCCCGCGTTCAGGCCGTGCCCTATGAACGCGTCCCGGTGTCCTTCTCATTGAGCCGTCCGGTAGGGGTCGATCGGCGAGCGATGGGTCTTGGTGACGGTTCGGGCGCCTGGCATTCCCGGTAGCCCGACGTCGCGGAGCCGAACCGTGCAGGTCACTCGCGCGGAGACCGTGGCGGGTTGTCCGACTGGACGATTGAATCCGGACAGGTCGAGCCGGACGGACGGCGTGCAATGCAGTCCCCGGTCGTGCAAGGTGCGCATGGCGCTGGTGCTCGCGGCGGCTTGGGCTTGTCGGGCGGTCCGGGCGATGGAGGCTTGCCGTGCGGCGTCGGCGGCGGCTTGCGCGACCACGGCGCTGCCGTGAACAACCCGCATCACCACGAGCAGCCCGGCGAGGAACGTGATGAACACCGGCGCCAGGATCGCGGTCTCCACCACCGCGTTTCCCGCGTCCCGCGTCCGGCCCGGCGTCCGGTTGTTCCTTGGGTTCACGCCGGTCCCGGTGTCGTGAACCGTTCACGGGCGCCGCGTACGGTCCTGGACACGGTGATGTCGACGCCGGGCAGCAGCGACGGGGCGTGCCCGGTGACCCGGACGACGATGGTGTTCGTGCCGGACACGGTGACGGCGGGCGTTTGCAGGACGGGTTCTCGGCGGGCGAAGGACGCGGCGACGGCGCGTCCTCCGCTGAAGGTGCCCTGGCGGGCGCGGGCCACGCGGAGTCCTTCCTCGGCGGCCGCCTGTGCGACGTCGCGTGCGACCGACACCATCACTGCCTGCGCCAGCGCGAGGAACAGCAGCCCCACCGCCGGGAAGGTGATGGCGGTTGCGACCGTCGCCGATCCCGCATCCCTTCGCCGTTGTGGTCGTCGAGGCGTGTTCACGGGCCGGAGGCGCCGGGGATCTTGCCGATCCAGCCGTGCACCTTGCTGGACACGGCCATGTAGACGACGAACGCCAGCCCGGCGAAGCCGGCAACGATGATGATCGTCTCCACCACCCCCGAGCCCCGGTCGTCTCGCTCCCGCAGGGCGGTGGCGAGGCGGCGGCCTCGGTCGTGGACGGCGAGGGCTGCGCGGAGCATGGCGGCGTTGAGTGTGTTCATGGTCCCCCGATGAGCTGGTGCGTGAACGCTCCGGCGTGTCAGCCGGACGCCAGGAGTTTGGAGAAGAAGGGGAAGCCGACCAGGATCACGAAGCCGAGCATGAGCAGGCTGGTCGGCACCCACATGGCGGTGGTGCGGGAGTTGGCCTCGGCGCGTGCGGAGGCGGACGCCTCGTGACGCATGGAGGTGATCTTGGCGACCAGGACGTCGTGCATCTTGGCGCCCTCGCTGCCCGCGATCTCGGCGGTGTGGGCCAGGTCGATCAGGTCGCGGACGCCGATCTCCTCACCGAGCCGGGACAGGGCCCGCCAGGGCTGCTCCTGGCCGTTCCGGGCTCTGGTGAGCGCCTGGTGGACGTGCTGGAACGGCCACCCGTCGGTGATCTTCGCCGGGTTCTCCAGCGCGGCGTTGAGCGCGGCGCCGGCTTCGCGTTCCAGGACGACGAGCTGCAGGTAGGAGGTGAAGGCGTACCGGAAGTCACGGCGACGCTGACGAGCCTGGGACCGTACGTTCCAGTCCGGTACCAACCACAGGATCACAGCCAGGACAACCCCGGTGACGATGGGGAACGTCCAGGGCAGCGAGCCGCCCGTCAACGCGACCAGGCCGCCGAAAACCGGAGGCACGACGAGCCCGGTGACGAGCAGAACGAGCTTGTCGAGCATGAACCGCTCGGCCGGACGTCCGAGCAGTGCCAGGTCGGCTCGGGGTACGGCGAGCGTCCCGGCCGGACGTGCGACACGATCCGCCAGCCATCGGCCGAGGCGCTCGCCGGTCTTCAGGTCGTTGGTCGGGGGCGCGGGGAGCAGTGTGGGCTGGATCCGGGCCATAGCAGCGTCCAAGCGCGGAGGCGCCGGCCACACCCCACGAATGAACATGAGGATGCCCACAGCGCCCAAGACCCCGCTAAGGGCGGCGAGAACGATCACAGCTCGGCTCCTGGGACGGCGGATGTCGGGTGGGTGGTGTGCATGAATCTCGCTCCGGTCGACAGGACGACGAGGCGCCGCATCCACCACAGGCCGGCCCCGTAGATGGCCGCGACCACGGCGAGCACCGTCTGTCCGAGCGCGGTGCCGTAGGGGGCGGCGAGTGTCTGCGACGAGGCGAACAGCACGCTCAGGGCCATGACCGAGCCCACGATGACGATCAGCGTCGTGCGCAAACCGGCTCGTTCGGCCTCGACGTCCCGGCGGACGAGAACCTCCTGCTCGACGGCGTCAGCCAGCAGCCGCAACGCCTCACGCGTCCCCGGACCGCGCCGGCGGGCGGCCAGCACCAGCGCGCAGGCGATCAGATCGGCGATCGGGTCGTCCAGCTCGTCGGCGAACGCCCGCAGCGACTGCTCGGGATTTGCATGGTTGTTCAGTCTCCTGGCCAGCACGGTCACCGGCCCGCGGATCGCCTCGGGCGCGATACGGGCGCTGTCGGCCAGCGCCTGCTCCAGGCCCCGGCTCGCGCCGATCATCTCCGCCAACCGCCGCGACCACTGCGCCAACGCGTCCAGCCGCGCGATCCGGCTCTGCGGCCCACGTCCCGACAGCATCGGCGGAACCGCGTACACCCCGGCCCCAGCAGCAACGGCCGCGACCGGCCACCCCGACACCAGGAACACCGCCAGCGCCGCCACGGCACCGGCGACCAATCGATTACGACGCCCGGGCCAAGCCGACGAACGCACGAGCGTCCGCAGGCGCGAAGGCGGACGCCCCTGCCGCGTCGCGGGCTCGGTTCCCCGCAGCCCGGCCACGAGGCTGATGACCGCACCGGCGGCGCAAAGGCCGGCCAGCGCGGCGAGGACCACCATCACACCCACGCCTCCGCCCCGGTCCTGAGCAACTCGGGATCAAAACCTTGCACCACCAGGTCGTCGAGGAGTGCGGCGCTGATGTGCCCACCCGCAGGGGTCGCCCGGCCGTCCGGGCCGGGCCGGAAGACGAGGTTGCGGGTCGGTTCCACCGAGTCCCCCGGCGGGCCGATCTCCATCACCTGCGACACGAACCGCTCGTTGCTCGCCTGGTCGCGCTCCAGGTAGACCACCAGGGGCTCGGCCAGCCCGAACATCAGATGCACGTCATCGGCGCCCAAGCCGAGGTCGGCGCGGCGGCCGAGCTGGACGACACGGCTGAACACATGCTCGGGCCGGTGAACGTGAAGGGTGCACATCGAGCCGCGCGCCCCGGAGTACATCACCTCCAGCATCGGAGCCAGCTCCCCCTGCCGCGCCTCACCGACGATCACCCGGTCAGGGTTCAGCCGCAGGCACGCCGGCACCAGATCCTGCAGACGTACCTCGCCCGCGCCCTCTGCGTTTGCCTGACGTGCTTCCATCGCGACGACATCGTGGTGCCGGTGCGCCAGGCGCGGGTCGTCCAGGAACAACTCGAAGTCGCTCTCCAACGTGATGACCCGCTCCTGCGGCGGGATCTCGTTGGCCAGCGCGCGCACCAGTGTGGTCTTACCGGTGTTGACCTCACCGCAGACGATCACGTTCCGACGCGCCCGGATCGTCGCCTTCAGGAACGCCTCCAGCGGCTCGGTCAGGGTCCCGAGCTCGGTGAGCTGCCGCAGGGTCACGTCGACCAGGCGGTGAACGCGGATCGCCAGATGCGGGCGCCTCGACACCCAGCCCACCACGGCCAGCCGGACGCCGTCGGAGAGCGCGACGTCCAGGAGCGGCGACGCATGGGAGAACTCCCGGCCGCTGTTCCCGCGCCGCGCCAGCAGCTGCACCCACTCGACAAGGTCGTCGTCGGTTTCCGCCACCGACGGCCCCGGCCGCTTGCTGCCGTCGGTATAGCTGATCCAGGTCTGCCGGCACCCGTTGACGACGATGTTTTCCACATCGGAGCGTTCCAGGTAGGGCTGCAACGGACCGAGGCCGAAGCGGCGGTCGAACACTGACCGCGCGACCCTCTGCAACTCCTCGGCCGACATCACACGGCCGACCGCCAACTGGTCATCACCCCACGACCGCACCTGGGCATCGATCAACTGCCGCGCCCCTACGCGGTCGACACCGTCCCGCAGAACGTCCGCGAGCTGGACGGACACCGCGCGGACAGCCGCCCACAGATCCGCGTCGTCCGCGCCATCGTGCGACGACGCGGGTCCTACGGCACGTGCCCCGTCCGGCCCGGCGAACGTCCATCCCGGCGCGCTCACCACTCACCCCCAACGACGGCACCCGCACCCGACAGAACCGTCCCGCCCACGTCCCCGCCGACTTCGGACGCGGCGCGGTCGGTCGCGCGGAGTCGCCGCCCCATACATCTCAACGACCGCAGGAGCAGCGACGTCTTGAATGTCCTCCGAGCTGGAGCCCCATCCGAGAGCACGGACGCATCGTCAGGCGAGTACGGCAGTTCGGCCAGTACCGGTGTTCCGAGGACCCGCTCGACCTCCGCCGCACGATGCGGGCCGTGCGAGATCAGGCACAGGCCGATAGTCCCGCGGCCGCCCCTGAGGTCCTTCAAGGCGTCGATCCGCGCCCGGGCGGCGTCAACCTGCCTCAACGTCGGCTTCAGGACCATGACCAGGGTGTCCGCCGTCGCCAGCAGTTCAGTGGGGGTATCGCGTCCACCGATCCGGCCCAGGTCGGCGACCACGTCGCCTTCTCGCAAAGTCAGGGCCTCGGCCAGGCGACCCCACAACGTCCCGAGCCGCACCCCGTGCCGAGGATCGCGAACGCCGTGCAGCAGCTCCACGGTGCCCTCGCCGGGGACAGGAAGCACATAGTCGTCCAGCGGAAGCCGCGCGCGCGTCCCGGTCTCGGCGGTCATCGCGAGCCCGAGCAGCCCCGGCCCGGCGGATTCGCTGAGCCGATCCGCCATGAAGCCGGGCAGGATACCTCGCCCCATGGGATCGCATTCGGCCAGCAGCACCTTCGTCGGCCACGTGACCGCGAGCCCCAACGCGGTGGTGGTGACGCCCGGTGAACCGCCCGCCGAGACCACGCAGTACAGCGTCACGTTCCGTCCTGTCTTTCCGTGGCCACCAGGACGACCATCCCGGCCGCCGCCTGCCGCGCGACCTTGCCGCTGTCGGCATCGGGCACCATCAACGACACCGTCGTCGACCCGTCGGTGTCCGGCTCGTCCACCTGGTCGACCACCGCGGCGACCTCCCGAGGAACGATGGACTCGGCGCGGCTCTGCTGAGCGCCGTCCGCGGGTTCCTGGCCCTGGCCGCCGGCGGTGAACACCACGCGGACCTTCCACCCCGGAGCTAACCCGGGCGGCATCGCGCCGGGCTTCAACGACATGCCCACGAGCGTTCGCCCCGCCGGGGGACTCTGCTGCGTCGACAGTTGCGACACCGCGAGAAGTGTCCCTTGACGCAACGCCACCGCAGCCCGCCGCCCGACCACCTGGTCCAGCTGACGGGCGGGAATCACCGCCACACCAGGCTCCACTGCGACCCTGGCCCGCTCAAGATCAGCCTGCGTGATCTCGTGGTCCGCCGCGACGTCACGCGCCACCTTCACGACCGACACCCGCTCACCCGAGGAAACGAACAGGTAGACATTGGTCGCCACGGCGAACAGCACCAACATGGCCGCCCCGATGAGAAACCCCGGACGCCGCTGCCGCGGCAAAGGCTTGAACGCCCTGGAATCGACCCCACGCGCAGCCTTCGGCCCTGCCAGCACACTGTTACTCGACCTCATACCAACCCTCATCCGTAGAGCGCCTGCGCCTCGGCCACCCGCAACCGGAAACTCGTCGACCGGCTCAACGGCGGAAGCGCACCACCAGACCCATCCGAACCCCGCCACGTACCGCCCCACACCACCGTCACTCGCACCCGGTAGGCATGGCCGGGCTGATGAAGCGAAGACCGCCCGAACGTGTACGAGCAATCGGTGTGCTGTGCCGCGGCCGGCCGCGACTTGTCATAGGCAGTGCCAGGACCCGCGCATCGAACGACCGGCTCACCAGGCCCCGGCGCGATCGTCATGCTCTGTGGCCGAGCGGTCACCTCGACCCACACACTGCGAGCCGCGACGCGATCATTCAGCGGACGCCAGTTGGTCACCCAGAACCACTCCGGCAGCCCCACCAGCCCATCGCTCCGGCGAGGCGGTGCCGTCCGCACCACCGGCGCCGGAATCGGCATGGTCGCCCACCTGGTCAACGCCAACTCGGCTGGCGACACCTTCGGCGTCTTGCCGCCCTCGTGCACCGGCGGGCAGACCACCTGCACGTACTCGCTCAGTTCCTGGCAATTACGTGGCCCCGCCTTCTGCAACACGCTCGCGCGGTCACCCTGCGGCGCAGCAGCAGGAGCTCGCCCGCCCTTCGCCGGCGCCCCACCGTCATGAGCGCCGTAGTCGTAGGCGAACGAGTTCGTATTCGGCGGCATCGGATCCAGCGGAGGCGGTGCAGCAACGGATGAGGCGGCGGAGAGCAGCCCGGCAACGAGCGCAGGCCCAACGGTTGCCACCCCGTCAGCACCCTTCACCGATCGCAATGGATTTACTTACCCGCCACTGCCCATAAGCATCCTTAACCAGCAGAGCCTTCTTACTCCCCTGCCGAACCCCACGGATGAGCTTTTTCTGCGTAACAGAGTTCAGAAGCCCCGAGTCGCGCGAATCCTGACAGTCATGGACTGTAGCGCCACTAGCGGTAAGCTGAACGCTCTTCACGTGGACGATGATGTGACCGTAGGTCGCGATGTGATGCTTCTTCATCGCGTCGATGCGTTGGAGCACCCGCGAGAGTTGAGGATCGGCCATAACGGTCGCGAGTTGCTGCCTACGAGATTCCGCGGGGAGCGAATCTGCCCGCTCCAGCATCGCGACGAACTTCGCATAAGCCGTAGCCACAGCCTTCTCCTCCGCCGCCGTGGACGACGAAGGCGAAGACGCACTACCAGGCGCCGAAGGCAAGGCGACCGCCTTCGGCGCGCTGCCGCACGCGGAGAGGGCCAAGGCAGTACCTGCGAGGCTTAGCCAGTGGATCCCAACAGCTACCCGCCGACCAATACTCGCCAACTCTCCACCCTCACATGCTCGATCAAATGTTTCACTGCCACAGGCGCCGCGATTAGGACGTTGAGTGATCGTAGAGCAGGCGAAGCGACTCGTCTTCCCAACGCAATACCAAGGAAGGTAGATCTATCCACAACCGAAGGGCGCCAAATTCCGCTCATGCAGCGATCGAGTTCAAGCGAGCACACAACGGACCATCCGGGACGAAAGACTCAAATCGTAAAACCTAACTGGAAAGCGCGTCGGGTCGAACATCGAACCATCTGAACGCCCGTCACGCCGCCGGACCTGGAAGGTGACCAGAAGTCAAACCACGACCACAGACGGCGAGTCACACAGTGACCAATCAGCCGCTCCTGGTAGCCACAAGGCATGCCGTCCCCAGCCCCTGAAGCACACCCACCTCTGGAACCGCACGAGCCTTGGCGTGTTGCCCCTCGCCAGCGACGTCACCAGCGCCAGCACCGCCGCAGATGGCTGGTTTCCGCGGTCGCCGGCGTACTGGCCTCCTCCGTGGCAGCCCTCGCCTTGATTCTCACCGAGCACTCTCACACGACGCCGTCACCCACCGGCGACGCCACCACGAGCAGCGCGATCAAGCGCCCGCGGTCGAGTACATCCGCAGATCCCGCACACCCGGCGCCATCCCCGCCGCGCCACCAAGAACCGAGCCACGAGGCCCGAAGGCACCAACGGCTCGATGTGTCCCCCAGCCCGTTTACGGCCCAGACGCCAAGGCCAGCCCGCCGCAACGCCGCAAACCTGCGACGGGAAACGGGGAAATCCCGGCACGGAACCCACGGCCCCCACGCCCGGCCTCGCAAGGCAGCCCACAGCCGTAAGCCACCGGCCTGGATCGGTCGCGAGTGCCGCCGCCGCTTCCCACACGACCGCATTCGGCAGGCCGCCTGCATCGCAGCCCTCCACAGCTACTTCAGCAGATGACTCCCGCCGAAGCCCAGCGACGCAGCGACAAAGAGCGCTCGGGCGCCAACTTGATCAAGGCTGTGAGGTCCGGACTACCTCCATGGCCGTGGGGAGCACTCACCACCACCAGGGGCGCGATCCCCCACTCCTCAGCATCACACACAGCGTAGCCAGGCGCCAACCGCCGCGTCGAAGGCGCGGCTGGGCGCCGGGGGAGAATCCCGGCTGGATCAACATCCGACGGCCATGGCGTGACCTTCGCTGGTTACGATACGGCACCCCCGGGCGTGTCGGCTGAGCTCGCCCAGTACCGTCTCCTGTTTGTGGTCACTGGTAGACGGGCGGAGCGGATGCGACGTGGTGGACAACTCGACCTGCTCGAAGCGGATCGAGATCGGTTGACTCTGGCCGAACTGGAGGCACACCTCTGGGAGGCGGCCCAGATTCTGCGGGGTCCGGTGGATCAGGCCGACTTCAAGAGCTACATCTTCCCATTGCTGTTCTTCAAGCGGATCAGTGACGTGCACCGAGAGGAGACTCAAGCGGCTCTGAGGGTGTCCGGTGGAGACCCCACCTTTGCAAGGTTCCCGGAGAATCACCGCTTCCAGATTCCTGGTGAGAGCTTCTGGGAGGATGTGCGGGCCGCCGAGGAGAACGTCGGCTACCACCTGCAGGGCGCCCTGCAGCGTATCGAGACGGCAAACCCACGGGCGCTGCGCGGAATCTTCGGAGACACGCCTTGGACAAACAAGGAACGGGTCTCGGACGAGGTCATCACCGATCTCCTGGAACATTTCTCGAAGCGAAGACTCGGCAACGCTGACGTTGAGCCGGACGTGCTCGGCCAAGCCTACGAGTACTTGATTAAGAAGTTTGCGGACCTATCCAATCGTAAGGCTGGCGAGTTTTATACCCCTCGCATGGTCGTCAAGCTCCTCGTATCGATCCTCCAGCCGACGGATCGCGACATCGTTTACGACCCGGCCTGTGGGACGGGGGGCATGCTGATCGAAGCCGCACACCACGTGGTCATCAATGGCGGCAGCCTAGAGAAACTGTCAGGGAGACTGTTCGGTCAGGAGAAGAACCTCACTACCTCGGGCATCGCCCGAATGAACCTCTTTCTGCACGGTATCGAGGACTTCGAGATCGCCCACGGCGACACCTTGCGCCATCCCGCCTTCTACGATCACGACCGGCTGGCGACCTTCGACTGCATCCTGGCGAACCCACCGTTCTCCCTCAAGGGCTGGGGCGACGATATGTGGGCCGACGACCTTTTCAAGCGTTCCGAGACCGGGGTGCCGCCGTGGAACTCGGGCGACTTTGCCTGGGTGCAGCACATGATATCCTCGATGGAACTCGGCACCGGCCGCATCGGCGTAGTTCTGCCGCAGGGAGCGTTGTTCCGGGGCGACTCTGAGGGCGCGATCCGACAGAATATCCTTGCCTCCGGGAAGGTCGAGACGGTCATCTCGCTCGCCCCGAACCTCTTCTACGGAACCGGACTCGCGGCCTGCATCCTAATCCTCCGTGACCGCCCGGCGTACCCGGGGTACGTCCTGTTCATCGACGCGTCCGACCAGTTCCGCAAGGGTCGCTCCCAGAACACTTTGGAGTCCGAGCACGTTACGCGAATTCACAACTGGTATCGAGCGGCGGCCGACATCCGGGGCCGGTCGCGCCTGGTGAGCTTGGCCGAGATCGGCCGCAACGGGGACAGCCTCTATTGCCCGCTGTACCTAGAGTCCCGTGCCGTCGCAGAGCTACCCGAGATGTCGGACGCGCTCTCGAGGCTGCGGGCCGCCCGCGCGGAACTGTCGGAGGCCGAGGCCTCACTAGGGGAGAAACTTACGGAATGGGGACTGTGAACGAACAGCGACTCACCCAAGGCGAGCTGGAGAACTACCTGTGGGGCGCGGCGACGCTGCTGCGTGGTCTCGTCGATGCGGGCGACTACAAGCAGTTCATTTTTCCGCTGCTGTTCTTCAAGCGGATTAGCGACGTCTACGACGAGGAACAAGCAGCGGCGCTGGCGTTGTACGGAGAGGAGGAACTGGCGGCCAAACCCGAGAATCACCGGTTTCAGATCCCTGATGGCGCGCATTGGGAGGACGTCCGAAAAACTGCCGAGAATGTCGGAAAGGCAATCGCGGAGGCGATGACACAAATTGAGTCGACTAATTCTGGACGACTTGACGGAGTATTCGGCGACACTCAATGGACGAACAAGGAAAGGTTGCCGGACGCAACACTGAAAAATCTAATAGAGCACTTCTCGAGCCAGACCCTTTCAATCGCACGAGTGCCCGAGGACGGGCTCGGCCAGGCATATGAGTTCCTGGTGAAGAGTTTCGCTGACGATTCCGGGCACACCGCCCAGGAGTTCTACACCAATCGGACGCTGGTGCGGCTCATGACCCTCATGCTCAAGCCGCGCCCCGGGGAGAGCATATACGACCCGACCTGCGGCACGGGTGGCATGCTGGTCTCGGCCGTTGCACAGTTGCGCAGGGAGGGCTTGGAGCATAGAAACGTTCGTCTGTGCGGACAAGAGCGCAACGTGATGACCTCCGCGATCGCTCGAATGAACCTCTTCCTGCATGGCATCGAAGACTTCGAGATCGCCCGTGGCGACACTCTCGGGGCACCCGCTTTCCACACCGGTGATCGGCTGGCGAGATTTGACGTGATCCTCGCCAACCCCCCGTACTCGATCAAGCAGTGGAACCGCGCGGCATTCGCGAAGGACAAATGGGGCCGCAATCTCTGGGGAACGCCACCGCAGCCTCGCGCCGACTACGCCTTCTTCCAACACATCGCTGCCTCGCTCGACCCGGTGACCGGCCGCTGCGCTATCTTGTTCCCGCACGGCGTTCTGTTCCGTAACGACGAACGCGCTCTCCGCGAGAAGCTTGTCCGCTCTGGCCTCCTGGAGTGCGTGCTTGGCCTCGGCCCGGGCCTGTTCTACAACTCGCCGATGGAGGCCTGCGTCGTCGTCCTCCGCACGAACCGCTCCGCCGCACGCCACGACAAGGTTCTATTCATCAATGCAGTCGCCGAAGTCGAACGCGCCCGCCGTCAGACTTTTCTCAGTGACACCAACATCAGCCGTATCCACGCCGCCTTCGAGTCCTTTGAAGATCAGGAAGGTTTTGCGGCTGTCGTCAGCACTGACGATATCATTGCAAATAACTCCACGCTCTCAATACCGCAGTACGTGGTCAAGTCGTCCGCCGGCTACGAACGTGCCGATATCGGGGAACTTCTCGCGAACTGGCGGCAGACGGGAGCCGTGGCCCGGAGCTCTGTAAGGCGGCTGATGACTTCCATGGAGGACTCTTGAATATCGATCGCTTCAATTGGGGGACCGTCCGATTCGGCGACCTCGTCAAGCAGGCGACTAGCACAGGTAAGGGAAGGACGGGCGATCGTGTCGTGGGACTTGAGCACCTCGATTCCGACGCACTCGCCGTTAGGAGATCTGCGCCAGAGAAGACTGATCACGCGTTTACGCGTAGATTTCGGGCCGGGCAGGTTCTTTATGGCAAGCGCCGGGTCTACCAGCGCAAGGCGGGACGAGTTGGGTTCGACGGGGTCTGCTCGAACGACATTATAGTTATGGAGTCAGCCTCTGAAGCACTGCATGCCGACCTGTTGCCGATTATCATTCAGACTCAATCTTTCGTGGAGCATGCCCTTGCGACCTCGGTCGGTTCCCTCTCCCCTCGTACAAACTGGAAGAGCATCGCCGATTTTTGTTTCAATCTACCCACGATCGAAGACCAAGTAAGAATCGCAGATCTGGTGTGGGCTTCCGAAGAGGTAGCGGTCAGGGCGCAGGCTGCGGTTGATGCGGCGTGGGCGGTCGAGAAGCGTGCACTGGAGGATGCTTACAAGAGCTCAACCTGGCCCATTGTTCGACTGGATTCTGTTGGTGAAGTGCAACTCGGTCGGATGCAACATCGCAAGTATCAAACTGGTCGATTTTCCCGACCATATGTTCGGGTGGCAAATGTTCAGGATGACCACCTCGATCTAGCAGAAGTCTTCGAGATGGATTTCGACGATAAACATTATCCGAAATTTGCCCTCATGCCTGGCGACGTTCTGACTGTAGAGGGCAACGGCTCACTGGAAGAGATCGGTCGCTCGGCCATGTGGAGCGGCGAGATCGATGAATGCTGTTTTCAGAAAGCTCTTCTCCGTTTTCGGCCGGGCCCTGGGGTGGTACCGGAGTTCGCGTACGGGTGGCTGCGTCGAAAGTACTACCGTGGTGACCTTGCGAAGATGGCGACGCGCACGACCACGTTGGCGAACATCACTGCTGTCCGCTTTGCGGCAATGGACTTTCCGCTACCCGGGCTGGAGGTGCAGAATGAGGTGGTTCGCCGTGTCGCCGAGGCTCGGGAGGCTCGGCGCGCGTTGGAGGAGCATGCGCGTGCGTCCCGCAGGCTCGTGCGTGGGTTGATCGACCGGATATTCAGCGAGGACGTTCCCTCAGATGACCTTCAGCGAAGCCAACAGCGTCCGTGATCTGATTCGCGACCGGCTGGTAGAGGCCAGCAGCGGCTGGATGTTCACCGCAGGTCCGGCCCTACCCCGCAAAGATACAGATGTGCTGATCAAGCCGCTGTTGCGGGACGCGCTGTTGCGCCTGAACCCAATGCTGGCGGCTGAGCCACACCGGGCCGATGAGGTGATCTACGAACTGAGGGCGCTCACCCTCGCCGCTGGCAGCGTGGGTCTTGTGCGAGCCAACGAGGATTTCCGGCGATGGCTGCTCGGTGAGCATTCGCGGCCGTTCGGGCCCGAGCGACGCCACCAAACCGTCCGGTTGGTTGACTTCGAAGACCTGAGCCGTAACACCTATGTGTTGTCGACCGAGGTGACCTTCCGTGTCGGGCCGGTCGAGCGCAGGTTCGACCTGGTGCTGTGGGTCAACGGGATTCCGATGGTTGTCGGGGAGGCCAAGACTGCTACGCGGCCGGGAGTGAGCTGGCTCGACGGAGCCGTCCAGATCCACGAGGGATACGAAGGCGACGTACCCGACTTTTTCGTCCCGAACGCCTTTTCCTTCGCCACTGACGGGCGCGATCTACGGTACGGAGCGGTCCGGGCGCCCGACGAGTCCTGGTTCCCTTGGCGCAGTGAGGGCTGCGACGGGCCGCTCGACTCGGTCGGGCGGGCAGCTTGTGAGCTGCTGTCGCCCACGACGCTGCTAGACATCGTGAAGCACTTCACCGTCTACGGGACTGACGGCCGGCATCAGAAGATCAAGGTGATCTCCCGTCAGCCTCAGTATCGTGCCGGAAACAAGATCGTCGACCGCGTGCTGGCCGGCCGGCCACGCAAGGGCCTCATCTGGCACTTCCAGGGGTCGGGCAAGTCGCTACTGATGCTGTTCACCGCCCAGAAGTTACGCAATCATCCCTGGCTCGGCTCACCGACCGTGCTGATCGTGGTCGACCGGATCGATCTGGACACCCAGATCACCAGCACGTTCAATGCCTCAGACGTCCCCAATGTCGAAACCGCAACCAGCGGTGCGGAGTTGCGTGACTGGCTCGGCTCCGGCCAGCGGAAGATCATCATCACCACGGTCTTCAAGTTCGCCGATGCGGACCCGGAGCTCTCCGACCGCGATGACATCGTTTGCCTGGTGGACGAGGCCCACCGGACTCAGGAGGGCGACCTCGGTGACCGGATGCGTGCCTCCCTGCCCCATGCGTTCTTCTTCGGTATGACCGGGACTCCGATCAACCGCACCGACCGCAACACCTTTCGGAACTTCGGCGCTCAGGAGGACCCAGGTCGCTATCTCGACCGGTATCCCCAGTCGGAGTCGATCGCGGACGACGCCACGCTCCCGATCCACTTCGAGCCGCGGGGAACCGAGTTCACCCTCGATCCCGAGGAGATCGACCGCGAATTCGACCGGCTAGCCGGGACGTTGAATGAGGAAGAGACGAAGCTCCTGACGAAGCGGACCGTGCGCATGGAGCGGCTGTTCAAATCCTCCGAGCGAATCCGGCTCGTGTGCGCCGACGTCGTCAGGCACTTCACGGAGCACGTTGCGGCCAAGGGTTTCAAAGCCCAGGTGGTCGTCTACGACAAGGAAACCTGTGGCCTTTACAAGGCCGAGCTCGACCGGCTGATCGGTGAGGACGCCAGCGCCGTCGTCATCTCCAAAGGCCAGGGGACCCCGGGATCAGTGCAGCCACACCTGCGATCGAAGCTGGAGGAGGAACGGCTACTCGATCGGTTCCGCGATCCGGACGACCCGCTCCAGATCATTATCGTGACGGCGAAGCTCCTCACCGGCTTCGACGCGCCGATCCTGCAGACGATGTACCTGGACAAGGTCATGAAGGACCATACGCTGCTGCAGGCAATCTGCCGAACGAACCGGCCCTACACACTGGGCGACCAGGAGAAGACGCATGGCACGGTCGTCGACTACATCGGGGTCTTCAGGCATCTGGACAGGGCGCTCCAGTTCGACGAGGCCAAGATGCAGGAGACCCTCACCAGCATCCGGGCGCTGGCAGCGGAGCTACCAGCCGCACTCAATGCATGCCTAGCCTTCTTCCCTGGTGTCGACCGCAATGTAGAAGGCCACGACGGGTTGGTGGAGGCACAGCGACGCCTCAGTGACCTGACCGTCCGGGATCTGTTCGGGTTGGAGTACGTGAGGCTGCAGCGGTTGTGGGAGGCGTTGTCCCCGGATCCGGAGCTGGCCCCGTACCGCGACGACTACACCTGGCTGACCCAGGTTTATCAGTCGGTCAAGCCTCGAGACACGACAGGCCGCCGTGTCTGGAGAAGGTTGGGAGCGCAGACGCGAGCGCTGATCGACCAGCACCTCCACGTCGACGCGATCCGCGATGATCTGGAAACGCTAGTGCTGGACGCGGCTGTGGCGGAGGCCATGGAAGGAGCGCCCGAGCAGCACATCGACCGTGTCCAAGCAAGTATCGGGGCGCGGCTGCGGCTGCGGGCTGGCAATCCAAGATTCGCCTCGATCGGGGAGCGGCTTGAGGCCCTGCGCCGTGAGTACGAAAACGGACAGATCACCAGTCTCCTCTGCTTGAAGAGGCTACTCGACCTCGCCCGAGAAATTGTCACTCTCGAACGTACAATCGATAACGACGAGGCTGGGAAGGAGGCGCTCACCGCACTGTTCGAGCGGGTTCACCAAGATCGTTCGGCCCCGGAGCGTGTCGGGCGCATCGTCTGGGAGATCGATGACATCGTCCGTTCCGTGCGCTGGGAAAACTGGCAGCGCACAGGGCTCGGCGATCGGAGGGTCAGGCAGGCTCTGCGAGGCGTCCTACTCAAGTACAACCTGCATCGCGATGACGAACTGTTTGAGAAAGCCTACGACTACATCCGCCAGTACTACTGACCCCCAAGCGGAGAGTCACTAGTGAGAGAGAGTTAGGCGATGGCCTCACCCCGGTCGCTGCGCGGGCCGGCGCGTCCCCGAACGGCAACGCTTCGCGACGTACTGTCGGAGCTCGCCGAGGGCAACCTGCGGATCGACTCCGACAGGATGGGGACGCCGCCGTGGCCGCAGCATCGACGGCGGATGGTGGTGGACTCAGTGCTGAGAGGCTGGCCGATCGGCCCGGTATACGTCATCACGACAGGGCGGATCCCCAGGGTGATCGACGGGGCTCAGCGCCTCACAGCCCTCCTGGACTTCGTCAAAGGGGCCTTCGCGGTGGACGGGCTTCTGTCGCCGGTCGATCCCGTACTACGAGAACTGGACGGGGCGCACTACGCCCAGTTGAGCACCGGTATGCGGCAAGCCGTCGATGATTATCCGATCGTGGTGATCGAGCTGGACGGTATCCCACCCGAGCACTTGCGGCCGATTTTCGTCCGACTCAATGGTGTGGACTGGCTCACCCCTGAACAACGGCTCTTTATTGAGGCCGGAGGGCTCGGTGAGCAGGTCAGAGACCTGGTGAACCAGGCGGCGGACCGGGGCCTGGAGCCAGGACGGATCGGATTTTCCAACGTTGGCCTCGCCTATGACGAGGTCGTCATCAGGCTACTCGCCGCTACCGAGGCCCGGCAGGTTAGCGCGGCGGCGGATGAATTTGAGAAGCGGGCAAAGACGGGTGAACCCGTTGTTGACGAGGTCAAGCGAAGGGCTGCGGGCTCACTCGCCTCTCTGCTTCGTCTCCCGTCCGTGGACGGGGCGGGAATCAGATTCAGCAAGGCGACGCTGCTGTCCTGGTTGCTGCTCCTGGTTCAGGCGGACCAGCGATTCGGCCCTGCGTCGGCCCACCACATCGGCCGACTGCTGGAATGGTTCGAGCGGCAGCGACGCAGGATCTCCGCTGGTCTCAAGCTGAGTGACCCCCCGCCGGTCATCTCGGAGTACCCGGCCCTACCGTACCCGGAGCTTCTCAACCTGTTCAACGAGTACGCCGCCATCGATGCCCTTGGGGCCACGCAGATCCTGCACCGCGATGTCGTCCTGTGGCTCTTCCTACTGGCATGTGGTGGGTTGCCATCGGAATCTGTCAGCCCAGGGCCTCGACTGTTTCGGCTCTATGCGGCGCTCGCCGACGGGGCCGACCCGGACACGGCTGTCACCGAGGTCGTCAGCGAAGGCTGGGGCGCCTGGTGACCCGGCGAGCGGCACTGGCGAAGTGCCATGAGAGGCTGCGCTCGGGGCGACTGGGTTACCCGTTACGCCGAATAAGCATCGACGGCCACGAGTTGTTCGGCAAGATCGGGTTCGAGTTGGCTCCCCGGATCACAGTGCTCGTCGGACCCAGCGGCGCCGGCAAGACCCAACTGCTGACCGCCGTCCATGGCTGCCTCACGCAAGGAAACGACCCCACGATCACAGCCGAGGTAGATACCGGGAAGGCTGAGATCACTTGCAGGTTCGTTGACCCGGCCGAGGAGAGCTTCATCGTTCTGTCACACGTCCGATCGGTTGAGGGATTGGAAGCCAAACGTGACGCGGTAGAACGGTCGACCCTGGATCAGGCTTCGCTGAAGCAACTCGGTTACCTGCTCGGCCGCGACTACGAAAGAGCCGCGTTCGCCGAACTCGGCCGCGAGGACGGCGTGACCGGGCGATGGCGTTACTATGAGCTCACGCATCGAGGACGGACCTACGGCCCTGCCAATATGAGCATGGGAGAGCTGGTCGCATTCTCGATCATCATGGCACTGAAAGCGCTACGGCCGGGCCATGTGCTGCTGCTGGACGAACCCGAGAACTTCCTGTCCCCCCGAGCCCGTGCACGATTGGCCGACATCCTCATCGAGACCGCAGCCACCAAGAGCAAGGTGGTCTCCCTGGTCGTCGCTTCCCACTCGGCGGAGTTGGTCGAGCGGTTCCCGTCCCCCTACCTGCGGTTGCTCGGGCGGAACCCAGTCGCGGGGATCACCATTGAGGAGATCTCGCACACCACACCGGCACTGGAGCGGCTCGGACTTCGGCCTAAGCCAAAGGTGCTAACGGTCGTCGAAGACGTGCTCGCCAGCGCCATGCTCGCCGCGCTGTTGGCCTTGACAGCGCCTGAGTTGAGCACGGTGGTCCGCATCGTCCAGGTCGGCGGGGACGGCAATGTACCCAAATTCGTCGGTCCGCTGCAAAGCTGTGGTTTCGGACTGGAGGTCCTCGGCGTTCTCGACGGCGACTCCCGAGAAAAGGTCGCTAACGGAACCCTACAGTTCCCTGCGGGCCGGGTTGCCTTCCTACCAGGTCAGGTGCCGCCCGACGCGTTACTGATGAACATACTCTCTGAGGCGAGCAGCGAGGTGGCCCACCACCTCGGAGTAGAAGTCGATGCTGTCTCCCGAGCATTAGTTTCGGCCGAAGGGCTCGATCATCACGACCGGCTCGCTGCGGTGGCGGACGCGGTCGGCCTGCCGATCGGCCACGTTACACAGACCATCATACGTGCCCTGGCGAACCGAGACCAAGAACGTGCACAGATCACCGAACTCATATCGGTGATTAGGAGCTTGGCCCACACCGACGACTAAAGCGACGCGATCCGACAGCATCTGATCGGGAATCAGGACGAAATAATTCGGCGGATGCCGAAGGTGGGGGGAGCCGGTAGGCGGACATCCCCGTACAGGTGCCGCACCGGCGCAGATGGGCTGAGCATGCCGAACGTTTGCAGTCGATAGGCTGTCAGGCCGTCGTGGTCCTCGATAACATTTGACCTGTACGGTACAGGCCGGGGTATTGCAGCACAGGATCGTCGGTGGCTAACCTGCGACTGTGACGCGGTAGACGTCGCCGATCGGGGTTGCGGTCGATATGTGTAATTGTCTGTGGTCGTCCCAGCAACACGGCCCCGCGGTTAGGGGATCGTGAATCGGGACGGGATCGTCAGTTGGCAGCGGTGGGCGGTGGGGTTGTGCGTGCAGCCATGCGCGCGGTTCCCCGTAGGGGGTACAACGGGAACCGGCTCGACCGGTTCCGATCACCACATGCGCGACATCGCGCTGCATGTCGCATGAACGGGCGTGTGCCCGGGTCGTGCGGGCTCGGGCTCATCGGAGGCGGCCCCGGCGCACGCGCGACACGGCTCCGCACCGAGTACGTCGAAGACGTCCACTCGATCGCACGCCGCGAAGCCGCGGGCGCTCTCGACACCATGTCGGCCGAGGCCGCCGACGCGCCGGACGACCGCGGGCCCGCGCCGCGCACGTTCATCGTCTCCGCGATGCCCCGAGAGATTTCCTCCCGCTCGTGCAGCGTCAAATGCCCGGCGGCATGGCGCTGTAGTCCCGCACCACACCTCCGCGATCAAGATCATTGAAGGTGATGTGCCGCCCCTTGAGTCCAAGATCATTCCTCGACATGGCGAATCTCGAAATCGGGCGCGAACGCGTTCGGTATCGCCCCGGCTCTGCTCATGGGCCTGGTCGACGAATTCCTCTCCCGAACGGGCGTGCGCTGATCGACTTCCGTCGTGACCTGCACGCGCACCCGGAAGTGGGGTACAAGGAGCACCGCACGACCACGGCCCTCCTCGCCCGTCTGCGGGAGATCGGCCTTGACCCGCAGGTCCTGCCCGGTGGCACCGGCCTGATCTGCGACATCCGCGGGGGCGAAGGGCCGATGGTCGCGCTGCGCGCCGACATCGACGCTTTGCCTCAGCACGACACCAAGAACGTCGCCTACCGCTCGACGGTGGAAGGCGTGGCACACGCCTGCGGCCACGACGTGCACACCACCATGCTGCTCGGCGCGGGCCACTACCTGTCGATGCTCGCCGACAGCGGGTTCCCCGGCACGGTGCGGCTGATCTTCCAGCCCGCCGAGGAGGTCCCCGGTGGGGCGCGGGACGTGATCACCGCCGGCGGTCTGACCGGTGTGGAGCGCATCTTCGCGCTGCACTGCGACCCGGCGGAGGAGGTCGGATTCCTCGGTCTGCGGACCGGGGCGATCACGGCTTCCTACGACAAGATCCGGGTGGAGGTCACCGGGCCGGGCGGGCACACCGCACGGCCCTACCTGACCGCCGACCTGGTCACGGCCATCGCCGCCATGGCAAAGGACGTGCCGGCGGCGCTGGCCCGCGAGATCGACCCGCGTATCGGGCACGTGCTGGCCTTCGGCCACATCTCGGCGGGCACGGCGGCGAATTCCATCCCCACCACCGGGCTCCTTGAGGGATCACTTCGCCTCCTGGACCTGGCGGAAGTGCCGTCCGTCATCGAGAAGCTGCGGAGGCTGGTCGCCGCGGTGGCCGCGACGTACAAGGTCGAGGCGACGCTGCTCACTTCGGTGGGCCTGCCGCCCACGGTCAACGAAGCGACGAGCGTGGAGATCTTCCGGGACTCCGGGATCCGAGCGCTCGGCGAGGTCAAGGACGGCTCCACCGGCCAGAGCTTGGGTGGAGAGGACTTCGGCTACTACACCGTAGAGACGAAGGGCGCCCTTGCGCGCTTCGGCGTGCGCACGCCCGGCATGCCGAAGTACGACCTCCACAAGGGCGGCTTCGACGTCGACGAGGACTGCATCGCGCTCGGCGTCCGGCTCTGGGTGGCCACGGCGCTGAGGGCCCTCCACTGGTGAGGGTCTGAAAGCCGATGCACTGACCGGCCGTGATCGGCCACTCGCCGGTCACGGCCAACGTGGGGCCCGGTCCGCACCGGGCCCCACCTGATGATCAACGCCAGGGGCCCGGTTCGCGCCGGGCCCCTCTTGATGCCCTTTACGCGGGGTTTGTGCACCTTGGTCGGTGCGTGCTCGTGCGAGTGGACCGAAGCCTGACGCCACGCCCTACTGGGGGCGTAGGCCGCTGAGGGTGTATTCGAGGAGCTGCGGGGTGTCGCGGACGTCGAGGGCGTCGGTGCCGAACAGGAGCCGGTAGTACACGACCGAATAGAGCATCTCGGTCATGACGCGGGTGGGGACGTCGGCGCGGAGCTGGCCGGCGGTGATCGCGGCGGCGAGCCGCTTCTCGCAGAGGCGGGTGCGGGGTTCGGTGATGCTCTCGCGGAGGGCGGCGCCGATGGCGGGGTCGCCCTGCGCGTCGGCGACGACGCCGCGGAAGACCGTCCCGATGGGGCCCTTGAGCAGGCGGGTGACCTCGTTGAGCTGCTGGACGAGGTCGGCGGCGATGTCGCCGGTGTCCGGGAAGTCGATCGCCTCGCCGACGAAGTCGTTGATCGCCTCCAGGGCGAGGGCGGCCTTGGAGGACCACCACCGGTAGATCGTCTGCTTGCTGACCCCGGCCCGGGCGGCGATGGCCTCGATGGTGACCTTCGCGTACCCGCGGTCACCGACCAGCGCGATCGTCGCGTCCAGGGTCGCGCGCCGGGAGCGTTCGTTGCGGCGTTCGGGGTTGGGTGCGGGCGTCATGCCTGCGAGCTTAACGGAACGAGACGTCTCGTGTTGACAGGTCGGCGCAGGTCGGCTTATGTTCCTCGACATCAAACGAGACGTCCCGTTCCGTCGGGACGTCCATCGATGGGGAGTGAATCTCATGAGCAGGCTCGTCGTGTGCACGTTCGTGTCCCTGGACGGCGTCATGCAGAGCCCCGGCGGGCCCGCCGAGGACGGCTCGGGCGGCTTCCGGCACGGCGGATGCTGAAGGGCGACGCGGCCCGGACCGTCGCCGACCTCAAGGCGGGAGGAGCCGGCGAGATCCTGGTGCAGGGCAGCAGCGACCTGATCCGCACGCTGCAGGAAGCCGGACTGATCGACGAGTACCGCCTGCTGACCTTCCCCGTCGTACTCGGCGACGGGAAGCGGCTGTTCGCCTCCGGTACCGTCCCCGCCGGGCTGAAGTTGACCGAGGTGACCAGCACCGCCGCCGGCGTCGTCCACAGCGTCTACGAACGCGCCGCCGTCCCCGCCTACGGCACCGTCGCCTGACCCACGTCTACAGAACGGAACGCAGGACATGACCGCACCGGCCAAGGGCAACCCCGCCAGCTACTTTCCCGCGATCGAGAAGAAGTACGGCCGCCCCGTCCAGGAGTGGATCGACCTCATCGGCTCCTCGCCCCTGACCAAGCACATGGAACTCGTCGGCTGGCTCAAGACCGAGCACGGCCTCGGGCATGGCCACGCCAACGCTCTGGTCGCCCACACCCTCGCCAACAGGGCATAGCGGCGCTTCGACGTCGTTCGTCGGTGGGCGGCTCTAGGGTGTGGCGGCATGGACGATCCCCCCGCCATTCCTGCCTTTCTCGTCGATCCGCCGTGGGCCAAGGCCGCGGAGAGCGACACCGCGCCCGTCGTCGTGCCGGGGCTGACGCCCCCGGAACCGGGGCCGCTCGCCTGGGAGGAGGGCGAGCAGGAGAGGTGGATCGAGAAGGCCAGCCTGATGGTGTTCGTGCACCGCGCGGACGACGATCCGTTCTGGGACGGCGCGCGGGAGCGGTTCCTGTCAGGGGAGCCCGAATTCACCTATCAGGCGAGAGAACTGGTGCACGGGCCCGAGCGGGTGTTCGCCGATCTGCTCCCGCTGTTCCTGGAGCGGGCCGAGGAGCCGTCGTGGCAGAGCATCAAGCTGCACGACCTCGGTGAGTACGAGCTCCAGCCGCTCGTGGGGCGCTACGGCATGCAGGTGCGGGACCTGGTGCTGCGGGCCGCCAAGCGGCGGCCCGTCGACTGCGGCGAGGCGCTGCTCCCCTACCTCGACGTCGAGGTCGCGCGGCTGATGGCGGACTGGTTCGTCCGGCTCAAGTCCGCCAAGGAGATCGGTCACAAGTGGCTGCTGCGGCACGGCGCGAACGCCGTCCCGTATCTCGTGCCGGACGCGCTCGGCAAGCGGCGCGCGGCGCGCGACAAGGCCGCGGCCGGGCTCCGGCTGATCGCGCAGGAGCTCGGACGGGACGCGGTCGCCGAGGCCGCCGCCGTCCACGGCGAGCGGGCCGCCGCGGCGGTGGCGGCGCTGGCCGGCGCCGGCGTCCCGGCCGTGCCGGTGAAGGCGCCGAAGATCCCGAACTGGCTGGACGTGGCGGCGCTGCCGCGTCCGGCGACGGCGGCGGGCGAGCTGGACGACACCGCGGCCGGCAACCTCGTCGGGGTCCTGATGCTGGCGGAGGAGCCGCCGCTGCCCGGGCGGGACGCGCTCCGGGCGGCGTGCACGGGGCTGCCGGAGTTCGCCTGGGCGGTCTTCGAGGCGTGGCGGGCGGCGGGCGAGCCGAACGGGCACGCCTGGGTGCTGACCCAGCTCGGCGAGCTGGGCGACGACGGGACGGTCCTGCGGGCGGCGCCGCTCGTGCGGGAGTGGGGCGCGGCGCGCAAGTTCGTGAAGGCCGGCCGGGTGGTCGAGGACGTGCTGGCGCGGATCGGCACCGACGCGGCCCTCACCCAGCTGAACCTCATGACGCGCCGGTCGTTCCCCGGCGGGTCGCGCGACGACGCGCGGCTGGCGCTGCTGGACGCGGCGCGGCGGCGCGGCCTCACCGAGGGGCAGCTCGCCGACCGGCTCGTGCCGGGCCTCGGCCTGGACGCGGACGGGACCCTCACCCTCGACTACGGCCCGCGGCGGTTCGTCGTCGGCTTCGACGAGCAGCTCAGGCCGTTCGTGACGGACGAGGACGGCAGACGCCGCAAGACACTCCCCAAGCCGGGTGTGAAGGACGATCCGGATCTGGCGCCGGCCGCCCACCGCGCCTTCACCGCGCTGAAGAAGGACGTCCGTGCCGTCGCCGCCGACCAGATCGTCCGGCTGGAGACGGCGATGGTCACGGGCCGCCGCTGGACGGCCGGGGAGTTCCGGACGTTCGTGGTGGCGCACCCGCTGCTGCGGCATCTGGCGCGGCGGCTGGTCTGGACGGCGGGCGCGGACGCGTTCCGGATCGCCGAGGACGGCTCGTTCGCCGGTGCCGACGACGCCGCGTACGTTCTGCCGGAGGACGCGTCGGTCGGCGTCGCGCACCCGCTGCACCTCGACGTCCCGGCCTGGTCGGAGGTGTTCGCCGATTACGAGATCCTGCAGCCGTTCCCGCAGCTCGCGCGTCCGGTGGCGGAGCTGGAGGAGGGGGAGCGCGGCGGCCGGCGGCTGGCGCGCCTCGAAGGCGGCAGGGTCCCGTTCGGTGCGGTGCTCGGGCTGGCGGGGCGGGGCTGGGAGCGGGCCTTCCCGCTGGACAGCGGGGTCGAGCCGGGCATCTACCGGTCCGCCGGCGAGAAGCTCCACATCGCCGTCGAGCTCGATCCGGGGCTCGTGGCGGGCGCTCCGGACAGCGCTCCCGAGCAGACGATCCGGCGCGTGCAGGTCGTCACCGACCTCTACTCCTGGTGGTGGGACGACCGGTACGCCGAGGACCCGGACGCGCCGTGCCTCGGCGACCTCGACCCGGTGCTCGTCTCCGAGGTGCTGGTCGACCTCGCCGCGCCGCGCTAGCCCCGGCTCGCCGCGCTACTTGAGGACGGCGACGCCGATGACGGCCTTCGCCGGCACCGTCCCGTGGCCGTCCTCGCCCTGGTGGGACCGGGAGTCCGCGGAGGACTCCCGGTTGTCGCCCATGACCCAGAGCCGGCCTTCGGGCACGATGACCTGCCCGAAGGCCGTCTCGGGGGTGCCGGGCGCGAGGTAGGGCTCGGGCAGCGCGGCGCCGTTCAGCAGCACCCGGTGGTCGGGCGAGCAGCAGGCGACCCGGTCGCCCGGGATCGCCACGACCCGCTTGACCTGCGGCCTGCCGCTCCCGCCGGTCCACGCCGGCTGGGTGAAGACGACGACGTCGCCGCGCTTCGGCCGGTAGTCGCCCGGATCGACCGGGCGCGCGTCGAAGGTCCCGCCCGCGTGGATGGTCGGTTCCATGGCCACGCTCGGGTCGCTGTACCGGTGGTATCCGTGCACCGCGGAACCCACCGCGCCCGAACCCGCCGCGCCGCAGCCCGCCACCAGCCAGGGAACCGCCGCCAGCGCGATCATCCGCCTCCGCATGGCGGCACATGCTACTGACGGAACCTCCGCACGCATGCCGAAAAGCCCGAATCGTTCCTCGCTTGCAGGGGCCGGTCCGTCAGCCGGCGGACATCCCGCAGTCGACCGCGATCGACTGGCCGGTGATGTGCCGGGACGCGTCGGAGCACAGGAACGCGAACGTCTCCGCGACGTCCGCCGGGTCGATCAGCACGCCGGTCGGGTGCAGCCCGGCCGCCTGCTCCTCGGTGAACATGCCGCCCTGGATCGCCTGGTCGAGCAGCGCCGTCCGGACGACCCCGGGGCAGACCGCGTTGATCCGGATGCCCTGCTTCACGTACTCGATCGCGGCGGTGCGGGTCATGGAGATGACGCCGCCCTTGGTCGCCGAGTAGTCCGAGATGCCGAGCGGCAGGCCCACCAGCCCGGCGACGGACGCCATGTTGACGATCGTCCCGCCGCCCTGCGCGAGCATCTGCCGGATCTCGTACTTCATCGACAGGAAGACGCCCTTGAGGTTCACCGCGACGAGCTTGTCCCACGCCTCCTCGGTGACCTCGTGCAGCGCCGAGCCCTGCTCCTCGATGCCCGCGTTGTTGACGGCGCAGTCGAGCCGGCCGTAGGCGCCCACCGTCGCGGCGACCGCCGCCTCGACGTCCGCCGCGGACGTGATGTCGGCCCGGACGAAGATCGCCTCGCCGCCGTCCCGCTCGATCGCGGCGACGGTCTCCTTGCCGCCCTCCTCGTTGACGTCGGCGACCACGACCTTCGCGCCGCGCGCGGCGAACAGCCGCGCCGTCGCGGCACCGATGCCCTGCGCGGCTCCGGTGATCAGCGCGGACCGGCCTTCGAGCACTTCACTCATATCGCTCTCCTTCTCAACGGGGGGATCCCGGGCGGCGGCTCGCCGCCCGTCCGGGACGCGCGGCAGGACGGGCCCGGCCGCGCGTGCTCTGCCAGGGGCGGCCCGGGGCTGCTCAGGGGCGGGCCGCTCAGGGGCGGGCCGCGGCCTGGGCCAGGACGTGCTCGACCACGGTGATCAGCACCCGCTTCGCCGACTCCCGGTCGCGCACGTCGCACATCAGCAGCGGGACGCGCTCCTCCAGGTCCAGCGCGATGCGGACGTCCTCGGGGTCCTTGCGCTCGGCGCCGTCGAAGCAGTTCACCGCGACCACGAAGGGGGTGCGGCGGTCCTCGAAGTAGTCGACCGCGGCGAAGCTGTCGCCGAGGCGCCGCACGTCGGCGAGCACCACCGCGCCGAGCGCGCCGAGCGCCAGCTCGTCCCACATGAACCAGAACCGCTGCTGGCCGGGCGTGCCGAACAGGTACAGCACGAGGTCGTCCGGCAGCGTGATGCGGCCGAAGTCCATCGCCACGGTCGTGCTGGTCTTCCCGTCGACGCCGCTGATGTCGTCGACGCCGACGCTGCGGTCGGTGAGGACCTCCTCGGTGCGCAGCGGCCGGATCTCGCTGATCGAGCCGACCATGGTGGTCTTGCCGACCCCGAAACCGCCCGCGACGAGGATCTTCGCGGCGACCAGCCGGCCGCCGCCGGACGCCGCGGCCGGGGCGCCGGCGGCCGCGTCAGAGTGCACGTAGTCCATTCAGCAGCTTCCTTAGTACGAGCTCGTCAGGGACGTCGCCGGTGCTGGTCGGGCGCAGCGCCCTGAGCAGGTTCTCCTCGCGCAGGTCGTCGACCAGGACGCGGACGACCCCGACGGGCAGGTCCACCTCCGAGGCCAGGTCGGCGAAGGTGATCGGCCGGCGGCACAGCGCCAGCAGGGTGCGGTGCTCGGGGTCGAGCCGCATCCGCCGCGACACCGGGACACCGGTCGCCTCCAGGACGGAGATCAGGTCGAGGCCGTCGTTGCGGAGCCGGGTCCGGCCCCGGGTGAGGGTGTAGGGCCGGACGACCGGCCCCGCGTCGCCGTCGAGCCAGCGGTCGTTGCTCACCGGGGTCTCACCTCGGGCCCGTGCCCGACAGGCGGGCGACCGCCGGCGGCCGCTCCGCGAGCCGCTCGGCGAGGTCGGCCATCTCGTAGGCGATCGCGCCGGCGTCCGCGTGCGGCTGGGCCACCAGGGCGAGGCACGTGTGCTCCCCGGCGGGCACCATGAACACCAGGAACGTGTCCATCTCGATGAACGTCTGCAGCAGCTCCCCGCCGCCGAACCGGCGGCACGCGCCGCGCGCGAGGCCCTGGACGCCCGCGACCAGCGCGGACAGGTGCTCGGAGCTCTCCCGGCCGAACCGGGTGGAGGCCGCCACCAGGAGGCCGTCGTTGGACAGGACGACCGCGCCGCGCACCGGACCCGCGCGCAGCACCATGTCGTCGAGCAGCCGTTGCAGTTCCCGCTCCGTCATCGGTGCCGGACTCATCGGTTCCCTTCACCGTCCTCGGGTCTCCCGGGCTGGCCGGGCGCGGACGACTCGCCCCGGCCGCGCCGCCATCCGCTCTGCATCGATGTCATGACCGAACGGGCCCGCTCCGGCGAGCGGCCGGTGCCGCGTCCCGGCGGGCGCTGCTCGCCGCTGTCCCGGCTGGACGGGGGCGCGTCGCGCAGCTGCGGCGCGAGGTTGGCGCGGCGGACGCGGCGCGGCATGCCGGCGTGGCTGCCGCCGGGGTGGCCGGCGCCGGGCTGGGCGCCCGGCTGCTGCGGCGCGGGCCCGGCGGGCGGGCCGCCCGCGGGCCCCGACGGGGCGGGCGGCGGCACGGACGGGGGTCCGGTCAGCGGCACGGACGGCGGCGGGGCGCCCGGCGTCGCGCCGAGCGGGTCCTCGGCGGACACGATCCGGTGCCGTCCGGTGGAGTCGTCCGCGTGGCCCGGCAGGTCCCGCCCGGTGACGGGCAGCGGACCGGTTCCCGTGACGGGCAGAGGCCCGGTTCCGGTGACGGGCAGCGGGCCGGTCCCGGAGGTCGGCAGCGGACCGGTTCCGGTGGCCGGCATCGGGCCGGTTCCGGTGACCGGCAGGGGGCCCGTCCCGCCCGGCGCCGGGTGGCCCGGGTCGCGCGGCCCGGGGTGGGCGCCCGCCATCGCGGGGGCGTTCGCCGGGGCGTTCGCGGCGGCGTGCTCCTCGGCGCGCGAGTCCGCGGCGCCGCCCTGCCCGATCCGGTCCGCCGGCACCACGAGGGAGTGCGGCAGCAGCACGATCGTCTTGATGCCGCCGTAGGCGTTCGGCTCCAGCACGACCCGGATCCCGTGCCGGTACGCCAGGCTGGTGACCACGAACAGGCCGAGCTGGTCGCCGTCGGCCAGGTCGAACTCCGGCGGCCGGGCGAGCCGGTGGTTGATCGCCGCGAGCTTCTCCGGCGCCATGCCGAGGCCGCGGTCCTGGATCTCCACCACGAAGCCCTGCCCGACGAGCCCGGCGTCGACCTCGACCGGCGTGTTCGGCGGCGAGAAGACGGCGGCGTTCTCGATCAGCTCGGCCATCAGGTGGATGACGTCCGCGACGGCGGCGCCGACGATCCCCTCCTGCGCGGAGGTCACCACGTCGACGCGGGAGTAGTCCTCGATCTCGCCGACGGCGCCGCGCAGCACGTCGACGATCCCGACGGGGTGCCGCCAGCCGCGGCCCGGCGCGGCGCCGGACAGGATGACCAGGCCCTCGGCCTGTCGCCGCATGCGGGTGGTGAGGTGGTCGATCGCGAACAGGTCGGCCAGCGCCTCCGGGTCGGACGCCTTGCGCTCCAGCGTGTCGAGCATCGCCAGCTGGCGGTGCAGCAGCGACTGGTTGCGCCGGGCCATGTTCTGGAACACCTGGTTGACGGCCTTGCGCAGGTCGGCCTGCCCGACGGCCGCGACGACCGCGGTGCGCTGGACGCTGGAGAACGCGTCCGCGACGTTCGCCACCTCGGCCGTCTTGCCGAGCCTCAGCGGCGGCGCCTCGGCCGCCACGTCGACCTCGTCGCCGCGGCTGAGCCGGCCGACCAGGCCCGGCAGCCGCTCCTCCGCCAGCGAGCGGGCGGCGCTCTGCAGGCCGAGCAGGTCGCGGCCGATGCGGCGGGCGAACCGGATCACCAGGACGAGGGTCAGCAGGACCGCGACGAGGCCGAGGCCGCCGACGAGGGCGAGCCGCCACAGCGTCCGGTCCGAGGTCTTCTTGGCGTCGCCGGCCAGCACGGTCCGGGACTTGAGCAGCGCGCCGTCCAGCGCGCCGATGAACCCCTTCGACTCCTGCTCCCAGACGGCGGGCGAGAGCGTCAGCCGGCCCTTGGGTCCGGCCGCGAGGATGCGGTCCTCCACGCTGGTGAAGGTGGTGGCGGGCGGGGAGCCGAGCGCCTGCCGGAAGGGGGCGCCGTTGGCGGGGGTGAAGTCGGAGAGGCTCGTCGTCTGCAGGTAGCGCCGCTCGTACACCAGCTGGTTGATCGCGGCGTACTCGGCGGGGCTCATCTTGCCGCCGCCGACGAGCACGCCGCCGACGAGCGTCGCCTCCCGGCCGCTCAGCTCGATGGCCCGCGACATGCCGGTCAGGTGGTACGCCTGCTGGTAGCCGTTGTCGGCGACCAGCAGGTAGATGAACCGGAAGTGGGACTCGATGATGTCGTTGTAGGCGTTGAACGCGTCGAGCTTGTTCAGCGCGCCGGAGTCGACCTCGTCGCGGACCTTCCCGATGGTGTTGAGCTTGCCGATCAGCACCGACAGCCGCTGCTTCATCTGCCCGGTCATCGTGTCGCGGAACCTGCCGGACTTGGCGGCCTGGTTCATCTGGACGATCGTGCCGTCGACCTTCTTGCGGACGGCGTCCAGCGAGGTGCGGGGCAGCCGCCCGCGGCCCGCGAGCCACACCACCGACTCCTGGCGCTCCTGCGCCACCGTCACCAGCATCGGCTGCACCGCGTTGCCGTAGACCTCGTTGGCGGTGTCGATGTTGCGCTGGTGGAGCGCCTCGGACGCGGTGCTCTGGGCGGCGAAGCCCCACAGCGTGATCAGGGAGACGACCGGGACGACGAGCATGCCGTACAGCGATAGCCGGAACGAGCGCCGGCGAGGGGTCCTCACTTGCCGAAACGGTGGTGAGCGGGGCGGACACAGCTGATCTGGTCGTTCATGTTCGTCTCTCTCAAGCTTCGATGTCGGGCTGGTCGGGACGAGGTCCGTGACACCTTAGCCAGGAACTTGATCATGTGCGGTGGTTTCGGGTCTTATTTCACACTCTGGCGGTATTGGCTGAGCGGGACCGCCGGCGGATGGCACGATGTCACCTCGTTTACCGTCCGGAGGAGAAGCCACATGACAGTGCGCGACGCGTCGACCGATCGGCTGGACTGGCTGATCGACGGGTTCGTCAAGCGCGTGCCCCAGGTGACCAGGGCCGTCGTGCAGTCGGCGGACGGCCTGCTCATCGGCGCCTCGTCCGGCATGACCTCCGACGACGCGGACCACCTGTCCGCGCTCGCGGCCGGCCTGCAGAGCCTCGCGCGGGGCGCCCGGCTCCAGTTCGGCGCGAACGAGGTGCATCAGACGATCATCGAGATGAGCGACGCCTTCCTGTTCGTCACCGCGGCGGGCGAGGGCGCGTCGCTGACGGTGCTGAGCACCGCCGACGTCGACCCCGCCCAGATCAGCTACGAGATGGCCCTGCTGGTCAACCAGGTCGGCGAGCACCTCTCGTCCCGCCCCCGCCTGCACTGACCCGGCACCCTCCGACCCAGGCCGCCGGGTCGGCGGGGCGTTCGCGCGGTCTCCGAGGTTCACGGGCTTTTGGTGCGTCTCTGGCGCTGAGGTGATCAGCGCCGGGGAAGTGCACCGATACCCGACGAACCCTGATTCGAGGAGAGATCGTGAACGCCATGCCGTCGCTGGAGGACCGGGCCGATTTCGAGAACGCGGACAAGGGGTTCGTCGGCACGGCGTCGCAGCCGGAGATCAAGGACGGGTCGGGCCGGGTCGTGTGGGACCTGGACGCCTACGGCTTCCTCGACGCCGACTGCCCCGGCACCGCGAACCCGAGCCTGTGGCGGCAGTCGCAGCTCACCGCCAAGCACGGCCTCTACCAGGTCGCGGACGGCGTCTACCAGGTGCGCGGCTTCGACCTGTCGAACATCTCGTTCATCGAGGCCGACACCGGCGTCATCGTCGTCGACCCGCTGCTGTCGGTCGAATGCGCGGCGGCGGCGCTGGCGCTGTACCGGGAGCACCGCGGGGACCGTCCGGTGACCGCGGTGATCTACACCCATTCGCACGCCGACCACTTCGGCGGCGTCCGCGGCGTGGTGCCGGAGGGCGCGCGGATCCCGATCATCGCGCCGGCCGGGTTCCTGGAGCACGCCGTCGCCGAGAACGTCTACGCCGGCACCGCGATGAACCGGCGCGCGATCTTCATGTACGGGGCGATGCTGCCCCGCGACGCCACCGGGCAGATCGGCGCCGGGCTCGGCCCGACGACGTCCACCGGCACGATCTCGCTGATCGAGCCGAACCTGTCGGTCACCGAGACCGGGCAGGAGGAGGTGCTCGACGGCGTCCGGATCGTGTTCCAGCTGACGCCCGGCACCGAGGCGCCCGCGGAGATGAACTTCCACATCCCCGGACGGCGCGTCCTGTGCATGGCCGAGAACGCCACCCACAACCTGCACAACGTGCTGACGCTGCGCGGCGCGGTCGTCCGGGACCCGCGCGTGTGGGCGCACTACCTGACCGAGGCGATCGAGATGTTCGCCGCCGACTCCGACGTGCTGTTCGCCTCGCACCACTGGCCGACGTGGGGCACCCGCGAACTGACCGGGTTCCTGTCGCAGCAGCGGGACCTGTACGCCTACATCCACGACCAGACGCTGCGGATGCTGAACCAGGGCTACACCGGCACCGAGATCGCCGAGCGGATCCAGATGCCGCCCGCGCTGGAACGGGCCTGGCACACCCACGGCTACTACGGCTCGGTCTCCCACAACGTCAAGGCCGTCTACCAGCGGTACATGGGATGGTTCGACGGCAACCCCGCCCACCTGTGGGAACTGCCGCCCGAGGAGTCGGCGAAGAAGCACGTCGAGTTCATGGGCGGCGCGCGGAGCATCATCCCCAAGGCGCGGGCCGCGTTCGAGGACGGCGAGACGCGCTGGGCCGCGCAGGTCCTCAACTACGTCGTGTTCGCCGACCCGTCCGACACCGAGGCCCGCGAACTCCTCGCCCAGGTCTACGACGCCCTCGGGCACGGCAGCGAGAACGGCACCTGGCGCAACTTCTACCTCCAGGGCGCCGCCGAACTGCGCGGCCACAAGCCGACGAACGCCCTCGACACCTCGTCCGCGGACGTCCTCATGGCGCTCAGCGTCGAGCAGGTCTTCGACTCGCTGGCGATCCGCGTCGACGGCCCCCGCGCCTGGGAGACCCGGCTGACCATCGACTGCAACTTCACCGACCTCAAGGACGAGGTCCGGCTCAGCCTCGCCAACGGCGTCCTCACCCAGACCCGCGCGCACGACGGCACCGCCGCCGACCTCACACTGACGATGACCAAGCCGCAGCTGCTCCGGCTGGCCTCGACCGGGGACCTCGGCGACGTCCAGGCCGACGGCGACCGCCAGGCCCTCGCCACCCTCTTCGGCCTCCTGGACGACCCCGACCGCGACTTCGACATCGTCACGCCCTGACGCGCGGCCTTCGGGATCAGCGCGGGGGCCGGACGGCCTTGCTGATGATCTCGGCGATGTTGTAGCCGACGAGGCTCGCCACGTCGGCCAGCCCGGGGGTGCTGAGGATCGTGTTGGCCTGGCCGGCGTCGAGGCTGTGGTGCCAGCGCGTGTCGGCCTTGGGCTTGTCGTCGCTCCAGTAGGCCCGGGCGTGCTTCACGAACTCCTCGGCGTCCGCCCGCGCGCTCTCTGAGAGCCGTCCGATGGACTCGTTGATCTGGTCGATGCCCACGTACGGGACGAAGGAGCTCCAGTTGCCGCCGGCGTCGTGGAGCCGGGAGTTGTCGGGCTTGGCGTCCAGCGGCAGGTGCAGGAACGCGGCCAGGCGCTCCAGCGCGACCTCCCGGTCCGCCATGTAGTCCTCGTAGCGGACGACCATGTTCGGCAGCCCGTGCCCGTTGACGGTGCGGAGGGTGTCGACGTAGATGTCCCGCCAGATGTTGGCGCCCTGCCACAGCTGCTGACCGGTCCGGTGCTGGTGGCTGAACGCGAACGCGATCGGGTTCCGCGCCGTGATCACCACCTTCAGCTCCGCACGGTCGCCCGAGGCGGCGGGGGCTGCGGCGCGCTGCGCGAGGGCGCGCCGCAGCCAGCCGACGTACTTGCTGCCGTCGATGACCGCGGAGGCGCCCAGGGAGCGGGCGAGCCGGCCGTGCATGCCGAGGATGTCGTCGTAGGACGCGCTGTCCCGGAAGGCGTCGGTGAAGTGCGGGCAGCGCCTGCCGAGCAGGTCGCAGGGCCCGCAGCCGCGCCCGTACTCGTCGTCGCCGCTGAGCCCGGGGAGCTTGGTGTAGTTGTTCAGCTCGCCGACGTAGTGGGCCTTCGGGATCCGGGTGGTCATGTCGCGCCCGATCAGCGTCGAGCCCGAGAACGGGGTGCCGACGATGAAGACCGACGCCGGGGACCGGTCCTGCGCCTTCGGGAGTTTCGACCGGAGGCTCGTGAACCTTCCGGCGGGAACCTCTCGCGTCTCAGCGTCCATGTTCACGTCCACGGTGATGATGCAGGCGATCGCGGAGTCGCCCGTCCAGGGGTGGTGGTGCCGGGGCGGTGTCCGGAGCGGGGCCGGCACCGAGCGTGCCACCGGGTCCGGGTGGCCTTCCGTCCGGGATCACGGGATCGTCGCAGGTCACCTGCCGGACGAGAGGGTCACACCGGCGCCAGTTTCGCATATTTCGGGCGGCTGTGCCGCCCGCCGCCCGGACCAAGATCGTCGTTGGCCGGATCCGGCATCCGCGGCGGGTCAGTGATCGCCGTTCACGGCGGTCGGGGCGTGCTCGGCCCGCGCCGGCGGGAGGCGGTGCAGGATCGAGACGGTGCCGTCCGGCGGGCGGTGGTCGGGGGCGCCGTCCGGCGGGCGCGGGACGGCCGCGACGTTCTGCGCGTCGCCGGCCTGCTGCCGGCGGGTGATGAACTGGTCGATCCGCCAGCGGGCGCGCTCGGCCTCGCTGCGGGCGGCGTCCCGCTCGGCGATCAGCATCGCGGCCCGGGCCCGCAGCTCCTCGATGAGGCGGGCCTGCTCGTCCAGCTCGGCCTGCTGCTCGCCGAGCGACGCGCGGGTCTGGTCGAGGCGCTCGTGCGCGGAGCGCGTGCTCTCCAGCGCGCGGTCGCGCTGAAGGAGGGCGTCCTGGATCTGCTCGCGGGCGTCGCGGGCGTGCTGCTCGGTCTGGACGCGGGCGGCGTGCTCCGCGCGCGCTTCGCCGCGGGCCTGGTGCGCGTCCTGGAGGGCGCGGGCGCGTTCGGTGGAGACCTCCTCCAGCCGCAGCCGCTGCTGCCTCAGCTCGGCGGTCACCGTCGCGGCCTGCTCGCGGGCGGCCTTTTCGGCGCCCTGCGCGGTGACGAGGTCGGCGCGCAGCCGCTTGACCTCCTCCAGCGACGCCTGGAGCGTCCGGCTCAGCTCGGAGATCTGCTCGCCCTGCCGGGCCCGGTCGGCGCGGGCGGCGGCGAGCGCCGCGTTGACCTCCTCGGCGGTGCGGGCGAGCTGCTCGAAGCGGCGGACCGCCTGGTCGCGGCCGGCGGCGGCCTCGCTGAACCGGCCGCGCAGGTCCGCGGCGAGCGCCTCGGCCTCGTCGGCGCGGCGGCGCTGGGCGTCGGCGGCGGCGAGGGCCTCCTCGGCGCGGGTCCGCGCGGCGTCGGCCGTCCGGTGCGCCTCGGCCTCGACCGCCGCGGTCTCGGCGCGGAGCTGCGCCATCCGCGCCTCGACGCCGGCGACGGTGAGCTCGCCGTCCAGGGCGCCGGTGAGCAGGGCGGCCGTCGACTCCAGGCGTTCGACGAGGTCCCATGCGCGGGCGACGTGGCCGCCGAGGCCGGGCGCGGCGAGGCCGCGTTCGCGCTGCTCGGCGGCCGCCGCCTCGCACGCCGAGGGGCCGGGGCCGGTGACGCAGAACCGGCGGGGCGGCTGGCCCGGCGCCTGCGGGACGGGCCGCCGGCAGAACCCGCACGGCCGCGCGGCGGGCTGCATGGCGTGCGCGGGCGGGTGCTGCCGGACGGCGGGCGCGCGGTCGGCGTCGGCGCCCGGTGTGCTCTCGATGACGACCTCCAAGGACATGGGCCACTGGGCGGAGAACGGGGAATGGCGACGACGGTAGCCGCACGGCGCTTAGCACCGCGTCAGCAATGGCTCAACATTCCCTTAAGGACTCCGGGAATGGTGCGGCCGTTCAGTATTCGTAGACCTGGACGATCGTGGGGTGGTCGTTCCACGAGGCGATGACGGTGGAGCCGTGCGCGCCGTCGGTCAGTTCGACGCGAATCCAGGTCGTCTGCCGCCACACCTTCGTCTGGAAACCGTTGTCGGGCGCCGCCGACACCAGTTCCGCCGAACGCGGCGTGACCGCCAGGACGACCCGTCCGCACCGGACGTTGTAGGTGCGCCTCTTGCCGGCGAGCGCATCGGGTGCCATGCCGGGAGACGGGGGCTTGCGCGCCCGGGCCCGCTGGGACGGCCGCTTCGCCGAGGAGCGCGCGGGGGTGGGCCGTCCGGACGGCGCCGTGTCGGAGGCCGAGGTCGGCGGGGCCGGCGGGCGCCGTGTCGCCACCGGGATGCCGGCGGCGAGGTCGGGCGAGGCGAGCACGGTGCCGCGCAGGGCGTCGCCGACGCCCGCCCAGCTGACCGTGACGCTGGACGCGGTGACCGCGCCCCACACCAGCGCGAATTTGATCGACACCTTCATGCGCCGCATTTCTTCGACCCCGTTCTCGAACCGCCGCCGCGGAACAGGCATCGGACAACGATCCGAAGGCCGCCGGGAACGCTAACGGCATAATGGCGGGCGGCGCAAGCCGGCGGCCGTGCGCGTATCCGAGGGCGTTAAAGGTCGCCGATGCATCGCTTAAGAGCTTCTGAAGGACGTTCCGGGGCGCCCTTTCCGCAATTACTCTCTCGATCTCGCCGATGGCGTCCTCAGATGGGAGTCCGATGAACACCCGTGCCGCGCTGCTCAGACGCGCCTCGACCGCCACCGCCGCCGGGGCCGCCGCCCTGGCGGCGGTCGCCCTGACCGCGTCCCCCGCGCTCGCCCACGGCTCGATGCGGACGCCGGTGAGCCGCGTCCTCACCTGCTACCAGGAGAACCCCGAATCGCCCAGGACGGCGGCGTGCAAGGCGGCCGTCTCGGCGAGCGGGAAGCAGGCGTTCTACGACTGGAACGGCGTGCGGATCGGCGACGTGGCGGGCCGCCACCGCCAGCGCATCCCGAACGGGAAGCTGTGCAGCGCGGGCCAGGCGGCCTTCCGCGGCCTGGACCTGCCGCGCGCCGACTGGCCTGCGACGAGCCTGAAGTCGGGCGTGGCGTACACGTTCCGCTACCAGGTGACGGCCGTCCACCGGGGCCGGTTCCAGCTGTACATCACGAAGAACGGCTACGACCCGCGCAAGCCGCTGAAGTGGTCGGATCTGGAGAGCAAGCCGTTCCTGACCAAGAGCGACCCGACGATCAAGGACGGCGCGTACCAGCTGCCCGGCCGGGTCCCGGCGGGGAAGAAGGGCCGGCACCTGATCTACGCGATCTGGCAGCGCAGCGACAGCCCGGAGGCGTTCTACTCCTGCTCGGACGTGGTGTTCAGCGGGAAGGGCACCGTCGCGGCCCCGCCGAAGCCGAAGGCGTCGCCGACGCGGAAGGCCGCGGCCGCGTCGAAGCCGGCGGCGCCCAGGCTGCCGATCCCGACGGCGCCGCTCACCGGGCACGAGCACCAGCACGGCGGCGCGCCGGCCGGGGCCGTCAACGCCCGGCCCGCGGCGCAGACCTCGTCCGACGCCCCCGGGACCATCACCGGGACCGTGCTGATGACCGGCACCGCCGGGCTGGCCCTGGGCGGGATCGCGGGGCTGCTGCTGACCGGCCGCCGCCCCCGCCGCCCGCGTCGCCATACCTGAGGGTATGGTTCCGTACCATGGAGTACGGAGACGAGATCGTCCGCCGCGTCCGGGAGCTCGCGCCCGCCCTCGCCGAGCGCGCGCGGGAGACCGAGGACGCGCGGCGCCTGCCCGACCGGACCATCGAGGACCTCGCCGCCACCGGACTGTTCGGCATGCTCGTGCCGAAGCGGTTCGGCGGCGGCGAGCTCGGGTTCGCGCCGATGGCGGCGGCGTGCCGCGCGGCCGGCGCCGCCTGCGCGTCCACCGGCTGGCTGTCGGTCATCTACACGCTGCACAACTGGATGGTGGCGCTGTTCCCCGAGCGGGCGCAGGAGGAGGTCTGGGCCGACCGGCCGTACGGGCTGATCCCCTGCGTGCTCGCGCCGACCGGCACCGCCGAGCCGGTGGACGGCGGGCACCGGGTGACCGGCCGCTGGTCGTGGGGCAGCGGCGCCATGCACGCCGACCACGCGATGGTCATGGGCCTCGTCACCACCGACGGCGCGATCGAGCCGCGGCTGTTCCTGCTGCCGCGCGCGGACGTGACCGTCCACGACGTCTGGCACACCAGCGGGATGCGCGGAACCGGCAGCAACGACATCGAGGTCGCGGACGCCTTCGTCCCGGCGCACCGGTCGGTGCCGCTGACGGCGCTGACCGAGGGGCGCTCGCCCGGCTCGCACGTCCACCCGGCGCCGCTGTACCGGACCCCGCTCGTCCCGGTGTTCGCGCTGACCGCCGCGGCGCCCGTCCTCGGCGCCGCGGAGGGCGTGCTCGCGCTGTTCGCCGAGCGGATGCGGAGCCGGCGGATGTCCTACAGCGGCGAGCGGCAGCGCGACCTGATGAGCGGCCAGATCCGGCTCGCCACCGCCACCGCGGACCTGGCGGCGGCGCGGCTGCTGCTCGAGGACGCGCTGCGCGAGGTCGCCGAGGCCACCGTCCGGGGCGACGCCGCCGACCTGCACCGCCGCGCCCGCACCCGGCTGGTCTCCGCGCACGTCGCCGCCACCGCCCGCCGCGTCGTCAACGAGCTGTGCGGCGCGGCAGGCGCCAGCACCCAGTTCGCGGACTCGCCGTTCCAACGGGCGCAGCGCGATGTGAATACGATCAGCGGCCATGTGGTCTTCGACCCCGACGCGGCGTACGCGCTGTACGGCAGGATCGAGCTGGGCATGGACCCGGGACCGGTCGTGCTGGTGTAGCGGAGTGCAGGGAGCGCGATGACGGCCCGGACGAGGATGGCCAGGCGGGACTGGGTGGAGGCCGGCTACCAGGAGCTGGCCCGCACCGGCGAGCGCGGTGTCGCGATCACCTCGCTCGCCGCCCGGCTGGGCGTCACCAAGGGCAGCTTCTACTGGCACTTCAAGGACCGCGGCGAGCTGATGCGGGCGCTGCTCGACCGGTGGGCGCACGAGCGGACCGACGAGATGCTGGGCCTCGCGCTCGGCAGCACCGGCGACCCGCGCGAGCGGCTGCGCCGCATCCAGGCGCTCGGCCGCGAGATCGCGCCGGTCGACCGGGCGATGCGGCTGTGGGCGCAGCACGACCCGGCGGCCGAGGAGGCCGTCCGGCACGCCGACCGGGCGCTGCTCGGGCACATCGCCGGGTGCCTGGAGGGCCTCGGGTTCGGCGCGGACGACGCGCGGCTGCGGGCGCTGCTGATGCTGCGCGCGTGGGTCGGCGGCTACCTCGTCCCGGCCCCGCCGTCCGGGGAGGCGGGCGCCGACCCCGGCGAGCGCATGCTGGAGATCCTCACCGGCCCCTGATCAGCAGGTCTTCTCGTACGGGATGTCCGGCACGTACTGCTTCCATTCGGTCCGCGACAGCGCCCCGACCCGCTTGCAGAGGCCGGCCTTGAGCAGGTCCGGCGCGACGGTGTGCGTGACGAGCTTCCCGTCGTCGCCGCTCACGCTGTAGAGCCGGGTGCCGTCGGAGCTGAACGCCAGCGACTCGATCGTCGCGTCGATCGACGACGAGGTGTGGCCGGTGAGCGGCAGCCCGAGCCGCCGCTGCCCCCGCACGTCCCACAGGTCGATCTTGCCCTGCCTGTCCGCGGTGGCGAGCAGGCGGCCGTCCGGCGAGAGCGCCGCGATCGGCGTCTTGCCGTCCGGCGTCGCCACCGGCGTGCCGATCTGCTTGAGCGTCCGGACGTTCCAGAACGACATCGACCGCCGGTCGGAGCGGTCCTGCACGGTGACGAGCGTCCCCTGCCGGTCGGCGGCCTGCGCGGTCGTGGCCAGCGGGTTCGGCGGCGCGAGCACCTTCCCGGAGGGGAACGCGACCACGCCGAGGTCGTTGGCGGACACGACGCTCTTCCCGTCCGCACTCCAGACGATCTTCATGTTCGGCGAGCCGTCCGACTCGCCGGTCCGCTGCGCCGCCTGCGCCCGCCCGAGCGGCCGCCCGGACGAGGCGTCCCAGAACCGCAGCAGGCTCCTGCGCGGCTGGTCCTGGTTCGCGGGCGTCGCCGGGCCGCCGAGCGTGAGCGTGGCGATCGCCTTGCCGTCCGGCGAGAACGACGGCAGCGGACGCGACGACGGCATCGGCGGCGGCCCGAGGTCGATGGTGGTCCGCCTCGTGCGCGACCGCACGTCCCAGATCTCGACCGTCCGGTCCTTGCGGATCAGCGCGAGCAGCCGCCCGTCGCGCGACAGCGCCATCCGGTCGGCGTCGTAGCCCGCCGAATAGGTGATCGGGAGGGTGGTGCGGCGGGCCGCCTTCGCGGTGTCCCAGATCTGGACGGCGTTGGCGGGCGCCGGGTCCGCGGTGGCCAGCGTCGTCCCGTCCCCGCTGATCGCCGAGTCGCCGTACGGCCGCGCCACCTGCACCGGCCGGACGAACACCGACACGTCGATCGACACGACGCGCCCCTCGGAGTCCATGCAGCGCAGGCTCCGCCCGTCCGCGCTGAACCGGGTGTCGCTGCACATGTCGTCCGGCTTGTAGAACAGGTAGGGCGGCTCGGACGTGCCGGGTTCGGTGCTCCACAGCGCCATGCCGGACGCGATGAACGCGCCGTCCGGGCTGAAGGCGAAGTCATTGTCGAGGGTGTCGGCGCCCTTCGGCCGCTTCAGCCGCGTGCGCAGCTCACCGGTCTTGGCGTCCACCACCGTGATCTCGTTGTCAGAGCCCGCGACCTCGGTGGCCGCGAAGAACCGGCCGTCCGGACTGAACCCGATCTTCGCCGTCTCCGCGAGGTTCCGGACCTGCTCGGGCACCTTGATCCGCTTGAACGTCGCCAGGTCCCGCGCGACGAGCCGCCAGTGGCCGCCCTCCTTCACCACCCCGACCAGGGACCTCTCGTCCGGCGAGAAGATCGGGCCGGAGATGCTGAAGCTCTCCTTCGCGGTGAACCGCACCTGCCCGGAGGCCGTGTCGAGGATCTTGACGGTCCCGTGGTGCGTCGTGACGAGCCGCGCCCCGCTCGGGCTGAACCACAGCCCGTCCCCCATCGCGTGCTTGAACGGCAGCGGCGTCCGGACCCCCGTCCGCGTGTCCGCCATGGACAGCGTCCCGTCCCCCTGCAACATCAGCAGCCGGCCGCCGTCCAAGGTCAGGCCCGTGCCGACCACCGCCGCGCCCGGAACCTGCAGCGTCAGCGCCTTCCGCGTATCCGCATTGCCCAGGATGACGGTGTTGCCCTTGAACCACGTGTACGGTCCGGCCTTGTCCGGGCTCAGCGTGTTCCAGTCGGTGCCCGCGCCCGCCGGCCGGAACATCCCCTGCTCCCACTGCTCGGTCAACGTGAGCAGCGCGTCCCGCGTCTCGAACGTGTCACCGCCCAGCGCCGACGCGGCGACCGCGAGCCGCCGCGCCAGCGCCGGATCCGTCCGCCGCAGCTGCACGGCCCGCGTCGCGAGCTGCCGCCCGACCGCCGAGTCCCGCTGCCGCGCCACCGTCGCGTTCGTCAACCGCAGGCTGCGGCTCTGCACCGCGACCGCCGCCCCCGCCCCCAACGCCACGACCAGCAGCACCGCCAACGTCACCGTCACCGCCGTCCGCGTCCGCGCACGATCACGCGTCTGCCGCACCGACGCGTCCAGGAACGCCCGCTCCACCAGGTTCAACGTGAGCTGCCGCCGCCCGACCGATGCCCACGCCATCGCCCCGTCCAGCGCCGACCCCTGATGCAGGTCCGCCTGCTTGCGCCCGTTCGCGTTCCACAACCGCGCCGCGCCCGCCAGCGACTGGTGCGCCGCCAGCCCGTCGCTCTCCGCCCGCACCCACTCCGCGAGCCGCGGCCAGGCACGCAGCAGCGCGGGCGTCGCGATCGAGATCGTCACCCCGTCCCGCCTGAGCAGCCCGGCGCCGCAGAACCCGTCCAGCACCTCCTGCAACGCGCGCTCGCCCGACACCCCGTCCACGAGATCGCCCGCCGGCACCGGACGCAGCGCGCCCTGCGCGTCCGCCGGCGCCGCCACCATCCGCAGCAGCACCCGCGGCACCACCTGCTGCGCCTCCCCGCCGAGCCCCGCGTACACCTGCTCCGCGACGTCCCCGAGCGGCGGCCGCAACGTCACCGACGGCCGCTCCCCCTGCGCCGCCGCCCGCGTCCCCGCCTCCAGCGCGTCCCCGCCCACCCCGCTGAGCAGCCCGTCCAGCAGTTGCTGTGCGCTGGGCCGCGCCTCGGGGTCCTGGCTGAGCGCCGCCTCGACGAGCCCCCGCAACGGCTCCGCCAGCACGTCCGTCTTCGGTCGCACGTTCAAGATCTGATGGTGCAGGCTCGCCATCGTGTCGCCGTCGAACGGCGCCTTCCCCGCCGCCGCGTACAGCACCACCGCCGCCCACGCCCACACGTCCACCGCCGGCGTGGCCCGCTTCCCCTGGAACAGCTCCGGCGCCATCCACCGCGGCGTCCCCTTGAGCGCCCCCGTCGCACTGCGCGACATCTCGTCCGTCTTGGCGATCCCGAAGTCGATCACCCGCGGCCCGTCCGGCCCCAGCAGCACGTTCGCGGGCTTCAGGTCCCGATGAACGATCCCGGCCCGATGAATGGACGCCAGCGCCGTGGCGATCCCGATCGCCAGCCGATGCAGTTCGTCCGCCCCGTAAGCCCCCCGTTCGGCGACCCACCCCGCCAGATCGGGCCCCGGCACATACTCGCTGACAACGTAGGGCGGCACATGGTCGAGGTCCGCCGCAATGATCTTCGCCGTGCAGAACGACGCGACCCGCTGCAGCGTCGCGACCTCCTTGCGCAACCCGTCCCGCACCGCCTCATTGACGGTCTCCGCATGCAGCGCCTTGACGGCGACCCGGCGCCCTTCGGCGTCGTACCCCTCGTAAACGACCCCCTGGCCACCGGCGCCCAACCGCCCCGCCAGCCAATACCCACCCAGCTGCCGCAGGTCACCGACCAAAAGCGGACCGGACATGCAGGCGCTCCTCCACGACCACGGACGCCGCCCCACCCACCAACGCCCTCAGAACGCCCAAGCATATACAGACACCCATGTCCTTTTGGACGAACTGTGACACACCCCATCCCCAACACCGTCACCCCTCCGGAAACGAGAGCACCCGCCCATCGCCCAACTCCAACGTCCAGCGCCCCTCACCACCGCCCCTCAAGGCGAGATGCCAACCATTGGAGAAAACGATCCGGTGGTCACCACTATCAAAGATCACCCACGACAAAGGCCGCGTAGAGACCAACATAGAAAGCTCCTCCGCCGAGAAGCTTTCAATCCCCCGAACAGGATTATCTCCACCCCGCGGCCCCACCGTCTGCGATACAACCCCCGCAAACTCCAAACAGGCACCATTAGACAGCCGCAAAGAGAACCCGGCCTCCGCCCCAACCTCCAGAACCCGGCTGTCCCGAGCCCGAAGAGCCCTTCGCCCCTCGCCCCAAACAAACTCCACGCGCCACACTCCAGTCCAAATTCACCACTGCCTCGGCGACAGATGCCCCCACCGCACCCGACGCCCACCGCGCGGCTCGCACCGCGCCCGTCCCCGCCACAAGCCCCGCTCGTCAACCAACGCAGCGCCGGCGGCCATCAGACAGCCGCGCCAGAGTATGGCGCAATCGGCGGTGAAGTAGTAGAAACTTCACCATGACTGCGCCGGGTTCGGATGACTTCGACGGCAGCCTCCGCACCGCTGCGATGGCATGGCTGGACCGGAAGTCCACGCCCGACAGTCTCGTGGTGACGCGCCAGGACCTCCTCGATTTCACGTTCGAGGGGCAGCGCTTTCCGCTCATCGACAACCAACTAGGCATCCGCAAGCCTCAGGGATTCCGTGCAGCACTGTCGATCCTGACGACGTACACGTCGGACAGACAGCGGCCCCCTTACGAAGATGCAGTCGGACCTGACGGCTTCCTCAGGTACAAGTACCAGGGAGACGACCCGCAGCACTACACCAATCGCGGGCTACGGGAGGCGCACCGGCTCGGAGTCCCGCTCATCTGGTTCTTCGGCATCCGGCAGGGCCTTTTTCTGCCCTTCTACCCGGTCTGGATCGTCGCGGACGAGCCCCGGAACCTGCAGGTGGCCATCGCCCTCGACGAGGCGCAGTTGAACCTCGCCGACCACACGTCCCTGAGCCCTCTGGAGCGGCGGTACTCGGAGCGCATCACCAAGCAGCGCTTGCACCAGCCGGTGTTCCGGCAGCGGGTCATCCAAGCCTACGAAACCAGTTGCGCCATTTGCCGCCTCCGCCACGCATCGCTGCTCGATGCCGCGCACATCATTCCCGACCGGGACGACCGAGGAGTCCCGGCCATCTCCAACGGGCTCTCGCTCTGCAAGATCCACCATGCGGCATACGATGCGAACATCTTGGGAATCCGACCGGACCTGACCATCCAGGTCCGCACCGATATCTTGCACGAAGTCGACGGCCCGATGCTCAAGCACGGCCTTCAGGAGATGAACGGGGTCGCGCTCACCATGCCCCGAAGGCGACTCGACCGCCCCGACCCGGATGCCATCGAGCGGCGTTACGAGATCTTCCGCAAGGCCGGCTGACCATACGATCCTCCGCTAGTTCTCACACGAACTGACGAGGTGCTCGGCGATGTCGTGGAGGTCTGCCATAGGGCGGCGAATGCGCGAACCGTCGGACGTCGTGCAGGTGAGGTGAGCCGGTTCCACCCAGACGTTGATCTCCGTGCATGACGTCGGGACGGTGACCAGAGAGACGCCTCGGCCCTGGCGATGTTGGACGTTGCGGATGCCTTGCGCAGCGAGCGTCGCCGCGAGGTGCTGGGCGGCCAGAACGGGCGGAGCCGTCAGGTTCGGGTTCGGCCAGGGAGCGTTGAGGGGGAAGGCACACCAGACGGCCTTTCCAGGGTGACCGGCGCCGAGGCGCGAGCGGGAGCGGTGCGCTCCCCAGGCGGCGGCGAGGATGCCGACGATGCCGAGGCCCTTCCCATGTTCGTCGAGGAGCTCGCGCGGAGTCGTGTCGGGGAACGAGTCACGGCAGGCGTCGAACACCGAGACCACCAGTTGCGGCGAGGGTGTGACGCGAGCCCAGAGCCAGAGTTCCGGCGGCACGGACAGGCGGAGCGGATCGGGACGGAGTCCGTGGTTCAGGGCGTTGGTGACCAGTTCGCTTGCCGCGAGAGTGATGTCGTCGATCGCCTCGCGCTCGAGTCGGAGGTCCGTCAGAGCGATGGCGAGGAGCGAGCGGCTGACGGACGCACACGTCGCGTCCACCGGCAGGCGCCAGGCGCACATTCCACCGAGTGCTATTTCCGCCGCATGACCGATGGACATTTGCCCGAGCTGCTCTATTTGTGTCACTTTGACACCACCCTTGCAAGTCAGAGATTTCTTGCTTCCGCTCACAGGGTGCGCGCGCCGGATTACCTTTGTCAGAGTTGCTCGCAACTCCCGCAACTCCTTGAAAATGGGAGGACGAAGGTGAGTCATCGGCCGACCCCCGACCCGAAGTCTTCGATGTGGGGACTCATCGCCTACTACCTGCGCTTCTGCCGCCTCCAGCGCAAGCTCACAGGTGATCTCCTAGGTGAGATCCTCGGCTGTTCCAAGTCGACAGTTTCTCGACTGGAGACTGGCGCACTTCAACTCGAGGCGGACCAAGCTCGCCGCCTCGACCAGCACTGGGACACGGGTGGGATCTTCTCGTTCCTCGTCTGGTACGCCACGCTCGGCCACGACCCAGACTGGTTCAGGCAATACATCGACCTCGAGGTGAAGGCCTCTGTCATCAAGACCTGGCAGGTCGACCTCGTCCCGGGCCTGCTGCAGACTCCCGACTACGCGCGGGCCTGCCTTACAGCGGGGAACCTGAAGGACGTCGAGGGTGCGCTCGAGCAACGTCTTTCCCGCCAGGCACTCCTTGACCGGGACGATCCGCCGATGCTGTGGTTCCTGCTGTCGCAGACCTTGCTGGAACTACCGTGCGGTGGCGCGAAGACCATGAGGGCGCAACTCGCCCACATCATTGATCTTTCGCACCGTCCCAACATCGGCGTCCGCGTGGTCCCCAAGTCCATCGGCGCCCATCCCGGTTTGGACGGCTCCTTCATGCTGATGACACTCACCGGGCCGCCCATGGATGTCGCTTACATCGAAGCGCCGGGAGGAGGCCGGCTCGCCTCGGGCACCGCTGAAACTGCGGCATATGCACTACGTTATGACCAGATCGGACAGCACGCTCTTCCCGAAGGGCTGTCGCGAAACCTGATCGAGCAGGTCATGGAGGCAATGCAATGACGCCTGACTGGCGCAAGAGCAGCAGGAGCACGACGCAGGGTGGCGAGTGTGTCGAGGTCGCTGCGTTCCCCGGCACCATCGGGATGCGCGACAGCAAGGACCCCGAGGGTGGACACCTAGCGCTTGCTCCCGAACGGTTCGCGGCGCTCATCCGGCGTCTCAAGAACCTCACCTGATGAGAGTTGCGTGAGAGCAACTGATCGAGCAACTCATGGAGAGCTTCACATGACTGCCCCCACCTGGCGAAAGAGCAGTCGGTCGACTCAAGGGACCTCGGGAGAGTGCGTCGAGGTTGCTCTCCTTGACGATTCCATCGGTGTGCGGGACAGCAAGCTGCCGACCGGCACCCCTCTCAAACTCACACCCGCTCAGTTCGCCGCCGTGTTGCAGCACCTCAAGGACGTCAGATGACAATGGCCGTGTGGCGGAAGAGCAGCAGGAGCACTAACCAGGGTGGGGAGTGTGTCGAGGTCGCTGCGCTTTCCCACGTCATCGGGGTGCGGGACAGCAAGGACCCTGCGGGTGGGCACCTCGCGCTCGGCCCCGAGCGGTTTGCGGCGCTCGTCCGGCGTCTGAAGAACCTCGCCTGACGAGGATTGCGTCACAGCAACTGATCGAGCACCCGCGGAGGGCCTCGCATGACTCGACCCACCTGGCGCAAGAGCAGCCACTCGACAGAGGGCACGACCGCCCAGTGTGTCGAGGTCGCAGCGCTGGCCGACGTCATCCGGGGTACGGGACAGCGAGGACCCTGGGGGTGGGCACCTTGCGCTCGCTCCTGAGCGGTTTGCGGCGCTCGTCCGGCGCATCAAGCAGCTTCCCTGAGGCCGCGCAGCAACGAAGGCGCGTTGCCCTGGTCGGCGCAGGGACGTGATCTAGTTCGGCGTCCTACGCTCGGCAGGTGTGACCGATGATCCTGCAGCGGCCTTCACTCGCGCGCGTGCGGCGGCGGGGGTTCTGTTCTTTGATGCGCGCGGCCAGATCATGCTCGTCGATCCGTCGTACAAGGACTACCGCGAGGTCCCTGGCGGCTACGTCGAGCACGGCGAGACCCCCTATCAGGCCACTGTCCGCGAGGTCGACGAGGAACTCGGCATCCGGCCGGAGATCGGTCGGCTGCTGGTCGCCGACTGGGCGCCTGCCGCGGGCGAGGGCGACAAGATCCTTTTCCTCTTCGACGGAGGCGTGCTGGCTCCTGACCAGCTCGACGCCATCCGTCTCGACGTGGTCGAACTGGTCGGCTACCAGTTCTACGACATCGCGCAGATCCACGATCTGACCATCGGCCGGCTGGCCCGCCGTCTCGTCCACGGGCATGCCGCTCATCTCGACGGTACGACTCGCTACCTCGAGAACGGCGAGCGGATCTGAGCCAGGATTGGGGGTTTTGGGGGCGGGGTGGGGCCTTGCGGATCAGCATGGGGTGTGTTGGTTCGTGGGCGGTTGTCCGCCCTACCGGAGCGGGATGGTGATGTGGTGTGAGTGAGGGCGAGGAGCAGGGCGCGGGCGTGCCGGAGGCGCCGGTTAGTGAGGGGTCCTGGTTGGGGCGGGGCGTGGCGTTGTTCACGCCGGTTTTCGCTGTTGCGGCCGGGTGGCTGGCGGGGGTCGTCGCGCAGTGGGTGCCGGGCGCGCATCTGGACCAGACGCAGGTGACCTCTTTCATGGTGGCGGCGACCACGGCGGGGCTCGGGGCCGGTTGGAAGTGGTTGCAGGGGTGGCAGCAGCATGAGCGGCTCGTCGCCGAGGGGAAGGCGACGCCGGTCAAGAGGAGGGACGCGGGCAAATAGTCCTCGGCGGCGGCGGACCGGCTTCCTATGCTGGGTGCAGGTCGTCGGCCGGGAGGACGGTGGTCGGGGTGGTGTCGGTCGAGGAGTTGCGGGGGTTGCCGGCCGCGGAGCGGGCGGAGCTGCTGCGGGCCCTGATCGCTCTGGAGGACGAGGACCCGCTGGACCTGCCGCGGTATAGGCGTCGGCGGGGAGTGGTGCTCGTCTTCCTGGTGGCGTGCTGCGGGTGGCTGATTCCGTGGACGGTCGTCCTCGGGTACACGCTGCCGGACCACTACACGTCCAGGCAGTGGGGCGTGGCGTGGATCGGGTTCGACGTCGCGTTGACGGTGGCGTTCGCGTTCACGGCGTTCACGGTGTGGCGGCGGCTGCAGATGGCGATCCTGGGGCAGCTCGTCACGGGGACGTTGCTGCTGTGCGACGCGTGGTTCGACGTGATGCTGTCGTGGGGTTCCGGCGAGTTCGTGGTGAGCGTGGTGACGGCGCTGCTGGGCGAGGTGCCGCTGGCGGTGCTGTTCTTCGTCGGGGCGCGGACGCTGATCTGGACGACCGTCCGGGCGCTGTGGGTGCGGGAGGGCAGGTCGGGGCCGGTGCCGCGGCTGCGGGAGGTGCGGTTGTTCGCCGTCGAGGAGCGGCCCGGTTCTGTCGGTGGCGGCGGTTAGGGTCCGGGGGTGTGAGCGAGGAGACGGTCGTTTGGGGGGAACTGCGGGCCGGTGGGTTCCTGCACGGGGTGCGGGACGCGCACCGGGAGGCGACACTGGCCGTGTTCGGGGGGCTGAGCCGGGCGGCGGGGTTCACGGAGCGGTCGTACGGGGTGACGGCGTTCGACGTGTTCGCGACGTGGATCGACCGCGTCTTCGAGGATGACCAAAGGGTCGTCCGGGACGATCTGAACGGGTCGCCCGGGTGGCGGTACGGGAAGTACCGGGTGCTGTTGAAGCGGCACGAGTTCGGCGCCGTCCGCAAGATCAGGTGGGACCGGGACAGTCCCACCAAGCAGGCGGTGGCGCGGCAGGAGTACGCGGAGGACCGGCAGCTCGCGCTGGATCTGGGGATCGGCGGCGACACGCCCGGGGACGTGACGCTGGTGCTCGCGCACAGTGCGAGCGACGAGCCGCTGGAGATGGAGCTCTTCCTGGGACGTCCCCGGTGGAACGCCGACGGCGGGACGGCGTGGCACTGGGTCCGGGAGCTGGACGACGCGCTGGGGGGTGATCCACGCCGTAAGCTCGTCGAACGGACGATGCCGCTCTGGGACGACGAGGCCGACGTTCCCCTGCGGCTGCGCGGAGAGACGAGCACAGGAACGGCGTAGGGGACGATGAGCGGACGGGTCGCCGGAGCGCGGCTGCAGTTCGACTGCGAGCGGCTGACGCTGGCCCGGCGGCTCAGGGGGCTGCGCAAGAACCAGCTCGCGCAGGCCGTGGGAAGCACGCCGCGCGCGATCGGGCAGTACGAGGCCGGGGTGCAGCGGCCCGAGGACGCGGTGGTGTCGCGGCTGGCGATCGCGTTGGGCGTGCCGGTGGAGTTCTTCCGGGGCGGGCGCGGTGGCGTGTCGCTGGACGGGGCTCACTTCCGGTCGCTGAGGTCGACGAGCCAGGTCGAGCGCGACCAGGCCCTCGCGTACGGGCGGATCGCGGCGGACGTGGTGGCGGCGCTGGAGGAGCTCGTCGATCTGCCGGTGGTCGATCTGCCCGAGTACGTGGTGGCTCCGGACGAGATCGCGGGCAGCGGGCCGGTGGAGGCCGCACGGGTCGCGCGGAAGGCGCTGGTCGGCGGGCCGGGGCCGGTGCCGCACGTGGTGCGGACGCTCGAGGCGCGGGGCGTGGTGGTGCTCGTGCTGCCGGACGCGGCGGACCGGGTGGACGCGTTCAGCGTCGGCCTGCATCCGCGTCCGATGGTGTTCTTCAATCCGGCCAAGGCCGACCACTGGCGGAACCGGTTCGACGGCGCCCATGAGCTGGGGCATCTGGTGATGCACGCCGACGCGGAACCGGGCGGGAAGATCGTCGAGGACCAGGCGCACCGGTTCGCGGCGGAGTTCCTGATGCCCGCCGACGAGATCGCGGGCGAGCTCCCCCGGTCCGCCGACTGGGACCGGCTCGGCGAGCTGAAGGCGCAGTGGGGCGTCAGCATGGCGGCGCTGCTGTACCGCGCCCGCACGCTGCGGGTCATGGACGAGGGCGTCTACCGGAACGCGATGGGCACGCTCAGCTCGCGCGGGTGGCGGCGGCAGGAGCCGGGCCCGGCGCGCGCGCTGGAGCAGCCGACGATGCTGACGCGCGCGCTGGAACTGGTCGCGGCGGCGGGCCTGGACCGCGACGCCCTGGCCGAACGCGCCCGCGTCACCAGCGCCGACCTCGACCTCCTCGTCCCCCGCCGCTGACCGCACGCCCGCCCGGCGCCGCGAGGCGTAGGGTGGTGCGTGAACGAGAGGTTTTCGATGCGGGCGTCCATGCCCGCGTCCCCCTGGTTCCCCGATACCCGGTCTCCCGGCGAGGCCAGACAGGTACGGCGCCCATGACGCCGCAACATCGCCCCTCCCGCGCAGTGGCGGACGCCCGCGCCGCCTCGTCCGAGGCCGGGCTGACCCGCGAGCAGTACGCGGATCACACGTTCATCGCCCTCAGCGGCGAACTCGACATCGCGTCCGCGCCGTCGCTGCGGGAGCGGTTGCGCGTCGCGCTGATCGACGCCGGCCCGCACGTCGTCATCGACCTGTCCGGCGTCACGTTCTGCGACGTGTCCGGGCTGGCGCTGCTCATCGGCGCACGCCGCCGGACGGGGCCGGGCGGCACCCTGGTCCTCGCCGGGGCGCGCCCGCAGCTGGTCAGGTTGCTGCACGTCACCGGGCTCGACCGGGCGTTCGCCGTCCGCCGCGCCGGCATCGCGGCGCCGGCGGCGGACCGGTCCCGGTCGACGGCGGCCTGAGCCCGGCGGGCGGCACTGCCCGCCGGATGACGCCGCCCGCGCGGCCCGGCTCCGCGGAGGACGCCGCGCCGTCCGGGCAGGCGCCGACGACGTCCGTGCGCCCTCGCGCGTGCGGACGTGAAGGAGCGGCGCCGCGACCGAAAGGGCGGGCGCGCCTTGCTCAGGGCGTGGTTCCACGGCCGGTCGCCGTCCTGGTGATCTCAGGACCGCGGTGCGATGACCGCTGGCTTCGCGATATCGGCGCCGGGCGTGATCGGGTTTCGTGCGGGGTTGTCGGTCGGGGTGAAGGACGGGTCTCAGAGCTTGAAAAGCTTGGCGTACGGGGCGAGGATCCGGACCTTGCGGGTCCCGAAGTCGACCAGGACGGCGCGTCCGGGCTCGACCTCGAGGACGCGTCCGAGGCCGTACTTGTCGTGGGTGACCTGGTCTTCCGGCGCGAACTCCTTGGCGGGCGGGGCCGCGGGCGGAGGCGCGAACGGGCTGGTCGGCAGGTGTCGCCGCTTGGCGGGCTGGAAGGGTTTCATTTCTGCCAGTATGCGCCCGCGAGGAGGCTGGCGGGGACCCTCCCGGGCAGTTGAAGGGAAAATTCAGGGCGCCGGCACCGTCTGGCCTACCATGTGGTAGCCTTATGAGAGTTGCGGTTCCCATAGACATGTATGTGCGCCTGACGGTCCGTCCTCAGGCGCATTTTTTGTTGTTCTGGATCTTCCGGATGGGCCATCGCGGCGCCGTCCCGCGCAAGGTGTGCGGGACGGGACCGACCCAGAAGGAGAACGACCATGGCCACCGGCACCGTCAAGTGGTTCAACGCGGAAAAGGGCTTCGGCTTCATCGAGCAGGACGGCGGCGGCGCCGACGTCTTCGCCCACTACTCCAACATCGCCGCCCAGGGCTTCCGTGAGCTCCAGGAGGGCCAGAAGGTGTCGTTCGACGTCACGCAGGGCCAGAAGGGCCTGCAGGCGGAGAACATCGTCCCCGCCTGACCCGCGCCTGGAGCGTGAGCTCCAGCTGAGCGGAAGGCGCCGGCCGGCGTCACCCGCGGGGTCGCCCCGCAGTGACACCGGCCGGGGACCTGCGCGCCGGGCGCGCCCCTCGAGGCGAGCCCGGCGCTGCATCATGTTTCCAGGGGGTTCCGTCCCCCGTTTCACTGGTGCGCGGCACGACCGCGCCCGTCGGTTCGTTCTTGTTAGCTCTTCGCCGCGCAGGCGGAGCTCTTCCTCGGGACGCACCGCTTCCGAGGAAGGCCTCACCATGCCCAATGCCGACCGTCCCGCCGCCCGCGGCGGTTCGTCGCGATCACGCTCCGGCGCTCGCCGCCGCCCGTCCAACGCCGTGAAGGCGGCGCGGACACAGCGTCCGGACGCCGAGTTCGCGATGCCGGAGATGCGCACCCCGCCGCTGCCGCCCGTCGAGTCGTTCGGCGAGCTGGCCCTGCCGCCGCGCATGCTCGCCGAGCTCGCCGAGCAGGGCGTGACGGAGCCGTTCCCGATCCAGGCCGCGACGCTGCCGAACGCCCTCGCGGGACGGGACGTCCTCGGGCGCGGCCGCACCGGCTCCGGCAAGACCCTCGCGTTCGGCCTCGCGCTGCTCGCCCGCACCGCGGGCCGGCGGGCCGAGCCCCGCGCGCCCCTAGCGCTCGTCCTGGTCCCGACCCGTGAACTCGCCCAGCAGGTCACCGACGCCCTCGGCCCGTACGCGGACGCCGTCGGCCTGCGGACGGTCACCGTCGTCGGCGGCATGCCGATCTCCCGTCAGGCGAACGCGCTCCGGCGCGCCGCGGACGTCCTGATCGCGACGCCCGGACGCCTCGCCGACCTCATCGAGCGCGGCGACTGCCGGCTCGGCGACGTGCGGATCACCGTGCTGGACGAGGCCGACCAGATGACCGACATGGGGTTCCTCCCGCAGGTCACCCGGCTTCTCGAGCAGACGCCGCCCGGCGGGCAGCGGATGCTGTTCTCGGCGACCCTCGACCGCAACGTCGACAAGCTCGTCCGCGCGTTCCTCGACGACCCGGTCACCCGCTCGGTCGACCCGGCGGCCGGCGCGGTCACCGCGATGGAGCACCACGTCCTGCACGTCAGCGACACCGACAAGCAGGACACGACCGCTCATATCGCGGCACGCGAGGGCCGCGTGATCATGTTCGTCGGCAAGAAGCACGGCGCGGACCGGCTCGTCCGCAAGCTGGCCGCGCGCGGCATCCGCGCCGCCGCGCTGCACGGCGGCAAGACCCAGTCGCAGCGCAACCGCGCGCTGGAGGGCTTCCGCACCGAGGACGTCACCGTCCTGGTCGCCACCAACGTCGCCGCCCGCGGCATCCACATCGACGACCTCGACCTGGTCGTCAACGTCGACCCGCCCGCGGACCACAAGGACTACCTGCACCGCGGCGGGCGCACCGCCCGGGCCGGACGCGCCGGGACCGTGGTCACGCTCGTCCTGCCCGACCAGCGCCGCGAGATGGCCGACCTGATGGCCATGGCGGGCATCACCCCGCGCGTCACCGAGGTGCGCCCCGGCGACGGCGACCTGGCCCGCATCACCGGCGCCCGTCCCCCGTCGCGCCCCGCCCCCGCCGCGCAGAACCCTGCCCCGCAGCGCAACGCCGCGCCCCAGCGCAACGCCGGGCAGAGCCCGTCGCGGCGCAGCACCGCGCGCCAGAATGACGCCGCGCAGGACGGCCGCCGCGCCGAGGCCCCCGCGCCTCGCGACGCGCAGCGAACCACCACGGCGGACACCGCGCCCGGGCGCAACTCCCGTCGCGGCTCTGCCGCTCGCGAGCAGCGGAAGAACACGCAGGACGCCCCCGTGGCCCGCAAGTCCACGCCGGACGCCGCGGCCGGGCAGAAGGCCCGGCGAGGCGGCGGCGCGCAGGGCGGCACGTCGCAGCGCAAGCCGCGCCGCCGCGCGTCGTCCCTGAACACCTGACGTCTCGGCCCGGCGCGCTCTGCGCGGCGGGCGGGCTCAGGTCCGGTCGGCGGCGATCTCCGGTGAGAGGTCGTCGTCGCGTGCGGTCAAGGCCGGGCCGGTGGGCTCCGGGCGGTGTGGACGGCGCAGGGTCAGAGGGGTGAGCAGGAAGGCGGCGGCCGCGACGGGCATCGCGCCGCCGGCCAGGGCGGCGAGGCCGGGGACGGCGGGTTGCGCGACGCCCCAGGACGAGCCGAAGAACGCGAACCAGCGCGGCCGTTCGGGCTCCGGGGCGATCGACGCGATCAGGGCCTGCCAGCGGCCTTGGAGGACGCTGTCGGCGACCGCCCAGGCGATGTATGCGGCGACGGTGACGGGCACGGATCGTCCGATGGCCAGGACGACTGCCGCCCCGCCGAGGAGGCCGGTGCCGAGGGCGAGGACGCGTTCGTGGGGCAGCCGGTCCAGGGCGCGGCGGCCGAGGCGGCCGGTCAGTGGGGCGAGGACGGCGGCGCCGGTCAGTGCGAGACCGGGCAGCCAGGCGGGCGCGCCGCGCTGGAGCAGCACGAACGGCATGTACATGATGACGGCGAGGTAGCCGACGGCGAACGCGGTGCCGGCGAGCGTCAGCCGGACGAGCCGGCCGGACGGGCGCCAGGCCCCGTCGCGCACGGGCGGCCGGACGGGTTCGCGCGGCAGGAACGCCAGGGCGACGGCGGCCGCGGCGAGGCAGGTCGCCGCGTCCGCGACGGCGAGCCAGCGGGCACCGAGGGGCAGCAGGACGGCGGCGAGCAGCCCGCCGACCGCGCCGGCCGCGACCAGTGACGTGCCGAGCAGGCCGTAGACGTCGCCGTGCCGTCCGGCGGGGGCGGCGCGGGCGAGCGCCTCCTGGGTGGCGGGCTCGCAGATCTCGAAGGCGAGGCCGACCAGCGCGACCGCGCCGAGGGTCTGCGGCGGCCCGTGCGCGAGCGCGAGGACGAGCAGCGCGGCGCCGGTGGACGCGAGGCCGAGCACGACGGCGGTGCGGGGCGCCAGCCGGTCGAGGAGGACGCCGCCGAGCCACCGCGAGGCGAGCGCGGCGACGCCGAAGACCGCCAGCGCCGCGGACGCGAGCCCTGGCCCGGCGAGCACGGCGAGGAACGACATGACGTACGCGCCGAGCTGGTTGATCACGCGCACGCCGATGAGCGCCCTCACCGGGCGCGGCAGTCCCCCCGTCACGCACGCAGGCTATGCGGGGCGTCCGACATTCTCGTCCGCGAGCGGCTGTAAGCCGGGTGTAATCGCGTGTCCGTAGCGTCTGCGGACGTGAGACGTGGGTGTGCGATCAGGACCGTCGCCGCAGGCGGAGCGCTTGTGCTCGCGCTGGCGGGGTGCGGCGGAGGTGGGAAGGACAAGCCGGCGGGCAAGGCCCCTGTGAAGCCGGCGGCGAAGGCGTCGGCGCCGGCCGGGGGCTGGCCGCAGCCGGAGAACGGGCGGCTGACGGCGAAGATGTGCGGCCTGCTGACCGACGCCGACTACGCCAAGTACGGCCATCAGCGCATGCCGCAGGAGAACGCGGGCCCGGCGCAGGACGGCTCCAACACGGTCGGCTGCACCTACATGCTGGGCGACCAGCTGACGCTGAGCCTGCAGAAGAGCGCGCAGGGCGCGAAGATCACGTTCAAGCAGGGGCTGGACGACCACAAGGACCGGCTGAAGGGCAAGCCGTCGGTCCTGGCGCCGAACGTGGTGCAGGGCGCGGACGAGAGCTGGTTCGACTACTCGACGCTGGGCGGCGGCCCGTCGGAGTACGAGGTGGAGGCGCGGCGCGGCGCGCTGACCGTCGGGATCGTCCTGTCGGAGGTCCCGCAGCATCCGGACAAGGACCCGAAGGGGATGCTGGCGGCGCTCGCGGCGCTGGTGCTGCAGCGGATCCCGGACGTCGGGAAGGCCGACACGGGCATCGTCCACCAGGTCAAGTACGTGGTGTGGGGGTCGGGGCCGAAGGCCATGCAGATCGTCTACAGCGACCCGGTGAGCACGAAGTCGGTGACGTTGAAGAACGTGAAGCTGCCGTGGCACAAGGAGTTCCCGATGCCGGACGCCGGGAACCAGCCGACGGCGGCGCTTTCCATCAGCGGGGCCGGCGCGACGCCGATGGTCATGGTCGGCTGCGAGGTCTTCGTCGACGGGAAGTCCGTGCAGAAGAAGGTGCCGGACGGCGGCCTGGTCTTCTGCGACGCGGACTATCGCAACTGATCGAACATGTGTTTGACTCGCCGGGTACAGTGAGGCCATGTTCCAAGGCTCGCTGCTGGACCGCGCCGACGAGGCCGGCCCCCGCCCGCTGGGCGAGGCGCGGCGCACGCGGCTGGCCCACGGCGCATGGATCGACGTGCTGCCCGCCTGGATCCCGGGCGCGGACGCGCTGTTCGAGCGGCTCCACACGTCCGTCCCGTGGCGCGGTGAGAGCAGACGCATGTACGACCGGGTCGTGGACGTGCCGCGCCTGCTGTCCTTCTATAACGAGGGCGCCGAGCTGCCTGACCCCGTCCTGGACGAGGCCAAGGCCGCGCTCAACGCGCACTATGAGGAGGAGCTCGGCGAGCCGTTCCGGACGGCCGGGCTATGCCTCTACCGGGACGGCCGCGACAGCGTCGCCTGGCACGGCGACCGGATCGGACGCGGCGCGCGCGCGGACACGATGGTCGCGATCCTGTCCGTCGGCGCACCGCGCCCGCTGCTGCTGCGTCCGCGCGGTGGCGGACCCGCCATCAAGCGGGAGCTGGGCCACGGCGACCTGATCGTCATGGGCGGCAGCTGCCAGCGGACGTGGGACCACGCGATCCCGAAGAGCACCCGCGCGGTCGGCCCCCGGATCAGCATCCAGTTCCGCCCCCGCGGCGTCCGCTGACGGCAGGCCCATTCGGACCGCTGGACGCGCACCCCTCCCGCGCGTGATCATTTACGTATCCGTTCGGGGGAGGCGAAAGGCGTGACGATCTCGCTGGTCACCGGCGCGAACCGGGGCATCGGCCTGGAGGTGTGCCGGCAGCTCGCCGCACGCGGGCACGAGGTGCTGCTCGGGGCGCGCGATCCCGCCGCGGCCGAGCGCGCCGCGAAGGAGGCCGGCGCGACCCCGGTCGTGCTGGACGTGACGTCCGCCGCGGACGTCGAGCGCGTCGCCGCCGAGGTCGGCCGGCTGGACGTGCTGGTGAACAACGCCGCGATCACCTACGACACCTGGCAGCGACCCTCGACCGCGGACCTGGACGTCGTCCGGGACGCGGCGGAGACCAACCTGTACGGGCCGTGGCGGCTGACGCAGGCGCTGCTCCCGGCGCTGCGGCGCAGCGCGCACGGCCGCGTCGTCAACGTCTCCAGCGAGGCCGCGTCGCTGGCGGGGATGGGCTCCGGCACCCCCGCCTACACCGCGTCCAAGGTCGCCCTCAACGCGCTGACCAAGATGTTCGCCGCCGAACTGAGGCCCGACGGGATCCTGGTGAACGCGGTCTGCCCCGGCTGGGTCGCGACCGACATGGGCGGGCCCGGCGGGCGTCCCGTCGCCGACGGCGCGGCGAGCGTGGTGTGGGCCGCGACGCTGCCCGACGGCGGCCCGACCGGCGGCTTCTTCCGCGACGGCCGCCCCGTCCCCTGGTGAGAGGACCCCCATGACCCCCGTCGAACCGCTCGAGACGATCAGCGCGGCGACCCGCGACCTGCTCGCGTCCGCCGCCCGGCTGGACGAGGCGGACATGCGCGCGCCGTCGCTGCTGCCCGGCTGGACGCGCGGCCACGTGCTCACCCATGTCGCGCGCAACGCCGACGGCGGCACCCGGCTGCTGACCTGGGCACGCACCGGCGTCGAGGCGCGCGAGTACGCGAGCATGGAGGCCCGCGCCGCCGAGATCGAGGACGGCGCCGGACGCCCCGCCGCCGTCCTCGTCGCCGACGTCCGCGACAGCGCGGAGCGCTGGGCCGAGGCGTACGCGGCGATGCCGGACGACGCGTGGGAGCGCGTCGTCGAGTGGACGTCGGGCGCGCGGCATCCCGTCGCGCGGGCCACCGACGCCCGGCTCACCGAGGTGCTCACGCACCACGTCGACCTCGACGCCGGGTTCGGGCCCGCGGACTGGCCGGCGGACTACGTCGCCCGGAGGCTGCCGAACATCGTCGCGTCCTACGCCCGCCGCGACGGGGCGCCGCGCCTGCGCGTCCGCGCCACCGACACCGGCGCCGCCCACGGCGACGGCGAGACCCTGGTCACCGGGCCCGCGCCGGCACTGCTCGCGTGGCTGATGGGCCGGGCGGACGGCCGCGGCCTCACCGGCGCCGAGGGCGTCGAGCTGCCGTTCCTCTACTGAGGCACGGCCGGGCAGACCGTGCCGCGCGCGGGCACCTTCAGCGAGATCAGGTAGCCGTCGATCGCGTCCTGCATGCACGGGCCGCGGCCGTAGCTGCCGTGGCCGGATCCCGCGTAGGTGAGCAGCGTGGCCTTCGGCCCGATCTGGCGCGCGACGTTCCGCGCCCACGCGTACGGCGTGGCCGGGTCGTGGACCGCGTTCGCCAGCAGGATCGGCGCGGCGGTGCGGACCTTCAGCCGGTGCTGCGGGTTCGCGACGGGCTTCGGCCAGCCGAGGCAGGCGGTGACGGCCATGAGCGGACGGGCGCCGTGCATGTCCGGCGCTATGCGCTCGGTGCGCCGCGAGATCCGCGCGAACTCGTTGTAGTCGCGCACTGGAAGGTTCCAGTCGGAGCAGAACTGCGCGGTGAAGTTGTCGGTTCCGGTGCCCTCGGCGGGCGGCGCTGCAACGGGCGCAGCCTTGGCGGGCCGCACCGGCTTGCTCGCCTCCAGCGCGGACAGCAGCGACGCCAGCTTCGCCCAGTCGGGACCGTAGAACGTCTTGTACGTGACCACGAGCAGCTCGAACTCCGTCAGCGCCCGCCCCGGGGTCTGCGGATCGGCGAGCTCGCCGCGCGCGGCGCGTTCCCGCAGGTCGCGCAGGACGGCCCGGACGTCCCTGCCGTGCAGCGCGCAGCTCGCCGTCCGGTCGCACCATGCCGCGAACCGGTCGAAGGAGTCCTGCGCGGCCGCCATCTCCGACTCCAGGAACGGCTGCGCCGCCCGGATGCTGTGGTCGTCGACGCTCTCCAGCACCAGCGCGCGCACACGGCCCGGGTACGTCTCCGCGTACTCCTCGCCCAGGAGCGTCCCGTACGAGCTGCCGTGGAAGCTCAGCTTGGTCTCGCCTAGCGCGGCTCGTATGGCGTCCACGTCGCGGACGGTGCTCATCGTGTCGGCGTGGTCGTACAGCGGTCCGGTGCGCTTGCGGCAGTCGTCCCTGAGCTCGGCGTTGTAGGCGACGGTCGCGTCGAACTCCTTCCGGCTCTTGACGATGGGGTCGGGACGGGCGGCGAGGAGCGCGGCGGAGCACGTCACCGGGTTGCTGGCGCCGATCCCGCGCGGGTCGAAGCTGACGATGTCGAAGCGCTGCCGCAGCCGGTCGCTGAACCGGTCGATGCCGCCGTCGACCTTCGTGACCCGCTGGACGCCGGAGTCGCCCGGCCCGCCGGGGCCGAACACCAGCGTGCCGACGCGCGCCCCCGGGTCCAGGGCCTTGCGGCGCGCGATGGCCAGGCCGAACGTCGGACCGTCCGGGTGCGCCCAGTCGACGGGGAGCCGGAGGGTCGCGCACTGCGCCTGGCCGTCGTCGCCGCACGCCCTCCAGTCGACGGCGGGCGTGCGGGCCGCGCCGGGCGCCGCGTTCGCCGACGGCGCCGCGCTCGCCGACGGCGACGACAGCGGGACGGCCGCGCCGGCGAGCACGAGGCCCGCCGCCGCCGCGCTCCAGGCGATCCGCCTGTGCTTGCGCTGCATGGATGTCCTTCCGGGATGGACGTCGAGGGGGTCCGCCGAGCGGCGGAGAAGCGTCCGGAACGGCCGGGGCGCCCCCGGCGGCCCCGGACCGCAAGATCACGTTAGGCCGCGCTCCCGGCGCGCGGCAGGGTGACCAGGGACGGTTCAGGGTGCGCTCAGGGACGCCTCAGGGTCGGCCACCGGGTCCCGGTCCCGGTGTTGGCGGAATCCGCCGGTAAAGGGGTCCGCCGTTCGTGGCGGACGACAATTAACGCGAAACGCGGGGAGAATGGGTCGCGTGACTCAGCGGCCGTCCAGGCCGCCGTTCCGGATGGTACGCACGAGCGTGCGCCACTGTGCGGAATCGAGCGCGAGCATTCCGGCACCGGGGGCGCGGGAATCGCGGATCAGCACGGCCGGGCCGGACGCCGCGACCTCGACGCATTCGTTCGCGCCGGCGCTCCCACTGCCCTTGCGCCAGTTCAGCGCCTCCCCCCGCGAAGACCGATCGACCATCCAGCAACCCTCCATCCGGTGCCGGCGGTGCCGCCTCGTCGGCCGATCGGGCCGGGAGCACTCGCCGGCGAGAGCCAAGCAGGGCACGACGAACCACGACCTTGTGGAAATTTTCCCGATCACGAGTGTAAACGGTTCCAGTTATCCCGCCTACAAGGGAACACAAGATCACGCTGCGTGCCGTGGAGACCACTCGGTTAGGGGTAGGGCCGGAACGGCGTCACCTCCCGTCGCGGTCGATTCGCGCCACCGGAAAAGGGCGCCGGTCAGGCCATCAGGTCCTCGGCGGTCCGGCGGAGCAGCGCGATGGACTCCTCGGCGGAGAGCGCGTCGTCCAGCAGCAGCTCGAAGGTGTCGCGGTACTCGGTGATCCGGTCGTCCTCGCCGGTGATCAGGGCGCTGCTGCCCGACCGGCCCTCCAGGAACAGCACGTCGTCGAGGTCGCCGTCGAACTCCAGGAGGGTGAACGGCCCCTCCAGCCCGAGGTGCGCCCCCGCGCTGAACCCGATGATCCGGACGGTGAGCAGGTCGTCGGCCTCGGCCTGGTCGGCGATGTCGCGCAGCTGCGCGGGCATGATCCCGGGGTCGGTCTTGATGCCGACGTGGCGGCGGATGACCGCCTCGTCGATGATGTAGAGCTGCCGCGGCGGATGCTCGCGCTTGGCGAGCTCCTCCTTGCGCTGCATGCGCATCCTGACGCCGAGCGCGCGCGCCTGCTGCGACACCTTGCCGGTGGACAGGACCTCGGCGTACTCGCGGGTCTGCAGCAGGCCGGGGATCACCGAGCCGTGGAAGTGCCGGATGTAGGCGGCGCCGGTGGCGTACCCCACGTAGTTGAGGAAGTTCGGGTCGAAGTCGCCGCGGTAGGCGTTCCACCAGGCCGGCTCGCGCGCGCCGCGGGCCAGCGCCTGCAGCCGCTCCTGGCGCCCCTCCGAGGTCACGTCGTAGACGTTCAGGAGGGCCTGGAGGTCGGTGCGGGTGATGGCGTTCTTGCCGCCCTCGACCCGGATGAGCTTGGACGGCGACCACTCCAGCTCGCGGACCACCTGCTCCTGCGTCAGCCCCTTCTCCTTGCGGAGGCGGACGAGCTCGGTGCGCAGCAGCGCGCTCTGGACGATGGGCCCCTGATCACTGGTCATATGACGGCTCACTCTGCGTAGTTGTCGCCACCTCACCGCATGCTACCTGGCATTGCGCTAGATGTCAGGACGCATGTCAACACTCCGACACCTGCCCCGGCCGTCGATCGGCGCCGGCGAGATCCCTTCCCCGTGATGACCCGGAAACTCGGACGATCAGGAGGTTTCGGCGTGCTGTATGTCGGTAGACTATGTTGTAATGTGCTAGGTAGCAGAATAGCAGCAACCGTCCCGCAAGAGGGCGGCCTGCCACCTCAGAACAGACACGATCCTGACACAGGGTGAACACGCGGCGGGGGTACCGCGGTCCGTCCGGTGGACTGGAGCGAGAACGGAACGGCACGACCCGGCGGCGCGGGCAGCCGCCGCCGGGCGGGCGGTACGGGGAGGCGATCCGGAGAAGGCGCTTTTCGGCAATTCCAGAAGAAGAGAAAGAGTCGCCCCCGCCGTCGGACGATCACCGGTTGCGAGCCAAGACGATCGGCCGGAAGGCGGGAGGCGACTCCTCGGCACCGCCGGGCACCTCGCACCGGGTCTGCGGGCCCTCCTGCGCAGATGCGGGAACACCGTACTGACCTGGTGAAACGTGCTCTGCGGACGCCCCCAGTCTAACCGCGATCACGCGGCCTGGGCCAGAGCCGGACGCGACTTCGGCACGGCCCGTCCGCCGCCGGCGCCCCCCCGGCACGACGGACGCGATGGCACGGCGCGCCCCTGAGCGCGCTTCGAGGCATGGGGTTCTCCGACATGTCAAGACAGCAGAATCGTCCCCCGACCTTCGACCTTCCTCCTGTTCACCCCCACTCCCCCGATTCGCACCTGCACGACCCCGACGCGGCCGCGCTCTCCACGGCCGGCGCGGTCGGCGGGGCCGGCACCGCGGGCAGGGCCGGCGCCGCGGGCGCGGGCGGTACGGCCGTCCGGCCCGCGGGCGGCAAGGCAGCGGGCGCCGCGGGCCGTCCGGCGCGGCCCGGGTTCTGGGCCTCGCTCGCCCCGCTGGAGCAGGCCGCGTTCATCGCGGCCGCGCACGAGGCCGAGTACCCGCTCGGCGAGGTGCTGTGGCGCGAGGGCGACGCCGCCGACCACCTGCTCGTGATCCGCTCCGGCGCGGTGCGGATCTGCGTCGACCGCGACGGCGGCGAGCGGATCGTCGCGTTCCGCGGCCCCGGCGACATCATCGGCGAGCGTGCGGCGCTGCTGCTGCGGCGCCGGTCCGCGACCGTCGTCGCGGTCGACACCGTCCGCGCCTTGTGGATGACGACCCAGGAGTTCGCCGCCTACCTCACCGCGCACACACGGGTCGTCGCCGTGGTGGAGAAGGAGGTGTACGACCGGCTGACCGAGCGCGTGTTCCCGTCGCAGGAGCAGGCCCGCGCCACCGCGGCGCCCATCGACCCCTACGCAGCGCCCATCGATCCGTATACGGGGACGAGCGCCTACGCCGCGGTCACTCCGTACGACGACGACGGCGTCCTGTCCCCGTACGCCGCGCGCGCGGCGGAGCCCACCCTGCGGCTCACCCCGTCCTATGCGCAGCCCAAGGGCGCGCCTGGAGGCTCGTATGCCACCGCCCTGAAGGAGCCTCCAGCGCGACGGCCGTGGGCGGGCCACATCTGCTCCATCATGTTCGTCGACATAGCGTCCTTCAGCGCGCCGTACCGCAACGACATCGACCGGCTCGAGATGCGCCGGATCATGTACGAGTTGCTGTGGGAGGCGTTCGCGGAGTCCGGCGTCCCGTGGGACGAGTGCCACCGCGAGGACCGCGGCGACGGCGCCCTGATCGTCGTCCCGCCCGAGACCCCGGTCGCCGCCGTCGAGCCGGTCGTCGCGCGGCTCGCCGCGTCGCTGCGCCGCCACAACCAGGCCGCGCAGGAGGCCGTCCGCATCCAGCTGCGGATGGCGCTGCACGTCGGGCCGGTGACCACCGACCCGCAGGGCGTGTCCGGCTCGTCGGTGATCCACGCCGCCCGGCTGCTGGACGCCCGCCCGCTCCGCCAGCGCCTCGCCGAGACCCGCGCCGACCTCGGCTTCGTCGCGTCCGCGTTCGTCTACGAGTCGGTGCTCGCGCACGCGCCGGGCCACGATTCCGCGCGGTACGCGCCGTTCACGTGCCGGGTGAAGGAGTCGCGGCTCAAGGGCTGGATGCGGCTCGCGCCGGACGGCCGCGGCTGACCACGCCCCGGGCGGTCGCGGCCGATCAGGACTCGCGCGGGATGCGCAGGACGAACCGGGCGCCGCGGTCGCTGTCCTCGACCTTCAGCGTGCCGCCGTGCGCCTTGGCGATCTCGCGGGCGATCGGCAGGCCGAGGCCGGTGCCGTTGGCGTCGCGGGCCTTGCCGGCCTTGAGCCGCGCGAACCGCTGGAAGACGACCTCGCGCTCGTCCGCCGCGATGCCCGCGCCGTCGTCCAGCACCTCCAGGACGGCGGTTCCGTCCTCGTCGCGGACGGTGACGCTCACCTGCGATTCTGCGTGCCGCTCCGCGTTGTCCAGCAGGTTGGTGAACAGCCGGACGAGCCGCAGCCGGTCGCCGCGCAGCTGCACGCCCTCCTGCAGTCGCGTGACGATCCGCTTGCTGCGGTCCGAGCGGGCCAGCTCGATGGTGACCATGGCGGCCAGGTCGACGGTCTCGGTGTCCTGCCAGGCGCCCGCGTCCAGCCGGGCGAGCTGCAGCAGGTCGGTGACGATGGCCTGCAGCCGGTCCAGGGTCTGCAGGACGGTCCGGGCGGTGCGCGGCCAGTCGATGTCGTCGGCGTACAGCAGCGCCTCCTCCAGCTGTGTGCGCGCGGCGGCGATGGGGCTGCGCAGGTCGTGCGAGGCGTCGGAGGTGAAGCCGCGCTGCTTGGCGAGCGCCGCGTCCAGCCGGTCGAGGGTCGCGTTGACGGCCTCGGCGAGCCGCCTGATCTCGTCCCGGTTCTCCGGCACCGTGACCCGGCGGCCGGACTTGCTCGCGGTGATCTCGGTCAGCTCGCGGCGGATCTCGTCGACGGGCGCGAGCGTGCGGTCGACGGTCCGCCACGTCCGCAGGGCCACCAGCAGCACCAGCAGCAGGCCGACGCTGACCAGGAACGTCAGCAGGCCGCCGCTGACGTACCAGGGGATGCTCGGCGCGGCGGCGTAGACCTGCCACTCCCCGGCCGGCTGCCGGACGGTGAAGTCGATCACCCAGTGGCAGCCGCGCAGGCCGGCGGGCGGGCAGAGCACCTGGGCGTCCTTGAAGCCGGTCGCGGCGCCGGGCCGGAAGGTGGCCATCGGCGGCCCCTTCACCGCGCCCGGGGTACCGGCGATCACGGTGTCGTGGGCGTCCAGCACCTGGATGGCGATGCCGTGCGGCGCGCTGATCGCGCCGCGCACCGGCCGGGTCCGGAAGTCCTCGACGACCCGCAGCGCCTCGGAGAGCGCCTGGTTGCGCTTGTATTCGGTGACGCGGCCGCGCACCCCGATGACGATCAGGGTGACGAGGACGGCGCAGATCAGGGCGGCGACCGTCCCGGCAATCACGGTCATTCGCACCCGTATGGACCATGTTCGCCGTCCGTACACCCGACCTCCCGCAGGTGAGGTAATCACCCGCAGCACCGGATTCAGTCCTCGCGACGGGCGCCCGGCGTCCAAGAGAGGCCAAAGAAATGGTTGCCCATGACGCCCCGCTGACCTGCGAGGACGCTACGCTCGTCCGTTTCGGCCGTCCGGCCCGCGGGGCCGCGGTGCCACCGCCGCGACCGGCGCGTCAGGGACCGCGCGAGGGCTCCGCGCGCCCGCCGTACCGGGAGGTTCCACGCATCCGCCCCCGGCGGACGGCCCGAGTCGGCCAGAAGCTCCAGCGCTGGACGTTCCCGCTGTTAGCATCCCCGGTTATGGAGCTGCGCCAGCTGGAGTACTTCGTGGCGGTCACCGAAGAGGCCGGTTTCACCAAGGCGGCCGCGAAGCTGCACGTCGCGCAGCCCGGCGTCAGCGCGCAGATCCGGCAGCTCGAACGCGAGCTCGGGCAGCCGCTACTCGACCGCTCCGGGCGGACCGTCCGGCTCACCGAGGTCGGCGCCGCCGTGCTGCCCTACGCCCGCGCCGCGCTCGCCGCCGTCGAAGGCGCCCGGCTCTCGGTGGACGAGCTGACCGGCCTGCTGCGCGGCCACGTCACCATCGGCACCATCGACTGGATCGCCTCCCTCGACCTGCCCGGCCTGCTCGTCGGGTTCCACCGCGACCACCCGAACGTCGAGGTCACCGTCGTCCAGGACGACTCGGCGTCGCTCGCCGAGGGGCTGCTCGCCGGCCGCACCGACCTCGCCTTCCTCAGCCTCGGCGCCGAGCCGCCGCCCGGCATCGCCGTCCAGTCCGTCATCGAGCAGGACCTGTTCGCCTCGATGGCGCGCGACCACCCGCTCGCCGGGCGCTCGTCGGTCTCCCTGCGCACGCTCGCCGAGCACGACCTCGCCAGCCTGCCGAAGGGCACCGGGCTGCGGGCCGTCCTGGACGAGGCGTGCGCGGCCGCCGGCCTGCGCCCGCGGATCGCGTTCGAGGCCGGCGAGCCGCCCGTTCTCGCCCAGCTCGCCGCGCACGGGCTGGGCGTGGCGGTCCTGCCCGAGTCCGCCACCGCGATCCGGGCGGACGAGCTGGCGTCGATGCCGATCGTCCGGCCCCGGCTGCGCGGCCGGATCGCGCTCGCGTGGCGGGCGGAGGGCCCGCGCGGACCGGCCGCGCGGGCACTGATCGCCCGCGCGCGCGCCGCGCTGCCCTCCCTGCCCTAGGCGCTCGCCTTCAGCACGGTGTACAGGACGTCCGGCTTGTTGGTGATGATCCCGTCCACCCCGAGGTCGACCGCCTTGGCCATCTTGGTCTTGCTGTTGACCGTCCAGGTCAGCAGCCGCAGGTGCGCGGCGTGCACCTGCTTCACGTAGGACTTCGTCAGCTCGCCGTAGGACGGGTTGATCAGGTCCGCGTACGCCTTGAGCTTCTTCAGCTCCTTGGCCTTCGGCTTGCCGAGCAGGCCGGTCGGCACGCCGGGCAGGTCCTTGTGGAAGCGCTTGACCGACGCCCAGTCGAACGACTGCACCACCAGCCGCCGCTCGCTCGGCCGGCCCTTCGCGCCCAGCCAGTACGACCGGTGCCGCTTCAGCGCCGCGGCCACCCGGCCCTCGATCCCCGGATACAGCGCGGGGCTCTTCAGCTCCATCAGCATGCCGAGGCCGCTGCCGCTCGCCGCCTTCAGCGCCTCGTCCAGCGTCGGGACGCGCTGGCCCTTGTACTTCTTCGAGTACCAGGACCCCGCATCCAGCCTCTTGATCTGCTTGAGCGTGAGCTGCGAGACCTTCCAGGGCTTCTTCTTCGGGTAGACGTGCTCCACATTGGTCGTCCGGGCCAGCGTCGTGTCGTGCATGACGACCAGCTTGCGGTCCTTCGTCTGCTGGACGTCGAGCTCGACCATGTCCGCGTGCCGGGACTTCGCCAGCCGGAACGACGCGAGCGTGTTCTCCGGCGCGTACTCGGACGCGCCGCGATGCCCCACATCGAGGATCCGGTGCGCGGACGCCTGCTGCTGTTGGAGGAGCGGGACGAGCGACGGGAGCAGCGGATGCGGGTCCGCGGCGGCCGCCGTCGCGGAGCCGGTGCTCACCGCCGCGGTCAGGACGGCCGTGAACGCGAGACCATGCCGACGGGACATTGTCACCTCTCGGGGAGCCGGGGGTTGGCCGCCTCGACCCTCGAATCGTTCGATGACACCCTGGTTACGAGCCGGTAGCAGACCGTGTACACACGATGACATTACGCATCCGCGGCGTGCGTTACGAGCCGGACACGGCATCTTCCCCGGATCGACTCAGCCGTCCCCTTGCGGCCGTTCCTCCCCCGGACCGCCGCCGGCCCCGGCCTCGTCCGGCTTCGCGCTCCTGGCCGCCCTCGCCAGCACCAGCGCCCCGAGCAGCGCCCGCCGCCCGCGCCGCAGCGGACGCAGCGGACGCGGGAACCGCGCGCGCCGCGGCACCTGCGCGTCCGGCGCCGGCGCCGGCTCCGGCACCACCCCCGGCTTCGGCGGCCTCGGCGCGCCCAGCCGGGTCGGGCGGCTGCGCCCCCGCAGCGTCACCGACCTGCCGAACTCCCACTCGTCCGACTCCGCCAGATGCGCCAGCTCCACGACCGTCCCCGACGCCAGCGCCCGCCCCGGCGACGTCTTCGCCAGATCGCTCAGCCGCGCCGCCTCGTTCACCGGATCGCCGATCACCGTGTACTCGAACCGCTGCTCCGCGCCGATGTAGCCGGCCACCACCGGGCCCGCCGACACACCGATCCCCGCGTCCAGCATCGGCACCTCCGCGCGCAGCCGCACCGCCAGCTCCCGCGCCGCGCCGAGCGCCCCGCCCGCCGAGTCCTCCAGCTCCGTCGGCGCCCCGAAGATCGCCAGCGCCGCGTCCCCCTCGAACTTGTTGATCCACCCGCCGTGCCGCGCCACCACCGCCACCACCACGCCGAAGAACCGGTTCAGCAGCCCCACCACCTCGTCCGGGCCGCGGGTGTCCGCCAGCCGCGTCGACCCCGTCAGGTCGACGAACAGCACCGCCACCTGCCGCGTCTCGCCGCCGAGCTCGATGTCGCCGCGCTCCAGCGCCAGCCCCGCGACCTCCTCGCCGACATGTCGGCCGAACAGGTCCCGCAGCCGCTCGTTCTCCCGCAGCCCCGCCACCATGTGGTTGAAGCCCGCCTGCAGCTGCCCGACCTCGCTCGCGTCGTACACCGCCACCTCGGCGCCGAGGTCGCCCCGCTCCACCTGCGCCATCCCCGTCCGGACGGACTTGATCGGGTCCGCGATCGCCTGCGTCGCCATGTACGTCACGTACATGCCGACGACGATCGCCACCCCGCCCAGCCCGAGGATCGTGATCGCGAGCTGGGCGACGTCGATGTCCGGCGCCGCCAGCGCCGCGACCGCCACGCAGATCAGCCCGAACACCGGGATCGCCGTCCCGAGCGCCCACGCGAGCATCACCCGCGTCGTCACCCCCGGCAGCCGGAACCTGCGCGGCCGCTCCGCCGCCAGCACCAGCGCCGCCGCCGGCCGCAGCAGCCGCTCCGACAGCAGGTACACGATCGTGCAGGTCGTCGCCGCGCCGAGCAGGCACGTCAGGCCCGTCTTCACCGCGAGCCGGCCGGTGAACAGCACCACGTCCAGCCCCGCCCAGCCCGCCGCGCCGACCCCCCACAGCGCGCCGACCAGGAACGTCAGCCGGAGGGGCCCCAGCAGGACGGCCCGTCCCTCCGCCTGGTCGGGCATATGGCCGCCCCGCACCAGGCTCACCACCGGACGCCACAACCACAGCCCCGCGAGCAGCGCGATAGGGCCCGCCACCGCCGGATAGCCGAAGAACGCGATCGCGTTCACCAGGTGCACATGCTCCGGATCGTCCAGCGGCGGATCCGGCACCACGAACGTCGCGAACAGCAGCACCACCAGCCCGCCGCCGATGTTCGCGACCACCACCACGACCGCGAGCACCCACCGGACCCGCACCTCGAGCATCGTCCGGGGCACCCCGGGGAGCAGACCGCGCGCCACCGTCCTGGTCACCTGCGCCTCCGTCCCCGAGGTCCCACGGGAATCATCGCATCATGCGGTGGTGCTCTCCTCGGCGATCGCGGCATCCGACGGCGCCTCCCGCTGCGAACTGCGCCACACCAGCGGCCAGCCCGCGAGGACGAGCACGAGCCAGCCCGCCATCACGTACAGCGCGACCCGCGTGTCCGCCTCCCACGCGATCGTCACCGTGACGAACGCGAAGAACGCCAGCACCAGCCAGTTCGTGTACGGCGCCCACGGCATCCGGTACGGCGACCTGGGCAGCACACCGGCCGCCGCCTTCCGCCGGTACGCCATGTGCGCGACCAGGATGACGCTCCACACCAGGATCGCGCCACCCGTCGACACCGACGTGATGTACTCGAACGCCTTGTCCGGCACGACCGCGTTCACCACCACGCCCACGCCCATGACCAGCGCGGAGATGACGACGGTGAGCATCGGCACGCCACGCCCGTTCAGCCTCGCCAGCGCCCGCGGGCCGTCTCCGTTGACCCCGGCCGTCCGCAGCATCCGCGACGTCGAGTACAGGCCGCCCGCGTTGCACGAGGACAACGCCGCCGTCAGCACCACGAAGTTGACGATGTCCCCACCGCCCGGAATGCCGATCTTGTCGAACGCCAGCACGAACGGGCTCGCCCCGCCCTTGAACGCCGTCCACGGCACCACCGCCATGATCACCAGCAGCGACAGCAGGTAGAACAGCGCGAACCGCACCGGCAGCGCGTTGATCGCCCGCGGGATGTTCTTCTCCGGGTCCTTCGCCTCGCTCGCCGTCACGCCCACCAGCTCGACGCCCAGGTAGGCGAACATCACCATCTGCAGCGTCATCAGCGTCGGGCTGAACCCCTCGGGGAAGAACCCGCCCTGGTCCCACAGGTTCGAGACGCTCGCCGTCTTCCCGGCGTCGCTGAACCCGAAGACCAGCACCCCGATCCCCACCAGGATCATCATCACGATCGCCGCGACCTTGATCATCGCGAACCAGAACTCCAGCTCGCCGAAGAGCTTCACCGAGATCAGGTTCACCACGAACAGCACGACCAGCGCCACCAGCGCCGTCTGCCACTGCTCGACGCCCGGGAACCACTTCTGCACGTACTTCCCGGCCGCCGTCAGCTCGGCCATCCCGGTCGTCACCCAGATGATCCAGTACGTCCACGTCGTGGCGTACCCCCAGAACGGGCCCAGGAACTCACGGGCGTACCCGGCGAAACCCCCCTCCGCATGCCGGTAGGTGAGCAGCTCGCCGAGCGCCCTCATCACGAAGAACAACATCAATCCAGCGACGGCGTACGTCAGCACGAGACTCGGGCCGGCCTTGGCGATGTTCTCCCCGGCCCCGAGGAACAACCCCGTGCCGATGGTGCCGCCGATGGCCAGCATCTGAATCTGGCGGGTACCGAGCCCGCGCTGATAGCCGTCCGCTTGGTCTGGGAGCTTTGCGACCACGCGTTCTTTCCAGCCTCTCACGTCTGCGTCCGCCCCTCGGGGCGGCTCTGGCCCGGCCAGACTAGGAACCCGGCCCCCAAAAGCGAAACACACCCCCGCATCCACCCGATGACGCTCCGTGTCCCCCCGTCCTCCCCCATCCCGCCCGCCTCACTCCCGCCGTTAACGAGTTGGCGCCGTCCTCAGGAGTCGCGTATGCTCTCGGACGTCGCCAAGGACCGGCAGCCCGCCGGTCAGGCCACCGCCCCGAAGCCGCTAAGCTCGAGGCAAGCAAGGTCCTGTGGAGCAGCTAGGAGTGCTCGCCACCCTGTCAAGGTGGAGGCCGCGGGTTCAAATCCCGTCAGGACCGCCAGACGCGCCGACGCGCGTCCTGGGCAGGTAGCTCAGTCGGTACGAGCGTCCGCCTGAAAAGCGGAAGGTCGGCGGTTCGACCCCGCCCCTGCCCACACCTCGTGACCAGCCAAAAGGCCCGGAACCAGACCAGGTTCCGGGCCTTTTGACAGTAACGGCCCCAGTCGAGCACATCGTCGGCGCCGGGCGCCGGACACGCAAGCAAGCGAACCCGGCCCCAGCTCCCATGTCCGGAGAGTTTGACGGCTCTGAGCGTCTGTGCGGGTCTCTGCGAGGTCGGTTGAGCTCGTTGATACCAGGGAGCTCCCCCTGGACCGGAACACTCATTCGCGCGAATCGGTTCTACCCACACCGGTCCGTTCACGCAAATAGGCACTCCGGAGCGATGTACGCCTATGCAGGGAGTGCAGGACCGAGTTGCAACAAGAGAACCGCCGGGACTTGCGTCCCGGCGGTTGGCAGGCCATCAGGCCCCCTGCTTATCCAATGCTCGATAGCAAAGGACTTGTTCTGGCTTTCCCCGCCCGAAGGCAGTGAACTGGCCCACAGCCGACGATCTACTAATCGACTGCACTCAGGAGCGCACGATCACGCCCTCGGTGAACAGGTGCGACGGGATCAGTCCCGTCTTGTCGGCGTCTCCTCGGCGGCCTCGGCGGCCTCCGCGTCCAGCCGTGCGGTGATGGCGGATGTGGAGGTGACGATCCCGAAAGCCACCCACTGGACGGGACTCGGGTTCACCGTCGCGATGCCGAACAGGGCGAGGAGGACGGGGGCCAGTGCCACCGCCACCATCGGCTGGAGAGCCGGGGCCGTGGCGGCCCAGACACCCATGCCGCCCTTGGTCAGGTGGATGCCCGCTCGCGTCTGCATGACGGCGGCGAGAGCCGTTGCGAACAGCCCTGCCCCCAGCATCGCGACCAGTTCGGTGGGGCCCCATGTCCAGTTCCCGATCGGAGTTCCGAGGTAGTCGGCCAACGGGAAGCACACCGGGATGACGACCACCATGCAGATGACGTTGGCCTGTGCGACACCCTGGTCGCGCTTGTCGCCGAGCAGTTTGGCCTGGCTCGGCAGGTTGAAGGGATGCGTCGCCGCAGCGAGTGCGGCGATGATCCCCAGAAGGCTGATGCGCTGGTCGCCCAGGAGGGCGCCGGTCGCGATCAGCACGGCGAGGAAGATCGGAACCCGAAGGGCCCGACCCGTTCCCGTGGTCTTGGGAAGCCCGGCGAGAAGGCTCCCCAATGCGGTGATGCTGGCGTAGGGGCCCGCGCCGATGTGGGCGAACGCGATGGGCCCGCCGATCTTCATGAGGGAGCTGGTCAGCGCGTGCTGCAGCATCCCCCTCCGCTGACGCGGAGTCAGCTTGCGCGGGTCCAGTCCCTGGACGCCGTCTCGCGCGAGCGCGATCACGACGAGGATGCCACCACCGAAGACGGTCATCCCCAGGGTCCCCTGGAGAGGCGCCGACAGTACGCGGGTGCACACGAAGCCCACGCCGACGATCAACACTGAGCCCAGCATGAGGGCGGCCCCCATTTGGGAGCCCCTGAGTTTGGGCAAATTCACCGTTCTCATTTGTTTTCTCCTGTTCCTGGCTTAGCCGGGGACAGCCCATGGCCGACAAGGCCATGGACCTTACGGTTGCGTGGGTCCATGGCCGCTTGGCCACCTCTTTCAACAGTCCCCGGCAGCCCAGGATCGGCAATCAGCCGACGCGAGGAATTCCGGATCCACGCCCTCGTCGTCGTCGGGTCGTGGCCGGCTCGGAACACGGCGGCCTCTCCGTTGCAGGGTGTTACCGCGTGCGGGTGTGCCCCAGGGCTATTGCAAGGCCGATGAGCGTTGCACGCAGCGAGGAAGCCAAGGTCAGCGTGATGCTGGATGGGCCGACAGCGGGCCATCAACCAGGTTGATCAAGGACAGGGATGGTCACTCGCGGTACGCCGCGACGCCAGGTCAAGGGACCCGATTGGCTGTATCAGCGCTATTCCCAAGCCGGCAGCACCCGTTCGGTCTCCGATGCTGTGTGCCGAATGCGTGCCGAGATTCGAGGGCGCGAGAAGGAAACGGCAGGGCAGAGCGGCTCGACGCTGGACTGCAACCGCCGCACGGAGAGCACTGTCCAATGCTTGAGCGAGCGCGAAGCGGGGGTCTCGCTGCTCCCAGCTCCCCGCGGGCCGGAGGGCACGCCCGCGCGAAGCTGTCTGTCACACCGTCTCGCCGTTCGCGCGCGCGCACCTCCGGGACGGGTGTGGGTGCTAACGGCGGTGCTGACAACGGGGCCGGATGAGCGACGTGCGGGAGGTTGCGGCGGTGGCCAGGAGACAGGTGGGGACTTTCCTGGACGGCCTTGATCTTGCTTGTGGCCAGGTGGGGTGAGCGAGCCCGAACCAGAGGCTTCACAGCCCTCAGACCCCTGCGAGCCGGGGCGCGTGACGCCTGTGTGCTTTGGGTGCCGGCATTGAGCTACCTACAGCAACATGGACAAGCCGAACTCAGTTGACAACGGCCAGCTCGAATTCCCCACGTACGGCCAGTTGTTCAGTCACCCTCGGTGACGTCACCAGGTGCGGCCCGTGGGGGGTGTCAACGAGTGATCCGGTCCGGCTCCACGGGGGCGAAGCCTGTCAGAGCGTGGCTCCGTCGAAGGGGCCCAGGTCGCGGACGATCTGGGAGAGGGCCCGGATCATGTCGTTCTCGGCTTCGGTTTGCCATACCAACGCGAACGCAAGCGCATTCATGTCCAGAACGGGCAGGTACGTGACGTCGGGACGGCTCCAGTAGCGGCTGACGTGCTGAGGGAAGAGGGTGATGGCCTCCCCGGCGGTGACTGCGGAAAGGATCTCCTCGGCGGTATTCATGAGGAGACTGCGGTCGATCCGGTGGCCCGCAGGAGTCTGGGGCGGGCAGTAGCTTTCCCCCCAGTAGTCGGGCCTGGACGGAGCGTCCGAGTGCCGGAAGTCGGCGAGCATCTCCACCGATGCCGCGGTGTGCCGGGTGAGTTCGTGATCGGTGGCCACGGCCAGCACGCGCGGCTCGGTGAGCAGTAGCGGGCCTACGGTCAGATCGGCCTCCTCGACGGGCAGCCATGCGACCAGGACGTCGATGTCGCCCCGGCGCAGCCCGGCGAACGGATCAACGTAGGAAGCCATCCGGATCTGCAGTTTCCATTGCGGGTGATGGCTACGGAAGGTTTCCCAATAGCGATGCAGGTCGTAGGCGTTGTAGGGGATCATGCCCAGCCGCAGCACTCCGGTGATGCCTTGCGCGGCCAGCCTGGCTCGGCGCATGCCGTCCTGGAGCCCAGTGTAGATCGGCCACAGATCATCGCGCAGCTGCCGGCCGAGCGGGGTCAGCCGCACCCTGCGGGTGCTCCGCTCGAACAGCGGGGCACCGATCTGGCGTTCCTGCTTCTTGATCGCCTGGGTGACCCGTGCGGGGGTGACGTGCAGCCGGGTGGCGGTGCGGGCGAAGTGGAGTTCCTCCGCCAGGGTCAGGAAGATCTCGATGTCGCGTAGCTCCACGGCCCCCTCAACACTGTTAACGCTGGAGTTAGTCCACTCTTGAGAACTTTGTCGTTGTTCCGGCGATTCCGGGGATCCATCCTAAATGCCTGATCAGGCCAACGATCCTGGAGTGACGAGATGACGTACCTGACCGGCAAGGCCGCGCTGGTGACCGGCGCCTCGCGTGGCATCGGCCGGGCCATCGCGCGGCGGCTTGCGACCGGTGGCGCCCTGGTGGCCGTGCACTACGGCAGCAACGACAATGCGGCCGCCGAGACCGTACAGCTGATCGAGAAGGACGGCGGCCAGGCCTTCCCGGTACGGGCCGAACTGGGCGTGCCCGGAGACGTCGACGCCCTGTTCGCCGCGCTGGAGCAGGGCCTGGCCGCCAGGACCGGCCGGGCACGGCTGGACATCCTGGTCAACAACGCCGCCATCAACACCGGCGGGACGGTCCAGGACATCACCCCCGAGGCGTTCGACCGGCTCGTGGCGATCAACACCAAGGCACCGTTGTTCATCACCCAGCGAGCCCTGCCGCTGCTCAACGACAACGGCCGGATCATCAACGTGACCACCGCGGCGACCAGGATCGCGATGCCCGAGGCGCCGTACGCGATGACCAAGGCGCCCGTGGAGATCCTCAGCCGCTCCCTCGCCCACGTCATCGGCGCGCGAGGCATCACCGTCAACGCGGTGGCACCTGGCCCGACGGTCACCGACATGAACCCCTGGATGCTCGGCAACCCCGAGGTCCAGCAGATGGTCGGCACCGGCAACGCCATCCCCCGCGTCGGCCAGCCCGACGACATCGCCGACGTGGTCGCCTTCCTGTCCTCCGAAGCCGGCCGCTGGGTGACCGGACAGGTCATCGACGCCTCCGGTGGCTGCTTCCTCGGCCCCCGGATCTGATCTCCACCACCAACAGCAAGACCTCCCAGCTCCAACCCACTGCCGCCATGCCCCTCCGGAAGGGAATGGCACAGAGTGACGATCGCGGCCAGTTGGTTCCCCGCCAACTGGCCGCCAGTGGGGAATCGCAGCTGGCCACTAACACTCAGTGGGCAGGTCTGGCGGAATGGCGTGGGTCGGCGGGTCACCGTCGAGCAGGATCGGGCGGCCCTGGCTCGTCTCATCGACTACGACACCGCGCCGGTCAGCATGAGCGACGCGGTGGCCCACGAGTGACAGCAACGCTGACAGCAACAGCAGGCACCAGCGGCAGCCACGGGCGCACAGTGGCAGCCGCTCGGCCTCGGCCGATGCACGCGCGGCAGGGATGTCGCCCTAGCTGAAAGCGGAAGGTCGGCGGTTCGACCCCGCCCCTGCCCGCACCTCGTGACCAGCGAAAACGTTGACGACAACGGCCCCTCATGACGGCTGTCATGGGCCGAGCGGCCGGCCTCTCACGACGAAGTCCCTGTACTCGTAACCGAGCATCCCAAGGTTGACTCACCAGCGCGGATCGGCGCCCATCTCCCGCCCGGCCAGCGCCCGCTGTCTAGTCCCACGAGATGCTTGACGTTCTAGTCCCGGGACATGCTTGACGGATGTTCTAGGTTTCATGGGGCGGCCTTGCGGGGCCGGTGGGCTTTGATGCTGCGGACGGGCTGGGTGGTGGTTCG
>NZ_JAGEPF010000042.1 GCF_017573465.1 Actinomadura violacea
CAGGGGGCGGGGTGGTCAGGGCACTTTGGGAACTCGTTCGGTTCTGCTGGTGGGGGTCGCGTGGGCGGGGTGGGGTCGGGGGGTGCTGTGGCTGGTCGGGTGCGGGGGGTGGGACGTGTAGGGCGTAGTCCACGGCGTCGTCGGGGGGCATCGCGCGACCCTCGCCCCAGAACTGGGCGACGAGGGGCTCGCCGAGGCGGCGGCGGATCGGTTCCAGCATGCGTTCGCGGCGGGCGCCGGCGCCCGGGTTGCGGCCGGTGGCCTCGCGGAGCGCGGACGCCGCGCCGGCGAGCGTCACGGCGCCGCGCGCGTCGCCTTCGACGGCCGTCAGTTCGGCGAAGGCCTCCAGGGCGCGGGCGATGTCCAGGCGGATGCCGGACGAGCGGCTCAGCGACAGGCTCTGCGCCAGCGCCTCCCGCGCGGACGCGGTGTCCCGCTGCTCCAATGCGACGCGGCCGATCCCGGCGAGCGCCCGTGCCATCTCCGGGCGCGCCCCGATCTCCTCCAGGATCGGCAGCACTTCGGCGTAGTGGGCGCGGGCGGCACCGGGGTCGCCGCGGAGCTCGGCCAGCCGGCCGAGGCCGATGATGGCGTGCGCAGCGCCCCACAACTGCCCGATCTCCCGCATGACGGTCGCGCCGGCGTCCAGGTGTTCGCGGGCCTCGCGGAGGCGTCCGCGGCGGATCAGCAGGTATCCGCGGGCTATCCGGGCGTAGGCGCGCACCCATTCGCGGCCGGGAGGGTCGGCGATCGCGTCGGCCTCGTCCAGCCGCTGCGCCGCGTCCTCGAACCGGCCCGCGCGGGCCAGCGACTCGGCCAGCGCGACCAGGGTGGACGCGGTGGTGAGCGGGTCCTCGGCGGCGCGGCACGGGCCGAGCGCCTCCTCGGCGTAGCGGGCGGCCTGGGCGAAGTCGCGGCCGCCGCCGGCCAGCTGCGCTCGGCCCGCCAGCGCCGCGCCGAGCGTGCGCGGGCCGACGCCGTGCGAGCGGGCCAGGAACCGGTCCGTCCAGTCGGCCCATTCGGCGACGCGCCCCCGGACGATCCAGAAGGTGCGCAGTGCGGTGCACAGCCGCAGGCCCTTGTCGATGTCACCGCGGTCCAGCGACCAGGTGAGCGCGGCCTGGACGTTGCCCAGTTCGGCGTCGTATCTGGGAAACAGCGCAACCCGGTCGGCCCATGCCCCGGGGACCTCCGCGACGGCGAGCCTTCCGTCGTGCTCGGCCGCCTCCAGCACCGTGTCGCGGTGCCGCATCCGGAATTCGGCGTCCTCGCCCGCCTCCGCAAGGCGTTCCGCGGCGTACTCCCGGATGCTGTCGAGCTGGTGGAACCGGACGTGCCCGGCCATCTCCCCGGTGACGGCCACCAGACTCTTGTCGACCAGCGCGGTCAGCAGGTCCAGGACCTCCTCGGCGGGGAGCGCGGCGTCCGCGCAGACGTGCTCGGCCTGCTCGAGGGTCCAGCCCGCGAACACCGACAGCCGGCGCAGCAGCGTCCGCTCCCGGTCGTCGAGCAGCTCGTGGCTCCAGTCGATCGCCGCGCGCAGCGTGCGCTGCCGGGGCGGCGCGGTCCGGTCGCCGGCGCTGAGCAGCCGGAACCGGTCGGCGAGGCGGCCGGCGATCTGCTCGACCGACAGCACCCGGACGCGGGCCGCCGCCAGTTCCAGGGCCAGCGGCATCCCGTCCAGCGCGCGGGTGACCTCCTCGACGCCGCCGGTGACGTCGAAGCCGGGGCGGGCCGCGCGGGCCCGGTCGGCGAACAGCCGCACCGCCTCGTGCGGCTCCAGCGGCGGGACCCGCCAGATGTTCTCGCCCGCCATCCGCAGCGGCTCGCGGCTGGTCGCGAGCACCCGCATCCGGGGGCAGCGGGCCAGCAGCAGGCCGGTCAGCTCCGCGCACTCCTCGATGACGTGCTCGCAGTTGTCCAGGACGATCAGCACCGACGGCCCGCGCAGCGCGTCGGCGAGGGTGTCGGCCGTCCGGCGGCCCTCCTCCTCCGCTACGTCCAGCACCGCGGCGACGCGCCGCGCGACGGGTTCCGGGGTGCCGTCGGGGCGGACGCCGGCCAGTTCCACGAACCACACGCCGTCGGGGTGCGCGTCGAGCATCGTCCGCGCGACGTGCAGGGCCAGCCGGGTCTTGCCGATGCCGCCCGCGCCGCACAGCGTGACCGCCCGCATTCCCTCCAGGAGGCGGCGCAGGTCGGCGACGTCGCGTTCGCGGCCGACGAAGGCGTTGGGTTCGGCGGGGAGGTTCGTCCTCATGGGTGAGCTCGGCTCGGTCATGCCCCTCCTGCCGTGTCCGAAGCGTCCGGCGCCTTGCGTTCCGTGCCCTGGTGCGGCGCGCGGCCCGCGAAGTCCGGATCGCTCTGTGAGTGTGTCATCGCTGTACGTGCTCCGTCTGCGCTTTCGGAGTCCCTGTTCTGCGGGCCTTCCCGCCGCCGATTCCACCTTGGGCGTCGCGGGGCCGTACCGTAGTGCGCCGTGTCCATCACCTCGGAGAACGCGGTCGCCAGCCTCGACGACGTGCTGGTCGGCGAGGCCGTGCTGGGCGTGTACCGGCAGATGTTCGCGGCCTTGGCCCGCGACAGCGGCGCCGTGGTGGACGACCCCGAGCTGGTCGACGTCGCCGAGACGCTGCTCGCCGCGTTCGCCGACGCGGGCGAGGACGGGCTGAGCCGCGAGCAGATGCGGTACGTGTGCCGCCGGTACCCGTCCGAGGTGTTCGACAACCGGCTGCGGGTGCTGAAGGGGCTCGGCGCCGTCCGCGAGGTGTTCCCCAAGCCGAACCAGCTGCGTTACCGGGCCTCGTTCACCAGCGTGGTCGGGCTGATGTTCGTGCGCCGGATGATGCTGGACGGCGGGCAGAGCGAGATGCACCGCCTCCTCGCGCTCGAGCAGCTCAACGTCGCCGACCCGCGGATGACGCCGGAGCAGGCGCGGGACGGCGCGGAGGGCCTGGCCCGCGCGTTCCGGCTGTGGAGCGTCGAACTCGTCACCCTCACCAACGGGACGATCGAGGAGCTGCGCGAGCAGGCCCCGAAGCTGTGGGGGACGGAGGAGATCCTGCTGCGCGCCGAGCGGCTGCACGGGGCGATCCTGCGGCGGTGGCCGCAGCTCGACCGCACCTGCACGGACCTGCGCGCCGCCATCTACGCCTACGGTGACGCGTCGCGCCGCGCGGCCGCGCGGCTGACGGACTCCGCGGGCACGACCCGCAACCTCACCCTCCTTCCGCCCGAGACGTGGCGCACCTTCGCGCGCACCGCCGGCCGCGAGGATCTCGCGGCCGTCCTGGACGGTTTCGTGTTCGACGCCGCCGCGCCCTGGCACGAGCCGTCCGCGGTGGTGACCGCCGTGGAGGACGGGCCGCGCGCGACCCCGCCGCGGCCGGCCCCGCCGCGGCCGTCCGTCCCCGACACGGGGCTGTCGTCGGAGACCGGGTCGGACGCGACGGTGATGGAGCGGCTGCGCGTCATGGCCGAGGAGGTGCTCCGCGGCCGCGACCGGGTGGCCGTGCAGGACGTCCTCGCGGAGGACTGGGTGACCGCGCGCCGCACTCTCGCCGACCTGTCGTCGGCGCACCTGCACCCCGAACTGCCCTACCGGCTCGTCTGGTCGGACGGGATGGACGTCCGCGCGGACGGCGCGCCCACCTGGGTGACGCCAGGATGGTTCGAGAGGACGTGACCGTGGACCCGCAGGTTCTCGCGCGGGCCCGCGCCCGCGTGCTCGGCGTTCCGTCGGTCGCGGCGGCCGATCCGGTTCCGGCGGGGACGGCCGCCGCGACCGACGGCGACAGGGTGTGGCTGCTGCCGGTCTGGCCGGACGGGGCCACGCCCGCGCTCCTCGATGAGTACCAGACCGCGCCGATGCCACTGGACCGCGCAGGTCAGGCGCGCCGCGTCCTCGCGGCGGCGCTCCGCTGCTGCTGGACCCGGCTGGACGACGCCCCGTGGCCGGGAACGAGGGCGACGGTCGCCGCCGTCCTGGACGTCTACGCGGGCATGTCCCGAGGGGACGCGGACCTCGCGCGCCGCTGGGCCACCGGCGAACTGCGCCGCCTGGCCGACACCGGGTGGCTGCTGCTGGACGAGAAGGCGGGCGGCGTCCGCCTGGGTCCGCGGGTCTCCCTCTGGGCCGAGCACACGCTGTCGTCCCTGCGAGCCCTTCTGCACCGGCTCCCCGAGCCGCCGCCCTCCGCGCCGGAGTCGCATACGCAGGATCCGCTCGACGCGTCCCCGGCCGTCCCGTCCCCTCGTCCCGCCGAACCAGCGGTTCCGGCTCAGCCCGGCCCGGCCCGCGCCGGCTCGTCCACGGACGACGTAGACGAATCGGCTCGGTCTGAGCCCGTTCTCTCGCGGCCGGCCGGGGGCGAGGCGGCCGCAGAGGTGTCTTCTGAGGCGGGTGACGACGAGTCGGAGCGGCCCGCGGCGGACGCGGATCGGGCCGGAGCCGGGGCTTCGGGGGTGGGGGAAGAACGTGCGGCATCCGCGCCTCCTGTGGTGTTCAGATCACCTTCCGTGATCGAGCCTGCCGCAGCCCCGCCCCCGGTGGCGGAAAGATCTTCATCTGTGGATAACTCACCGCGCGATGGGGGCGCAGCCGGTGAGTGAGCTGTTCGAGGGGCTGCTGCGGGGTTATGACGAGCGGCGGCGGGCGGAGCTCGTCGCGGCGTACATGGCGGTGGAGCATGCGGCGGCGCCGGTGCCGGAGGTGCGGTTCCCCGCGCTGCGGGAGCCGGCGCTGCGGCGGACCGTCGAGGGGATGCTGGCGCTGAGCGGCCGGACGCTGGTCCGGTCGGAGCAGACGTCGTGGATCTCGGGGTACCGCGACGACGTCGCGGCGGAGCTGGCGCAGGACGAGGAGTGCGTGCCGCTCCCGCAGGAGCGGGCGGTGCTGACGCTTGTGCTGATCCATTCGGTGGCGATCCCGCGGGCGGCGGGGCTGCTGGAGGACGACTCGTGGCTGTCGCCGTATCCGACGCCGGTGGAGGAGCTGAGGCGGCGGACGCAGTTGCCCGTCGGGGAGCTGGACGCGGCGCTGCGGCGGCTGCGGCTGGCGGGGCTGGTGGCGCAGGTGAAGGCGGCCGCCGACCCGGCCGACCCAGCGCAGGCGGGCGGGTTCGTGCCGGGGCCGCAGTTCCACCGGCTGACGCCGGGGGCGCGGCGGCGGCTGCAGGAGGAGCTGATCCTGGCCGCGGGCCCGGACTCGCCGCTGGCGGCGGCGATCCGGGCGCGGCGGCGGGGTCGGGAACGAGATCAGGGGGAGAGCGAATGACGGCCGTGCTGGAGCCGCTGGTGCCGGGGCCCGTCCGGGACGCGGAGAACCTCGTCGGCGACCGGACGCTGGTGGCGGTGCAGGCGGTGAACATCTCGCGGCTGTCGACGCATCCGGTGCCGACGGTGCCGGGGACGCTGATCGTGGTGGCGGGGCAGGGCCCGAAGGACTCCAACGGCGCGGGCAAATCGTCGTTCATCGCGGCGATCACGGCGCTGCTCGGCGACGAGCAGTGGCGGTTCGCGTCGGGTGCGCGGGCGGTGGCGGAGCTGCTGTTCAACGCGGAGCTGGCGGCGCAGGGCGACAGCCAGTGGGCGAGCGCCGACCACGGGTACATCATCGGCGTCTTCGACTACGCCGATGCCGGCGGTGAAGAAGAGGACGAGGACGCCGAGACCGCGCTGACCGTGTGGCTGCGGGTGAACGTGGACGCGCCGCATCTGGAGATCCGCTGGCAGGAGGGCGTGTACCTGGCGTCCGCGCCGTCGGAGGCGGGGCGGGTGGCGCTGGCGGACCGGCTGTGGGCGAGCCTGCCGCGCAGCGCGGGCCGCCGCGACCTGGTGGCGAAGGACCTGAGCCGCGTCCTGTACGGCGGGCAGGTGCGGTGCGTGTCGTTCCTGTCGACGTCGGTGCGGTCGAAGGTCGCGACGAACCTGCTGTCGCAGCCGCTGAACGAGATCGGCCCGGAGCGGATCTTCAGCGCGATCGCGGCGCTGACGGGGCTGGACCGGGAGCTGGAGGCCGAGCGCAAGTCGCGGGCCGAGGAGCATCGCGAGCGGGCGAAGGCGGCGGAGGCGGCGGACCGGCTGGCGGAGTGGGAGCGGGAGGCGGCGGCGCTGCTGAAGACGTTCGACCGGCGCGACCGGGCCCGCGAGGAGGTGGCGGCGGCGCTGCGCCACTGGCGGACGCGGCAGGCGCGGCTGCTCGGGGACGCGGCGGAGGCGGACGCGGCGCACGCCGCCGAGCAGGAGGCGCTGCGCGCCGAGGCGGTGGAGCTGGGCGCCGCGGCGAAGGCGGCGGAGCGGGAGATCGAGCAGCTCACCGGGGGTGCGCTGGACGCGCGGCTCGCCGAGGCGGGCGCGGCGCTCGCGGAGCTGAAGGGGCAGGCCGACAAGCTCGGCGCGGACAAGGCGGTCGCGCGCAACCGGCTGGACGAGCTGCGCCGGCAGGTGTCGGCGCTGGAGGAGCGGCGGCGGGAGGCCGACGGCCGGGACGGCGCCGCGGCAAGGGCGGAGCTGGCCGAGGCGGAGGCGCGCCGCGACGAGGCGCAGCAGGAGTTCGGGATGGCGCGCGGCGCGGTCGCGCGGGCGGAGCGCTCCCTGGCGGAGGCGGAGGCGGGCGAGAGCAGCGCGCCCGCACAGATCAGGGCGCTGGCGGGGGCGGAAGTCGCGGCGGTCGGGCTGCTGGACGCGGTGGAGCTGGCGGAGGACGTCCGGGACCGGTGGGAGGCCGCGCTGTGGCCGTACCGGGAGGCCGTGGTGGTCGGAACGTCCGATCTCGGGGCGGCGGCGGACGCGCTGAAGGGGCTGCCCGGTTCGATGATCGTCCCGGCGGACGGGGAGCTGAACCCGGGCGGCGAGCCGGTGGCCGGCCATCCCGAGGGCGTGCGCTGCGCGCTGCCGCTGGCGCGTTTCTTCGGTTCTTTCGACGGCGACGAGCGCGGAGTCGTCATCGTCGGCGGATTCCCGGAACCGGTGACGGGACGGGTGGCGCGCGTACAGGCGGCGCACGCCGCGCTAGAGGCGGCGAAGGATGCGCTAGAGCGTGCGCGGCAGGCCACGTCCGACGCGGCCGCCGATGTGGCGCGGGCAGGGCGGCGCCTTGCGGGCGCGCAGGCGGCGGACGAGCTGGACGCCGTGCACGAGCGGATGGCGGAGCTTCGCGCGCAGCTGGAGGAGCTGGCGAGCAGCGAGTCGAAGCTGGGTCCGCGGCTGGGGTCGGCGGAGCAGGCCGTCCGGCGGCTCCAGGCGAAGGCCGACACGCGCGCGCTGGAGGTGGACCGGCTGCGCGGCCGCAAGGAGGCGCGCGACCAGGAGCGCGACCAGGTGCGGCGCAAGGCGTCGGAGCTGGCGGACAAGCGCGCGGCGCTCGGCCTGGAGGAGCTGGAGAAGGGGTGGGGCGGGTCCCGGGAGGGCGCCGCCGAGTGGCTGTCCGGCCTCGACGACGACGAGGCGACGTGGACGCCGGCGGAGTGGTGGCACACGGCGGAGAAGCACCTGTCGGAGGCGCTGCGGCGCGTGTTCCCGGACGGGCCGTCCGATGAGGACATGCCGGAGGAGACGCGGTTCCTGCTGCGGGAGCGCGCCGAGGGCGAGGGCCGCCGCACCGACCGGGAGCAGGCGACGTTCCTGCGCCTGGCGAAGTCGCTGGAGGGCTATCTGCGCCGCCAGGAGGACTACGAGAAGCACCAGCGCCGGCAGATCGAGGTGCAGCTGTCGGGGCGGCACGCCGATCTGGAGAAGGCGCGCAAGGGCGCGACGGAGGCGGCGGGTGCCGCGGAGGCGCACCGGACCGCGCTGACGGCGGCGATCCGGGCGCGGCTCCAGCGGGTGTCGGAGGAGTTCGAGAAGCTGGACGTGACGTACGGCGGGTACGGCGCGACGCTGGAGTTCCCGACGCCGGAGCAGCCGGGCGATCCGGAGCAGGAGTGGCGCTGGCGGGTGACGCCGAAGTGGCGGCGTTCGGACGGGCAGCGGTACGTCCCCTACAACCGGCGTGCGAACACGGCGCTGATGGACGAGAAGGCGGTCAAGCTGGTGTGCGCGGCGGCGCTGGCCAGTTCCGGCGGCGGGCGGCTGTGCCTGGTGCTGGACGAGCTGGGCCGCAACCTCGGCAAGGAGCACCGCAAGGAGGCCGTCGCGCTGTTCCGCAAGATCGGTGAGACGCACGGCATCACGGTGATCGGCGCGCTGCAGGACGACATGGAGCCCTATGCGATCGACGCGTGCGGGCAGTACGTGAAGCTGCGCCGGTCGTCGGACACGATGCCGTACAACGAGCCGCCGGTCGTCGTCGGCTACGACGAGCATGAGCCGCGCGTCCGCAAGCTGGCGGAGGCGATGAGCCGGTCGAGGCCCGCGCAAGCGGGGTAAATCATGTGAAGGCGGGCGGCGGATCCGGCAGGATGCCCGGCATGCGCGCTGACGAGTTGCTGGCCGAGGTCGAACCGCTGCCGTTCGGGGAGCGCTGCCGCCGGCTGGCGGACCTGCGCCGCGACGCGGGCACGCCGGAGCTCGCGGAGCTGCTCGGCGAGCTGGCGGACGGCGGCCACTACGAGCGGTCGCTGGCGCTGTTCGTCGCGTCGGCCGTGCGGGACGAGGCGTCGCTCGCGCACATCGCCCGGGCCATGGGCGACGCCGACGCGGAGCTGGCGTGCTCGGCGATCCGGCTGGCCGTGCGGTACGCGGAGGACCCGGAGCCGTTCCGCACCGTCCTCACCGACGCGCCCGCCGCGATCAGGGCGGCGGTGTACGACGCGGTCCGCAGGTGGCGGCGCACGGACCTGGCGGACGCGATCGTGGGTCCGGTCGCCGACCGCTGGGGCGCCGAGGAGGCCGCCGCATTGCTGCCCGCCTGCAGCACCGGCGTCGCGGCGGACCGGATCGAGGGGTTCGCGCGCACCGTCCCGAACTGGACGTCCCTCGGCCGCGCGCATCCCGGCGTCGTGCTGGACGAGCTGGAGCGGCGGCTCGCGGAGGCGTCCGACCGGCTGCGCGTCGGCTTGTGGGCCCGGTACGGGCCCGGCGTGGCCGCGGCCGTGGACCACGACCCGGGGCGGGTCGTCGGGCTGCTGGAGCGGTACCGGTCCGACCGGGAGCTGCCGATCGCGCTGGAGCCGAAGACCGGCGTGCTGCTGGACGCCGAGCCGGCCGGGATGATCCGACTGCTGACCTCTGAGCCTTACGAACGCTCGCTGGGGCGGGTGCTGCAGCGCAGGTCCGTCCGGGACCGGCTGGCGGCCCTCGACGAGGGCGACGTTGCGCGGGTCGCGCACGCCGTCCGTGAGAACGGCCATACGCTCCGACTGCTGCTGAAGGCGTTCCCACCGTCCCGCCGCGCGCGCGTGTTCGACGTGGCTATGGCGGGAGTGGACCTGTCGACCGCCGAACTCGACGAGTCGCTTCTCGACGTTCTCCCGCGCGCGCTTCGGGTCACGGAGGCGCGCCGTATGCTGCGGCTGCGCCGGGTCGCCGAGACCCCGGCGCGGTACTGGGGCGTCACCGCGTTCCTGCCGTACGAGGAGGCGCTGCCGGTCCTGGAGGCGTTGACCCGCCGTCCCGACGCCGACGAACGCGCGACCGGATACGCGCTGCTCATCGCGTGCGCGGGCCGCAGCCGCGAGCCGGACACGCTCACCGCGATGCTGGAGTCGCTCGTCCGGCTGCGCAACGAGCAGGATCCCGTCCGGTACGCGGCGCTGGACGCGTTCGCGAAGGTCCCGGAGGGCCTGCTGCGCGGCGAGCACGCGGCGGCGGTGGAGCGGTTCGCCGACGACGCGCTCGCCGCCCGCGACTGCTCCCTCATGACCCGGCAGGCGCTCGGGCGGATCGCCGCCGCGTTCTGCCGGCAGGGCGCGATCCGCGACGACGCCGAGCTGGTCGTGTTCGGCCTGGACCTGGTCGAGCGGCTCGTCGGCCAGGCCGGCGCGGTCTTCCTCGGCCGCCTCGACCACGTGCTGCGGCACGGCCAGGAGTTCCGGCTCGCCGGCACGCTCGCGCCGCACCTCGACGCGGCCGCGCGCCGCGACGACCACCGGCTCGCGCTCCTGCTCGTGCGGGCGCTGGGCCGCCGCGCGCACCACGTCCCGCGGCTCCAGGACGCGCTGGAGGCGGCCCTCGACGCGCGCGGCGACGGCGTCCTCAAGGAGGCGATCCGGCTGTGGCTCGCTCCCCCGCGCACGCGCGCGGAACGCGTCGGACGGGTCGTCGCGAAGGACGCGTCGGCCATCGCGGTCCCGGCCGTCCTCGCCGCGATCGCCCGCGAGCGCACCGACCTGCTGCACCTCGTCCTCGGCGGGCCGACGCCGGCCGGACGGTTCCAGCGCGCGGACGTCGCCTACGTCCCGCACATGGCCACGGCGTGGATGCGGCGGTGGACGGGCCGGCAGCGCGCGGCCTACCTCGACCTGCTCGCGCGCGTGGCCGGCGGCGAGGACCAGCCGGACGACGCGCGGGCGAGCGCGATCCGGGACATCGGCAGGGTCCCCGGCGTGGACGCGGCGCGGCTGCGCCCCTACCTCGACTCCGGCGACGACCGCGTCCGCCGCACCGCGCTGACGGCGGCGTCGTGGACGGCGTCGCCGCAGGCCGTCCTGCCGGATCTGCTCGCGCACACCGCCACGGACCACGCGCACGTCGCCATGTACGCGATGACCCGCGCGGCCCGTTTCGTCCGCCCGTCGGAGCTGGCGGCGATCCTCGGCCCGGCGCTCCGCGAAGGCAAGATCACCGCGCGCAAGGAGGCGCTGCGGATCCTGCTGCACAACCGGGTGCCGGGCGCCCTGGACCTGGTCGCGGCGGCGTGGGACGACCCGGGCCAGCACCGGGACGTCCGCGTCGCGATCGCCTCGGCGGTCCGCCCGTACCTGGCGGAGCCGGTCGCGCGGCGCATCCTGGGCGAGGCGGCGGAGGGCCCGCGCGACCTGGCGCGGCAGGTGCTCGGCACGCCGCCGGTGTCGGTCGACGAGCGGTTCCGCGAGTTCTACGCCTCGCTGGTGCTGCGGGTGGCGGGCTCCGCCGACGTCGAGGCGCGCAATGCCGCGTTGCCGTACGTGCCGCTGTGGGCGCAGTGGGCGCCGGACGCCCCGGCGCTGCTGGCCGCCCTCGCCACCGATCTCGGCGCGACCCGGGGCTGGCGTCCGGCCATGGACGCGCTGGTCGGCTGCGTCGTGGCGGGTTACGGCGCCGCGGAGCTCGGCGAAGCCGCGGCCGGCCTGGCCGCCGCCCCGGACGAGCCGAGCGCCGGTACCGAACGGGATCTGCCCGCGTTCCAGCGGCTGTCGGCGCTGGTCGACGCGGTGCGCGCCGCCGCGCAGCGCAACCGCGGCACGGCGCAGCGCGCCATCGCCGCGCTGGACGGCCGCCTCCCGGCCGGCCTCGCCTGCGAGCTGGCCGCCGCGACGCTCCGCTGGGCCGGGCCCGATGTGGGCGGTGCCCTCGACGCGCTGGCGGACAGGTGCGGCGGCGGGGCCCTCGCGACCCGGCAGGTCGCCGAAGCGCTCGTGCCCTGGGCGGACGACACGTGGGCCGAGTACCGGGAGTACATCAGGGTGCCCGCAGGGACGCCTGACCCCGGAGCGGCCCTCCCCCATGCCGAACGGCTGGCCGGACGCGGCGACCTCGCGGGCGGCCTGTTCGCCGCCGCGCTCACCGGCGGCCACGCCCCCCGCGCGGGCTGGCCCGCCCCTTGGCGCTCCCTCCTGCGGACGCTGCGCACCCACCCGGACCCGGACGTGGCGTACACCGCGAAGGGCATCCTCACCGCGCTGGAGTGACCGGCCCTCCGGTGGTCCATCGCGTCGCATTCGTGGATGATCGGGACGAACCGAGAGGTGGCCGATGGCGCAGTGGCGGGTCCCGGAGTTCGACGAGGTGCGCGAGCTGGGGAGCGGCGCGCAGGGCCGCGTCGTGCTGGCGCGGCACGCGGTCCACGGCGCACCGGTCGCGATCAAGTACCTCACGGCGGACGCCGACTCGCAGGCGCGCGCGCGGTTCCGGGACGAGGCGCGGATGCTCGGCCGCGTCGACGACCCCCACGTCGCCCGGCTGTACCGGCTCGTCGAGCACGGCGACGACCTCGCCATCGTGATGGAGGCGGTGGACGGCGTCCCGTTCAAGGAGATCCTGCACAGGTACGGGGCGCTCGAACCGGAGGCGGCGCTCACCGTGCTGAAGGGGTCGCTGCTCGGGCTCGCCGCCGCGCACGCCGCCGGGGTCGTCCACCGCGACTACAAGCCCGCGAACGTCATCGTCCCGGCCGACGGCCGCAGCAGGCTCATCGACTTCGGCATCGCCGTCGTGGCGGGCGAGTCGTCCGCCGCCGGAACGCCCCTCTACATGGCGCCGGAGCAGTGGCGCGGGGAGCCCGCCACGCCCGCGACCGACGTGTACGCGGCGACGTGCGTGTTCTATGAGGCCCTCACCGGCCGCCGCCCGTACGGGAACGGGGACCGCGCGTCGATCAGGGCGGGGCACCTCGACGGCGACGTGCCCGCCGCGCACGTCCCGGAGCCGCTGCGGCCGCTCGTCGCGCGCGGCATGGCCAAGGCCCCGGCGGACCGCCCGGCCAGTGCGTCGGCGTTCGTCGGCTACCTCGACGAGGTGGCGGGCGGCGCCTACGGGCCTGACTGGGAGTCGCGGGGCGTCCGGGTCCTGGCGGGCGCCGCCGTCGCGCTCGCCGCACTGTTCCCGCTGGCCGCCGCCGGTCTCGCCCCCGCCGGTGCCGCGGGCGCGGCGGCGGGCGCGGCGGGTGGAGCGGCGGGCGCGGCGGGGTCGGGCGGGGTGCTCGCCGCCGTCGGCACGAAGGCGGCGGTGGCCGTCGCCGCGACCGCCGTCGCGGGCACCGCCGTCGGCGGAGCCGCCGCCTACCGCGCCGCGGAGCCCGACCGCTCGTCCCGCCCCGTCACCGCCGCGACCACGGCCCGCCCGACGCCGTCCGGAGTGCCGCTGTCGATCGGCCGGCTGACACTCAGGGTGCCGGCAAGCTGGCGCTCCAGGCGGCTGGGCCTCGAGAAGCCGGAGGAGAACTACAACCTCACCCCACCTGGCGCCTGCCGGACTCCGAAAGCCGGACTGCGGGGAGACCCCCTCTGGAGGTACTGCCCCACGGTCCTCGCCATCACCACACCGTGGTCGAACGACGGGAGGACCGGCTGGCAGACCTTCCAGCGTGACCAGCCCTGGGCCCCCGAAACGGACGTGTCGCACATCTGCCCGCCCGACACCGACCTGTACTACGGCGGCGGCGACTTCACGCTCGTCCGCAAAGGGCTGCGGCCCATCGGCGGCCGGAACGCCGAGTACCGCGAATGGCGCCTGAGCTGCATCCGCCTGACCTCCGGCCCCGAGATGGTCGCGAAGACCGGCGTGTCGTTCGTCCAGCGGTGGTGGTACCTGCCGCAGTCGAAGGTCCTCATCGTCGACGAGTGGAACACCCCGAACCTGGACGAGATCCTCGCGAACGCGACCTGGACGTAGCGGCGCGACGATCGTGTCAGCGGCGGCCCGCGTGGCGGCGGACGACGCCGGCGGCGAGTTCGGCGCCCGCGAACGCGCCCGAGCGGACGCGTTCGCCGAACGTGCGGGCGACGATCCGGTCGGTCAGTGCGGGCAGGTGCCGGGCGAGGAAGAACTCGACGGCGCCGCGCCGGGTCGTCGTCACGTCGCGGCGGGGACGGCGAGACAGGGCGGCGTACAGCACCGCGTCCACCACGCCGTCCAGCGGCTCGTACTGGCTCACGCCCTCCAGGGAGAGCCCCGCGGCGGCGGTCGAGTCGTGGATCGGGCTCCGCACCGCGGACGGGTACACGCACGTCACGCCGACGTGGGTGCCGATCTCCAGGCGGAGCGCGTCCGCGTACGCGACGAGCGCCCGCTTGGACGCGCCATAGGCGGCGGCCAGGGGAAGCTGCATGACGGCCATACGGGACGACAGCATGACGACCCGTCCCCGCGACGCGACCAGGGTGTCCACGCACGCCGACGTGACCCGCCAGGCGCCGAGCAGGTTGACGTCGAGCTGGCGGCGCACCTCGTCGCCGGGCGGGAGCTCGGCCGGGGCGGGGCCGCCGATGCCGGCGTTGTTGATCAGCAGGTCGAGGCCGCCGAGCCGTTCGATCGCCGCGGCGACGGCGGCGGGGACGGCGTCGTCGTCGGTGAGGTCGCAGGCGAGGACGTCGATCGGGTCGTCCGGCCGGGGCGCCGCGTCGAGGCCGACGACGCGGGCGCCGAGGGCGGTCAGCCGGGCGCCGAACGCGCGGCCGAACGTGCCGGACGCGCCGGTGACGATGACCCGCAGGCCGCGCGGGTCGCGGCCGCCGGCCGGGCGGGATGTGCTCATGCGGGGGTCTCCTCGCGGTGCGTCGGGGTGAACGGCGGGGCGGCGCCCCGCGCGAGCCGGGCGCGGCCCGCCTTGGACTCGCGGGGCAGGTCCGCCACGTACTGGTCGAAGTCGACGCGCATCATCGGGCGGCGGTCGCCCCACCGCGCGGTGGCGGCGCGCAGGGCGCGGGCGACGGCGCGCCGCCGCTGCGCCGGGGACGGCAGCGCGTAGGCGCCGGAGAAGTAGGCCGCCGCCAGCTTGGCCTGGGCCTCCACGACCGGCAGCGCGGCGCCGGTGGACTGCATCAGGCCGGCGAACGCCAGGCTCGGGTCGTCCAGGTGGAAGACGCGCTTGAACAGCGGGAGCCGCTCGGGGTCGTCGCCGATCAGGTCGCGGGGCAGGAACGGGATGCCGACCCGGTAGCCGGTCGCCCACACGATGACGTCGACGGGGTCGGCGGCGCCGCCGATGAAGACGACGCCGTCCCCGTCGAGGCGGTCGATGCCGGGCCGCGCCTCGACCTCGCCGTGGGTGAGCCGGTGCAGGATGGTGTCGCTGATCGTCGGGTGGTTCTGGAACAGGCCGCCGGACGGCGCGGGCAGGCCGTAGTCCTGCGGGCGGCCGACGGCGAGGCGCAGCATCGTCTCGGCGACGCGCTGCCTGGTCCGCCACGGCAGCGCGGCGAGGGCGCCGCCGGTCGCGTCCGCCGGCCGTCCGAACAGGTATTTCGGGACGATGTGGACGCCGCGCCGCGCCGAGAGCAGCACCGGGCCCCGGGCGACGTGCGAGGCGTCCACGGCGATGTCCATGGCGGAGTTCCCCATGCCGACGACGAGGACGCGCCGGTCGCGGAACACCTCGGCGTCGCGGTAGGAGTGGGCGTGCATCTGGACGCCGGTGAAGTCGCCGGGCGGGGCCGGGTCGGGCCATCGCGGGTCCCGGTTGTGCCCGTTGGCGACCACGACGGCGTCGTACCGTTCGGTGTCGCCGGACTCGGTGGTGACCGTCCAGGGGCCGCCGGTCCCGTCGCGCCGGACGGACGCGACGGGGCTGTTGAAGCGGATGTGCGGCAGGACGCCGAAACGCTCCGCGTAGTCGGCCAGGTAGGCGCCGACCATGTCGGCGGACGGATAGTCGGGCCAGTGCCGGGGCATCGGGAAGTCGGCGAACTCGGTGCGCCCCTTGCTGGTGTTGAGGTGCAGGGACGCGTAGGCGGGCGACAGGTCGCCGCGCGCCCACAGCCCGCCGGGCCGGTCGCCCCGCTCGTAGAGGACGGCCTCCACGCCCGCGTCGCGCAGGGCCTTGCCGGCGGCGAGGCCGGCCGGCCCGGCGCCGATCACGGCGACACGACGGGCAGCGGACATGAGAGCACTCCCAAGAGTCTTGTGGTGGTCTCCAACCCTAGGGAGCGAGGCAGCCCGAGAACATGGGCTACGACACCCGGTTGGCGGCCATGCTTGTGGAGCACCACAATCAGGCTCATGAACCAGAGCGAGGCCGACTGGACGCCGGTGATCGACCTCATCGAGCGGATCTCCGGCGAGGAGGACCTGCTGCCGTCCGTGGTCGCGGGCGTCACGTCCGTCGTGCGGGACGTGTCCGTGCTGCCGCCCGCCGACATCGCCGGGCACACCCGCGCGCTGCTCGCCGCCGCGACCCGCGCGATCGCGGCGCGGCGCGGGCCGACCGAGGGGGAGCTGGCGTTCGTCGCGGAACTGGGCGTCGCGCGCGCCCGGCAGGGCGTGCCGGTCGAGGCGGTGCTGACCGCGGTCCACGTCGCCGAGCGCGCGATCTGGTCGCGGGCCCGGGAGATCGCCGCCGCCGAGGGCATCGCGGACGGGCTGCTGCTGGACGCGCGGGAGCTGTACGACGACTGGGCGGAGGCGGTCCGGTCCCGGCTGATCAAGGCGCACCGGGAGGCGCAGCGCGAGGCGCGGGCCGCCGGCGGGCGGGGACCGGACGAGCGGGACGCGGCGCTGCTGCGGCGGCTGCTCGACGGCGGCTCGGCCGCCGCGCTCGTCGCCGCCGAGGCCGGCCTGCCGTCCGGCGGAGCGCTGTGGGTGCTGGCCGCGCGCCCGCCCGGCGGCGCGGACAGGGCGCCGATCGTCCGGCCGCCGGCACTGTCCGCGGTGCTGGACGGCCTGCTGTTCGCGGTGGCGGCCGGGCCACCGTTGGCGTCCGGCATCGAGGTGGCGGGCCTCGCCGGACCGGCCGACGCGGAGAACCTCGCCGCCGCGCGCCGCCTCGCCGTCTCCGCGCTCGGCGCCGCCGAGGCGACCGGCCGGACCGGCGTCGTGCACGTCGCCGACGTGGCCGTCCTGGTGGCGGCGGCGGACCGCACCGACCTCGCCTCGATCCTGCTCGACCGGCACCGGGCGGCCCGCGCCCTGCTCGGCGCGAACGCCGGGCCGGTCGCCCGCGCGGTGTGCGCCTGGCTGGAGACGGGACGCGACGTCACCGCCGCCGCCGGACGCCTGTTCGTGCACCCCAACACGGTGCGGAACAGGGTCCAGCGGTTCGGCGAGGCCACCGGCATCGACGCGGCCGACGCCTTCGGCGGCGTGAACGCGTGGTGGCTGTGCCGCGCCTGGCTCGACCCCGCCTGACGCGGCACGCCCCGTCGGCTAGGTGTCGGCGCCTTCGGCGAGTTCCTTCGCGGCCGCCTTCCCGGACGCCGCGGCGCCCAGCTCGTGGGCGAGCTCCTCCAGTTCCGCGCCGCCCGCCATGAGCGCGGTCAGCTCCTCGCGGGTGATCTCGGCCTTGGCGCGGTAGCCGATCGGGCGGCCGCGGTTGAGGATGAGGAAGCGGTCGCCGACCGGGTAGGCGTGGTGCGGGTTGTGGGTGATGAAGATGACCGCGAGGCCGCGTTCGCGCGCCTGCACGATGTAGCGCAGGACGGTCCCGGCCTGCTTCACGCCGAGCGCGGCCGTCGGCTCGTCCAGGACGAGGGCCTTCGCGCCGAAGTACACGGCGCGGGCGATCGCCACGCACTGCCGCTCGCCGCCGGACAGGGTGCCGATGGGCTGGTCGACGTCGCGCAGGTCGATGCCCATCGCCGCCAGCTCGCGCTTGGCGGTACGGCGCATGAACCCGATGTCCATGCGGCCGAACCCCTTGCGCTTCTCCGAGCCGAGGAAGAAGTTCCGCCACACCGGCATCAGCGGGACGACGGCGAGGTCCTGGTAGACGGTCGCGATGCCGCGGTCGAGCGCGTCGCGCGGCGAGGAGAACGACACCGGCTCGCCCTGCACCGCGTAGGTGCCGAGGTCGTGCCGGTGCAGCCCGGCGACGATCTTGATGAGGGTGGACTTGCCGGCGCCGTTGTCGCCGAGCACGCAGGTCACCTCGCCGGCGGACGCCTCCAGGTCCACGTCACGCAGCGCGATGACGTTGCCGTAGTTCTTGCCGACTCCCTCCAGCCGGACGAGCGGCGCGTCCTTGGGGTCCGTCATGTCGACCGCTCCACTCTGCGCCGCACGATCAGGTTGACGACGGTGGCGATGAGCAGCATCGCGCCGAGGAAGAACCGGAACCAGTCGGGGTTCCACTCGGCGTAGACGATGCCCTTGTTCACCATGCCGAAGATGAACGCGCCGATCGCCGCGCCGATCGCCGACCCGTAGCCGCCGGTCAGCAGGCAGCCGCCGATGACCGCGCAGATGATGTAGTTGAACTCGTTGCCGACGCCCTCGCCCGACTGGACGGTCGCGAACGCGAACACCAGGTGCATCCCGGAGAACCAGCCGCAGAACGCCACGCCCATGAACAGGCCGATCTTCGTGCGGGCGACGGGGACGCCGACCGCGCGGGCGCTGCCCGCCGCGCCGCCCACCGCGAAGATCCAGTTTCCGGCGCGGGTGCGCAGCAGGATCCAGGTGGCGACGGCGACGAACAGCAGCCACCAGAACACGGTGATCTTGACGTTGACGCCGGCGATGTCGACGTCGGACGCGAACACCTTGCGCGCGCTCTCGAAGCCGTCCATGTCCCGCACGGAGTCGGACGCGACGTTCCCGGTGACCGCCTTCGTCACGCCGAGGTTCGCCCCGGCCAGCATGAAGAACGTCGCGAGCGTGACGATGAAGCTCGGCAGGCCCGTCCTGATGTAGAGCAGGCCGTTCAGCGCGCCGATCGCCAGCGTCACGACGAGCGAGATCGCGACGCCGACCCAGAGGTTCAGTGTGAGCTGGTAGGAGACCAGCGTCGCGATCAGCGCGGACGTCGTCACCATGACGCCGGCGGACAGGTCGAACTCGCCGCCGATCATCAGCAGCGACACCCCGACCGCCATGATCCCGAACGTGGAACTGGCGTACAGCACCGTCGAGAACGAGTCGGCCTGCAGGAACGCGTCGGCGACCAGCGAGAAGAACACGAACACCGCGACCGCGCCGAGCAGCGCGCCGAACTCGGGCCGGCGCAGCAGCCGCCGCAGCGGCGACTCGCGGCCCAGCCGCTCGTCCGGCACGGCCGCGGGCGGCCCGGCGACCGCCTGCGTCACCGCGTCCCCCGTGCGGCGAAGCCCTCCAGCGATGCCGCGTTGTCCTTGGTGACGATCGCCGGTCCGGTCAGCACGGGGCGCCCGCCGCCGAGCACGTTGCCGTTGGTCTTGTAGAGCCACAGCTCGTCCACGGCCTCGTAGCCCTGCAGGTAGGGCTGCTGGTCGACGGCGAACTGGATGTCACCGGACTTGATCGAGGCGATCAGGTCCTTGTTCAGGTCGAACGTGGCGACCTTGGCCTTGCTGCTCGTCTCCTTGACCGAGTCGACGGCGGTCGCGGCGAAGGGCGCGCCGAGGGTCAGGATCCCGTCGATGCTCTTGTCCGACTGCAGCTTCGCGGTGATCGACGACTTCACCTGCGGCATGTCGCTGCCCTGCACGTACAGGTTCTGCAGCTGCCCGGAGAAGGTCTTCTTCGCGCCGGCGCAGCGGCTCTCCAGACCGACGTTGCCCTGCTCGTGCACCACGCACAGCGCCTTCTTCACGCCGATCTTCGCCAGCTGCTCGCCGGCCGCCTCGCCCGCGATCGACTCGTCCTGGCCGAAGTGCGCGAGCGCGCCGAGCTTCGCCGAGTCCTCCGCGCCGGAGTTGATGGACACGACGGGGATCTTCGCGGCGGCGGCGCGGGCCAGCGCGTCCTTCATCGCGTCGGGCTTGGCGAGGGTGACGATGATGCCGTCGACCTTCTGGTCGATCGCGGTCTGGACGAGCTGCGCCTGCTTGCCGCCGTCGGGGTCGGCCGAGTACAGGAACTGCACGTTGTCCTTGGCGGCGGCGGCCTTGGCGCCCTTCTGGACGATGTCCCAGAAGGTGTCGCCGGGCGCCGAGTGGGTGACCATCGCGATCTTCAGCCGGGGGCCGCTCCCGCCGGTCGCCTTCTCCTCGCCCTTCTTGCCTCCGGAGCTGCTGCACGCACCGAGCGTCAGCATCCCCGCGACGGCCAGCGCCGCCAGGCTCTTGAACGACGTTCGCGCGAACACGCCTTTCATACGGAAGCTCTCCGTTTCTCCCCCGAGAAAGTGAGCCGGGACAGAGAGTCGATCACAGATGGCGGCGGCGCGACCAGACCTCTTTCTCGTAGCGGGCGCGCGCCTCGCGGGTGGAGTCGAGCGCGGACACCTCGGCGACGGGGACGTCCCACCACGCCTCGCTGTCCGGGGCGTCCGCGTACGGGTCGGTCTCGACGTGCACGACGGTGGTCCGGTCGCTCTCGCGGGCCCGGCGCAGCGCGTCGCGCAGCTCCGCGACGCTCGACGCGCGGAGCACGTCGGCGCCGAGGCTGGCGGCGTTGGCGGCGAGGTCGACGGGGAGCCGCTCGCCGTCGAGCCCCGTGCCGGTGCGGGCGCGGTAGCGGGTGCCGAACCGCTGCGCGCCGACCGACTCCGACAGGTTCCCGATCGAGGCGTAGCCGTGGTTCTGGACGAGGACGACGACGAGCTTGATCCCTTCGGCGACGGCCGTGGTGAGCTCCTGCGCCATCATCAGGTACGAGCCGTCGCCGACCATGACGAACACCTCGCGCGACGGGTCGGCCATCCGGACGCCGAGCCCGCCGGCGATCTCGTAGCCCATGCACGAGTAGCCGTACTCGACGTGGTAGCCCTTGGGGTCGCTCGCCCGCCACAGCTTGTGCAGATCCCCCGGCATCGACCCGGCGGCGCAGACGACGACGTCGCGCGGGCCGCTCATCTCGTTGACCGCGCCGATGACCTCCGACTGGGCGGGCAGGGGACGGTCCTGCGGCGCGTACGCCGCGTCCACTGCGGCGTTCCAGCGGGCCATGAGCGCGGTCGCCTCGTGCTTGTACGCGTTCGGTACGGCATAGCCGTCGAGTGCGGCGTTCAGGCCCCGGACGCCTTCGCGGGCGTCCGCCACGACCATGGTGCCCGCGAGCTTGGCCGCGTCGAACCGCGCCACGTTCACATTGACGAACCGTACGCGCGGGTTGGCGAACAGGCTGTGCGAGGCGGTGGTGAAGTCGCTGTAGCGGGTGCCTATGCCGAGGATGACGTCGGCTTCGCGCGCCAACGCGTTCGCGGCCGTCGTACCGGTCGCGCCTATGGCGCCTACAGAGCACGCGTGGTCCCAGGGCAGTGCGCCCTTGCCCGCCTGCGTCTCCGCCACGGGGATGCCGGTGCGTTCGGCGAACGCGCGCAGGTCGTCGGTGGCGCCTGAGTAGATGACGCCGCCGCCCGCGACGATGAGCGGACGCTCGGCCGCCTGGAGGATCGCGCATGCTTCATCCAGCGCGGCCGGTTCCGGGAGCGCGCGCGGGATGCGCCACACGCGCCGCGCGAACAGCTCCTCAGGCCAGTCGTACGCCTCCGCCTGAACGTCCTGCGGCAACGACAACGTCACCGCGCCCGTCTCCACAGGATCTGTGAGCACCCGCATCGCCGCCATCAACGCACTGGGCAGCTGCTCAGGCCGGTTGATGCGGTCCCAGTACTTCGACACCGGCTTGAAGCAGTCATTGACCGACGCGTCATACGACCGCGCGTCCTCCAACTCCTGCAACACCGGATTGGCCGGACGCGTCGCGAACACATCCCCCGGCAACAGCAGCACCGGCAACCGGTTGATCGTCGCCAGCGCCGCACCCGTCACCATGTTCGTCGCACCCGGCCCGATCGACGTGGTGCACGCCAACGTCGACAACCGGTCGCTCATCCGCGCGAACCCCGACGCCGCATGCACCATCGCCTGCTCGTTACGGGCCATGTAATACGGCAACTCCTCGCCGTACTCCAGCAGCGCCTGCCCGACCCCCGCCACGTTCCCGTGCCCGAAGATCCCGAAGCAGCCAGGGAAGAACCGCCGCTCCTCGCCGTCGCGCTCCGACCACTGCGCCGCCAGGAAGCGCACCAGCGCCTGCCCGACCGTCAACCTCATGACCGTCCCTTCGCCGAGGTGAGCGGCAGCCGCGGATCGACGGGCTGCTCAGGCCAAGTGTCGCGGACCCACGCGTGCGCGGGGTCGTCGCAGATCCGCCACGCGCGCTCCGGCGACGGCCCGGCCATCACGTTCAGGTAGTACAGGTCATGGCCGGGCACCGGCATCGACGGGCCGTGCCAGCCGTGCGGGATCAGCACGACGTCGCCGCCGCGCACCTCCGCCAGCACGTCGATCGGCCGCTCGGGCGTCCCGTAGACGCGCTGGTAGGCCATGCCGCCGTCGCCGGACACCTCGAAGTAGTAGATCTCCTCCAAGACCGCCTCGTCCGGGCCCTCCTCGTCGTGCTTGTGCGGCGGGAACGACGACCAGCAGCCGCCCGGCGTCAGCACCTCGCACGCGATCAGCTTCTCCGCGAACGGAAAGCCCTCGGGCGTGCCGAAGTTGTTGACCTGGCGGCTCGCCGTGCCGGCGCCGCGCAGCTCGACCGGGACGTCCTCGGCCCGCCCGTAGCGGGGTTCGAGGCGCGCGTGGCAGCGGGCTGCGGCCAGCGCGAACCGGCCCCGGCCGCGGACCGTCACCCGCGCGTCGCGCGGCACGTAGGCGAAGTCGCTGACGCGGCTGAAGACGTCGGCGCGGCCGTCCAGCTCGAACCGCTCGCCGTCGGACTCCACCGCGCACGACCCGGCGAGCGGCAGGACGATCACCTCGAAGTCGCCGGTGCCGAACGTGTGCTCGCCGCCGCCGGACAGGTCGAGCACGCGCAGCGCGGTGTGCGCCCAGCCGGCCGACTCCGGCGTCACGACCACCCCGTAGGGGGCCTCCGCGGTACTGCCCGCCGGCAGGTGATGCTTCATCCGACCGCCCTTTCCGCAAGCAGCGCTTCCACTTCGGCCTCGGTCGGCATCGCCGCGGAGCAGGCGATGCGGGACGCGACGATCGCCCCGGCCGCGCCCGCGAACGCGATGATCCGTTCGAGCTCCCATCCGGCGAGCAGGCCGTGGCAGACGGCGCCGCCGAACGCGTCGCCCGCGCCGAGGCCGTTCGCCACGTCCACCTTGACCGGCGGGACGCGCACCGTCCGCTCGCGCGTGGCGGCGAGTACGCCGTCCGGTCCCATCTTCACGATGGCGAGCCCGGGGCCGCGGTCGAGGATCGCGCGGGCGGCCGCCTCCGGCTCCCGCTCCCCCACCGCGACCTCGCACTCCTCCAGGTTGCCGACCGCGACCGTCGCCCGTTCCAGGGCCCGGCCCGCCCACTGCGGCGCCTCGGACGGGTCGTCCCACAGCATCGGCCGGTAGTCGAGGTCGATGACGGCATGGCCCGTGTGCGCGCCGAGCGCGAGGAGCGTCGCCGCGCGGCTGGGCTCCTGCGACAGGCCCGTCACCGTCGCCCACACGATGCGGGCCGACGCGATCGCGTCCAGGTCCAGCTCGTGCGGGTGTATCTCCAGGTCAGGGGCCTTGGGGTAGCGGTAGAAGTAGAGCGGGAAGTCGTCCGGGGGGAAGATCTCGCAGAACGCCAGCGGCGTCGGCAGGCCCGGGACGGACGTGACGAACCGGTCGTCCACCCCGTACTCCTTGAGCGCCTTGTGGACGTACCGGCCGAACGGGTCGTCCCCGGTGCGGGTGATCACGGCGGCGCCGCGCCCGTACCTGGCCGCCGCGACGGCGACGTTCGTGGGGCTGCCGCCGAGGTACTTCCCGAACGACTCCACGTCCTCCAGCGGCCTGCCCACCTGGTCCGGGTAGATGTCGACGCTCACCCGCCCCATCGTGATCAGGTCATGGCTCATCGGGCCGCCTTCGCGAGGAAGTCGAGGCTGCGCCGGACGTCGTCGTAGGGGCCCGCGCCCGCCACCGGCTCCTCGGCCAGGACGGCGTCCTGCTCCATCACGTACCAGCCCGCGTAGCCGGCGCCCTCCAGGGTCGCGATGATCCCGGAGACGTCGACGTCCCCCTCGCCGAGCGGCCGGTAGAGGCCGTCGCGCACCGCGTCGGAGTAGGCGGTCTCGCCGTCGAGCACCCGGGCGGCGAGCGCCGCGTCGACGTCCTTGAGGTGGACGTGCGCGATCCGCGCGGCGGCGAACCGGGTCAGCCACGCCGGGTCGGTGCCGCCGACGAGCAGGTGCCCGGTGTCCAGGCACAGCGGCACGCCGGAGCCGGACAGCACCCGCTCGACGTCCGCGCGGGTCTCCACGACCGTCCCGACGTGCGGGTGCAGCGCCGCCAGCCGGCCGCGCCGCGCCGCCCGCGCGGTGATCGCGTCGAGGTTGGACAGCAGCGTCGACCAGGCCCGGGTGTCGAGGGCCGGCCGCCCGTCGTAGCCGGCCAGGCCGGTCGCGGCGGCCAGCACGAGCACGCCGCCCATGCCGTCGAGCGCCCGCTCGACCTCCGGCATCGGATCGTGGTCCGGGTCGTGCAGGACGACCGGGACGAACGCCCCGACGAGCCCGAGCCCGTAGGACGACAGCAGCGCCTCCCGGTCGTCCCGCCCGGCCGGCAGGAACCCGTCCGGGCCGAGCTCGGTCGCGGCGAGGCCGAGGTCGCGCATCTCCGCCAGCACCCGCGCGGGCGCCATCTGGTGGCCCCAGCCGGGCACCTCGCACACGCCCCACGAGATCGGCGCGCCGGCGACCCTCATCGCCGCACCTCCTCGGCGCCGACGATGCGGCCCTCCCGCATGGACAGCTCGCACGCCTCGGCGAGGTAGAACGCCTCCAGGGCGTCCTCGGGCGGGCACGGGTTGGCGCGGCGCCCGGCGACGACGTCGACGAAGGCGCGCAGCTCGGCGTCGTAGGCGTCGGAGAAGCGTTCGAGGAACCCGGCGTAGGGATCCTTGTGCCCCTCGTCGTGCTCGGGCAGGGCGGTGACGGGCGTCCGGTCGTCCAGGCCCGCGACGATGCTGTCCTTGGACCCGAACAGCTCGAGCCGCGCGTCGTAGCCGGCGGCGTTGTAGCGGGTGGCCGACACCTGCGCGAGCGTCCCGTCGTCGAGGACGAGCATCGCCGACCCGGTGTCGACGTCGCCGCTCTCTCGGAAGAAGTCCTCGCCGCGGTTGGCGCCGGACGCCATCACCCGCACGACGTCGCGGCCGGTGACGAACCGGATCAGGTCGAGGTCGTGGATGACGCAGTCGCGGAACAGCCCGCCGGACGTCGGCACGTACTCGGCGGGCGGCGGCGCGGGGTCGAAGCTGCACGAGCGGACGGTGTGCAGCCACCCGAGCCGCCCGGACGCGAGCGCCTCGCGGGCCGCGGCGTTCCCGGCGTCGAAGCGGCGCTGGAACCCGACCTGCACCGGGACTCCCGCCTTCTTCGCGGACGCCACGATTTGGAACGTTCCATCAATATCGGACGCGAGAGGCTTCTCGCAGAACACGGGCAATCCGGCCGCGAGCGCCCGCTCCACCAGATCGGCGTGCGCGTCCGTCGCCGCGGCCACGACGAGACCGTCCAGCCCGGCGGAGAACAACTCCCCGACCTCCTCGACCGCCCGGACGTCCACGGACCCCGGAGCCGGCTCCCCTGCGGAAGAAGGACCCCCCACAAGCACCGCCCCACGCTCCGCCGGCGCTCCGCTCTGTACTCCGGTGGGGGGACGCCCCCCCACACCCCCGGCAGGAGCCGGCCTGACCGCCGCCTTCCGCTCCGCCGGCGCTCCGCTCCAGGCGTCGGTCAGGCGGGCCGCGAGAGCGCGGGCGCGGGCGGCGTCCGCGTCGGCGATGACCAGCGCCTCCACCTCGGGCAACTCGCACAGGGCCGCGGCGTGGCGCGCACCGATGCGCCCCGCGCCGGCCAGTCCGATCCTCATGGAACCCCTCCCCGGTCGGCGGTCAGGTGAGTCCCGAGTGTGCTGGAGCGTTCCAGAGGCGTCAACGGCCGGGCATGCGCCCCGCCGGTAAATGAAGTGTCCGAAACCCGGCCGACTACCCTGGACGGCGCGGCCCCCGGCCTGTCGGACGGCTCACACCAAGCGCTAGTTTGATGTCCATGCGGGTCCTCGTCACCGGCGCCTCCGGGTTCGTCGGCTCCCACACCGTCCGCGCGCTGCTCGACGCCGGGCACCGTCCGCGCGCGCTCGTCCGCGACCCGGGCAAGGCCGGCAGGGTGCTCCAGCGGATCGGCGTCCGGGCGGAGGACGTCGAGCTGGTCCCGGGCGACATGCTGGACGCCGCCGCCGTGGCCGACGCGCTCGACGGCTGCGACGCCGCGATCCACGCCGCCGCCTCGATCGGCGTCACCGGCCCGCAGGGCGACCTGGTCGAGGTCAACGTCACCGGTACCCGCAACGTCGTCGGCGGCGCGGTCGCCCATGGCCTGAAGTCCATCGTGCACGTGTCCACGATCGGGATCTTCGTGCCGCCGTCCGGGCCCGTCATCACGGCCGGCTCGCCGCTCGCGAGCCCCCGCACCGGGTACGGCAGGTCCAAGCTGGCCGCCGAGCAGTACGTCCGCGGCCTCCAGGACGACGGCGCGCCCGTGACGATCGTGTACCCGGGCGGCGTCTGCGGGCCCGACCAGCCCCATCTCGACGCGCTGAACGAGGGGCTCGCCGCCGCGCTCGGCAAGCTGTGGCCGCTGCCCGGCGGCGGGGTGTCGGTCGTCGACGTCCGCGACCTCGCCACCGCCCTGGCCCGCACCGTGGAGTCGCGCCAGGGCGCGAGCCGCTGGGTGCTCGGCGGCCGCTACCTCACCTGGCCGCAGTACGCCGACCTCTGCGACGCGCTGACCGGCGTGAAGTGCCGCCGCGTCCGGGTGCCGAGCGGCGCGATGCTCGCGCTCGGGTCCGCCCTCGACGCCGCCAAGCGCGTCCGCCCGTTCGACTACCCGCTCACCCGCGACGCCGCCGAGTTCATGGTCACGCTCGTCCCGACCGACGACCGCCCGATCCTGGACGCGCTGGACCTCACCCTGCGGCCCGTCGAGGAGACGGTCGCGGACGGCCTGCGCTGGCTGGCCGAGAGCGGACACCTCAACCCCCGCCGGGCCGGCCGGCTCGTCACCGAGGAGCGCAAGATGGCCCAGCCGACCCTGATCCAGCGCACCCTGGGCCCGGTGTTCCAGCGGATCTCCGGCGCAGGCTGGTTCGCCAAGGTCGGCCCGAAGATCGTCCCGCGCGTCGACCGCGCCCTGCACAAGCTCACCGGCGGACGGGCGATGCTGGGCCAGCTCCTCGTCCCGAGCCTCGTGCTCACCACCACCGGCGCCGTCAGCGGCCTGCGCCGCCAGACGCCGCTGGCGTGCCTGCCGGACGGCGACGGCTGGCTCGTCGTCGGCTCCAACTTCGGCCGCGAGAAGCACCCGGCGTGGACGGGCAACCTCATCAAGAATCCGGACGCCGAGGTCAGCTTCCGAGGGGCGGCCACCGCGGTGACCGCCCACCTCCTGGACGACGCCGAGCGCGCGGAGGCGTGGCCGCGCCTCACCGCCGTCTGGCCCGTCTATGACCGCTATGTCGAGCGCGCCGACCGCCAGCTCCGCGTTTTCCGCCTGACGCCCCGCTGAATCCGGACGCGCCGCCGCACACTTTCGAGAACGGCTCGGAATCACGCGTCGAAATGGACCTTAGGCGTGGATTCTCTGCCCTCCTCAGGAGCCGCGGACCTTTTTAGAGAGGCGGCGGCCGAGGAGGAAATAGGCGATCAGAACACCGGCGACGTTGAGGATGACGTCATCGATGTCGAAAGCGCGGCCCATCACGACGGCGCCCTGGACGGTCTCGATCGCGAGCGAGAAAGCGCCGGTCAGGAGGGCGAGGCGCAGGGGGCCGCGCAGTGACGTCCACACGATCGGCAGCAGCACGCCGAGGGGCGCGAGAAGCGCGAGGTTCCCGCCGATCTGAAGGAACGCCTCCTTCGTCGGCTGGTCCATGTAGAAGCGGAGCGAACGCCCGGGGCGGAGGTTGCCGCCGGCCTGGCCGTGGTCGTTGACGGGCGTCAGCGTGAGCCTGAACGCGAAATAGAAGAAGACGCCGAGAACGGCGAGCGCGATCGTCACGGCGAACGCGCGGAGGACGAGCACGTACCAGGGGGCCTTTTCGCCCGGGGGCGCCGGCTGCCACATTTCCACCAACATCTCGCGCTGGTCCCCGCTCTGCCGCCCGGTATGCGCGCGACGAGATTTCGGGCCCGGTTCCGGCGTCCCAGTGGGGGGTTAACGTGCGTCCGAATCCCGGTGGGACCCGGCCGTTGACAGGACGAACCAAGCAAGCGCATGATTCGCCGTGATCGGAGTCACATCCGATCGCGGGTGGCCGGCGCGAGGCCCCCTCACGGAACGTCATCAGTGAGAGAGGTTGCGTCATGGCCGGTCACGGGCGGCAGCATGCCGTCAATTCGGGGATCACTCGGCGCCGGTTCCTCGCCGGAGCCGGCGTCACGGCGGGGGCGCTGCTCGTGCCGTCGTGGCGGACGGCCGCCGCGGCCGCGCCCGGCAAGGCGCTCGCGGACGGCGACCGGGTCCCGGCGCTGGTCATCGGCAGCGGGTACGGCGGCGCGGTCGCGGCGCTGCGGCTGACCCAGGCGGGCATCGCCACCCACATCGTCGAGATGGGGCAGAGCTGGACGACCCCCGGCTCGGACGGGAAGGTCTTCAGCTCGCTGCTCAAGCCGGACGGGCGGTCCTACTGGTTCCGCGACCGGACCGACCAGCCCGTCGGCTACTTCCTCGGCGTCGACGCCAACAAGAACATCAGCCGGTACGCGGGCGTCCTCGACTCCGAGGCGTTCGCCCACACGCGCGTCTACCAGGGGCGCGGCGTCGGCGGCGGCTCGCTGGTGAACGGCGGCATGGCCGTGACGCCGAGGCGCGCGTACTTCGAGGAGATCCTGCCGTCGGTCGACTCGAACGAGATGTACGGCACGTACTTCCCGCGCGCGAACGCGGCGCTCGGCGTCAACAGCATCGACACGTCCTGGTTCGAGTCGACGAAGTGGTACAAGTTCGCGCGGGTCGGGAGGGACAGCGCCCAGGCGGCCGGATTCGGCACGACGTTCGTCCCCAACGTCTACGACTTCGGCTACATGAAGCAGGAGGACGCCGGCACCAAGCCCAAGTCGGCGCTCGCGCAGGAGGTCATCTACGGCAACAACTACGGCAAGAAGTCGCTGGACAAGACCTACCTGGCCGCGGCGGCGGCCACCGGGCGGCTGACCATCAGCCCGCTGCACACCGTCACCGGCGTGGCGCCCGCCCAGGGCGGCGGCTACACGGTGGAGATGACGCAGATCGACACGGCGGGCAACACCGTCGCGCGCAAGACCGTCACCGCGGACCGGGTGTTCTTCGCGGCGGGCAGCGTCGGCACGCCGAAGCTGCTGGTCGCCATGAAGGCGCAGGGGCGCCTGCCGAACCTGCCCGACGCGGTGGGCGCGGGCTGGGGCAACAACGGGAACGTGATGGTCGCCCGCGCCAACCACATCTGGGACACCACCGGCGCGGACCAGGCCACGATCCCGGCGATGGGCATCGACAACTGGAGCGACCCGAACGGCCCGGTCTTCGCCGAGATCGCCCCCTTCCCGGCCGGCACGGAGCTGTGGGTCAGCCTCTACCTGGCGATCACGAAGAACCCGAACCGGGCGAGGTTCACCTTCAACTCCGGGACCGGCAAGGTCGACCTGTCGTGGCAGTCGTCCTGGACGCAGCCGTCCATCGACGCCGCCAAGCGCGTCTTCGACAAGATCAACAGCAAGGCGGTCACCGTCTACCGGTCGGACATGTTCGGCTCGAGCAAGGTGTGGGGCGACGACTTCGTCTACCACCCGCTCGGCGGCTGCGTCCTCGGCCAGGCGACCGACGCCTACGGGCGGCTGCCCGGCCACCCCGGCCTCTACGTGATCGACGGCTCGCTCGTGCCCGGCAGCACCGGCGTCAACCCGTTCGTCACCATCACCGCGCTGGCCGAGCGGAACATCGAGAAGATCATCAAGACCGACCTGGCCTGACCGCGCGGAAACGCCCGCACCGGGGAGACCCGGTGCGGGCGCTCCCGCGTTCTCCGTCAGACCGCCACGGGCGTGGTGGCCGGCTCCAGCGCCAGGTCCAGCACCTCGCGGACGTCGCTGACGGCGTGGACCGTCATGCTCGCCAGCACCTCGGCCGGGACCTCCTCGAGGTCCGGCTCGTTGCGCTTCGGCACGATCGCGGTGGTGATGCCGAGCCGGGACGCGGCCAGCAGCTTCTGCTTCAGGCCGCCGATCGGCAGCACCCGCCCCGTCAGCGACACCTCACCGGTCATCGCCACGTCCGAGCGGACCGGCCGCCCCGACAGCAGCGACGCCAGCGCCGTCGTCATCGTGATGCCGGCGCTCGGGCCGTCCTTCGGGATCGCGCCGGCGGGCACGTGGACGTGCACGCCGCGGTCCTTCAGGTCGCCGACCGGCAGCTCCAGCTCCGCGCCGCGCGAGCGCAGGTAGCTGAGCGCGATCCGCGCCGACTCCTTCATGACGTCGCCGAGCTGCCCCGTCAGCGTCACGCCGGTGTCGCCGGTCTCCTTGTCGGCCAGCGACGCCTCGATGTACAGCACGTCGCCGCCCGCGCCGGTGACCGCCAGGCCCGTCGCGACGCCCGGCACGCCCGTCCGCCGCTCGGACCTGCTGAGCTCGACCTCCGGGGTGAACCGGGGCCGCCCCAGGTAGTCCTTCAGGTCGCCCGCGCCGATCGCGACCGGCAGCGCCGCCTTCTCCAGCGCGACGTTCGCGGCGACCTTCCGCAGCACCCGCGCGATCGACCGGTCCAGCGACCGGACGCCCGCCTCCCGCGTGTACTCGGCGGCCAGCAGCCGCAGCGCGTCGTCGCCGAACGTCACCTCCGACGGCTCCAGCCCCGCCTTGTCGAGCTGGCGCGGCAGCAGGTGGTCGCGGGCGATCGTGACCTTCTCGTGCTCGGTGTAGCCGTCCAGCCGGAGGAGCTCCATCCGGTCGAGCAGCGGCTCGGGGATCGCCTCCACCACGTTCGCGGTCGCGAGGAACAGCACGTCGCTGAGGTCGAGCTCGACCTCCAGGTAGTGGTCGCGGAACGTGTGGTTCTGCTCGGGGTCGAGGACCTCCAGCAGCGCCGCGGTCGGGTCGCCCCGGTAGTCCGCGCCGACCTTGTCGACCTCGTCCAGCAGCACGACCGGGTTCATCGAACCGGCCTCGCGGATCGCCCGGACGATCCGTCCCGGCAGCGCCCCCACGTAGGTGCGCCGGTGGCCGCGGATCTCCGCCTCGTCCCGCACGCCGCCGAGCGCGACGCGCACGAACTCGCGTCCCATGGCCCGCGCGACCGACTCGCCCAGCGAGGTCTTGCCGACTCCGGGAGGACCGGCGAGCGCCAGGACGGCGCCGCTCCGGCGCCCGCCGACGACGCCCAGGCCGCGGTCCTCGCGGCGCTTGCGCACCGCCAGGTACTCGATGATGCGCTCCTTCACGTCATCGAGGCCGGCGTGGTCGGCGTCCAGGATCTCCCGCGCGCCCGCGATGTCGTAGGCGTCCTCGGTCCGCTCGTTCCACGGGATGTCGAGGACGGTGTCCAGCCACGTGCGGATCCAGCCGCCCTCCGGCGAGGCGTCGGACGACCGCTCCAGCTTGTCGACCTCCTTCAGCGCCGCCTCGCGCACCTTCTCCGGCAGGTTCGCGGCCTCGATCCGGGCCCGGTAGTCGTCCTCCTCGTCCGCCGGGTCGCCGTTCAGCTCGGCCAGCTCCTTGCGGATGGCCTCCTGCTGCTGCCGCAGCAGGAACTCGCGCTGCGTCTTCTCCATCCCCTCCTGGACGTCCTTGCGGATCGTCTCCGCGACGTCCAGCTCGGCGAGGTGGTCGCGCGTCCAGCCGATGACCAGCTCGAGCCGCTCGACGACGTCGACCGTCTCCAGCACCTCGACCTTCTGCTCGGTCGTCAGGTACGGCGCGTACCCGGCGTTGTCGGCCAGCGTCGAGGGGTCGTCGATCTGCTGCACCACGTCCACGACCTGCCACGCGCCGCGCTTCTGCAGGATCGCGCTGACCAGGCCCTTGTACTCCTTGGCCAGCTCCTGCGCCTTCCCGGTCGCGGGCGGCGTCTCGATCGCGGTGCCCTCGACCCACAGCGCCGCGCCGGGCCCGGTCGTCCCGGTCCCGATCCGCACCCGCTGGACGCCGCGGACGACCACGCCGGGCTCGCCGTCCGGCAGCCGCCCCTCCTGCTCGATGACGCCGAGCGTGCCGACGCCCGCGTACTGCCCGTTCACCCGCGGCACCAGCAGCACCCGCGGCTTGCCCGCCGACCGGATGCCGGGCCCCTTGGGCTGCGCCACCGACTTCGCCGCCTCGACGGCCGCCCGCACCTCACCGCTCTCCGACAGGTCGAGGGGCACCACCATGCCCGGCAGAACAACCCCGTCGTCCAGGGGCAGCACCGGCAGCGTCAGGGTCTCGCTCATGCTCAGCTCCAAGTCCTTCGTCGCGGCCCCCCTCGGGAGGGACCGTCCCGGTCTCCCGGGAACCCAACACCAAGTTGAGTCATACACACTCAAGAAAACGGAGCAGCTTTTTGTTTCCTCAGCAACGTTCGCTCTCAGCGATCACCATCCGCCTACCCTCTTGCCATGGCGGGCCCGGACTACCGGGAGCCGGCCACAGGCTGCCGCTTGTAGAAGGACTCCTGCAGGTAGGCGGCCTCGTGCGGCTGGTAGGGCTCCTCCAGGTAGGCGGCCTCGTCGTCGTCGAGTTCGACGTCCACCGCGGCGACCGCGTCGGCCAGCTGGGCCGGCTTGGTGACCCCGACGACGGGCGAGGTCACCACCGGGTTGCGCATGACCCAGGCCAGGGCGACCTGCGCCGGGGACAGACCCCGCTTGCCCGCGATCTCGTGGACGCGCTCGGCCACCGCCTGGTCCTCGTCGCGGTAGAGGATCTTGCCGCCCGGGTCGGTCTCGGTACGCGCCGTGGCGGTGTCCCGGACCCGCGTCAGCCTGCCCCGCGCCAGCGGGCTCCACGGGATCACGCCAATGCCCTGGTCGGCGCAGAGCGGGAACATCTCCCGCTCTGCTTCTCGGTGGATGAGGTTGTAGTGGTCCTGCATCGACACGAACCGGGTCCAGCCGTTCAGGTCAGCCAGGTACAGGGCCTTGGCGAACTGCCAGGCGTACATGGAAGAGGCTCCGATGTAGCGGACCTTCCCGGACTTGACCGCGTCGTGCAGCGCCTCAAGGGTCTCCTCGATCGGGGTGTCGTAGTCCCAGCGGTGGATCTGGTACAGGTCGATGTAGTCGGTCCCCAGTCGCTTCAGGGAGGCGTCGAGCTCGGCGAAGATCGCCTTGCGGGACAGCCCGGCACCGTTCGGGCCGGGGCGCATCCGCATCCAGACCTTGGTGGCGAGAACGACCTCCTCGCGCCGGGCGAAGTCCTTGACCGCCTGGCCGACGATCTCCTCGCTGCTTCCGGCGCTGTACCCATTGGCCGTGTCGAGGAAGTTGACGCCGCTCTCGAGAGCCTGCTTGATGATGTCCCGGCTGGCGTCCGCGCCCAGCGACCAGGGCTCGCCGCCCCGGTCCGGCTCACCGAAGCTCATGCAGCCGAGGGTGATGGCGGAGACTTCCAGTCCGGTCTTTCCGAGTTTGATGTACCGCATGCGTCCGAAACCTAGGAGCTGGAGTGCACTCCAACACAAATCCGGAGGCGTGGCGCAGGCTCACCGGCTCCGATACTGAGGATCATGGAATTGAGCACACCACGGCTATGGCTACGCGAGTTCGGCGCCAGTGACCACGCGGCCGTCCATGCCTTTGCCGGCGACCCCGAGGTGACCCGCTACACCGACTGGGGGCCCAACAGCCCGTCCGACACCACCACATTCCTCGCCGAGGTGACCCAGGACGCCACCAGCACCCCTCGGCACCGGTTCGCGCTCGCCGTGGTCGACCGCCGGCACAACGCGCTCATCGGGTCGATCGAACTTCGGGTCACCAGCACCTTCCACCGACGCGCCGAGATCGGCTACGTCCTGCACCGCGCCTGGTGGGGAAACGGCTATGGCAGCGAAGCCGCCACCGCCCTGCTCCGCTTCGGCTTCGACGAACTCGGCCTGCACAAGATCTCGGCCACCTGCGACCCCGGCAACGCCGCATCGGCCCGGGTCCTCACCAAGATCGGCATGCAACGCGAAGGCCGCCTCCGCGATCACCTTCACATCCGGGGCCGCTGGCAAGACCGCCTGCTCTTCGCGGCACTGTCGCCCTCGCTATCCACCGAAACCGCAAAGTAGAACGGACAATCCGGACGGTCAGTCGGCGTGCAGGACGAGGTACAGGATGGCGAGGAAGCCGGCGGCCGACACCGCCCCCATCAGGGCGAAGCGCGCGCACGCACGGCGCCGCCGCCCGATCGACGCCACCACGAGGCCGGCGACCGGAGCGAGCACGACGCCGCCCAGCCCGATCCACCCCAGCGCCCTGACGACCAGATCCCAGAAGGAATCATGAGCGATGTCGTGATCGGCCTCGCCCTGGACCAGGACCGCCCAGAACATGAGCGGGCTGGTGAGCCACCACCCGGTCAGCCACGCGATGAGCCGGGACGCGCCCCGTCCTCCGGCCGCCGCGGGCGGCCGTTCGGCGGACACGACGCTGGACGAAGCGGAGACATCGGACGCCATGCCGCGATCATAGGCATCCGCCGCCCCGTGACGCCCGACGGCGTCCATCTGACCGGCCATGGACCGAGCACCCTCGCCGCCGCCTGGGACTCGTCCACCGATCCTGACGAGGCGGTGGCGGCCTACACCCTCTACGCCCGCTCTACCGGGTCGGATCCGGAAACCAAGTCTTTGCGGTCCGGGGCGGGCGGGGGCGGTCAGTCGGTATGGTTCGCGGGTCTCCGTCCCCCCGACGAGGAGCCGTCTGATGGCCGGTCAGCGCCGCATGCGTTCCGTCCTTGCCGGCGCCGTCCTGATGGCCGCTTTGCTGAGCGGCTGTTCAGGACAGAAAGCACCCTTTCCGGACGCGGCGTCCAAACGTCCCGCGCCTGCGCCCTCGCCCTCTCCGACCTTCCGGGCCGGTGAAGTGCGGCGCGTCCCGGATCCCCGGACGCTGCTGTCCTCGGGGCTCCGCAAGGATCTGCGGTTCGCGGCCGCCAAGTACTCCGAGTGCAGGCAGGACAAGGCGAGCGGCTCCGTCGACCGCTGGACCTGCTACCTGTGGACGCCTCACCGGCGCACCTGGGACCAGGACATGACGGCGCTGGACGTCGAGCTCCACCATCCGGTGATGACGCAGAACGCGACCGCCTACGCAACCGAGATGTTCCGCGGCGAGAAGAAGTTCAGGGACACCGGCGACTGGGACCCGGTGCCGCTCGGCGACGAGGGCCTGCGCTCGCCCTTGGATCGCTCCTCCCCCGGTCAGAGCGACGTCCTGTTCCGCGTCCGCAACGTGACGGTGCTGGTCTCGACCGCCACCGGCGACAAGGACAGGGCCGACGCCGCCACATTGTCCGCCGAGCAGCGGCGCCGGGCCTTGCGGGTCGCCTCCGAACTCGCCCGTTCGATCGCCCGGCTCGCCGAGTAGCGGCGTCGGCCGGCCCGGCCGATCGGGAGATCGGTCTGCCCGCGGTGGCGGGGGTCCCGGTCCGGCCGGTGGCGCCGAGCGGGTTCCGGGTGCGCGCGGGTCAGGGGGCGAAGGCGGCGAGGAAGGTGGCGACGGCGGCGGTGACCACCGCGCGGACCTCGTCCTCGGGGACGTCGCGGGTGCCGAGCCGGGTGCGCTTGTCGAGGGGCGCGCTGAGCAGCGCGGAGAACTGCTCGGCCGCGGCCACCGGGTCGTTGGCGCGCAGCCGGCCGGCGAGGGTCAGCCGCGCCAGGCGGTCGGCGAGGGCGTCGAGGGCGCGGTCGTTCACCCGGCCCCAGATGACGTCGAGCAGGTCGGGGAACTGGGCGAACTCGGCGATCAGAAGGCGCCGCAGCGTCCAGGAGCGGTCGTCGCAGTAGCAGTGGGCGAGGCTGAGGCCGACGTCCTCCAGCAGCGCGCGCAGGTCGTCCCCCGGGGTGCCGAGGCGCTCGATCGCGGCCAGGTTCTGCTCGAGCGCCTGCTCCGCCAGGTCCGCGATCGTCCGGCGGAGCAGCGTCTCCTTGTCGCCGAAGTGGTTGTAGACGGTGGCCTTGGCGACGCCCGCCTCCGCGGCGATCACGTCCACGCCGGCCTGCGTGTACCCCTCGCGGGCGAAGACCGCGAAGGCGGCGTCGAGAATCGCGCGCCGCTTGTCGATGCGCCCCCGGGAACCGGCCGGATCCACCGCTGTGCCCATGAGCGCCACCCTACCCGAACTGGACTCGCGAGTCTCGTTGAGTGGACCGACTCGATCAAGTCTGATAGGTCTTCTAATCCAGACTCGTGAGTCTAATTCGGGAGATGATGCGATGAACACCGTCCACACCGGCCGGTTCGACGCCGCCCTGCGGCGGCTGATCGCGGCGGTCCTCATCGGCGGGATCATGGGAATCCTGGACGGGACGATGGTCGCCGTCGCCGCCGACATCCTCGCCGGCCGGTTCGGCGCCTCGCTGGGCACGGTCGGCTGGGTGTCCACCGCCTACCTGCTCGCCCTGGTCACGGCGATCCCGGTGACGTCCTGGGCGGTGGGCCGCGCGGGCGGCAGGCGGCTGTGGCTCGGCGGGCTCGCGCTGTTCCTCGCCGGGTCGCTCGCCTCCGCGCTGGCCTGGGACATCGGCAGCCTGATCGTCTTCCGGGTCGTGCAGGGCCTCGGCGCGGGGATCATCGATCCGCTCGTGCTGGTGCTGCTGGCACGCGCCGCGGGCCTGGCCCGCGCGGGGCGCGTGATGGGCCTGATGGGGCTCATCCTGTCCCTCGGGCCGGTCGCGGGCCCGATCGTCGGCGGGATCGTGCTGGACACGCTCGGCTGGCGGTGGATGTTCCTCATCAACCTGCCGGTCGGCCTGGTCGCGCTGCTGCTCGCGCGGCGCGCGCTGCCCGGCGACTCCCCTGGCGAGGACGCGCCGCGGGTCCGCCTGGACGTCGCCGGGCTGGCGCTGCTGGCCCCCGCGTTCGCGGCCGGCATCGTCGGCCTGTCGCGCGCCACCGGGCACGCCGCCTGGCAGGCGCTCGTCCCGCTCGCGGCGGGGGCCGTCCTGATCGCCGGCTACGCCGTGCGCGCCCTGCGGGTCCGGCGGACGGCGCCGATCATCGACGTGCGGATGTTCCGCAGCGCGCCCTTCACCGCCAGCGTCACCGTCATGCTGCTGACCGGCCTCGGCACGTTCGCGGCCATCTTCATGCTGCCGCTCTACTACCAGCAGGCCCTCGGTCACAGCGCGCTCGTCGCCGGGCTGCTGGTCACGCCCGTCGGCCTCGGCGGCGCGGCCGCCATGCCGCTGGCGGGGCGCCTGTCCGACCGCGTCGGGTCCAGGACGCTCGCGCAGGGGGGCGCGGTGCTGGCGCTCGCCGGCATGCTCGGGTTCACGCGGACGACGGCGGGCTCCGGCGAGGCGTGGACGTGCCTCGCCGCGCTGGCCGTCGGGATCGGCCTCGGCTGCGTCGGAGCTCCGACGATGGGTGCGCTGTACCGGACGCTGCCGCCCGAAATGGTCCCGCAGGGCAGCTCGGCCCTCTACATGCTCAACCAGCTCGGCGCCTCGATCGGCATCGCGGTCGTCGCGCTCATCATGCAGGGCGCGGACGGCCCGATGGACGGGTTCCGCGGCGTCGCCTGGTTCGGCGCCGGCACCGTCGCGCTGCTGCTGGCCGGAACCGTCCTGCTGCCCGGACGGCTCCGGCCGGCGCCCGTCGAGGTGCCCGTCGCCGCTAGGCGATGAGGTTGCCGAGGGTGCTCGGCGTGCCGTCCCTGCCGGTGGCGCGGCGGGATTCGTCGGCGGCCCACTTGAAGACGCCGGTGGCCATGAGGGACGGCTCGGACGCGGCGCGGGCGGCGTAGACGTCGGCGCGCGCCTCGTGCAGGGACGCGTCGTCCGGGTCGGCCTGGACGGCCATCTCGGCGAGGTGGGCGGCCAGGCGCAGGTCGCCGTCGCCCGCGGCGCGGCGGGCGGCGTCGGCGATCTTGGCGGCGCCGCCCGCGAGGGACGCGACGGCGCGGGCGATGTCGGCGTCGCGGGCGGGCTTGAGGTGGGCGGGGTTGCCGTCGTACCAGCCGCCGTACATGCGCCACAGGTTGCGGACGATGAACTCGGGCTCGTCGTACTTGGCCTGCAGGTAGACGCGGTCGGCCAGGTGCGCGGGCGGCGTGACGGCGTGCACGATGTCGTCGAGGCGGCGGCCGTCGTTCAGCATGGCGAGGGTCTGGTCGATGATGCTCTCGAGCCATTCGGCGGTCTCGGTGAGGGCCTGCTCGATGCGGTCGGCGCCGAAGAGCGGGGCGCCGTGCGACGGCATCATCACCTCGGCGCCGAGGGCGGCCATGCGGCGCAGGGCGTGCGCCCATTCGCGGGGGTAGCGCTGCACCTTCTGCGGGTTGCCGCAGTTGGGGGTGAGCCAGATGAACAGGTCGCCGGGCAGGAGGAGCTTGTACTCGGGGACGTAGGCGACGGTGGCGTCGTCGGTCTCGCCCTTGGCGTGGAAGAGGTCGAAGGTGAGGCCGGCGCGGGTGACGGTGAGGCCGTCGCGGTAGGTGACGTCGGGGTGCCGGTACTCGGTGGGCCAGCGCAGGCCGGGGGCCTGGAACTGGCGCTGGTTGATGACGGAGTTGTAGCCGGCGGTGAGGACGTACCGGTCGAAGCGGTCGCGGACGAGTTCGTGCGCGACGACCTGGGTGCGCGGCCCGTCCTCGGCGTCGAACGGGCCCATGCCCATGACGTGGTCGATGTGGCCGTGCGAGTAGAACGCGAGGGTGAGCGGGTCGGGCGTCCAGGCGCGGATGCGGTCGTGCAGGCTCTCGGCGGTCATCTGGTTGCCGGTGTCGAACAGCATCAGCTCGCCCTGGCTCCGGAACGCGATGACGTTGCCGAAGCCGGGCTGCCAGCCGAGTCCGTCGGCGATCTCGACGACGCCGGAGCCGCCCATGCCGGTGTGGACGATGCTGTCGTCGGCGGTGCCGCGCCAGACCCTGTCCGCGTAGTCCTTGATGTCCATGGTTGTTCCTCTCAGTGGGCGAGCAGGGCGGGGGCCGGCGCCGCGTCGAGCGAGGCGCGGTCGCGGGCGGGGCGGATCAGCGCGGCGGCGAGCAGCCCGCCGCAGATCATCAGGACGGCGCCGAGGTCGAAGGCGTGCTGGAAGCCGGCGGCGCGGGTGGCCGCGGCGTCGACGACGGCGCCGGTGAGCAGGGGGCCGAACGCGCCGGCGGTGGAGGCGATCGCGGTGACGATGCCGAGCAGCGCGCCGCGCCGGGACGCCGGGACGAGCTCCGACAGGGCGGCCTGCATCAGGCCGAAGAACGCGTTCCCGACGGTGAAGGCGATCATCATGACGAGGATCAGCGCCGCTCCGCCGCCGACGCGGGTGACGAGCAGGGTCGCGAGTCCGGAGGTCACGAGGGCCGCGCCGCCGAGGACGCCGCGCGCGGCCCGGCTGGTCCGTCCGGCGCGCATCATGCGGGTGGAGGCGTAGCCGATGGCGAGCATGAAGCCGATGCCGACGACCTGCGTCCCGGCGGCGATGAGGCTGGCCTTCTCCAGCGCGATGCCGTGCACGCGCTGGAGGTACTGCGGGAGCCAGGTGACGGCGACGGCCATCGTCCAGAACCCGGCGAATCCGGCGGCGAGGCCGCCGAGCACGGTGCCGCGGGTGAGGAGCCGCCGGTAGGGGACGCGCGGCTCGTCCGGCGCGGGTTCGGCGCGGGACGCATAGGGGCCTTCGCCGCCGAGGCCGAGCCAGGCGAGCGTCCACAGGACGCCGAGGACGCCGGTGAGGGCGAAGGCGGCGCGCCAGCCGAACCGGGTGACGACGACCGCGAGCAGCGGCGCGCCGATCGCGACGCCGGCGGCGCCGCCGACGGTGAGCAGGCTGCTCGGCAGCGCGCGCTCGCGGTCGGGGAACCAGCCGAACGCGGTGTGGTTGGCGGTCGCGAACGCGGGGCCCTCGGCCATGCCGAGCGTGACGCGGGTGGCCAGCAGGGCGCCGAGGCCGGCCGCGGGCAGCCCGATGACCAGCTGGGACGCGCTCCACACCACGACGAGGACGGCGAGCAGCCGGCGCGCGGGCACCCGGTCGGCGAGGAACCCGACGACGATGCCGGACACGCTGAACAGCAGGTAGAACGCGCTGCCGATGGAGCCGAACGCGGTGTCGGAAAGCCCGAGGTCGTCGCGGATGTGCTTGCCGGCCAGCCCGAGGACGGTCTTGTCCATGAAGTTGATCATCATGAAGAGGACGAGCAGCACCAGGATCGTGCGGGCGCGGCGGGACGGCTCGGGCGGGTCGGCCATGCGGCGGGGCTCCGTTCGGGCGGCGGGGTGGTACGGATCACTCTCCTGCCGGGCTCCGCACTGCGACAACCGGCGTTTCTCCCGCGTTCACCCGGTTCGGCTGTGACATGTCACAATCGGCGGCAGGGAGGTCGTCATCGAGAAGGACCGGGTGCGGCGGGTCGCGGCGGATCTGGCGGCGCGCTGCGAGGGCCAGGTGAACCGGCTCGCACGGGAGCTGACGCAGCGCCGGCTGGCCGCGCTCCCCGACTACGCGGACCTCCCGGCGGACATGCGGGACGTGGAGATCGCGGCGACCGCCCGGTACGCGATCAGGCAGTTCCTGCGGATGGCCGAGGGTGCGCCGGTGGACGAGGACGACCTGCGGCTGTTCCGCGAGCGGGCCGCGCAGCGCGCCGAGGAGGGCCTTCCGCTGGCGAACCTGCTGGCCTCGTACTACATCGGCGCCGAGGTGATCTGGGACGCGCTGGTCGCCGAGGCCCGCCCGGACGAGCTGGGCGCGCTGCCGATGCTGGCGCGCCTGCAGCTGCGCGGCACCAACCGGGTCGTGGTCGCGGTGACGGAGGCGTACCAGGCGGAGCGGGCGGCGATCCTGGACGAGCGGCGCGAGGCCGTCCGCGAGGTGGCGCGGGCGCTGCTCGCCGGGGAGCCGGCGCGGGCGACGGCGGACCGGTTCGGGATCCCGCTCGCGGACGCCTACCTGGTGCTCCACCTGCGCTTCGCCGGCGCCGCCGCGAGCCCGGGCATCGCCGAGCGCCGCGTGCTGCGGCGGGTCCGCGCGGGGCTGGAGGGGTTCGGCGAGGGGGCGCCGCTGATGCTCCAGGACGAGCGCGGGGTGCACGTCCTGCTGCCGGTGCACGCGGCGGAGCGGCTTCCCGAGCTGGGACGGCTCCTCGCCGGCGCGGGCGCCGCGGCCGGGCCGGTGGTCGCCGGCGCGGCTCGTTCGGCGGGCACGGCGGACGTCCCCGAGGCGTCCGAGCGGGCGGCCCGGATCGCCGGGATCGCGCAGTCCGCCGGACGGCCCGCGGGCGTGTACGAGCTGGACGACGTGCTGCTCGACTACCACCTGGCCGGCGCGGGCGACAGCGGTCCCGCCGTCGCCGCCGCGCTCGACCCGCTCGACGGCCGCCCCGAGCTGCTGGACACGCTCCGCGCGTTCCTCGACGCGGACATGGACCGCCGCCGGGCCGCCGCCGCGCTCGCCGTGCACCCCAACACGGTCGACAACCGGCTCGCCCGCATCGGCCGCCTCACCGGCGCCGACCCGCGCACCACCCGCGGCGTGCTGCTGTGCGCCGCGGCGCTCACTCTCCGTGGCCGGGACGGCCGGGCGTAACGGATCATCCACCTGTCACCGGGCAATGCGCTGGCAAAGTCCGCTTCGCGATCACGATTCTTTGCACACCCCCGGTTTGCGCCCTCATGACGTGCGGGTACTTAACGCAACGTGTTCGTGACACAGGGTGAACGCCAAGCTCCTGGGACGGCAAAGTCCCAGGTCGGATCGAGGAGGCGGGCGATGACAGGCACGCAGCGTGAGCACCGCCCCACCGGTCCCGCGCACCGTTCGCCGCACGGCCCGGCCGGCGCGGCCGAGGGCGTTCCCGTCACCGGCCGGCAGGGCACGCGGCGTCCCCCGACGCGCGCCCTGCCGGCGGGCGACGGCGACACACCTCGGGTCCTCGGCCGCCCCGGACCGGACCGGGCCTCCCGTCGCGACCGCCACCGGGCGCCGGTGCCGTACGCCCCCGCGGCGCCGGCGCCCCTCACCGCCGGGCCGGCGGCCCCGCCGACCTGTGCCGCCGGCCCGGCCCCAACGCCCCCGTTCGTCCGGGCGCCCCTGCGGTGCCCGCCCCCCGAAGCCGGACGGGCCGTCACGCCCTCGTCCGGCCGGGTCCGGAAGGGAGGTGGGAATCAGCCCCGATCCATGCCGGCGCCATGCCGGTGCACCAGGCGGCCGGAACTCCGTCCGACCCCCGTCCCGGCCGCCCCCACGCAGTAAGGGATCGCTGCGGAGCCGAGCCCGTGAAGGCGAGAGCGCCTTCACGGGCCTCGGTTCGTTCGCACGCCCGCCGCGCGGGGGTCAGAGCTTCTTGCGCCAGACCTGGCCGTGCACCACGTCGCCGAACCGCGCGACCGGCGGCTCCTCCTCTTCCAGGACGAACCCGGCGCGCTCGTAGATCCGGTGCGCGGGCCGCTGCAGCGCCGTCGTCCACAGCATGATCTCGCGGTACCCGGCTTCGGTGGCGAACCGGACGCACTCGCCGACCAGCGCCGCGCCGACCCCGAGGCCCCGCGCGCCGGGCTCGACGTGCAGGAGGCGCAGCTGGGCGACGTCGTCCTCGCGCCGGACGCAGAACACCGCGCCGGCCCGCTCGCCGCCGGCCTCGGCGATCCACGCGCTCTCCCGCTCGGGGTCGTGGTCCTCGACGTAGCCGGCGACGACGCGGGCGACGAGCGCCTCGTAGGTGCGGTCCCAGCCGCACTCGTCGGCGTAGAGGGCGCCGTTGCGCTCGACCACCCAGCCGAGGTCGCCTGGGGCCAGTGGCCGCAGGAGGGCGCCGTCCGCGCGGGGGCGGTCGCCGAGGACGCCCTGGACGGTGCGCATCGCGCCGAGCAGCCGGCGGCGGTCGTCGGCGGCGAGCCCGTCCAGCAGCGCGCGGATCTCCGCGCTGGACCGCTCGTCGAGCATCGCGTGGACCTCGCGGCCCCGGTCGGTGAGCCGGGCGACCTGCCGGCGGGCGTCGCCGGGCGCGCGTTCGCGGACGACGAGGCCGTCGTTCTCGAAGCGGGTCAGCATCCGGCTGAGGTAGCCGGGGTCGAGGTCGAGGGCGCGGCGCAGGGCGAGCACCTCGGCGTCGTCCCGCTGCGCCAGCTCGAAGATCACCCTGGCCTCGGTTAGGGAGTAGGGCGAGCGCACCAGGCCCTCGCCGAGCACCCCGATCACGCCGGTGTAGAACCGGTTGAACGCGCGCACCGTGCCGACGTCCGCCGCGGTCGCCTCCATGCCCCGCCTCCTACGTTTGACTCAGTCAAACGTTACTCCGGAAGGGGCCCGCGGATCCAGTCCCAGGAAGAGATCAGGCGCCAAGGGATCCGGCGCGGGAAGGGATCAGGCGCGGGAGGAGTCGGCGCCGGACGGCTCGGGCTCGGCGGCCGCGGCGGGAGGCACCTGGCGCGCCTCGGCGACGACCTTGCGCTCGACCCAGAACGTCATCAGCGGCACGACGCCGCCGAGGACGATCACGACCATCTTGCTCAACGGCCAGTCCGCCCGCCGCCACACGTCGTAGGCGGCGACGAGGTAAACCATGTAGAACAGCCCGTGGACGGGCGCCACGATGCCCGCCATCGCGGGCATGTCGGTCGGACCGTACTTCAGGACCATGCCGACCACCAGCAGCACCAGCAGGCTGCCGACGAGCAGCGCCAGGATCCGGTACCGGGTCACCGCGCCTTCCACAGTTCACACCTTTCCTCGGCCGGCCGCGTCCGGCGGCCCGCACACATCGGACGGCCCGCGGCGGCCGGGGCGCGCGCCCGCAGGGGCGCGGGTCAGCCGCGCCGGTCGGTCTGGGAGTTGAGCCGCGCGAGGTAGCGGTTGTAGGCCGCGAGCGCGGGGTCCTCCTCCTCCTGCTGCCGGATGATCTCGCGCTTGACGGCGGCCTCCGCCGGCTCCTCGATCACCTTGGGCGCCGGGGTGACGCCGGCCTTCTCGTCGCGGATCATCTTGACCCACATCACGATCACGAAGAGCGCGAAGATCGGCCATTCGAAGGTGTACGCCCAGCTGCGGTCGTTGCCGTCCTGGGCGCGGTCGTACTGCCACCAGCCGAAGCCGATGAACGCGCCGCAGAGCACGACCGCGATCGCATGCAGGCCGAGCCAGGCCGGGGTGAGGAACCGTCGCACGTCACCGAGCGTACCCCCGGTCCCGCGCCGTCCGTGCACAACCCCCGGATGGCCGCGGGCACGGCCGCGGTCAGCGCGAACGCCCCGGCCGGCGCGGCGCGGAGGCGGCGTCCGGGAGCGGCGGGCCGGTGTAGACGGCGCGGGGCCGCAGCGGGTGCGCGCCGCCGTACTCCTCGATCGCGTGCGCGAGCCATCCGGCGGTGCGCGCGACCGCGAACACCGCCTCCCCCGCGCCCGGGACGAACCCCGCGACCGCGCCGAGCGCCGCCAAGGCGACGTCGATGTTCGGCGCCGGGAGCCGGCGCCGCTCCGCCTCGTCCAGGACGGCCTCGGCGGCGGCGAGCCGCGGGTGCCCGGGAGCCGCCGCGCGGACGAGGTCGAGCAGCAGCGTCGCGCGCCCGTCGCCCGACTTGTAGACCACATGCCCGAAGCCGGGGATGCGCTCGCCGCCGCGCAGCCGCCCGCCGACGACCCGGGCGGCCGACGCCGGGTCGGCGACCTCCGCGATCAGCCGCTCCGCCCCGTAGGACGCGCCGCCGTGCAGCGGCCCGCTGGCCACGCCGAGCCCGGCCGCGACGACCGCGTACGGGTCGGCCCGCACGGACGCGGCGACCCGCGCGGCCAGCGTCGATGCCGCCAGCTCATGGTCGGCCAGCAGGATCAGCGCCGCCTCCAGCGCGCGCAGCATCCCCGCCTCCGCCGGGTGCGGGCACACCCTCTCCCACAGTCGCTCCGCCACCCCGGCCTCGCCGGCCTGCGGCGAGCCGTCGTCATGAGAGCGGGCGTTCCCTGCTGGCGGGAGGGCCTCGACGAGGCCGGCGATGAGGGAGCGGGCGGTGCCGGTGACGCCGTCGGGGTCCAGGTGGTGGCGGAGCGGGTCGGCGGCGGCGAGCGCGGTCACGATCACTTGGAGGCGGTCGAGCGGCAGCAGCTCCTCGGGCAGTCCCGACTGCGCGGCGACCGCCGCGGCGACGCCCTCGTCCCGCGGCCGCCACGGCGCCTCCCCTTCAGCGTCGCGGCCCGTCCACAGCCAGCCGGCGACGTCCTCGAACCTTCCGTCCTCCGCCAGGCCGAGGACGTCGCGGCCCCGGTAGTACGGGCGGTCGGCGCCGAGCGCGGTGATCGCCGACTCGATCGCCAGCTCGCCCGGCCCGGGCCCGCGGCGGGGTTTGCCGCGCCGGGCCAGCTCCTCCACCTGCGCGGCGTCGAACAGGCTGCGGCGGCCGTCCGGCGCGTGCCGGCGGCGCAGCACGCCGCGGCTGACGTAGGCGTACAACGTGGCGGGCTTCACACCGAGCCGCTCGGCGGCCGCCGCCGCGTCGATCCACCCGCCCACCTGGTCGTCCGTACCCATGCACGCTCCATCAACATTGATTTTGATCAATATTGATACATATGGATCCGGCTGTCAATCTGAGGGCATGCCACAGATTCACTTCCTCGACGTCACCAACCGCGACGGCGTCCAGACCGCCCGGACCGGGCTGTCGAAGTTCGGCAAGACGATGGTGAACTTCTACCTGGGACGGCTCGGCGTCGCGCAGTCCGAGATCGGCTTCCCGTTCCTGTTCCACGAGGTCCCCTACGTCCGGGCGCAGATCGCGCTCGCGGAGGCGGGCGCGTTCGGCGGCCTGCGGCTGTCCGGCTGGTGCCGCGGCGTCGCGCAGGACGTGGAGAAGGCCGTCCAGGTCAGGGCCGGCGGCAAGGGGCTCGCGCACTACAACCTGTCCATCTCCACGTCCGACTACATGCTCGCGAACAAGTTCCGCGGCAAGCTCGACCGCGGCGCCGTCATCCGCGAGATGGCCGCGGCCGTCCGCGCCGCCAAGGTCGGCGGCGCCGAGACCGTCGGCGTCAACGCCGAGGACGGCTCCCGCACCGACGACGGCTTCCTCACCGAGTTCGCGCTCGCCGCCAAGGAGGCCGGCGCCGACCGCGTCCGCTACTGCGACACCATCGGCGGCGACAGCCCCGACCGCATCCGCGAGCGCTTCGCCAGGCTCGCCTCCGCGATCGGCATCCCCGTCGAGACGCACTGCCACAACGACCTCGGCCTCGCCGTCGCCAACTCCATCCACGGCGCGCTCGGCGACCTGCAGGCCGGGCAGGACGCGTGGATCAACACCTGCGTCAACGGGATCGGCGAACGCTCCGGCAACGCCGACCTGCTGTCCACCATCCTCGCCTTCCGGCACGCCTTCGACCCGCAGCTGACCGGCGCCGAGATCGGCGACCCGATCGACCTGTCCTGGGCGCGCCGCTTCTCGCTGTGGGCGAGCTACGCCTTCGGCCAGCCGCTCCCCTACAACCAGGTCGGCGTCGGCCGGAACGCCTTCGCGCACGAGTCCGGCATCCACGCCGACGGCGCCCTGAAGGACCACGGCAACTACGAGCTGTACGACGAGGAGACCCTCGGCCCCTTCCCCGACGACCGGCACGCGCGGCCGGGACGCGTCGTCCTCACCGGCGAGTACGGCGGCAAGGCAGGGTTCCGGCACGTCATGGACGGCCTCGGCGTCGAGCCCGCCGACGAGGAGCTGTCGTTCAAGCTCGTCCAGCTCTGCAACGCCCAGACGGGCCGCCCCCTCACCGACGACGAACTCCGCCTCATCGCCCAGTACCCCCGCGAACTCGCGCTGCTGTTCCCCGGGGCTATCGAGTGATTCGCCTGTTCCAGCGCTTTTGTCGCTGGTGATCTCTACCTTGTGGAGGCATGGCGAGCACCGCGACGGCACAGGCCTACTCCTACACGCGTCCCTCCGGGCTGGACGGCGGCCTCCTCGGGCTGTCGACGTCCGGAGGGACGACGAGCACCGGCCCGCGGGCGCACCCGCACTTCTTCAGCGGGGTGCTCACCCAGGCGGCGCCGGCCGCCGCGGCGCTGATCGGGCTGGCCGACGTCGCGCAGACCCGGTACTTCCAGCCGCGCCCGACCGGCTTCCGCGACCCGGTGGTCACCTGCAACGGCGACCGGCTGCGGATGGAGTCGTTCTCCGCGTGCGGCGGCGTGTACGCGCGGCTGGACGTGCTGGAACCGGCGCTGGACGGGGAGGTGCTCGAGCGCGGCACCACGAACGTCGACGTCAACGGTCCGCTGCGGGAGGCGCTCGCCCGCGTCGGCGGGACGGACCCGCTGCACCTGGCGGTGGGCGCCGACGAGATGGCGGTCACCACGGCGGACGGCGCGGTGGTGGAGAAGAAGGTGCCGCTGCCCGAGCGATGGCTGCGCGGGTTCGCCGAGGTGCAGGTCATCACCGCCGGATTCGATCCGCGGGCCGAGCTGAAGGGCCCGGACGCGGTGCGGTTCCTGCGGTCCCTGCCGGGCCGCTCGCGCGGCGCGCTGTGGGCGGTGCCGGCCGGCCGGACGCTGCGGATCTCGTCGCGTCCGGCGCCCGGAGCGGTCTGCCTGTCCGGGCCCGACCGGCTGCGGACGATGCTGCCGCTGCTCCGGTTCGCCCGCGCGCTGCGCGCGTACGGGCCGCCCGTCACCGCGTCGAGCGGGCCGGTGTCGAGCGTCTGGGAACTGGAGCTTCCCGGCATGCGGTACTTCCTGACACTGTCGCCCGAGGTGTCGCGGGGCTTCTCCGGTGAAGGCGCCGTCCTCGACGCCCTCGCGACGGACGAGGCCGCCGGCGACGCCGACCTGATCGGCGCGCTGCTGTCGTTCGAACCCCGCGTGGATCCCGGCCTGCTCGCCGAACGCTCCGGCCTGCCGCCCGACCGGACGAAGGCGGCGCTGACGCAGCTCGGCACGTCCGGACGCGTCGGCTTCGACACCGCGGAGGCCGCGTTCTTCCATCGCGAACTGCCCTACGACGCGGCGCGCGTGGCGGCGCTGAACCCGCGCCTGCGGTCGGCGCGCGCGCTGGTCGAGAACGGTGCCGTCCGCTTCACCGGCGACGACACCGCGGTCGTGACCACCGACGGCGGCGAGCGCGACGTCCGCTTCGACGGCGACCGCGTCACCTGCACCTGCCCGTGGTGGTTCGACCACCGGGGTGAGCGCGGGCCGTGCAAGCACGTCCTCGCGGCCACGATCGTCCGGCGCGACGGCGCGCTGGTCGCCGGGCTGGAAGCGGAGGCGGCGCGATGAGCTGGGACGCGATCCGCGACGCGATCGACGCCAAGGACCAGGGCCGCGTCATCGGCCTCGTCCGCGGGCTCGACGGGCCGGGACGCAAGGAGGTCGCCGACCGGCTCCCCGGCAAGCTGAAGGAGATGCGCGACGCCACCCGGTTCGGGGACCTGGAGAGGGGCTACCACCGGCCGCTGATGATGGCGGGCGCCGGCACGATCGGCGGCGCCGCCGCCGTCGCGGCCTGGCTGTGCCGCCGCGAGTTCGACACCTGGTGGCTCCGCTCCCAGGGCCGGGAGCTGCGCCGGGACCTGGACGCCGTCACCGCCGACCGCCCGGCCGAATGGCGCGCCGACGTCGCCCGCCGCATCGCCGACCGCCTCCGGATCACCGACTTCGCGGAGTCCGTGCTGCCGCGCTGGCACATGGCGGCGGGGCTCACGCTGTCGGCGGGAGCGGAGCCCCCGGCTGCGGACGGCTTCGTCGTGCTGTGGGCGAGCGGCGGCGCCGACCCGAGCGCCCTCGCCGACGACCCGTTCCTGGACGCCCTCGTCCCGCGCCTGTTCGAGGCCGACGGCGTTGGCACGGCCCTCGCCTTCGACGAGAACACCCTGCAGTACAAGCCGGACGGCGAGAAGTCCTGGGTCGGGGCGCTCGCCGGGCTCTCCGCGTCGGGACGGCTCGACCGCGGGATGCTGCTGGACGGCTGCGTCAGCCGCTTCCTGCGCGGCGGCACGCCCCATGAGCTGCGATGGTTCGTCCGGCTGCACGAAGTCCTCGACCCGACCGCGGAGGAGCTCGCGGCGCGTGCGCGCGACTACGTCCGGCTGCTGCCGGCCGCGCCGCCGAAGGTCGCGGACGTGGCGCTGCAGGCCGTCCGCCAGGCCGACGACCGCGAGCCGATCGAGGAGCCGCTGTTCGAGGAGGCCGCGGGCGCGGTGCTGTTCCGGCCCGAGAAGAAGCTCGTCCGGGCCGGGCTGACCTGGGCGGACCGGACGGCGCGTAAGCACGACCGGGTGGACGCCGCGCTCCGCGCCGTCCTCGCGGTGTTCTCTTCGGACGCCCTCGACCTGCGGGAGCGCGCCGTCAAGGTCGCCGTGAAGCATGCCGGGAAGGCGTCCGCCGAGGCCCGCGAGGGCGTCCGGATCGCCGCCGCCGAACTCCCGGACACCCTGCGCGCCATGATCGCCGAGGCGTTCGGCGAAGTCGGCGCCGCCGCCCCCGAACCCTGGGCGCCGCCCGGTCCGCCGCCGTTCGTCCCGCGCGAGATGCCCGCGCCGATCGGCTCGCCCGCCGAACTCGCCGAGGAGTTCGCCGTCCTCCTGCGCACCGAGCACCCGGACTGGCTCGCGGTCGAACGCTTCGTCGCCGCGCTCGTGGCGTTCGCCTACCAGGACATCGACGGCACGAGGAACGCCCTGCGTCCCGTCGTGGACAAGCGGGCGCCCTGGCTGGCGGACCCCGACCAGCAGATAGGCCACCACGAGAAGGACTGGACGCTGTTCTCCGTCCGCTGCCTGCTCGTCCCCAAGACCCCCGGCCGCCTGGTCGAGGCCCTCGCCTCGCTCGTCAAGGGATGGTCGCGCAAGGGCGAAACGGTCTTCGATCCGCAGCTGGACCGGTTCCTGGCCCTGCGCGGGCGCGAGATCGCCGCCGCCGTCGGACGGGTCCCGGTCCTGCTGGCCACCCCCACCACGGCCGCCGGGCACGTCGATCCCGACGTGCTCGTCGAGCGGCTCGAGAGGCTCGAAGCGGCGGGGGCCGAGCCGGGACGCGCGGAACTGGCGCAGGCGATGCTCCGCGTCCCGCGCGAGATCGACCCGGCCGCCGTCACCCGCGCCAAGGGCCTGGCCTCGCCGGCCGGGCAGGCGATGGCGGCCTGGCTGGCCGCGGGCCCGCAGCCCGACCCGGACGTCCGGTGCGAGGTCCTGGAGGAGCCGACCGCGACGGTCGGCGACCGCACGCTCCGCCTCCCGTCCCGGATCTTCTCCGCCGTCTCCTTCCCCGGCGACTCCGACATCGCGCGTCTGTGCTCCTTCCCGGAGGAGGGCTGGCGGGACTTCGGACGGCCGAAGTTCTCCCACACGTTCGCCTGGTGGCCGGGAATCACGCCGTCCCACCGGGAGATCGCCGCCGCGCAACTCGTCCCCTACCAGGCCGGCCTGACCGACGAGGCCTGGCTGCAGGGCACGACGATGCTGGCCCTCGCGGAGGCGGACGGGCCGTCCGGGGCCGCCACCGGGACGCTGCTCGCCTGCACGCTGGCCAACGCGCACGAACGCCACCGCGCCGACGCCGTCGACGCGCTGCTCACGCTGAGCGCGCGCGGCGTCCTGCCCGCCGCCGAGACCGGCGCCGCGATCGGCCGGCTCGCCGCGTTCGGCCGCATCAAGCTCGGCCGGATCGGGAAGGCCCTGGGCTCCGCCGCCGACGCGGGCGCGCACGCCGACGTCTGGACGATCATCGCCGCCGCGCTGCCCGAGGTCCTCGCCGAGCCGGACGGGCACGCGGTCCGCGGCCTGCCCGACCTGCTCGCCCTCGGCACCCGCACCGCCGAGACGACCCGGGCGCGCGGCGCGATCCCCGCGCTGGAGGCCGTGGCGGGCCGCGGCGGGTCCAGCCGGCCGGTGAAGGAGGCCGCCCGGCTGCACCGGACCCTCACCGCAACCTGACCGGGCCTCGCGGTGTTGAAGCGAGTGACGGACCCGCATGGCAGGCTGGACGGACCGGAAGGGAGCATCCGACGATGACCGACACACTCGCGTTCGGCACGGTCGACACCGTGCTGGGCCGGCTGCTCGTGAGCGAGACCGAGACGGGGATCGTGTCGCTGGACTTCCGCGACACCCCCGCCGCCCGCGAGCGCGCCGCCCGCAAGACGGGGCTGCCCGTCGTGGACGCGCCCGGACGGCTCGACCCGGCGTTGGCGGCGCTGCGCGACTACTTCGCCGGCGACCTGAAGACGTTCGAGCTGCCGATCGACTGGCGGCTGGTGGGCGACGTCCAGCGGCAGGTCCTGGCGACGCTGTACGAGACCGTCCCCTACGGGCGGACGATCACCTACGGCGACCTCGGCGACCGCAGCGGCACCGAGGTCCACGCTCAGGTCATCGGCCAGGTGATGGGGAGCAACCCGATCCCGCTGATCGTCCCGTGCCACCGGGTGGTCGCCTCGAACGGCCTCGGCGGCTACAGCGGCGGCTCGGGCGTCGAGGTCAAGCGCTGGCTGCTCACCCTCGAGGGAGCCCTCCCCGCCACCCTCGACTGGGACATCACCCGGGCCCCCTGATCACCGCCGCCGCGGCCCGACGAGCACGGCCGGGTCGAACGACACCTCGAACGGCTCCGCGATCCGCAGCGTCCGCCCCGCGCAGACGCGGTCGGCCTGCACGTACTCGCCGTCCTTGAGGGCGAGCACCTCCACGCAGGGCGCCCCCTCGCCGATCAGCTCGACGCGCAGGAACACCGGGATGCCCGCCGCCGCGTACATCCGGGGCTTGTCGGTGAAGTCGCGCCGGCGGTTGCTTCGCCCCGGGCTGACCACTTCGGCGACGAGGTGGATGTACTGCGGGTCGAGCGCCACGGTGCCGGCGAGCATGGCCTCGGCGTCACCGACCACGACGTCGGGAATCGCGCCTTCACCTGCGCAGGGAACGTTGGCTCCCTCGGTCACCTCCATGTCGTCCGGCGCGGCGGCAAGGAGCACGTCGCGCAGCCGTCCTGTGCAGATCTGATGATTGGTCGCGGCGAGGGGGCTCACGACGTAACTCCCGTCGATCAGTTCGACGCGCTGCCCGCTCTCCGGCAGCGCCAGCCAGTCCTCGACGGTGAACCCATCACGATCAGGCATCGGTTCGGCGGGCATTGCGAGTGCCACGCCTCATCACCTCCATAGGCCCAGTGTGTCATGGGGGACATCGACGTTCGATCACACTGGGCGTTCACTTGATTACGCCGAGAGGTCGGAAGTTAGCAGCCCGAGGATCGGCGTGTCAGGCGAACGGTGGATGCCGGCTCGCCGGGTGGCGCGGGGCGGGTCAGGCGGGGGCGGGGGCGTAGGTGACGCCGGTGAGGGACTCGGAGATCTGCCACAGGCGCTCGGCCAGGCCGGGCTTGGCGGCCTGCGGCGGGGTGACGACCTTGGCGGGGGCGCCGCGGTACTGCAGGAGGCGGGGGCCGTAGCAGGCGCCGCCCTCGACGTCCGGCGCGGTGGCGGCGTAGAGGGACGGGAGCGCACCGGCGGCGGCGGGCTGCGCCACGACGGTGTTGGCGAGCACCATGGCCTTCTGCATGACCGTGTTGCCGGCCATCTTCGGGCCGGCCTCCTGCAGGTTGGTGGCGGCGTAGCCGGGGTGGGCGGCGACGCTGGTGACCTCGGGGACGCGGCGGTCCAGCTCGCGGGCGAAGACGAGGTTGGCGAGCTTGGCCTGCCCGTAGGCGCCCCACTTGCTGTAGCGGCGCTCGCTCTGCAGGTCGGCGAAGCGGAACCGGCCGCCCCAGGCGGCCCCGGACGTCACCGTGACGACGCGGGCGGACGCGGCGGCGCGCAGCGCGGGCAGCAGCAGGCCGGTGAGCGCGAAGTGGCCGAGGTGGTTGGTGCCGAACTGCATCTCGAAGCCGTCGGCGGTCGTGCGGTGCGGGATCGCCATGACGCCGGCGTTGTTGACCAGGACGTCGAGGGGCGCGTCGCCGTACCGGGACGCGAACGCGCGGACCGACGCCAGGTCGGCGAGGTCGAGCGCGCCGAGGGTGACGTCGGCGCCGGGCGCGGCGGCCCTGATCCGGTCGAAGGCGGCCTGGCCGCGTTCGGCGCTGCGGCAGGCCAGCACGACGGACGCGCCGTGCCGGGCGAGCTGCAGGGCCGTGTGGTAGCCGATGCCGCTGTTGGCCCCGGTGACGATCGCCCGCCTGCCCTGCAGGCCGGGGATGTCGGCCGCCGTCCACCCGCTCATGCGCACCTCCACGTCATAGCGCGACCTCAAAAGTTAGACGTGTCATGCAATAGCGACAACCCGTGTGGCACGATTCACAGACCCGGCCGGGCGATCCGAGGGCGCCCGGCCGGTCTCCCGCCGCTCGGGTCAGGCGGGAAGGTTCTTCTCGATGGCGGCGACGACGTCCGCGGACTCCGGCTCGGACTGCGGCGCGAACCGGGCGGCGACCGCGCCGTCCGGGGCGATCAGGAACTTCTCGAAGTTCCACCGGATGTCGCCGGTGTGGCCCTCGGCGTCGGGAGTGCCGACGAGGCCCCCGTACAGCGCGTGCCGGCCGTCGCCGTTGACCTCGATCTTCTCGGTCATGGGGAAGGTGACCCCGTAGGTCGCCGAGCAGAACTCGGCGATCTCCTCGGCACTGCCGGGCTCCTGGCCCATGAACTGGTTGCAGGGCACGCCGAGAACGGTGAAGCCGCGCTCGGCGAACCGCTCCTGCAGTCGCTCCAGTCCGGAGTACTGCGGGGTCAGGCCGCACTTGGAGGCGACGTTGACGACGAGCACGGCCTTGCCCCGATACTGCCCGAGGTCCGCGGAACCGCCCCGCAGACCCTCGATCTCCACGTCATAGAAGGACATGTGGCCGATCCTAGGCGATCACCTCCGGCCCGCACCGCCGGGACGGCACCACCCGGACGGGCCGGGTCACGGCGACAGGTCCAGGCTGCTCACGAACGAGGCGACCTGATCACCCGCCCTCCCCAGCTGCGTGAACGCGTTGTTGACGAAGCCGGCCGCGTCCCGGGGTGAGCTCAGCAGGTAGAAGATGACGAAGGCGATGGCCACATAGCGGAGGTTCTTCTTCATCCGTACGCCGTCCCTGTTGTAGCGCAGCGACACATTGACCCGATCCAATGATGCCCAGCCGCGTCTGCTCGCAAAGCGGGATTTTACTGTGACGCGGGGGAGAGCGCTTGCTTGCCGCGCGCGAAAAAGCCCCGCACCCACCGCGGGTACGGGGCCTCGGAGCGGCGCCTAGTTGGGAATCGCGCTCATGAACTGCGACAACGACTCGGCCGCGGTCCCCAGCCCGCTCAGGGCGTTGTTGACCAGATTCGCCGCTCCCTCGGGCCTGCTGATGACATACCACGCCACAAAGGCGATAGAGGCCAGCTTCAACTGCTTCTTGTTCACTACAACCACCCTCTGCGGTCGGATGCCTACGGAGTGTAGTTCCCAAGGGTGGCGGCATGGAGAGCAAGGCAGGGCAAAGTCAGGGTCTTGTCCGCTTGGAGCGGACGCGGCTCAGCGGGCGTGCCCGGTGAGGTACTCGATGTAGAAGGGCCGCAGGGCGTCGGCGACCTCGCCCTCCCCCGCGTGCGTGAACTCGCGCAGCAGCGACAGGCCGTGGAAGAGGTCGAACTCGGCGCGGTCGACCTCGCCGGTGGCCGCGGCGGCGGCCGGGATGGCGCGCAGCAGGTCCCACAGGAAGCCCACGTCGTGGCGCTGTTTGGCCAGGTCCATCGCGCGGTCGTGCAGTTCCTTGGACGACAGGTTCGAAAGGTCGTCCTGCTTCGCGCCCTCAGGCGTCACATCCGCCATGCCCCGACTCTATGCCAAGCCCGGCCCGGCCCCACAGGGCCGGGCCGGGCTCGTGCGTCACTTCTGGCCGAGGTCGGACGGGATCGGCTGCCCCTGCTTGAGCGCGCCGAACAGCTCCGACGCCTTCGTCCTGTCCCAGGTGATGTAGGAGCCGGCGCTCGCCGACGACCCGGTGCCGCCGACCGGGACGGTCGTCGTCACGCCCCCGTTGGAGACGCCGCGCATCGCCCACATCATCCGCATCAGGTCGTACAGGTGGTCGCCGTCGTCCACGAGGAAGTTGCTGGTGGAGTTCAGGGCGAGCGGGACGCTGCGGAACGGGTTGAGGAGCGTCGCGGGGCTGGAGGCCTTCTTCATCAGCGCGCCGAAGAACTGCCGCTGGTGCTCGACGCGCTCCAGGTCGGCGCGGGCGTAGTGGCGGCTGCGGACGTAGCCGAGCGCGTCGCTGCCCTTGAGGTTCTGGCAGCCGGCCTTCAGGTCGATGCCGGCCTTCGGGTCCTTGAGGTTCTCCTTGACGCAGATGTTCACGCCGCCGACGGCGTCGACCACGCCCACGAACCCGTTGAACCCGATCTCGGCGTAGTGGTCGATGTGCACGCCGGTCGCCTTCTCGACGGTCTGCGCGAGCAGCTTCGGCCCGCCGAACGCGAAGGCCGCGTTCAGCTTGTTGGAGCCGTGCCCCGGGATCGGGACGTAGGAGTCGCGCGGGAGGCTGACGAGGGACGTGCCGCCGGCGCCGTAGTGCAGCAGCATCATCGAGTCGGTGCGCCGCCCCGCGGCGTAGCCGGTGTGGAGCTTCTTCTGCGCCGCCTTGTCCAGGCCCTTGCGGCTGTCGGAGCCGACGATCAGCCAGTTGGTGCCGGGCGTGTCGGCGACCCGCCCCGGGTAGTCGACCAGGACCGACTCCCGTTCCAGCCGCGAGTCGAGGTAGAAGTAGCCGCCGACGATCAGCAGCACGATGACGACGGCCAGCACACCGAGGACCCGGGGCCAGCGGCGCCGCCTGCGCCGCCGCGGCGGCGGGCCGCCCGCCGGGCCGTCGGGGTAGGAGCGGCCTCCGGCGAGCTGGTCGCCGGAGTACGGGTCCTCGTACGGGTCGCCGTACGCCTCGCGCCCGTAGGCGGCCTGATGGTGCTCCGCGCGTACGGAGTTCTGCCTCTCGCGGACCACGCCGTCGTCCTTCCTGCGTGTCCTGCCCTCGGGCCAGCCGTCGGTCATGCCGTAGACCCTAGACACTCGCACGGCGTGCCGCGTCCATCCGGCGCATGATTGTCCACAACTCCAAATCACTACGTTATGTGACATGTGAAGCGGACAGCGTCCCCCTAAAGGCGCAGACTGCCCTTCGGTGGCACAGACGTGCGGAGGGCGGTCCATGGGCACGAGGCTGCGTATCACCAGAAGGTTCCCGCTGCTCGCGCTCCTGCGGCGCCGCCCGGATCCCGCCGGCGGCGAGCCGGGCGACCCGTTCGAGGCGGAGCTGCCGGAACTGTCGGCGCACGTGTGGCACGCCCGGGACGGCGAGCTCGCCGAGACGGGGATGGGCACCATGGCCCGGCGGCTCCCCGCGGTGATCGCGCAGGCGGCCGGGCTGGCCTGGCGGGCGAACCGCGCCGACACCACCGCGACGATCTCCCTCAACCTCGCGGCCGGGCTGTTCACCGCGTTCGGGCTGCTGGCCACGACCGGCGTGCTCACCGCGCTGTTCAGCGCCGGGCCGACGCCCGGCCGGGTCCGCGACGCGCTGCCGTCGCTGGCGCTCGTCGCCGGGTCGGTGGCGCTGCGGTCCGGGCTGCAGGCCGCCGCCGGCTGGACGCAGGCGCGCCTCGAACCGCAGGTCCAGCGGCTCGTCGAGTTGCGGCTCTACGAGGCGACCACCGCAGCGGACCTGACCGCCCTCGACGACTCCTCGTTCCTGGACGACCTGCAGCGCGCCGAGACCCGCGGGATGAACGCGGCGCCCCAGGTCGTCCAGCACGCCGTGGACGTGCTGACCGGCGCCGTCGGCATGGCCGCCGCCGCCGGGACCCTCGGCGTGCTGCACCCGCTGCTGCTCCCGCTGCTCCTGCTGACCGCCGTCCCGGAGGGATGGGCGTCCGTGCGCAGCGCCCGGCTGCGGTACGCGACGATGCTCGCCCTGGTCGGCGTCGCCCGCCGCAAGTGGATCCTGTCCAGCCTGATGACCGAGCGGCGGCACGCCGCCGAGGTCCGCGCGTTCACCATGCGGCCGTTCCTGCTCGGCGAGTACGACCGCTTCGCCGCCCACCAGCGCCGCGTCGAGCTCGGGCTCGCCCGCCGGCAGACCACCACGAAAATCACCGGGGACGTGCTGAAGGGCCTCGCGACCGCCGGCGTCTACATCGCGCTCGGGCTGCTGCTGTGGCGCGGCTGGGTGCCGCTCGCCGTCGCCGGCACCGCCGTCCTGGCGATCAGGAGCGGGCAGACGTCCCTGGCCAACCTCGTGTTCGCCGTGAACCAGTGCTACGAGGAGGGCCTCTACTTCGGCGACTACCTGGCCTTCTGCGACGCCGCCGAGGCCCGCATCCCGCACCGCGCCCTGCCCGCCCGGCCGACGCTGCCCGACCCGTTCGGCCGGATCCAGGTCCGCGACGTCACCTTCACCTACCCCGGCTCCGACGCGCCCTCCCTCCGCGGCGTCTCGCTGGAACTGCGCCGCGGCGAGGTCGTCGCGCTCGTCGGGGAGAACGGATCCGGCAAGACCACCCTCTCCCGGATCATGGCGGGCCTCTATGACCCCGACGGCGGCGAGGTCCGCTGGGACGAGGTGTCCCTCGCCGACGTCCCGCAGGACGAGGTGTGGAGCCGCGTCGCCGTCATCGCGCAGGAGTACACCCACTGGCCGATGACCGCCCGGCAGAACATCACCATGGGACGCGGGCCCGCGCACCGCGCCGGCGGACCGGAGGACCCCGGCGTGCTCGCCGCCGCCCGCGCGTCCGGCGCCGAGGAGGTCGTCGCCGACCTGGCCCGCGGCTACGACACCCTCCTGGACCGCCGATTCCAGGGCGGCGCCGAACTGTCCGGCGGGCAGTGGCAGCGGCTCGCCGTGGCCCGCGGCTTCTACCGGGACGCGCCGCTGCTCATCTGCGACGAGCCCTCCGCCAGCCTCGACGCCCGCGCCGAGCACCTGCTGTTCGACCGCATCCGCGACCACGCCGCCGGACGCACCGTCCTGCTCATCACGCACCGCCTCGCCAGCGTCCGCTACGCCGACCGCATCTACGTACTGGAACACGGCAAGGTCACCGAGGAAGGCGACCACGACACCCTGATGTCCCGCAACGGCCTCTACGCCGACCTCTACACCCTCCAAGCATCCGCATATAGGTGATAGCTGTGTTTTCCCAGGGGGGCTGTTTTTCCCAGGGGGGCGACCCCCTGGAACCCCCGTTACGACGGACGAGGCGTTTCACGCTCCGCTAGCGCTCCGCGCGAAACGGCCTTTCATCCCAGGGGGGCGACCCCCTGGAACCCCCGTTGCGACGGACGAGGCGTTTCACGCTCCGCTAGCGCTCCGCGTGAAACGCCTCGTCCGTCGTCGGGCAGGCCCGCTGCGCTCGCTGCACTCGCTCCGCGTGCCTGCCCGTGGGCGGTGGCTGAGGTTCAAACCACCGGGGCGGGTCGGGTCGTCGAGCGCTCCGCGTGTGCGCCCGGGGTGGTGGGGGCTAGATGTAGGGGCCGTAGGCGTTGTGGCCGGGGTCGGGGGGTGTTTCGGGGAGGTCTTCGGGGCGCAGGAGGCGGACCTCGGCGGGGTCGACGGCCTCGGGGTCGGCGTCGTGGGCGGCGGTGATGCGCTGCGCCTGCCGGGCCACCGCGGCGTCCAGCAGGTTGCGGACGAGGCGGGCGTTGCCGAAGGAGGAGCCGCGCGGCTGGACGGCGACGAGCCGGCGCAGCGCGCCGGGCACGCCGGGGTCCAGGGTGAGGCCGGCCGTCGCCGCCATCAGCTCGAAGATCGTGACCAGCTCGTCGTCGGAGTAGTCGGGGAAGCGCAGGATCTGCGGGAAGCGCGACTCCAGGCCCGGGTTGGAGCGCAGGAACCGCTCCATCTCGGCGTCGTAGCCCGCCACGATCACCACGAGGTCGGCGCGGTGCTCCTCCATCAGCCGCAGCAGCTCGGCGATCGCCTCGTGCCCGAAGTCGCGCTGGTCGCCGCCGCCCGCCGAGGTCAGCGCGTACGCCTCGTCGATGAACAGCACGCCGCCGAGGGCCCGCTCGACCGCGGACCGCACCCGCGGCGCGGTCTGCCCGATGAACTCGGCGACGAGGTCGGCGCGGGTCACCTCGACCAGGTGCCCGGACGACAGCAGGCCGAGCCGGGCGTACACGGCCGCGACGAGCCGCGCGATGGTGGTCTTCGCGGTGCCCGGGTTGCCCATGAACACCATGTGCCGGGTCGGGACGGTCAGCGGGACGCCGGCGTCGCGGCGCATCTGCTCGGCGCGGGCCTCGGCGACCAGCGCGTCCACCTGCCGTTTGATCTCCTTGAGCCCGATCAGCCGGTTGATCTCGCCGAGCGGGTCGGACGAGACGTCCCCGCCGCCGCGGGCGAGGGCGTCGGGGACGTCCTCCAGAAGGATCACGTCGAGCGACTCGGTCTCGTCGACGATTCCGTCGGCGAGCACGCGGCGGCCCTGCATCGCGACCGCCCGGTCCAGCAGGTTGATCATGATGCGGGCGTTGCCGAAGCCGTTGTCGCGCGGCGCGGCCTGCGCGAGCGCGCGCACCTTGTCCAGGACGCCGGGCGCGAGCGCGAACCCCCCGTCGGCGGCCTTGCCCGCGAACACCTCGACCAGCTCGTCGTCGGTGAGGTCGGGGAAGTGGACGGTCCGGGGGAACAGCGCGGCGAGGCCCGGCTGGGACTTCAGCAGGCCGTTCAGCTCCGCCTGCGGCCCGGTCAGCACCACGACGAGGTCGTCGGCGTGCGCCTGGACGGTCGTGAGCAGCACGTCGAGGACCTCGCGGCCGCGTGCGGCGTCCACGGACGCGGCGGCGAACGCGTGCGCGTCCCGGACGACCAGGACGCCGCCGAGCGCCTGCTCGACGGCGCGGCGGACCCGCAGCACGCTCTCGGTGGCGTACTCGCCGAGCAGGTCGGCGCGCTCCACCTCGACCGTGTGCCCGGACGACAGCAACTCGAGCCCGGCGTAGATGCGGCCGAGGATCCGCGCGACCTTGGTCTTGCCGGTTCCGGGGTTGCCGGTGAACACCAGGTGCCGGGGGCGCGCGGCGAGCGCCATGCCCGCCTCGCGGCGCAGCCGGGCCGCCTTGGCCTCGGCGACCAGCGCGTCCACCTCCCGCTTGACCGGCGCGATGCCGGCGCAGGCGGCGAGCTCGGCGTACGGGTCGGTGTCGGCGGGACGGCCGGGGATGAGCCGCTGCGGCAGGTCCGCGGCGGTGACCTCCGGCGCGCCGCCGTCCGTGCCGGCGCGCGCCGCCGCGACGCACTGCGCGGCGGTGTGCTCGGCGAGCCGCGCGCCGCGCAGGTTCAGCAGCGGCGGCGTCCGGCTGAGCAGGACCCCGGCGGTCGCGGCGACCTCGGCCGGCACGGTGGCGCCCCGCGCCCGGACGGCACGGGTGAACAGCTCGGCGAAGTCGTCCTCGGCGAAGTCGTGCGTGCGGACCGCCTCGAACGCCCGGACGAGCGCCGGGTTGGCCTCGAACAGCCGCCGGTCGCCGCCGGGGCGGCACAGCGCGACGACGTCCAGGCGGGGCGAGCGCGCCATGAGCCGGCGCAGCTCCTCGACCGCCGCCGCGCCGCAGCGCTCGTAGGACACCAGCCGCTCCAGGTCGTCGACGACCAGCAGCATCCGGCCCTCGACGCAGTCGCGGACGCGGGCTTGCAGCCACAGCGCGGCGTCGCTGACGCCGAGCGAGGCGAACACCTGGTCGGAGACCCACAGCGCCTCGCGCACGGCGCCGCCGGCGGCCAGCCGGCGCTCCAGCAGCTCGGCGGCGGTGCCCTTGCCGGTGCCCTCGGGGCCGGCGATCAGCAGCCGGACGGGCCGCTCCCCCGCCAGCCGCGCGGCCAGCGCGTCGCGGACGGCCCGGGCCAGCTCCGGCTGCCCGATCAGCTCGTCGCGCGTCTCCTCCTGCGTCTCGTCCCGCCCGGCGTCGCCCTCTGCGGACGAGTCGTCCGGGCGGTCCTCCCCCGTGCCCGGCGAGAGCCGGCCGGCCAGCGGGTTGACGACGCGGCGCGCCGCGAACAGCCGCCGCAGGTCGGACTGGAACGGCCGCACCGGGACGCGGCAGCGGGGGCTCGTCGGCGCGTCCGGCAGGCCCTGCACCGCGCCGGTGACGCGGACCGCCATGTCCAGCCACGCCCGCGCCGCGTCCGCCTCGCCCGCGACCAGACCGCGCGCGAGCCATCCGCGCACGTCCTGCTGCCACGCCTCGACGGAGAACCCGGACCGGACCGCGCGGAACCGCTCCTGCAGGTTCTCGTAGCGGTCGGCGCCGAGCACCATCGCGAACTCCGCCGGAACCGCCGCCGCCTCGGCCGCCAGCAGCAGCTTGGCCAGCGCCGCGTCCGCTCCGTCGCCGTCCAGGACGGCGCCCGACAGGCGCGCGTGCGCCGCGTCCAGCCCGTCGCATGCCCAGCCGAGGTACCCGACGGGCCCGGCCAGCTCCGGCAGGGCCTCCAGCTCCTCGCCGGTCAGGCCCGCGGCCCACACCTCCTCCAGCCGCTCCTGCGGGACGGTGAGGTCGAGCTCGCGCAGCTCCGGATCGGCGGCCCGCCGGTCGAACAGGTCCATCAGCGCGCGGCGGCGCCGCTCCAGAGGCCCCAAGCCCTCGAAGACGTCCAGGCCGTCCCGCGCCAGCTCCAGCATCACCGTGCGCAGCTCGCGGTCGTCACCGGCGGGCTCGGGCAGCCACAGGCCGGGCGGCCGCCACCGGCCGCCCTGGGTGAACCACGCGCCCGGCTCCCGGACGGCGGGCTCCGGCGTCGCGAGGAAGTCCGAAAGCAGCTCGTAGTCGACGTCGCCGCGCGATCCGCCCCGCACCGCCGACGCGCCCAGCAGGAACGTCAGCAGCGACCACTGCTCGGCGCCCGCCGCGCTCGTCCCCTCCCCGTAGAAGTCGCTCAGCCGCCGCGGGAGCAGCGCCGCGCGCGGGTCGGCGTTGTAGGCGACCGCGCGCTCCCGCATCCGCTCGTACAGCCCGTCGGGCACGCGCCACGGCCCGTGGGCGTACACGTCGAGGACGGGCTCCTCGGTGAGCAGCAGTTCGAGATGGTCCGGCAGCCGGGGGGAACGCACCTGGGTCCTTCTCCTATGCGGCGGGGCGGGGGACGTCACGTCTGGCAAGCACCCTACGACCCGGCGCGATCACGCACATCCCGTCGCGCCGGGTTGGCACACGGCCTGTCCTCGGCGATAGTTGCCATACGGAAAGTATCCGCCGGGCGCCGCGCCCGGCGGAGCCCGGCCACAAGGAGGGGGAACCCCCCGTGCCACCGCTCGAAGTGACCGCCCGCTCGCACGCCGGCCGCGCCGTCGTGCGCCTGCGCGGCGAGCTCGATATCGCCGGCTCCGACGAGCTGCGCCGGCACCTGGAGGCCGCCCGCCGCGAGCACGGCGACCACGTGATCCTCGACCTCGCGGAACTGGAGTTCATGGACTCGCAGGGCCTGTCGGTCATCGTCGGCTGCTACAAGGCCGCCACCGCCGCCGGCGGCAGCCTCACCCTCGCCGGCCCCCGCCCCGTCGTCCGCCGCACCCTGGAGATCACCGGACTGCACCGCCGCATCCCCGTCCAGGCGACGCTGGAGGCGGCCCTGTCCGCCGGCCGGCACGCCGCCGTCCCCAACCCCGCGCGCGACGCCGGCCGGGGGGACGGCGAGCCGCCCGCCCCCTCGGCCGCGCCGCACGGGTCCCCCGGCCTCTAGCGCCCGCCCGGCCCCGGGGGGCCGGGCGGTCAGGACGCAGTCTCCGGCGCCCGCGGCTCCGTCGGGGTCGGGCGCTTCGGGCCGCGGCCGTCACCGGACGAGCGGCCGGTGGCGCGGCGCCCGATCCACGGCAGCAGGTAGGCGCGGGCCCAGTGCAGGTCCTCGCGGCGCGAGGTGAGCCAGTCGGCGGGGTCCAGCGGCGGCCACGGCTCGCGCCAGTCGTCCCGCACCGGGACGCCGACCACCCCGGCGACGAACAGCGCCATCCGGCGGTGCCCCTCCGGCGACAGGTGCAGCCGGTCCTCGTACCAGGCGCGCGGGTCGTTGAAGATCCGCAGCGACCACAGGTCGACGACCGAGCAGCCGCGGCGGTCGGCGATCGCGCGCAGGTGCATGTTGTAGGTGGCGGCCTTGCCCCGGATCCGCGAGCCGCTGCGCAACCCGCGGGTGTCGAACCCGGTGAAGAGCACCACGCGGGAGCCGGTCGCGCGCAGCCGCCGGACGGCGTCGTCGAACACGACGGCGAGCGCGTCGGGGTCGGCGCCGGGGCGGATCATGTCGTTGCCGCCCGCGCAGAACGTCACCAGGTCGGGCCGCAGCTCGACGGCCCGCGGCACCTGGTCGTCCACGATCTGCCGGACGAGCTTGCCGCGCACCGCGAGGTTCGCGTAGCGCAGGCCGGGGCTGTACCCGGCCAGATGCTCGGCGAGCCGGTCGGCCCAGCCGCGGAAGCGGTCGTCCTCGCCGGGGTAGGGGTCGTTCAGGCCCTCGGTGAAGCTGTCGCCGATGGCCACGTACGTACGGATCTTCTCCAGTTCGTCCATCGCAGGCCCTGGCAGTGGTTCGATGTCGGTCACGTCGGACAATCATGCATCGTGCACACAATCTACGCGACCGTAACCACGGGGGTTGTGGGGCATCCGACACCGGCCGGCCGCCGATCCCGAGGGTGCCGGATCCGGCGCGGGATCCGGCCCTGCGTCAGGTCCAGCTCGGGGAGGCCGTGCCCAGCTGCCCGCCGGGCGCGGCGGGCGGCGCGGGGGCGGCCGCCGGGGCGCCCGCGGCGTGCACCGACATCGCGTGCTGCACCAGCGTGATCAGCACCTGCTTGGTCGACTCGCGGCTGCGCGCGTCGCACTGCACGATCGGCACGTGGCCGCTGATCGACAGCGCCTCGCGGATGTCCTCGACCGCGTACTGGAACTCGCCGTGGAAGCCGTTCACGCCCACCACGAACGGCAGGCCGAGCTCCTCGAAGTAGTCGACGGCGGCGAAGCAGTCCTCGAGCCGGCGGGTGTCGACCAGCACCACCGCGCCGATCGCGCCGCGCACCAGGTCGTCCCACATGAACCAGAAGCGGTGCTGGCCCGGGGTGCCGAACAGGTACAGGATCAGCTCGCTGTCGAGGGACACCCGGCCGAAGTCCATCGCGACCGTGGTGGTCGTCTTGTCCGGGACGGCCGACAGGTCGTCCACGTCGGCGCTGGCCGCGGTCATCACCGCCTCGGTGGTGAGCGGCATGATCTCCGACACCGAGCCCACGAAGGTGGTCTTGCCGACGCCGAACCCGCCGCCGACGACGATCTTCACCGAGGTCAGCTCCGCCTCGGGTCCGTGCGGCCCCGGGGGCGGGACCTGGTCAGAGCTTCCGAAGGCCACTGAGCACCCTTTCTAGCAAGCGGAGGTCCGGCTGGCCGCCGGCTGTGGTGGGGGTCGACTGGTGCAGGCGCAGCAGCCCTTCCATGGCCATGTCCGCGACGAGCACCCGGGCGACGCCGAGCGGCATGCGCAGCAGCGCGGAGACCTCGGCCACCGAGCGCGCCGACCGGCACAGGTCCATGATCGCCCGGTACTCCGGGGTCAGCATGGCCACGTCGCGCGGCGGGTACGGCGCGGCCGTCACCAGCGCCTCGATCGCCAGGTCGTAGCGCGGCTTGGTGCGCCCGCCGGTCATCGCGTAAGGGCGCACCAGCGAGCTGCTGTCCCCCTCGTCCCGCGCGTCCGGCCGCTCCTGCACCGACCGCGGCTCACCGGGCCAGCGCCCGGGACCTCCCGGACCGCCTCCGAAGGGACTGCCTCGATCCATGTCGCCGACCTCCGTCAGAGTCAGTCACGTCAAAAACGGGCAGGGCCGGCGCCCATCTCGGTCACCGGGGGGCCACCGTAGGGCTGCTGCGGCTCCTGGGCGCGCAGCGCCGGCGTCAGCACCCGGCCCACCCGCTCCACCAGCAGCGTCATCTCGTACGCCACGAGCCCGAGATCGCAGTCGGGCGCCGCCAGCACCGCGAACACCGACCCGTTCGCGATCGACATCACGAACAGCAGGCCGCGGTCCATCTCCACGACCGTCTGGTTCACGCCGCCCGCGTCGAAGATCTTCGCCGCGCCCTGGGTCAGGCTCATCAACCCCGAGGCGATCGCCGACAACTGGTCCGCCCGCTCGGGCGGAAAGCCCGCGGAGTAGGCCATCGGCAATCCGTCGGAGGAGACCACGACGGCGTGCGCGACCTTCGCGACACGGTCCGCGAAGTTCGTCACCAACCAGTTGAGATCCTGCCCGCTCACCGGGTGCCTCCCGTCTCGCCGTCACCCTGTGACGGCACCTCACCTGACGTGCCCCCGCCCCGCGCCTCGTTGCGGCCCCGATGGACGCCGCGCTGCAGGCTCGCGAAACGGTTGCGCACGACGTCGGCCGACTGGCCGGACGACTGCTGGTCCTGCACGGGCGCCCCCGGACGCGGCGCCGGCTGCGTCCCGCCGCCGCCCGCGGGCGCCGCCTGTGGCTGCCCGCCGCCGGCGGCCGACGGCTTGCCCACCGCGCCGGGGATGCGGTTCCGGCCGGGCACGCGCTTGGGCAGCCCGACCTGCGTGCGGCTGCCGGCGACCGGCTCGCGGACCGCCTCGGCCGCGCGGAAGCCCTCGTCCGCGGGGGACTCCCAGCCCTTCACCGGATCCTCGCCCACGTCGCCTCCCGTCCGGCGCTGGAACCATTCCGACTGCATCGCATCGAAGATCGGCGAGCGCTCGGGCACGCGCGGCGGCGGCTTCGGCCCGGCCGGTGCGGGCGGCGGCGCCTGGTGCGCGGCGGGCGCGGGCCGGCTGCGCTGCTCGTAGCCGCCCTGCTCGTAACCGTTCTGCTCGTACGCGTTCTGCTCGTAGCCCGAGGGCTCGGGAACGGCCTGGCGCGGCGCGTGGGCGGCGCCCGGGCCGCGGACCGGCGCCCCGTTGCGGGAGCCGTCGTCGCGCGGGCCGGCGGACATGCCGTCCCCGGGGACCTGGTCCAGCGGGCCGGTCTCCCACGGGATCTGCTGGCGCCGGGCGCCCGGCTCGGGCACGACGGGCTGGGCCTCGGGGACGACGGGCTGCGGGCCGGTGTGCCGGCCGCCCGCGCCGCGGTAGCCGTTGGCCTGCTCTTGGAAGCCGTTCTCCCGGTATCCGTTGGGCGCACCATGGCCGGGCATCGGGTTCTCCGGCGCCGCGTTGCCGGACGCGCCGTTCTGCGTCCGCTCGCTGCGCGGCTGGAACACGTTGTCCTGCCGGCCGGGCTCCTGCCGGCCGCGCAGCTGCGCGCCGGGCCGGCGGACGGGCAGGTCGCTCGCCGAGCGCGCGGCCGGCCGGTCGGCGGCGCCGTACGGCTCGTTCGGCGGCGCGGCGTCGGCGGGCCGCGGCGGGACGGCAGGCAGCGGGCCGGTGCCCGGGACGGCGGCGTGCGCGCCGGTGCCTGCGGCCGGGGTCAGCGGACCGGTCGGCAGCGGGCCGGTGGTCAGCGGCGACTGCGGGCCGGTGCCCTCGCCCGGGCCGTGGCCGCTCATCATCGGCTGCGGCCCGGTGGCGCCGCGCAGCGGGCGCAGCGGCCCGGTGTGGCCGACCATCGGGTTGCCGCCGCCGGCGCCGAGGCCGGCCGCGGGGCCGAAGTCGTCCTGGCGGAACGCGCCGGACGCGCCGGCCGCGGGCGGCTCGGCGGCGGTCGTGGTGAGCGCGGCGAGCTGGCCCTGGCCGCCGGTGTCGCGGGAGCCGAGGCCGCGGGCGCCGACGCCGGCGGGCTCGCCGGGGGTGACCGCCGCGTCCGGCAGCACGACGAACGCGGTGAGGCCGCCGCCCTGCGCGGCCCGCAGCTCGACGCGGATGCCATGCCGGACGGCCAGGCGGCCGACCACGAACAGGCCCATGCGCCGGGCGGCGGAGAAGTCGATGACGGGCGGGTTCGCCAGCCGCCAGTTGGCCTGCTCCAGCTCCTCCGGCGACATGCCGACGCCGTTGTCGGTGATCTGCAGCATCGAGCCGCCGCCGCTGAGCAGCTGCCCGGAGACGGTGACCTTGGTGTGCTCGGAGGAGAACACGAGCGCGTTCTCCACCAGCTCGGCGAGCAGGTGGACGAGGTCGTTGACGACGGGCCCGGAGACGGTCATGTCGCCCTGGACGCGCAGCGCCACCCGCTCGTACTGCTCGACCTCCGACAGCGAGGCGCGCACGACGTCGATCAGCGGGACGGGCTTGTTCCACCGGCGGGCCTGCTCCTGGCCGCCGAGGACCAGCAGGTTCTCGCAGTTGCGGCGCATGCGGGTGGCCAGGTGGTCGAGCCGGAACAGGCTGCCGAGCTGCTCCTCGTCGCGCTCGCTCTGCTCCAGCTCCTCGATGAGCTTGAGCTGCCGCTCGATGAGGGACTGGCTGCGCCGCGACAGGTTGACGAACATCGCGTTGATGTTGCCGCGCAGCACGGCCTCGTCGGCCGCCAGCCGGACCGCCTCCCGGTGGACCTCGTCGAAGGCGCGGGCGACCTGGCCGATCTCGTCGGTGGAGTCGATGTCGATCGGCGCGACCTCGATGCCGCCGGCGGCCGCCTCGGGGTCGCGGAGCCGGTCGACCAGGCCGGGCAGCCGGCTGCTGGCGACCTCCAGGGCGCCGGTCTGCAGCCGGCGCAGCGGCCGCACCAGCGACCGCGCCACGATGATCAGCAGCACCAGGACGATGGCGAGGACGAGGAACAGCAGGGACCCGTCGCGGATCGCGGCGGTCTGCGCGTCGCTCTCGGCCGTGCCGGCCGTGTCGGCGAGGTCGGTGGCGATCTTCTGCTCGACGGTGCGCATCCGGTCGACCCGGACGCCGGCGTCGGAGGTCCAGCTGCGCGCCACGCGGGTGCTGAGCGGCACCTTCAGCTGCGGGTTCGCGTCGGCGCGGGCGAGCGTCTCCAGCCGGGTGACCTCCGCGCGGTCCAGCTCGGGGCCGGTGACGGTGTCCTCGTAGAGCCGGAGCTGGGCGGGCGTGGCGGAGCTGCGGAACGCGGTGATGCTGGTGTTCATCTCCGCGCGGGCGTCGTCGACGGCCGCGCGGTCGAGCGGCTCGAACCGGCCGGCCCACAGGGCCGAGGCGATGAGCGCGCGCTCGCGGGACGCGGCGTCCTTGGCGCGGGCGAGGTCGGCGAGCCCGAGGGCGCTCTGCGCGAGCTCGGGCGTCGGCGCGTCCTGCGAGACCAGCAGGTGGAAGTTGGCGAAGTCGTCGATGAACTCGGTGTACTTGTCGACGACGGGGCCGGGCGCGAGCCGGATCGCCAGGGTGCGCAGCGAGGCCAGGTCGTCGACGCGGTTGACGACGTTGCCGATGGACAGGCGCAGCGCGGCCGAGTCGGGCTTGACGCCGGAGGCGGCGGCGCGGACCTTGGCGGCCGCGGCGTCCGTGCGGGCCTGGTCGGCCTTGAGCGTCGCCGTGGTGACGGCGCGGTGGTTGGCCGCGTGCTCGGCCATCGCGTCGCGCTCGTTCTCCATCTCGTGCGCGAGCGCGGTCAGCTGCTCACCGAGCGTGGCCATCTTCCCGGTGCGGCCGTAGGACTCGGCGTTGTCCATGGAGACCGAGACGCGGTAGCCGGCGAGGAGCGCCGCGACGACGGTGGGCACCGCGATGAGGGCGAACAGGCGCGTCGTCACCCGCCAGTTGCGCAGCTTCAAACGGCCTCCCAGCAAGCCTCTCTTGGGGGCGTCGACGCTGGCAGACGGGGCTTGCTCGGGGGACTGCGGGGCGCTGTCGGCCCCTTCGGCTTTCCGCACTGCCCTCCGCTACCTCTCAATGGGTCGTTCGCTCGCGGCGCACGGTGACCCGAATGCGATTCGGGTCGCGACGCCCGCTCCGCGCCACTGCGGGCGAGCGCGGAACATTGCAACACAGAGCCACCAACATGGCCAACCCGAATGATCACATAGGTCTGGACTTGTGATGCAGAGGATACGAATGTCACGGATTGTTTATGCATGCTCACATAAGTCCACGTAAAGCTCACATCTCGCCCCCTGGGCGGGTCACGGTGCGCTACGCTCCCGCCTCGTTGAAAGATCAGCTTTCAGCCAGCTTCCCCCGCAAATGGAGCGTTGCTCATGTCTGCTTCCCACCGCCGTGCCGCCCTCGGTGGCGCACTCGCCATCGCGGTAGCGCTCGCGGCCACCGCTTGCGGCGGCTCAGATGACAAGAAGTCGGCCAACGGCCTGGAGAAGTCCACGATCACGGTCGGCACGATGACCATCGCCGACACCGCGCCGCTGCAGATCGCGATCCAGAAGGGCCTGTTCAAGGCCGAGGGGCTGACCATCAAGACCCGCGTCGTCAGCGGTGGCGCCGAGGCGATCCCTCTGCTCAAGGCCGGTCAGCTGGACATCACCTTCGGTAACTACGTCTCGCTGTTCACCGCCGCGTCCAAGGACCCGGGCTTCAAGCCCAAGGTCGTCGCGGAGGGCTTCCAGGGCGCCCCGAAGACCCACACCCTGATGGTCCGCAAGGACTCCCCCTTCCACACGATCAAGGACCTGGCCGGCAAGAAGATCGGCGTCAACACCAAGCACAACGTCAGCACGCTGCTGGTCCGCGCCGCCGCCAAGCCGCAGGGCGTCGACTTCGACGAGGACAAGAACTTCGTCGAGATCCCGCCGCCCAACATGGAGGCCTCGCTCAAGAACAAGAGCGTCGACGCCGTCCAGGCGATCGAGCCGTTCGGCACGCAGATGCAGGAGGACATGGGCGCCCGCATGGTCGCCGACCTGTCCAGCGGCCCGACCGCCGACTTCCCGATGGCCGGCTACGCCGCCACCTCGAAGTTCACCGACAAGAACCCCAAGACCGTCGCGGCGTTCCAGCGCGCCCTGGTCAAGGCCGAGGGCATGGCCGCCGACCGCAAGCTCGTCCAGCAGACCCTGCCGACCTACGCCAAGGGCATCGACGCCAAGGTCGCCTCGACGATGAGCTACGGCTCCTACCCGACCTCCACCAGCGCGACCCGGCTCCAGCGGGTCGCCGACGTCATGCAGCAGTTCGGCTACATCTCCAACCGGATGGACGTCAAGCCGCTGCTGTTCTCGGCGAGTTCATGAACCCTCGCCGCATCGCCCTCGGCGCCGCCGGGGTGGTAGCTGTGGTCGCCGTCCTCGAGGCCGTCAGCCGTGCCGGCCTCGTGGACGACACCGCCCTCCCCCCGGCGTCGACCGTGCTGCGGGAGGCCGGCAAGCTCGCCGTCGACCAGGAGTTCCTGACCGACGTCGGCGCGACGGCGAAGTCGTGGCTGCTCGGGCTGCTGCTGGCGGTGGTGGTGGCGGTGCCGCTGGGCGTGCTGCTCGGCTCGGTGCCGCTGCTCGGCACCGCCTCCCGGGCCGTGGTCGAGCTGTGCCGGCCCATCCCGTCGGTGGCGCTGATCCCGCTGGCCATCCTGCTGTTCAGCTCGCCCGACCAGACCAAGATGTCGCTGGTCTTCTACGCCTGCCTGTGGCCCATCCTCGTCAACACGCTCTACGCGCTGCGCGACGTCGACCCGGTCGCCAAGGAGAGCCTGCGCAGCTTCGGGTTCGGGACGCCGGCGGTGCTCCTGCGGGTGTCGCTGCCGAGCGCCGCCCCGTTCATCGCCACCGGCGTCCGCATCGCCGCCTCCGTCGCGCTCGTCGTCGTGATCAGCACCGAGCTGCTGGTCGGCGGGGACAACGGCATGGGCATCTACCTCAACGACACCCAGTCCGGCGGCGGCCGGACCGACGTGCTGCTGGCCGGCGCCTGCTGGGCCGGCGTGCTCGGCCTGCTCGCCAACGGCGTGCTGATCGCCCTGGAACGCATCGTGTTCCGCTGGCACACCGCCCGCGTGGAGGGGATCGCATGAGGACGCTCAGACTGGGCCGCGGCCTCGCCGAGCGGATCTGGCTGGTCGCCGCCGCCGTCATCGCGTGGCAGGTCGTCACCAGCACGGTCGAGGAGACCTACTTCCCGCCGCCCACCAAGATCATCAGCGCGCTGCACAAGCTGTGGTTCTCGGGGCCGGCGTCGAAGCTGTTCCTCACCGACAAGGCCGTCGACGACTTCTCCAGCAGCCTCACGCACCTGTTCATCGGCTGGGCCGCCGCCGGCGCCGCCGGGGTGGTGCTCGGCGCGGCGATCGGCCGCTCCAGGGTCCTGCACGACCTGCTGGACCCGACGCTGCAGTTCCTGCGCGCCGTCCCGCCGCCCACCCTGCTGCCGTTCTTCATCGTGGTGTTCCAGATCGGCGCCACCATGCAGATCGTCACGATCGCGTTCGGGGTGGTGTGGCCGGTGCTGCTCAACACCTCCGACGGCGTGCGCACCGTGGACCCGCTCCAGCTGGAGACGGCCAAGGTCTTCGGCGTCTCCCGGTTCCGCCGGCTGCTGGTGGTCATCCTGCCCGCCGCCGCGCCGAAGATCTTCGCGGGGCTGCGCGTCGCGCTGTCGTTCGCGCTGATCCTGATGGTCATCTCCGAGATCGTCGGCAGCACGTCGGGGATCGGGGCGGAGCTGCTGAACGCGCAGCGCACCTTCGAGATGCCCGCCATGTGGGCCGGGATCGTCATGCTCGGCGTCCTCGGGCTGCTGTTCAACGGGCTGTTCATGCTGCTGGAGCGGCGGCTGCTGTCCTGGCACGCCGGCGCCCGCCGGCTGACGAGCTGATGAGCGCGATGGATCCGATGACCACCGCCCGCACGACCACCCGGCCGCCGGCGGCGACCCCGCCGGCGGCCCGCACGCCGGAAGTCCCCACACAGAAAAGGCGGCCGCGATGCTCCAGATAACCGGCCTCACGCACTCCTACGCCGACGGGCACACGGCCATCGACGGGCTGGACCTCACCGTCCCGGACGGCGAGCTGCTCAGCATCGTCGGCCCGTCCGGCTGCGGCAAGTCCACGCTGCTGCGCTGCATCGCCGGGCTGATCGCGCCGACCGCCGGCACCCTCACCCTGAACGGCGCGCCGATCAGCGGCGTGCCCGACGACCTCGCCGTCGTGTTCCAGGACTACAGCCGCTCGCTGTTCCCCTGGCTGACCGTCCGCGACAACGTCGCGCTGCCGCTGCGACGGCGCGGCATGGGGCGCGGCGAGCGCCGCGCCGCCGCGCAGGAGGCGCTGGAGTCGGTCGGCCTGCCCGACGCGGGCCGCAAGTACCCCTGGCAGCTGTCGGGCGGCATGCAGCAGCGGGTGTCGATCGCCCGCGCCCTGGCCTACAAGCCGTCGCTGCTGCTGATGGACGAGCCGTTCGGGTCGGTGGACGCGCAGACCCGCGAGGACCTCGAGGACCTCGTGCTCGGCGTGCACCGCACCGGGAAGATGACGATCCTGCTGGTCACCCACGACATCGACGAGAGCGTCTACGTCGGCGACCGGGTGGTCGTGCTGAACCGGTCGCCGGCCCGCGTGCACGCCGACATCGCCGTCGGGCTGCCCGCGTCCCGGGACCAGATCGAGACCCGCGGGCTGCCCGAGTTCGTCCGGCTGCGCGCCGAGGTCGGGCGGCTGGTCCGCGGCGGCGCCAAGGTGCCGGGCGCCGCGCCGGCTGGTGAGGCGGCCGGACCGGACGAGCCGGACGCGGACGCCGCGCCGGCCGAGGGCTCCGGATCGGAGCTCCTGGCGAAGGCGGCCAAGCCGGCGAAGAAGAAGAGCCCGGCCAAGGCGGACGCCCCGGCGAAGAGCGAGGACGCTTCCGCCAAGGACGACGAGGGCACGGCCAAGGACGAGGCTGCGGCCCTGGACGAGGCCGCCGCCAAGGACGAGGCTGCGACCAAGGACGAGGGCGCGACCAAGAACGAGGCCGTGGCGAAGCCGGGTTCCGGGACCGCGAGCAAGGCCGCCGGCAAGACGGCGGGCAAGGCCGACCCGGCCTGATGGACGGGCGCCGCCACGAGCGGCGCTGACGACGAGAGCGGAGCGGGGGCCCGCCACCCCGGCCCCCTGCTCCGGGGAACACGAAGGGCGATTCATGCGCGTACTCATCGTGGGGGCGGGGATCGGCGGGCTGACCACCGCGCTGAGCCTGCACGAGGCCGGGGTCGAGGCGCTCGTCGTCGACTCGGTGCGGCGGCTGCGGCCGCTCGGCGTCGGCATCAACCTGCTGCCGCACGCGGTCCGCGAGCTGACCGAGCTGGGCCTTGGCGACGACCTCGCCGAGATCGGTATCCCGACCTCCGAGATGGTGCACTTCGACCGGTTCGGCGGGCGGATCTGGGGCGACCCGCGCGGCCGCGCTCTCGGCTACGACTGGCCGCAGTACTCCATCCACCGCGGCGAGCTGCAGATGGCGCTGCTCGACGCGGTGCTGACCCGGCTCGGCAAGGACGCCGTCCGCACCGGCACGGTGCTGGAGGGCTTCGAGCAGGACGGCGACGGGGTGCGGGCGCGGCTGCTGGACCGGGCGTCCGGGACCGCCGAGACCGTGGCGGCGGACGTGCTGATCGGCGCGGACGGGCTGCACTCCACGGTCCGCGCGCAGCTGTACCCGGACGAGCCGGCGCCGCTGTGGAACGGCATCCGGATGTGGCGCGGCGTCACCGAGGGCGAGCCGTTCCTCACCGGCCGGACGCTGGCCGTCGCGGGCAGCAACGCCACGTCCAAGATGGTCGTGTACCCGATCTCGATGCGAGCCGAGCGGCGCGGGCGGGCGCTGCTGAACTGGGTGGCGGAGGTCAAGCTCGCCGACGACCGGCTCGACCGGTCCGCCGACTGGAACCGGACGGGCCGGCTGGAGGACGTCCTGCCCCACTTCGCGGACTGGAAGTTCGACTGGCTCGATGTTCCGGCGCTGATCTCGGGGTCCGAGGAGATCCTGGAGTACCCGATGGTGGACCGGGAGCCGCTGGACCGCTGGACGTTCGGCCGCGTCACTTTGCTCGGCGACGCCGCGCACCCGATGTACCCGATCGGCTCCAACGGCGGCTCCCAGGCGGTCGTGGACGCGCGCGTGCTGGCGTACGAGCTGGTGCGCGCCGCCGACCCGGGCGAGGGCCTGGCGGCCTACGAGCGGGAGCGCCGCGAGACGGCCAACGCGGTCGTGCTGGCGTGCCGCGACATGCCGGCGGAGCGGATCCTGCGGATGGTGGGCGAGCGCGCCCCGGAGGGCTTCGACCGGATCGAGGACGTCCTGAGCGAGGAGGAGCTGACCACGATGACCGGCGCCTACCGCAAGACGTCGTTCATCGACGCCGAGGCGCTCAACGGCCGCCCGAGCTACTCGGTCGCGCGCTGACCCCGTCCGGCGCCGCGGCTCACTTGGCGTCCGCGTAGCGGTCGACGACGGCGATCTCCATCGGGAAGGCGACGGGCGTGGTGCCGAACAGCAGCGTCCGCGCCTCCTCGGAGGAGGCGCGGACGGCCTCGGTGACGGCGTCCGCGAGCTCCGCCGGGGCGTGCACGATGACCTCGTCGTGCTGGAAGAAGACCAGGCGGGGCGGGCCGAGCGCGGTGAGCCGGCGGCGCAGCGAGCCGAGCAGGGCGAGGGCCCAGTCGGCGGCGGTGGCCTGGACGACGAAGTTGCGGGTGAACCGGCCGCGGCTGCGCAGCGCCTGCGCGGCCGTCGCCGGGCGGCGCGCGCCGTCCGGGGTCGGTTCGGCGGGGTCGCGCTCGTCGTCGCCGGTGAGGGTCAGCTCGCGCCAGCCCGCCGACGGCGGCGGGCAGGTGCGGCCGAGCAGGGACCGGACGAGCCGCCCGCGCTCCCCCGCGCGGGCGGCGGCCTCGACGTACTCGAACGCGTCGGGGAACCGGCTCTTCAGCACGCCGAGGAGCTGCACGGCCTCGCCGGTCCCGCCGCCGTACATCGCCGACAGCAGGGCGAGCTTGGCCTTCGCGCGCGCGGACAGCCCGCCTGTGGCCTCGTCGGAGCGGAACGCGTCGGAGAGCGCCGCATAGAGGTCGCCGTGGGCGGCGGCGTCGGCGAAGGCGCGGTCGCCCGCGAGGGCGGCGAGGACGCGCGGTTCGAGCTGCGCCGCGTCCGCCACCACCAGGCACCACCCGGGGTCGGCGACGACGGCCCGGCGCAGCACGCGCGGGATCTGCAGCGCTCCCCCGCCGTTGGTGGCCCATCGCCCGGACACCACGCCGCCCACCACGTACTCGGGCCGGAACCGCCCGCCGCGCACCCACGTGTCGAGCCACGCCCAGCCGTGCGCGGCGTGCAGGCGGGCGAGCTCCTTGTACTCCAGCAGCAGCGGGACGGCCGGGTGGTCGACGCGCTTCAGCACGTACGCGCGGGTGGACGGGATCGGCAGGCCGGCCGCGGCGAACGCCTTGAGGATCTGCGCCGGGGAGTCGGGGTTGACGTGCGTGCGCGGGCCGAACGCGGCGCCGATCCGGTCGGCGAGCTCCTGCAGCCGGCGCGGGCGCAGCCCGCCCGACGGGCGGGGGCCGAGCAGCTCGGTGAGCAGCGCGTCGTGCTCGGCGGCCGACCAGGGCAGCCCGTCGTGGCCGAGTTCGGCGGCGACGAGCGATCCGGCGGACTCGGCGGCGGCGAGCAGCGCGAACCCGTCCAGGCCCGCGACGGCGCGCCGCTGCGCCGCGTGGACCTCGACGATCTGCGCGAGGTCGTCGTGGGGCGCCGCGCGCTCGCCGGTGTCGTCGTCGCCGAACAGCGACGCCTGCGCGGACGCCTCCTCGTGCGACGGCGGCGGGTCGGGCGGGACGGGCCGCCCGTGCAGCCGCGCCGATGCCGCCCGGACCGAGCGCGGCTCCCCGTACCGGCCCGCGTGCCCGAGCAGCAGGTTCTCGACGAGTTCGAGGTCGTGGCAGCGGGCGACGCGGACCCCGGCGGCCAGCAGCCGCGGGTACAGCCGGGCCGTGGACGCCCACACCCAGCGCGGCGCGTCCTCACGTTCGCGCGCGGCGATCTCGCCGGCGAGGTCGGCGACGGTGTACGCGGGCGCGGCGGGCGAGCCGTCCTCCGCCAGGGGCCGCAGCCCGCCCCCGGCCCCCGCCCCGGCGGCCACCGCGATCCTCACCCGCCCATTCTCGCGCCCGCCTACGACAGAACCTCCCCCGCCGGGCGGCGGAGGAGGTTCGATGCCGTACCAGGAGGCCAGGGCCGCGGCCCCCTCGCGGGGTCGGTGCGGATCAGGTCAGGCGACGAGGGAGACCTGCTGGCCCGCGGGCGTCTCGCCGTAGCGGTCGACGACCTTGTTGATCTGGATCTGGTAGTACAGCACGCCGAAGCCGATGAGGCCGAGCAGGAAGCCCATGCCCCCGCTGCAGGTGGCGGGCAGGCCGGCGGCGCGCTGCGCCTGGGCGATGCGGCCGCCGAGCTTGCACCACACGACGAGCGGCCAGATCCCGAGGGTGATGAACCCGAAGATCATCGACAGCAGCGCGCCGGTGGCGGCGTCGTCGATGCGGCGGTCGTAGTTGTGCAGCTCGCTGTGGACCTTGAACATCCACACGAGCCCGTAGATGCCGAGCGTGATCATCGGGAGTCCGAGCCACGCGCCGACGGGGTTGCGGCGCTTCATGTTGTAGCCGGCGCCGCGGGCGACGGCCTGCTGCTGTTGCTGCGCCGGGGCCGGCTCGTAGCCGCCCTGGTAGGCCTGCTGCTGTTGCTGCTGGTATGGCTGGCCCTGACCCTGCTGGGGGTAACTCATCGAGTCGCTCTCCTGGGGACGCGGTCGTTCTCCGGCCGACCGTCCGTTACCGGTCACCTGTTCGGTGAGCTGAGACTGTAACGGCATTACGGCACGTCGCGCGGCAAATCGACGCATTTTGTCGACATTTCTGGCGGATTCTCCAATCCGCGCGTCACACCCGCCTCACCGGAGCGGGATCGTCACCTCGTCCTCGACCGGCGGCACGGCCTCCTGGTCGCCGCAGCCGGTCGCCGCGAAGCAGCGGACCCGGACCTGCGAGGCGGTCACGTCCAGCCGGAGGAAGCTCTTGAAGAACGGCGGGCTGTCCCAGTCCGCCATTTCGGAGCGGAACCGCTGCGGCATCCGGCGCACCGGCAGCCGCAGGAAGTGCGGGCGGCGCCGGCCGCCGCGCGGAACGCCCAGAACGAATGCGACGAACCGGGCACGGCGGGACGGTTCCACACTGTCGTACGGACGTCCCGGAACGATCCCCACCCGCGACCGGATGACCGCCGTGGCCTCCTCCGGCGTCAGGTCGAACAACCCGGGCATCCGCAACCACCGCCCGTACAACTGGCTGTAGCGCGACAGCGAGTCGCCGCGCAGCGGATAGCAGCGGAAGTCCTTCTCCTCGACCACGTCGGCGCGCGGGATCGTGTGCGTCGCGTGCATGAACGCCCCGCCGCCGCCCGCCACGACGTACTGGATGACGCGGCCGGTCGCGTCCACCTTCACCGGGTAGCGCTGGTAGTTGTGGATGTCGCCGCCGACCGCGAGCACGTAGTGGTGCGCCGGGTCGCGGACGATCTCGTCGACCGTCCCGCCGCCCTCGATGGCCCCCGGGTGGTGCTCGTCGTCCACGTACAGCGGCTTGCCGGTGACCAGCATCTTCGGCTTGGGCCCCGCGGACACCTCGCGCAGCCATTCGCCCTGGTCGCGGTCGATGCCGCCGGTGATCCCGGTGTCGATGCCGATGATGCGCAGCGAGGGCGTGTCGATCGCCCAGTACGGCCCGGGCTGGACGGTCTGCTGCCCGGGCGCGCCCCGGTACAGGGAGCGGGCCTCGGCGAGCGCGCGCTCGTCGACCTTCCCGGAGCGGCGCCAGAACAGGCGCGGGATGAACGAGAGCGGGCCGCGCCAGCGGGGCGCGCAGTCCCCGTCCAGGCCGCAGAAGACGTGCAGGAACCCGCGCAGGCCGTCGTACCAGTCGTGGTTGCCCGGGACGGCGTAGATCGGCGCCGGGTAGTCGCGGTAAGGGCGGTAGAACTTCTCGGGGTAGTCGCCCGCGTCGCCGGTCGGGTAGATGACATCGCTCGCGACGACCAGGAAGTCGGTGCCCGCCGTGGCGTTCAGCAGCGGCGGCACCACGGCGTACTGCGACCGGTCGCCCTCCCCCGTGTCGCCCATGAGCGCGAAGGAGAACTCCGGCTCCGAGCGGTGCACGGTGAACGCGGCGGGCGTCCCGCGTTCGCGCAGCGCGGCCACGGCCCGCCGCCGGATCGCGTTGGACGGATCGCCGAACAGCCGCGCGACCACGTCGTTGCGGGCCCGCCACAGCACCTTGGGACGCCGCCACGAGAAGTCGGGAACGTGCTCGGGGAGCAGATCGCGGAACGTGCCCGGCGTGCGGCACGCCCACCCCGCACCCGCCTCGGACACGCGCGAGTTCTCGGGGGCGGCGGCTTGCTCGGCGCACACGGGGGGCCTCCGGCGGGGGTGAGGGGATCTCCCCAGCCTGTCCGGAGGCGATTACGGGCGTCAAGCAACACGCCCCCATGGAACGGGCGTGTCGTTCAGGCGGCGCCGAAGGTGCGCGGATCGCCGGACGGGACGATCTCGCGGCCGAGCGGCAGCAGCGAGACCGGGATCAGCTTGAAGTTGGCGATGCCGAACGGGATGCCGATGATCGTCACGCACAGCGCGATCCCGGTGAACAGGTGGCCGAGGGCCAGCCACCAGCCCGCCACGATCACCCAGATGACGTTGCCGATCGCCGATCCGGCGCCCGCGTCGCGGCGCCGCGCCACCGTGTAGCCGAACGGCCAGAGCGTGTACATCGCGATCCGGAACGAGGCGATGCCGAACGGGATCGTGATGATCAGCACGCAGCAGATGATCCCGGCGAGGGCGTAGCCGATGGCGAGCCACAGGCCCGAGAACACGAGCCAGATCAGATTGAGGAGGGTGCGCACCCGCTCAGCCTAGGCGCGGGCCATGCGCGCGGAAATGGGGCGCGCCGGGGCGATCGAGGCGCCCGGGGTCCGCGCGGCGGACCGGGCGGGCGCGGTCAGGCTCCGGATCGGGACGGGACGCCCCGGGCCGAACCGGAACCGGACCGTGGTGGGCGCCGGCGCCACCCCCAGAGACGCCGGCGCCACCACGCGGAGGGCGCCTGCGGCCATCATGAGTCCCCCCAGAACGGCGAGCGATCGCCTTCTCATGATGCCTCCACAGACGACCCCAAGGTCCCGAAAGCGGGACGTAATTGACGTTATACGGGGGGCCGTAATGGGCGTGTAAACCGCCCCAAATGAAGGTCCAAAAACCGAGGATCTTGCATCCTCGCAGCTCAGAGCACCTTTTCCGGAGCCTCCCCCGGCGGCCCGCCCACGGCCCTCGCGAGGCCCGTTACGGCGCCAGCACGCGCAGCGCGCCGGGCATCACCTTCGCGGTCACCGGGAGCACGCCGGGCAGCTCCCCGTCGGCGCCGTACGGCAGCGTCCGGCCGGGCGGCCCGGCCAGCTCGATCCGCACCTCGCGGCCCCGCAGCACCTCGACCTGGGGCCGCCGGACGTGCGTGCCGGCCTCCAGCTCCCGCATCACCGCGAAGAACAGCATCCGGGAGGCGTCGCGGACCAGCACCACGTCGAGCAGGCCGTCGTCCACCCGGGCGTCCGGCGCGATGTGCTTGCCGAACCCGTAGTAGCCGGAGTTCGCGGCGACGACGGTGTAGCCCTCGCGGCGGTGCTCCTCGCCGTCCACGATCACCCGGTAGTCGGCCGCGCGCCAGGAGACGATCGCGCGCAGCGCCCCGACGTAATAGGCCGCCGAGCCGCGCAGCAGCCGGGTCTTGTTCGCGTTGGCGTTGGCGACGGCGTCCACGCCGGCGTAGACGCTGCCGAGCACGGGCGTGCCGTTGGCCTCGATCGCGTCGACCGCGCGGGGCTCCCCGTCCAGCAGCAGTGGGGCGAGCCGCTCCGGGTCGGAGGGGACGCCGAGCTGGCGGGCGAAGTCGTTGCCGCGCCCGGCGGGCACGATCCCGAACACCGCGTCAGTGCCGGCGAGCGCGCCGCCGACGCAGCCGACCATGCCGTCGCCGCCGACGCCGAGCACCACCCGGCCCGCCGCGGCGGCGTCGCGCGCGACGGTGTGCGCGTGGTCCAGGCCGCGGCTGTACTCGACGGCGACCTCCGCGCCGGCCTCGCGCAGCAGCCGGGCCAGCGGGATCATCGAGGACGCCGACGCCGACCCGCCGGCGGCCGGGTTGACGATCGCGGTGAACGCGCGGGGGGTGGTCATGGCGGCTACTCCCCGGCGGCCGGCGGGACGAGGACGCCGGGGTTGAGGATCCCGGCCGGGTCGAGGCTGTCCTTGACCGCCCGCAGGATCCCGGCGCCGAGCGGGCCGATCTCCCGGGCGTACCACTCGCGGTGGTCGGTGCCCACGCCGTGGTGGTGGCTGATCGTGCCGCCCGCGTCGATGATCGCGTCGGAGGCGGCCCGTTTGGCGCCGTCCCAGTGCGCGAGGGGGTCGTCGCCCTGCGCGGACACGACGGTGAAGTACAGCGACGCGCCCGCCGGGTAGACGTGCGAGATGTGGCACATGACCAGCGGCGGCGTGCCGGCGCCCGACAGCGTGCCGATCAGCGCGCAGCGGACGGCCTCGTACAGCTTCGGGACGTCGCTCCAGAACGCCGCGGTCTCCAGCGTCTCGGCGAACGCGCCGACGTCCAGGAGCGCGTCGCGCAGGTAGGGGGCGCTGAAGCGGCCGTGCCGCCACTTCTCCCCCGGCGCGTCGCCGAGCGGCTCGCCGCCCGCCTCCCGCAGGACGGCGGCGGTCCGGGCGCGGCGTTCGGCGATCTCCTCGGCGGTGCCCTCGTAGCCGAGGACGGCGAGGCAGCCGGCGGCCGTCGAGCCGCCGCCGATGGCCGCCGGGTCGGCCAGCCCGATCATGGTCTCGGTCTCGTCGGACAGCCGCAGCACCACGGGGAGCGGGCCGTCCTGGGCGAGGCGGCGCAGCGCGGCGGCGCCGTCGTCGAACGAGGCGAACCGCCAGCCCTCGTACGCCTTCTCCGGCGGGACGGGCCGGATCCGCACGGTCACCGAGGTGATCACGCCGAACGCGCCCTCGGAGCCGAGGACGAGCTGGCGCAGGTCGGGCCCGGCGGCCGACTTCGGCGCCCGGCCGAGGTCGAGGGAGCCCTGCGGGGTGGCGACGGTGAGCCCGGTGACCATGTCGTCGAACCGGCCGTACCCGGCGGAGGCCTGGCCGCTGGAGCGGGCGGCGGCGAACCCGCCGATCGACGCCCACTCGAACGACTGCGGGAAGTGCCCGAGGGTGTAGCCGCGCTCGCCGAGCAGTTCCTCGGCGCGGGGCGCGAGCATGCCCGGCTGCAGGACGGCCGTCCGGGACACCTCGTCGACGGAGACCAGGGCGTCCATGCGGCGCAGGTCGAGCGCGATGAACGCGTCGACCCCCTCGGGGGCCAGCCCGCCGACGACGGAGGTGCCGCCGCCGAACGGGACGACCGCGATCCGCCGCTCCGCGCAGGCCCGCAGCACCGCGAGGACCTCGTCGTGGGTGGCGGGCAGCACGACCGCGTCGGGCGCGTCGGCGGTCTCGCCGGCGCGGATGCGCACCAGGTCGGGGGTCGACTTGCCGCGGGTGTGCCGGACGCGGGACTCGGCGTCGGTGCGGACGTGCTCCGCGCCGACCGCCCCGGCGAGCGCGGTGAGCGCCTCCCCGGAGAGCCGGGGGCCCGCGACCTCGATCTCCTTCAGCGCGACGGGGGCCGCGTCGCCGGTCTTCACGCCGAGCAGGTCGCGCAGCAGCCCGACCGTGGGCTCGGGCAGCGGCGCCGCCTCGGCCGGGTCGCCCCAGCCGCTCCACAGCATGTCCCGCGTCCGCCCCGTGCTGGTCGTCAAGGCGCCTCCCCTCCGACGGGCCGCTCCCGGCACCGTGTTCCCGTTCACCTGTCGCAGTGCTTACACTGTGACACATGACGTCGAATCGTCACAACAGGTCGGCGGCCCGGACCGCCGACGACGCCGTGCTGGACGCCGCCCGCGACTGCGTGCTCGCCGTCGGGGTGCGCCGCACCACGCTCACCGACATCGCCCGCCGGGCCGGCGTCTCCCGCATGACGCTGTACCGCCGCTGGCCGGACGTCCGCACGATCGTGGCCGACCTGATGACCCGCGAGTGGACCGCGATCGGCACCGCCGTGCGGCCCGCCGAGGACGGCCGCCCGGTCCGGTCCCGGCTGGTGGACGGCCTGGTCACCGGCGTCCGCATGTTCCGCGACCACCCGCTGCTCCGCAAGATCGTCGAGGTCGACCCGGAGGCGCTGCTGCCCTACCTGCTGGACCGCTGCGGCGCCAGCCAGCAGGCCTTCCTGGAGATCTTCGAGGAGGCGCTGGCCGCCGGGCACGCCGACGGGACCGTCCGGGTGGACCATCCCCGCCGCCAGGCGCGCGCGCTGCTGCTGGTCGTGCAGTCCTTCGGGCTGTCCGCGCAGATCGTGATCGACGAGTCCGACCCCGAGCTCCCTTCCGACGCCTTCGACGCCGAACTCCGGCACATCCTGGAGAGGATGCTCAGCCCGTGACCTCCGTCCCCGCTCCGCCGCCCTCGTCCCTCAACGCCGCCCGCCGCGAGCGCGACCTCGCGGCCCTCCCCGGCGAGGTCGTGGACGTCCTGGTCGTCGGGCTCGGCGCGACCGGCGCCGGCGCCGCGCTGGACGCCGCGTCCCGGGGCCTGTCGGTCGCCGCGATCGACGCGCACGATCTGGCCTTCGGCACGTCCCGGTGGAGCTCCAAGCTGATCCACGGCGGGCTGCGCTATCTGGCGTCCGGGCAGGTGGACGTGGCGCACGAGAGCGCCGTCGAGCGCGGCGTGCTGATGTGCCGGACGGCCCCGCACCTGGTGCGCGCGCTGCCGTTCGTGCTGCCGCTGACGCCGCTGGTGACGCGGTCGCAGGCGCTGGTGTCGCAGGCGGGGCTGCTCGCCGGGGACGGGCTGCGGCTGGCCGCCCGCACGCCCCGCTCGGTGCTGCCCGGCCCGCGCCGGCTGTCGCCGGTGGAGACGCTGCGGCTCGCGCCCGCGCTGCGCCCGTACGGGCTGCGCGGCGGCCTGCTGTCCTGGGACGGGCAGCTCGCCGACGACGCGCGCCTGGTCACCGCCGTCGCGCGGACCGCGGCCGCGCACGGCGCCCGGATCCTGACCCGCTGCCGCGCGGTCGAGCTGACCGGCTCCGGCGCGCTCGTCCGCGACGAGCTCACCGGCAGGGAGATCACCGTCCGGGCCCGCGCGGTGGTCAACGCCGCGGGCGTGTGGGCGGGCGGGCTGGTGGACGGGGTGCGGCTGCGCCCGTCCCGGGGCACCCACCTGGTGCTGAGCGCGGAGTCGCTGCGCGGCCTCGGCGCCGGGATGCACGTCCCGATCCCCGGCGCGAACAGCCGGTTCATGCTGGTGATCCCGCAGGGCGACGGCCGCGTCTACGTGGGCCTGACCGACGAGCCGGCGGACGGCCCGATCCCCGACGTGCCGGAGCCGACGCCCGGCGAGATCGGCTTCCTGCTGGACATCCTGGGCTCGGCGCTGGACGTGCCGGTCCGGCGCTCGGAGGTGCTCGGCGCGTTCGCCGGGCTCCGCCCGCTGCTGGACGGCGGCGAGGGCGCCACCGCGGACCTGTCCCGCCGGCACGCCGTGCTGACCTCGCGCGACGGCGTCGTCACGATCGTCGGCGGCAAGCTCACCACCTACCGGCGGATGGCGCAGGACGCGGTGGACGCCGCGGTCGAGGCCCGCAGCCTGGCCGCGGGGCCGAGCCGCACCGCGTCGCTGCAGCTGGTGGGCGCCGCGCCGCGCGGCCGGCTGGACGCCCTGGACGCGCCGCGCCGCCTCGTCCAGCGCTACGGAACGGAGGCGCCGCTACTGGCCGCGCTGGGGAAGGACGATCCGGCGCTGATGGAGCCGGTCGTGCCGGGGCTGCCGGTGCTCGGCGTGGAGCTGGCGTGGGGGGCGCTGCACGAGGGCGCGCTGGACGCCGCGGACCTGCTGGACCGGCGCACCCGTATCGGCCTGGTGGCGGCCGACCGCGCCGCGGCCGTGCCGGCGGCGGAAGCTCTTCTCCCCCGCCCCGCGGTGCACTGACGTCCCGGCCGACCCGGAGGCGCCGAAAGATCCCGATATCCCCCGAATTACACTGGCGTCTCGGGGACCCCGCTGGTGCGAGCTCGATAACTAAGGGTACCCTTACCTAATCAACGACGATCGGGACGCTCGGCCGGGGGGACTCATTTGACGCGCGGGAAGGGCTGCGGGCACTGCCCGGGAAGCCACACCGGCGAGCGGCCGTGCCTGGCGAGCGCGACCGTCAAGGCGCGCTCCTGGCTGCTGATCGAGCACCCGGGGCCCTGGCCCGAGCGGGTGGCCGATCTCACCGGGCCCGGCCCGGTGGCCGGGGCCGTGCGGGCCGCGCAGGCGGCCGGGGTGCGGCCGCAGCTCATCCGGCGGCCCGGGCGGCGCCGCACGACGCCGCCCGTCCAGGTGTACGCCGGGTTCTCCGGCGGCCGCGAGGCCTGGATCGAGGGCCGGGAACTGGCCGATCCGCGGGACCTGGCCGGGCTGGACCTGGCCGCCCTCGCCGCGGGCCGGTCCCCCGGGCTGGGCGAGCGGCTCGCCGACCCGGTCCTGCTGGTCTGCGCGCACGGCCGGCACAACGCCTGCTGCGCGCGGACGGGCGCCCCGCTGGCCCGATCCCTGGCCGGACGTTTTGACCGCCTTGTCTGGGAAACCACCCATGTCGGCGGTGACCGATTCGCTGCGAACCTTGTATGTCTTCCCCACGGGCTCTATTACGGCGACCTCGACCCGACCCGGGCCGAGGCGGCGATCGACGCCTATCTGCGCGGCGAGGTCGTCCTCGACAGGCTGCGCGGGCGGGCCGGACGCCCCGAGCCCGCACAGGCCGCGGAGCACTTCGTCCGCGTGCACACAGGGCGCCTCGAACTGGACACCGTGACCGTGGAGTCCGTCACAGGGACATCCCGCTACGAAGCGGTGGTCCGCGTTCAGGAGAGCCGTTACCGGGTCATCCTGGAGGCCGTCGAGCAGCCCGCGTGCGGTCCGGGGTGCGGCGAGAACCTGAGAACCTACTCTGTTACGGAACTCACCCTTCTCAACGAGGCCGCCCTCGTGTAATCTCTCGAAGGCCCCATTCGAGGGCCTCCGTGTCGCACGACCCCAGGTTTCCGGAGTAACCGGACGGGGAACAGAGCGGCAACTCCAGACGTTGGAACTTTCGGCGCTTCTGACTCATGTCACCTGAAGCACGTCGATGCGTCCATGTCCCGAAATTGTTCGAAACCAATCAAGGTGGGTGTTCCATGGCTCAGGTACGTCGGCAGGCAAACCTCCCTCGTCCCAGCTGGGGCTGGCAGGACGCCGCGGCGTGCCGGGGGGAAGACCTCGTGCTCTTCTTCGGCCCCGACGGCGAGCGCCAGCCCGAGCGTGAGATTCGCGAGCGCAAGGCCAAGCAGATCTGCATGGGCTGCCCGGTCCGCACGGATTGCCTGGACTACGCGGTCTCCAGGCCCGAGAAGTACGGCACGTGGGGCGGTCTGAACGAGGACGAGCGCGCCTCCGAGCGCCGCCGTCGCATGCGCCGCGCGAACGCGGCCTGACCGCCGCACGGCACGCCAGAACCGCTCCCAGCGCGCACCCCGGCACGCCACCAGAAAACGACACGGCCCCGCCCCGCGGGGCCGTTTGCGTTCCCCGGGCCCGGCCGTCACGGCCGGGCCCGGCCGCGTTCGTCACATGTGCGTCACATCTGTGTTGCGACGCCCCGGGATTTCTCCCGGGCGCTTTTACCGCAGCCGGCGCTTGCGTGTGGCATATTCACCGAATTTCGCCGCCACCATTTCCGGCGCGGTCCAGCAGGCCGGTCACGTCGCCGTCGGTCAGCTGTTCGAAGTCGCGGTACCACTGGCCGACCGCGCGGAAGTCCCAGGGCGCCGCCGGCACCACCAGGTCGTCCACCTCGGCCGCCAGGGACCCCACCGTGTCCTCGGCGCCCACCGGCACCGCCAGGACCAGCCGGGCCGGTCCGCGGGCCCGCAGCGCCCGCACGGCCGCGCGTGCGGTGCCGCCGGTGGCGAGGCCGTCGTCCACGACGACCACGGCGCGTCCGGCGACCTCGGGCAGGCTCCGGCCGCCGCGGTAGGCCGCCACGCGGCGGTCCAGCTCCGCGCGCTCGGCGCGCACCGTCGCGGCCATGTCGTCCTCGGTCAGCCCGAGCCGGTCCAGCAGCCCGCGGTCGAACACCGGTTCGCCGCCCTCGGCGATCGCGCCCACGCCGAGCTCCGGCTGCGGCGGGAAGCCGATCTTGCGGGTCACCAGCACGTCCAGCGGGGACCGCAGCCGCCGCGCGACCTCGAAGCCGACCGGGACGCCGCCGCGCGGCAGGGCGAGCACCGCGGCGCCGTCCAGGCCCATCGGCGCGAGCCGCGCCGCGAGCACCCGGCCCGCCTCCGCGCGGTCGGCGTAGGGCAGCGTGACGGCCTCGTCCCGCGGGGCCTTCTCCGCTCTGTTCGAAGATGCCGTCCTGTGCCAGGACATGGGCGCACCCCCTCCCGGGGTCGCGGAAGAGCTCCTATCGGGCCCCTACCCGCCGGGGCGCGCCGGGATTCAGCCGGCGGTGAGCCAGCGCAGCGGGTTGGCCCGCAGGACGGTGTCGAGGGTCGCCTCGTCGGCGCCGGCGGCGCGCAGCGCGGGCAGGAAGGTCTCGAAGAGGTAGCCGTAGCCGCTGCCGCCGTAGCGGACGACCTGCTCCATCCGCGAGACGCCGGTGCTCAGCAGCACGCGCTCGGCGTGGCCGGCCTCCAGCAGGTCCATGACGGCGCGGACGCGGGCGCCGATCGCGGCGTGGTCCTCGCCCGCCAGGCCCAGCGTGCCGAACGACACGTACCCGCCGGTCTCGGCGATCTTGCGGTGCTGGCCGGGGTCGTCCACCCGGTCCTGCTGGCCGACCGCGACCCGGTCGGCGGGCAGCCCCGCGGCGGTGAGGATCTCCAGCTGGGCCAGGCCGGCGCGGCCGTAGGTCGCCACCGAAAGGCCCGAGTACCGGGCGGCCCGGGCGGCGGCCCGCAGGCACAGCTCCTCGGCCTCCGTCGGCGCCTCGCCCCAGGTGCCGATCTCGCCGATCACGCCGGGCAGGGAGTTGGTGCCGTCCATGCCGAAGCCGATCTCGGCGAGCAGCCGCTCGGCGAGGCGCTCCACGCCCTCCGGGCCGGGGCCTGCGGCGAGGGCCTCGCGGACGAAGGCGGGGTGGAACGGCTCGGTGAACACGCCCGTCCCGGCGACCACCGCGACCCGGGAGCCGGCGCTGATGCGGGCCAGCGCGGCGGCGTTGCGGCCCATGCCCGAGCAGGTCAGGTCGACGACGAGGCCGAGCCCGCGGTCCTTGCGCAGCTCGTTCAGCTCGCGCTGGACGCCCTTCTCCTCGTCGAGCCAGCGCGCCGGGTCGGACTCCACCTGCTGCGGGCGGGCCGGCCAGCGCAGGTCCATCCCCAGATGCTCGTGCGAGAGCACCGGGCCGGTGATGTCGGACGTCGCGATCGTGCCGGTCACGGTCCGGAGCCGGCCGGTGTCCTCTCGGGGGGTCATGTGAAGCGAGGCTACGACATGTTTGGCCTTTTCAGAGCCTTATTCGGTGCAGTTTTTACCATTCGTCCCGGCGTCGTCCGCAGTGCCGGCGTCGGTGCCGGCGCCGGGGGCGTCCGGGGCGTCCGGCTCCGGGGCGGCGGACGCGGCGGTCGCGCCCGGCCCCTGCGCGGCGGACGCCTCCTGCTGGGCGCGCGCCTCCCGGACGGCCCGGGCCCGGGCCGTGCCCGCGCTCGGCCACAGCCGGTCGATCTCGGCGTTCAGCGTCGCGCCGATCAGCACCGCCAGCGCCGCCACGTACAGCCACGCCAGCACCGCGATCGCGGCGGCCAGCGAGCCGTACACCGACACCCCGCTCAGCGACCCGCTCAGGTAGATCCGCAGGATCAGGCTGCCGACGACCAGGATCACCAGCGCCAGCACCGCGCCGGGCACCTCGCGCCACCAGGCCGTCCGCACCGGGACGCTCATGTGGTAGAGCAGCGCCAGCGAGACCACCGACAGGCCCACCAGGACCGGCCAGTACAGCACCTGGACGATCATGGCGCTCTCCGGCACCGCCTGCCGCGCCAGCGTCGGCCCGGCGACCAGCAGCGGGACGACCACCAGTCCCACGATGAGGCCGAGGACGTACAGGATGAACGCCCGCGTGCGGGTGCGGATGACCCCGCGGATGCCCGACAGCCCGTAGGCGATCGTGATCGTGTCGATGCAGACGTTGACCGCGCGCGACCCCGCCCACAGCGACAGCACGAAGCTGATCGACACGATGTCGGGGCTGCCGCCCTTGATCACGTCGTCCAGCAGCGGGACGACGACCGTGCTCACCGCGTTGGGGGTCAGCACGGTCTGGGCGTGCTCGATGACCCGGTTGCGGATGTCCTCGACGGTCTCCTTGCTGATCACGCCCTGGAAGTGGCCCATCGTGCCGATCAGCCCGAGGGCCAGCGGCGGCAGCGACAGCAGCGCGAAGAACGCGATCTCGGCGGCGAGCCCGGTCACCCGGTAGCGGAACGCCCCGACCGCGGTCCCCCTGACCAGCCGCCAGCCAACCGGGCCGCCCGAGCGCGCGAGGACGCCCAGCGCGGCGCAGAAGGCCGTGCGGACGCCGCCCGCGGCGGCCCGGGCGCGCGCCGCCGCGGTGCGGGG
>NZ_JAGEPF010000043.1 GCF_017573465.1 Actinomadura violacea
GCGCGTCCGGCGGCCCGGGCGGCCGCGCGCCGGGCGGGCGCGCGGGCGCGAGCCCGGCGACGGCCGCGGTGGCCGCCCCGCCGCCTCCCGGCGCGCGCGGCTCGCGGCGCTCCCATCGGTATCGGGCCTTCGGTGCCGTGCTGCGCTGCGGCTCGCTGCTCATCGTCTTTCTTCGCCGCCGTCTTTTCCGTGTCGCCGTCTTTTCGCGTCGCCTCGATGTCGACCGTCGATTCTCTCGGCGCTCGCGGGCCGCGCGGGGGACCGTGCGGGAGTGCGGCGATTCCCGGCGGCCGTCGCGACCGCCGCAAAAAGGACCGTTTCCGAGGCAGTAGAATTCCGGTCTTCCCGGCGGTGATGACCGAAACGGGAAAAACGAATGATCGGCGCCATTGCGGGTATGCCGATGATCCCTTGGACGCGGAGGTGACGCGATGACGACGGCCGCGGCCCGTCCCGGCTCCCGGCTGCGCACCGGGTGACCCCCGCGGGCGATCCATCATGGGCCTGACCGTGGAGAGCCGGTTCGACCCGGTGCACACCGACATGGCCGTCGTGACGCTGGCCGGGGAGGTCGACGTCGCGACCGCCGGGCGGCTGCGCGACCACCTCGCCGCGCTGCTCGCCCGCGGCGCCCGCCACCTCGTGCTCGACTTCTCCGGCGTCGCGTTCATCGACTCCAGCGGGCTCAGCGTGCTGGCCGGGATCCACCGGCTGCTGTGCACGCCCGACCACGACGGTGACGGCGCCGGCCGTCCGCCCGGCACGCTCGCACTCGCCGCGGTGAACCTGCGGATCCGTGAGGTCCTGCGGACCACCGGGTTCACCCGGTTCCTGCCGATCTACTCGACGGTGGAGCCCGCCGTCGCCGTCCACGACACGACGTCGCGCGAGGCACGCTCCTGACCCGCCGGCAGTCTCGGGGTGCGCGGGGTCACCGGGGTGCGCGGGTCACCGGGGAGCGCGGGCGACGCCGCCGTCGGCCGGCGGCGGGACGGCGAGGGCATCGCCGACCGTCGGATGCACCGGCAGCCGCCGGTCGACGTGCGTGACCTGGAGGACGTACAGCACCCGCTCGTGGAGCGGCCCGGCCAGCACGGCGCTGCCGCCGCGGCCCTCGGCGGCCAGGTAGAAGCGCAGCAGCAGCCCGAGGCCCGTCGAGTCCAGGAAGCGCAGGCCGCTCAGGTCCAGCACCACGTGCTCGCCGTGCTCGCGGCGCAGCGCCCGCATCCGCCGCTCGGCCGGCTGGATGGTGTCCAGGGTGAGGTCCCCGGCCAGCTCGATCACGGTGCGCCCGTCCCGGACGCGGCCCGTCACCACGCACTCGGCCATCGGGCACCTCCAGCTCGTCGGGCGGGCCGCCGCGGCCCGGTCAACCGCGCTCCCCGCCGGTCGCGAAGTACGCGCGGACGGCGGTGCCGTCCGCGCCGGTGTGCACGCGGACGAGGTCGGAGAGCTGGTTGACCAGCAGCAGGCCCCGGCCGCCCGGCGTGTCCGGCGCGACGGGCCGGCGCCCGGCGAGCGGGTCGGTGAGCCGGCCGCGGTCGCGGACCTCGACGACCAGGTGCGCGCCGTCGTGCCAGAGGGCCAGGTCGCCGGCGCCGCCGCCGTGCCGGATCGAGTTCGCGGTCAGCTCGCTGACGACCAGCTCGATGTCCAGGACGCGCCGCTCCGGCACGCCGGCCGCCGTGGCGTACCGGACGGCCAGCTCCCTCGGCGCGTCGAGGGTGGCGAGGTCGAAGTGCAGCCGCTCGGCCGGCCCCGCCGGGTCCGGCAGCGGCTCGTTGTGATCGTCCACCACGATGTCCGGAGCATAGTGGCCGCTGGCGCGCGTCCCGGCGGCGTCCATCAGGACGGGGTGGGTGCGGGCCGCCTCGTCCAGCACGCGCGGGTCGAGGCCGCCGGCGTCGTAGGGGCACAGGATCGACACGGCGCGGCCGGTGAACGCCGGGTTGATCAGCGCCTCGTGCTGGGCGCACGCCGGGTACTCGGCGGCGCTGCGGGACGGCCAGATCGGCTCGCCGATGATCCGGACGCGCCGGCCGGGATGCCGGTCGGCGAACTCGCGCAGGACGGCGGGGATGATGCGTCCGGGGTTGCGCCCGGCCTCGGTCATGTCGAGCCAGTGCACGCCGTCGGCGCCCCGGCCGATGCGGCCGGCGACGGCGTCGCGCAGCGTCCCGAGCCGCCAGGTGGGGACCGCGACCGCGACCGGTTCGCCCGCCGCGACACCGTCCGCCACGAACGGGACCGTCCCCGCCAGGTACTCGGCCTCGCCGTCGTAGAACAGCGCCGGGTGCCAGAACGGGTCTTCGCCCGCGCCGAAGTCCGTAGCGAAGTCCGCGGCGAAGTCCGCCGCGTCCGCCATCAGGCCGTCGGACGCCGAGCCCGTCGCCCCGGGGTGCGTCCCGCTCATGCCTGTACCTCGAGTCCGCCGGTCCGCTGGACCTCGATGCCCGAAATCCCCGGCCACAGCACCTGCAGGATACGCCCGAGCGAAGGCGGCGGATCGTGCAGGAACAGCCGCCCGCCGGGCGTGAGCCGCTGCGCGACGGCCGCGACCGCGCCCGCACCCGCGGCGTCCACGGCGGTCAGCCCGGCGAGGTGCAGGTGCACCTGCGGCGCCCCGCCCGGCAGGCCGGCGAGGGCGTTCTCCCAGGCCCCGCGGGTGAGCAGGTTCACCGCGCCGGACGCCCGCACCCCGGCCGGCGCACTCGGCCCGGCCAGGGACTCCACCTGCAATCCGCCCATCGCCTGCGGGCTCCTCCGTCGCGCTCGGCCGAGCCGGCCCGCGCGGATGCGCGGTCCGGGCATCGTTATTTGTCCCATGACAAGTACCTAGCTTACCGCGCGGTCCGGCAGGCCGGACTGAACGGCCGCGGGGACGCCGATGGACGGGATCCGCCGGATCCTGAAGCTCCAGCACGGGCTCGTGGAGACGACCCGCGCGCGGTGGCGACGTATCAGCGCAGGCTGAGCCGCGTCTCGCCGGCGACGTGGGTCAGCTTCGCCGGGTTGCGGACGTAGTAGAGGCCGGTGACGCGGCCGTCCTCGACCCGGGCCGCCATGACGCCGTCGAGCTCGCCGTCCAGCCGCAGGACGAGCCCCGGGCTCCCGTTGACCACCGTGTGGCCGACGGCGAGGGCGCTCTCGGTCCGGGCGGTGCCGCCGACGATGAAGCGGGCCACCTTCTGCGCCCCGACGACCGGCCGCAGCGCGGCCTGCTTGACGCCGCCGCCGTCGCTGACCAGCACGACGTCGGGCGCGAGCACGTCGAGGAATCCCTGCAGGTCGCCGGTTTCGAGCGCGCGCCGGAACGACTCCAGGACCGCCCGGCCCTCGCTCGCCGGCACCGCCGCCGCGCGGGGCCGCCGCGCGTCGACGTGCCGGCGGGCGCGGTGGGCGATCTGCCGGACGGCGGCCTGGCTCTTCCCGACCGCCGCCGCGATCTCCTCGTAGCTCACGTCGAACGCCTCGCGCAGCACGAAGACGGCGCGCTCGGTCGGCGACAGCGTCTCCAGCACGAGCATCAGCGCCATCGACATGCTCTCGGCGAGTTCGGCGTCCTCGGCGACGTCCGGTGCGGTGAGCAGCGGCTCGGGCAGCCACGGCCCGACGTACGCCTCCTTGCGGCGCGTCATCGTGCGCAGCCGGTTGAGCGACTGCCGGGTCGCGATGCGCACCAGGTAGGCGCGCCGGTCGCGGATCTGGTCGAGGTCGACCTTCACCCACCGCAGCCACGTCTCCTGGAGGACGTCCTCGGCGTCGGCCGCGGATCCGAGCATCTCGTAGGCGACGGTGAAGAGAAGGTTGCGGTGGGCGACGAAGGCTTCGGTCGCCGGGTCGGCGGCGTGGTCGCTCTTCATGTCGTCCTCCTGCGTCACGATGGGTTCGCCCATGAGACACCGCGCGCGCTCCGTTCATAACAGCCGGTCCGGGTAACCCGCGTCACAGCGTCGCCGCTTCCGTCCGGGGCTCGGACGCCGGTGAGGACAGCCTCCGGTCGAGCAGGGCGGCCGGGACGACGGCGGCGGCCAGCACGGCGCCGATCCACGCGACCGCGGTGATGCCCGCGCCGGCGTTCAGCGCGACCCCGGCGAGCGCCGGGACGAGGCTGATGCCGAGCTGGAACGCCGAGACGGTGGTGGCGCCCGCGAGCGTCGGCGCGTCCCCGGCGATCGTGAACACCCGCCCGTAGATCGCCGGGTTCAGGACGAATCCGGCGACGCCGAGCAGCAGGACGAGCGGGACGACCGCCACCGCGTGCCGGGCGAGGAGCGCGAGCAGGACGGAGGCCACCAGGATCCCGGCTGCTCCGGCGACGAGCGCGTGCGTGGGGCGCCGGTCGGCGATCCGTCCGCCGACCGACAGCCCGGCGAAGGCGCCCGCGCCGAACAGCGCGAGGATCGCCGGGACCCACACCTCGCGGACGCCGGTGACGCCGGTCAGCAGCGGCGCGAGGTAGTTGAAGGAGATCATGTAGGCGGCGGTGCTCAGCAGGGTGGCGGCGTACACGATCCACAGCTGCGGCCGCCGCATCGCGCCGAGTTCGCGCCGGACGCCGGCCTCGGCATCCGCGCCGGTCGCGGGCACCGCGGTCAGGCTCAGCACCGCGCCGGCGGCGGTGAGGGCGGCGACGCCCCAGAACCCGCCGCGCCATCCGGTGAAGTGGCTGAGCAGCGCCCCCGCCGGGCCCCCGGCGATCATCGCGAGGCTGAGCCCGCTGACGACGACCCCGGAGGCGCGCGCGGTGCGGTCGGGCGCGACGAGGCCGACGGCGGTGACGGCGGCGACCGCCCAGTACCCCGCGTAGGCGAGCCCGCACACGAACCGGCAGGCCAGCAGGAACGGGTAGCTGACGGTCAGCAGGCTCGCCGCGACCGCGACGGCGAAGACCGCCTGCGTCGCCACGAGCGTGGTGCGGCGCGGCCAGCGCAGCGTCAGGACGGCGAACGGCGGCCCGCCGATCACGACGCCGATCGCGAACGCCGAGATCAGCGCGCCGGCGGACGACAGGCTGACGTGCAGGTCGCCGGCGATGTCGGGCAGGACGCCGGCGAGCAGGAACTCCGCGCTGCCCATCGCGAACAGGCTGAACGCGAGCAGGTACACGCCGGGCGGCAGCCGCCGCGAGGACGCGGCGCTCATCGCGCACCGCCCGCGGCGCGGTGCCGCGCGACCGCGCCGGCGACGTCCTCGTCCAGCAGGTCGTTGTTGAGGGCGAACGCGGCGGCCGAGCCCATCCCGGCGGCGGTGACGACCTGGGCGCGCGGGTCGACGACGTTCCCGGCGGCCCACACGCCGGCGACGCTCGTGCGTCCGGTTCGGTCGGAGGCGACCCAGCCGTTGGCGTCCTTCTCGCAGCCCAGTCCGGTCAGCAGGCCGTCGTGCGGGACCATGCGGGGGAACAGGAACGCGGCGGCGCGGAGGACGACCCGGCCGTCGGCGAGCGCGACGCCCCGCAGCCGGTCCCCGTCGACGGCCAGGTGCTCGATCCGGCCCTCGACGATCCGGAGCCCGCGCGCCTCCAGCCGTTCCCGATCCTCCGCCGCCGGTTCGAGGGTGTGCTGGAAGAAGACGACGTCGTCGCTCCAATCGCGCAGCAGCAGCGCCTGGTGCACCGCGCCGGGGCCGGTCCCGAGGACGGCGAGTGGCTGGTCGCGGACCTCGAAGCCGTGGCAGTAGGGGCAGTGCAGGACGTCCTTGCCCCACCGTTCGCGGACGCCGGGGATGCCGGGCAGTTCGTCGCGCAGCCCGGTCGCGACGAGGATCCGGCGGGCGGCGAGCACCGGCCCGCCGACCATGCGCACCTCGAAGCCGGGGTCGATCCGCTCGACCCGCCCGCGGATCAGCCCGACGCCGTACCGCTGGACCTCGGCGCGGCCGAGCTCCAGCAGCGTCGCCGGGGGCAGCCCGTCGCGGGACAGGAACCCCTGCATGTGCGCGGCGGGCGCGTTGCGCGGCTCGCCCGCGTCGATCACCGCCACCCTGCGGCGGGCCCGCCCGAGCAGCAGGGCCGCGTTCAGCCCGGCCGCTCCGGCGCCGACCACCACCACGTCGTAGGTCCCGTTCCGGTCGTTCGTCGCCTCGTTCACGGCGATCACCTCCGCCGCCGATGCTGCGGCCGGCGCCGGCGACGCGACAACTAATGTTGCCGTTTCCGGGACGCGCGGGGTGGAATGGGGAGATGACCGAGCACTCCCCGAAGGCCGCGCCGGACGCGCCGGCCGCGCCGGACGCGCCGGACGCGCCGGACGCGCCGGACGCGCCGGACGCGCCGGACGCGCCGGACGCGCCGGACGCGCCGGACGCGCCGGCACCGGCGGACCCGATCGGCGACACGCTGGCGCAGGTCGGCCCGCGCCTCAAGCGCGTCCGGACCCGGCGCGGCGTGAGCCTGGCGGCGCTGTCGGAGGCCACCGGCATCTCCAAGAGCACGCTGTCCCGGCTGGAGACGGGCCAGCGCCGTCCCAGCCTGGAACTGCTGCTGCCGATCGCGCAGGCCCACCAGGTGCCGCTGGACGAGCTGGTCGGCGCGCCGCAGGTCGGCGACCCACGCGTGCGCGCCAGGCCCGTCGTCCGCAACGGCCGCACGGTGATCCCGCTGACGCCGCATCCGGGCCCGATCCAGGCGTGGAAGTCGATCATCCCGGCGGACCAGAACGAGCCCGACCCGTGCACGCACGAGGGCTACGAGTGGCTGTACGTCCTGTCCGGGCGGCTGCGGCTCATCCTGGCCGACCACGACCTGGTCATGGGGCCGGGCGAGGCCGCCGAGTTCGACACCCGCCTGCCGCACTGGTTCGGCCCCGCCGGCGACTCACCCGTCGAGGTCCTCAACCTGTTCGGGCGGCAGGGGGAGCGCGTCCACATCCGCGCCCGCCCGGCCGGCCGCCCCGCCGGCCGGTGACGCCGCGGCGATCGCGGCGATCATGGCGCGGGCCTTCACCATCGTCTCGGCGAACTCCTCCTCCGGGTCGGACAGCGCGACGATCGCGCCGCCCGCGTTGAACGACGCGCCGCCGGGCGCGGCGACGATCGTCCGGTTGACGACGCTGAGCTCGCACGCGCCGGTGAGCGAGAACCAGCCGAGCGCGCCGGCGTAGACGCCGCGCGCCCGCCCCTCCAGCCGGTCGATGATCTCCATCGTGCGGACCTTCGGCGCGCCGGTCATCGACCCCGGCGGGAACGCGGCGCGCACGCACCCGACCGCCGTCACGCCGTCGCGGAGCCGGCCCTCGACCGTCGACACCAGGTGGTGGACGGGCGCGAACGACTCGACGTCGAACAGCCGCGGGACGCGCACCGAGCCGACGGCGCACACGGTGTTCAGGTCGTTGCGGACGAGGTCCACGATCATGAGGTTCTCGGCGCGGTCCTTCTCGCTGGCCGCCAGCTCGGCGCGCAGCGCCGCGTCCCGCTCGGGCGTCGCGCCGCGCGGCCGGGTGCCCTTGATCGGCTTCGACCGTACGAGCCCTTCGGCGGAGACCGTCAGGAACCGTTCCGGCGAGGCGCTGAGCACCGCGACGCCGGGGAAGGTCAGCAGCGCGCCGTACGGGACGGGGCTGACCCTGCGCAGGTGCGCGAACGTCGCGAGCGGGTCGACGGCGGTGCGGGCGGTCGCCGTGTTCGACAGGCAGATCTCGTAGGATTCCCCGTCGCGGATCTCCTGCAAGCACTCGTGGATCAGGTCGAGGTAAGCGGCCCGGTCATGGTGCAGCTCGATAGCCAGATCCGCCATATCGTCGCTGGTCAGCGGCCTGATGCGGGTGCGGGACTCCGGCGGGAGGGCGCGCACCAGCCCGGCCGTCTCCGCGAACCACCCGTCCACCTCCGGGTCGTCGTCCCGGCGGCTGAGGCGCAGCAGGTAGGACGCGCCTTCCGCGTGGTCGATGACGAGGCCGCGGTCGGCGAACACCATCGCGGCGTCCGGGGTGGGGGAGGCGTGCGCGGCGGCGCCGCCCGTCTCCGCCTTCAGCTCGTACCCGAGGTAGCCGACGTACCCGAGGCGGAACCCGAACGGGAGATCGTCGCCGGCGGGCATTGCCCGGCGCGTCACCTCGCGGTCCAGGTAGTCGAAGAACGAGCCTGCGGCCCGCTCCGACGCCGTCCCCTGCTTCTCCAGCCGGACGCGGCCATCGCCGACCCGGTAGGTCACCAGCTCGCCGAGCGGCCCGGCGCCGTCGCCCATCAGCGTGAACCGGGACGTCCCCTCGGCGTGCGTGCCGCTGTCCAGCCAGAACGCGCCCGGCCGCCCGTCGAAGACCGTCCGGTACGCGGCCTCGGGGTCGGGTGCCGCCGCCAGCCGGCGGACGTGCAGCCGGTACGGCCCGGCGCCGTGGTGGGCGCGCGTGAGGTCGCGGAAGTTGGCCAGCAGCTCGCGGCCCTGGCCCGTGCAGATCGACTCGGGATGGAACTGGATGCCCCAGATCGGCGCCGACCGGTGCCGCACCCCCATCAGCACGCCGTCGTCCGTCCACGCGACGGCCTCCAGCTCGTCGGGCAGCGCCGTGACGGCCAGCGAGTGGTACCGGACGACGGGCAGCGGCGACGGCAGCCCCGCGAACAGGCCGTCCCCGCTGTGCGCGACCTGCGAGACGCGCCCGTGCACCGGTTCCGGCGCGTGCTCGACCTTGCCGCCGAGCCGGTGGCAGATGCCCTGATGCCCCAGGCACACGCCGAGCAGCGGCAGCGGCCACTCGTCGATGACGCGCGCGCCGATGCCGAGGTCGCGGTCCCGGTCGGGACGTCCCGGACCGGGCGAGATCACCACGTTGTCGAAGTCCGCGGCGGACAGCCGCGACCAGTCGGCGTCGTTGCGGACGACCTCCGGCGGCCGCCCGTTCACCTCGCCGAGCAGCTGGTACAGGTTGAACGTGAACGAGTCGTAGTTGTCGATCAGCAGTGTCCGCATCGGCGTCCGCTCCGGGGCGTCGTCATGGATCGCCCAGGCGCACGGCTGCCGTGTCGGGCCGCTCCCCGGTGGTGCTCCACCCTAGGCGCCAGTCACGGCCCGCCCTCACTGTAACCGGGCGGCCGGCGGTGCCTTGACCAGCATCTCGGGGCGTCCCATGGCCAGCAGCCACGGGGGCAGGGTGAGGACGCACAGCAGCGGCAGCAGCTTGATGTCGCCCACGACGGTCACCGCCAGGAACAGGCTCAGCCAGCCCTGCCGGGTGAGGGCGACGAGCAGGCCGAGGACCCCGGCGCCGATCGCCAGGGCCTCCGGGACCGAGTGCACCAGCCGGTTCGCGAGCAGCCCGATCGCGACCCCCGTGAACACCGCCGGGAAGATCCGTCCGCCGCGGAACCCGCACGCCGCGGCGACCAGCAGCGCGGCCGGCTTGACCAGCACGATCAGCAGCAGCCCGCCCGTCGAGTGGGACGAGACCTGCGCGGTGAGGGTCTTCATCTCGTCCAGGCCCTTGAAGAGGGTGATCCGGCCCCCGATCACGCCGAGCACCCCGAGCGCGATCCCGCCCGCCGTGATCGCGGCGACCGGGCCGGGCAGCCCGTGGAACGCGGCGTGGACGTGCGGGAGCGCGTACACCAGGACGAGGCCGAGCGCGCACGCGGCGAGCGCGATGACCGAGCCGCTGACCAGGTCGATGAGCGTGAACCGGGGGGCGGCGGGGACGTCCAGCGCCAGCACCGGCGCGGCGAGCGCGACGGTGGTGAGCGCTCCGGCGCCGGCGGCGACGAGCGGCGCGAGCAGCCGGTCCCACAGCGGTGTGTCCGCCTTCCCCATCGCCATCTCCGACAGGATGAGCGCGGCGGCGACGGGCGTGCCGAACAGGGCGCCGATCGTCCCGGCCGCCGCGAGGCCGACCCACGCCTCGCCCGGGACCCTGGGCAGCAGGCGGGTGCCGAGCGCGAACGCCAGCGCGATGTTGACCGCGGTGATCGGGTTCTCCGGGCCGAGGCTGACGCCGCCCGCGAGCGTGAGCACCGCCGCGAGCAGCAGGCCGGGGACGGCGAGGGCGGGGATCGGCGGCGCGACGAGGCCCTCGGTGGCCGGGTCGGGCCCGGCGCGGCCCGGGACCTTCGCCACGGTGAGCCCGACGGCGACGCCCGTGAGGACGAGGATCAGGAACGTCCACCAGGCGGGCTCGCCGCCGATGCCGAGGGCGTGCGGCAGCCGGTCCCAGGCGGCCTTCTGCAGCGCCTCGGCGAGGGTGCTCACGCCGAGCAGCAGCAGGCTCGACACGACGCCGACGAGCAGCGCGGGCACCGCCAGGGCCAGCAGCGCGGCGGGCCTGGTCGCGGCGGAACCGGCCACCCGCCCTCCCCCCGAGCCGACGTATCGATCTTCCTTTCCGTACCCGCGGAGACCCGCCCGCGCGGAAACCCATGGTCAATTTCACTCGGCGTCCGCTTCGCACGGGGAGCGGCGTTCTGACACCATCTGCCGGATGGAACACGCTTGTCTGTATGGGGCGCCCGGCGGCCGCTCCGCGGGCGCCTGCTGACCGATGCGCACCGGTATGGAGCTGGCCGGCCGCTACCGGCTGGACGCCCCCCTCGGACGGGGCGGCATGGGCGAGGTGTGGCGCGGCACCGACCTTCGGCTGCGCCGGCCGGTCGCGGTGAAGCTGCTGCCGCTGACCGCCGCCGCGAACGCGACCGCGGTGGCGCGGTTCCGCCGCGAGGCGGAGATCGCCGCCGCCCTGAACCATCCCGGCATCACCACGGTCTTCGACATCGACGAGCACCGGGACGCAGGCGAACGCCTCCTCTTCCTGGTCATGGAGCTGATGGTCGGCCGCGACCTCGCGTCCGTCCTCGCCGGCCGCCCGGAGGGGCTGCCGGTCGCGCAGGCCGCCGGGTGGGCGGCGCAGATCCTCGACGCCCTCGCGGTCGCGCACGGGCAGGGCGTCGTGCACCGCGACATCAAGCCCGCCAACCTGTTCCTGCTGGACGGCGGCGGGCGCGTGAAGATCTGCGACTTCGGGATCGCCCGCCTCGCCGACGCCACCAAGCTCACCGCGACCGGCGGCGCCGCCGGCACCCCGCTCTACATGGCGCCCGAGCAGATCGAGGGCGGCACCGTCGACCACCGCACCGACCTGTACGCCTTCGGCTGCGTGCTGTACGAGATGCTGACCGGCGGCACCTGGATCGACACCGGCTCCGGCATGGGCGCGATCCTCTACCAGCACCTCGGCCGGATCCCCGCGCCGCCGGGATCGGTGCGGCCCGGCATCGCCCCCGGCCTCGACGCCCTCGTCCTGGACCTGCTGGCCAAGCGTCCCGGCGACCGCCCGGAGAACGCCGCCGCCGTCGCGCTGCGCCTGCAAACCGCCTGCGCCACTGCCCCTGCTCCGGCGCTCCCGCCTCCGGCGGCGGCTCCCGCTGCGCAAGCGGGCCTGCTCGTCCGGGAGCATGGCGTCCGCACCGTCCCGCCGCAGACCACGGCGGACGCCGCCGCCAAACGGAACCCGTCACCGGAGCCGTCGCCGCTCAGCCGCCGCAACCTGCTCATCGGCGGGTTGATCGCGACGGTCGCCATGGCCGGTGTCCCCCTCGCCCAGGCGCTCACCGACGACGGTCCCGACGGCGCGGAACCCGCGGCCCGCCGCTCCGCCGCCCCGAGGCGGATCAACGCGGCACCCGTCGCCACGCTCCAGTGCTCGGGGAACGTCTACGTCACGGCGTTCACGCAGGACGGCAGGGCTCTGGCCACCTGCACCGGCCGGACCATCCAGCTGTGGAACCTCGACACCAGGACGGTCGCGTCCACCTATCGCGGCCCGAAGCCCGGCTCGGTCGAGACGATGGCGTTCCGCCCGCACAGCAACGTCATCGTTCACCAGAACGCGGACACCGTGCAGCTGTGGGACACCGCCACCAACACGACCACGGCCACGATCCGCACCGGGAACTTCTGGAAGGTCGCCGCGAGCCCGGACGGCAAGACCATCGCGACCGCCGACAACGCCCCCGGCGACAGCCGCAAGGGGGACGGGCAGGCGCGGCTCTGGGACGTCGCGACCGGGCGGCTGATCGCCGTCCTCGGCGGCCACACCGGCGTCAACGGCGTCACCGACCTGGCGTTCAGCCCGGATGGGAAGTCGCTCGCCACCAGCAGCGACGAGGTCCGGATCTGGGACGTCGCCACGGCGGGCACCGCGTCCGCCTTCGGGGGCGGGAGGGGCAGCCTGGCGTTCAGCCCTGACGGCAAGGTCCTCGCCGTGGAGGGCGAGGCGAACACCGTCCTCCTGCGGACGCTGGAGTCCGGGCGGGTCACCCGGCTCACCGGCCACACCGGGCCCGTGACCGCGGTGGCCTACGCCCCGGACGGCTCGCTCGTCGCCACCGCGAGCGAGGACGAGACGGCGCGGATCTGGGACACCGCCACCGGCACGAGTGTCGCGACGCTCACCGGCCACCACGACTTCGTGTGGTCGGTGGCGTTCGGCCCGGACGGGAAGACGCTCGCCACCGGCGGCTGGGACCGCACGGCCCGGCTGTGGGCGATCGGCTGAGCCGGGGCGTGCGGTCCGCGCGCTTCCGCCGCGGCGGTCTCAGGCGTCGAGCGGGAGGATGTCGCCGTCCTTGAGCTTGCGGCCGGCGATGCCGTCGAAGCCGTCCCGGTCGGTGTAGCTCTCCTCGCCGATGATGCGGCCGTCCTCGCTGATGGGCCAGACGATCGCCATCCGCGTCTCGTACAGGTAGAAGGCATCGGGGTCGTCGACCTCGATGCCGAACGCGCTGAGGGTCCGGCCCGGGTACGCCATCCGCATCAGCCCGTCGGTGACCACGTGGCCGCGGTCGACGACGAGCCGGTCGATGTCGTGCTCGAGCTGCGTGGCGCCGGAGGCGACGAAGTCGCTGTAGAACCGGCGGACCTCGTCGCGGCCGCGCGGCTGCATCCCGGGCATGCCCGGCGTCCCCATGCGGTAGGCGGGGTCGTCGGTGAGGGTGTCCATCAGGCCGTCGAGATCGCCGCGGGACTCGGCCTTGGTGTGGGTGATGACGATCTCGAGGTTCCTGCGCAGGATCGGGTCGGTCTCCCGGGCCAGCCGCTCCTCGAGCGCGGCCCACGACTTCTTCGGGTCGATGACAGCCATCCCGATCTCCTTCCGGTTGTGTATGCCGTAGACTTAGCAGGGTGGCCACGGAACCGTCAACGAACTCCTCTCCGGTCGTCCGGCGCGGCCGCACCGTGCGGGACGTCCTGTCGGCGGCGCTGAGCATCCTCGACGAGGGCGGGCTGGAGGCGCTGACCATGGCCGCCACCGCCGGCCGGCTCGGCGTCACGCCGATGGCGATCTACCGGCACGTCAAGGACCGGGACGCGCTGCTCGCCGGGGTGTCCGACCTGGTCCTGGAGGCCGTGGCGGGCACCGGCCCGGCCGCCGTGCCGTGGGACGACGCCGTCGTCCTCTGGATGCGGGACGTGCGGCGCTGCATCGTCGACCACCCCTGGATCGCGCCGCTGTTCGGCACGCACGCGCGCCTCTCACCGGCCTGGGCGGCCGCCCTCGACCGGCTGCTGACCGCGCTGGAACGCGGCCCGCTGGACGACACCGCGCGCGCCGACGCGTTCGTCTGGATCGCCCGCACCACCGTCGGCGTGGCCCTCATGGAGGCCAAGGCCCCGCTCTCCGACGTGACCCACGACGTGGGGGAGTCGCTCGGCGGCTCGGTGCCGGGCGCGTCCGAACGCTGGTCCCGCATCGCCGGCCGCATGGCGGCCTACGGCGATGACGACCTGTTCGACGACCTGGTCGGCCGCACCCGGGCCCGCCTCACCGACCCGCAGCAGGCTTGTTTCATAAAACAACCCGATGAGCATGACCTGTCGGACGGCGAGTGGGTGCGCATCGCGGACCTCCTCCCGCCCGACGGCCGCGGCCCGCACTGGATCGACCACCGGGCCGTCATCGACGGCATCCGCCATCGCGAACGCACCGGAATCCCCTGGCGGCAACTGCCCGCCCGGTACGGCCATTGGCGCACCGTCTACGGCCGCTACCGGCTATGGACGAACGACGGCACCTGGAACCGCATCACCGAAGCACTCGGATGACCCTCATCTGCGGAAACGCCGCCGCAGCCAGAAGGCCGGCGTAGCGATCAGAAACCCCAGCGCGAACGGCGTCGCGGGCGCGAGCCCACCCGCCGCCTGCGTGAATGTATGCGGGATCGGCAGCGTCTTCACGCGATTGAACGGCCACACCACCACGAAAGCCCGGCCGATGACCCGGTCCTCCGGAATGGCGCCCCCGCCCGGGTCCTCCTGGTGCGCGCGCGAATCCGCGGACAGCGCCCGGTGGTCGCCCATCACCCACAGCGTCCCCGGCTTCACCGTCACGTCGAATTTCTGGTCGGACGGCTTGTTCTGCTCGTGGGTGCCCGGATCGGTGTAGAGGTACGACCGCTCGTCCAGCGCGACCCCGTTGACCGTCACGCGGCCCTGCGCGTCGCAGCATTTCACCCGGTCGCCGGGAACGGCGATGACCCGCTTGATGTAGTCCTTCTCGCCCGGCGCCACGCCGAACGCGCCGCCCACCCACCGGAAGAACCGCGTCACCGGGTTCTTGGGCTTGGTGTACGTGACCTCGGGGTCCCAGGAGTCCATTCCGTTGAACACCACGATGTCGCCGCGCTTGATGTCCCGCGTATGGTAGACGATCTTGTTGACGAGGACCCGGTCGCCGATCTCCAGGGTGTTCTGCATGGACCCCGACGGAATGTAGAAGGCCTGCACCACGAAGCTCTTCACCACCAGGGCGAGGACCACCGCGACCACGATCAGGACCGGCAGCTCCTTCCAGAAGGAGCCCTTCTTCTTTTTCTTCTTCCCGGCCGGTTCTTCGCCTTCGGCCCGTTCCTCGTCCGCTCCGCCGGACGGCCGCTCCGAGGTCTCCTCCTCCGGCTCCGCCGGCCCGGACGCGTCCAGGTCCTCCTCGCGTGGTGCCGCGCCGTCAGAGCTGGAATGCATGTCTCTCCGATCCCCTCGGGCTGCCGTCCCCAGGCGGGATCCTACTGTCGCGCCGGCCCCCGCGACCGTCCCGGCGCCCAACGGTGCGGCGCCGTCCACCACTGGCCGCCAGTGACTGGCGCTACTTGACGCCAGTCACTGACGCATGCGATACCCTCGGCGGGTGCCACGGAGCGGAGCAGAAGCACGCCGCCGCCTTCGCCAGGCGGCCCTGGAGCTGTACCGGGAACGCGGGTTCGACCGGACGACCACCGCCGAGATCGCCGCCCGGGCCGGCGTCAACGAGCGCACCTTCTTCCGGCACTTCCCCGACAAGCGCGAAGTGCTCTTCGACGGCGAAGCCGACCTGCGCGCCGCCCTCACCTCCGCGGTCGCCGAGGCCACCGACGGCCTGCCACCGCTGGAGATCCTCCTGCACGCCTGCCAGAAGGCCGGCCGCATCCTCGAAGAGAACCGCCCCTTCTCCGAACCGCGCCTAGAGATCATCGCCGCCACTCCGACGCTCCGCGAACGCGAACTGGCCAAGGCCGCGGCCCTGACCGACGCCATAGCCGAAGCCCTCCGGCAGCGCGGCGTCCCCGACCCCCAGGCCGCCCTCGCCGCCCAGATCGGCTGGGCCGCGTTCCACCAAGCAGCCCAAGCCTGGCTCGACGACCCGTCACACCCCCTTAACACCCACCTCCAGCGAACCTTCGCCGCCCTCCACACCCTCACCTGACCGTGGACGACTGGCTGGCCGACACCCGGACCTCCTACGACCGCGTCGCCGCCGCCTACGCCGACCAGGTGCGCGGAGCGGCCGCCGGCCACCCCTACCTCCGCGCGGCACTTTCCCTGTTCGCCGCCAGCGCGCGCGCCGCCGGCGATGGCCCAGTGGCAGACGTCGGCTGCGGCCCCGGCCACATCACCGCCCACCTGCACGACCTCGGCGTCGACGCCTTCGGCATCGACCTCTCCACCACGATGATCGACCTGGCCCGCCGCGAACACCCACGACTGCGGTTCGAGGTCGGCTCCATGACCTCCCTGGACGTCCCGGACGGCTCCCTGACCGGCCTGCTCGCGTGGCAGTCCCTGATCCACGTCCCCGACGACGAGGTCCCGGCCGTCCTCGCGCACTGCGCCCCGGCGCACCACTGCAGCTCCTCTTCCACGTCGGCGACGAGATCCAGCTCGGCGACCACGCACGCCTCCCCCCACCGCCCGGAACTTCGCGCCTACGCACTGCCCTGGAGTTGAAGCCTTGGGAACCTGGGACACAAGCCCGTTCGGCAATGACACCGCAGCGGACTTCGCCGGCGACCTCGACGACCTGCCGGCGGAGGACCGACCGGAGGCCATCCGCAAGGCACTGTCGGCAGCCGTCCGCGAAGCGGACCACCTGGACAGCCCCGAAGGCGTCCTGGCGGTGGCGGCCGCCGCCATCATGGCCGCCCAGTGCCCGAACGGCCGTCCTGTCGACCCGATCTATGGCCCGGACGAGCCGATCCCGCCCCTCCCCGCCGACCTGCGGCCTCTGGCGCTGACGGCACTCGACCAGGTCGTCGCCGAAACCTCCGAACTGCGCGAACTCTGGGACGACACCGAGTCCGCCCAAGAATGGCGAACGGAAATCAACCACCTGCGCAAGGCACTCTCCCCAGAGCCCTAACCGTGCGACGGCTGGGTCAGAAGCCGCCCCAGAAGACATACCCAGAGAGCGAGTCGACTTTCTGGGGCGCCGACCCCGTGGATCCCTCTGGAGTCGGGGCGAGCTTCCAGTCGCCTTCCCACTTCACGGTCACGGTCCTGGCGGTCCGGCCACCGCGCGCCGGATCGCGCGACACCGTTCCGACCACCGCGCTCTGCGGCGTGTAGGAGACGATCCGGAAACCCGTGATCTGCGCCGCCTTGCCAGCCGGCACAACCCGGTCGGCAGCCCTCGCCCGCGAGTAGGCAATCTTGCCCTCACTCGTCACGACCTGCTGCTCCAGGATCTCCCGCCATCGCGTCGACCGCTCGAGCCGCACGCTGATCTGCACCGCCGCTATCAAAGCCCCGCGCGGCGTGTGCGAGTAACAGCGCGCGATGTCGCCCTGGACTTCCAATGGCCCAACGATCGGCGAGAACGGCACCGCAACGCCTTTGAAGCGCTTCCACCACACCTGCCTCGGCGCCGTCGTGGGAACGTCCGGCTGACTGTTATCGGGCACACACGCCTTCGCCCCCGCCGAACTCACGGCCAGTGGCGTCGGACCCGCTGCGGTCTTCCCGTGGCCCTCCCCTGCGCAACCGGCGACGCCCAGGACGACAAGGACAACTGGAAGGCAGGCTGTTTTGAACACCAGCACTCAATTCTCACAACGGACCTGACACGGACAGGCCCTCTTCGACGCGCGACCTTACCCCGTATGGCTCGCGATCAGGAAGGATCCCTAACCTCCTGACTCGCAGATTCTTAACGATCCCTGAGCCCAACACTCGCACGTGTCCGGATGCTGCGTCCCGTGACCTCATCTGAGTGTTGATCACCCGCAGTGGCGATAGTGGTCCCATCAAGGACAGTTGGGAGCCGATTCATCGGGACAAGACGGGCATCACGGTCAATCTGATGGGCATCCGACTGCTGCCCCAACTTGATCGTTGCCGCGAACGCCATCGGCCGGACAGTCTCCTTCATCGGCCGTACACGCACCAGCTCGTACGGAAGAGCCACCAGGAGGAAACGCAATGAAGGTCGGCAAGATGGCAAAGCGTCTGATGTCGCTCGCGGCCGCTGGGGTGGCGGTCACCAGCACCCTGCTATTCGCTTCGGCGCCCGAAGCATCGGCCGTAACGTGGAAGTACACGATGCACACCGACGACGGCGACCCCGGCGGCAAGATCCAATTCCAGCCCAACGGGGACTGGGTGCGGGTGTGCGACATCGAATCGGACGGCTGGAAGGTCTGGGGTTCGGTCGGCGTCAGCAAGGGAACCGGAGACCTCGATGTACTGTGGCGAGGCGGCAACGGAAACTGCATGACGCATCACTACAACCTCCCCGAAAAGAAGCTCTACTTCGAAGTCTGCTTGCAGCACTACGAGAGCGGGCCGCTGCAGTACTGCGACACCAGCGTGTGGCTGAACCACAACTCCTAAGGCTTGGTACCAGGCCCAGCAGGACTCGACCGCGACCCAGGCGGCCCACCGGGGCAACCACGTGTACAGGCCAGGTGCAAAGCCGGCATGGCCGCTCTGCTCCCCCTCAACCTTCCTCCCCGGCCCCGATGAGGCGTTGTACCCAGCGATGGCCAGACCCGGATGGGCCCGCCGCTTCAAACCTCCGCCCACGCCACCATGGCGGGCGGACGCGTCGCGATGCGCGGCCCATCACCCCGCCGTTGCCCAGTGTTCAAACGCCGCCAAGGCGTTCGGCTCATTCGTCGGGGCGGGCTGGCGGCGAGGGATGACCTGCCCAAGGGTCTGCGAGTTCACCACGCTGGATGGCGGCACGTGACTCTTCGTCGTTGCGATAGGGCAGCGGGATCACCGTCAGCGGCAACTCCTCGCCGGTCAAGCGGGAGCGTGCCGCCACCGGCCGAAGTCCCTTCCGGGGGCCAGGGCCGTACTCCATCCACTCCGTCAGCGTGGGCCATGTGTCCCCGAACGGATGCTGGATCAGCACCAGCACATCCTCGGGCCGGACCTGCGCCTCTTCACCGCCCATCGACCCACGGTAAGCCGCGAATCAATCGCAGCGAGGTCGCGTCCAGCGAACTGGCCGGGGATCGACCGGCGCGGTCACCCAACCCGCTGAACGTTCGTGGTCATCGCACAAGGCACAGGCCGCGATAGACGAGCGGACCGCTCTGGACGGTGCTCCAGCGCGGACGGTGTTCAACCCTGACGGGCGCAATTCTCACGGGAACACCCTCACGCCGTGCAGCCTCAAGACTTCTGTCCGCATCGCCTGCGACGATGTGCCCGTGTCCCACGATCTGTACTTCTGGAAGTCGGCGGTCGTTGAACCGGGCGAGATCTGCGATCGGCTGGCTGACGAAGATGTTGAGGGTGTGGCCCCAAGCCCGGAGGTCGAGCGCTTCCGCTCGGAGCTGCTGGGGCGCTGGCCGGACCTCGCGGATCGGATCTCCCCGTGGGCGCCCGACTTGGACTGGCGACAGCCATGGGGTCGCGAAGATCTCGCCGCCCACTTCGTGTCGCTGTCTCTCTCCCCGCGTACCGAAGCGAGTGCCCTGAACGACATGGTGACGTTGGCTCGGGAGCACAGCTTGGTGACCCATGATCCGCAAACCGGCGAGACGACCCGGTGATCGAGGACACTCCAAGCGCGCTGGCCTAGGTGGAGGCACCTGTACGATCCACGGTACTTGGGCGCCTCGCTGATGCCGGCGCAGGGGACGCCGTTACGCGTCGTCTCTGAGCCCCCTCGACCCACGTCCATCGCGATCACGAAGGACGTCTGCGGGCGGACGGCAAGCGGGCAGCGGCCGAGGCGCTCTTGGGAGCGTGATCGGTGTCGTGGCTCCCGTGCTAACGCAAGAGGCCCCTCGCGGTGATCGCGAGAGGCCTCTGAGCTGGGTGCACCCGAAGGGATTCGAACCCCTAACCTTCTGATCCGTAGTCAGATGCTCTATCCGTTGAGCTACGGGTGCCTGTCCGGAGCCAACTGTACCGGCTCTCGGGACCGGACGGCGAATCGGCGGCCGATGAGGCGGATTCGGCAGTGTGAGCCGGGTCACGGAACCGTCTGTGGCGGATCAACGCCAAAGGGGTAATCGAGACGGATGTGACCTTCGAGGTTTACCCTCGTCCGAAGTCCCAAACCCCCCTGAAGGAGAAGGTTCATGCGCATGTCTGCCGCCAAGCTCGTCGGCGCCCTGGCCGTCGGTGGCCTCCTGCTCGGCTCCACGGCCTGTGGCCCGGTGGACTCCATCACCGGCGGCGGCAAGAAGAAGACCGCCTGCAAGAACATCGAGACGGAGCTGAAGAGCGTCGCCTCGAGCGGCGGCTCGGTCACCGGCTCCGGCGGCGCCGAGTCGACGGCTCAGAAGTTCTCCGAGGCGGCCACCAAGATCCGCAGCGAGGGCCAGAACGCCGGCGGCGACGTCGAGACCGCCGCGACCGCGTTCGCCGGCGACCTCGACGACACCGCGGCCACCCTCCGCAAGCTCAGCTCCGGCAACCTGTCCGGCGGGACGCCCAACTTCACGCAGATGCAGCAGCACGGCGAGGACCTGGGCAAGGCCTGCGGCTACAGCGGCTTCCGCATCGGCTGACCATCGGCGCTTCGCTCCCGCGGCCCCGGGAGCGAATCGTCCGGGCACCTCGTCGCATGACCGGCGTGTTCGGACTATGCTTCGGTGCCACAGGCCAGACTTTGCCGGTTGGCGCGCCGAACCGGTAGCCTGTCCTGAGCCTGATGGCTCCTGGAGGATTCGCCTAGTCCGGTCTATGGCGCCGCACTGCTAATGCGGTTTGGGTTTACCGCCCATCCGGGGTTCAAATCCCCGATCCTCCGCCACTACCAGCGCCTCCGCCGAGTGAGATGATCTCGGCGGGGGCGTTTTCGGTGTCTGGTGTGGCCAGGGTGTGGCCATCACGTCGCAGCGGCACCACCGCGGCCACCGCCTCGGCTGCCGATTTGGCCACCTCGGGCAGGACCGAGGCGTAGGTGTCCGCCGTGAACGATGACCGAGAGTGACCGAGCGTCGCGCTGATCACCTTCATGTCGACCTTGCCGAGCAGGCTCAGCGTCGCCGCACCGTGGCGCAGGTCGTGGAACCTGATCGGCGGCAGCGGCCCACGGTCGATGGCGACCTGGACCGTTCGGCGGCTGACGCGATGGCGTCGCGCTATGCGCTCGACGGGCCAGCCCTCGTCGAGATGACGCCGCCGGATCGTGTTGTAGCGATCGATCAGGACGTCGAAGCGCTGTGAGATCCATTCGGGCCGCAGAGCGGAACCGTCCTCCTGAGTGAACACCCTTCCTGAATCCGCCCAGACATTCGGGTCTGCCGAGAGCCTTTCTTCCTTCTGGTGAGTACGCCACGTGCGGAGGACGGCGAGGGTGGTCCGATCGAGGCTGACGGTTCTCTCGCCCGCTTCTGACTTGGTGTCGTCGTACTCGTCGTCCGGTCTGGTCTCGCGGATGGTGAGCGTCTCGCTGACGTCCAGATCGGTGTCCGTCCACGGCAGGCCCGCGACCTCGGCGCGGCGGAGCCCTCGGAAGGCGACCAGGTGGAAGAGCGCGTAGAGCCGCTCTTCGGCTGCGAAGTCGAGGAACGCTCCCGTCTGCTCTGCCGTCCACACCATGACCGGACCGGGTACCTTCCCCGTCTCCAGCCAGTGTCGGACCCGCTCGGCCGTCCAGACGAGCGGCTTGGATCGTCGGCCTCTGATGCGTGGCAGTTCGACGTGTTCCACGGGGTTGTGGCTGAGCCGCTTGGTCTTCACCGCCGTTCCCATCGCCGAAGACAGGACGGCGTGGATCTTCTTGATCCGGGTCGCTGAGATCGGTTGCGTCTGCTTCCTTCCACGCGCTTCGCCTTCGGCGAGGCGCTTCTTGGTCGATTCCGCTCTGACCTCCATGAGGCGCCGCAGCAGTTCGCTCGGCTTCTCGTCGTCCTGCAGCGGACGGTTGATCTGCGCGATGGCCGCGTACATCTCGTGGGCGTCGCGGTCGCACAGGTCGACCAGGCGGAGATGGCCGAGGGCCGGCTTCAGGTAGAGGCGGACGATCTCCTCGTAGTCGGCGTACGTGGACCGGGCAAGGCTCTTCTTGCCGGGCAGCCACTGCTTCTCGAGGTAGGCCCCGACTGTCAGCGAACGATCGACGGCCTGGCCGACGTGGCTGACCTTCGCGAGTTCCTCCGCCAGTGCCTTGTCCGCGTCGCGTTCGCTGGTGAAGGGGCCGACTAAGGGTCTGCGTCTCTTCCCGTCCGCTCCTCGTGGGGCGTCGTAGCGGAACCACCAGGCGCCATGTCGCTTCTTCTTGAGGTGCGGGCACTTGCCCTCGGGGTACTTCCTCTTGGTCTCCGGGTTGCGGCACCCGCATCGCTTGAAGGTTCGGCCCTTCATCTCTTCTCCTCCTTTGGTTGTGATCGTCCGGTACCCGGGAGGTTCTTGATCGCTTTGGAGACCGCCTGGACGCTGACGCCGAGCTCGGCGGCGATCTGGGTCAACGTCATTCCTGAGTCCCTGGCCTCGATCAGGGCCGCTCGCCGCGCGGCGGCAAGCTCTCCGAGCAGCGATCTGACGATGGTCGACAGCGCCTCGCACTCCATCGCGCGCTCGACGGCGCCGAGTGCGCTGAGCTGAGCAAGGCCGACGCCCAACTCGCTGACCATGTGTGCTGCCAACTCGTGCGGCGGCAGGCGATCGAGCCGGGGGTCTTCGGCTGGCGTGCTCTTCATGGCGAGAGTCAACCCCACCATTGATGGCTACGTACAGTCAAACGATAGGTCGGTCTGAGTAACGGGTCGGACCGCCGTCGCTGGCGGCCCGACCGCGAATCGACGAGGTGGCGCTCGTCGGGCTACGTCACGCCGAGGAGCCTGCGGAGTTCTGCGGTCGGCACTCGGTAGGCGGCGCCGACCCGGATGATGCGGCACGGGAAGTCTCCGCGTTTCGCCAGTTCATAGGCGTATGTGCGGGAGAGTCCCAGAGCGCGGGCTGCGGTCATGATGCTGACGACCGTGGGAAGCGTGTCGAGGTCTTCGTGTCGCATGGTCTGCATTCGGATGCCTCCATGTCGTGGTGCGTGGCGAGGGTTCTGGTGAAGCTTGCACGGATCTTCGAGCGCCTCTCGTTCGGATGAGTTGATCTCGGGGGCTAGGGTCTGGCTGACGCCGCCTCCGTTGTCTTCCTAGGAGGTTCACGTTCCGGGGAACGCTGATGGCTCCGTTACCGGCGCCGTCGGCTTGGGTGGGGTGGCAGCGAGGGGTTCGGCGGTGCGGGTCTAGCAGGGACCGTCGGTTGCATTGGCGCCCACGGGTTGGGGAAGGCGGCCATGGCCAGGCGTGCTTGCGAGGACATGGCTGCCTGCGCGGTTGGTTGTGGCGGGTAAGCGGGGTCGGTGGGCTGCGCTTCGCGGACTTGGGCGGCGGCTTTTCGGGCGGCGTCGGCTTGGGCGTGGCGGTGCTGGAGTCGGCGCAGCTCGGCGATGGTGTCGAGCAGCGTGATGAGGTTGGCGACGAGCATCATGGCCGACGCCGTCGTCCGGCTCTTGGCGGAGCCGGTGACTGCGAGGAGGCGGGCTGCGGTGCGCAGGGCATTGCCGGCAGGGGTGGGGCGTGGAATGCGACCGTAGGGTGCGCGGGCGGCACGGTCGTAGGTGTCGGCGGCGCGGCGGAGGTGATGGTTGCCGGTGGCTTGCGCGGCGGTGCGAAGGGCATCGGAGGCGGCCCAGCAGGCGTCTTGGACCGCGTATGGATTGGTGGCGAGGTAGCGACGAATGTGGGCGGTGGCGTAGGACGCGGCGCGGGCCGCGTCGTCGTAGAACGCCTGCCGCTCCTCAAAGGTGAGGTCGTCATCGACGGCGGTGGGCATGTGACGCGCCCCGGGTGATACCCAACGTTGCCGGAGGCGCGTGAGAGAGAGGTCGTCTGCGAGACGGCTTCCCGGATGCCAGGTCGGTTCCTCGTCACCGGGCTCGGTGGGAAGGGCGACGGCGTAGCCGGTGATCTGACCTGGGACGTATTGGCTGTAGCGGACTTTCACCAGGAGTCCGTTGTCTTGGAGCCGGTCAAGGAACTCGGCGGTCGTCCGGGCTTTGTCCGCGGCGCGGCAGACGGTGGTCCGCAGCAGGGCCTGCCTTGTCCGCGCGGACAGGTGCCGTCCGGACAGCGGACGGACGGCGGACGGGCCGCGGACCGAGCCGTCCGCGCTTGTCCAGCGGAGGCGGAGTTTGGGCAGCGTGAGGTCGGCGGCGAGCTTGCCGCCCCCGTACCAGACCGGCTGTCCGTCCGCGTTGACATCGCCGGGTACAGCCACCGCGTACCCGGTCAGCTCGCCCGCCGTCCGCTGGCTGAACCGCCGCCGCACCAGGACACCACCGTCCTGGAGGCGTTCGAAGAACTCCCTCTCGCTGCCCGCGCCGGCGGCCGCGGTCTGGACCTTGTGAAGCAGGAAGGTACGTGAAGGTACTGGCCGGCCGCGGCGGACGGCCTTCTCGGTCTCGCCGCGTTTGGGACGGCGGGCGGCGGTCCGGTCCGCCGACGCCGTAGACCGCAGACCGAACCGCGCCTCCACCACCCGGCAGGCGTCCCGCACCCGGTACCCGTCGTTCCATACCTCGGGACGGACGCCGTCCGGCCGCGCCAGCGTGGCCACGATATGAACGTGGTCGTCGGCGTGCCGGACGGCGATCCAACGGACGGCGTCAACGTCCCCTTCCGGGACCAAGCCGGTCCGCTGCATGATCTCGCCGGAGATCTGTGCCCACTGCTCATCGGTCAGGACCGGGTCCTCAGGAGCGGCCCGCACGGCGCAATGCCAAACGGGCTTCCGGTAGTTCCGTTCACCGAGCAGCGCCAGCGGCTGCGTCAGTAGACCTTCCAGATGGCGAAAGTCGCGGCGGCCATCGGGGCGTATTGCCGGTTCCAGGTCGGCCAGATCTCCAAAGCCGGCGACGATGTGCGGGTCGCGGTGCTCACCATTGGTGCCCGGCCCGTAGAGGTACCGCAGCAGCCCCTGGACCCGGACACCGCGCAAGACCTTCCCAATCACTGCGTATTGCCCACTGAACAGGTTGTCGAGATCACCGAGGCCGCCGTCACGGCAGATGCCTTCTCAGCTCGTCGGCCAGGTCATCCAGCTTGCGGATCGTCTGTGCGGCAGCGCGGGCGTACCACTGGATCGTCCAGGACACCTCTCCTGAGTTCAGTGCGGCGACCGCCTGGTTGAGATTGACGCCGATCCGGTGCGCCTGACCGCGCACCTGCATGACGGCCTGCAGCACCTCGCGCAGTTCGCTGTTCTCCGCTCGCGGCTTGCCGGTCGCTGCGGCGAGCAATGTCAGCGCCGCCCATGCCGCAGTCGCCAGGCGCTCTCGCTCGGCCGCCCTCGACACCGCCGCGTGCTCATCGTCGGACAACAGGATGTACAGCACGCGCCTCCGCTTCCCCCCGCTGCGGGTTCGCCGGTTTCGACGCTTCACCATGCTCGACGCGGACTCGTCACTGCCGTCTTCGACCAATTGGCCTCCTCACCTGGGATCGCGCTCGATCCCGTCCCTCGCTGTGGACCGCGCCCGGTCCGCAGCCGATAACACTTGCGATCTCCATTTCTTGCCCTGCAGCAGCAGAGCCTGCTGAAGATCCCTCTGGGCTTGGCTGAGACCGCGCTCGACGGCGCGGCTAGGTTGCAGGCAAGCAAGAGGAAGAGGTCGTCATCCGGCTCACGCGGGACCAAGCGCTCGTCTTGTCAGAGTGGTTGGAACGGCTGCAGATGACGGACCTCGGCCGTGTCGTTGACGACTCAGCCGTCTGGGCACCGCTTCATCGAATCGCGGGCACCCTCGACAAGGCACTGCCGGATATCTTCGCCGCCGACTACGCCGAGCGTCTCGATGCCGCCCGCCGCCGCCTGCGTCCGGAGTGAGTCAGCGTTCGTCCATCGGAGACCTGCACAGGCCAGAGGCTCCGAGTTCGCTTGTGCGGTCACGTGCCGCGGGCGGGTACGTGGTTCCCGATGCAGTTCGATCGGCCTCTTCGAGCACTGTCGCTCCACGCCTTCCGAAACTCGCCCGGTTATCCACAGCGCTGTGGATAACCGGGCTTGTTCGAGAGACCTGTGCTCGCTTGCCCGTATCGGGGTACTGAGAGCCTTGGCCGGGGGTGCGGCCTAGTGTCTGAGCTTTCTGCCGCGGATTCAGACAGAGTTGGTCATGCAGTTTGACGGTGAGCCGCTCAGTGGCCCCGTTGGTGTGAGTGTCGAGTGCGTCCATGTGAGGTGCTCTCCAGCGTTGACTGAATTCGGACCATTGCGGACTCCTCTCTCCTCGGTTCGGCTGAGTGCTCCGACGGCCACTTCGGCCGCCTGTGTCCCAGCTTCTCTCATCTCACGCTAGGTGGCTACTTTAAGCACCGGCGTGGCGTGCTGTTGCTCGAAAGCATCATGGTGGCATTCCAGGGGTTGCCCGGCGGCAGGGCGCGGGAGGTCCCGCCCCTCGCCGAGCGTTAAGTCGAGTGCCCGGCTCGGATGACAGAGGTGATGGGCGACTCCCTGGTCTGGGGGAGTCGCCCGCCCTCAGCGTTCTACTCGGTGAACAGGTCGGCCATCGCGGTGTCCGTACGTGCAACGGCCTCACTCAGGGCATCTGCTCGCCCGGCCAGGTAGGCGCGATGCCGTCGATTCTTCTCCTTGGAGGCTCGGTATCGAGCCTGCTTCGCTTCCTCTGCCATGGCATCGCGGGAGCGGGCGAAGGCCAAGCCGACGCCGGTCGTGAGTTCGAGCCCAGTCATCTCGTCAGGGACGATGAACGCGAGGGGTGGCGGAACCGTGGAACGGCGTCGGACGAGCAGGCGGAGCGCTGGGCGCAGCCTCACGAGGCGGCTTTCCGGTCGAGCGCCCATGACGCCCAAACGACCTTGCCCGGCTTGGGTGTTGTGACGGGGTACCAGCCCCAGGCGCCGGCGAGCATCGTCGCCAGCCGCAGGCCGCGCCCGCCTTCGTCGTTGAGCTCCGTGTCCGGGATCTGCGGACGGCCGACCCCGGAGTCACGAACCTCGACGATGAGGTGCTTGGCCGATATCCGGAGCTGGATGAGGATCATCGCGAGTTCGTCCAGGGCGAGATGATCTTCGGGGAGCAGCTCACCCGTGACGTCGAAGGCATTGGTGACCAGCTCGGAGAGCACCTGCTGGCACTCCCAGCCGTGATCGGTGTCCAGTCCCCATGCCGACAGCTTGGCTCGTGCGAACGCGCGCACTAGGGGGATCGAGGTTGGCAGAGCGGCCAAACCCACGACATCCCTGTAGTTGCCGCCGTCGTGCAGCGGGGGCCTTGTGCCAGGCGTCGCAGTGTCGCGGTGTGGGGGTGCGGTCGATGGCACAGACATCTTGTCGCTCCTGACTGTGAACCTGCAGACGGACGACAGCCGGTTCTCGGAAGTCCATTGACCTGTGCTCTCGGGTCGCTAGACAGATGCCAGCGTTCCGACTGTCCTTGCTTTGTGACAGTCACGAGTATGTGATTGTCGTTGATCGCCTGCAAGGGTTTTCGTGACAGTGCGCATCTCTCTCGTTACCCAGATATAAAGAAAAGGGTCGAAGTGTGACACTTCGACCCTTGCTTCACTGGCTGAATGGCTACGGCAGACAGTGCCTTCCCTTGCGGACCTCCGCCAAGAAGATCGCCCAAGCGCTCACCTCGAACTCAAGCACTGGGCCGGCGTCGCCAGACGCGGTGTCCCGGACGCCGACCCGGTGTCCGTCCGCTCGCCCGGCCTCGACACAGTTGTTGCCCGTTCCGCTGTACGACGACTTGCGCCATCCGACAAAGCGTTCACGACTGGTCATGGTGATCTTCCTAGTGCGACGGAAGGGAGCCTGCGACGTCCGTCAGCATCTCGCGTGACCGCTCGGCCGACAGGGCTGCGCGGATGAGACCTCCGTACACCATCTCGAACTGTGCGGTGTGCTCCGGATCGGTGAGGACGAGGTCGGTGGTCACCGTCTCCAACGCCACCACATCCGGGTCACCGTCGTCTGGATAGGTGTACATCGAAAACGAACATTCAGGGATGTTGTACCCAGGGATCTCGGCGTCCACAGGCAGAACCCGCACCGTCACCCGCTCCTCCTGCCGGGACAGGTCGACGATGTGGCCGAGCTGCCGACGGAACACTTCTGCCGGGACCGAACGCCGGCGCAGTACCACCTCGTCCAGGATCACCTCGTAGGACGGGCCAGCCGGACGATGCAGCATCCGCTGCCGTCCGACCCGCCCCTTCAGCACGCCGGCGACTTCGGCATCGGGCGGCAAGGGCAGCTCGGTGTTGGCCAGGCGTGTGGCGATGAACTCCTCTGTTTGCAGCAGCCCAGGGATCAGGTTCTGCTGGTACTCGCGGATGACGCTCGCACCGGCCTCGAGGTTGGCGAACCTGGCCTGGCGTTCACCGATCCCCGACGACTCCCACCAGCCATGCGACGCCGCCTCGGCGGTGATCTGCACGAGCTGTGTCCACTTGTCGCCCTCGACGCCGAGGACGTCCAGCAGTCGCTGAACATCCTCCTGATTGGGCGCGACGTGTGCGTTCTCCAGCTTGCTGATCATCTGTCGGTACACGCCCGACCGCTTGGCCAGGTCCTGTGCAGAGACCCCGGCCTGTTCTCGCAGCTCGCGCAGCTCCGCAGCAAGCCTCAGTCGGCGCACGTACGGACTGATCACCACTCCACCCCGTGTCCTCGACACCGACTGTCACGTCTCTAGGACATGGAGCGTATCCACGTCCCGTCCCGCGTGGGGCTGCCTTCCTTACTCCTACAAGCGCTCCGAACGGGCAGCGCGCATGTCGCGTGACCTGAAGATGCACCGCCCGACCCGAGGAGCGCGAAGTGCTCCAGCGCTCTCCCGATGCGGATGACGACGGCCGTCGTGAACTCAGGCGTCGGCTGCGTCGCTTTCCGGGGGTGGGCAGCAGGTGCGCAGGTAGTTCTGGAGTTCGGTGAGGGATCGCTCTACCGAGGTGGTGTCGACGCGATAGCGGACTTGCTTGCCGTCCTTGCGGGAGGTGAGGAGGCCGCCGCGGCGCAGCAGGGCGAGTTGCTGGGAGGCGTTGGACTGGCCGATGGCGAGGCGCTCGGCGACGGTGCCGACGGTCAGTTCGACGCCGCCGGCGAACAGTTCGAGCATCTGCTGGCGCTGCTCGCTGGCCAGGCCCTTGAGGAACTCGCGCAGCTTCTCGCTCGGCGGCTCGACAGCGGCCCCGCAGCCGAGGTCCGGCTCGGGCTGCGAGCTGCTTGCTGCCTGGTCAGGCACCGATTCCTCCTCTACGTCGCCCCAACATATTAACATTTCATGAAATGATGTTATGTTGAGGGCATGCCTCAGCGTTCCGACACCATCATCATCGGGGGCGGCCAGGCCGGTCTCGCCACAGCCCACGTCGCCCGCGAGCTCGGCCTGAGTCCGGTAATCCTGGAGGCCGCCCAGTCCACCGCAGGGTCATGGCCGCACTACTACGACAGCCTCACGCTGTTCTCTCCGGCTCGCCGCAGCGCCCTGCCTGGCGTTCCGTTCCCTGGTGACCCGAACGGTTACCCGAGGCGTGATGAGGTCGTCGCCTACCTGGCCGGCTACGCCGAACGGCTCGACGCCGACGTTCGGACAGCCCACCGTGTGGCAAAGGTTGCCGTCGAGGCGGACGCGGCGTCCAAGCGCATGTTCGAAGTCGTGGTCGACAACGGCGAGATCTTCACTGCGCCGATCGTCATCGCGGCGACCGGGGCCTTTAGCCGACCGCACCGCCCCGACGTACCGGGGCTGGGCTCGTTCACCGGCACGGTGCTTCATTCCTCGCAGTACCGGCGGCCCGAGGAGTTCGCCGGGCAGCGGGTCGTGATCGTGGGTGGCGGGAACTCGGCGGTCCAGATCGCCATCGAGTTGGCCGGGCAGTCGCGCGTCACGCTGGCCACCCGGCATCCGTTGCGTTTCATGGCACAGCGCGTTCTCGGCGTCGACATGCACTTGTGGCTGCAGCGCACCGGCTTGGACGCGGCCGGGTGGGCGCGTCCACTGCTGACCGGCGGCAAGGGAACACCGGTCTTCGATACCGGCACCTACCGGGCGCAGATCGCCACCGGCAATCCGGACCGGCGCCCCATGTTCACGAGACTGGACGGCGAATCCGTGGTGTGGCAGGACGGGATCCGCGAGCGCGTCGACGTGGTTCTGCTCGCCACCGGCTTCCGGCCCGGGGTCGGCTATCTCGAGGAGTTGGGCGCGCTCGGCTCGGACGGCGAGCCACTGCACCGCGGAGGGATCTCCATGACCCATCCGGGACTGGGCTACGTGGGCCTGGAGTGGCAGCGGTCGTTCGCGTCGGCCACCCTGCGGGGCGTCGGCGCCGACGCCCGCCACGTCCTCACCCGTCTTCGCAAGTAGGTCTGCACAAGGAGCACGCTCGCGCGAGGAAGTTGGGGATGGGCGGCCGGTGTGGAGGGTTCAGGACGTGGTGAGCGCGGGCAGCGCGAACAGGCCGGACAGCCGGGTGAGCCGTTCAGGCACCACCCGGTAGTACACCCAGGTCCCGCGCCGCTCACCGTCGATCAGCCCGGCTTGGCGGAGCACCTTCAGGTGATGGGAGATGGTGGGGGCGGTCAACTCGAAGGCGCCGGTCAGGTCGCACACGCACGCCTCGCCCTCCTCGGCCGAGGCGATCATGTTCAGCAACCGCAACCGGACCGGGTCCGACAGCGCCTTGAACACCCCGGCCAGTTCGGCGGCCTCCTGCTCGCTCAGGGCGGGCCCGCTCAGCGGCGCGCAGCACACCGGGTCGGTGACGTCTTCCAACTCCAACAACTTAGACATGGCTCTAATTTGACATCTATCTATGCAGCGATGCAAACTGGCGCCTGCTTCGAAGAACGTCTAAACAAGGGGTTGTGATGAAGACGCTGCTCACCCGGATCACCGCTCAGCACAGCACCGCACGCTCCGGCGGGCACGTCACCTTCCGCGACGACCTCGGGGAGGTCTGCACCAGCGCCTGCCGTGCGGCCGCCCACCGCGACCGAGTGGCCACCGCCGCCCACCACGCCCGTCTCTGACCTGGACCGCCCACTCTGCAAGGCCACCTACGCAACGCAGCTAGGAGAGATCATGAGCGAGAACGACCAGCACCAGGAGTCCGCCGAGCAAGCGCCCGAGCATGCGGCGGGCGGCTGTTGCGGGGTCAGCAGTTGCTGTACCGACGCCGAGCAGTCCCTGGACCCGGCGGTCACCGTGATCGAGGCCAAGACCAGCGCCGGGTGCGGGTGTGTCGAGGACGCCGACTCCGGCGACCTGCCGGTGGTGGTCATCGGGGCGGGGCCGGTCGGGTTGGCCGCTGCCGCTCATCTGGCGGAACGCGGTCTGGACTTCGTGGTCCTGGAGGCCGGAGAGGCCGCCGGGGCGGCGATCTCCGCATGGGGACACGTCCGGCTGTTCTCGCCGTGGCGGTATGACACCGACGCCGCCGCCCGCCGTCTGCTGGAGCCCACCGGGTGGACGCTGCCCGATCCGGAGGCGCTGCCGACCGGCGCCGAGCTGGTCCGCGACTACCTGGCCCCGCTGACGCGGGTGCCTGAGCTGGCCGGACGGATCCGTACCGGCACTCGCGTGATCGCCGTCGCCCGGCGCGGCGTGGACGTGACCCGCACCGTCGGCCGCGACGAGCAGCCGCTGCTGGTCCGCACCGTCGGCCCGGACGGCGCCGTCACCGACCTCACCGCCCGTGCCGTCATCGACGCCTCGGGGACCTGGGGCCGCAGCAACCCGCTCGGCCACTCCGGCCTGCTCGCCCCAGGCGAGGAGCAGGCCGCCCCTTACCTGACCGGTCCGCTGCCGGACGTGCTGGACCGCGACCGCGACCGCTTCGCCGGCAAGCACACACTCGTGGTCGGCATGGGCCACTCGGCCGCCAACACCCTCCTCGCCCTCGCCGAACTCGCCAAGACCGCGCCCGGCACCCGCATCACCTGGGCCGTCCGCGGCGCCTCGGTAGCCCGCTTGTACGGCGGCGGCGACGCCGATGGCCTCCCCGCCCGCGGCGCGCTCGGCACCCGCCTCAAGGCCGCGGTGGAAGGCGGCGAGATCGACCTGGTACGCAGTTTCACGATCACCGGATTCGCCAGCCCTGACGCGGGCCCGGCCGCCGGCCCGGTGAGCGTCATAGGCGTGACCCCGGACGGTGAGTGCGTCATCGAGGCCGACGCCGTGGTGGCGGCTACCGGGTTCCGTCCCGACCTGGACATGCTCCGCGAAGTCCGGGTCGAGCTCGACCCGGCCACCGAGGCACCGGTTCGCCTGGCGCCGATGATCGACCCCAATTTCCACTCCTGCGGCACCGTTCCGCCGCACGGCGAGCGCGACCTCGCCCATCCCGAGACGGGCTTCTATCTGGTCGGGATGAAGAGCTACGGCCGCGCCCCGACGTTCCTGATGGCCACCGGCTACGAGCAGGTCCGCTCCGTGGTCGCCGCGCTCGCCGGAGACCGAGCCGCCGCCGACGCCGTCGAACTCGACCTCCCCGAAACCGGCGTCTGCTCCACCAACCTGATCACCGAAGACCAGCTGCCCGGCGCGGCTGCGGGCGATGGCTGCGGCACCTCTTGCAGCACCGAGCCCGCCGAGGCGCCCGTCACGGTCATCGCAGGCGACGCTGGAGGCGGCTCGTGCTGCGGTGGATCGGCGCCCGAGCCGGTGACCATCGGCATCGGCGTTCCGGCCGGGTTGGGCTTTGCGACCGGTCGCGTCCACGGCTACTCCGGCGACACCGAACGCGGCGACAACTGACCCGGTGCCTCACGAACCATCGACGCCAGGGCCGGTGCCGGCGACGGACGAACCCGCCGCCAGCACCGGCTCCGCCGCTCCCCCCAGCCCGGGCAGCGCCACCACTCACAATGCGGTCAGCCGCGTTCCTCTGATCGCGCTGTGCGTCACCGAGATCACCAGCTGGGGCGTGCTCTACTACGCCTTCCCGGTCCTGGCCCCGGGCATCGCGCGCGACACGGGCTGGTCCACCAGCGCCATCACCACGGCGTTCTCCGCCGCGCTGATCCTGGCCGCGCTCGGCGGGATCCCGCTGGGGCGCGCGCTGGACCGGCGCGGCCCCCGGCTGCTGATGACCGGCGGCTCAGTGCTGGGCGTCCTTGCCGTCCTCGGCCTGGCGGCCGCGCCGAACCAGTTCTGGTTCCTGGCCGCGTGGCTGCTGGCCGGGACTGCGATGACCGCCGTGCTCTACCAGCCCGCCTTCGCCGCACTCACCCGCTACTACGCCCCCCGCCACCTGGGCGCCTTGACCACCCTTACGCTCGTCGCGGGCCTGGCCAGCACGGTCTTCGCACCCCTCACCAGCGCCCTGGCCACCCATATGTCCTGGCGGTCGGTCTATCTGGTCCTGGCCGCGGTCCTGGCCGCGGTGACCATCCCGCTGCACTACTTCGCGCTGCGCCGCCCGTGGCCGCCGGCCATCGAGCACGGCACCGTCCCCGCGAGCGAGTCCGTGGGCGGCGCCGCTGGCGGTAGCGATGCCGACCGCGGCCATGGCAGCGACCAGGTGGGCAGGGTGGTGCGCAGTTCGCCGTTCCTACTGCTGACCACCGCGCTCACGTTGTCGGCGTTTTCGATGTACGCCGTGCTGACCAACCTCATTCCGCTACTCACCTCGCGCGGCGCCTCCAGCGGCATCGCCGCCTGGGCACTCGGCCTGGGCGGCGTCGGGCAGGTCGCCGGGCGGCTGGGCTACCGCACCCTGGCCCGCCGCAGCAGCGTCCGGACCCGCACTGTGTGCATCCTGGCAGGCTCCGCCGTCACCACCATCGCACTGGCCGCGGTGCCCGGCCCCGTCCCGCTGCTCATCGCCATCACCGTGCTGGCCGGCACCACCCGCGGCATCGCCACCCTGCTGCAGGCCACCGCCGTCTCCGACCGGTGGGGCACCGCCGCCTACGGCTCCCTGTCGGGCGTCATGGCCGCGCCCGTCACCATTGCCGGCGCCATCGCCCCCGCTGCAGGCGCCGCGCTGGCCGCCGGTCTCGGCGGCTACCCCGCCCTGTTCGCAGCCCTGGCCGCCACCGCGGCGCTGGCCGCTGTGGCCGCCACCGGCAGCATCCCGCACCGCCCTGCCACCACCCCCGGTCTCGGCACCGGCCCGGCGCCCGCCGAACAGCCGCCCGGGTAGAACGCAACGGCCGGCACGACGGCCAAGGGAATTTCCTTGGCCCTTTTATCAGAGCCGGGCGTACCGTCGATGGGCATGAGTGAGGAGCAGGAGTTCCTGCACAAGCTGGCGCGCCTGGTCGACCGCGAGCACCAGCGCCACCAGGCGCTGCACACCCCGCCGCAGGCATGGGACATCCAGCCCTGCAGCCCCCTGGCCGGTGACGAGGCCAAGTCCCACCCGCACGACGTCGGCCACGGCGCCTGGCACGCCCTGACCGTCGCGCAAGACCACCTGCTGGGCCTGCACTCGACGCTGCACTCCTCGCCACAAGGCCGCGACCAGCTGATGATCCACACCCACTCCCAGTTCACCCTGCTTCGCGCCGCGATGGAGAACGCCGCGCGAGCGGTGTGGCTGCTGCAACCGGCAGACCGGGCCGGCCGCATCACCCGGCGACTGGCGATGCAGCGCGCCGAGATCCGCGCCGCCCACCGGATCCGCGGTCTACTGAGCAACCCCGGCGCCAAGACCCTGCAGCAGGAACTCACCGACCTGTACGCCCTGCTGGCCACCGCGCTCGGCGTCACCGCCGCCGAAGCCGAAAAGACCATGAACAAGACCCCGGCCTCCTACAAGGACATGGTCCGCGACGCCGCACCGGCCGCCGGATACTCCGCCGACACCGCCGAGCTGATCTGGAGCGCCTGCAGCGCTCTGGCGCACGGCGATACCCACGGCACCCTCAGCGTGCTCGACAAGCAGGTCACCGCCGCCCAGTCGGCCAAGGGCAACCGCATCGCGCTGGCCCGCGTCACCGGATCGGTGAGCGGCCTGTACTGGTGCACCCTGGCCGCGACCTCGATGCTCAGCGCGGGCTACGAGCTGTACGCCCAGCGCGCCAGGGCTCCGTTCTAGAAGGCACGTCCGCACCGCCACGTACTCGCAACGAGCGTTCCCGACCGCCGGTGCTGTGCTTCGACATGCTGAGAAACCAGGTCTGCATCAACCATCTTCCGGCTCTGCCATGGGCAGTCTGCCTCCACCCACAGTCCCGCCCTGGCGCCTCGGGGCGGGACGTGCACTGCACCTCAGCAGCAGTCGCCGCAGCAGGTGCCGTCACACATCGGGTCGTCACAGCATGGGCACATCTTGGATCTCACCTCCCTTCGGGCTTAGAAAGCTCAGGCGGGCACCAGGTCCCCGGCTCAGGGTCCGGGCAGTCCGGGCCAGGCATCTGCGTCAGCATGCCGACGAGCTCGGATCGCAGCGCCGCCAGCCGGGTCATCTCGGCGTCGATCTCGTCGACGTGGCGGCGCAGCAGGCCTTCGGCCGGCTCGCAGGCGCACACCCCGGTCTCCCGCACGGTGAGCAGTTCGCGGATCTCCGCCAGCCGCAGACCCAGTCGCTGCGCACCCCGGATGAACAGCAGCCGGTCCACATCACGCCGGTCATAACGACGATGCTCGCCGGTGGTGCGCTGAGGGGCGGGCAACAGCCCCGCCCGCTCGTAATAGCGCACCGTGTCGGCCCGCACCCCGGCGCGGGCCGCCAACTGTCCAACCGACAGCGCATCGGCCACCTGGTGAACCCTCATACCGCGAGGCTAAGACTTGGACCGCGCTCCAAGTTCAAGCCCATTCCGGCGGAATCTTGAAGCTCGCACTCACGCACCGGCAGTGGCACACTCCCGCACGTTCGGTGACGTATCATTCTGTGATGATGTCAGTTGAGGCTGATGTGTTGAGGCTGCTGGCCGATCCGCTGCGGGCCCAGATCGTTTCGCTTCTTGCGAGCGAGGCACTGTGCACGTGCCACCTGGTCGAGGAGACCGGGGCCAAGCAGACCAACATCTCCAACCACCTGCGGGCGCTGCGTGAGGCGGGCCTGGTCGATACCGAGCCGTGTGGCCGTTTTACCTACTACCGGCTGCGTCCGGAGGCGCTGGACGACCTGGCCGGCCAGTTGACCGGGCTGGCTGAGGCCGCCCGGCAGGCGGCCGCCAACGAGCGAAAGAGGCCCTGTACGTGACCAGCACCGAATCGGCACCCGCCGCCGTCGGCCGCGAGGACCCCAATGTCGTCGCCGGGCTGTCGACCCTGGACCGGTTCCTTCCCGTCTGGATCATCGCCGCGATGGCGCTCGGCCTCGGACTCGGACGCGCCATCCCCGGCCTGGACGACGCGCTCAGCAAGGTCGAACTCGGCGGCATCTCCGTCCCGATCGCGCTCGGCCTGCTGATCATGATGTATCCGGTGCTGGCCAAGGTCCGCTACGACCGGCTCGACACCGTCACCGGCGATCGCCGCCTGATGGTCTCCTCGCTGGTGTTGAACTGGATCGTCGGACCCGCCGTGATGTTCGCGCTGGCCTGGATCTTCCTGCCCGACCTACCCGAGTACCGCACCGGGCTCATCATCGTCGGCCTTGCCCGCTGCATCGCGATGGTCATCATCTGGAACGACCTGGCCTGCGGCGACCGGGAGGCCGCCGCGGTGCTGGTGGCGCTGAACTCGGTTTTCCAGGTCGTCGCGTTCGGCGTCCTCGGCTGGTTCTACCTGCAAGTCCTGCCGGGCTGGCTCGGGCTGGACACCAACGACCTGCACTTCTCCACCGGCAAGATCGTGGTGAACGTGCTGGTCTTTCTCGGCGTCCCGCTGCTGGCCGGCTACCTCACCCGGCTCTTCGGTGAGAAGGCCCGCGGCCGCGAGTGGTACGAGTCGCGGTTCCTCCCTCGCATCGGGCCGGTCGCGCTGTACGGGCTGCTGTTCACCATCGTGATCCTGTTCGCCCTGCAGGGGAAGACGATCACCTCCCAGCCCGCCGACGTCGCCCGCATCGCGCTCCCGCTGCTGGCCTACTTCGCGCTGATGTGGGGCGGGGCGTTCGCCCTCGGCCGGGGCGTCCGGCTGCCCTACCCGCGCACCGCGACCCTGGCGTTCACCGCCGCCGGCAACAACTTCGAACTGGCCATCGCCGTCGCGATCGGCACCTTCGGCGTCACCTCCGGCCAGGCCCTTTCGGGCGTCGTCGGGCCGCTGATCGAGGTGCCCGTGCTGGTCGGCCTCGTCTACGTCTCGCTCTGGCTGCGCCGCCGCTTCACCACCGCGCCGGAACAGCCCTCGCCCTACACCGGAGCCCCTTGATGCCTGACAAGCCCAGCGTGCTGTTCGTCTGCGTCCACAACGCCGGACGCTCCCAGATGGCCTCCGCCTACCTCACCCACTTCGCCGGCGACCGGGTCGAAGTCCGCTCCGCCGGATCTCAGCCCGCCGACCAGATCAACCCTGCCGTCGTCGCGGCCATGGCCGAAGAGGGCATCGACATCTCCACCGAGATCCCCAAAGTCCTCACCGTCGACGCCGTCCAAGCCTCGGACGTCGTCATCACCATGGGCTGCGGCGACACCTGCCCCGTCTTCCCCGGCAAGCGCTACCTCGACTGGCAGCTCGACGACCCCGCCGGCCAAGGCGTCGACGCCATCCGCCCCATCCGCGACCAGGTCCGCAGCCGCATCGAGAAGCTCACCGCCGAACTCACCAGCGCAGAGCAGGCGTGACCGACACGACCTCGTCCCGACCCGTCCTGGACGTCGCCGTCATCGGCGGCGGCCAGGCCGGACTCGCCGCCGGCTACTACCTGCGGCGAACCGACCTCACCTTCGAAATCTTCGACGCCCAGAAACAACCCGGCGGGGCCTGGCCACACGCATGGGACTCGCTCCGGCTGTTCTCACCGGCCCGCTACAGCTCGCTGCCTGGCTGGCCAATGCCGCCTTCACCACAGCCCGGCAACCCGCCCGCCGCCCACGTCGTCAACTACCTGACGGCTTACGAGAAGCGCTACGAACTGCCCATCACCCGTCCCGTCCGGATCAAAGCCGTCCACAGGCACGGCGGCCTCCTCCGGCTGGACAGCGCCACCCGATCCTGGTGGGCCCGGCACGTCATCAGCGCCACCGGCACCTGGTGGCGCCCCTACCTGCCCTACTACCCCGGCCAACGCGACTACAAGGGCCGCCAACTCCACACCGTCCAATACCGCGCCCCCGATGAATTCCGGGGACAGCACGTGGTCATCGTGGGCGGAGGCAACTCCGCCGCCCAGATCCTCGCCGACCTCGCACCCCACGCCACCACCACCTGGACGACCCAACGCCCACCGCGTTTCCTACCCGACGACGTCGACGGCCGAGCCCTCTTCGAACTGGCCACCCGCCGCTACCTCGCCCAGCAGAACGGCCACAGCGACCCCGACGGCATCGCCGGACTCGGCGACATCGTCATGGTCCCCTCAGTCCGCCAGGCCCGCGACAACGGTGCCCTACAAGTCCGGCCCATGTTCACCCGCCTCACCGCCACCGGCATCGCCTGGGACGACGGCCACGCCCAAGACTGCGACGCGATCATCTGGTGCACCGGCTTCCGACCTGCTCTCAGCCACCTCACCCCGCTCGGCCTCCGCGACAACACAGGCCGGATCCCCACCAACGGCGGCACCCAAGCCGCCGCTGAACCGCGCCTCCACCTCCTCGGCTACGGAGACTGGACCGGCCCCGGCTCCGCCACCCTCATCGGCGCCGCCCGAACAGCCCGAGACGCCGTGCGTACCATCACGCAGTGACATGGGGCTGCCCCAAGCCCCCAACGGCGCGCTTCCTGAGAGCGGATGCGAACTGCGGAAGTGCTGGTCAAGAGGCCCCGGAAACCGAATGCTCAGCAGCGATCGAGTTGACCGGCCTTGACGCGACTGACGAGGTCGCGCAAGTCCGCTCGTGTTACAGACAGGCGAGGCCCGGCTGGGTTCTTGCTGTCTCTGATGCCGATGGAGTCGGCGTCCAGAGCGGCCAGTTCGACGCAGTCCTGTCGTTCGGTGTAGCTGGACGTTCGCCACTGCGGTTCGCCGGCCTGCTTCGTCATAGAGCGCCCTTCATGGTCCCGGTTTGGTCGCGTGCAGCGTTGAAAATAGTCGCTGCGTTCGCTTGACGCTCCTCCCGGGGCGGGGTGAGCCTCTGTTGAGGCGCAACTGTGCGCAACACCAGACGGGAGGCCGTGATGGCTGCTCTACGGTTGGTCGCAATCGACCCGGACACCGACGGTGGGCACTGCCCGGCGCTGATCGTGGACGACGCCACCGGTGATCTACTGTTCCAGGGACCTCAGGTCACCTCAGCGGGCGAGCTGGCGGAAGTCGACGGGCTGAGCCCGATCGGCCCCAACGAGATCGTGGGTCGCATCCCCGCACGGATGAGGGATGTCCTGTTGAAGGCGCTGATGGAGGAAGCCGATGCGGACGCTGGAACTCAAAGGCTTTGACGAGCTGATCGGCGGCTGCACGACCCAGGCGCTGCACCTGGAGATGCGCGACGCCTACGTTCCCTCCGATCCGTCCTTCCGAGCGTTCACCGGTGACGGCCCTGCATACGACCGGACGCAGCGCGAGAGCGACTGGCACGCCCTGATCGCTCCGGCGGTCGCCCGGGGCGTCTCGGTGCGTCGCGCGCGCATCGTCTCCGAGCCCGTGACGCCCTACATCAGGTTCGAATACGCGGTCACCGAGTCGATGAACCTGTCGGCCGGGGAGCAGGTGCGCTGGCTCCCGCGCAGGAACGCCAGCGACCTCGCACTGCCGGGCAACGACTTCTGGCTGTTCGACGATCGCCTGATCCGGTTCCACCACTTCGCGGGGGACGGAGAGCACATCGAGGATGAGCTGACCGACGATCCGGCGGCCATCAAGCTGTGCGCCCAGGCCTTCGAGGCCGTCTGGGATCGGGCCATCGACCACCGGGAGTACCGGATCAGCTAGGGTCGGTGAGATCTCCGTCAGACCGTTGCCATGCCGTCGTCACCTTCGCCTTCTTCCAGCGTCCAGGCTGCGCGCCAGTCCCTCGCCGACCGGCTGCGTGAGCTTCGCCAAGCTGCCGAGCTGTCCGGGACGGACCTCGCGGCCGCGGTCGGCTGGCACAAGAGCAAGGTCAGCCGGATCGAGAAGGCGGTCCAGCCGGTAACCCAGTCCGATATCCGCGCGTGGTGCGAGGCCTGCGGTGCTCAGGGCCAGGCTGACGACCTCATCGCGTCCCTTCGTGCAGCCGAAGGCGGGTACGTCGAATGGCGGCGGCTGGAGCCGACGGGACTGCGCAAGCTTCAGCAGTCCTACGTGCCGCTGTACGAGCAGACCCGCTGGATGCGGGTGTACCAGCCGCACGTCATCCCCGGCCTGTTCCAGACGGCCGGGTACGTGCGGGCGCTGCTGCAGGCCATCACCGACTTCCGGAACATCCCCAACGACGTTGAGGCCGCAGTCGAAGCCAGGCTGGGCCGGCGGCGCGTCCTGACGACGGGCGGCCACACCTTCGCGTTCCTTATCGAGCAGTGCGTCCTGGACTACCGGATCGGCGGACCAGCGGTCATGGCCGAGCAGCTCCGTCGCCTGCTCGAAGACATGTCGCTGCCCTCGGTCTCGGTAGGCATCATTCCCGCCAGTGCGCCACGGCCGATGTGGCCGGTCGAGGGCTTCACGGTCTACGACACCACACAGGTCCACGTCGAGCTGCTCACCGCGAACGTCACCGTCACCGCGCCGAGCGAGCTGAATACCTACTTCAAGGCGTTCGACGAACTGTCCGCCCTCGCCGTCTACGGCTCAGCCGCCCGCGAGCTGATCAGCGAGTCCCTCGCCGCGCTCGAAGCCCAGTAGCGCAACACAGGCGCAACTCCGCGCAACTTCATGGACCGGCGTCCTGACGACCGGTCAGTGTCGGTGGTGCACAGAGTTCCACCCCGAAGCACCGCCCGCGATCTGGCCTCACCACGGCTGACGGACTCGATTGGCGACCGCATGACCTCGCAGAAGCTCCACCACGCGGACGACATCCCACACGTCGACGAGAACGACCCGCTACCCGCCCTCGGCATTCCCGAGGGACGCTGGGCGGCTCCTTACCTGTCGGACACGACCGGCCTGTGGACCGTTCATCTGCGCGGGCCGCTCACACGCCTGGAGTTGGACGCCGGGCTGGTGGACAGGCTCCACGCCTCGGAGTGGTCGGAGCTCAAGAAGGCGATGGCGCGGCAGGATGAGCGGGCCCGGGAGGTCACCGACTCGCCGGACATGGCGCCCACCTGGTCGCACCGGCCTTAGCGATGTCGGTCGACTATGGGCCCATCGTGGCCTGGGTGCTGATCTACGGCTTGGTCTGCGTCGTCTTCGGGGCCGGTATCACTTGGCTGATCTGGCCCTGGATCCACCGCCGAGGCGCACACCACCGAGGCGTCGCGCCGCGAGCGTCGACTCGTCCGCGAAACCCGCCGCCCGTTACACGGGCCGCCCAGCATCCGCTTCGACGAGGCGCGGCCCCACCTCCGCAGCGCCGGCAACAACGCCCCAGATAGTGACCATGTAGGTCACGACCAGTCCGGACATCCCCAAGACACCTCCGGGCTGCGGAGAGGGGGCTCCCCCTGGCCCCCGCGCCCCCACCGCCGCTCGGAGGGCCAAACCTCCGGCAGCGCCAGCTCGCCGGAGAAGCCCAAGCAGACATCGCCAAGGAAGGACGTGGTCTATAGCGCCTTGCTCATCCAAGGGCGGACAACCCATGGGTCTCGACGGTCGTGACCCATGCGGGCCCCGGTTCCCTCGGCCGGGGCCCGTTCGCCAGACCTGTAGAACCCGGCATCTGACCGAGCCGGAAGGCTCAAAGGAGGAACCGTGACCATCCTGCCGGAGACCGCACAGAGCATCGTTGCCGACCTGCCCGAGCCGTTGCACGGCGGCTGGAACCGGATCGCCGGTGTCACCGTCCAGGGACGGCGGACCACCATCGACCCGGCGGAGTACTTCTTTCGCTACGAGAACCCGTCCTGGCTGGTGTGCGACTGGAACGCCGTGAAGTCCGCACTGCTGGACGCGCACGAGACCCAGGACACCACGGTCGAGCAACTGGCGCTGCAGTTCATCAAGGAGCACGGCCGCTCCACGCGCGACCCCGCCGAGGTCCTCACGACCGCCTACGCCGTCTACTCCTACATGTTCCGCGAGGAGTACCTGAAGGACCCGTCGCTGGCGGCCATGGGCGTCACGGCCCGGGACCTGCGCGTGCTGACCGAGATGGGCACCATGATGGCCCTGAACCGCGTCGAGCTGGACGGGTCGATCAGCAACGTCGGCCCGGCCTGGATGTTCGGCGAGGCCGCCAAGGTCGTGTACGACCTGGACACGCGCGAGGCCGAGAAGCTCGACGAGCTGTACCACGGCACCTGGTTCAATGAGCCGCGCCGGGTCGAGCAGATCAAGGCGCACGCCGCCCTGGGCGGACGCCTGGTGCACGGATGCCAGTCCGGCGTCGAGCAGCACATGGCGGGCGGCTGCGTGGCGCCCTACGGCGCGGACATCAACGAGTTCCGCCGCGAGCTTGGCGCCTTCCGCGACGAGTGGGTCGAAAGGGTCCGCGCCTGTGGCAACTGATTCTCCGAGCGGTCAGGCGGCCGCCCCTCGCGGGGTGGCCGTCCGGCCCGAAACCGTACAAGCCCTCGCCGAACAGATCGGCGCCGCGGTCAGCACACGCGAGAAGGTCCGCGTGTGGTCGATGTCGGGCGTGGAGCGCCTCCACCTGGACGACGGCAGAACCGTCATCCTGAAGTACGCGGTGGAGCGGTTCGGCGCCGAGCCGGCGATCCTTCGACACGCCGCCTCGCACAACGTCCCAGTCCCCGCAGTGCTGGCCAGTACCGTCCAACCGGACGGCAGCGCGGCGTTCCTACTGGAAGACCTCGGCGAGCAGATCCGGGACGCCACCCTCCACGACGCCGCCCAGGCAGCCGTGGCCGTCCACCGGTGCCCACCGATGGACGGCATCCCCGTCCTGGACCAGGCCGCCTTGGAAGCCCTGCCCACCAAAGCCCTCCGGACCCTAGAGCAGCTCCAGGCCGCCGGCAGATGGCAGGAAGCCGACACGAACGGCATCCGCAAAGCCCTGCAGCGTCTCGAAGGCCTGGCCAGCCACCGGGCCACCGGCGCGGAGCTTCCTCCGTTCGGCCTGTGCCACAGCGAATTCCATCCGACCTCACTCCATGTCACCGACCGAGGCCCCTATCTCCTGGACCTGGCGCGGGCCTTCACCGGCCCCGGCCTGCTCGACATGGTGTCCTGGCAAGGCACGGGTGATCCCATGAACTTGGGCAAGGTGACGCAGCTGCTCAACGCCTATATGGACGCCGGCGGCCCCGAGGAAGCCCTCGCCGACCGCGGCGGATTGCCCGCCCACCGCTGGGCCGGCGGCTGGTTCAAGCTCTGGGTCACCGAGTGGTTCCTCGAAGCCACGCTCAAGTACGCCGCAACCACCGAACACGACGACTCCAACCAACTCGGCACCCTGCGCGACCTGAAAGAAGCCCTGGAATGCCTGGCGGACACCTGAAGGAACAGCAGATCCACCCCGCCGAACGCCTCGCCCTGCCCGGCGGCGGCCTCGCCGACATCGACCTCCGCATGATCCCGCTCGTCCGAGCCCTCTGGGCGCTGAACTTCACCACCATGGGCTGCTGCCAAGACCTCGGCGAATCGATCGAACACAACGGCCACGGCTCACCCGTCCAGGCCAAGGACCGGCAACGCTGGGCAACCTTCTACAAGGGACACGCCTGGCTAAAACTGCCGGTCAACGACGCTGAGCGGCTCATTGGCATCTTGGGAGGAGATCAGATATTTGGACACCGGATGCGCCGCTGGACCCACCCCGAAGCCTGGCAGGCGGTGCTCTGGCTGATCCCCACCGACGACGGCTGCGCAAGGCCCGAACCAACAGCGCAGATCACCTTCCCCGCACCTCAGATCAAAGACCTCGTGAACCTCCTCACGACTCGTTGGAAAACGCTTAATGACGCTCGCCTCTAACGGCTTTCCCCTTGCCCGCGGCACTGCGAGGGATGTATTACGTTAAGCGGAGGTCACATAATCGACTACCTGTCGTGTATAGACGCATAGCGCCGCCAGCAGTTGAGTCACCCCTTCCTGGCGGCCACCCGGCAATGCGACCTGCACTTGGCCCACGATGTTGAAGCTTCCCTTGACGTCGGCGACTCGTCCTTTGGTGCGCCAGTGCATTAGCGTCTGACCGTCTTCGAACGGAGTGGCGAAGACCTCGACTTCTGGTGGGAGACTTGCCCGGGCCCCTGCCTCGGATTCGAAGACCAGGGCGCCTTCGTGCCGCAGTTCGCTCGGCTCAAGGGATCCCGCCACTTGGATGTAGTGCTTGTCTTGGTTGTCGAGGTCGCGGAGCAGGACCAATGGGTCATTTCTCGCGGCTTGATCGTCTCCACGCTGGAAGGGCTGGATAGCTTCGATGGCCGTCCGGTACTCGATGGGCAGGTCTTTGATCTTCAACCGGTCCTTCGACCATGCCTGCTGGGTGGCGGAGACGGGGAACGAGACGCGTTTTGCCTTGCTGGCAGGAACAGCGGCGGCTCCGGCAATACTCATGACCAGGTTGTCGAGAGTGGCCCGCAAGTGATGCACCGACTCACCGAAGCTCCAACACCATTCCTCCAGTGGAGGGGTCTGTTGGAGCCGTAGGATGACCGACAAGCTGAGCCGGTCATCGGCGATTTGGACCTCACCACGCGCAGGCTCGGACGTCACCCAGGTCTGGATCGAGGAGGCCAACTGCCGGCCAACCTGCTCAGCGCGGGTGATGCGCTTGAGGTGCGGGGTGGGGTCGAGAGCGGTCATATGATGAGTGTTTAGGGCATAGCTCTACGTGGCAACTCGTTTAGTCGCTGCTGCCAGGGCGGTGTCGCTGGTGGGTGGTGCCGATGCGGAACGTGCGGCTGAGCGTCAGTAGATCGGTTGCCCCAGGGATGATGGGCTTGCAGCGACGCCTGCGCGGCAACCGGCCAGCTGGTGATCAACCGCACGTTCATCATCAGCGGGGCCCGCCACCGCTAATTGACACCTTCGACGCCTCTCGCTTCGGAAACACCGGTCCAGCGAGGGCCGGTGTCGGGACGCCAACCAAGACGACATCGATATACCCGTTGACGAACCCGCGATGAGGACCGGCCAGCGAGAGCTGGTGTCGGTACGTGGCAGATCGCTAACCTGCGGACCACGAACCCGAACCCGCAATGAGGACCGGCCGTCGAGGGCCGGTGTCGGCAGCGTGGCGACGACGTGCCGCTCCGGGTCCCACATGTCCCCGCAATGAGGACCGGCCTACGGGGGCCGGTGTCGGACCGGGCACCAGGTGTTCACGGTCCGGCGGCCCTCGACAGTCCCGCAATGAGAACCAGCCAGCGAGGGCTGGTGTCGGCGGGAGTCGGCGAGCAGCCGCCCGACTTGTTCAGGAGCCCGCAATGAGGACCGGCCACCGAGGGCCGATGTCGGGCAGATCGTGACCGGCCAGGCCTACAAACTCGTGCATCCCACAATGAGGAGCGCCCAACGAGGGCCGGTGTCGGCGGCCGTTGCCGGCGGGCACCGCCGCCACAAGGTTCAGCCCGCAATGAGGATCGGCCAGCGGGAGCCGGGTCGGTAGGCGTCGGCGTACGGCAGGTCGTCGCTGTGGTGGCTCCCGCAATGAGGACCGGCCGTCGAGGGCCGGTGTCGGAGCGGTACATCAGCATCTCGGCCGGCGGGAACCCGAACCCGCAATGAGGACCGGCCGTCCGAGGGCCGGTGTCGGCTTGATTCCGTGTGCGCGGGCCCGCTGCGCAACGATGTACCCGCAATGAGGACCGGCCATCGAGGGCCGGTGTCGGGATACCGGGCTGGACGCCCAGTTCCGTCTTCTTCACAGCCCCGCAATGAGGACCGGCCGTCGAGGGCCGGTGCCAGCGCCGGCAAGAAGATCGGCTGTACCACCTATGACCAGGTCCCGCAATGAGGACCGGCCGTCGAGGGCCGGTGCCGGGCCAGGTGACCTGCTGGAATGACGGTGAGTGATGAAATTGAGAAGAATCGATGTCCGCTTTGTGCTCACAAAGGACGCTTTGGGCTTCGGGACCTTTCAGGGCTCTTGTGGGCGCTGGTGGTTCCGAAGTCAGGTTTGCATGGTCGGTGCCTGTGGATCCCGACCGGATGGACTTGCGGCAACGACGCGATGGTTCACCAGTTCGTGGTGGCTGGTGTGAGCACACGAGCGCTCTTTGGCCCTCGGAGCTGTGTTCGCTCGGCTGCGGCCAGAGCGAAGATCGTCATGGTGCGCAGTAGTTTTCGGTTGGGTGTGGAATTGATGTCGGGGTGTTCGAGGAGTCCCTGTACTGCGTGCAGGTCGAGCGGTTCGGTCCAGAGGGGCCAGATCATCAGGTTATGGCGTGGTCGTCGATGCCAGAGGGTTGAGGTGACCGTGTCTCCATTGCCGGAGAGCTTGAAGAGGCGTAGCGCCTGGGTTGCGAGCCAGGTGGCGCCGGGAACGCCGGCTTCCGTCGACTTGCCGTGGGGGTGGTCGGCTGCGCTGCGGACGACACGGTGGTCAAGGTATTCACCGGTGAACTTGTCGACGCGTCTCCATGCGGTGAGGGCTTCCTTCAGATAGGAGGGATCTTTGCGGACCTCTTGGAGAGGATTCATAAAGAAGGAGCGGAGGCTTTGCTGTCCAACGGGTGCGCAGAAGGGAGTGAGGGCTGCGCGTTGCTGCTCGTCGATGGCCAGGTCGGTGACGAGGCAGTGGAACCAGTGTTCGGCCTCGCTTCCGAGGTCGGCGATGCGAGCCGCCAGGGCGGGGTATTGCTCGCGTGGCACGCGCATGGGGTCTTTCTGTCCCAACGTTTCCCTGGCGGCGGCACCTGATTTGCTTGGTTTGGCCAAGGGGAAGCGGTCGTCGACATCGACGATTGCGGTAGTGTCCTTCGCTCTAGCGACGATACCGGCCAGAACCTCGGTTATTGCGTCGATGGATTCGAGGTCGCTGTGGAGTAGGGCGTTGCCAGTGCTGTCGGAGAAACTCAGCTTGATCGGTGCGTCGGTTTCGTCGGTCAGTAGGCGGTGCATGCCGAGGACGGCAAGGAAGCCCAGCGGGTCACGGCCGTCGAGCGCCGACAGTTCGATCGTGGTCATGGGGCTTCCTCGTCGCGTTCTGAGCACCAGATGTCGGCCAGCCTGACGATGGCCTCCAGCAGGGCGAGGCCCCAGCGGCCGTGAGCCTGGTTGAGGTCATGGAAACGGCGTGGGCTGTCCCAGTCGATGCCGTGGTCTGCGGTCATCTCGAATTGGCTGCCGTTGAGGTCTACGCGGATGGTGTCGGGTGCCGGATCGTTCACGGGAGGAAGCAGTGGTCGACTGCGTCCGTGGTGTGCCGCGACGAGGTGGATCAGCAGGTCGTCAGCCGGGGCGGTGGCTTGGATGATCCGTGCCGAGAGCGCTTCGTGACGGAGCCCAGGCGGGTATTCGGCCAGGGTGCGGGCTCGGCGGAACGCGTCTCGGTCGGCCGGGTCCATTCCGGACTTGGCGAGCAGTGAGCTGCTTTCCGTGTAGGCGCGCAGGGGCCGCTGGTGCAGCATGGCTTGGAACCGCTTATCGCGTTTTCCCTCATCGTGGTGCCGTGCGGCGGTAATGACGGCAGTGGAGAGGGGCTCGGGAAGCCCGAGGTTGTGAGCGAGCTCCTTGGCGCGGGCGGCTACCGCTGCTTGATGTTCGACCAGGCCGATCTGTTTTGTCGCGCCTGTGGAGGATTCCAGCGCTCCTTCGTCGCCGCGTAGTCCTCCGCCGCGTGCCGCCAGCAGCACCGATAGGCGGCCGTCTGCCGTAGGGAGTAGCACGGTCGTGCAACTGGAGGCGAGTGTGCGCAGGTTCCGCAAGAACGGCAGAGCAGCGGTGTCGTCAACGCGCGGAAGAGCACGGCGGAACGAGGACGCAGGCGGAGGGTCCTCCGGGGCGCTGGTCAGGTCGACCAGGTCCTTGAACTCCTCGACCAGGTCGGGGTGGTAGACGCTGAGGGTGTGCAGGAGTTGGGGGCGGACACGCAGGAGGGGGCGTCCGCGTCGTTCGGCGAGGTCGGCGATGTCGGTGACGGGTGCGGTCGATGCCGGGTGCCAGCCGTAGCGGTCGCAGCCGCCCCGTTCAGCGGCGACAACGATGGTGTCGCCGGGGTTGATGTCGCGGACGGTCACCGGGGTGACGGCGCGTTCGGACCCGTCGTAGCGGACGCCGATCCAGCCGCCGGGATCGGGGAGGGAAAGATCGTCGGGTTGGCCTTCGAGAGCCGAGACCGGGGTGTCGGTCTGGCCGGTCAGCCATCGGCGGACGGCGCCGACCGGCACGCCGACGGCTTCCTCGACGCTCGGCGGGACGGCCTGCAGCGGTTCTGTCCACTCCGCCGGGTCGGCGGGCAGACCGGAGCGCCACACGAGCGACACATCGGGGCGTCCACGACCGAGACCGTGCAGATACGGTGCGACCGGTGGATCCGGGTGCGGGGCCGGGGAGGTCTTGACCCAAGCGTCCAGGACGTTCTCGGTCAGCGCCGGAATGTAGACGGTTTCGGCGTGCATGGTCGCCCTGCGCTGTGCGGGGAGGGCGTTGGTGAGGGCGCGGAGCGCGAGCGGGTGAACGGGCAGGCCGCTCCCGAGCCGTCCGGGTTTGTTGGGCGCGATGGGGTCGGCCTGTTCGCGCAGCCAGGACCAGGTTGCCTGCCGCGCCGCCCCGTACACCGGGTCGTCGGTTCCGGTGCTGGAGTCGTGGACGACCAAGGCGTCGCCGCGGTCGCGGTCGCCGAGCCGGTTGAGGCGCCCCAGACGCTGGATCAGCGCGGCCAGGTCCGCCGATTCGGTCACCAGCGCGTCGACGTCGATGTTCGCGCCGACCTCGATCGTCTGTGTGGCCACCACGATGAGGGGGCGCCCTGTGCGCCTGGCGCGGCCCGCCTTCATCCGGTCGTAGTACTCGCTCAGGAGGTAGGCGGCCTCCAGCGGACGGTTGCGGCCAGTAAGCAGGACCCGGTCGAAAGCGGGTTCGGGGATCTGTTCGAAGACCGCTCGGGCTCTTGCGACGGTGTTGCAGATGACTCCGACGACCGCCGCCGAATCATCAGGGCCTGCCAGCGCGGTGGCCCAAGCGGCCATGAGCCCGGAGATGACCGAATCCGCGTTGTTCTTGGTGACGCGCGGGTGCAGCAGATGCAGGCGGCGATCGGCTCGCAGCCGCCGACCCGCTACTGCGTGAGCTTCGTCCTCCCTCCCGATCCGGTGAACATGGACCTCTTCACCGCCGGCGCCGCCCTCACCGTCAGCGGTGGTGGTGGCCGACATCGTGATCAGGGTGGGGACGTTCCCGGCCGGTTCGTGGGCTCGTAGAGCCTGGACCGTGGCTTGGAACGGTGCGGCCAGGTGCGCCTCGTCGAGCACGATCAGGCTCTCAGCGCCGACCAGAGCCGCGTCAATAGAACGCAGATGCTCACCGACGCCGTAACCGCGGAACAGCAGCCGACTTCCGACCTGGTCGATGGTGCCCACCACAACGGCGAATCGATCGGGCCGCTCCAACCACAGCCACGACCACGTCACCCCGCCACGCATCCGCGTCGCCTGCAGCGGCACCGTGTCACCGGGCTGGCGCAGGGCCTCAGCGACCCTTCTCGTCCACGGGCCCTGCCCTTCACGCAACGCATGGGCGAGGTGAGCGGCGTGGTCGTGAGCCTCGTCCACGATGAGGCGCCGGTCCACGACGAAGAACAACCGGCGTCGTGCTACCTGCGGTCGAGTTGCGGCCACGAACGCGAACACGTCGATGACGGAGGTCTTGCCCAGCCCGGTGGGCACGTCCAGGACATCGGGCCAACGGCCCTCGGCCAGCACACGCTCGACCAGGGCCCGTTGCCACGGGAACGGTCGGTGCCCGTGCACCTCCTGCACGAACTCCGCGAACCCGTCAGCGGTGAAGGCGATCACGAGACCTCCGCGGCCGGCACGAACAGCCCCAGACCCGTATAGCGCATCGACCCGGCCAAGACGGGGCCGATGACCGGGCGGTCGAAGGTGACGCGGACGTGGACGATCGGCTTGGAGGGCCGGTGCCCGGGCATCGTGTCGCGACGCGGCCGATGCAACGCCCCCTTGAGCATCGCAGCCGGTGAGAACTCGCACTCGACCGGCTCGGGCAGCCCCGCCCGCACCAACGACCGCTCGACCTCTTTCATCACCCCGGCGTCGCCCTTGGACTTTTTGAGATACCGGTCCAGCATGATCGGTGTCGCGGTCACCCAAGTCCGGCTCCCGCCTCGGCCAGCCGCCGTCCACCGTTCGGCCTGCAGCCCTCGCGTCAATGCCGTCGACGGTAGATACTCCACTTTCAGGACCTGGTCTCGGCGCAAGGTCAGCCGCTGCAGAGGGCGTTCGACCAGCGCCCCCCACAGCCGTGCATATGCCTGACGCCGCAGCTCTCGCGGCACCGCCACGGCAACGCCCAACAGCCTGCCGTCAGCGTGCCGGTTCCCTACATTCGGCAAGGCCAGGTAACCGACATGGGTGCTGGTGTCAGCGCCATGCCCCGATACCTCCGGCGGCACGTCGGTTCCGATCCGGTCCAGCACAGCGGCACGCAGACGGTCCGTGACCGTCAGCAGCATCTCACCGGTCGGCTTCACGCTGCCCGCCTCGAACCCGAAGATCAGCATCTCGTCGAACGGCGACACCGCCGGCGGCTCGACCGGAGCCGGTTTCGGATAGCTATACGGCGTGGTCCGGTTGGCCTCCCAGGACCGCCGCCCTTCAGCGAAGATCTGACGGAGACGCTCGGTATAGCCCGGGTAGGGAACTCGTAGGGCAAGAGTGTCCGGCTCGCCGAGCTGCGCTGGTTTCAGCGTCGCCCATTCAGCGCGCATTAGCGGCGTCTCGTCTTGGACGCGCAAGGTCACCGGCGAAGTTGAACGCCCCAGATAGGGAACTCGCCGGGCGAGGTTCGTCAGAGTCTGGAGCGTGGCGGGTTGCGGGGAGGCGTCCGGCCAGACGAACGCGAACTCACCGTCACCGGGCTCTGCGCTCAACCGGATCTTGGTCTGCGCCGTCCGGCCGAGCTGATGCTGGCTCGTCGGTTTGGTAGCCGTGATGTTGGTGACGACGAACCCCTCACGCCGCCTCGAGGTGAAGACCGGTGACGCCCAGACTTGCGGATCACCTGCGGCCTCCAGCCACCGCAGCGCCTCCCAATCCTGTTCGCCCGTGACGGAGGCGACAAGGGCGCAGAAGACCCGAGCCGGGTGAGGTGGCCATTCGGGCTGGTCCTGCCGGGTGCCGCCGGCGTCGTAGCGGCCATCGCGCAGCCGGGCCAGGATCGACAGCGGCACTGGTCAGTCCTCGCCGGTGGTCTTGGTCACCGCGTGCTCGATCGCGTCCGCCAGTCCCTTGAACGGCGTCAGCTCGATCGTCTCGGTTCCCATGACCAGTCCGCTGGCAGCGGTCCGCTCCCGCAACTCGTGGAATGCCTCGATGGCCTGCTCTGCGGACAGCGTGAACTCCTCGACCTCACCACCATCCTTCTCGAACGCCAGCGTCTCGCTGACCCGCACCAGATCGCAGCCGGAACGCAGCCACACCGACGGACGGTCGAACGCCAACCGGTCCCCCGCAAGCGCGAGCGCGAGCAGCGTCGCCCTGGCCAGCCGCACGCACTCATCCAAGGCGTCACCGAATCGGACGCGCTCAAGCCCACCCAACGAGATCCACGCGTCCCGGCGGCCCTCACTGACAACCACACCGCCCGGCACATCGCTCGCCAGTGCACTACCGTGCCCGATCTCGCTCAGCCGAGACCCCTTCGCCTTCACCCCGACAGCGCGGAACTCCCAGTCCGTCTCGGCATTGTCCGCGTCGTCGATCGCGCCGCTCAGGTTCATCGGGTCACGGCGCATACTGCGCCGGTTCCCGACCTTCGGATCCAGGCCGAACATCGAGGAGGTATAGAACCGGGCGAACTTCGGCCACCGCCCCTTCCGATGAGAATCCCACGCCCCGTAGATCAAAGAGCCGGGGTCGAGTTCGAGCAGCGGGCGAGCGTCCTCCTGGCTCACCTGACGCAGCCGCTTACCGACCTCGCTCTTGTCGAACCGGATCCCGTCCACCAAGCTGTCGCGTAGGTAGGCGTCGGCGTACCGGTGCGGGAACTCCAGCGACGTCAGCCGAACCGGCCCCCGAGTCGTCTGCGCCTTCAACTCGAACAGCGGCAACTGGATCCGGCCCTTGTCCCGAGCGGCCAGCAGCGCCTCCTCGATCCGGTTCGCCTGCGACGGAACCTGATCCAGCACCACCGTGTCGCGCATCTCGCCGCCCACCCGGCGGCCCTCCACCAGGTAGGGCCCCTCCGGGAACGTCGGGGGCATCACCTTGTCCTCCGCCGCTGGACGGTAGACACCGTGGATCGACACCCCCGCGTCCACCCGCTCCTCTGCGACAGCCGCCAGCAGCCGTTCCACGAACGCTGACCCCATCAGAACCTCCCCGTGACCGCCGATGCCTCGCGTAACGCAGACAGTACGAGGAGCCACTGACAGTCGCGGCGAAACGAACGACCCATGACACCGCTAGCCGAAACCGGCCACACCAAGATGCCGCTAGACCGCAGAGGCCAGCCCATCAGAGCGGGGTGGCGCCCTCCTCAAAATACAAGATCCCAACAATGATGACCGGCCCGCCAAGGCCGGTGGCACCCACTCGAGCGGGTGCATGACGATGCCGGTGGGGACCCCGCAATGATGACCGGCCCGCCAAGGCCGGTGCCACCCAGTCGAGGGGGTGCATGACGATGCCGGTGGGCTGTCCGCAATGATGACCGGCCCGCCAAAGCTGGCGGCACGATATCTGAATAGGGACTATAGCCTTCGTGTTCGTCAAACCGCACAGGGCGATGTCCTCTTTGTGGTCGACGGCGCCACCCGTCCTTCAGAACCACCACAGCGTTGGCTGTGTACCGGTGGTTCCGAAGCGATAGGTGTCGAGGGCGTCAATTAGCGCTGGCGGGCCCCGACGATGATGAATGTGCGGGTGATCACTAGCTGGCCGGTCGCCGCGTAGGCGTCGCTACTGCGCCCATGCTGTGTGTACCCCCTATGGGATCCGAACCGGCGCTTCGTTGGTTGCCGAGCCGTGGTGCGGTCTTCTGGGCCCCGTGGAGGCTCCTGTGCAAACGGGATTCGTGCGGCATTCCTGAGACGCCTCTTACATGTAACTGTGAGTGACTGATCGCTTCGTGGTCATGTGATCGGGTGGTGGTTCCGGGATTGAGGCCTGCTGGTGTGGCCATGGTGTGGCCAAACGGCCTGGAAGTGCATTGGATCTTGATGGATGGGGTGGCCGCATGTCCGCTTTTGAGTGGACTTTGCGGCACGCGGCCACCCCCTGCGGACGGGTTACGGCGCTCTGCTAATGCGGTTTGGGTTTACCGCCCATCCGGGGTTCAAATCCCCGATCCTCCGCCACCTGACCAGGGACTTCGCCCGAGATTGAGATCTTGGACGAAGTCCCTGTCGCGTTCCAGATGCCCGTTTTTCCGCGCCTGGTGTGCACATGGTGTGCACGGGACGTCGGCGGAGTGCGCTCGTTCCCAGCTGAGGCCGGGTGCTGACCCTCTCAGGCTTGGTTACCCTGCGTGTTGGCCGCGCCTGTTCCGGCGGTCCGCGAATGAGATCACGTTGGTGGCTGCGAGGGTCCTCGTCAGCGGCTGGCGAGGGACGACCGCCGCCACTGCCCTGGAGACCTCTGGAAGCACCGAGGAGTAAGTGTCGGCGGTGAGCGAATGAAGCGAGTGCCCGAGCGTCTCGCCGATCACCTTCATGGCGATCTTGCCGAGTAGCGCCAAGGTGGTCGCTCCATGCCGCTGCGCGATCCGCCGGACTGGACCGCTCGACGACGTCCAGGCCAAGCTTCGCTCCATCATCAAGCGCCTTCTGGCCGAGCACGGCTACCCATCCGAAGAGCAGCCCGACGCCATCTAGGAGGTCATCGAACGAGTCCCCCAATGCCGAACACTGACCACCGCCGGCTCAACGCCCCCACTCCTCACCGAGGTCCATGAGGTGGGACGCGCTTACGTGCGGGTGATCACGTCTCCGCAAGTCGAGTGGACCAGCGTGATGGTGCCGACGTCCGGTGGATCGTCAGTTATGGACTTCGACCTCGGGTGCGCCGTGGTCGGCGAACCAGCGTTGGAGGTCGTCTCCGTCGAGCAGATGAGGTGACTCGGCGCCGACGTCGACAGGGCCACTGACATGGCCGGTGGCGCCGTCGAGACGCGAATCCGCCATGCGGGCCTCCAAAAGGGCGGTCGAGCTCGTGGGTCCGCCGAAGTCGCACGCTCGCAGGTCGGCGCCGCGCAGGTCCGTTCCGGCAAGCCATGCTCTCGCGAGATCGGCCCCGCGGAGATCGGAATTTCGCAGGTCGGCTTCCTCGAACTCGCATGTCCGGAGATCCGCGTCGACGAGCAGTGCGTTCCGCGCATCGCAGGCTCGCCCCTGCGCCTTCCGTAGAAGTGCGCCGCTCAGGTCGGCGCCGCGCATGCTTGCTGCGATCAGAGACGCTCTTCCCAGTTCCGCGTTGCGGAGCCTGACGCCGTCCAGGATCGCCTCGTCCAAGCAGGCGCCGAGTAGTTCGAGGCCGGACAGGTCGGCGCCGGAAAAGTCGAGGCCGTCGCCCTCGAAGCACGGAATGAAGCCCTCGGGGTCCTCGGGAAGAGCGTCGAGGTAGGCCTCCAGGGCCTGCCTCGCGGCCGCATCACGCGGAAACGCGCCGACGTCTCCGCGGGTACGTCCAAAGTTTTCACTCATGGTTTCCAGATTACCTTCCCCTGCCACTCCGGATAGGCGGGGACTAATTGTTCAACCGCGATGACCCGCTCCGCCGTCATCCCGATGAGTCGATGGTTGCACTAATCCTTTTGTTCAATTCTTTGCTTGCCGTTGCAGTGAAGAGTTCGGCCGACTTTGGTTTTGGAATTGGTTGACCTGGGTTCTTGGTAGGGCGTGGCTCCAGCCGGGTTTTTCGACTCGGCTACGGACCCCGGTGGGCGCGGTGATTGCCTGGGCGCTGGAGGTGCGGCCGGTAGTGGCCCGGCGAAGGGTGGGCGGGGGTCGTTACGGTACGGGCGTGGATCGACGCGTGTTCGGCATCTGGGCCGCGGTCGTGTCGCTGCTCGCGCTGGTGGACGCGCTCGGGTGGTGGAAGGACTACGCGGACGGGGCGCACAGCGTCGGGCTTGGCCTCGCGCAGACGATGGCGTCCTCGCTGACGTGGCTCCCGGTGAACATCAGCGTGTATCTGCTCACCATGTGGTTCCCGGTCAGGCGTCCCCACGTGGTGCGCGCGGTCATGGTGCACCTGGTGGGCTACCTGGTCGCGCTCTGCTGGCTCAGCGGGCGGATGTTCCTGTTCGATCCGGTGCTGCACTGGATGCCTCCCGGGCAGGGGTTCGGCGACGAGTACCTCCGGAACCTCGGGGCCTATCTGGCGATGTACTTCGAGTGGGTTGGCGTCGCCCACGGGGTCTACTACTTCGTCCAGCACCGGCGGCGGCGGGAGCAGTTGGCGCGGGCCCGCGAGGAGCTGACCCGGGCCGAACTGCAGGCGTTGCGGGCGCAGGTGCGGCCGCATTTCCTGTTCAACGCGATGAACACCATCGCGTCGTTCGTCCATGACGACCCGTCGCGCGCGGAGGAGATGGTCGTGCGGCTGAGTGCCCTGCTGCGGCGGTCGCTGGAGCATGACGGCTCGCTGGAGGTGACGTTGCGCGAGGACCTGGAGGTCCTGTCCGCCTACGTGGACATCGAGCAGGCCCGGTTCGAGGACCGGCTCGCCGTGGATTGGCGGCTGCACCCCGGGGTGCTGGACGCGCTGGTCCCGCCGCTGCTGCTGCAGCCGCTGGTGGAGAACGCGGTCCGGCACGGCATCTCCCCCCGCGACGCGCCGGGCACGGTGACCATCACGGCCCGGCCGGAAGGGTCTTGGCTGCGGCTGATCGTCGCGGACGACGGTGTCGGGCTGCCGCCCGGCCGGCCGCGCACCGGGATCGGGCTGGCCAACTCCCGCGCCCGGCTCGTCCAGATGTACGGCGCGGAGCACCGGTTCAGTGTCGAGCCGCGGCCCGGCGGTGGCGTCGCCGCGACCGTCCGGCTGCCGCTGCGGACGGCGCGGACATGATCAAGACGTTGATCGTCGACGACGAGCCCCCGGCCCGGCGGCGGCTCCAGCGCATGCTGGCCGCCCACGACGACGTCCACGTGCTCGCCGGGTGCGGCTCGCCCGCCACGGCGCTCGCCGCCCTCCAAGGGCACCGGCCCGACCTGGTCTTCCTCGACATCCAGCTGCCCGAGGGCGACGGGTTCGGCATCCTCGACGCGATCTGGGGCCGGCACGACCCGGCCGTCGTGTTCGTGACGGCCTTCAGCGACCACGCCGTCCGCGCCTTCGAGGTCGACGCGGTCGACTACCTGCTCAAGCCGTACGGCCGGGACCGGCTCGACCTGGCGCTCGACCGCGTCCGCGACCGGCTGGCCCGGCGGACCGCGGCCCCGGCGCTGAACCGGCTGCCCGTCGAGATGGGCGGGCGGATCCGGCTGCTGGACCTGGACTCGATCGACTACGTCCAGGCCGAGGACGGCTACCTGCGCATCCACGCCGGCACCCGCTCGCACCTGGTCCGCGGCACCCTGGCCAAGCTCCAGGAGCGGCTCGGCTCGGCGGAGTTCCTGCGGATCCACCGCTCGGTCATCGTCCGGATCGACCGGATCCGCGAGCTGGAGGTCCTCGGCCACGGGGAGATGCGGCTGACCCTGTGCTCCGGCAGTGCCCTCATCTCCGGCCGCGCCTACCGGGACCAGGTGCGGGCCGCGCTCGGCCTGCCGACCTGACCGCCGCTCCCGTTCACCCCTTCCCCGCTCCCGTTCGCCGCGCGGACCCGGCCGCCGCCCCGGGACCGCTCCTAGGGTGAGCGCGTTCCGCCAACCGGCAGAGCCGTGGCCGGCATCCGTCCTCGGGGGCATGGGTGCCGGTCCTTCCCCACCGCGTGGGAGTTCGCGATGAGAAATGTCCGCCGTACCCTCGCCGCCCTGGGCTGCGTCCTCGCCGTCGCGGCGCCGATGCCGGCCGCGCACGCCGCCGCGCACGCCGCCGCCCGAGGACTCCGCTCCCCGCACCCATGCCGCGACGACGACGGCGCCGTGCAGCCGGGCTTCACCTGCTGGACGCTGACGGTCCCGCTCGACCATTCCGGCCGCACGCCCGGCACGCTCGACCTCCAGGTCGGCGCCGCCGACGGCCCCGCCAAGCCCAAGGGCACGCTGCTGTTCCTCACCGGCGGCCCCGGCCAGGAGGGCGTCGCCCTGCTCCGGCGCATCGCCGGGCGCATGCCCGAGGTGTTCGCCCAGTACCGCCTCGTCATGCTCGACCAGCGCGGCACCGGCCCGCTCGGCGCCGTCGACTGCCCGAAGATGCAGGCCCAGGTCAGCGGCTCCGACAGCGCCCCGGCCACCCCCGACGCGGTGGACGAGTGCAGCCGCCTGCTCGGCGACCGGGCCCGCTTCTACGGCACCGACCAGAGCGTCGGCGACTTCGAGGACGTCCGCCGCGCGCTCGGCGTGGACACCATGGCCGTGGACGGCGTGTCGTACGGCTCCCTCACCGCCGCCCGCTACGCCATCGCCCATCCCCGGCACGTGTCCCGGCTGGTCATGGACTCGGTCGTCCCGCACCACTGGACGGTCGCCGGAGACCTGAACCTGGTCGGGCTCACCGCCCAGCCCAGGGTGCTCCGGGACGCCTGCAAGGCCGCGCCCGCCTGCGGTTTCGACCCGGCGCAGGACCTGGCCACGCTCGTCCGGCGGCGCACCCCGGCGGGCGGGCTGGCCCTGTTCGGCGACGTCGTGGGCTACGAGTTCATCGACCCGACCTACCGCGACCCGGACCCGATCCCCGGCAGCGGCCTGCCGGGGGACATCATCGGCGCGATGCACGAGGCCGTCGCCGGCGACACCCGCCGGCTGGACGCCATCGAGGCCGTCTTCACCCCGGCCGACGGCACGCCCGCGAGCCAGCTGAGCGCGGGCCTGCACGCGGCCACCCTCTGCGACGACCTGCGCTTCCCGTGGGGCACCTCGGCCACCCCGACCCGGCTCCGCCGCCCGTTCCTCGACCGCACCGCGCGCACCCTGCCCGCATCGGCCACCTGGCCGTACACCTCGGCGGTCGCGCTCGCGCAGAGCAGCGTCCAGACCTGCCTGCGCTGGCCGGCCGAGCCTCCGAACTCCGACCCCGCCGGGCGGCTGCCCGACCTGCCCACGCTGATCCTCACCGGCGACCACGACCTCAGCACCCCGCTGGAGTGGGCCGAACAGGAACGCGCCGTCAGCCCCGCCGGCACCCGCTTCGTGATCGTCAAGGGCGCCGCCCACTCCATCCAGAACCGCGAACCCGGCCACGCCGGCCGCGACGCCCTGACCAAGTTCCTGCTGGGCTGACACGGCGGCCTCGCCGCGGTCTCACAGGGGTGATCCAAGTCGTACCCGGCCGCGTGGACGTGGCCTGCGAATATGGCCGATCATGGGGCGATGCCGCTGCACGCGCACGAGGCCGATCTGTTCGAGAGCTCCAGGGGGCGCTTGGAGGCGATCGCCTACCGGCTGCTGGGATCGGCCGGTGATGCGGAGGACGCGGTGCAGGACACGTACCTGCGCTGGCATGCGGCGGACCGGGAGCGGATCGAGACGCCCCAAGCGTGGCTGACCAAAGTGCTCACCAACCTCTGCCTCAACCAGCTCTCCTCGGCGCGGGCCAGGCGGGAGACCTACGTAGGGCAGTGGCTGCCCGAGCCGGTGCTGGACGGAGACCGGATCCTCGGTCCCGCCGACACGGCCGAGCAGCGCGAGTCGGTCTCCATGGCGATGCTCACCCTTATGGAGCGGCTGTCTCCCAATGAGCGGGTGGTGTACGTGCTGCGCGAGGCGTTCGGGTACGCGCACCGCGAGATCGCGGAGATCCTGAACATCACCGAGTCGAACTGCCAGCAGATCTACCGGCGCGCCAGGCGGCATCTGGAAGTCGGACGGTCCCGCGCGGAGATCGACGCGGTCGCCGCGCGGAAGATCGTCGAGGAGTTCCTCGCCGCGGCCCTCAGCGGCGACACCGAGCCGCTGATCCGGCTGCTCGCCGACGACGCGGTCAGCGTGGCCGACGGCGGCGGCAAGGTCACCGCCCGCAGGACCCCGGTCATCGGGGCGGTGGGCATCGCCCAGTACTTGCGCGGCATGTTCCGTCCGAGCGACTCCAAACGGGCTCTCGTCGGTGGCAGCCCCGCCTTCCACGCCGCCGTCGTCAACGGCGGTCCTGCCGTGGTGGTCGAGGTCGACGAGCAGGTCATCGGCGTGGTCTGCCTCGATGCGTCTCCCAGCGGGGTGGCCGCCGTCCACATCCAGGTCAACCCGGACAAACTTCAGCGCATCGCGCGCCAGTGGGCGGCCACCGGTCCTCATCGCCCGCTGGCGGAGAAGTGGTGAGCCGGATCACACCCGCTCGTTGTCAGGGATCGCTCGGCCGTCCGGTTCAGGAGGTGACAGCGACCAGATAGGAGCAAGCCATGAAGCACCGCATCGTCGTCCTGGGGGCCGGGTACGCCGGAGCCAACGCCGCCGGCCGCCTCGCCAGGCGGCTGCACCGCGACGACGTCGAGATCACCCTGGTCAACGGCGACCCGGAGTTCGTCGAGCGGGTCCGCATGCACCAGCTCGCGAGCGGGCAGGACCTGCGGCCCCGCCCGCTGCGGGACCTCTACGCGGGCACCGGCGTACAGGTCCGGACGGCCCGGGTCACCGCCGTCGACGTGGAGGGCAAGACCGTCGACCTCGGCGGCGAGACCCTCGCCTACGACACCCTCGTGTACGCCCTGGGCAGCACCACCGCCGATCACGGCGTCCCCGGCGTCGCCGAGCACGCCCACAACGTGGCCGGCAAGCAGGCCGCTCTCCGGTTGCGGGCGCGCCTGAGCGAGGTCGAGCCCGGTGGGACCGTGCTGGTCGTGGGCGGCGGTCTGACCGGCATCGAGACGGCCACCGAGATCGCCGAAGCCCGCCCGGACCTCGAAGTCGCGATCGCCGCCCGGGGCCGCGTCGGCGGCTGGCTCAGCGAGAAGGCCCAGCGTCATCTGCGCGGCGCCCTGGACCGGCTCGGCATCACCGTCCACGACCACGCCGACATAACGCGCGTCGAAGCGGAGGGCGCGGTCACCGACGCAGGCGAGCAGATCCGGGCGCAGGTGACCGTGTGGACCGCCGGCTTCGCCGTCCACCCGATCGCGGCCGCCACCGCCCTTGAGGTGTCCGGCAGCGGCCGGATCGTCGTCGACGCCGGCATGCGATCGGTCTCGCACCCCGATGTGTACGCCGTGGGTGACGCCGCGCTGGCCGAAGGAGCGGGCGGCGGGCCGCTGCGGATGTCCTGCGCCTCGGCGAACCCCATGGCGTGGCTGGCAGCCGACGTCATCGCCGCCCGCTTGACCGGCCGCAGGGTCCCCCGGACCACGATCGGCTACTCCGTGCAGTGCATCAGCCTCGGACGCCGCGATGGGATCATCCAGCGCGTGACCGCCGACGACCAGGTCACGTCCACCGTCTTCACGGGCCGGACCGCCGCCCGGATCAAGGAGATGGTGTGCGCCGGCGCGGCCTGGAGCGTCACCCACCCGACCATGATGATGCCGAGCCGCCGCCGCCACCTCGCGGCCACCGAAGCAGCGGAGACCAGGCTCCTCACCCGGTCATGACGAAGTCAGCGCCAGCCGAGTTCGGGTGCCACGTGGGTCAGGATGTTCTCCAGGACGTGCACGTTGTAGTCCACGCCGAGCTGGTTGGGGACCGTGAGCAACAGCGTGTCGGCGGCCTGAACGGCCTCGTCGCCGGCGAGCTGCTTGACCAGCACGTCCGGCTCGGCCGCGTACGAGCGGCCGAAGACGGCCCTGGTGTTCTCGTCGATCATTCCGATGTGGTCGCCCGAGTCGGCGTTCCGGCCGAAGTAGGCGCGGTCGAGATCGCTGGTCAGCGCGAAGATGCTGCGGCTGACCGAAACACGCGGCTCGCGCCGGTGTCCGGCGTCCTTCCACGCCTGCCGGTAGGCCTCGATCTGCTTGCGCTGCTGGACGTGCAGCGGCTCGCCGGTCTCATCGTCCTTGAGCGTGGAACTCTGCAGGTTCATGCCCAGCTCGGCCGCCCCCACGCTGGTGGCGTTGGAACTCGACCCCCACCAGATGCGGTCGCGCAGCCCCGCGGAATGCGGCTCGACGCGCAGCAGCCCGGGCGGGTTGGGGAACATCGGCCGCGGATTCGGCTCGGCGAAGCCTCGGCCCTGCAGCACCGTGAGCAGTACCTCGGTGTGCTTGCGTGCCATGTCGGCATCGGTGTCGCCCTCGGACGGCTCGTACCCGAAGTACCGCCACCCTTCGATGACCTGTTCCGGCGATCCCCGGCTGATGCCGAGCTGCAGGCGTCCGCCGGAGATCAGGTCGGCGGCCCCGGCGTCTTCGGCGAAGTACATCGGGTTCTCGTACCGCATGTCGATCACGCCGGTGCCGATCTCGATGCGCGAGGTCTTCGCGCCGATCGCGGACAGCAGCGGAAAGGGAGAAGCCAGCTGCCTGGCGAAATGGTGCACCCGGAAATAGGCGCCGTCGGCGCCGAGCTCCTCCGCGGCCACGGCCAGGTCGACCGACTGCAGCAGTGCGTCCGCCGCCGACCGCGTCCGCGAGCCCGCGCCGTCACTCCAGTGGCCGAACGAGAGAAAACCGATCTTCTTCACACCGACGTCAACCATCTCTGCCCCACCGAGATTCCAGAGCGACCGGCCACCCGCAGTAGGGCCTGCATGTCGCCGGGTAGGTACATGTTCGGGAACAGCGGGCCGTCAGGGACCAGTGAGCTGGTCCGGAGACGCCTTCGGCACTCGTGCGTTCACGTGTGGTGTGTCAGGATGCGCGGCATGGGCCTTGCTGACCGGTACCTCGCCGAGGACGAGTCGCTGGTGTACGCCACGCGGCAGCACTGGACGGAGATGGTCGGCGAGTTCGTGATCCTCTGCCTGGTCTGGATCGTCGCGGGTGCGCTGTTGTGGTTCATCCCCTTCGGCCAGGACTGGGGACGGATCGCGGACTACGTCGTGCTCGCCCTGGCCGCCCTGTGCTCGCTGTGGTTCTGGCTGATCCCGCTGCTCCGCTGGCGCGGGACGATGTACATCCTCACGACGAAGCGCATCTACAAGCGCACCGGCCTGCTGACCAAGACCGGCCACAGCATCCCGTTGAGCCGGGTGAACGACGTCTCGTACCGGGTGACGCTCTGGGAGCGGATCTGGCGTTACGGGACGCTGGACGTCCAGTCCGCGTCCGAGCACGGGATGCTCCGGCTCAAGTGCGTCCCGGACCCCGAGGGCCTGCGGTCGAGGATCTATACGGCGGTCGACAACGAGCAGAACCGCTACGAGCGGGGCCCCGACCAGGGCGCGCCGGGCGGCCTTCGGGGCTGACAGAGCGAAGGCGAAGGGCGGGACGCGGCGAGCGTCCCGCCCTTCGGCATTCCGGGGACGCTTCCGTGTACCACCCGGAACGATCGCCCCCTGGGTGCCGTCCAACGAGGTGCGTGTCCGGTGCGGGGGCAGCCCCTAGGCGGCTCCGGCGTACAAGAGAAGAGGGAAGAAGGCATGGTCTTCAGGCAGTTGCTGGGCGTCTTCGGGGTGGGCGGGCCTTCGGTCGAGACGGTGCTGGCCGGCCCGCACGGGCGTCCGGGCGAGTACCTGTCCGGCGAGGTCCGGCTGCAGGGCGGAGACCGTGACACCCCCATCCACCAGGTGGTGCTGAGCCTGGTCACCCGCGCCGAGTACGAGCACGGCGACCACGAGGGAAGCGGCGGCCTGGAGTTCTACCGCGCGGCGATCACCGGGGGCTTCTCCCTGGGCGCCGGGCAGTACCACGCGGTCCCGTTCGAGATGCCGCTGCCGTGGGAGCTGCCCGTCACCGAGGTCTACGGGCAGCACCTGCACGGCATGACCATGGGCGTGCGGACGGAACTGGAGGTCGCCGGGGCGATGGACGCCGGCGACCTGGACCCGATCTCGGTGCTGCCCCTGCCGTCGCAGCAGCGCGTCCTCGACGCGTTCGGAGCGCTGGGCTTCACCTTCAAGGGCGCCGACGTCGAGGAGGGGCACATCGCCGGCCTGCACCAGGAACTGCCGTTCTACCAGGAGATCGAGTTCTACGCGCCGCCGTCGTACGCGGGGCGGATCGGCGAGGTCGAGCTCACCTTCGTCGCGGACCCGCACGGCCTGGCAGTCGTGCTGGAGGCCGACCAGCGCGACTCCTTCCTCTCCGAGGGAGATGACGTCTTCGGACGATTCCACGTCTCCCACGAGCAGGCGCTCCACATGGCCTGGGAGCACGAATTGGAGTCCTGGCTGCACGCCGTGGCCGGGCACGGGAACGGCCACGGGCATGGCGGCCACGGCTTCGGCGGGCATGAGTACGGGCACGAGGGGTTCGGCCACGGCGAGCACCACGGCGGCCACGGGCCGGGCTGGGGCGGGGTGGCGGCGGGCGCGGCCGGCGGCCTGGCGGCCGGGTTCGTCGCCGGTGCCGTCGTCAACGAGATGCTCGATGATGACGACGATGGCGGGGACGACGACTCGTTCGACACCGGCTTCGCCCAGCAGGCCGTCCAGAACGCCTACCAGGAGGCCGCCTACGAGCAGGCGTACGACGACGCGATGGACTCCTTCGAAGACGACAACTGAACGAACCGCACCAGCGCCTCCGCCGAGTCGGATGACCTCGGCGGAGGCGTTTCCGGTGTCCTGGGGCGGCCGTCCCATGCTGTCCGGGGTCGCCGAATCCGAGCCCGAAAGATCCCATTGACCTGCATAAATGGGGTATATCGCCCGCGATCCTCACTGTGGAGGGAGGAACCGTGGCGGACACCAATCGCGGCGTCGTGTACCAGGGACCGGGCGAGGTCACCGTCGAGGACCTGGACTTCCCCAGGCTCGAACTGGCCGAGCAGAACGGCCGCCGGCTCCAGCACGGCGTCATCGTGAAGGTACTCGCGACCAACATCTGCGGGTCCGACCAGCACATGGTGCGCGGCCGGACGACCGCGCCCGCCGGGCTCACGCTCGGCCACGAGATCACCGGCGAGGTGATCGAAACGGGCCGGGACGTCGAGTTCATCAAGGAGGGCGACCTCGTCAGCGTCCCGTTCAACATCGCGTGCGGGCGCTGCCGCAATTGCAAGGAGCGCCACACCGGCGTGTGCGAGAACGTCAACCGGGAACGTCCGGGCGCCGCCTACGGCTACGTCGACATGGGCGGCTGGCATGGCGGGCAGGCGCGGTACGCGGTCGTCCCGTACGCGGACTTCAACCTGCTGAAGTTCCCGGCCGACCGCGACACCGTGATGGCCAAGCTGCCGGACCTGGCGATGCTGTCGGACATCCTCCCCACCGGCTATCACGGCGCCTACACGGCGGGCGTGACCACCGGATCGACCGTGTACGTGGCGGGCGCCGGCCCGGTCGGGCTGGCGTGCGCCACCGCCTGCCTGCTGCTCGGCGCCGCCGTCGTGATCGTCGGTGACATGAACGAGCAGCGGCTGGCGCAGGCGCACGGGTTCGGCTGCGAGACGATCGACCTGTCCCGGCACGCCGACGTGGGCGAGCAGATCGAGCAGATCCTCGGCGTCCCGGAGGTGGACGCGGCCGTCGACTGCGTCGGGTTCGAGGCGCGCGGCCACGGTCCGGACGGGGGAGAGCAGCCCGCGACCGTCCTCAACACGCTGATGGACATCACCCGGGCGGCCGGGCGGGTCGGCATCCCCGGTCTCTACGTGACCGGCGACCCGGGGGCCTCGGACGAGAACGCCCGGGTCGGGCAGCTCGGCCTGAAGATCGGGCTCGGCTGGGCCAAGTCCGAGTCCCTCGCCACCGGGCAGTGCCCGGTGATGTCCTACAACCGGCAGCTGATGATGGCGATCCTGCACGACCGGGTGCACGTCGCCCGCAACGTCAACGCGACGGTCATCCCGCTCGACCAGGCGCCCGAGGGCTACGCCGAGTTCGACCGGGGCGCGGCGCGCAAGTACATCCTCGACCCGCACGGTCTGGTGGGCGCCGCGGCGTGAACCCGGGCCGGTGCCCGCGGTCCGCACGGGCGAGTACGTTGCGCCGCCGCGATCGGCGACACAAGGGGAGTTCATGGCTCTCCGTCGATGCGGCGGCGCATTTCCGCCTCGTACTCGGCCATGGGCGGCAGGCCCACCTGGGCGCGGCGGTCGTCCAGGCCGTCCGGGTCCTCGATCGGCTGCGGCCCGAACCCTGACGCGGTCATGCCGTACTGGGTGCCGTACCGCTGAGGCCGGCCGGCATTGACCCGGACGCGATCCTCCAGGTAGGCGAGGTCCTTGGGATCGTCGTCGCCGCGCTCCACCGCCTCTCGCATGGCGCGCAGGAAACGGCGTTGCGCCTGCCGCCGCCGGTCGGCGTGCTGGGCGAGCAGCCAGGCGGCGTGGGCCGCGTCCCGCCCGACCAGCGCGGTCCCGGGCCACCCCCGCCGCCGGACGACGCGGTCGAGCCACGCGGTGTTCCTGCAGTCGACCCAGACGAAGCGCATGGCCGTGAGAGGCGACAGTGTGGTCCGCGGGGTCGATGCGCGGACCTTCTGGTCCCGCGCGGCCCGGCGCAGCAGATCCGCCTGCAGTCTCCGATCCACGGCCCCACTATCCCTCTTCAGGCGGTCTTGACCGCGCCTGGCGTTTCTTGATCGCCGGTACGGTCGGGGGCTATGACCGACCGCCTGGTCCGAGACGACGATCCGTGGCAGCGGCGGTGGACATGGGACCGGCGGTTTCCGCCGCGTTGGCTGCTCGTCGGATACACCGGCACGCCGCAGTTTCCCGGCGATGATGCCCTGGCGTTGTGCGCCGACATCGAAGGGTTGTTCGTCGATCTGCCGCCCCGGCCGCGGGAACGCTTCACCCTCCTGGGCTGCGTGCCGGACGGCGCACTCGCCTCGCTCCTCAACTCCGTGGCGTCCGACACCGCAGGGGCCGAACGGGCGTGGCTGGGCGACCTCTGGCTGTCGGCCAGACCCGATGACCCTGCGGCACGGCGCGGCTGGATCGGCGAGCAGTTATTGGACGTGACCGTCCTGGACCACCGGCCGTCCAAGACCTCCCCGGAACGCGTCGACATCGACCTGGAGGGCTTGGTCGATGTGGACGACCGTACCGACGGAGTAGCCCGTCCCGACGACGTCACCGGATTCGTGTTGAGCGGTCCGGACGACGCGCCGTGCGGAGTCTGCGCCGACATCACCGGCCTCTTCCGGGAACCCGCCGGACCGCCGGTACCGCGCATCACCCTGGTCGGGTGCCGGCCCGAGCCGCCGCTGCTGACCGCGATCGCCGCGGCGCACCAGACGACGAAGGCCGGTCTGCGCCGCCGTCGAGTGTCGGCGGACGTGGGAGCCGTCGCGGCCGACGGTTCGGCGGTGCCTTGCGGCATCGTGTCCGGCACGCTCCTGTCGAGCGTCCCGTCCACGCTCGGCCCCGACCTCCTCGACGTCACCATCGCCAGCCACGCACGTGAACCGCACCCTGCCGCGACCCGCGGCATTCTGGACCTGTGGTTCACCGGTCGCCCCACCGAGCGCAACCTGTGGGCGGGCTATGACCGGACGCTGCGGCACGAGTGGGCCGGCGTCGCACTGGCCCATCACCGCCGGAACACCCCCGACCAGCAGGCAGGCACCGCCTTTCACCTCGACGGCCGCTTCGTCACCGACATCGACGGCTTCTACTGCGCCATCGGTGAGGCGATCAACGGCCCAGGCGGCTACTTCGGCTGGAACCTCGGCGCTCTCGACGACTGCCTGAGCGGAAAGTGGGGTGCTGAGGCTCCCTTCCGACTGGTCTGGCATGACTCGGCGGTGGCCAGCGGGCACCTCATCGCCGGCTACGACCGCCACCGACACGCGCCGACGATAACCCTCGACACCCTCCTGGAGATGCTCACCGCACACAACATCGAAGTCGAACTGCGCTGAACACGTCCCCGGTCGAGCACCTCGCGGGAGTCCGGAGGCGAGCGCAGGCCGGTCCGGGACCAGGATGCGAGCGGCTGCTCTCGCGTGCTCCAAGGGGTGGTCAATCTCGGTGGTGTCCGGTGTGGCGGGGTCCTGCTGGGTAGGCGCCAGTAGCGCCCGTCCCTGCAGAGAGGCACCGCCGTGAGTCCGAAGCCGCAACAGCAACAGCCGCCCGGTACTCAGTCGCCCGACTGCGGTGAGGAGAGCTATCGCGGGTCGGGGCGGCTGGCCGGCAAGGCGGCGGTGGTCGCGGGCGGGGACAGCCGGATCGGGCGTGCGGTGGCGATCGCGTTCGCGCGGGAAGGCGCCGACGTGCTGATCTCCAACCTCGGCGAGCACGAGGACGCCCGCGACACCGCGCGGCTGGTCGAGGACGCGGGGCGCCGTGCGGTGCTGGTGCCCGGCCAGCCGATCCTGTGACATGGACTGGTATCCGCTGCGGCTGACCACGCCGATCAGGTCGCACGTCTTCGGCGGACGCGCGATCGTCGACCGGCTCGGTCGCCATCCGGCACCGTCCGGCCGGATCGCCGAGACGTGGGAGGTCAGCGACGTCGACGGAGAGATCGCGCGGGTCGAGGCCGGGCCGCTCGCCGGGCGGACGCTGCGGAGTCTGGCCACTGACCACCCCGACGAGCTGGTCGGACGCGGCTGGCGCGGTGACCGTTTTCCCGTCCTGACCAAGTTCATCGACGCGTCCGGGCCGCTGCCCGTCCACCTGCACGCCGACGACACCGACGCCCAGTGGCTGGAGGGCGCCCCGCACGGCAAGACCGAGGCCTGGCACATCCTGGACGCCCCGTCCGGCGCCACCGCACTCGCCGGGCTCCGGCCCGGCGTCGATGCCGCCGGCCTGCGGGACGCCCTGGTGCGCGGTGACTTCGACGCGGTGATGCGGAGGCTGCCCGTCCGGCCGGGCGAGACGCTCTACGTCCCGGCGGGGACGCTGCACAGCTTCGGCCCCGACACGCTCGTCTACGAGATCGAGCAGACCTCCGACGTCCAGCAGAGCGCCATGCCTCACCGCATGGAGGACGGCTCCCGGCTCGACGACGCCGAATGGCACCACAACCTCGACATGCTGATCGCCGAATGGAAGCCCGACCCGCGCCCCGACTTCCAGCCCGGCCTGCGCATCGCCGTCACCGATGACATCGAGAGGGTCGTCTGCACTGCGGGCCCCTACTTCGCGCTGGAGCGGTGGCGTGCTGCGGCCGGCGCCGCGATACGGCTGCCGCTGCCAACGGCGAAGGTCCTCACCAATGTGGGCGCGCCCGTCCAGGTCACCACAGGCGGTCCACCGGAAACGCTCGATCCCGCACGGACCCTGCTGCTCCCCGCCGCGCTGCGCGAAGCGTGGATCACCGGGCCCGCCGACGTGCTCGTGGGCTACTTACCCGATCTCGAAACCGACATCCGCGCGCCGCTGGCCGCGGCCGGCTATGGCCCTCAAGCCATCCAGGCCCTCGGCGACCTGGCATGAGCTTCGCGCGCCGCTAGCGGACGGTCCGCAACGTCACGGATACCCGTCGGCCGCGGGGCACCCGACCGTGCGGGCCGGGGTCGGTCTTGCGCGCCGGGATGGCATGCCGCCAGGCGAATCGCGCCGGGCCGGTCATCACGCACAGGCTGCCGGGTTCCAGGCGTACCGGCACGCGCGTCGCGTCCTCTGGATTGGTGAACTCCATGATGCAGGCCGACAGCAGGCTGACCGAGGCGACGACGGGCCCGAAGGAGGGGACGTGGTCGACGTGGGCGCTGATGCCCTGGCCGGGAAGGTACTCGTTCACGATCACCTGGTCGGGAGGCCGGTCGAAGTGGCCGTCGTCGTGCAGCCGCCGCGCCAGCCGTACCGCCCAGCCCGGTAGCGGCGGGGCCGCGTCGCCGTCCACGCCGCGGTTGCCGTAGTCGTAGCGGTGCCCATAGTGCTGGACGCGTCGCCGCAACTGCGACGACCAAGGCGCGGCGTCGATGTCCGCCGCCAGTTGCCGCCGGCCGTCCTCGTCCAGCCAGCGGTGAACGCACAAGAGACCCGGAACCATGATCGAAAATCTATTCGATCGGAGGCTGTCCGGGCGAGGATGTGCCGAGCGCCGGGCCGGCGGCGTCCGGTTGCGGGCGGGTGGTCAGCTCGGGGCGAGTACTAGGTCGAAGTGCATGCTTGTCCAGGTGCCTTCGGGGTGTGTGCCGTCGGGTGCGGGGCCGGTGGTGTGGTGTTCGGCTTCGACGATGAGGCCGTCTTTGACGCCGAAGACCGCGTCGTGGTCGAGGTGGGGGTCGCCTGCGACGAAGATGTGGGTGATCAGGGTCCGCTGGCCGGGGGCGGTGACCTTGAAGTGCAGGTGGGCGGGACGCATCGGGCCGCGGCCCGCGGCTGCGAGCAGGTCGCCGACCGGGCCGTCGTGCGGGATCGGGTAGGGCGCCGGAAGGACCGACCAGAACCGGTACTCGCCGTCCGGACCCGATCGCAGGCGGCCACGGCCGGCGGTCCGGTCCCCGGGGTACTGGACGTCGTAGAAGCCGTCCTCGTCGGCCTCCCAGACGTCCAGCCACGCTCCGGCGATCGGGGTTCCGTCCACGGAGCGCACGTGACCCGATACGTGGCACGGGGTGCCGGGCGCTCCGCGGGCGATGTCGCCGCCGAGCGGGATCTCGGGGGCGCCGTCGACGAAGAACGGCCCGAACACCGTGGACTCGGTCGCTCCCGGCGCCTCCGGCTCGTTGATCGCGACGGTGAGCATGGACAGCCCGAGGACGTCGGACAGCAGGATGAACTCCTGGCGGCGGTCGTCGGTGATGTGCCCGGTGCGGGTGAGGAACCCGATCGCGGTCTCCCATTCGCGCTGGGTGAGCCGGACGTCCCGGGCGAAGGCGTGCAGGTGCCCGACCAGGCTTTGCATGATCTCGCGGAGTCGCGGATCGGCGGTTCCGCCGAAACTGGCGAGGACCTCGTCGGTCACCGCCTGCTCCCGGCCGGAGGCTTGCTCGTCGGTCATGCGTTCTCCTTCAGCCGGCCCATGCCGCGTGCAGCAGCGTCCTGAGGCCCGAGCGGGTGATGGGGCGCGGGTTGTCGGCGGGCGCGACGGCGAGGATCTCGTCCAGGACGGTCTCGATGCCGTCCTCGCGCAGGCCGAGTTCCCGCAGGCCGGCGGGCACGCCGAGTCCGCGGCCGAGGTCGTCGAGGCCCCTGGCCGGATCGGGCCGGCCGAGCGCGGCGGCGATGCGGGAGGCGGCCTCGGGCGCGGCCGCGGCGTTGAACGCGAGCACGTGCGGCAGCACGATCGCATGCGTCTGGGCGTGCGGCAGGTCGAAGGCCCCGCCCAGGACGTGGCAGATCTTGTGGTGCAGCCCGGACCCCGCGACGGCGAAGGCCGAACCGGCGAGGTAGGCGCCCAGCAGCAGGCCGGCGCGGGCGTCGCGGTCGGCCGGATCGGCGGCGACCGCGGGCAGGCCGGCCGCGAGGCGCCGGATCCCGTCCTCGGCGACGGCGCTGGACACCGGGTTGCGGCCAGGGGCCCAGAACGCCTCGACGCAGTGGGCCATCGCGTTGAGCCCGCTGGCCACCGACAGCGCCACGGGGAGCGTCATGGTCAGGTCGGGGTCGTAGACCACGGTCCCGGGAAGCACGCGCGGGTCGGTGCCGGTGGTCTTGCGGGCCCCTTCGGTCAGGCCCCACACCGGTGTGACCTCCGAGCCGGCATAGGTGGTGGGTACGGCGACGATCGGCAGGCCCGTGGTCAGCGCGACCGCCTTGGCCGTCCCCGTCGTCGAACCGCCGCCGATCGACAGCACCAGATCGGCGCCCGCGGCGACTTCGCGAGCGCGCTCGGCGACCTCGACCGGAACGTGCGGGCGGATCGCGGAGAACGTGGCCGTGACGCGGTCCGCGAACGGACCGCACAGCTCGCGGACCAGGCCGGACTCGGCATCGCGCGCGACGACCAGGATCCGCTCGGCGCCGAACGCGTCGACCTCATCGAGCAGCCCCCTGCGGGCGACGCCGGCCCCGAACACCACCCGTCCCGGCAGCGCATCGTAGACGAACGCTCTGATCGGACTCATCGACTCGGCTCCGGATCGGAAAGGACGGTTGGCTGGCAGCAGCCGGCGATCACCATCGTGCACCCACAAGGCGACATCGGCAGAGACGATGGCGTTACCGGCCCTGCTTTCGTCTCCTTCCCCAGATCAGCGTCGCGCAGCCGCGGCGCGGCGAGGACATCCTGATCACCTCCGAGAACTCCAGTGCGCGGCGCCCTTATGGACAGCACGGCGACCGACGCGACCGGCGTCTGCACACCGATGTCGAGAGGAACATGCGTCTGCGACTACGTAGAGCGGCCTTGGCTGCCGGGATTCGCCATCCTGGCGGTCGCTGGAACCAGCGTCCCCGCCCAGGCGGCGGCCCCGAAAACCGGCGCGAACGCGCAGGCCGGATGGATTTTGATCGACAATTGTGCGAGCCGTTTCGACTGCGTGGACGCAGGCCAGCAGTACGAGCGCGAGGGCTGGTAGTGCAAATGCGTCGACTATCCCCTTCCTGTAATTCTCTCCATTAGAGCCCAGAAAAACCGTGTCTGCGCGCCTGGCGGACGTGCGGCATGCGCGAGGTCCCGTCAGGCAGCCAGGCTTACGCCGGTCGGCATTATGCTTGCGGATCCTGTGGCCACGCGTGCACCGGCGAACGCGAGTAGTGCGGGGTCAGTTCGCGGCGTCGGCCGGAGATCGCCGTGGCGGCGGCGCCGATCGCGCAGTAGGCGGCGGCGATGCCGATCACCACGAGCAGACGTCCACCGCCGCGTCCCGGCCGTCCTCACCTACCCCCGCTCCTGGCCCTCGCTCCGTGTTCCTGCTACCGCACGGGCAGGTCAAGGAAGCCGGTCTGGATGAGGCGGGCAGGGCCGCCGCGCTGTATCCACAGGCCTCGCCCCGGAGGCAGCGGGGCCGGGTAGTGCGGCGGGAACAGCTGTCCTTCGGAGCGGTCGCCGGACATCATCAGCGCGCTTGTCCCGCTCTCGCGTACGGCTTGGACCAGCGGTTCGTAAAGGCCACGGCCCGCGCCGGCGGCGCGGCGGGCGATCACGAAGTGGAGGCCGATGTCGCGTCCGCCGGGGACGAACGGGAGGAACGGTGCCAGCGGTTGCTGGCCGGCGCTGGTCAGCAGGTCGTAGTCGTCCACCAGCACCACGACGCGCGGCGCGTTCTCCGCGGAGCCCTCGTCGGTGAGGCGGGCGTCCAGTTCCCCTGCCACAGCGGTGGCCAGCCCTGCGGCGAGGCGGGCGTTGCCGGCGTAGCCCCCCAAGTACGGTTCGGGGATCACGTCGCGCAGCGTCCGGCGCGGGTCCAGGACGGCGAACACCAGTTCCTCGGAGGAGTAGCGAGACAGCAGGCCCTGGGCGATCAGACGCAGCAGGTTGGACTTGCCGCACTCTCCATCGCCCAGGACGAGCAGGTTCTGGTCATCGTTGAGCAGGTCGAGCAGCACCGGTTCCAAGGCGCGCTCGTCCACACCGATGGGGACGGCGTCGGGGACGGTGCTCGGCGTGGGAAGACTCTCGGCGGGCAGCACATGCGGCAGGACCCGGATGGGAGGCGCCGTCTTGCCGCTCCACGCCCCGCGCACGGACGCCGCCGTCGTCTCGACGATCTCGCCGAGGTCGGACGCCTCCAGCCGCGAGTCGACCCGGGGCAGCGCCACGTGCCCGAACAGCTTGCCGTCGTCGGTCAGCGCCCGCCCCGGCAGCTCGGCGGAGATGGTCTCGGCGAGCTTCCGGTCGATCGCCGAGTCGGCCGGGTCGTTGAGCCGCAGTTCGATGCGCCTGCCGAAGTTGGACTGCATGGCGATCCGCACGTCATGCCAGCGCAGCATCCCGGCGATCACGTGGATGCCGTAGCCGCCGCCGCGCTGCAGCAGATCGGAGACGTCGTCGTCGATCTCCTCGAAGTCGGTGCGCAGTGCGCCGAAGCCGTCGACCACCATCAGGACGTCCGTGCAGGGCAGTTCGGGGACCCGCCCCTCGGCGTGCAGCCGCCGCAGCCGTGCGACCGAGTCGATGCCGTGCTTGCGGAAGACCTCCTGCCGGTGCTCGAGCATTCCGCGCATTTCCTCGACGGTACGGCGGACCCGCTCGGTGTCGGTCCGGCCCGCCACCCCGCCGACGTTGGGCAGGGCGGCGAGGGCGTGCATCCCCCCGCCGACCAGGTCCAGGGCGTACACCGCCACCTGCTGCGGGGTGTGCGTCAGTGCCAGCGACAGCACGAGGGTGCGCAGCAGCGTGGTCTTGCCGGTCTGCGGCCCGCCGATCACGGCGATGTGCCCGCCCGAGACGGTCAGGTCCAGATCCCAGCGGTACTGGCGCTGACGTCGCGGATCGTCCAGCAGGCCCATCGGCACGTGCATCGGACGGATCTGCGTCGGCACCCTCAGTCCCTCGGCATCGGGCTCCGGAGGGCCGAGGACCGCGTCCAAAGGGACGGCGGACGGAAGAGGCGGCAGCCAGATGTTCTGCACCCGGCGGCCGATGAGCTGGCGGACCAGGACGTCCAGCAGGGTCGGTCCGGCACTGCGCTCGGGCAGCGCCGTCTCGGGGATGCCGGCCTGTTCGTATCCGCCCCGCCCGCCGGTGTTGAACGCCGGATACGGCTGCACCGACGGGGGTGTGGTGTCGTCCTCGTCGTCGACCGGCCGGCGGTACGGCCCGGATAGGTAGCCCCCCTTGAACCGCTGGTAGAGGCTGGTGTCGACCTTCAGGTAGCCGAAGCCGGGCAGGGCGGGCAGGTGGAAGGCGTCGGGCGTGTCGAGGACGGTCCGCGACTCCTCTTCGGAGAACGTCCGCAGGCCGATGCGGTACGACAGGTAGGTCTCCAGCCCGCGCAGCTTGCCGCCTTCGATGCGCTGGCTGGACAGCAGCAGGTGGACGCCGATGCTGCGGCCGATGCGTCCGATCGACAGGAACAGCTCGATGAAGTCGGGACGGGCCGACAGCAGTTCCCCGAACTCATCGATGATCACCAGCAGGTGGGGCAGCGGCGGAAGATCGGGCCGGTGGTTCGTGCGCTGATAGTTGTAGTCGCCGATGCCGGCGATGTTGCCCGCGTCCCGGAGCACCTGCTGGCGGCGCTGCACCTCACCGGACAGGCTGGTGTAGGCGCGCTCAATGAGCCCGGCGTCGTCCTCCAGGTTCGTGATGACACCGGCGACATGCGGCAGTGAGGCGAACGGCGCGAACGTCGCGCCGCCCTTGTAGTCGACCAGCACCATGCTGACCTGCTCCGGCGAATGCGTCACCGCCAGCGACAGCACCAGCGTCCGCAGCAACTCGCTCTTGCCGGAGCCGGTCGCGCCGACGCACAGCCCGTGCGGCCCCATGCCGAGCTGCGCGGCCTCCTTCAGGTCGAGGATGACCGGCTGCCCCTGGTCGTCCATGCCGATCGGCACCCGCAGGAACGCGCGCTCGCCGCGCGGCGTCCAGAGCCGATCCAGGTCGAGCCGTTCGGGGTCCTCGATGCCGAGCAGCTTCGGGACGTCCAGGTCGCCGCCCTGGCGAGCGGCTTCCTCGATCGACTCGGCCGACAGCCTGAACGGGGCGAGCATCCGTGCCAGCCCCGTCATGGTCCCGGCGGGAACCTGGTCCAGCTCTCCCTCGAACTCGCCGCCCGTCCGCAGGTCCGCGACACGGACGCGGTCCCCCTGGACGGTGATCCGGACGCTGACGTCCCCGGGTTCGTGCTGCTGATCGGACAGCAGGTGGACGACGGTGGCGGCGAGCCCCGTGGGCGGGATCGTGTCATCCGGCCGCACCATCTCCGTGGCGACGTCCCCGTAGGAGTCGTGCACCAGGACGAGCCGGCGCAGCAGCCGATAGGCGTCCTTCTGGCCGAGGCCGCGGCGGACCTCGGTGGCGAAGTCGGTACGGTCCTTCAGATCGTCGGCCAGCAGCCTGCTGAGCTGCTGGGGAGCCGGAGCGAGCAGACGGGCGTTGACCGGGCCGTCCCGGTGCTCACGGTCCTGCGTGTGCGGCAGCCATTTCGCCCACGCCCAGTCGGCCATCCGCTTGGAGGAGTGGACGATTCCCAGCGCGACGTCCTCGGGCGCATGGAAGGCGGCGAGCTGCGCGACCAGGGCCCGGATCACCGCCAGCACGTCGCCCCGCTCTCCGATGACGCTCACGTTGCCCGCCATGTCCAGCGGCACGGCCAGCGGCATGTCCGGCGCGGTTCCGAACCGGCGGAGCGCCACCTTGACCTCGGCCATCATGAACGAGTCGGCGGGCGTGAGCGCGTTGGCCTGCTCGTCCAGCTCCAGCGGCTGCCCCGGCATCTCTCCCGTGCCGATCCGCACTCGCAGGAAATCGGGGTTCTGCCGCCGCCGCTCCCACAGCCGCATCGGATCGCGGACGATGTCGTACAACGCCTCCGGTGGAGGATCGAGCCGCCGTGCCTGCTCACGCCGCCTCTGCTCGGCCTCGGTGAGTCGAGCGCGGGTCTCCTCGAGGTACTCCAGGTACCGTTCGCGCTGCGCGCGCCGCTGCCGCGACACCTGCCCGCGCCGTGACAGCAGCAGCGCCGCGCCCGCCAGCACCGCGACGACCAGCAGCACGGCCCCGAGCACCACGAATGCGGGGTTCCGCAGCACCGTCATGATCGCCAGCGAGATCATCATGCCGATCATCGGCAGCACCGCGAACAACTGCGTGCCGACCCCGCCGGACTCCGGCAGCTGCGGCGGCGCCTCGATCCTGAGCCGCTCCGCCTCGGCAACGGGCATCACGACCCGCGCCGGCCGGTGCACCACCCGCGTCGTCACCCCACCACCCCGGCCCACTCCAGCGCCCGGACACGCCCTGACCAAGCCCGACCGCACCGACCGCTCCGTGCCACCGGAATCACTTGACGTGCGGCAGCCCTAGAAGCGGCAGATCCACGGGCTCGTTGCCCCTGCGTTCATTCCAGGCATGATAGTAAAAGGGGGCTTCGCTGCTGATGCGGTATCCGTCGCGCAGCCCCAGCACGGCCTTGGTCGCGAGTTCTCGGTACTGTGCCGCGGTGGCCGGCCAGTCAAGGGTGTCCCACCAGTTGTCGCGCCCTAGTTCCCTGGCGGGTGGACGCCACCCCAGCTCCCTGATGGCCTCTTCTCCGGCCGGGGTCGCCCAGACGTCGGGATCCAGGTAATCATTGTGCGACAATTCGGCGATCAGCCGGGCATCCTCCTGCACGAACTGAATCGCCCGCGAAGCTTCGATCTCTCGCTCCGCTTCGTGGATGACGACCAGCGTTCCGGCGCTCAGCCGGGCCAGTTCTTCCGCCAGATGCCCGGCGAATCCGTGCCAATCGATGTCAATCGCCTTCCCAGTGATCCAGATCGTCGAGGTAGTCGTTTCGAGCCGAAAAGATCTCGACATTGGTGCATGTGTCGTTGAGCCCGAGCGTCGAATCCGGACCACGCCATCGAACCTCGGGGGACGGGCCGGGGAGTCTTTGCGTGGGATCGCCGAATGCTTCGGTCAGCAAGCCGGTCGCATGAGCGAACGCGTCGCGGAGCCACGCCCGGCTGAGCATTTTGAAATCGATGAGCGAGGTCACCGGCGCGTACACGGCGCTGACTCCGTCTTTGTCGTCGATTTCCACGCTGCCGGAAGAGGGGCCCAGCCCGGTGTCGAAGTCGATACCGCCTTCGGAGTCACTTTCCATGGTCCAACCGAGAGCTCGCGCCACGGTCGGGACGTGGGATGCCGACCAAGGCCACCTGAGATCTCGGAGATGCGCCGCCAGCTCGATGATCGCCTGGTCGTCCAATATGCCTTCGTTCACGGCATCAGCCCATCGGCCTGGTCCAGCGGCGGGCGCTTCCGCACCTTCACTTGGCACGATCCCACCACCAATGACTTGCCGGCAGTCCCGGAAGCAGCATCGCCTCGGGCAGCCGGTCCGCGGCCGGCAGCCGATCGCGGAGCTCATCGTCGACTTCCTCGATCAGCTCCATGTCCAGGAGGGACGAGGCGGCATCTCCCAGGAAGGAGGCGGAGAGCACCTCTACGGCGGAGCGGTGAAGGCAGGCCTGATAGGCGAGGCCCGCGCCGACGCCGAGACTGTACTCCTCCAGCATGCTCAGGTAGCCGCCGAGTTCGCCGCCGCGAGTCGACAGCACCTCGGGCACTTCCCGCCCGGCGGGTTCCGGCGCGGGGGCACCGGGCTGGAGGGCGGTGGCCAGGACCGAGAGCATGACCAGGTCCACCGGCGTGCCGCGCTGGAACTCCTGCGCCATCTCATGCGCACCGAACCGGGCGAGGCCTTTGAAGCCGTGGGGGCTGACGCGGGTCTGCGCCGCGGTCGGGATGTCGGGCCACCCGAAGGCGCGCAGCCAGACGCTTCCGTCGTTGCGGACCTCGACCGTCGCGGCGAGGTTCACGTCCACCCCGGCAGCGGCCGGGCGGCTCCGGACGAATACGAGTTCCTGCCCGTTTCCGTGGTCCTGATGCAGCCGGACGTCGCCCTGCGCGATCGTACGAGCCGCAGATTTGTGATACGCCGCTATCGGCGATTCGCCGCCGCGCTCGTCCGCCGGCAGATCAGTGATATGCCGCCTCGACTGCACGGCGGCGTCCACCGGATCCTCGAAACCGATCCGGCCGGCCTGCCGCCGCACCTGGTCCGGAATGGATCCGGCGCCGAGCCGGATATCGACCCGAGCGGCAGAACCCCCTGCGTTCATCACCCGTTTCCCATACTTTCGGTTCCACGTCCGGAAACTCTTTGCCGCGCGACCGGAGTACACGACCGCTATCCCGGCGCAGTGTAACACCAGCATTTCTTGTCGCCGCACCTCAGCCAGTCCGCGGAGCCGGGCTCTCCACGTCCGAGATCACCGGCATAGAGGCGGTCTCCGAATTCCCGCATGTCCATCGTCACGGGCTCCGGCTGCCACCACCACCAGTGCGACTTCGGCGCCCAGGAGGGAATCTGCCCGCGATGCATCGGCGTCGGGTCATCGGCGACGTCCCGCAATGCTTCGTCGAAGTCGTCCACGGATTCCACCGCCCAATCGGACGAGACGACTCCGGGAAAATCATTCTGTAGCGCCTGAACGGCCGTCCTGTGCTGGCAGGCGGTCAGGTAGCCGTCCGTACGGCCACGTAGGGCGTAGATCTCGCCATCGCTCGCATAGGAACCCAGCACGGACTGCGCGCGTTCTCCCAGCAAAAACGGCTCCACCCCCGCCTGCTTCATCCGAGTACCGAACGCCTGCGCCTCAGCCGGGTCTCTCGCTCCCCAGCGAGCCAGTGCCGCGTAAACTTTGAGGACTGCATCCATGGCGGTGCCCGGACCGTCCTCCCGCCCGGCCGCCAGCATTCCGTTCAGCAGGGTGAAATGCTCTTCGATCTGCTGGACCAAGTCTGCGTGGGTTTCGCCTACCATATCACCTAGTATAGAGCGTCAACCTCACTCAGATCGCCCTTGTAAATTTTCAGGCCACCGTAGGTCGCCACGACGACCTTGCCGTTGGGATTGATAAAGACCAGCGCCTCCATGTAGTGCTCGTGACCCACCTTGCGGACATAGAGGACTCTTTGCGTTCCATCCGCTTCGACCACACGTGACACCATTTTTCCGGTGCGGAGCGTGCGAGCCTCGCTATCGAGGTAGTCATGGACGAGGTCACCCTTGCGTTCGCCAGCGGGAAGTTCTTTATAATGCTTGTGCGCATGGTAGGCCGCCGAGGTACGGTCCCCCATTCCGATTTCCCCTGCATGCTGCCGGACTCCCGCAAACTCTCCATTTCCGTCGAGATGCGGATCGATCGTCACATCGTGGGGACGAGCCCGGCGAACCTCTTCGAGGTCGCGCCGTAGAGTCTCGGCGACGTCGACTCGCTCGAACTCCCGGACATAGTGGTACGCCTTACTTTGCCCACCCAAGTCCAACTGCCCTGCGTTGTGTGCGGCGTTAACCTTTCTCTGTGCCTCGTCGTACAGCGACTTGTAATATTCATAGCGATAGCCGACGGCTCGAGGCGTCTTCGCCCCGTCCATTGCGAACTTCAGTGCATCAGAATGCAGGTCGCGGATTTTGATGACCTTCTTGGCGAAGCCCTGCTCTAGCGCCTTGGCCAGGCGTTGCCATTCGTCTCCGACGCGGGAGCGGCCCGCGCGGAGGTCGGCTATCTGCTCATCCGTCAGGCCACCTTCGTGCAGGCTCTTTTCCAGCTGATCGGCCTTCGCGAGCCGCTTGCGTTCCTCCTCGGGAGAAAGGCCGCTCTCAGGATCGCGCTCGTGGCCCGGCTCGCCGGGGCGCCCGGGCTCGCCGGGATGTTCGGGCTCGCCGGGATGTTCGGGCGGGTGGCCGGGAGACCCGTCGCGGGTCTCGGGGCCGTGCTCGGCGGGCCGGTCTTCGTGCTGGGCGGGCCGGTCCTCGTGCGGGGTTGGGCGGTCCTCGTGCGGAGCGGGGCTGCCCTCGTGCGAAGCGGGGCGGGGCTCGTGCGGGCCGCCCCCGCCCTTCTCGGCCGGGATGTGCGGTTGCTTGCCACCGGGTTCTCCAGGGGCGTGCCCACCGGGTGGCGGAGTCTCACCGGGGCGACCGGCGGGACCGGCTTCATGCCCGGGGTGCGTCTTGCCGCCACCGGGGATGCCCTCTTCTCCTCCACGCGCCGGACCCGTCCCCAGCCCGGTCTTCTCTCCGAGGTAGTGCCGCAGGGCGGCCAGGGACGGTCGTTTGGCCGCGAGCTTGGAGAAGCCGGTGAGGTCGGCGATCCGGCCGGCGGCGCCGGTGGCCATTCGGCTGAGGCCCTCCATGGGGGCGTTGCCGAGTCGCTCGGTGGCGCGGAGGACCTTGCCGCCGGGGAGGTCGCCGAGTTTGCCGGCCTTGCCGAGCTTGAGTTCGGAGATGCCGAGCGTCAGGGCGTTGACGCCGACCCGGCCGAGGGCGCCCGCGTAGTTGTGGTGCTTCCAGTCGTCCCAGGCGATCAGGCTCTTGCCGAGATCGCGCCAGGCGCCGAGCGCCTTGCGGGCGTCGTGGTCGCCGTTGGCGGCCTCGACCCATGTCGTCGGGGAGGCGCCGTGGGCCAGGTGGTAGATGCCCGTCCAGGCGTTCGCCATCCGGTCGGGCTCGGTGATGTCGATCAGGACGAAGGGGGCGTGGATGAGGTCGTAGGCGGCGCCCCCCGCGCCCTTGAGGAAGCGCAGCCACGCGGGGTCGGGCTTCTTGGTCGTCTGCCCCCAGGGCATCTTCATGCCGTCGTGGTAGTTCGCCGCGCCCCAGGCGACGTATCCGGGAGGCAGGCGGCCGTTCCCGTCCTGCTGCATCTCGACCGGCACGTAGTGCGGTCCGCCGACCATGGCGTTGATCTTGTTGGCGCAGGTGCGCTGGGCGGCCTGGAAGGCGATCGCCCATCCGCCGAGCCCTTTGATGAGGTCGTTGCGCTTGCCCTGGACCTTGTCGTCGGTGTCGGCGTCCGGGTCGCCCATGTAGGTCTGGTTGAAGTGGACCGCCTCGGCCTTGAGGGCGCTGAGATGCGACTGGATCTTCCTGACCTCCGCCGCGTACTCGCGGAGGGCACCGACGACCGTGCCGGTCTGGGAGGCGACCGTGTCGACCTCGGCCTTCACCGGTCCCATCGCCGCCAGGAGCTTTGCGGCCTCGGGCGCCCTGTAGAACGACTTCAGGCCGTGTCCGGACCAGATCGCTTCGGCCCGGTCCCCGGCCCGCTGGACGGCCTCGGTCGGTTTGCCCAGCCCGGTCGCGGCCTGCTCGACCTTCTCGGCAATTCCGCTGAGGTCCGGGATCTGCGAGACGTCGATGCTGGTCATTTCTTCGGCTCCACCTCGCTCGGCTTGGGAGCGAGAGTGGCCTTGCGCTGCGCGGCGGCCGCCCTGCGTGCGTGAGCCCGGGCGCGCTCACCCATCTCGTGGTCGGCGAGGTCGTAGAAGCGGGCCGCCTTCGCGGTCTGGCCGAGTGCGCGGTTGACGCGCACGGCCGCCCCGTTCCAGCGCCGGGCCGTCGCCTCGCCGAAGCGCTCGAGCGCGCCGGTCACGATGTCGCTGTGGCTGCCGGAGGCCGCGTCGGCCAGGTGCTGGAAGTACGCCTTACGGGCGTCCCACAAGGGTTCTACGGCCCCCTGAACCTTGGTCAGTTCCCCGAGGACGCCCGGCAGGTCGATCTTGTAGGCCGTCATGCCACCCGCTCATGCTCGCCATATCGACAGATCTGACAGATCCCACGAAAGTGGTCAACGGTAAGGTATCGATCTTGCTCGGCTCACTCCATGTGACGTGGACCACACGCGATGGCCGAGCGCCAAAGACGAGGACAAAACACGAGGTGGCCGGAAACTCGGGCATCGCGGGGCGCGTCTCACTGTCCGATCGTGGTCACGGCACTGAGAGATCGGAGGACGGGCGGGTGACGTACGACGTCGTGGCGTTGACCCATGAGCCACCCGATGCGCGAACGCTGCTGGACGCGTTGCGGGCCGAGGGCAGTGGTCTGGAGGTGGACGCACCCGAGCACGGGAACGTCCTCCAGGTCCTCGATGAGGACGGAGCCCCGCTGCTGGCGGTCGAGGCGTCCATCCCCATCCGCGTCGAGGGGGAGGCGCAACGGCTGCTGGGTCCCTTTGCCGCCGGGTTGCCGGCTCCCGTCTGGTGGACGGAGGTCCGCGCGGCGGAGCGGCCCGCCGCGGTCGAGTTGGCGGACGCGTTCGCCGACGCGCTCATCGAACGCCTCGGCGGCAGGCGCTGGTCTTCGGAGCGTCCGGAGTGAGCGGCCCGCATCCCACGATCGATCTGGTCACCGACACCGCGGCGCTGGTCCTGCAACGGCGGGAGGTCGTCCCGCTGTCGTCCTGGCTCATCGATGCGATCGCGTTGGTGAGCGAGGCCGGGCTTCCGCTGCAGATCGTCACACCGCACACGTCCCGCCTGACCGTCGCGCTCCACTCCGCGCTCCGGCCGCCCTATCTGCGCTGGGTCGTCGGGCATCCGAGCGGGTTCTTCGACGGCCTCACCGGGGAGCCCCTCGAGTTCAACGGCTCGGAGTTCGCCGCGGTCGTTGCCGATGAGCCCGCGGCGCCCTGGGCGAAGCCCGAGGCGCCCGCGGACGGTATGCACCTGATCGTGGACCTGCGGGTCCGGCACCGGGCCGCGGAGACGACGCGGATCGGGGACGCCGCGGAGCTCTGCTACCGGTGGTTCACGGGCGCCCCGCCCGAAGGGTGGGGTTTCACCGAGCCGATCGCGCTGCCCTGGAACGGGGAGCAGATCACGGAGGTGTGCCGGGACCGGGCGCCGGACGACACCAGGCTGTGCCACGTCGGCCGGGGAGGGGCCGTCGGGGTCACGTTGGTGGAGCGGCACGCCGACGGAGTCGATGAGACGGTCGCGATGCGCGTGCCCGTCCGGCCGGAAGAGCCCGAGGGGATCGACTTCGAGTGGTTCGTCGCCGACCTCGTGGGCGCTCATCACCTGGTGGATCTGCGGATTCACAGCCGTCCCGGCCGGCGGGACCTCACGGTGGCGCCGGCCTGGAACGGGCCGGGCCGGCCCCTCGGCATCGCACTCGGCCCGGACGAGGTGTGGGACATCGGAGCGGAGCGGGCTTTCACCGGCCCGGCCGGAATCGGACATCGCGTGGGCCATTCCCGGCGGCCCGCGGCCTGGTATCCGCTGGTCGGGGACGCGGCGTCCGCCTGGGAGAGGTTGCACGCGCTGCTCGCGCACCTCCTGCCAGGCGAGCCGGAGGTCGTGCCGTCCGAGCCGCCGTCGGGCGCGACCGTGCTGGAGGAGGGGAGGTGGCGGCGCGGTTGAGCCGTTCCCGAACATGCGACTTGACTCAAGGTATTTGTAGTACTTGCGCCATTTATAGGGGGATGTGGAATCATGGAGAGCGTTGATCAAGACGGCATCCCGCCCGCGGACCACGGATCGGCGAACGAGTGAGGTGACACGTGGGGCGTTGGAACTACGGCCAGGAAACCCTGGTCACGCTGACCAAGAACACCGGCGGGTCGACGCAGGAGCTGGCCACGCTGGTGAAGCAGCTGATCGTGGCCGCCGAGCCGCTGATCGGCAAGTTCGACGGCGCGGGCAAGGCGGCGTTCGACTCGTTCAAGGCGCACTCGGACCAGATCATCGCCGACCTCACCACCGGCCTGCACTCGGTGAACCGCGGGCAGGGCGGGATGGAGACCGCCTTCGTGACCGGTGACCAGCAGATGGCCGCGGACGCGCAGCGCAACATGAGCGCGGCGAACTTCGACGGCGCCAAGTTCCGTACCGGAGTCTGACCGAGGGGAGAAGTCCGATGGGCGAAGGCGGACGGCGCGCCTACGACACCGGGGCCTCGAACGAGGTGCAGGGCAATATCCACACGATCATCTCCCGGCTGGAGGCGCTGATCGGCCAGCACACCGGGGACGTGAAGACCGCGCTGTCGGACTTCGAGGCGACCAACGTGTCGGCGGAGTACGCAGCCAAGGAGCAGCGCTGGCACCAGGCCGCGCAGGAGACCCGCGAGATCATACGGCTGGTCAAGCAGACCCTGGCGTCCAACGACCAGACCGCCCAGCAGGCGCTGAACAAGGCGGGCGCCGCCGTGGCGGCCATCTGAGCGTTCCCGCACAAGGGGAGGGCCGCGGTCCGCGGCTCCTCCCCTTGGTCGTGTTCTCGGAGAGGTGACGGTGGCGCGCGACTACGACACCCAGCTGCTGGAGTCGGTGGCGGTGCGGCGTCGGCGGCTGCGCGACGCGGTGATGTTCGGCCCCGTCCGCGCCCGGCGCACCCTCGACGAGAGCCTGGGGAAGGTCGTCGCCGGACTGTGCGTCGCCGCCGTGCTGTGCGCCGGCCTGGTCGGGTGGTCGTTCCTCCAGACGAAACTCGCCACGCAGAAGAAGCAGCAGCAACAGGCCGAACAGGCCCAGGCCGCGCCGCCGGACGACGGCACGGCCCCCGTCCCGGCCGAGTGGGTCGGATCCCAGGTCACCTTCCTGATGCTGCGGCGGGAACTCACCAAAGCCGGTGTGCCTCGCAGCCTCTACGTGCTTCCCGGCGAGCCGAGGCCCCCGGTGACCCGCGTCTCCAGCTACTACGTGCTGAGCCGCGCCCAGGACGGATTCTCGGGAGGAGTGGTCGAGTTCGAGCAGGGACGGATCGGCGCCGAACTGCCGACCGAGGACGAGGCGTGCCGGTGGCTCTACGGCGAACTCGTCATCCGGCAGACCGCACCGGCCTCCATCGCGCCGCAGGCGGAGGCCCAGGCGCTCCAGGACGGCCGCCGTCTCGCGGAGACCGCACACCAGAAGATCAACGCCGCGGGGATGGGGGCGACGAACTACCTCCTCCCGCAGGGCACGCTGGTCGACGCGTTCGGCCAGGAGAGCGGTTCGGTGCTGTCCCCCTACGGCACGCCCTTCGCCGAGCGCGGGCTGCCTGCGTCGGCGCGGCTCACGGTCGATCCGTCCGCCCCGCTCGGCTACCGGCGGTACCGGGTCGTCAAGCCCCTCCCGGTGAGCGCCTCGGTGTCCGGCCCGAGCGCCGGCGGTGCGGGCGGCGGAGTCCGGTTCACGGTCACCGCCGGGCTGTTCCCGCGTCCGCCCGCACTGCCGACCGTCCGCTGGCTGCTGCGAAACGGCTACCTTGAGCGGCTCACTGCATCCTTTGTTCCCAGATGACGGAAGGCGGAGCGGAACCGTGTGGAGTCGGGTGACCCTTGTCGGGGAGCACCGGAGGGTCGACGTCGTCCTCCCCTCGGCGGAGCCGGTCGGCGCACTGATGCCCGACATTCTCGGCCTGCTCGGCGACCAGGTTCAGCAACCCGCGCAACTCCGGCAGCTGGTCACGGCCGCCGGCGAGGTGCTCGCCGGGGACGCCACGTTCGCCGACCGGGCCGTCCCGGACGGCAGCGTCCTGCGGCTGGTCCGGGCCGACGAGCCGCTTCCCGCGCCGGTGGTGCACGAGGTTCCCGACGCCGTGGACGGCGCGCTCGGCGGGCACGCCCTGCGGTGGAGCCCGGGCGCCGCGCGGTGGACCGCGATCATCACGTTCGCCTTGGCCGCCCTGGCGGCAGGGATCGTGGTGAACCGCGCCCAGGGCGGCGGCGCACCGGCGGCCGGTGTTCTCGGCCTCGGAGTGGTCGCGCTGGTCAGCGGGGTCGTGGCCGGCGTCCTCGGACGCGTCCCCTTGGCCACCGCACTGTCCCTCGGCGGCGGGGCGCTGGTTGCCGTCGGGACATGGGCGCTGGCCGACGTCCACGGCTGGCCGGGATGGAGCCGATGGTGCGGGCTGGCGATCATCATCGGGCTGGTGTCCGTCGCCTCGTGCTGGTCGTCTCCGCTCGGACGCGGCGGGATCATCGGAGGCGCCGTGGTCCTGCTCCTGGCCTTCGTCTGGGCGGGCTGCGAACTGGGCGGGCTGAGCCCCGCGCAGAACGGCGCCGTTCTGGCGATCGTATGCGTCGTCCTGCTCAGCACGATGCTGCGCTCCGCGCTGTCCCTGTCCGGGCTGACCTCGCTGGACGACCAGCGCGCGGCCGGTGCCTCCGTCGCGCGCGCCGACGTCCTGACGGCCCTGGCCGCCACGCATCGCAGCCTGCTGATCGCCACTCTCGCGGTCGCGGTCGCCGCCGGTGCCGCCGGGACGGTGGCGGTCGGCACGTTCGACGCCTGGTCGGCGTCCATGACGGCGCTGCTGGCGGCGATCGTGGCCAGCCGCGCCCGTGTCTTCCCCCTCGTCCCGCAGAAGGCGGCGCTGTGGACGGCGGCCCTGATCATGTACGGGGCCGTGGCCTATGGCTGGGCGGTGAACGTGTCCTGGGGCGGCTTCGCCGGGGCGGGCATGCTGGTGGTGCTGGCCGTTCTCCCCCTCACGGTGCTGACGGCGTCGCCCGCCGAGCACGTCAGGGCACGGCTGCGGCGGATCACCAACCGGCTCGAGGCGGTGGCCGTGGTGGCGCTCATCCCGGTGGCTCTCGGTACCTTCGGAGTGTTCACCCGTTTGCTGCACACCTTCTGAGAGGACGTCGTCCGTGCCCGACCTCGGCTGGGACGGTCATGACGCCGATCCCTATCCGATGGCGGCCGAACTGGTCGGGGACGTCCCACACGGAGATCCGCTATGGCGGCGCATCGGACGGGGTGCCGTGCACGCCTTCCTGCCCACCGGCGACGTCCGGTCCGTCGCTGAGCAGGCCGCGAGCATCCAGCGGCCGATCATCACCGGGCGGCGCATCGCCGTGGCGGGCATGCGCGGCGGCGCGGGCAAGAGCACGGTCACGGCGCTGCTGGCCACCGTCTTCGCCCACTACCGGCGAGACAGGGTTCTCGCGCTGGACGTCGATCCCGATTTCGGCTCGCTGGCGCTGCGCCTGGGGGCCGCGCGCCGGCACGCTGTTGGTGATCTCACCATGGCCAACGGATTCCGGTCCTTCGACGAGGCCGAACCGTTCCTGGTCCGCGTCGGGGAGCGGCTGTGGACGCTGGCCGGAAACCACGGCAACATCGGAGACGCGCCCCTCAGCGCCGAGATCTACCGGGACCGCGCCATGCCGCTGACCCGCTTCTTCGGCATCACACTGGTGGACTGCGACTCGGGGATCACCGGACCGCTTTCCCGCCACGTCCTGGAGGGATCGCACGTCCAGATCCTCGTCGCTCCGGCGACTCCGGACGGCGCCCGCAGCGTCGGCCGGGAACTGGACTGGCTCCAGAGCGCCGGCATGCAGGAACGCCTACATCGCACGGTCGTCGTCTTCACGGTCAAGGCGCCGTACGGGCGGCGCTACCTGGACCTCGAGGGCGCCTCCGCGATCCTGGCCGACGTCGGCGTCGCGTGCGTGAGACTCGACTACGACCGGCACCTCGCGAGCGGTGCCCCGCTTGATCCGCAGCGGCTGGCGCACAACACGCGCACGACGGCGATCCGCCTCGCAGCGCTACTCCTCGACCGCGCAGTACCCAGCGAACCCTAAAGGGAGCGGTCTCCTACGACACGACGAACCCCGCTCTCGCCTGGGGGCGGGAGCGGGGTTCGTGGTCGGGGGGTGTGGGGGTTGGTGGGTGGTGTTAGCCGAGGGGTTTGGGGGTGCCCTTGGTGCCGGCGCCGTGGCCCCAGGAGATGACCTGGTACTTGACGCCCTTGAGGTGGCCGACGGAGGTGCCGGTGTCGTAGTTGCTGGCGGGCTTCTTGCCGTCGACCAGGTGACGGAAGGTGTAGGTGTCCAGGTCGAGCATCACGCCGCGGTGCGACGGCTCGCCCGGCCCGCGGTCGCCGACGAAGCCGGTGACGCTGCGGCCCTGGTAGGTGACCTTGACCTTGGTGTTCATGGGCCAGCTGGGGCTGGCGAACATGCCCTTTTGCATCGGCTTGCCGCTGGCGGGGGCGCCGG
>NZ_JAGEPF010000044.1 GCF_017573465.1 Actinomadura violacea
GCGCGACTCCGTCCAGACGATCGGGCACGACGCGGGCCCGCAGGTCGTCGCGACCAGCTCGCTGTACTTCGCGCTGAGCGACATGGACGCGCAGGTCTCCAACATCCTGCTGATCGGCCGCCAGCACGACCTCGGCAGCGGCTACGACCAGATGGTCGGCGCCTACGAGCAGCGCCGCGCGGACGCCGACGCCGCCGCGGTGCAGGCCGCGCAGCTCGCGGGGCGCGACCCGGCGCTGCGGCAGACCGTCCAGGACGTCCTGGACGGCCTCGGCCGCTACGAGCGGCTCGTCGGGTCGGCGATGCAGCTGAACCAGCAGGCCGACCACCCGGCGGGGGAGCCGCCGAAGGAGGTCGTCGACGCCTACCGGCAGGCGACCGACCTGATGAAGCTGGAGCTGCTGCCGAAGGCGTACAACATCACCCTCGACACCGGCGCGCACGTCCGGCAGGCGTACGAGTCGAAGCGGTCGTCGGTGCTGGCGGGCCGCGACTGGGTCATCGCCGCCGGGGTGGTCGCGCTGCTGCTGCTGGTCGCGACGCAGCTGTACCTGGCGCGGACGTTCCGGCGCCTGCTGAACCCGGCGCTCGTCCTGGCGACGCTCGGGACGATCGCGCTCGCCGCCGCCGGCGCCGGCCTGCTGTCCGCGCAGGCCGGGCACATCAGGAAGGCGAAGGAGGACGGCTTCGACTCCGTCCTGTCGCTGTCGCGGGCGCGGGCGATCAGCCACAGCGCGTTCGCCGACGAGAGCCGCTACCTCCTCGACCCCGGCCGCGCCGACACCTACGAGCAGACCTACCTCGACAAGTCCCTCTCCGTGGTCTATCCGGACATCGGCGACAAGCCGCTGAACCTGGAGAACTACTACGCGGGCCTGGAGCAGAAGGTATCGACGTACAGGCCGGACAAGGGCGCGGTGCCGTTCCTCGGCTTCTTCGCCGACGAGGCCGCCTCGGCGCGGAGCGCGCGCGAGGCCGGCGCCGTCGAGCGGACGCTGCGCGCCTACGTCGTCGTGCAGCGCGACGACCAGCGGATGCGGTCGCTCGCGAACTCCGGCGACCGCACCGGCGCGATCAACCTGCGGATGGGCCGCCGGTCCGGCGCGATCCGCGACTTCGACGCCTACGACGCCGCGCTCGGCTCGCTGATCGGCGCGCACCAGGACGCGTTCACCAAGCAGATCAAGGACGCGGACGGCGGGCTGCGCGCCTGGAAGGCCGTCCCGCCCGCCGCCGCCGTCATCGCCCTGCTGATCATCGCGGGGGTCCGTCCCCGGCTGGCCGAGTTCCGCTGACCGGAGGAGACGAACCGATGCGCGCCACCCGCCCCGTCCGCCCCGCATTCGTGCGCGGCGCCGCGCTGCTCTGCACCGTCCTGTCCGCCGCCGGGACGCTGTCGGCGTGCGGGCTCGGCGGCGCGGACAAGCCGACCATCGCGCACAAGCACTCGCTGACCATCGGGGTGAAGGAGGACCAGCCGAGCCTCGGCGTGAAGGGCAAGGACGGGACGTACCAGGGCTTCGACGTCGACGTCGCCACCTACATCGCGGGCCGGCTCGGCGTGCCGAAGAGCCGGATCCGGTGGCGGACGACGAACTCGTCCGTCCGGGAGAAGGCGCTCGCCGACGGCACCGTCGACATGATCGTCGCGACGTACTCGATCACCGCCACGCGCAAGCGCGTCGTCACGTTCGCGGGCCCCTACTACGTCGCGCACCAGGACACCCTGGTCGCGCCGGGCAACACCACGATCCACAACGTCCGGGACCTGAAGGGCCGCAAGATCTGCGCGGTGACCGGGTCGAACTCGTGGCGGCGGGTGATCGAGGAGCGCAAGATCGCCGCGGTTCCGGTGCAGGCGCCGACCTACGGGGCCTGCATGAGCGATCTCGCGGACGGCAAGCTGGACGCGGTGTCGACCGACGACCTGATCCTCGCCGGCTTCGCCGCCGGCCACCCCGGCAAGATCATCAACGCGCCGTTCACCGACGAGAAGTACGGCGTCGGCCTCAAGAAGGGCGACCTGGAGGGCTGCGAGCAGATCAACCGCGCCATCACCGCCATGTACCAGGACGGCACCGCCGCGCGCCTGCTCCGCAAGTGGTTCGGCACGTCCGGGCTCAAGCTCACCACGAGCGTCCCGCAGTTCGAGGGCTGCAGCTGACCCCTCAGGACGTGGTGGTGGACGGCAGCGCGCCGATCGCCTCCCGCAGCGTGTCGTAGATCGGGACGAACTTGTCGATCCCGGTGATGCGGAAGACGCGCTGCACCCGCGGCGGCAGCGCCACCAGCGCCACCGTGCCGCCGTGCTCCCCGGCGCGCCGGTTCGCCGCGACGATCGCGTTCAGGCCGGTCGAGTCGCAGAACGTGACCTGCCGCATGTCGACGACCATGGGCTCGCCCGCGTCCACCACCTCGAACAGGGCCTCCTCGAAGCGCGCCCGGGACACCACGTCGATGTCGCCCTGCACCCGGACCAGCGTGCAGCGTTCGTCCTTCATCAGGTTGATGTCGAAGTCCATGGCCACCTCTCGCCCCGGCTCCAAGGGGCACCCCGGTCCCACGCACCTGGTGCTCCACCTCAGGTGACTCCTCAGGATTGCGCACCCGTGCCCGCAATCCAAGCACTTCCAGGGATAAGGACCGGGTCGCCCTCCCGCGTCCCGGACCGTAACACCCCTTCGCACCGGGGCCGCGCGGGCCCCGCCCGCGTTCCCCGGCGTGCCGCGCCCGCGTCCGCGAATAACTTACTCCAGAGAAACTTACTGGATGGTAAGAAATGCTTTCACGATTGCCGCACCCTCCCAATGTGACCGAAGTCCCACCCCCGGATCAAGTCCCCCAATAGTCCACCGGCGCCCCCCGTGACCAGCGGTTGAACCATTTCTTACCTGCCGGACGGCGGGAAAAGCGGGTGCTGACCCGAGCACGGATCGGCACAGAGGTTACAGTGGCGGTGCGAATGACAGGAGGCTGGGTGTTCTACACGTTCATGACGCGAGTGGTGCGTCCGATCCTCTGGCTGCTATTCCGCCCGAAGGTGGTCGGAGGGGACAACGTGCCCGCCTACGGGCCGCTCATCGTGGCCAGCAACCACCTGTCGTTCATCGACAGCTTCATCATCCCGCTGGCCGTCCCGCGCCCGGTGACCTACATCGCCAAGGCCGACTACTTCACCGGCGGCGGCCTCAAGCGCGGCTTCGTCCGCTGGTTCCTCACCAACCTCGGCCACGTCCCCGTCAAGCGCGGCGCCCGCCGCGCCGCCATGGGCGCGCTCGAGCAGGCCGGCGACGTCCTCGCCAACAGCGGCGCCTTCGCCATCTACCCCGAGGGCACCCGCTCGCCCGACGGCCGCCTCTACCGCGGCCGCACCGGCGTCGGCTGGCTCGTCCTCGCCTCCGGCGCCCGCGTCCTGCCCGTCGCGCTGGAGGGCACCGAGAAGATCCAGCCGATCGGCGCGTCCAAGCCGCGCATCTTCGGCCCGCGCCCCACCGTCCGCATCGGCCCGCCGATGGACTTCTCCCACTACCGCGACCTGCCCCCGGCCAAGGCCCGCCGCGCCATCACCGACGAGATCGTCGAGACCATCCAGAAGATGTCCGGCCAGGAGTACGCCCCCGAGTACAACGAGCGCGCCAACCAAGAGAACCAGTAGCGCCGCCCTCGCTCCGCTCGGGCGGCGCGGTGCGGCTCGTCGCGCATTGTGCTCGGTGCCTTGCCGCCGCTCGGGCGGCGGGCCCTGGGCCCCGGGCCCGGGGGAGGTGGGCCCGGGGCGGTGGGGCGTCAGCCGCCGAGGTTGGGCGTCTTCTCGGTGATGTTCGTGCCGGCCTGGTTCTTGGCGTCGGACTTCATGCCGTCGACCGCCGAGCCCACCGAGCCGATCTCCGACGGGTCGAGCTGCCCGGACTTGAACTTGCCGGCCAGCGAGCCGAACATCGCCGACACCTTCTCCGCCGGGACCTTCAGCGCCTTGCACAGCTTCGGGTCGGAGCCGATGAGCTTGCGTGCGGCGTTGACCCGGTTGGCGGCGAACAGGCCCGCCGCGGCGGCCTTCGCGAACGCCTTCGTCCGGCCGTTCGCGCCCTGCTTGAAGGAGCCCGCCTGGTACGGGTTCCAGATGTAGCGGTGGAACGCGCCGAACGCGAGGCCGGCGTCGGCGGCGAACCGCGTCTTGGCGAAGTGCTTGGTCGTCGAGGTGGGGCAGGACGACGGCGACGCGGCCGGCGACGACGCCGCCGGGCTCCGGCCCGCGGCGACGCGGGCGCTGCTGTCGTCGGCCTTCTTGCCGCCGCCGCACGCGGACGCGCCGACCAGGGTCACCAGCAGGACCGGCAGCACCAGTACTTTGCGGAACATTCTGTGTTCTTCTCTCTGGTGGGGCTCATGCACCCGTGTCCCGGGCGCCACGCCGTACCCACTACCCCGATGAACGCGGTCGGTCACCAGATGAACGCGGACGGTAGCGACAGGTGGCGGCCCGGTGACCTCGCCGGGTCACCGGGCTCGTCCGCCGGTCAGCGGCGGCGGGCGGCGCGCAGGAGCAGCAGGCCCGACGCGAGGACGGCCGCGGCGGTCGCGCCGTGCACGCCGAACGCGGTCGCCTTGGAGCCGTGGTGGGCGAGGATCGTCAGCATGTCGCCGGCCGGGATCGTCGAGAACGCGAGCATCACCAGGCCGAGCGCCTCCCGCTTGCCGCGGGCCATCAGCGTGAGGACGGTGAGGCCGGTGCCGAGGTCCCGGACGCCCTTGATGTTCAGCCAGGCGGTGGCGTCGCCGGACGGCACGGCCGGCAGCCCGAAGCCCTGCGCGGTGCCGGTCGGGTCGAGGAGGTAGGAGAGCCCGACGTAGCCGATGCCGACGCCGGTGAGCAGGGCGAGGGCGCTGCCGGTGCGGGACGTGCGGACGTCCTCGCGGAGCCGCCGCATGCGGGCGGCGTGGTGGCGCGCGCCGTACAGCCGCCAGAACCCGCGGGCCGGGGCGGGCAGCCCGGCGAGGAACTCGGCGCGCTCGTCCGGCGTCGCGTCCTCCAGGACGACGCCGAGGAGCGTGAGGATCTTCGTCTTGGGGGTGTGCTCGACGAAGTGGTCGCCCTGGGCGTTCCACTCGGCCTCGGTGAGGTGGCGTTCGGCGAGCGGCAGCAGGTTCTCCTCCTCGTCGTCGAGGTGCTCGACGAGGACGGCGTGGTGCTCGCTGAGCGCGGCGGCGAGGGCGTCGCGGCCGGCGGCGTCCGCGGTGCGGGCCCAGGGACCGGCGAGCTCGTGCAGCCGGGCGATGGTGGCGGCGACCTTCTCGTGCTGGGCCTCCATCCGCAGGACGATGTCGGCGTCCAGGTCCACCCGGGACAGCAGCAGCGGCCAGATCAGCTCGTCCTCGCCGTGGTGGTGGTTGTGCAGGCCGGTCAGGTAGTCGTCGAGGTGCGCGGTGAGGGTGCGGGCGCGGCGGCGGTCGCCGGGCCGGGTCGCGGCGATCAGCTCGGCCAGCAGGCGCGACTCGCGGCGCATGCCGCGGTGGATGACGATCATGGAGCGGGTGAAGGTGAGGGCGGTCTGCGCGGTGTCGGTGCTCATGTGGACCAAGGTGCCCGCGGCCTCTTGGAACCGGCTTGGAGCGCCGCTTGGAGCACGGCTTGGAGCACGGCTTGGAAGGCGGCTCCGGGGCACCGGCGCGGGGGCCGGTGGCTACGATCGCCGGTAATGGTGCGGATTCGGGTGCTCGGGGCCTTCGAGGCCGAGGTGTCGGGCGTGCGGGCGGCGCTGGGCGGGCCGCGGCAGCGGGCCGTGCTGGCGCTGCTGGTCGCCGCGCGCGGCGAGGTCGTCCCGGTGGACCGCCTGATCGAGGATCTGTGGCGCGGCGAGCCGCCGGCGCAGGCCGTCACGTCCTTGCAGGCTTACGTCTCGAACCTGCGCAAGCTGCTGGAGCCCGAGCGTCCGCCGCGCGCCCCCGCACGGGTGCTGGTCTCCGCCGCGCCCGGCTACGCGCTGCGGCTGCCGGACGAGGCCGTGGACGCCTGGCACTTCGCGGCGCTCGCCCGCGACCCCGAGCGTCCGGCGGAGGCGCTGAAGCTGTGGCGCGGCCCGGCGTTCGCCGAGTTCGCGGACGAGGAATGGGCGCGGACCGAGACCCGGCACCTGAACGAGCTGCGCCTGGCGGCCCGCGAACGGCACGTCGCGGCGCTGCTGCGGGCGGGCGGCGCCGCCGTCGCCGTGCCGGAGGCGGAGCTCCTCACCCGTGACGAGCCGCTCCGCGAGGAGGGGTGGCGGCTGCTGGCGCTGGCGCTGTGGGGGTCGGGACGGCAGACCGACGCGCTCGCCGCGCTGCGCGAGGTCCGCGAGGTGCTCGCCGGCGAGCTCGGCCTCGACCCGAGCCCCGCGCTGGCCGACCTGGAGACGGCCATCCTGCAGCAGCGCACCGAGGCGTTCGATCTGCCCGTGCCCGAACCCGTCCCGCCGCCCGCACCGGTTCCCGCCCCGGCGCCCGCGTCCGCCGCCGAAGGCCCGGCCTTCCTGGGACGCGGCGACGAGCTGGCCGCCCTGACCGGGCTGGCGGCCGGGGGCGGGCTGCGCGTCGCGCTCGTCACCGGCGAGGCCGGGCTCGGCAAGACCGCGCTGCTGACCCGGCTGGCCGGCGTCCTGGAGCGGGAGGGCCGGCTCGTCGTGACGGGCCGCTGCCCGGAGAGCGAGAGCGCGCCCCCGGCGTGGGCGTGGACGGAGGCGCTCACCGAGCTGGCGCGGCACGTCCCGGCGCCCGCCGAGGCGGAGCCGCTGCTGCGGGACGCGTCCGCCGCCGAGCCCCGCGACACCACCGCCGGCCGCTTCCGCCTCCACCGCGCCGTCTGGTCCTGGCTGGAGGACGCGGCCCGGCGGCGCCCGCTGGCCGTCATGCTCGACGACCTGCACTGGGCCGACGCCGAGACCCTCGCGCTGCTGGCGGCCCTGTCCGGCGACGCGTCGCTGCTCGTGGTGGCGGCGTTCCGCGCCGACGAGGCGGGCGCGCGCCTCACCGAGACCCTGGCCGTCCTCGCCCGCCGGTCCCCGCTGCGGCTGCCGCTGGACGGCCTCCCCGAACCGGCGGTCGCCCGGCTCATCGCCGCCGAGTGCGGCGGCGTGGACGCGGCGACGGTCTCCGCGCTCGCCGAGCGCACCGGCGGCAACCCGTTCTACGTGCGGGAGAGCGCGCGGCTGCTCAGCTCCGAGGGCGCGCTCGTCGCGACCTCGGAGGTCCCCGAGGGCGTCCGGGACGTGCTGCGCCGCCGCCTCGCCCGGCTGCCCGAGCCGGCCGTCGCCGTGCTGCGGCTCGCCGCGCTCGCCGGCCGCGAGGCCGACGTGGACGCGCTCGTCCTCGCCGCCGACGCGGGCGAGGACGCGGTGCTGGACGCGCTGGACGCCGGGCTCGTCGCGGGCCTGCTCACCGAGCGGGCCCCGGGCCGGGTCCGGTTCGCGCACGCGCTCGTCCGGGACACGATGGTCGCCGACCTCAGCGCGCTGCGCCGCACCCGCATGCACGCGCGGCTCGGCGCCGCCCTGGAGCGGCTGGCCCCGGACGACGTGCCCGCGCTGGCGTACCACTTCCACCGCGCGGCGTCCGCCGCGACCGCCGCCAAGGCCGTCGAGTACGCCGTCCGGGCCGCCGACCTCGCGGAACGCCGGTACGCGCACGAGACGGCGGTCGAGCTGCTCACCCAGGCGCTGGAGTCGTTCGAGCGGGTGCCGGGCCGCGACGACGCGGACCGCATCGACCTGCTGGGCCGCCTGCTGCGCGCCCAAGCGCGCGCGGGCGCCGTCCAGGACGCCCGCGCCACCCGCAGCCGCGCCGTCGGCCTCGCCGAGGAGGCCGGGCGCGACGACCTGCTCCTCGCGGCGTTCACCGCGTGGACGGAACCGGCGCCCTGGCAGCTGCGCCCGTACGGGGCCGTCGACGAGCACCTCGTCGGCCTGCTGTCCCGGCTCCTGGACCTCGGCGGCCTCGCGCCGGACGTGCGGTGCCGCCTCCTCGACGCCTACGCCGCCGAGCTGTCGGGCTCCGGGGACCCGCGGGCGCGGGCCGCCGCCGAGGAGGCCGTCGAGATCGCGCGGAGCCTGGGCGACCCGCAGCTGCGCGTGCTGACGCTGTTCACGCTCGGCCGCGAGGTCGACTACCGCGACGCGCGCCGCAAGGCCGCGGACGCCCGCGAGCTGCGCGCCCTGGGCACCGACCACGACATCCCCGCGGCGCTGTGGTCCGGCACGTTCACCCTCGCCGTCATCGCCCTGGGCGAGGAGCGTCCGGACGAGGTGCGCGCCCGCGTCGCCGAGGCCGCCGAGCTGGCGCGCCGCTACCGGATGCCGGAGGCGAGCGTCGTCTGCGAGATCGCCGAGGCCGCGCTCGACCACGCCGACGGACGGCTCGAAGACGCCGAACGCCGCTACGCCGCCGCGGTCCGGGCCATGGCCGCGCAGGGCTCGCTGCACACCGCCGGGTTCGAGCTGGTCGCGCGCGCGACGCTGGCGGTGACGCGCGGCACGCTGGCCGCGTTCGCCGACGACGAGCAGGCCCTCGCGCCCGAGATGCGGCCGCTGGTCGCCGACGTCCTCGCCGCCGCGAACGCCGCCGCCGGCCGGCTCGGGGAGGCGCGCCGCCTGTACGCGTCCGCGCAGCCGATCCAGCCGGACTACTACTTCACGATGTTCTGCACGTTCCGCGGCATGACCGCGATCGCGCTGGGCGACGGGCAGGGCGCGGCGGAGCTGTACGCGGCGCTGCTGCCGTACCGGGACGGGCCGCCGGCCGGGCTGGAGAGCCTGTCGGTCGTCCTGCCGCCGCCCGCCCGCACCCTCGCCGGCCTCGCGCCCCTCGCCGGCGAGGACCCCGCCCCGCACCTGCGGCGCGCCGCCGAGATCGCGGCGCTGTGGAACGTCCCGCAGTGGGCGCCCGCGGGCTGACCGGGACGCCGTCGCCGCCCCCGCAGCGTGTCGCCGGGGCCGCCGGGCGGGCCTTCCGCCTAGGGTCGCGGGCATGGCCCACAGGCTCCTCCCGATCGCGGTACTGGCGGCGGTCGCCGCCGCGTCCGGCTGCGGCGGCTCCGGCGGCGCGTCCGCCGGGCAGGCCCGCGGCCCCGCCCGCGCCGCCCCCGCCGGCACCGGCTACACCTCCGACCAGCTCGGCCAGGCGCTGCTCCAGCAGGTCACCGGCTACCGGCGCGGCGAGCCCGACTCCGGCGAGTACGGCTCGCTGAAGGCGCTGCGGAACGCCGCGCAGGTCCGCGCGGAGGCGCGGCTCGACAAGCCCAAGTGCGCGGAGGCCCAGGCCGGCGGCGGGAAGGTCGCGGCGGACGTGCCGACCGCGCTCGTCACGTTCGCCAAGAGCGACGGCCAGACGGCGACGGAGACGCTGATGGGGGTGGAGGACGCCGACGCCCAGCGGCAGGTCGAGGCGCGTGTCCCGAGCGGCTGCCTGACGTTCCGCACGCAGCTCGGCGGGCAGTCGGCCGAGCACCAGGTCACCGAGACGCGGCCCGGCGACATCGGCGACGGCTCCCGGACGGTCGGCGTCGCCACCACCAGCGGCGACCAGCGCACGAACAGCTGGTACGTGGTGTTCCGGGGCCGCCACTTCCTCGGCACCGTCACCGTCTTCGGGCCGAACGCGTCCCGCGCGGAGGCCGAGTCGCTGGCCCGCGCCTGCGTGACCCAGGCCCGCAAGATCCTCGGCACCTGATCCGCCTTCCCGCGACCCCGCGCGGACCTCTAGTGTCAGGATCGCGGGCGGAGCCGGATCGCGGGCCCGCCGGCGGCGATGACAGCGAGTAGGGGGTGCCCTTGATCGGCAAGGAGGGCCGGGTGACCGGCCGGATCGGCCCCGGTCTGGTCGGCGAGGTCATGATCGCGATCCGCGGCGGCTCGGAGGCGTTCTACGCGCATCCGGTCGATCCGCGCGAGGAGATCGCGGTCGGCTCGATCGTCGTCGTGGTCGAGTACCACCCGCCGCGGACGGTGTACGTGGCGCACGCCCTCGCCTCCTGAGCGCAGCGCCCCGTTCGCGGGCGCCGCGCCCGGCCGGTGAGCGCCGCGCGGGGGTTCGTGAACACTGTCACAAAAGGGGCGAACCAAAGGCGGGTCCGCTGCGTCTACTGGAAAACGCGGACGGGACCCGCCTCCACCGGGCCGGCCGCCCGCCAGAGTGAGGAGGCCGCATGCCCATCATCGCGGTGGCGATCGCAGTGGTCGTCGCCATCATCGTGCTGATCATCCTGTTCAAGATGGTCTGGCGGGTCGCGGAGCCGAACGAGGCGCTGATCATCTCCGGCCTGGGCGCCCGCTCCAAGCCCATCGACGGGGTGGAGAGCCTCGGCTTCAAGATCATCACGGGCAAGGGCACCTCGGTGCTGCCGGGCTTCCAGACGGCCCGCCGGCTCCGGCTGGACAGCCGCGCGGCGAACCTCGAGGTGCACTGCGTGACCCAGCAGGGCATCCCGGTGAAGGTCCGCGGCGTCGTGATCTACAAGGTCGGCGACGACTTCGTGTCGATCGCCAACGCGGCGCGCCGCTTCCTGGAGCAGCAGAAGTCGATGGACGGGGCGATCCACGAGCTGTTCACCGGCCACCTGCGCTCGATCATCGGCAACCTGACCGTCGAGGACCTCATCCTCAACCGCGAGCGGCTCACCTCCGAGACCCGCGGCTCGGCCGCCGACGAGATGAGCAAGCTCGGCCTGGTCGTGGACTCGCTGCAGATCCAGGAGATCGACGACGAGACCGGCTACATCACGAACCTGGGCCGCCCGCACGCCGCGAAGGTCGCCGCGGAGGCGCGCATCGCCGAGGCCGAGCGGGACCAGGAGGCCACCCGCAAGGAGCAGGAGGCCATGCGGGAGAACGCCGCGGTGATCCGGGACACCGAGATGAAGAAGGCGGAGTACGAGGGGCAGGTGCAGCAGGCCGCGCAGCAGGCCCGCCAGGAGGTCATCCTCAAGGAGACCCGCAACGCCGAGCTGGAGGCCGAGCGCACCGAGAAGCGGCTGGAGAGCGAGGTCCGCAAGCCGGCCGACGCGCGCGCGTACGAGCAGGTGAAGCTGGCGGAGGCCGAGCGGGAGGAGCGCATCTCCTACGCGCAGGCCGCCGCGACCGAGGTGCAGCTGAAGGCGCAGCGGGAGGCCGAGGCCACCCGCCTGCTCGGTGAGGCGCAGGCCGACGCGACGCGGCGCAAGGGCCTCGCGGAGGCCGAGGCGATCAAGGCGCGGGCGGACGCGCTGGCGCAGAACACCGACGCGGTGATCGCGCAGCAGCTCGCCGAGAAGTGGCCGGAGATCGTCCAGGCCGGCGCGGGCGTGTTCGGCAACGTCGACAACATGGTCGTGCTGAACGGCGCGGAGGGCATCGAGGACATGCTCGCCAAGGCGCTGACGCTCGGCGGCACCGGGCTCGGCGTGGCCCGGCAGCTGCTGGCCGGCATGAACGGCCAGAACGGTCAGAACGGGAACCCGGCGAACGGTGCGGCCCAGGCCGTCCCGGTCACCCCGGTGGAACTCCCCGAGCAGGACTGACCCGGACGACCGACCGGAACGCGGCCGGTGTCCCGCCCTGGGGGGCGGGGCGCCGGCCGCTTCCGCGCGGAACGCCGTCCCCGCCGGGCCCCAATAGACTCGCCCCATGTCCGTGCCGCGGCTCGCCGTCTCCGTCGATCTGGTCGTGTTAACCGTGCGGGAGCAGCGGCTGTCCGCGCTCCGATGGCGGCGGGACCGGGCGCCCTACGAGGGGGCGTGGTCGCTGCCCGGCGGGTTCATCCAGCTCGACGAGGACCTGCCCGCCGCCGCGTCCCGGCTGATGGCCGAGCGGGCGGGGCTCGCGGACGTCCGGATCCACCTGGAGCAGCTCGCGACCTACGGGTATCCGGACCGGGACCCGCGGCAGCGGGTGGTGAGCGTCGCCTACCTCGGCCTCGCCCCCGACCTGCCCGCCTCCAGCCGCGCGCAGGTGCTGTGGACGGCGGTGGACGACCTGATCGGCAAGGACCGGGCCGCGTTCGACCACCGGCGGATCCTCTGCGACGGGATGGAGCGCGCGCGGGCGAAGCTGGAGTACACCTCGCTCGCCGCGGCGTTCTGCCCGCCCGAGTTCACGGTCGCGGAGCTGCGCCGGGTGTACGAGATCGTCTGGGGGACCGTCCTGGACCCGCGGAACTTCCACCGCAAGGTCACCGGCGCGGACCGGTTCCTGATCCCGACCGACCGGACGACGACCCGCGACGGCGGCCGTCCGGCGCGGCTGTACCGTCGCGGGGACGCCGAGCAGCTGCGCCCGCCGATGCTGCGCCCGCGCGGCTGACCGCGCGGGCGGCCGGGGCGGCCGACCGGGCGGGTGGCCGGGCGGGTGGCCGGGCCCGGCCAGGTAAAAGATCGCCGCGTTGACCTGGGGTGATGTCGCGGGCATCCGGACGGGATTGCTAGCTTGCGACCTATGAACGGTGACTCGTCCGAAGTGCTGGGCCTGCTCGTCAGGGACATCGGGGAGGCCGGCGTCGCGGAGATGGCCGGGTCCCCGGGGCTGGCGGCGGCGGTCGACCAGCACGTGGCGAGCCTGCGCGACGAGCTCGGTGAGCCGGACGAGGACGAGCTGATGGGCTACCTGCGGGAGTTCGCGGAGGAGGCGTTCAACCGCGGCTGGTGGCCGGACAGCACCCGGGACTGGGAGTTCGTCCGGATCGTCGCCGTGTGCTGGCTGATGCGCGAGGCCACCGCCCCCTGACTGCACCATGTCCCGCTTTCGCCCGGGACATGGTGCATTCCGTAGGCTTGACCCCAACACCCCTGTGCAACCTGGAGGACAACGGTGTCCGAGGCAACCACTCCGCGCTTCCGCTCCGTCCTCGACCGCTTCGTGGCCTACAAGCCCGGCAAGGTCGTGGTGTCGCCCGAGGGCCGCTCGTTCAAGCTCTCGTCCAACGAGTCGCCGGAGGGGCCGCTCCCCTCGGTGCTGGACGCGATCGCGGCGGCGGCGCGGAACGTCAACCGCTACCCCGACAACAACGCGACGGCGCTGACCGAGGCGATCGCCGGGTTCTGCGGCGTGCCCGCCGACCACGTCGCGGTGGGCTGCGGGTCGGTCGGGATGACGCAGATGCTGCTGGAGGCGGTCGCCGAGCCGGGCACCGAGGTGGTGTACGCGTGGCGGTCGTTCGAGGCGTACCCGCTGCTGGTGTCGCTGTCGGGCGCGACGGGCGTGCAGGTGGCGCTGAAGGACGAGACGCACGACCTGCCCGCGATGGCCGACGCGATCACCGAGAAGACCCGGCTGGTGTTCCTGTGCAACCCGAACAACCCGACCGGGACGGTGGTGGGGCGCGCGGAGATCGAGGCGTTCCTCGACCGGGTGCCCGAGGACTGCCTGGTCGTGCTGGACGAGGCGTACCGCGAGTACGTCCGTGACGACGAGGTGCCGGACGGCCTGACGCTGGTCGGCGACCGGCCGAACCTGGCGGTGCTGCGGACGTTCTCCAAGGCGTACGGGCTGGCCGGGCTGCGGATCGGGTACCTGGTGGCGCACCCGATCGTGGCGGGCGCGATCCGCAAGACGTTCCTGCCGTTCAGCGTGAACTCGGTGGCGCAGGCCGCCGGGATCGCGTCGCTGGAGGCGACGGACGAGCTGCTGGAGCGGGTCGAGCGGACGGTGAAGGAGCGCGACCGGGTGCACGGGGCGCTGCGCGCGGACGGCTGGACGGTCCCGCCGACGGAGGCGAACTTCGTGTGGCTGCGCCTCGGCGACCGGACGATGGAGTTCTCCGCGGCGTGCGACGCGCAGGGCGTGAGCGTCCGCCCGTTCGAGGGCGAGGGCGCGCGGGTCTCGATCGGCTCGCCGGAGGAGAACGACGCGTTCCTTGAGGTCGCGAAGGCGGTCCCGTACCGGAACTGATGGCCGGGACCGGGCCGTCCCGCCCCGGAGGGACGGAGCGGCCCGGTCATCGGACGTGCTCGTGGCCGGGAGCCGTCAGCTCGTGGCCCAGAGCTGCTGGCCGCCGCTGCCGACGAGCTTGAAGGCGGCGGTCACCGTCGCCGTGCCGGGGCAGAGCGCGGACCCGCTCTTCTTGGTCACGGTGCCGTTGGTGATCTTGGCCTGGGCCTGCGCGACGGAGGTGTCGGGCCGGGTGGGGTTGTTCGGGTTGTAGCCGTTGCCGGTGAGCGTCCCGGTGTAGACGCAGCTGAGCCCGAAGACGGTGGCGCCGACGGTGTAGTGGGCGACGGTGATGGTGCCGTCCCGGCCGCCGGCGACCGGGGCGTAGACGACGGAGCCGCCGGTCCAGGGCAGGCTCTGGGCGGTCACGGTCACGGAGCCGAGGCTGCTGGTGCACCCGCTGAACGACGCCGACGTGACGTTCAGGTTGGTGCCGTCGGAGTTGATCGTGCCGTTCTGGACGGCCGAGGTGCAGGTGGCGTTGCTGAGCGAGGTGACGACCGAGATGTTGCCCAGGTTGGTCGCGACGACGCCGCCGGAGTAGGCGGGGCCGGTGGCGCTGCCGCTGCGGATGGTGGTGCCGGCGGCGGACGCCGGCGCCATCGTCAGCGCGAGGACGGAGACCGAAGCGGCTCCTGCGACTGCGAGCTTGTGAACACGTGACACCTGTGGCTCCCTTCGCGAGGTGTCAAGGGGGTGGTACCGGGATTAAGCGCCTCTCCGCGGGGCGAATTCAAGGCCCTGGCCGGATTGAGACACTTTCCGGTTTCTATTGGACTGAACGGCCAATTAGCGCATTCGGGCAGGCGGAATTGCGCGCTCACAGAATGGCGCGTTCAGGAAGGGAAAATGGCGGGGTCGGCGGCGGCCGGCGAGGGTGGGGGCTCGGTCGGGCGTGGCGCGGAGCGATCACGTACCGGGCGGTTCGCGGCCTCCTGGCAGGCGAACGGCACCGGTCGGGGCGATCGGGCTTGTCGGGTGCACGGCGCGCTCCCATGAATCCGGACATGGCGGGGAACCGGGATGAGGGCACGCGCCCAACGCTGGAGGATCCGGCCGGGGATGCGGCCGGGATCAGCGATGATGCCTCACGTGACCGCCATGATGAACGGCGAAATGTCATCGGTCAAGGCCATTCACGGGATGGCCGATCCGGACGGCCGGAAGCTCGTTTCCGGATGCCCGGCGGTCCGGCGGCCGGGCGCGGCGGCCGCCTGCGGTGCGCGGCGCCGGGATCACGCCGGGCCGGAGCTCGTGTTCGGGGGCCGGTGCACGCTGCGCGCCCGCACCCCCGGGCCGTGCACCGACCGTAGGCCGGCGCGGACGCGGAGTGCTTCAGCGCAGTTCGCTGCACGAATTAAAGATGGCTTCCGGTGTTAGTCTTGCCGTGTGGTCAAAGATGATAACGGCCGGCTCGGAGTCGTGGCCGCCCTGGTGCGGTCCTCGTTCCTGGTGGACGCGGTGTACGCGGCGTCGGCCCGCGAGTACGGGCTGACCCAGCAGCAGGGGCAGCTGCTCTGCGTGCTGATGGGGCGGTCGTACGGCATGGGCGAGCTGGGCGCGACGCTGGGGCTGGCGAAGTCGAGCCTGACCGGACTGGTGGACCGCACCGAGCGCAACGGCCTGGTCCGGCGGGAGCCGGACCCCCGGGACACGCGGGCGGTGCGGGTGGCGCTGACCGCGCGGGGCGCCGAGCTCGTGGACGAGTTCTACACCGAGACGTGCCGCCGGATCGACGAGCTGCCGGCGGGGCTGAGCCCGCGGGAGCGCGAGACGCTCGCCGGCCTGCTGGGCCGCGTGGTGCTGGACAACGAGGTCCCGGCGGTCTTCCAGGAGCCGGACGAGGAGCCCGCGGGCGATCCGGGCCGGTAGCGGGGAATCGCGGTCCTGCGGACGCGGTTGTTGTTCGCAGTACGAACTGATACCGTTCGTACTGCGAACTCTAACCGTTTGTTCTGGGAGCGTGAAATCATGGGCCGTACCGTCGCGGTCATCGGTGGAGGCTACGGAGGCGCCGCGGTCGCCAAGGCGCTGCAGGCCGAGGCCGACGTCGTCCTGATCGACCCTCGGGACGCGTTCGTCAACGCCGCCGCCTCGCTGCGGGCGCTGACCCGCCCCGACTGGGCCGCCAACATGTTCTTCCCGTACGAGACGCTGCTCACCGAAGGCGGGCGGCTGGTCCGGGACCGCGCCGCGTCGGTGGACCCCGGCGGCGTCACCCTGGCGTCCGGCGGGCGCGTCGAGGCGGACCACCTCGTCCTCGCCACCGGCTCCAGCTACTCCTATCCGGCCAAGCCGGGCTCCGACTCGGTCGACGCGGCGCTGGACGACCTCCGCCGGACCCACAAGGAGCTGCGGCAGGCCGCGAGGGTGCTGATCCTCGGCGCCGGGCCCGTCGGGCTGGAGCTGGCCGGGGAGATCAAGGAGGTCTTCCCGGACAAGCACGTCACGGTCGCCGACCCGGCGCCGGAACTGCTGCCCGGCTTCGAACCGGAGGTCGTCGAGGACCTGCACCGCCAGCTCGGCGCGCGCGGCATCGAGCTGCGCCTCGGAACCGCCTTCGCGACGCCCGGCACCGAGCCGGGCCGGGCCGGCGAGTTCACCGTCGCCGCCGCGGACGGCGAGGAGATCACCGCCGACATCTGGTTCCGCGCCTACGGCGTGCGCACCAACAGCGGCTACCTCGCCGACGGCCGGCTGACGTCCCTGACACCGGAGGGCGGGTGCGGGTGAACGAGCGGCTCAACGTCATCGGGCACGACCACGTCTACGCGGTCGGCGACATCACCGACGTCGCGGAGGCGAAGATGGCCGGCTGGGCGATGCGGCACGCCGAGGTGGTCGTCGAGAACATCAAGGCCCGGCTGAACGGCGCGGAACCCACCGCGACCTACGAGCCCACGCCGTTCCCGATGATGCTGCTCCCGCTCGGCACGACCGGCGGCGTCGGCCAGTTGCCGACCCCGGACGGCCCGTCCGTCGCCTCGCCGGCGATGGTCGCCGACTACAAGGGCACCGACCTGTTCACCGGCCGCTTCACCGGCCAGTTCGGCCCGACGGCCTGACGAGGGGGAGAGCAATGTCCATGAACGACGTCGTCTTCGGTTTCGGCGCGCACAGCACCTTCGACGAGCGGCCCGCGCTGATGCGCATGGTCCGGCGGGCCGACCGGGACGGGCTGGACCTGTTCTCGCTGTCCGACCACCCCTACCTCGGCGAGCGCCTGGACGCCTACGCCACGCTCGGGTTCGTCCTCGGCGGGACGGAGCGCATCGCGGGTTTCGCGAACGTCAGCAATCTGCCGACCCGGCCCGCGCCGATGCTGGCGCGGACGGTCACGACCCTGTCGGAGCTGTCCGGCGGGCGCGTCGTGCTCGGCATGGGCGCGGGCGGGCTCTGGGACCGGATCGGCGACATGGGCGTGCCGAAGCTGTCGCCCGGCGAGGCCGTCGACGCCTTCGAGGAGGCGATCGTGCTGGTCAAGAAGCTGTCCGGTGGAGGCGCCCCGGTCACCTTCGAGGGCGAGCACTACCGCGTGCGCAGGATCGCGCCGGCTCCGGCCGCCGCGCCGCCCGTCTGGACCGGGTCGGTCGGCAAGAGGTCGCTGGCGGCGACCGGACGGGTCGCGGACGGCTGGATCCCGGGCCACGCGGCCGACTGGCTGAGCGAGCGGTACCGGGCGTCGCGTCCGGTCGTCGACGAGGCGGCCGCGGAGGCGGGCCGCGACCCGCGCGAGGTCCGCACCGTCTTCAACTTCCCCGGCCGCGTCACCGACCGTCCGCTGCCCGCGACCCGCGACGGCGACGGCCGCTGGGTCGGCGGCTCGGCGGACCAGTGGGCCGAGGAGTTGACCGGCGCGGTGCTGGAGCACGGCGCGTCCGGCTTCATGCTGTTCTCGCCCGAGGGCGGGACGCCGGACGAGGCGACGCTGGGCCGCTGGGCCGGGGAGATCGTCCCGGCCGTGCGGGAGGCGGTCGCGAAGGAGCGCGGCTGACCGCCGCCGGGCGCCGCCCGCTCGGCGGCGCCCGGCGCGGTGCCCGCGTCAGGACAGCATGTACACCCGGTACTGCATGAACCGGTAGTTCGTCGGGTCGTACCACTGGCTGACGATGATGTGGAAGTTGCCGAACGTCGAGCCGGGGACGACGAACCCGCCGTAGGGGGAGGTGACGACGTTCGCCACCTGCGCCTGGGGCGGACCGTTGACGATCATCGTCTGCTCCAGCGTCCGGGTCAGGTCGGAGGTCGGGAGCGGGAAGACCATCGCCCGGATCGTCGCCGTCGGGGCGTCCAGCCAGGTGAGGACGTACTTGCCGTCCATCGCGCGGAAGCAGATCTCGCCGTACCGGCGGTCGGCCATGACCGTGGTCGGGGGCGCGCCCCAGCGCCAGCCGCCGTCGTAGCCCCACGGCTCGTAGGCGCCCGGGTCGCCGAGGGCGTCCTGGCGTACCCGGTGCAGCAGCAGGCCCGAGTCCCGGTCGCGGTTGAAGGCCGAGGACAGGACGTAGCAGTACCCGTCGTCGGCGACGGCGTAGGTCTTCTGCTGGAACTGGCCGCCGTGCATGTCACCGGGCCACTGGCACAGGTACTCCCAGGTCTCGCCGTTGTCGAAGGAGCGCCAGAAGTCGGTGTGGTGGGTGTCGTAGATGACGCCGCGCATGAGGTGCATGTACATGACGCCGTCGACGACGAACGCGTCGGACGGGATCGCCGTGGTGAACTTGCCGTCTCCGACCGGGTTGTGCGGTTCGTCGACGAGGCTGCGGGCGTTGCCGCCGCCGACGCTCCCGTCGATGTGCAGGTTGTTGACGTCGCCGTTGCCGGAGCGCAGGCCAGCGGGCGCGCGCCAGTACGAGGGCTCGCCGGGGCCGGGGACATGGGGGCCGTCGAAGGTGTCGCCGCAGACGAACAGCATGGTGCCGTTCGGGCACCGCACGGGGACGCCGAGGTCGGTCCAGGGGGCGTTGAACGGGCCGGTCTCGGCGGGGCCGCTGAGGTCCTTCACCTTGACCGCGACCGTCGGGCTGGTCGGGTCGCCCGGATTGCCGGCCGGGGCCGCCGCGACGGCCCGCGGGTTCCGGCCGAGGTCGCTCCAGCCCGCGCCGGCGATCCCCGCCCCGACGGCGACGCCCGCGCCGATCCTGAGCAGCCTGCGGCGGGAGTATCCGCCGGTCGCCGGGGTGTTGCCGTCCGATGAGCGTGCCATCGCCGCCGCCTTCCAGATCGGGGTGCCGGGAGCGGTTCCGGCGCCGCGGCCCGGGGGACGGGCGGGGGAGCGAGCGGCGCCAGACCAAAAGAACACCGATGTCTGTTTTACAGCACGCGGACGCCGGACGCCAGAGCGTGACGTCCGGTGGACGGCCTTCGGCCGGGTGTCAGCCGGCCTTCGCCGGGCCGAGCTTCTCGACGATCAGCCGGTAGAGCTGGCGAGGACGGCCCGGCTGCGGCGTGCGGTTCGGCGGGAGCGGCCAGGCCAGCCCCTCCTCGACGAGAGTGCGCAGCAGCCGGCGCGCGGTGCGCGGCGTGACGCCGAGCATCTTGCCGGCGTTCTCGGCGTCCACGATCAGCGGCTGCTCCTGGTCGCCGAGCTTGTCGGCGAGCCGCGCGAGGATCTCCAGGCCCTTCGGCTTGGCCTGCGGCTGGCTGCGCGGCGGGGTGCGCGGCGCCGGGACCAGCGCGCGGCCGTCCCGGTCGAGCGCGAAGCCCTGCGCGCGCTGGGAGCTCTGCGACCGGGCGAGCGCGGCGCGGGCGTGGTTCTCCGCCTCGTGCGCGGTGCGCCCCATCCCGATGCCGACCTCTATGGCGAGCCCCAGCTCCTCGCGGACCCGCTCGACGAATGGCGGCGTCCGGAAGCCCTCGGTGGACGCGGTGACGGACCCGCGCGTCGCGATCACGAGGTAGCTGTGGTCGTCCAGCGGCCACACCGACGCGTTCATCCGGTGCGCCTCCTGGAGCAGGACGCGGTGCAGCGCGAGCTTCAGCTCGTCCCGCCAGTACCGGGGGGTGACGCGGCGCGGCGTCTCGCGCAGCGTCGGGACGTCCACCAGCACGACGACGAGCTGCGACTCCTCCAGCCGGTGGTGGGCGCCGAGGAGCGCGGCGGTCTGCAGGGAGCTGCGGATGGACGCGCCGGTCGGCCGGACCCGGATCGTCGGCACCCCCGCCATCTCCATCCGCTCGGCGGTGGCGTGCACGCAGGTCATCGCGACGGTCGTCGCGCCGCGCCGCCACAGCCGCTCGTGGAAGGCGGCGAGCGTGCCGGGCCCGGCGGCCTCCTCGCGCAGGTGGACCTGCTCGGTGCCGAGGCTGATCTCGGCGTAGGCCTCCTCGACCTCGGCGCGGCCGAGCACGTCGATGCTGACCCGGGACGGGTCGAACCGCTCGTCGAGGGAGGCGCGCAGCAGCGCGCCCTGCAGCGCGGCGCCGTTCAGCGGCACGTACGTCGCGGGCATGGTGAGCACGCCGGCCTTGCGCGCGAAGTCGTAGGGGACGGGGCTGGCGAACAGGCAGACGTCGACCCCCGATCCCAGCCGGACGACCTTGTCGGCCGCCTCCTGCTCGTCGCGGTAGGCGGCGGCCACCAGCCGGCTCGGCACCGGCGTGGGGCCGTGGCCCATCAGCATGACCCGCTCGACCAGGTCGTGGGGGCCGACCACGCCGATGGTGAGGTCAGGCGTGACCGAGCCCGTTCGTGCCGCCGTCATCGATGATCGCTCGCTTCCGGTCCATCCTCTCGGGGGCACGGCCCCGGCCACGCGTTCGCGCACGCTCCGCCCAACGGTCGTCTCATGGCTTGTCGCCCCTGCCTTCTGACCCAGCACCGCAGTTCCCGTGCGATTCGTTCCTCAGTGGGCAGATCGGGTCAGGGCGGCGATGTGTGACGCCCAGACGCGAAATCGAATCAAGAGTGCGGCGAAAAAGTAACCTACGCGACCCCCTGGTCAGTAATTTGTCACCAATCGGTCAGTCTTGATCCTGCATCTTGGGACGTCCGAAGTTGAAAAACAAGACCCGAAAACGCCGCAGGGGCCTCCTCAGGGCACTGACGTGTACTGAGGAGACCCCTGTGGCGTCCGTTCGGTTTACGCGTTGGCGGAAACTTGATCATCCCGGTGGCGGTCGCCCCGCAAAGACGAGCGATCCGGCTGCATGGCCCGCGGCGCCCGTCGCGGTGATTTTCCAACGCCCTCCGGACGGTCCGTATATGGACCGTTCCATGCCCTTTTTTTCGCTGGTCAGCGGCCTGCCCGCTCGTGTTCGCGTAACACCGTGATCCGACTTTGCGTAACCGGCCGGTAACCAGTCGTTCACCACGATTCCCGGCCCGGTGTGACAAGCCCGGTAAGGAACCACTCCCGATTGGGTCAGAGCGAAGGCCACATGCGGCCGATTCGGCCGGACGGAATGACCGCGTAGTCAGCAGACGGCCGGCCCGGCGGGATCATCCCGCCGGGCCGGCCGTAACGGTCCGAGTCGCGGCCCGCCTTAGTCCGCTTCGCGCTCGATGTCGGCGCCGAGCTGGGAGAGGCGCTCGGCGGTGTGGGCGTGGCCGCGGTCCAGGTAGTAGGCCGAGGTGATCGTCGTCTCGCCCTCGGCGGCCAGGCCCGCCAGCACCAGCGCGCTGCCGCAGCGCAGGTCGTGCGCCTCGACCTCGGCGCCGCGCAGCCCGCGCGGCCCGTTCACCTTCGCGCGGTTGCCGTCCACCTCGATGTCGGCGCCCATCTTGCCCAGCTCGTCGGCCAGCTTGAACCGGCCGTCGAAGATCCGCTCGTAGATGTAGGACGGGCCCTCCGCCAGGCAGGACAGCGCCATGATCGGCGACTGCAGGTCGGTGGCGAAGCCCGGGTACTCGTCGGTGATCACGTTGATCGGGCGGAGCGTGCGCTCCCGGCGGACCTGGAGCACCGCGCCCTGCTGGTGGAACTCCACGCCCATCTGCTCGAGCTTGTCGGCCGCGACGCCGAGGTGCTCCAGCGACGCGCCGACGAGGTTCAGGTCGCCGCCGGTGATCGCGGCGGCCATCACGAACACGCCCGCGTCGATCCGGTCCGGCATGACGGTGTGCTCGACGGCGGTCAGCTCGTCCACGCCCTCGACCGTGATGAAGCCGGTGCCGCCGCCGGTGATCTTCGCGCCCATCGCCTGCAGGATGGCGATGTTGTCCAGCACCTCCGGCTCCAGCGCCGCGTTCTTGATCAGCGTGGTGCCGTGCGCCAGCGCCGCCGCCATGATCAGGTTCTCGGTGCCGGTGTGCGACGGCGTGTCGCAGTACAGCGTCCCGCCGCGCAGGTCGCCGGCCTTGATGTGGATGATGCCGTCGCCGTTGTCGGCCACGTGCTCGGTGACCGTGGCGCCCATCCGCTTGAAGCCGTTGTAGTGGAAGTCCAGGTTGCGGCTGCCGAGGTTGCAGCCGCCGACGCCCTCGATGACCGCCTCGCCCAGCCGGTGCAGCAGCGCCGGCACGAACAGGAACGAACCGCGGAAGCGGGAGGCGATCTCGCCGGGCAGCACCGGGCTGCTGAGCGAGGAGGCGTCGATCACGAGGGTGCGCTCGGTCTCGTGCAGCTCGGCCTTGGCGCCGATCGCCCGCGCGAGCTCCACCGCCCGCCGGACGTCCTCGATGATCGGAACGTTCCGCAGCACCGTCCGGCCCCGGGAGGCCATGAGCGAGGCGCCGATCATCGGCAGGACGGCGTTCTTGGCGCCCTGGACGAAGACGGTGCCGTGCAGCTGCCGGCCGCCGCGCACGCGATACCGAACCTCGTGGCCCATGCTCATTCCGCCATATCTCCTTTGAAACGCGGTCAAGGTGCCTGCCCGATGAAGGTGGGACCACGGGGGCCGGGCGCGCCGAAAGGTCCCGCTGCGCCAACGCGCCCCCAGTAAACCACCGGTCCGGGGATGGGGTGTCCGCATGCGCCACCCTTGCGCCAGTCTGCTTGGTGAGATCCCCAGAGCGTCCCAAAGGTTCGCATTCCCGGGGAAAATCCAAGCTGAGGAGTCCGCCGGACGGGTGTCCGCCGGCGGGTCTAAGGTGATCGTCCATGGACGACACGCCCGGCTGGGACGCCATCGACGCCGCACTGCGCCCCCTGTACGGGGACGTCCAGCCGTACCACCTCGGCACCGTCATCAAGTGGGCGCTCGGCGGCCCCGACCCGCTCGACGGCATCAGCGTCTACGCCCGGACGGAGCCCGTCCCGCACTGGCATTTCGTGTCGTACGGGATGTCGGAGCTTTACGGCAAGGAGTCCAGCGACCCGGACGAGTCGGGCTGGGGCTTCGAGTTCACGTTCCGGCTGGTCCGCGACCCGGCGGACGCCGAGCCGCCGCCCTGGGCGGCGAACCTGCTCCAGAACCTCGCCCGGTACGTGTTCAGCTCGGGGAACTGGTTCGAGGCCGGGCACCACATGAACGTGAACGGGCCGATCGCCGCCGACCGCGAGGACTCGCAGATCCGCGCCGTCGCGTTCGTCACCGACCCGGAGCTCGGCGAGATCGCCACGCCGCACGGCCGGGTGGAGTTCCTGCAGGTCGTCGGGCTCGCGGCGGAGGAGTACGAGGCCCTGCGGCAGTGGGACGCCGCGTCGTTCCTGACCGCGATCGCGCCGCACCTGCCGCTGTTCGTCACCGACATCGACCGGCCCTCGCTGCTCGCGGATCCGGAGCTGGCGCGCGCCGTCCGCGAGGGCATCGCGCGCGACGGGTCGAGCAGCGGCGCCCTGTTCGTGAACACGGCGCACTGGGAGCTGGACGGCGCCGCCACGACGCTGCGGATCGGCGCGCTGCAGGCCGAGGCGATCGCGCAGGCGCTCCGGGGACGGCTGCCGTTCGGCCGCACGCTGCTCCTGCAGACCGAGGACACGCGGATGGTGTTCCAGCCCGCGGGCGCGTACGCGGTCGTGGAGACCGAGGACGGTCGGCTCGACGTGAGCCTCCCGCCGGAGGCGCTGGACGACGTCGTCGCCGCGCTCCGCCCGGTCGCCGGCAGCACCCCGGTCGCGGCGCTGCCGGGCCTGACCGTCGAGATCGTCCCGACTCACATGCGGGACCGCTACGGCAACGAGACCGGTGAGGTCGTCGGCTAGCGGGCCTCGATGACCTCGACCGGGTCGCCCACCGTGAGGGTGCCGAGCGCGCGCGGGACGGCGTTCTGGCCGAACCGGATGCCGCGGTCGATCGTCCGGTAGGACGCCAGCGTCCGCAGCGGCTCGCGGCCCCGCTCCCCGGTCTCCTGGTCGGTCGTCGTGATGACGCACCGCGCGCACGCCTTGACCATCTCGATGACGGTCCCGCCGACGCGCAGCAGCCGCACCGAGTCCTCCGCGTACGCGCCGAGCCCCTCGACGACCAGGCTCGGACGGAACCGGTTCATCGGCAGCGGCTCGTCCAGCCGCGCGTTCAGGTCCGCCAGGGACTCGGCGGAGATCACCAGCAGCGGGTAGCCGTCGGCGAACATCACCTCGCCGCCGCCCCGCGACGTCGCCCGGTGCCCCGTGAAACGGACCAGCCGGCAGTCGGCGTCCAGCAGCGCCGAGAACCAGCCGGCCGCCTCGTCGCCCTGGTCGACGCCCCGGGCCTCGTACCGCTGGACGGTCACGTCCAACACCTCCCCGTCGTCCACCGCCTTATGGACGAACCGGGAGGCGCCGGGCGCGTCGACGCTCAGGACCTCGCCGTCGTAGGACGGGCGCAGCAGCGCCATCCCGGCGAGGTCCCGCTGCGACAGGAACCGGCCCGACGGCGTGACGAGCATGAACTCCCGGTCGTACGGGAGGCCCCGCGCCGTCAGTTCGGCGGTGCGCAGCGCGGTGCCGCCGCCGCTCTTGAGCGGGTAGGCGTTCAGCTCGGTCAGGGTGGCCGTCACGGTCGCTCCGGAAGGTCAGGTCAGCGCGGCGAGGCGGTCGAAGACCGGGTCGAGGCGCTGCACGAACCGCTCCGGGCGGCACACCTCGTCCAGCCGCGCCTCGTCCAGCGCCAGCCCCGCTTCGGCGGCGTGCTTGCGGAGGGTCTCGCGGAACGGGACGCCCGTCTCCCACGTCTCCATCGCGGCCTTCTGGACCAGCGGGTACGCCTCGTCGTCGCGGGACATCCCCGCCTCGACCAGCTCCAGCAGCACCGTCGAGGTGTAGATCAGGCCGCCCGTCGACTCCAGGTTCGCCGTCATCCGCGCCTCGTCCACGACGAGCCCGGACATCAGCCGGTTCGTCAGGTTCAGCATGTAGTCGAGCGCGATCGACGCGTCCGGCAGCGCGATCCGCTCCGTCGACGAGTGCGAGATGTCGCGCTCGTGCCACAGCGGGATCCCCTCCAGCACCGGGACGATCTGCGCCCGCACGATCCGCGCCATCCCCGCCAGCCGCTCGGAGATGATCGGGTTCTTCTTGTGCGGCATCGCCGACGAGCCCTTCTGGCCCTTGCCGAACGGCTCCCACAGCTCGCGGACCTCGGTGCGCTGCCCGTGCCGCACCTCCAGCGCGACCGCCTCGCAGACCGTCGCCATGATCGCCAGCGCCGACACCCACTCGGAGATCCCGTCGCGCATCACGACCTGCGTCGACACGTCCGCGCTCTGCAGCCCGAGCCTGCGCGCCACGTGCAGCTCGACCGCCGGGTCGATGTTGGAGTACGTCCCGACCGCGCCGGAGATCGCCATCACGCCGACCGCCTCGCGGGCGCGGCGCAGCCGGTCCCGGGACCGGGCCATCGCGAACGCGAAGTCGGCGACCCGGTGCCCCCACACGTCCGGCTCGCCGTGGATGCCGTGCGTCCGGCCCACCCGCAGCGTCGCCCGGTGCGCCAGCGCGTGGTCGCGCAGCGTCGCGACCAGCGCGTCCGCCTTCGCCAGCAGGATGTCGGTCGCCTCGACGAGCTGCAGCGCGAGCGCCGTGTCCAGCAGGTCGGACGAGGTCATGCCGAAGTGGACGTACCGGGCCGCCTCGCGCGGCTCGGTGTTGTCCGCCCAGGCCGAGAGGAACGCGATCACGTCGTGCTGCGTGACCGCCTCGATCTCGTGCACCGCCTCCGGCGTCGGCGGCGGCGCCTTGCGCACCGGCTCCACCACCTCCGGCGGGATCGTGCCGGCCTCGGCGTGGGCCTCGACCACCAGGGTCTCGACCTGACACCACAGCTCGTATTTGTGCGCGTCGCTCCAGACGCGCCCCATCTCCGGAAGTGTGTACCGCTCGATCACGCTTGCATTCTCCCATTACCCAGGGGGTGCGACCCCCCTGGAACCCCCCGTTACGACGGACGAGGCGTTTCCCGCTCCGCTAGAGCTCCGCGCGAAACGCCCACTTAGCCCAGGGGGCGACCCCCTGGAACCCCCCGTTACGACGGACGAGACGTTTCCCGCTCCGCTGGCGCTCCGCGCGAAACGCCCACTTAGCCCAGAGGGACGACCCCCCTGGAACCCCCCGTTGCGACGGACGAGGCGTTTCCCGCTCCGCTAGAGCTCCGCGCGAAACGCCTCGTCCGTCGTCGGGCAGGCCCGCTCCGCTCGCTGCACTCGCTCCGCGTGCCTGCCCGTGGCCGGGGTGCAGGTGGTCAGGCTTGGGCGGCGGTGCGGGCGATGTCGGTGCGGTGGTGCGAACCCGGAAGGGCGATCTCGGCGGCGGCCGCGTAGGCGGTCGCGCGGGCCGCGGCGAGGTCCGGGCCGGTGCCGACGACGTTCAGGACGCGCCCGCCGCCCGCGACGAGCCGGCCCTCCGCGCCGAGCTTCGTCCCGGCGTGCAGCACGTACGCGCCGTCGACCGCGGCGGCCTCGTCCAGGCCGGTGATCTCCGCGCCCTTCACCGGCGCCGCCGGGTACCCCTCGGCCGCCACGACGACCGTCACCGCGGAGCCGGGCAGCCACTCCAGCTCCACCGCCGGGTCGAGGCCGCCGATCGCGCAGGACTGGAGCAGCACCCCGAGCGGCGTCGCCAGCCGGTCCAGCACGACCTGCGTCTCCGGGTCGCCGAACCGCGCGTTGAACTCGATCACCCGCACGCCCTTCGACGTGATCGCGAGCCCCGCGTACAGCACCCCCACGTACGGCGTCTCACGGCGCCGCAGCTCGTCCACGACGGGCTGGACGACGCTGGACATCACCTCGTCGACCAGGTCGGCCGGAGCCCACGGCAGCGGCGTGTAGGCGCCCATCCCGCCGGTGTTGGGGCCCTCGTCGTCGTCGTAGGCGCGCTTGAAGTCCTGGGCGGGCAGCAGCGGGACGGCGGCCTGGCCGTCGCACAGCGCGAACAGCGACACCTCGGGGCCGTCGAGGTACTCCTCGATCACCACGCGGCCGCAGGCGGCGGCGTGCACGGCGGCGACGTCCCGGTCGCGGGTCACGACGACGCCCTTGCCGGCGGCGAGCCCGTCGTCCTTCACCACGTACGGCGCCCCGAACGCGTCGAGCGCCTCCTCCACCTGCATCGTCGTCTCGCAGACGCGGGAGTCGGCGGTCGGCACCCCGGCCGCCGCCATGATCTCCTTGGCGAACGCCTTGGACGCCTCGATCCGCGCGGCCTCCTTGTCCGGGCCGAAGCACGGGATGCCGGCCTTGCGGACGGCGTCGCCGACGCCCGCGACCAGCACCGCCTCGGGGCCGACGACGACCAGCTCGATGCCGAGCCGCCCGGCCAGCTCCACCACCGCCGTCGGGTCGCACGGGTCGAGCTGGTGGTTGTCCGCGATCTCCGCCGTGCCCGGGTTGCCCGGGGCGCAGTGGAGGGCGGTCACGGCAGGGTCGCGGTGCAGGGCGCGGGCGAGCGCATGCTCGCGGCCCCCCGATCCAAGGACGAGTACTCGCACGTCGAGCGAGCTTACTGGTCCCGGCGCCGCGGTGTGGGAGCCGGTAAGGCGGGCATAAGGCCCGGGCGGTAAGGCGTTATGGGCAGTGCCGGCCGGGCGTCGCGGACGCCGCCGGGCCCCGGTGAGGCGGCCGTCACACTGGTCCCACGTGAACCTCGCCGAAGGGCCCGGCGTCTTAAATGTCGGCTGGTAAGCTGCGACGGGCTTGACGCCCCGTGGCCGAGGTGCGCGAAAGGAGGTGGTCGGGATGAGTCCTGGCGATACTTGCAGTTCGCCGGAGAACCCTCACAGTCCGGGCAGGGCTGTCCATCCGTCCGCCTCCATCTGGCGTCCGGCCATCGCTCCCGCGCGCTCCCCTCGCTGATCCGAGCTCCACCGATCGGTTCCGGGTAGAGCGCGCCCCTGCGTGCGTGGCCGGCGGGTTAGGAGCACCTCATGGCCATGACACGAGTCCGTCCGGCGCGCGCCACCAAGTCGCTGTTCAAGGCCCGCGGGCGAACGCACGGTGCACAGGTACAGGGGCGCGCCCGCGACTCCGCCGTCATCGACTGGGCCGCCTACATCGACGGCCACCGCGCGTCCACCGCCACCGTCGAGGACGCCGTCCGCCTGATCCGCGACGGCCGCCTCACCCCCGACGGCGACAGCGCCGGCTTCGTCTGGGTCGGGCTGCACGAGCCGTCGGCCACCGAGCTGTCGGAGCTGGCCGAGGTGTTCGGCCTGCACCCGCTCGCCGTGGAGGACGCGATCCACGCGCACCAGCGGCCCAAGCTGGAGCGCTACGACGACGTCCACTTCGTCGTGATGAAGACGGTCGGCTACGTCTCCACCGGCCCGGACCAGGCCGAGGTCGTCGAGACCGGCGAGATCATGATCTTCTGCGGCCCGGACTTCGTGGTGACGGTCCGGCACGGCACGCACGGCGAGCTCGGCCCCGTCCGCCGGCAGCTGGAGAAGGACCCGGCGCGCCTCGCGATGGGGCCCGCCGCCGTCCTGCACGCCGTCGCCGACCGCGTCGTGGACGGCTACGTCTGCGTCGCCGACGCCGTCCAGGAGGACATCGACGAGGTCGAGGAGGCCGTGTTCTCGCCGGAGCGCACCGACGAGGCCCGCCGCATCTACCGGCTCAAGCGCGAGGTCATCCAGCTCAAGCGGGCCGTCGGCCCGCTCGCCGGCCCGCTGCGCAACCTGTCCGGCCGGCGCTTCGTGCCCGCCGAGATCAAGGAGTACCTCCGCGACGTCGAGGACCACCTCACGCGCGTCCGCGAGCAGGTCGAGGCCTACGACGAGCTGCTGAACCCGATCCTGCAGGCGCACATGACGCAGGTGACGGTCACCGACAACAAGGACATGCGCAAGATCTCCGCCTGGGGCGCGATCTTCATGGTGCCCACCGCGATCACCGGCGTCTACGGGATGAACTTCGACTTCATGCCCGAGACCCACTGGCACTTCGGCTACCCGATGATCGTCGGCGCCATCGCCTTCATCTGCCTCACCCTGTACCGAGGCTTCCGCCGCAACGGCTGGCTGTGACTATTGCAATCCCGGCCCAAGGGCCTCGCCTAGCGGCTCGGCCCTTGACCGTGCTCGGGCGAGCGCGGCATCGCTTCGCGATCTTCCCGGCGGGGCTCGCCTCCGGCTTCGCCCCGCCGGTCAGGTAACGCGCTCGCGCGGCGGCCGGGGTCTCCGCACGGGGCCCGGGTGGTCGGTGCGTCAGTCGAACAGGTCCTCGACCTTGTCGATCACTGCGGCTCGCCGGATCCACTTCTCGAGCATGCCGGTGTCGGTGCAGCCGGCGATGACCTCGCGGGTGGAGTCGGGGACCTGCAGGCCGCGCGCGTCCAGCATGACCAGCAGGGCCTCGGCTTCCCCCTCGGCGCGCCCCTCGCTCTTCCCGCGGCCGAAGTGCTCGCGGGCGAAGGGGCTGCTGACCAGCCAGGTGGACGAGGCCATGAGTTCCTCCAGAGTGCGACGTGCGGCTCGCGAAGCCATGTCGTATGCGTATTCATAGTACTGCGGTGCGTATTCGTTCGGCATGAGTTGCAAGCCGCGGACGAACGCTTCGGCCACCTTCCGCTCCTGGTGGACCAGCACCGACAGCACGGCCACTTCGGGGTGGGGCGCCACCTCGGCGGCGTCGCTGATCGCCGGGACGTCGTCCGGGCCCAGCACCACCACCTGGGCCACGTAGCCCGGCAGGTCGGTGGGGATCGGCTTGGCGAAGAACGCCGCGGTCGTCACGTCGGGGCAGATGCAGAGCAGTGTCACCGGACAGTCCAGCATCAGCCACAGCGATGCCGCGTACCTCGGGAGTTGCCGGCGTTTGGCCTCGCTCGACTCCTGCTGGACTTCCACGATGAGGCCGTGGAACGGCTGCTGTGGCGGTCCGGCCGAGATGACGTGTCCGGAGTGAAGTCCTTGGACGGCCGGTCGTTGAAGGCGTTGCTCTCTACGCGGACCAGTGGTGTGTGCGGTATGGCGACGCCCTTGAGGTCGCGGAGCATCTCGAGTGCCGACTGGGGACGGTCGCGGATCATCTGGTTGATCGCGTCATGCAGGGGGGACGGCATGAGCGCTAAGTTATCAGGTCATCGCGTTCTGTGACGGATTTTCCGGTCTCAAGCCCGTGTGGCGGTGGTCGGACGGGGGGCGGGGAAGCGGTCGGGGTAGTCGGTTACGAGGGCGTCTACGCCGTATTTGATGAGGCGGGTCATGTCCTCGGGGGCGTTGACGGTCCAGACGACGACCGGGAGGGCGAGGGTGTGGGCGTCCTCGACGAGGCCGGGAGTGGTGATGGCGTGCTCGGGGGACAGGGCGGTCGCGCCGACCGCGGCGGCGGCCGCCACCGGGTCGTCCGGCGGTAGGCCGGCAAGCCAGCGGGTGCCGGGGACGAGCGTCTTGCGTTCGATGAGCGCGGTGCGGCGGAGCGCGGGATGGTTGCGGTGGGCCTCCACCAGGACGCGCCAGTCGAACGCGAGGAGCCGGCTGCGGCCGGTCATCCCGGCCTTGGCCAGGACGTCGGCGACGGCGGCGGTGAAGAGGCCGATCTCCTCGTCCGTCCAGTCGGGGTCGGTCTTCAGCTCGACGGCGAGGCCTACGCTGGTCGGCGCGAGGAGCGCGCACGCCTCCGCCAGCGTGGGGATCGGCGTGCCGGGTAGCGGGCGCTGGGTGCGCGCGAACGCGTCGTCGCGCTGCCGGACGCCCGCGTCGACGGTCTTGAGCTGCGCGAGCGTCAGCTCCCTGACGGGCTTGCCGACGTAGGGGAACGCGGGGTCGTCCGGCCAGGCGGGCGCGGTGTCGGCGAGGTTCGCCGGCGACAGCACCTGGTCGTGGCCGAGGACGACGGCGCCGTCCGCGGACAGGCCGACGTCCAGCTCGATGACGTCCACGCCCAGGTCGGCGGCGTGCGCGAAGCCCGGCAGCGTGTTCTCCGGGCGCAGCCCGCGCGCCCCCCGATGACCGTGCAGTTCGACGGTCCCCCCGATGGTGATCACCGGGGGAACGGTACCGGCCGCCGCCGAACCCCGGGTGGAGGTCCGGTGAGGGCCGGGGGAACGGGGGGTCAGGCTCAGACCAGGGACCGCAGGGACAGGGTCTGGTCGCGGCCCGGGCCGACGCCGATCGCGGAGATCTGCGCGCCGGACATCTCCTCCAGCGCCCGGACGTAGGCCTGCGCGTTCTTCGGCAGGTCGTCGAAGGTCTTCGCGCCGGTGATGTCCTCCTGCCAGCCGTCCAGGTACTCCAGGATCGGCTTGGCGTGGTGGAAGTCGGTCTGGGTGGCGGGCAGCTCGTCGACGCGCTCGCCGTCCACGTCGTAGGCGACGCAGACCGGGACGCGCTCCAGGCCGGACAGGACGTCCAGCTTGGTGAGGAAGAAGTCGGTGATGCCGTTGACGCGGGTCGCGTAGCGGGCGATGACCGCGTCGAACCAGCCGCAGCGGCGGTCGCGGCCGGTGGTGACGCCGTACTCGCCGCCGGTCTTGCGCAGGAACTCGCCCCACTCGTCCAGCAGCTCGGTGGGGAACGGTCCAGAGCCGACGCGGGTGGTGTAGGCCTTGAGGATGCCGATCACGCGGGTGATCTTCGTGGGGCCGACGCCGGAGCCCGCGCACGCGCCGCCCGCGGTGGGGCTGGACGAGGTGACGAACGGGTAGGTGCCGTGGTCGATGTCCAGCAGCGTGCCCTGCGCGCCCTCCAGCAGGACGACCTTGTCGTCGTCGAGGGCCTTGTTCAGCACGAGCGTGGTGTCGGCGACGAACGGCCGGATGCGCTCCCCGTAGGCGAGGTACTCCTGGACGATCGGGCCCGTCTCGATGCGGCGCCGGTTGTAGACCTTGGTGAGGACCTGGTTCTTCTCGCGCAGCGACAGGTCGAGCTTCTGGGTGAGGATGTTCGGGTCGAACAGGTCCTGCACCCGGATGCCCATCCGGTTGATCTTGTCGGCGTAGGCCGGGCCGATGCCGCGGCCGGTGGTGCCGATCCGCGCCTTGCCGAGGTACCGCTCGGTGACCTTGTCGAGGGCCCGGTGGTGCGGCATGATCAGGTGCGCGTCGGCCGAGATCAGCAGCCGCTCGCAGCCGATCCCGCGCTCCCGCAGCCCGTCGATCTCCTGCAGCAGGACGGCCGGGTCGATCACCACGCCGTTGCCGATCACGGGCACGACGTCGGGCGACAGCACCCCGGACGGCAGCAGGTGCAGCGCGTAGCTCTTGTCCCCGATGACGACCGTGTGGCCGGCGTTGTTGCCGCCCTGGTAGCGGACGACGTAGTCGACGTCGCCCCCGAGCAGGTCTGTTGCCTTGCCCTTGCCCTCATCTCCCCACTGGGCACCGACAAGAACGATGGCAGGCATGCCACTTTTCCTTCCCACGACGAAGGCCCCGGTCGCCGCAAGCGCGAAGGGGCCTCTTGCGATCAAAGCGTACCCGTACCCGGCCGGTAAAGAAACCGCACCTCACCGCCCGGGTACGGGTGCGACGCGTGGGTCAGCCGGCGAGCGCGTCCGCCGCGGTGGCGCTGCTGTCGCGCAGGAAGGCGCGGCAGCGCTCGGCCTCGTCCTCCTCGCCGATGGCCGCGGCGGCCCGGGCCAGGGCGTGCAGGGCGCGCAGGAAGCCGCGGTTGGCCTCGTGCTCCCAGGGGATCGGGCCGTGGCCCTTCCAGCCGGCGCGGCGCAGCATGTCGAGGCCGCGGTGGTAGCCGGTGCGGGCGAAGGCGTAGGAGTCGATCACGCTGCCCTTGGCGAAGGCGCGGTCGGCCAGTTCGGCCCAGGCGCCCGGGTAGTCGGGGTGGCGCGCGGCGACCTCGAACGGGTCGACGCCGCCGTCCAGCGCCTCGCGGGCCTCGGTGTTGTCCGGCAGTTCCGTGGGTGGCGGGCCGCCGAGCAGGTTCTGGGTCATGCGGGTCATCGTAAGTCGACGCGCCGGGTCCGCATCAACCCGGGTCACGGCCGTGTCCCCGGCGGGCCCTCAAGCCGTCACCGCCGGCACCGGCGCGGTCTTCAGGCGGGGGCGGGCTCGCGCTTGTGCCTGGTGTACCAGATCGCGATGCCGCTGCTCACGACGGCGACGGGGAGCCACACCGCCGCGACGCCGACCAGGTCCTCGCCGCCGATCACCGGGGAGACGAGCCCGGCGCAGAACAGCACGAGACCGAGCCCGAGCGTGGCGGTCATGCCGGTCGTCGGGGCGGAGCGCACCAGCCGCCACGCGCCCGCGACGGCCGTCAGCAGCCCGGCGGGCACGACGATCAGCGCCAGGATCAGGACCCGCGCGCGCATGTCGGCGGGCGCGTCCTGCGTCCGCTGCGAGGCGCCGCCCCGGGCGATCTCCGTCAGCAGCCCGCGCCAGACCGTGCCGGTGACCCGGTCGCCCTTCTCCAGGTCACCGATCAGCGGCTTCCGGTTGGCGTACTCGGTCTTCCACCGGGTGCCGTCCGCGCTCGTCAGGTAGGCCCGGTCGGAATCGTTTCTGCCGCTGGTCAGGTGGATGCCGGCCACGGTGAACGGCTCCGTCCACCGGCACTCGGCGGGCTTGGCCGGCGCCGCGGCGCAGCGCGGTGCCGCCTCGTACGCATGCAGATCGCGCACGCCGTCGGGCGCGATCCGCACGCTCATGAGGACGCCGATCAGCACCAGGCCCGTCCCGCTCAGCAGCACGATGGCGGCACCGATCCGGCGACTCAGCATCCCCCGAAGGGACAGATTGCCCATGTCCCCATTATTCGCCCAGGTGATCGTGTTACGGCGTCGCCGCCTGGGCGAGGTCGTAGACGGCCTTGCTCTGCGCCCCGAATCCCTGCCCGACCGACCAGGGGCCCAGCGCCCAGGAGAGCGGCCCGAAGAGGTTGACGGCCGGAGCGTCGCCCGTCGAGTTGGTGAAGCGCGACGTCACGGCGACCTGCGTGCCCGTGCCGGTGGCGGGGTCGAAGCCGGTGAGCCACGGCCCGCCGCTGGACCCGGGCGACATGGCCGACGGCATGTCGTGGCCCATGTCGCCGAGCTGGGCGTCGTCGATGGACGTGCCGCTGTGGGCGTACATCAGGGTGCGCCCGTCGTAGCCGCGCCGCTGGGCCGCCGGAACTCCGAGGCTCTGGTTGGTGCCATCGTTGTTCTTGCCCCAGTACCAGTTGCGGATGTTGTCGGTCGGATAGCCGAATTGGTAGAGCTGCTTCGGGTTGCCGCTGACGTCGAACGCGATGTTCTGCGCGCCGACCATCTGGCCGATCGGCCGCGACTCGCCCGGCTTGGCGACGACGCCCATCCCGACGTCGGCGCCGAGGGTCCAGTTGGAGTGGACCTGCCACTGGTAGGCGACCCACGCCTGGGTGACGCCCCACACCCCGTACGGAGCGACGTCCGGGCCGGGCAGCGTCGTACCGGGCGTGCCGCCGGGCACGTGGCGGGCGAGGCCCGCCCCGTTGAAGCCGGGGATGAAGACCGCGTTGTCGGCCTCGTACGTCCCGGTCGCGCCGTAGTTGGAGTCGACGCGGAAGCAGTGCCCTGCCGCGGTGATGACGCTCTTGTTCGCGCTGGTGACAACGTTGGCCGAGCACGAGTTGTACCGCGTGTCGGAACTGTTGCTCGTGTTGTGCATGTGGACGAGGAGCTTGCCGGCGGTCCGGGAGATCAGCCCGCCGGAGCTCCAGGGTGCGCTGAGGTCGTCCCAGCCGCCGGTGGGCGCGTACGCGTCGGTGCCCTGCCCGTTCTCGTTGCCGTTGTCGTCGTTGAATCCCGCCTGCGCGATGCGGTCGATCGTCCAGTAGTTCACCTCGGCGGCGAGGTTCTGGTCGTGGTTCGTGCCCGCCGCGACCAGCGGCGGAAGCGCGTACGGGGGCGTGTCGCCGGCCTGCGCCGGCGCCGCGGTCAGCGCCAGTGCGGCGACGGTGCCGGCGACCGCGCCGCCCACCGTGCGGCCTCGTCGAGCGATCTTGCTGTGCATGGGACGGCCTCGTTCCCCTCGGACGGCGGCGGGAGGCGCCCCGATCATACAGACACACTTGTTCGTATGGAATCGACGTCCGATTCCTGCAAGCCGCAGAGGGCCTCACATGCCTACGCTGACCAGCAAGAAGACCCGAGACGCAGGGGGACCCCGTGACCGATTCGGACCTCACCGGCCTGGTCAACGTGGGCCGGGCCGTGGCCCGCTACTTCGAGCGCATCGGCATCACCCGTGTCGAGCAGCTCGCGGGCCAGGACCCGGTCGAGCTGTACGAACGGATGTCGGCCGCGTACGGGGAGCGGCTCGACCCGTGCCTGCTCGACACCGTCATGTCCGCCGTCGATCAGGCCGACGGCCGCCCCGGCCGCCCCTGGTGGCACTACACCCCGGAACGCCGCCGCCTGCTCGAGAAGCCCTAGCCGCCGCGGGCGTCAGGAGCGCGCTGCGGGCCTCGGTGGTGGGAGGGGCAGGTGGAAGTGGGCGGCGCCCTCCTCGGTGCGCGAGCGGGCGGCGGGCCAGCCGTGGCGGACGAACAGGAGCGCGTCCCGGTTGCCGAGGATGACGTCCGCGCCGAACTCGGTGATGCCGCGCCGCGCGGCGAGCTGCGTCAGGTAGCCGACCAGTCGGCTGCCGAGGCCGCGGCGCTGCCACGGGTCGGCGACGAGCACCGCGAGCTCCGCCCGGCACGGCACGCGGACGTCCCGGACGTACTCCGCGATCCCCACCATCTCCCCATCGGCCAGCGCGACCAGGGCCTCGCGGTCCCAGTGGTCGAGGCGGTCCATGGTGGCGACGTAGTAGTCGGGGATGCGCGGCGTGCCGGAGAAGAAGCGCGTGTAGAGGCTGGCGCCGGAGAGCCGGCCGGACATCCGGACGAGCCGCTCGCGGTCAGTCACCCCGTACGGCCGTATCCGCACGTCCTCCGGCGCGGCAATGTGAGCGACGCTGCGCACATTGAGTTGCTTCATGAAACCCATTGGACCGCAGCAGGTTGCGTCAAGCAACCCATATCTCGACGAACGGCCGGCCGATTCTTCGTCGGGATCCGCTACGCGCCCGGCCCGGGCCGCGGGTCGACGTCCCCGGGACCGAGGACGGCACCACAGGAGTCGCAGGTGAAGCCGGCGGTAAGCGAACCGGGGCAGCCCCGATGGCCGACGATCATCGGCGGCCCGTCCGGCGCGTAATGGCGGTCGCCCCACATGAGCAGCGTCATCATCGCCGGCCACAGCTCGACGCCCTTGCGGGTGAGGCGGTACTCGTGGCGCTCGGGCCGCTCCTGGTACGGGACGCGGCGCATGATCCCCTCGTCGCACAGCCGGGTCAGCCGGTCGGTGAGGACGTTGCGGGCGACGCCGAGCGCGTCCTGGAAGTCGTCGAAGCGGCGGACGCCCTCGAACGCGCTGCGGATGACCAGCAGCGTCCAGCGGTCGCCGACGATCTCCAGCGCGCGGGCGATCGAGCAGTTCTGCGATTCGTAGGTGCGGGGCAGCGCCACACACCCGAGACTACCGAAGTTTCATCACAAAACGCGCGAAGAGCCGGCTGCACCCCGGCCCGGAAGGCGGGAGCCCAGCCACCACCACGGGCGGGCACGCGGAGCGAGTGCAGCGAGCGCAGCGGGCCCGCCCGACGACGGACAACGCGTTTCGCGCGGAGCGCTAGCGGAGCGGGAAACGCGTTGTCCGTCGTGACGGGGGTTCCAGGGGGTCGCCCCCCTGGGAAACTACAACTTCTTGCCCGCCGACTGCAGGTTCTCTGCGGCCTCGACGATCCGGGCGGCCATCGCGGTCTCGGCGGCCTTGCCCCACGAGCGCGGGTCGTACTGCTTCTTGTTGCCGACCTCGCCGTCGACCTTCAGGACGCCGTCGTAGTTGCGGAGCATGTGGTCGGCGACGGGGCGGGTGAAGGCGTACTGGGTGTCGGTGTCGATGTTCATCTTCACCACGCCGTACGACACGGCCTCGCGGATCTCTTCGAGGCTGGAGCCGGAGCCGCCGTGGAAGACCAGGTCGAACGGCTTGTCCTTGCCGTACTTGGCGCCGACCGCGTCCTGGATGTCCTTGAGGACCTCGGGGCGCAGCTTCACCGAGCCGGGCTTGTACACGCCGTGCACGTTGCCGAAGGTGGCGGCGAGGATGTAGCGGCCCTTCTCGCCGACGCCGACGGCCTCGGCGGTCGCGATCGCGTCGCCGGGGGTGGTGTAGAGCTTCTCGTTGATCTCGTTGGCGACGCCGTCCTCCTCGCCGCCGACGACGCCGATCTCCATCTCCATGATGATGCGGGCCTTGGCGCACTGCTCCAGGAGCTCGGCGGCGATGTCGAGGTTCTCGTGCAGCTCGACGGCGGACCCGTCCCACATGTGCGACTGGAACAGCGGCTCCTCGCCGCGCGCGACCCGCTCCTGCGAGATCTTGATGAGCGGCCGCATGAAGCCGTCCAGCTTGTCCTTCGGGCAGTGGTCGGTGTGCAGCGCGATGTTCACCGGGTACTTGGCGGCGACGACCCGTGCGTACTCGGCGAGGGCGCTGGCGCCGACGACCATGTCCTTGACGGTGGACCCGGACAGGTACTCGGCGCCCCCGGTGGAGACCTGCACGATGCCGTCGCTCTCCGCCTCGGCGAAGCCGCGCAGCGCCGCGTTCAGCGTCTGGCTCGACGTCACGTTGATGGCGGGGAAGGCGAAGCCGTCGCGCTTGGCCTTGTCGAGCATCTCCGCGTAGACCTCGGGCGTTGCGATGGGCATTGTCAGCGTCCTTTCATACGCAGGGTGCCGCCGGGCATCCGGCCGGGCGGTAGCACCACGAACGACCGTCTACCCAGGTGAGGGGCCCGGGTCACACGGTCTCCGGTCTGGCATGCCGTCCGCCTCCAGTATCCCGTCGGGGCCCGCGTTCCACCTAATCGCGACGGGCGTGAAGGTACGCTCGCGGTGTGGATCTCACGACGATTCCCCTCGACATCACCGAGTGGCTGCATCCGACCGCGTGGCTGCAGCTGTTCGGGACGTTCGCGACGATCGGCGTGCTCGCCATCATCTTCGCGGAGACCGGCCTGCTGGTCGGCTGCATCCTGCCGGGCGACTCGCTGCTGTTCACGGCGGGGATCCTCACGGCCGTCAGCGAGGTCAACGGCCAGGAGTTCCAGTCCTTGTCGCTGCCGTGGCTGCTGGTGGGCGGCCCGATCGCGGCGATCGCGGGCGCGCAGCTCGGGCACTTCCTCGGGGCGCGCTACGGGCGCCGGCTGTTCGACCGGCCCGACTCCAAGCTGTTCCGGCGGGAGTGGGTGGACAAGGCGGAGTACTACTTCAACCGGTTCGGCCCGGCGCGCGCGGTGGTGCTGGCCCGGTTCATCCCGATCGTCCGGACGTTCCTGAACCCGCTCGCCGGGATGCTGGGCATGGACGGCCGCAAGTTCTTCATCTGGAACGTGGTCGGTGGCGTGGCCTGGACGGACGCGCTGTTCCTGCTCGGCCACTTCCTCGGTTCCGAGGTCCCGGACATCGAGAAGTACATCCTGCCGGGGGTCGTCGTCATCCTCGTGCTGTCGCTGATCCCGATCGTCCGGGAGATCATGAAGGGGCGCGGCGGTGGCAACGGTCCGAATAAGAATGACCGTGAAGAGTCACGTCCGTCGCTCAGGAGTGACAGTTATCGCTAACCTCCCCATGTGGGACGTCATCGGTCGGACCCTATAGGTCTTGCGCGCATCGTGATCGCGGCCATCGCCGTGGTCTTCGCCTTAGCGCTTCTCGTGGTGGGCGGCATGGCTCTGGTCAACGCCGTGACAAGCTCGCCGGACAAGCAGGGCCCCTCGTCGGCGGCCTCATCCCCGAGCGGGCAGAGCACGTCCTCCCCGACGGCGTCCCCCACCGCGCAGGCCCCCTCGGCGAGCGTCCCTCTGCTGATCAAGGTCACCGGCCCGGCGACCACGGTGATCGTCCGCGTGCCCGACACCGGGCGGGTGCTGACGCAGGGCGTCCACAACACCGGGGAGGTGCTCCAGTTCAAGGAGAACACCCTGGACGTGGTCGCGACGAACGGCGGCTCGCTCCAGGTGGCCATCTACGGCAAGCTGCAGCCGGCCAAGCCGGCGAACCAGCGGGCCACCTGGTACGTGCGCCCGAAGGGCTGAGCGGCCCGGAGGGCTAGGACAGGCCGAGGTCCTCGACCGCGTACGGGTGCCGGTACACCAGGCCCTCCTCGGCGATCCGGGGGGCCGCGCCGCGCTCCAGGATCGTCGCGACGGCGACGACCTCGGCGCCGGCCTCGCGCAGCGCCTCGACGGCGGTGAGGACGGACCCGCCGGTGGTGGAGGTGTCCTCGACGGCGAGGACGCGGCGTCCGGCGACGTCGGGGCCCTCGATGCGGCGCTGGAGGCCGTGCGCCTTGCCGGCCTTGCGCACGACGAACGCGTCGAGGTGCTGCCCGCGCGCGGCGGCGGCGTGCAGCATGGCGGTGGCGACGGGGTCGGCGCCGAGGGTGAGGCCGCCGACGGCGTCGTAGCCGAGGTCGTCGGTCTCGTCCAGCATCACCCGCCCGACGAGGGGGGCGACGGCGCCGTCCAGGGTGACCCGGCGCAGGTCGACGTACCAGGACGCCTTCTTGCCCGAGGACAGGGTGAAGTCCCCGTGCACGACGGCCTTGTCCTTGATCTCTCGCAGCAGCTCTTCACGATCGCTCACAGGAGGAACCCTATTCATCCGGCGCCGGCCGCCGGCAGCCGACATGTACGGTTGCCGCGGGAAGGGGAGCCATGACGCCGGGATCCGTGGTGCTGCTGCACGCGCCGGGCGCCGCCGCGGCGTCCTGGGGCGACATGCCGGAGATGCTGCGCTCGTACGGGATGGACGTGATCGCGCCGGACGTGCCGGAGGGGGCGGGCACCCGGTACGTGGCCCGCGTCTCGCTGATCGTCTCGGCGGCGGGGCCGTCGGTGCCGCTGGTGCTGGCGGCGCTCGGGGCGGCGGGTCCGCTGGTGCCGGCGATCGCGCTGGCGCAGCGCGCGGCGCACCGCCCGGTGGGCGGGTACGTGTTCGTGGACGCCGAGCTGCCGCGTCCGCCGGGTGCGGTGCACGACCACGATTCCCTGCCGGGGCCGCCGGACTGGCCCGAGGCGCCGTGCGGCTACCTGCGCACCCATGCAGACCAGGCGGCCTTCCCCGATCGTGACGGGACGGTCAGGGAGGCCCGGCTGCGCGGCTGGGCCGTCGTCGAGCACGAGCCTCCCGCCGCCGCGGCCCAGGCGTTCAGCGAGCTGATAGCGACGCTCTAGGCCGCGGCGGTGCGCCGTCAGGGCGCGTCGACCTCGGGGGCGGAACGGTTCGAGCCGCGCAGTGTCAGCAGGGTGAGCAGCGCGGACGCGAGGGCGGCGGCGCCGCAGACGACGAACCCGATCGAGTAGCCGTGGCCGACGGCGTCCAGGGCCATGGAGTGGACGGGCTTGAGCGGCGGCGCGGCGGCGGACGCGCTGTTGATGCCGAGCGGCCCGCCTTCGTTCAGCACCTCCATGGCGGCGTGCTTGAGCCCGGCGGGCAGCGGCGAGGCGTCGAGCTTGTCGGTGAAGCCGGAGCCGGCGCGGCTGAGGGCGACGGCGCCGATGACGGCGGGGCCGAGGGTGAAGCCGAAGTCGCGCAGCAGGTTGGTGGTCGCGCTGGCCATGCCCTCCAGGTGGTGCGGGACGGTGTTGACGGCGGTCGCGGTGATCGAGGAGACGGTGACGGCGAAGCCGATGCCGACCAGGCCGAGCGGCAGGATCAGCGAGGTCATGGCGCGGTCGCCGATCGGCAGCGTCGCGGTCCAAAAGTCGCCGGCGGCGATGAGGATCAGCCCGCCGCCGGTGAGCAGGCCGGGCGCGACGCGGTGCAGGAGCCGTTCGGTGACCGGCAGGAGGACGAGCGCGAGGCCGTTGAGCAGCAGGAACGCCATCGCGGTGTGCATGGGCGGCTGGTCCTGCGCGGGGCCGAGCCGGATGCTGACCGAGTAGGCGGTGCCGAGGAAGCTGAACATGCCGACGACGGCGACGATCGAGGCGACCGCGAAGGACCGGTTGGCGAACAGGTCGAGCCGCAGCAGCGGCGAGCGGACGCGCAGCTCGGCGGCGACGAACGCGGCGAGGAACAGCGCGGCGAGCACGAACCCGGCGACGACGGGCGTGGAGCCCCAGCCGTCCTCGGGGCCCTGGATGATGGCGTAGAGCAGCGCGAACAGGCCGAGGCCGATGGTGATCTGGCCGGCCGGGTCGAGGGAGCGGCCTTCGGGGGCGCGGGAGTCGCGCGCGAGCAGGGTGCTGACGGCCGCGCTGATCGCGGCGAGGACGGTGACCACGATGAACGACCAGCGCCACGACCCGTAGGTGGCGGTGATGCCGCCGAGCAGCGGGGCGAGGAAGCCGCCGGTGGACAGGCACGCGGCCCACAGTGCGATGACCCGGGCGCGCTGGGTGCCGCCGCTGGTCCCGGCGGCGAGCATGGCGAGCGAGGTGGGGAACAGCGCGGCGGCGCCGAGGCCCGCGAGGGCCTGCCCGGCCCACAGCTGGTGGACGCCGGAGCTGGTGGTGCTGACCAGCTCGCCGACCGCCATCAGGGCGGCGCCGCCGATGAGCAGCCGCTTGCGTCCGAACAGGTCGCCGAGCACGCCGAACGTCAGTTCCAGGACGGCGACGGGCAGCAGGAACGCGTCGGAGATCCAGGTGAGCTGGGACCCGACGGGGTGCAGGTCCTTCTGGAACAGGCCGTTGAGGGTGGCCGGGATCGCGATGCCGATCTGCGCGAGGCAGACCGCGACGCAACCCGCGATCAGCGTGCCGCGCGCGAGGGACGCGCCGGACGCCGGCGTGGAGCGGGACGGGGTCTCCGCGGTGGTGGACACGTGGACTCCTTCGGGGTTCAGCGGCGCACGCCGACGAGGACGCCGGGCCGGTAGGGGACGAACGCGGCGCCGTCGAGGCCGAGCGCGAGCGCGCTGCGCTGCAGCTGGGCGGCGCCGGTGCCGCTCCAGCGTCCGGTGGTGATCCGGTGCTGGACGGCGTGGACGGCGGCGACGGTCTCGGCGGTGGTGAAGTTGCAGTGGCTCTGCCGGGCGACGTACGCCTGCCGCAGCAGGGCGGAGCGTCCGGCGGCCCGGACCCGTCCGGCGAACGCGTTCTCCTGCTCGACGGGGACGAGCTGGTCGGACGTGGTGTGCACGTCGAGCAGGGGGACGGCGAGGCCCTGGCCCGCGGTGGAGGTGCGGGTCAGGGACCGGGCGGCGGCGGGGTCGGCGGTGACGTCCGCGCCCTTGGTGAGGCGGGTGAGGTCGGCGTTGAGGTCGAGCCCGGCCGTCCGGTACAGCGCGCGTACCTGCGCGGCGTGTGAGGACCGCCGCAAGAGCGCGGTGTAGTCGACGCCCTTGTTCCACGAGGTGTTGCCCCCTGCGGACAGCTCGACCTGGTACCGCGCGGTGGTCAGGAACGACAGCAGGCCCTGCGAGTACCACGCGTACTGCTGCTTCTCCTGGCCCGTGTAGTCGTGCTTGGCGGGCGGCTGCTGGTTCGGCGCCCAGTCTGCGAGGTTGAGGTAGGCGGACGCGAGGGCGATCCGGGCGCGCCCTTGCGGGGTGGCCTGCGCCTTGGTGACGGCGTCGGTGAGCTCGGTGCCGAGCGCGGCGGCCTCGGCCGCGCCGGAGAAGCCGACGAGCCGGGTCCCGCTACCGGGGCCGAGGAGCGCGGTGATCGCGTACTCGGCGTCGAGTTGGTAGTTGTCGAGGTCGACGCCTCCGGCGACGAGGCCGCAGAGGCCGAGCGCGCCGTCGACGCGCCCGGCGCCGTCCCGGGCGATCTGCGCGTTGATCAGCCCGCCCATGGACTGGCCGACGGAGATGACGTGCCGGGGCCGTCCGGCGGCGCCGCGGAACGCGTCGATCGTGGCGAACTGGTCGCGCTCGGCGGACTTCAGGGCCCACATCGAGCCGTTCGGGTCGTAGGACGAGCCGGCGAGCGCGTAGCCCTCGGCGAGCAGCGCGGTCCGCGCGCCGGGGCTGGGCGCGTCCTGCGCGACGAGGGGGCCGAAACCGTGGCTGAGCAGCAGCAGCGTGCCGTTCCAGCGGGCGGGCACTTCGGCGGTCCAGGCGGCGCCGTCGGCGAGCTTCCCGGAGTAGGCGGACGGTGCGGCGGAGTAGGCGGGGGTGGCGGCGGCGGACGGGACGGCCGGGGCGAGCGCGAGCGCGGCGCCGGCGGCGAGTCCGCCCAGATGGCGGGCGTGGCGGGGGAGGGACATGGGGGGCTCCTGATCGGGGAGCGTGCCGGAAGGTCGCCGCGAATGTACGGCTGATTCTTGACGGCTGTCAATAATGTGACGAATATCGGACCATGCGCCGCCGCACCCCGATGATCAGCGGTTTCAGCTCAGCGGAAGGGTGTCCAGGATCCGGGCGGCCTCCACCGCCGCGGGCCGCTCCCACCGCCCCGCGAGATCGCGGAACACCGCCTCCGCGCGCATCGCGGGCCAGCCCTCCGGCAGATGCTCGGCCGGCAGGTGCGGGTCGCGGCGCACCAGCTCCAGCCAGTCGCTGTGCAGGACGAGCTGCCGCGCGAGATCGTCCGGCAGGCCCTCCGCCGCGGCCGGGCGGCCACCGGCGCCGCCGGTATCCCAGCGGTCGAGGAACGCCTGGTAGCGGGACGCCATCGCCGGCACGTCGAACGCGGTCTCCAGCACGTCCCGCACCTGCGTCGGCGGCAGCACGCTCCCGCCGAACACCCGGATGTGGGACTCCAGCCCGAGGCCCGCCAGCGCCGCCGCGACGTCGACCATGCCGGGCGCCGCCCACAGGCCGTTCTGCAGCGGCCCGAACCCCGCCCAGACCAGCCGGGACCGCAGGTCGTGCCGCTCGCGCCGCCAGTCCTCCGGCAGCGAGAACCCGACGAGCGTCCACCGGCCGTCCCAGTCGCGGTTGACGACGCCCGCCCGCCAGATCCGCTCCCGGCCGTCCTCCAGGACCCCTGCGGCGTGCGCGGACAGCGCGAAGTACATCTTGCGGCCCTGCCGGTGCCGCTCCAGCAGCCCGCGCTTGACCATCCGGTTCAGCGACGTCCGGACCGCGTGCTCGCCGATCCCCACCCGGCCGAGCACCTCGATGACGCTGCCCGCCGACACCGCGACGGGCCGCCCGAGCACGTGCGCCCCGAAGAACGTCAGCATCAGCGGGCGCGTGCGCGCCTCGGCGGCACCGGAGTCAGGCATCCCCACAGCGTAAGGGGACCCGCGCGGCCGGCCGGCGCCCGCTAGTTCTTGAGCAGGTCGTCCAGGAGCGCGTCGTAGTCGTCCTCGCTGCGGCCGAGGTCGATGCGCGCCCGGTAGCGCAGCCGCAGCAGCGCCTCGAGGCTGTCCTCGGCGAGCGCGACGTCGTCGGGCCCCGGCGTGAGGGACTCGTCGTCGGCGACCGGCGGCTCGTCGGGGTCGCCGATCCCGGTGCCGACGGCCCGGTCGCGCAGCGCGAGCACCACGTCGGCGCCGCTGGTGGCCCAGTCGTGCGCGCCGGACGCGTCGCCCTGCGCGTAGAGCACCTCGGCGACGGTGCGGTACACCTCGGGGTCGCGCGGCTTGTCGGCGCGGATCTGGTCGACGAGCGTGCGCGCCTCGTCGGCCCGGTCCAGTTCGAACAGCGCGTCGGCCAGGTAGGCGCGCGGGTCGCCGTACACCTCGCCGCCGTCCTCCAGGGCCTTGCGGTACAGCTCGGCGGCCCGGCCGTGGTCGCCGGCGTGCTGCCACTGCTCGCCGGCGCGCAGCAGGACGTTGGCGCGCGACACGCCGCCCGTCACCGACTCGGCCAGCTCGGACAGCCGCTCGGCCGCCGAGATGTGATCGCCGGTGCGCAGGGTGTCGAACTCCAGGTCGTCGAGATCGTCTTCCGTCACATGCGTCACGGTTCAACGCTACCCGCCGGCGGCCGGCCGAAGCGGGCGAATCACTGATGATCGTGCATTACCCGCCCGTAAGTGTCCGGGGCGTACCGCCGTCACCTGCGGGAACGTTCGAGGGCGTCCCAGAATCCGCGGCGCAGCGCGTGCCGCACCTCGTCGTGGAGCAGGAAGTCGATGGGCAGCGACGAGCCCTGCAGCAGGCGCGCCTCCAGGTCGGAGGGCATGCGGGGCTTGCGGGCGAGGACGGCCTCGAGCCACAGCGCGGGCGCGTCCCGGGCGACGGACTCGCCGAAGTCCTGGCCCTCCTGGTGCGCGGCCTTCACGGCGTCGGCGAGGGTCGGGGTGTTCTGCTGCGCGGGGACGGGCGCGATCTGCTGCGGCCCGGTGTAGGGGCCGTGCGGCCGGCTCTCCGGCAGCGGCGAGGCGCCGGACGAGTGGGGCGGCAGGTTCTGCGGGGGCAGCGTCTGCGGCGGGGGCGGCGGCGAGGGGGACGGCACCGGCGACGGCGAGCCGTACTGCGGGCCGCTGAGCGGCGGCCGGCTCGGCGCCGGAGCGGGGGACGACGCGGGCGGGGCCTGGAGCGGCGAGGACGGCAGGGGCAGCCCGCCGGAGCCCAGCGAGGACGACGAGCCCAGCGACGACGACGACCCGAGGCCGCCGCTGCCGGGCAGGGGCAGCGGTCCGGTGGGGACACCGACGCCGCTGCTGCCGCCGAGGCCGGGCGTACCGGACGGCCCGGACGACGCCGACGGCGACGATCCGATGCCCGACGAGCCCATCCCCGACGAGCCCATCCCCGAGGAGCTCATGCCGGGCGAGTTCATCCCGGACGAACCCATCCCTGACGAACCCATGCCGGAGGAGCCCATCCCCGACGAGCCGATCCCGGACGAGCCGAGGCCCGACGCGGCGGGGCTCAGCGGCGGCTGCCCGCCGATCGGCGACGACGGCGGCGGGCCGTTGTGCGCGGTGGTCTGGAGCGGGCCGAGCGGCGCGCCGGCGCCGCCGGGGCCGTGCCCGTTGGAGCCGTGCCCGTTGGACAGCGGGCCGGCGCCGAGCGCGGGCGGCCCGGCGCCGGCCCCGGAGTCGATGCCGCTGAGCAGGTTGACGTAGGGGCGCAGGTGCCCGGCGCCGATCTCGATGAGGTCGTCGCACTCCTGGCGCAGCACCCGGGAGATCGTCCAGTTGCCGTCGACGGCGACGTGCACGACGGTGACGCGCAGGCCGAGGTCCTGGGCGTCGGAGACGACCTGGGCGAGGTCCTCGTCGCCGCTGACCACGACGGCGTCGGCGAGCGCGCCGTTGCGGGCGAGGGTCATCAGGTCGCGGTGGATCTCGGTGTCGACGCCCTCGCGGCGGCCCGGGCGGATGCGGCCGAGGCGGAGCTTGAGGCCGGGCAGGTCGGCGAGCGCGTCGTGCTCGGGGGCGCGGCGGCCCTCGACGGTCGCCTCGTACCAGTAGCAGCGCAGCAGCGGCATGCCGGTGCGCTCGCGCGCGAGGTTGCCGAGCAGTTGCAGCAGCCCGCCGAAGTCCCACGAGACGGTCTCGCGATGGCGGGTGCCGTGCACCGCCATGGCGCCGTCGGCCAGCAGGTAGCCGGCGTCTACGAACAGCGCGCAGCGATCCATGCGACACCGCCCTTCCTCTAACGGGAGCTCACAGGCCGGCGTAGTGACCTCGGGCGCCTAATAGCGTAGTGAAGCCCGTCAGCCCCGTAGGCCAATACGGCGATTCGCACTCTTTCATGGCATACCGCCGGTTCGCGACTCCCCAGTAACAACAAACCGGGAACCGCGGCGGACGCTACCAGCCGATGCCCTCCCGCCCCGCCCTTCCCCATGATCTTTACGGGAAGAGCAGGTGGCCGGTTCACCCGTAGGGCCCCCGCGACCGTGCCTTCAACCGCCCATGGAACCGGCCGTCGGCGAGGACGGGCGCCATGACCTGCCGCGGAACCCCGGCGGGCGGCCCCGCGCCGGTGTCGACGCGCACCGCGCCGCCCACCTTGACGTGCACGCCGCCGCCGACCTTGACGTCCACCAGGTCGTGCCCGCCCGTGCGGACGGTGACGCGGACGAACAGCCCGTGCGGCGGCCGGTGGACGGGCGGCCGCGGCTTGGGTCGCGGCGGCCGCTTGTGCAGGTGCTGCCGCGGCGGCTTGGCGGCCGGCGGCGCCTTGACGTGCGGTTTCGGATGCGGCGCGGGCCGCTGCGCCACCGGCTCGACCACGGGCGCCGCCGGACGCGGAGGCGCCGGACGCGGCGCGGGCGGCTTCGGGGCGGGCGGGCGCGGCGCGGCCTGCGCGATGGCGGGCGGGTCGTGCGCGGGCTCGATCGGCTCCTTGTCGGACACGAGCATCATCGCGGCGGCCACCGCGGCCGCCACCGCCACCGCGCCGCCGCCCGCGAGCGCCTGCTGCTGCCGTTTCGGCAGGTACCGCAGCCAGCTGAACAGCCCGGCCTTGGACGCCAGCGCCACGCCCGACGCGGTGCCGAGCACCAGCGGGCCGAGCCCCTCGCGCAGCGCCGTGTTCAGGGCGGCGAGCTCGGTGTACAGCGTCTTGCAGTGCGCGCAGCCGTCCAGGTGCCGCTGGATGCGGCGGCTCTCGCGGCCCGCCAGCGCGCCCCGCACGAACGACCCGAGCCGCTCCATCGTCGACCGGCACTCGCGGGGCGTCACGTCCCGGCTCTCGATGTGCATCTGCAGGTACGCCTGCCGCAGCCCCTCGCGGGCCCGGTAGGCGAGCGCCGCCGCGCCGTTGGCGGTGAGGCCGAGCAGCGGCGCGACCTCCGCCGGCTTCGCGCCCTCGACCTCGGTGTGCCAGAGCACCTCCTGCCAGCGGTCGGGCAGCGACCGGTACGCCCGGACGATCAGCGAGCGCTCCAGCTCGGCGAGCGCCGGGTCCTCGAAGGGGACGCCCTCGTCGAACTCCTCGATCTGGTCGGTGCGGTGGACACGGCGGTCGGCGCGCCGCCGGTCGTACACCGAGCGGCGCACGGCGGTGAGCAGGTACGGGCGGAACCCGGTGTCGGGCCCGGCGCCGCGCCGCAGCACGCCGAGGACCTTGGCGAACGCGTCCTGCACGGCGTCCTCGGCGGCGGCCTGGTCGGAGCCGCCGGTCAGGTGCCGGGCGAGGCCGCGGGCCGCCGCGACGTGCCGCTCGTACAGCGTCGCGTACGCCGACACGTCGCCGTCGCGGACCCGGGAGATGAGCGCCGCGTCCCCGGTCCCGGTCGTGGCGGGCTCCTCCACGTGGCCTCCCTCACGGACGCGCCGTCCTTGGCGGGCTCTTCGCCACCCCGATGCTAGCTCGTTGTGACGCCTTGACCACACATTGTCGCTCACGCCGGGGGTCGCCATGTTCGATTTCGCAGAACCGCGTCATGGACGGTTCCCTCGCGCGTTGGAGGGGCGTGGACGGTTCCCCAGGCCGTCCGCCCGGGGTGCGCCCGTTCCGGCGAGGGGGCTGAACGGGTGCACCCCGCTCCGTCCGTCGTGCCTGGTGGGCACGCGGAGCGGCGTCAGCCGCCGATGGCGGCGCGGCCCAGTTCGGTGAGGGCGGTCTCCGTGCGCGGCGTCTCCCACCGGACGGTGCACTGTCGGCCGGTCAGTTCGACGGTGGCGATCGCGTTGTCGAACCACGGGCCGTCGGTCATCCGCCACCGCAGCGGCGGTGCGGGCACCTTCGCGAGCTTGGCCAGCGCGCGGAACGCCCCGCTCACGCCGCGCATGGACGCGAAGCGGTTGGCGCGCTGGATCGTCCCGTTCAGCGGGTTGCGCAGCGGCGAGCAGATGATCTGCGAGATGGCGGACGCGGTGCCGGGCGCGGTGACCCGGGACAGGCACGAGTAGTGGATGTCACCGGAGAGAAAGGAGATGCTGGCCGGGGCGGCACCCCGTTCTCCCTTACCGACGGCGATCACGTCCTCGGCGACCTCGCGGAAGGAGCGCTCGAACGCCGCCCAGTGCTCCAGGTCGGCGGCCTGCCGGACCTTCTCGCCGACGGCGGCGGCGCGCCGTCCCCATGCGCCGCCCGCGACGGCCTCGTTCCACGACTCGGCGTGGTGGATGGTGCGGGGCAGCAGGTAGGGCAGCGAGCTGGCGATGAGCAGGTGGTCCATGCCGCCCTGGCACTGCTCGTCCAGCCAGCGGAACTCCTCGTCGTCCAGCATCCCGCGGCGGTCGGGGGTGAGCAGCCGGGAGCAGCGGCTGTCGACGACGACGAGCCGGGTGCCGCCCCAGTCGTGCGCGTAGCTCCACCGCATCGTGTCGGGCTGCTTGTCGGCGCGCTCGGCGAACTCGTCCAGCACCGCGCCGGCGTCGCCGCCGGCCTCCGACACGACGCGCACTTGCGCGAGGAGGGGGTCGGCCGCCCGGTCCTCCGGCGACATGTTCCCGAGGTGCTGGTAGATCCAGTAGGAGCCGATGCCGCCGGTGATCCGGGCCCGCCACCACGGCTGCGCCCACATCTGCTGCCGCCACGCGTACGAGGTGTTCCAGTCGTCGCGGATGTCGTGGTCGTCGAAGATGGTGAAGGTCGGGACGGTCGACAGCAGCCACCGGACGGCCCGGTCGTCGTGCCAGGCCAGCTTGTACAGGTGGGTGTAGTCCTCGAAGTCGGCGGCCTCGTCGACGGGCGGTTCGTCCGCGGCGCGCCGGCCCCGGATGAACTCCTTCATCTCCTCGCTCAGCTCGTCGGCATAGACCTGGTCGCCGACCATCAGCAGGACGTCGGGCCAGGCCGCGTCGTCGCCGCCGTCCTTGAGGCGGTGCGCGAACGCGGCGAGCGCGTCGTGCCCGAACTTCTCGGGGGTGCCGGGGGAGCGGCGGCACGACCCGAACGAGATGCGCAGCGTCCCGGCCGGGTCGAGGGTCCTGATCTGGCTGGCGGGGTAGGCGGAGCCGGGTTCCGGCCAGACCGTCTCGCCGTCGAGGAGCACCTGGTAGGGGACGCGGGCGCCGGGGTCGAGGCCGTCGACCTCCACGACCGCGTAGTGGTGGCCGTGCGCGGTGAACGTGCGGGCGGCCGCGTCGACGCCGTGCTCGGCGGCGACCACGCGGACCTCGCACGGGCGGTCGGTCTCCACCCAGATCGTCGCGGTATGGGCGCTGACATGGCGGAGGTGGGGGCCGAGTGCCAAAGCGGTCATAGAAGGTCTCTCTAGCGGAACCCGGCGCTTCGCGTCCACCCCGTTGCGGTCAGTGTGCGCCGCTATCCAGGAACGCGGCTTCGGTATCCGGGGGTAGCCCTACGGTGGGACGGTCCGGGCGTTGCGGTGCCTGCCCGCCGATGGTCTGCAGCCAGTTCCAGGTGTCCTGCACGGTCTCCTCTATGGGGCGGCAGTGCAGTCCCGTGGCGAGCGCCTTGGAGACGTTGCCCTGGTGCATCGAGTCGTGCTCCTCGCCGGGCGGCAGCCAGATGGGGAGCTGGATCCACGGCTCGATACCGGCCTTGAGGATCGCCTCCGGGGACGCCCATACGAACTCGGCGTCGGAGCCCGTCGTGCGGGCGCACGCGGCGAGGAGGTCGCCCATCGTCGTGTGCCCGGGCGGGCTCACCAGGTTGTAGGGGCCGCCTAGCCGCTGCTCTATGGCGTCCAGCGTCCAGGCGGCCAGGTCGCGCACGTCGATGTACTGGAGCGCCATGTCGCGCGGGCCCGGAGCCAGGACCCGCCCCGCGCGCGCGATGCGAGTGAGCCACCACGGCAGGCGTCCGATGTTCTCGTAGGGGCCGAGTATCAGGCCCGCACGGACGAGCAGGGCGTTGTCGCCGAACGCGTCGATCGCCGCCAGTTCGCCGCCGCGCTTGGCCTCCGCATAGGCGACGTCACCGTCGTCCATGGAGCCTTCTACTACGGCGGCGCTCTCGTCGAGCCCGGCGCCGGTCGGGTACGCGTAGACGGAGCGGCTGGAGATGTAGACGTACTGGCCGACGCGTCCCCTGAGGAAGCGGGCGGCGTCGCGGACGACGGACGGTGCGGCCGACCAGGTGTCGATGACCGCGTCCCACTCCCCGCCGGCGAGGACGTCGAGACCGTCGCGCGTGGTCCGGTCGCCGTGCAGGGCGGTCACGCCGTCCGGGGGTTCGTGGCGGCCGCGGTGGAAGACGGTGACGTCCCAGCCGCGCGCCAGCGCCGCGTCGGTCATGGCGCGCCCGACGAACTCGGTACCGCCCAGCATCAGAAGTCTCATGCGGCGAACTGTACGGTCCGTACGTTGCGTACGGAAGCGTTGCACGCTCCCAGCGGAATCACATCCGCTGCGCCGCGATGCCCCGGAGCAGCGTGTCCACCACGAGCGTCGCGAGCGCGCCCGGGTTCTCGGTGTCGCGTCCCGTGCTCGCCTCATAGAGCAGCGCGTAGTAGACGCGCCGCGCCCACACCACGTCGACGTCGTCGCGCACGAGGCCGGCCTCCTGCGCGCGCAGGAAGAGCTCGTCGCACTTGGCCGCGATCTCGGCCTGCACGCGGACGACCTCGGGGATCGTCGACCTCCCGGCCCGGGTCATCGCGAAGCCCCAGCCGATCTTGACCTCCAGGACGTTCGCGGTGACCTGGTACAGCGTGACGAGCGGCGGCGCGCTCGCGTCCGGCGCCGCGTCCACGGCCTCCGCGAGCCGCCGGACGGCCCATTCGGTGAGCGCGTCGATCAGCGCGTCGCGGGTCGCGAACCGCCGGTGCACGGTCGTCCGCGCGACGCCGGCGGCCTCGGCGATCTGCTCCATCGTGGCCGCCGGGTCGGCGGACAGGACCCGTTCGGCCGCTTCCAGGATCGTCCGGACGGTCCGCTCGGCGTCCGCGCGCAATGGTCTGCTCACCCTTGAAACAGTACAACAGCGTCTCAGTTGGAATGCTACTTGCAACATAAGTGTTGCAAGTATTAGCTTGAATGCATCACCAGTGACGCACGAAGGAGGATCCCATGGACCTGCGACTCACCGGCAAGACCGCCGTGGTGACCGGCGCCAGCAAGGGCATCGGCCTCGCCACCGTCGAGGCCCTGACCGCCGAGGGGATGCGCGTCGTCGCCGCCTCCCGCACCATCACGCCCGCCCTGAAGGAGACGGGCGCGACCACCATCGCCGCCGACCTGTCCGCGCCCGGCGCACCGGCCCGCCTGATCGAGACCGCCCTCGCCGAACTGGGCGGCATCGACGTGCTGGTCAACAACGTCGGCGGCGGAGACGGCGACGGGACCGCGGGCGGGTTCCTGGCGTTCGACGACGCCGCCTGGCAGACGATGTACGAGCTGAACCTCTTCGCCGCCGTCCGCACCACGCGCGCCGCGCTGCCGAGCCTGCTGGAGCGCGCGGGCGCGGTCGTGAACGTCTCGTCCAACGCCGCCCGCGTCCCGCACGCCGGCCCCGTGCCCTACACGACCGCCAAGGCCGCGCTCACCGCGTTCGGCAAGGCCCTCGCGGAGGAGTTCGGGCCGCAGGGCGTCCGCGTCAACACCGTGTCGCCCGGCGCCACCCGCACCGCCCTGTGGGAGGACCCGGACGGCTACGGAGCCGGCCTCGCCGCGTCCCTCGGGGTGACGCAGGAGCAGCTGCTGGCCGGGCTTCCCGGCGCGACCGGCATGGTCACCGGACGGCTCGTCGAGCCCGCCGAGGTCGCCGCGCTCATCGCCTACCTCGCCTCCCCGCTCGCCGCGAGCACCACCGGCACCGACCACCTGATCGACGGGGGTGCGGTCAAAACCGCCTGAAGAGGGATACCGTCGAAGTGTGGGCTTCGACATCGTCCGCGACCTGCCGCCGGCACTCCACGACCGGGCCGCCGCCTGGACCTTCATCAGGGAGTTCGCCGGAAGCTGGGGCCTGTCCCTCGGCAGGGAGGACGGCACGCCGGACGGGGAGCTGGCGGAGGCCGAGGAACGCCTCGGCCTCCGGCTGCCCGCCGCCGTCCGCGAGGCGTACGCGCTGTTCGGACGCCGCCCCGACCTGCACAGCAACCTCGACACCCTGCTGAGCCCCGGCGAGCTGGCGGTCGAGCACGGCGCCCTGGTCTTCCGCGAGGAGAACCAGGGCGCGGCGCGCTGGGGTGTCCTGCGGGACGACCTCGCCGCCGCCGACCCGCCCGTCCACGTCCGCCAGGACCTGGCCGACAGGTACGCCGAGCTGTGGGAACCGTGGACCGACCGGTTCTCCGCGGCCGTCCTGGAGATCGTCATGGCGGAGTCCACGCAGGGGCCCGAGGAGCTGTGCGACGGCCGTGACCTCGGCCCGGGCGAGGACGACGAGCTGGCCCGCCGCTTCACGCTCGTCCCGTTCCCGGCGGAGAGCGGCCAGAACTTCTACACCGCGCCGGGCCTGCTCATGTCGGACGGCGGGGGCGCGTGGCTCTCCGTCCGCGCCCGCGACCCCGAGACCCTCGACCGTTTCCGGCGCACCTTCCCCGGCGAATGGGTCAACGCTTGAGCGGCCGGCAGGTCGGCGCGTGACCGCCGTTGCCGCACAGCCAATGGACGGCGTCCGATACCGAGCGGACCGGGACCACCCGTAGCGGCGTGCCCCGAGCGGCGCTCACCGCCTCGGCCTCCTGCAGGGCGGGAACGAAGAACACCTCGACGTGCGCCGCGACGGCGGAGTGCACCTTCTCGGCGACCTCGCCGACGCCCGCCACCGTGCCGTCGAAGCCGATCGCGCCCGTTCCGGCGATGTGCCGCCCGCCCGTGAGGTCGCCCGGTGCGAGGTCGTCGATGCGGGCCAGCGCGAGGAGCAGACCCGCGGACGGGCCCTCCACGTCGCCCATGGGGTAGGCGCGGGCGGAGACGTCGGGTCCGGCGGGGATCGCGACGAGGCGTTCGGCGGCCGTCCGGCGCACCGCGGCGGCGCCCCACGCCTCATCGGAGGTCTCGGGCGCGACCAGCAGCCGGACGGTGCCGCCGCGGGCGGCGGCCTGCTCCAGGTCCGCGGGCGCGCGCAGCGGCGCCATGCGGTCCCGCCGGCCGGCGGCCAGCAGGACGTCCCCGGCCCGCAGCCCCGCGGCGCGCGCGGCCCCGGTGTCCGCCGTCACCTGCAGGCCGGCGCCGCCGACCGGCGCCCGGCCCGCGGCGAGCTGCGCGGCGACCAGTGCCGCGGCGGTCTGCGACCCGGCCATCGCAGCGGCCATCGCCTCGTCGGACGTGCCGCCCGGCGTGCCCTCCGGATGTTCCGCGCCCGCAGGACGGGCACGGAACGTCCGGCCGCCGGAGGCCTCCGCGCGCACCCACTGCCACCACGTCGCACGGCGGACCCGGACCGTCGCCACCGACCAGGACCCGCGCTCCGGCCGGCCCACCCGGACCAGCGGGCCGCCGTCCACCCGCAGGTACGGCGAGTCGGTCGCGCCGAACACGGCCGACAGGAGCACGGCGGCGAGCAGGGAGACCGCCGCCCGCCGGCGGAGGCCGCGGGCGGAGGAGGCGCGGAGCGGGTACCTCAGTGCTCGTCCGCGGCCTGGGCGTCGGACGAGACCCGGTCCATGAACTCGTTCAGGTCGGTGCCCGCCTTCACGACGCGCACGTAGAGCCCGGTGAGCCGCCCGGCCAGCTCGGCGTTCAGCCCGCCCTCGCCGATGCCGCCGGACATCTGGTGCTCCTCGACCGCCACGACCGCGTTGTTCCGCCTGACCAGGACGTCGGTGACCTGCACCGGGTTCATCGCGTTGACGAGGTACCTCGTCCGGTCGCCGGAGTACTCGATGATCTCCAGCCGCTCCCGGCCGGAGCCGCGGTTCAGCAGGGCCGCCGCGGCCTTGAGCCGGCTCGCGCCGCGGCCGATGCAGGCGCCGCGCGCGTCCACGCCGGGGGTCGTGGGCGCCACCGCGATCTTGGCCTTGCTGCCGGCGACCCGCGCGACGCCCTTGATGACGACGCGGCCGGTGAGGATCTCGTCGACGAACCCCGCCAGGACCCGCTCGACCAGTTCGGGCGCCGTCGTCGACAGGACGAGCCGCTCACCGCCGTCCGGCCCGTCGACGACGTCGACGACGAGCGCGACGACGGTGTCGCCCGCGGTGAGACGCGGCGGCGGGGCGCCCTCCGGCAGGGCGTAGGCGTTGGAGCGGGGCAGCAGCGCGTCCCGGCCCTGGCCGGTGGCGACGTCGTACACGGTGCAGCGGAAGCCGTCCGGCCCGCTGGAGCTGATGTGCGCGGTCACCGTCGTGCCGACGAGCGGGGACTCCAGACCGAGATCGCTCAGGATCGTTTGCACCGTTGTGTTCCTCTCGTTTACACCTGCGGGCCGACGCTGCCCGATCCGGCCCGCTCCGAGGCATGGAGCTCTCGCTTCTAACGTCCGCCGGCCCGCCGATCGGCAAGCCCTGGACGGCGTTTCGCTTGAATTTTCACCGAAAAGCGCACCGCCGGCGCACCGCACGGGCACCGGTAGTTCAACACCGCTTCCGCGAGGGATCAATTCCTTATCAACGAGCAGCGGCGCCGCCGGTTCGCCGAATCGGCGCCGCCGCGCCGGCGCATGCCACTGACCTGCTCCTTCCAGGGGATGGCTGCGGCGGGGAGGGCGGCACCGTGCCCCTCCCGGGGAGGGACGGTGCCGAGAGGATGTCAACAAAAGCCTCCCCATTGGACCGTTTTCGGCCATCGTCGCATCGAAGTCCGTGCAACGAGTTTGAAGGAGACAGATGGACATCGTGCAGCCGGCCGGCGACGGGTGCTCTGCCGCCGACGAGTTCCGGACCCGCAACAACGCCCTGTTCGCCCGCCGCAAGGAGCTGCTGGAGCGGATCGGTGCGTTGCGCGCCCGCATCGACGCGAACGCCGCCGACATGCTCTGCGAACTCGCCCTCCGGCGGGCCGAACGGGACCTGGAGAACCTCACTCACGAGATCGTGGTCGCCAACTACGGGCTGGTCCGCCGTTACGTGGCGATGTTCACGGCCCGCTCCACCGAGCACAACGAGGACTTCGAGAGTGCCGGGAAGGTGGGGCTGCTGTGGGCGATCTCCTCCTATGATCCGGCGCGCGGGCCGTTCGCGAGCTGGGCGTTCAAGCCGATCCAGCGTGAGGTGCTGCGCGCCGTCCGCGACGCCGACCACCCCAACCTCAACCTCGGCGACTTCGAGAAACGCCCCGCCATCCTGGCGGCCGAGCAGGCGTTCCTGGAGGACAGCCAGCCCGATGCCCGGCTGGATTACACCGACATCGCGCGGCGGGCGGGGGTGACCGAGGCGCAGGTGCGGCGCGTCCTGGACGCCCCGCGGCTCGACAGCCTCCAGGCGCCGGCCGGGACCCAGGACGGTGACACCGTCCCGTGGGAGGACCGGTTGGCCGACCCGTCTTTGAGTCTGGAGGAGGAGGTGCTGCTGCGGTTCCATCTGGGCACGGTCGTCGCCGAAGGGTTGCCGACCCTGGACCCCCGCGAACGGTACGTGCTGACGCGCCGGTTCGGGCTGGACGGCGAGCCGGAGCAGTCGCTGCGCGCCATCGGCGAACAGCTCGGCCTGTCCCGCGAAGGAGTACGGCAGATCCAGCAGAAGGCACTGGCCAAACTCAACGAACCCATCGCCGACGCGGTCTGAGCGGCCGGGTGAGCCGAAGGGCGGACATGATGAACGACGGGCGGCGGCCGGGAGACCGGCAGGACCCCGATCCCGGGGACTCGATCGCGTGGGACTCGGGCTCGTGGGTCATCATCGATGACATCGACGGTGCCCCCGAGCCCGGGCCCGGTGCGCCGCAGCGGCCGGCACCGGCCACGCCGAGCTCGCCAGAGGCGCCGCCGAGCGCGCCGGAAGAGCCGCAGGGCGATGCGGCGCCTGCGGCGAGCGGCTGGGACTCCTTCGCCCCGGGAGCCCTGTGGAACGGCATCCCCGTGGCACCGCCGGGAAGCGGCGCCGCAGCACCGGCCGGAACCGGGCCGCAGAGCCGCTCCGGCGCCCCGCAAGCCCCCGCCGCGCCCGCTGCCCCCGCCGCGCCCGCCGCACCCACTGCGCCCACTGCACCCGCCATGCCCGCCGCGCCCGCCGCGCCCGCCGCGTGGCAGGAACCGGGCGACGAGGCGGACACCGCGCTGCTCGACACATCCGGCCTGGACGCCGCCGCGGCCCCGGACGTCCCCGCGGCCCCGGACGTTCCCGGCGACGGCGCGAAGGACGCGTGGTTCTTCGGCGACGACCCCGAAGAGGGTGCTTACCAGGGACTTCTCCAGGACACCGAACCCGCGGGCCGCGCGCGGGCCGGCCGGCTGCGCGGCCCCCGGGCGCCGCGGCCCCTGCCGCGCGGGGTACCGGTCACCGCCCTTGTCGCCTGCCTGAGCGTCCTGCTGGTGGTCGCCTCCGCCGTCTGGCATCCGCAGGTGCCCTGACCCGCGGCCCCCTCGCGCCGGCACCGGCCTCGGCCGCCGCCGACTCGCGCCAGAGCCGCTCCATCGCCGCCCTCGCCTGGTCCGCGGACCCGAAGACGGGCGGCGCCGCCTTGAGCACCCGCCCCAAGTCCTGCGCCCCGCACACCGTCACGCCGGACGCGGTGAACGGCCGGTTCGTCATGCCGGGGACGCACACGACGGCCAGCACGTCCGCGCCGCCGAGCCGGCGTGCCAGCAACCGCGCGCCGTCCGCCGCCTGCCGCGCCGGGTTCCCGTGCAGCACCCGCCGGCCCACCCGCATCGCGTCGCCGTCGACGGTCACCTTGCCGTGCCCGGTCTTCACCTCGATGGCCGCCGCGCCATGCCACCGGGTGAAGACGACCGCGTCGCAGTCGCCGCCCCGGCCGCCCAGCACGATGCCGTACCCGGCGGCGACCGGGTCCGTCCGCCGGATCGCGGCCCGCACCTCCCGCTCGGACCGGGCGCCGATGGCCGCCCGCCCGGCCGCCCGCAGCGCCCGCGCCGACCGCCGGCACGCGAACGCGCACCCGGCGCCGGCCGCGACCGCGAGCACCGCCGCGAGCACCCGCGGCACCGGCGGCCCCGCCGGCGCGGCGAGCACGAGGCAGCCGGCCGCCGCGGCGCCCAGCGCCACGGCCGCGCCCGCGAGGAGCACCCCGCGCAGGCGGCGCCGCCACGCCTGCCCGGAGACGTATCCGCCGGCCCGTCCGACCTCGTACATCCGTGACCTACCCCGTGTCCGCTCTCTCGCTCGGTGGGCCCGGCCCGCGCACTCGGCGCGGACGCCCGGCCCCGGCGCCCGCCCGTCCCGGCCGCGCGGGGGTCAGCTTCTGGAGCCGAGCCGCTTGCGGCGGGCCCGTTCGGCATCGGCGCGGCGGGGCGTCGGCCGCCCCTTGGGTTCCTGCGGGTGCCGCGGCGCGGCGCCCGCCCGCCCGGCGCGGCGGCGGCGCAGCCGGCCGAGCGCCCGCAGCCCCTCGGCGCCCTGCTCGGATGCGTCGAGGACGACGCCCCGCACGCCCCTGTACACCCCGAGCGCCATCCCGGCGAGCCCGAAGTTGACCACCGCGGCCAGGCCCGCGACCTGCCCCCAGGCGGCTGCCTCGCGGACACCGCAGTGCCCGCTGCCGGCCGGTGACCCGGGGCAGTGCCCGGGGATCATCGCCACCGCCGTCCCGGCCAGTGCCGCGACGGCGCACAGCGCGGCGGCCGCCGTGAACCGGCCGACCGTCCGCTTCCACCGCCGGTGCAGCCGCACGTTGGCCCGGACGACCGCGGCGGCCGTCACCCCCGCGGCGAAGGCGACGGCGAGGTCGCCCGCGGTGAAGTGCAGGGCCACCGGTGTCTGCAGGACGAGCAGGCCGAGCGAGCACGCGGAGAGGACGGCGCCCAGGGCGAGGACGATCCCGCCCTCCACCGCCGCCGCCCGCGCACCGGATCGCGGCCCGGTCCGGCGCGCGGGCCGCCCGCCGCCCGGCGCGGGCGCGTCCAGCTCGCTTTCCCGCCGCCGCACCGCCGTCATGCGGGCCACTGGGACCGCGCGGGCCGGTGCGCGGCCGCCGGATCGGGCCACGGCAGCGGGTCCGGCGGCTCGTACCGTTCGAGTTCCTGGGTCCGCATCGGCACGACGAGGTACTCCACCCTCGTCGCGGGCTTGTTGACCCGCAGGTAGCCCTCGCCCGTCCCGAGGCTCCGCAGCTCCCTGGGCTCGACGATGTACTGCTCCTCCTCCATGCCCTGCACCTGCTGCGTCGCGCCCTCCCGGCCGACGCGCTCGCTGAACTTGCTGTTGTTGCGCATGCCGAGGAAGTCCGCGCACTTCTCCGCGGCCTCCGGGGAGGACTGCGCCATGGCGATCAGCCAGTTGATGTTCTGGGTCAGCCGGGACCAGTCGTCGCCGTCCTTGTCGATCCAGTCCGTCGGCCCCTGCGTGCAGAGGATCATGCTGAACAGCGCGGACCGGACCCGCGACAGCATGTTCATGGCGATCTCCCGGTTGATGAAGTTCGCCTCGTCCACCACGATCAGCCGCGGGCGGGCCTTGGGGGCGCGGCCCTGGATGCGCTGCGCGGCGTACACCGACAGGCGCTGCAGCGCCGAGGACGACAGGATCCGCGCCATGTCCGGCTGCCCCAGCGAGTTGAGCCCGATGTAGGTGAGCCCCTCCCGGCGGACGTCGATCATCTGCCGGCCCCCGTCGGGGACGAGGATCCGGCGGCCCGCGGCCGAGTCGTACAGTCCGGTGAGCCGGGTGCCGAAGCCCGCCGCGGACGTCGCCTCGTCGCGGGACGGGCGCAGCACGTTGGCGTAGCGCAGCGTGCAGTGCCCGGTGCCGCGCACCCCGTCGATCGCGAGGATCCGCTCCTTGACGGCGCCGCGCATCGCCGCGCCCTGCTCCAGGATCCGGCCGATCTCGAGCATGGTGGGCGGGGCGAACCGGTCCGGCGCGAGCTCGGCGGACTCGTGGCACAGCTGGACGACCTGCTGGAGCACCTTGCGGTTCAGCGACTGCCAGTACGCGTCGTCGAACTCCACCATCGTCATGATCGTGTCGAACGCCTCGTCCGCGGACATCCCGGCGATGGCGTTGAACCAGTAGGCGGGCCGGTCGTCGCCGAGCGCCACCTCCTGCAGGGGCAGCCGGTGCGCCTGCGCGTAGGCGCGCAGGAAGTCGCGCAGCCCGCCGGGCTCGGTGTCCTCCTTCATGTCGAGGACGGTGACGTCGAACCCCATGTCGAGGGCCGCACCGATGATCCACATCAGCGTGACGGTCTTGCCGCTGCCGGTGGAGCCGACGACGGCGCCGTGCATGCCCATCTCGCGGGTGCTCAGCCACACGGGGCGGTCCCGGGCGCCGAGCCCGATCGGGGCGGCCTTGTCGGACAGCGGCGTCGCCCGCGCCTTCTCCGTCGCGTGCGGGCCGATCACCGCGGGGATGTCGGCCACGGTGACACGGGTGGCGACGCGCCGCCTGAGCGTCTCCCGCCGGCCGGGGCGGGGCGTGATCGGCTCGTCGGTGAGTTCCTTGCGGCGGAACCAGGTGCCGTTGAACAGGTCGAAGAACTTCTTCTTCTTGCGCAGGAACGAGGCGAAGCCCGCGACCACCGAGCCCTTGGTGTCGCCGACCGCCATCCCGAGGCAGCCGCCCAGCACCGCGGCCAGGCACAGCAGCACCATGACCGGCACGTCCCCGGGGTGCCCCGGCCCCACCTTGGCGAAGGCGAGCAGCCAGTAGCCGTAGCCGAGCGCGTTGTCCTTGGCGTGCAGCGCGAACCCGGCCACCCCGGCGAGCGCGAGGATCGCCCAGTCGCGCCGGGCCAGCAGGCGGCGCAGCGCGTAGAACAGCGCCAGCCCGCAGACGGCGGGGACGAGCGCGACCACGACCACCACGAGGCCCAGCAGGATCAGGGCCGTGTTGAGCAGCCCGACGCTGTCGGGCCGCTCGTCGTACCTGTCCCGCCGTTGCGCGTACGCCACGCCCGCTCCTCCCGCGAACCGCCGGGGCCGCCGCCTTCCCGGGCGCGCCTCCGGCTTCTCCGACCGGCTCCGCCAGGTCTATTTGCCGCCGCTGGTGCTGTCGCTGTTGGTGTTGGTGACGCTCGTGATGCTGCTGAACACCTTTCCGGTGAGGTCGCTCATCGCCTTCACCCCCGTGATGGTGAGGTTCAGGTTGAACAGCAGGCCGCCGATCAGCAGCGCGAACACCAGCGACTTGAACGCCTCGCCCGGGCGCCCGCGGCCGATGCCGTTCACCATCCGGACGATCCCGATCACCACGATGACCAGGGCGAGCGCACCGCACAGTGCCACCAGCGCCTTGCCCGCGTCCGAGTCGAGAAAGCTGTTGGCGCCCTGCTCGCCGATCGGTGCGGCCAGCACGCCGTGCAGTTCAGCCACCGCCATTGAACTTTCCTCCGTAACGTGAGTGCCCGGTCATGGACCGATGGCGTTCTGGTAGGGCTCCAGTTGCGCCGCGGACCCGGCCGGTCCCCAGGCGAGGACGGGCGGCTGCGCTCCCGACGGCGCCCCCACCAGCAGGTCGAAGTCCGCGAAGGTGGTGAACGGCCGGGGGCCCTTGCCGCCGGCGGCGGGGTCGGGCCTGGTGAGCCGGACCCGCGCCCGGACGATGAGCTGGTCGCCCGCGGCCTTGATCGCGGACAGGATCTGGACGGCGTCCGGCGAGTCGGGCAGGGTGAACCCGCTGAGGCCCGCGTACCGGTGGGAGCCGTTCTGGTCGCCGGTGACCGCCAGCAGGGCGGCTGAGTCGCCGCTCGCGTACGCCCGCGCCCAGATCACGATCTGGTTCTTGGCCGCGTCGCTGACCTCGGTGCTGAGGCTGCCGTAGTTGGTGTAGTCGCCCTTGCCGGCCGCGTCGCCGACACCGTCCTGCCAGACGGAGAAGGCGGGGGCCGCGGCGAGGCGCGGGCCCTTCCCGCTGAGCAGGATCGGCACGTCGAGCTGCAGGACGTCGGAGGCGGGCGCCTGCGTCGCCGCGGGGCCGCCGGTGGCGCCGGGGCCCGGCGACGCGGACCCCGCGCCCGGCGCCGGCGTGGGCGATCCCGTCGCGGCGGGCGAACCCGACGGCGCCCCGGGCAGCGGCGTGGCCTTCGCCTGGGGCGCGTTCGTGCCTCCCGTCCCCGAACCGCGGCCGCCTCCGGGGGCCGGTGACCCGGAAGCCGGGGCCTGCGGGGATCCCGAGGGGGAGGTCGCGGGCGTCGCCAGGGCCACCAGGAAATGGTGCACTTCGAAGTCGGTGAAGCCGGCCTTCTTGGAACCGAAGTGCTCCGGGGTGAACCCGACCCAGCTCAGCGACCGGTAGCGCAGCGGGCTGACGGGCTCCCCGCCGCCCTGGTCCGCGGTCCGCTCGGGGTCGAACGAGTCGGCGTGGGGGACGTTCTGCTCCGTGCCGGCGAGGAAGTTCACCGCCGCCGTGTAGGCCAGGCTCCGGCCGCGCGGGTCGACCGCCGACAGGTCGGGCCTGGTGCCGCCCTTGCTCGCCGCGATGACCACGGCCACCACGCTCAGTCCCGAGGCGAGGAACAGGGCCGCCAGGATCCTCCTGGCGCGCCTGCGGGCCGTCGGCTCGTTGGAGCGCCGGGCGGGCACCATGGTGAAGCGGGTCGGCGACTGTTCCGGCACGATGCCCCTCTCCTTTCACGGCCTCTGCTTTGTGACCTCCGCAGGCAGGACCGTGCGGCCGTGGGGAGAAAGCGCAACGACCGTTCTGCGCCGTCCTGGTGCGCCGCTGGTGGTGGCGGTCCGGCGGCGGTCGGTTGGCGGTGGTGCGGTGGGCGCCGTCAGCCCAGCCGGACCCGGCGCCGGCTCCGCCGCCGGGAGCGTCCGGACATGGACGGGGGCGCCTTCACCTTGCGGCCCTGGCGCGGCCTGGACGGCAGCCGGTCGGCGCCGGGGATCTGCTGGATCGGCACGCCCCGCGGGTCCCAGCGGACGGCGTCCACCGTCACGCCGCCCGGCAGCATCCGGACGGTCCCCGCGGCCGTGCGGTGCAGCGGCGCGATCCCCACGTACAGGCGCACTGGCCGCCCGTCGACGATCAGCTTGCGCTTGCGCGTTCCGGTGATCTGCAGCCCGACCCACCTCATGAGTGGCTCGCCCTGCAGCGGCGAGAAGTTGACGGCCATCCAGCCGACCGCGCCGCCCAGCGCCGGGCCGTACATCAGCGCCTTCAGCCCCGGCCCGACGATCACGAAGGACAGCAGGAACCCGGCGATCATGCCCGCGAGCACCGCGACGAGCGTGGACAGCCGGACCGCGCGGGGCAGCGTGATCTCCTTGTTCAGGCTGCCGATCACCGCCGGGGGCGGTTTCAGCATGTTGGTCGCGGCCAGCATCGCCGGTCCGTGCACGTCCTGGTCGTCGCTCATACCGGAGACCGTGCGCGGTCGGGCCCGGGGCGCCAGCGCCTTTCCGGCCCGCCATCGTTCACGGGTCGCCGTCCGCGGGTTGCCTGCGGCGGCCGTACCGCGACGGTCTCCATCATGCCGAAGCTCACCGACTACGCCCGCAAGGGCTTCAACCGACGGCGCCGCCCCTGGGAGAGCGCCGAACTCCCCGAGTGGTGGGACGCCGCGGTGTGGGTGGCCGCGGGCGGGGTCGTCGTGGTGCTCGTCCTCAGCGCGCTGCTGGGCGGCGGTGGGAGGACGTCCGGCGCGTCCGGCGATTCAGGTGCCCGCCCCTACCCTGTGCAGACCCTCGGGGCGCGCCCGACGGAAGGCGCCGGCGCCTCGCCCTCGCCCGGCGGCACCGGCTCCACGGCCCCGGCCCCGTCCGTCCCGGCGGGGGAGCAGGTCAAGGACTTCACCGCGACCGCCGCCGTGCAGGTCCCGGTGACCGGCGGCGGGACGACGGTCGTGCCGGCGGGCGCCCGCAACGTCGCGCTCGCCGCCGCCCGCGCCACCGCGACGGGCAACTGGAGCGGCATCCCCTTCTCCGGAACCGGGCGTCCCACCGGGTCCGCCACCGGGGCCGCGGGACGGCCCGCGCGCCAGGCGGCCGTGTCCGGGCTCACCGTCGCCGACCCGGCCGTGACGGGCAACAGCGAGTACCGGTTCAGCGCGACGATCACCGGCGCCGGGGGTGCGAAACCGTCCGTCGTGCCGATCACGGTGGAGCGCGACGTGTCCGGCTACGCGGTGCGTGTAGGCCCCTAAAGGAACCGCCGCCGATGCCTTGCGCCTTCTTGCGGCGGGACGGCGGGACGGCGGGACGGCGGGACAGGACGGTGACCCCTGCGGCCAAGGGCCGTGAAGGGAAGCAAACAACACCAGGAGTTGAGTCACCTCCGAGACCTACCGGAACACCGTGGCGGACGCCCTCGGTGACGCGTACGACACCGCGTGGGAGACGATCGCGCCGTTCTACGTCAGGGCCGTGCACCGCATGCTCGAAGACATCCGGGCGGCGGCCGCGGCCGGCGCGCTTTTCGCGTCGGTCGGTCGCGACGGCGAGAACAGCCGTGACATCGCCCTCGCCTTCGAACCGGGGCTGGACATCGTCCACATGCCCATCAACCGGAGCATCGTCCGGAGTGCGGTGGCGGACCTGAAGCACAACCACGGAAGGGCCTTCCCCGAACTGGACGCCATGCTCGGGACGATGCGCTGGAAGTCCGTCTCCCCCGAGGCGATGGCGAACGCGGACCGGAACCTGACGGCCCTCCTGCGCCGGCTGGGCCTGCACCCGGACGACCTCGAACCGGGGCAGGGCATCATCCTGCTCGACAACGGAATGCGCGGTACGGCCCGTGCGGCTCTGAAGCAGATGTACTGGCCGCATGCCTCGGTGCGCGGCTTCTACCTGTTCCGGGCGGCGGCGTACTTCGACCCGGACCCGGGCGCGGACCGGGGCTACCTGTTCGACCTCGATGCGGACAGCAGCGGCGGCGGCAAGAACCTGCGCGTGCTGCCGGACGACCCGGGTCTGGAAGGTCTGACCTTCCGGGCGAACGACGCACTCGTCCTGATCGAGGAGCTGACCAGCGGTCCGAAGCTGACCCCTGACCGGATCGACGCCCACGGCCACCCCGTGCAGCGCCTGGTCCGAGACACGCCCCTCGTGGTGGAGGGCGTCGACCCGGCGCACCGGTCCGCCCGCTACCTGGACCCCCGGGTCTACGAAGGTGTGCTGCGCGCCATCCGCGCAGCCATCGGGAACCACGCGCGGTACGCGGTCCGCTGCGAACGGCGCGGTGTCGACGTTCAACGGCTCCTGCGGCCCGGCCACGAGCGAATGGTGCAGAACACTCGTGACTGGATCGCCGGAAATCTGGACGCCATGCACCCGGGACTACGCGAAATCGCCGGCACCTACTGCTGGAGAACCCATTAGCCGACGACCGCGCGCAGCGTGAAACTCGCGCGCGGTCCACGACCCCCAATTGCCCGAAGGGCGGCCCGACTCTGAGCTTGGTCTAGGGCAAGTCGACTCTCCTCTTGCCCGGCTCAAACGAGCCGGGCAAGAGGAGAGAGCTTCCGTGCTCTTGCACCCGGCCCGCACCGGCGGACGGTCGTTTCCGATCGGTCGTGCGACCGGAAAGGCGACCACAGACCCGAGCGAGGTGCCCGTGGACGAGCCGGACGGAGGCAAGGGGGCGCCGCCGCCCTCCAGCGACGATCCGGCGGCGGGCGTACCGGAGGTGCTGCCGGCCGCCGAGGCGGACCCGCATGTCCAGGCCCTGCTGCATGCGCCGCAGAACGCCGCCGACATCGTCGCGCAGCAATCCGCGCCCAGCACCCACCACGGGGGGCCGGGCCAGACGGACGTCACGTACGGGTCGGGGCCGCACACCGGGTCCGTCCGGTGGCCGGGCGCGGCGAATCCGCTCACCGGGCAGCGCGCCCTCGGCGACGCCGCGACGCCCGCCGGCGACGACGGTGCGAAGGGCGGCGTCACGGGCAAGCCCGGCGCGCGCACGCCGCAGGCGTCCACGCCGGGGAGCAACGGTCCGATCCTCAAGAAGCCGGGACAGGGCACGGCAGGCGACCCGTCGTCCCTCAGCGGCGCCCTCATGCGGCGTGGCATGCAGATGGGGCTACGCAAGGCGGGCGAGGGAGCCGACACGGCCCTGCGCGCGTACTCCAACCGGTACGCGCCGGGTCTCTACGACAAGGTCAAGGGCTCCGACCTCGGCGGAGAGGGCCTCGACAAGCTCGAGGGGTCGAAGCTCGGGAAGGTGCTGCCGGCGGCGTTCTGGGACGGCTTCCGGGGCGCGCAGGCCAAGCGTGCCGCCAGCGAGAAGCAAGGAACCAAGGACGGCGGGAACGGCAAGGAGAACCCGTCCGGCCAGAGCGACGACTCCGCTTCCCGCCGCCGGAAGTTCAAGGTGCTGATGGCCGTCACCCTGCCGGTGCTGGTCCCCGGGCTGGTCATCCTGATGCTCCTCTCGCTGCTCCTGGGCGTCAGCGCCACCGACGACAAGCACACCCAGCCGCCGGACGACTCCGACGCCAAGGTCGCCAAGTACTTCCCCGGCGGATGGCAGAAGCTGCTCAAGGACGCCGCGCAGGACGCCGAGGCGTCCGGAACCGCCGACTACGCGACCGTCCCGTGGACGGTCCTGGCGGGCATCGTCGCGGCCCAGACCGAGTTCGCCCGCTACAGCCCCTACGACAGCGACGACCGGGACCCCGGACGCAAGGCGTCGGGGCTTCCCATCGGCGGCGACGGCGGGGGCGGAGGCGGCGACGCCGTGGTCGTCGGGGACACCGGCGGCGCGGGACCGGGACCGATCTCCGGAGTGACCGGCTCCGGCTCGACCGCCAGGGTGGGCAACGGGCACCCCGGCCCGCCGCCCGGCGACCTCAGCCACCAGCTCGGATGGTTCATGTACTCGCTGCGGATGCACGAGTCGAACGGCGACTACACCATCGGCAACTCGGAGGGCGCGTGCGGCGCCTACCAGTACATCAACTCGACGTGGGACAACTACGGCGGCTACCCGACGGCGTGCAAGGCGCCGCCGAGCGTCCAGGACCGCAAAGCGGTCCATGACGTCCTGAAGAAGTGGAACGTCTACCACACGTGGCAGCAGGTCGCCGCCGCGCACTTCTACCCGTCGTGGGCGCGGTCACCGGAGAAGTGGGGCCAGTGCCCCGCGGCCTGCCACGTCAACCCGCCGGTCTGGGACTACATCGACGACATCATGAAGCGCATGAAGGAGGCCGCCAAGCAGCATCCGCAGGGAGGGGGCGGCGCCGCGCAACCGGCGTCCTTCCGCACGGGCGCCGGCACGACGTCCGGCGCGATGTCCGGCACCACCGCGATGTCCGGCGTCGGCGGAACGTCCGGTGCGCTCGGGCCTGGGACGTACGCCGACGGCTGCCCCGTCGCGAACCCCTCTCCGCGGATCGGCGGGAAGGGCAAGCAGGGCTCCGGCCCTTACCTGCTCACCCCGGCGGCGGCCGGGCAGATGGCGATGACCGGCCTGGACCCGCAGAACCCGTGCGACTCCTCCGCCTTCGTCGCCCGGCAGCTCGCCGAGGCGGCGAAGAAGGTGCACGACGAGCCGGACGCCCCGGAGTGGAAGCCCGACGGCGTCCTCAAGGACCAGGAGAACGCCCGCAAGTACTGGAGCAGGGTCATCGAGGCGTCCGGGATCTTCGTGGACCGCACCGCCGACCCCGACGCGCCCTGCGCGGTGCCGCCGCCGGACGACCCGAAGAAGCCCTGGTCCACCAGCTTCAAGATCATCTCGATCTGGCGCTGCGAGACGACCCGCATGCCGGAGCTGTACCTGGTCACCAGCGCGAAGTACGACGAGAAGAACCGGGTGCGGTACACCGTCGAACCCGACCGGGCCGCGGCCACCGAGACCCTCGTCAACGAGGCGCTGTCCGTCAGCTACGGCGCGGGCAAGTGGAAGACCGACAAGTGCGAGAACGTGAAGGGCGGCCGGCAGGGCGTCTTCCCGATGACCAAGAAGGAGGCCGAGGCCGCGGGCGTCAAGGACCGGTGCGACGTCGACGCGAACATCGCGGGCGCCGCCCGGCTCGTCCTGTCCGTGGAGAAGGTGAAACCGGAGAAACGCCCGCACGACCGCGGGCCGTTCCAGCCGATGGCCGGCGGATGGCAGAAGCTGAGCATCGCCATGGGCACCGACCTGGACCTGTTCTCGCTGGTCGGCCCCGGGCAGGGGTTCGCCCCCAAGGAGTCCTGCACCAAGGTGATGACCGCCTTCCTCACCGCGATCGCCCCGCACGCCACCGCCTTCGCGAAGCTCACGGCCCCGCCCAAGGCCGACAAGGTGTTCAGCGAGTGGGAACCGAAGCTGGAGAAGGCGGAGAAGGCGGGCCGCGTCACCGACCCCGGCGACGACCCCGCCTGCCAGGCCGGCTCCTGGTCCCCCGGATTCAGCGCCGTGCTGGCACAGCTCGCCGCCGGGCTCGCCGACGGCAGCGCCTACGCCGGCGAACTCGACGGCCTCGGCAACTACTACCAGGGCCGCGAGGGCGCCCTCGCGCCGACCGCCTCCGTGCCCGGCCAGGACACCCTCGTCGTCCCGCGGCTGGCGCTGCGCCCGCTCAAGGAGATCGGCGCGCCGATCGAGCCGGACGCCACCGAGGCGTGGTCGCGGCTCGGCACCAGCGACGGCGTGGCGATCCCGCTGTCGCAGCTCGCGGTCGAGTACGCCTGGTTCTTCGGCGGCGTCATCTCCCCGTTCGACAGCGCCGGACGGCTGATCGGCTCGCTCGCGAACGGTTCGACCGCCGACGGTGCACCCGGCACCGTGCAGGTGTCGGTCGGCCCGGACGGGTGCCCGACGAACGCGCCGGGCAACACCCTGCGGGACGGCGCCAAGAAGATCGGCATCCACAAGCTGTGCGCCGACTCGGTGGCGAAGGCCCGTACCCCGCAGGCGGCGAAGGCCATCAAATGGGCGCTGACCCACCTCGGCTGGCCGTACAGCCAGGCGCGCAGAAACGAGAACGGCTATGCCGACTGCTCCAGTTTCGTCACCCGTGCCTATCGCGACAGCGGCGCGATCCCGAATCTCTATCCCAAGGGGTCCAACGCCCCGACGACCATCACCCTCGTGTCGGTCCGCTGGGTGCACAGGATCAGCCTGGGCCAGGCACAGCCGGGTGACCTCGTAGAGCCCATCCCCAATAGTGAGGACACCGGCCATGTAGCCATGCGGCTGGCGGACGGCTACAAGGTGCACACCAACCGCACGGGCGACGTCTCCCACGTCGAACGGGACTATACGTCGGCCTACTGGGTGGGCTGGGTCGACCCGAGCCTGGCCTGAACGGCATGGCGCCGATTCGCCCCGCAGGTATTTCCCGGACCGGTTGCGTGGGCGCCTGAGACTTTGGGATAATTCACCGGTACATATCAAATGAGAGCCGAACCCGGCTCCGCATGAATCGCCATTCGAGGCGGCATCGGAGACCGGGTTCAAAACCGGCCTTCGGTCGCCTATTCCAGCCGAAAGGAATGACCGTGAACAGGCACCGCAACAGGCCGGTGAACCGGCTGCTCGTGATCGTCGTCGCCCTGCTGGGCTTCGGCCTCGTGGCCGCGCTGCTCCTCCCGCACTTCCTGCGGGACGGCGGGCAGTGGGCGGCGCCCCACGGATCCGCGGCCCCCCGGGGCGCGGTCACGGAGACCGGCGGCACCTACAGGGCCACCGTCAACGGCCACTACGGCATGCTCCACTGGACGGTCGAGAACGGCCGTATCCAGGGCTGCTACACGGAGGTCACCACCTCCGGCTACTCCGGCGGGCGCGCCGCGAACACCGAGCCGTTCGGCGGCTCGCAGGACTCCGGCGGCGTCCACCTCACGGGCCTGCTGCACGGCGACGGCCTCGTCACCGGCACGGTCCACGGCGGCACGCTCAGCCTGGACCACACCTTCGGTCCGGTCTCGACGCAGAGCTGGCAGAGCACCTCGCCCGCCGAGTTCTGGCGGCAGGCGCCCGGCGGCGACTCCGGCCCGAAACCCACCTGCTGACCGGGGAAGGAGCCCACGGCACCACGTGGCATCGCGACCCCGGTCGCCACGGCACCTGAGCGGCCGCCCACGCGTCCGCTTTCACCGATCCGGCCCCCGCCCGACCAGGCGGGGGCCACTTACATGTCCTCTGCAGAGGCCTTTCCGGCGGGTGTCAGGCGGCCGGGGTGCCGGTGGCGGGGACGGCCTGGCGGACCTCGGCCCGCCGGGGCGTCGCGGCCAGCCCGGGAAGGCCCGTGGTTGCCGCGCGCAACCGGGTCATGACCTCGGTGCCCGCGTCGGACAGCATGATGTCGTAGGCGAGGTCGCGCAGGGCCTCCTCGCCCAGTACCGAGTGCACCATCGTGGCGGTCGTGTCGGCGAGGACCTGCCGGAACGCCTCGAACGACACCGTCCCGGCCACCGCCGGGTTCCATTCCAGCCGGTCGCCCTCGCCGATGTGGACGCGCAGCCCGCCGCTCTCCGGGTCGATGTGGTCGAGATCGATCTCGGCGGCGGCGAAGCCGCGGGCCGCGGGGATCTCGTCGTCGGTGAACAGCAGCACCGGGACCTCGAACAGCACCCGCTCCTCGGGCGAGCGCTGCCGGACCGGGGCACCCGCCTGCCGGGCCGGCACCTCGACCCGCTGCAGCCCTGACAGCATCCGGAACGTCGCCAGGCCGAGCAGGTTGTTCAGAGCGAGTGCCGCCGCCCGGGTCACCGTCTCGCTCTCCCCGGGCCTGCGGGTCAGGTAGCCGCTGAAACCGTAGGCCAGCACGCGCTCGCGGACCGGGGACCGCATGAACAGGCGCAGCCGGACGCCGGTGACCGGCAACTGGAACTCGGCGTCGGCGACGGCGGTCCGGGTGTATCCGCCGTCGCCCCGCGTCAGCTTCCCGACCAGCGCCAGCTCCCCCTGCGTCCCGGCCCGCGCGAGGGTCAGGACGTAGAGGTCGCCGTCCAGGTCGACGATCACGTCGTCGCCGAGGGCCGGCGCCAGGTCGCGCGCCGCCTCCGTCAGGTCGTGCAGGGTCTTGCGGGGCATCCGCGGCCGCAGCAGGTTGTGCATGGCGGTCTTCCCGTCGACGACCGCCTCGACGTGCTCGACCTCCTTCTCCACCTGCTTCGCGGTGTAGCCGCGCAGGCTGAAGGCGACCACCTCGTCGTCGGTCCGCACGGCGCACGTCGCCTTCAGCGACTTCTTGGCGCTGAGCGTGTACGGCTGTTCCAGCCTGGCGTACCGGGTCGCCTCCACGAACACGGGAACGTCGTCGTCGAAGAGGCGCCGAATGTAGAACTCTTCCTTGCTCCGCGTCGTGGCAGGCACTGTGCACCCTTCCGTATCCGCCGCCGGTGGCGGTGCCGCGATGCGCCCGCCGAATCCCCGGCAGGGCGCGGTCCGCACACCCGTTTCCGGCGTTCACCGTCCCGCTACTACTGTTTCGAGGGAGGCCGGATCGGCAACCGCAAGACGACCTTGCACATGGCCTGCGAGTGTGCACGGTCGTCCATGTGACGATGTGGCACATCACAAAGGAGAGCTGTGAACGAGTTGACCGACTACGTGCTCGCCGTCGGCGTCGCAGGCTCGCCGTCCGCACCGGAGGGTGTGAAGTCCGTCGACGTGACGCCGCCCGCGGGTATCGGCGACATCACCGCGGCGGCTGTTGAGGGTCTGCGGGCCGGTGGGCTGACGCCGGCCGACCTGCGTTCCCGGGTGATCTTCATGGCGCCGGACGACCCGGGGTGCCTGGTGTCCTACGCGGCCCTGTGCGGGTTCGCCGGCCGTCGCGTCGACGCCTACGCCGGTGGAGCGGTCCTGGAGTTCTCCCGTCTGGACCCCGACGGGAGCGCGTTCGCCGATGCTGGGCGGCCTGCCGGGCACCTGGTGTGGGCGCAGGCCGGTGGGCCCGGGATCCCGGACGCGCCCGGAATGCCGACCGCGCGGCTGTCCTCGAACACGCCCGGCCTCGCCACGCCTGAGGCCGTGACGGTGATCCGCTATGCGGCGCGGTTGCGGATGGTGGCGCCGGCCGCGGTGCGTGATGCGCTGGCGATGCTGCTGCTCATCGCGGCGATCCGGCGTCGCGGCGAGGACCGCTTCCCGTACCTTTCCACCGGTACCGAGCCTGCGCCCACGACCAAGGACGACCCGACCCAGGGCATCGACCTGGAGAAGATCCGCCGCGCGGCCGCCGAGCACCGGCAGCAGCTGCGCGCCTCCCGCCGCGGCGCCGAGATCGTCCCGGCGGTGCCGGTGGGGGCGCACGACCAGCGGGTCGCCGACGCCAACAAGACCCCCATCACCACCGTGCTGACCAGGCTCGGAGCCAAGGCCGACGCCGCCGGGCGCTGGAACTGCCCTCGCCCGGACCGGCACAGCAACCGCGACGAGAACCCGTCGATGAAGGTCCTTCCCGGTAACCGCACCCGGTGCCAGCGCTGCGACGCCGAGAAGATCGGCCCGGTCCGGCTCGTCATCGACGTCCTCGGCCTGACACCCGACGAGGCCGCCACCTTCATCCTGGACTCCAAGCAGACGCTCGACACACGGGGCGGCTGAGGCCGCCGGGCTCGGGGGCTGCCGGCCTCGTTCGCCGATGCCGCGCTGCGGCGGCCGCGGATCAGTCCTTCGGGTTCAGGCCGAGCAGGGACCTCCACAGGCTCTTGGACTGCCCCGCGATCGGCGCCGTCCCGAACACCGGGTCCTCGGTGACGGCCTCCAGGATGTCGCGGAACGTCGCCTGCAGGTCCGGCCCGGCGTGCATCGCGGTCAGCCGGCGGGCGTTCACCGCCTGCATCCACTCCAGGTCCTCCGGGATCATCCCGACGAACCGCCAGCCGGGCATCAGGTCCATGACCTCCTCCGGCCCGCAGTCCACGTCCGCGCGGGCCCGGTTGAGGATCAGCCCCAGCTTGCGGGGGTCGACGCCGCCGCCCCGCACGTGCTGCGGCATCGTGATCGCCTTCAGCCACGACCGGGAGGTCTCCAGCGTCACCCGGTTCGGCTCGACCGGGACGAGGATCGCGTCGGCCTCGGGCAGGATCAGGTCGGTGAAGGTGACGTGGTACAGCTCGGCGACGGGAGTGTCGACGAACACGTAGTCGAACGCCTGCCGCAGCACCGTCAGGATCCGCCGGTACAGCGCCGAGTTGATCCGGGCGGGGTCGGCGTTGACCGCCTCCGGCGGCCCGAGCAGGGCGTACAGCCCGATGTCGGGGACCTGCGCGAGCTGCCCCCGCACGGTCTCCGGGGTGAGCGTCCCCGACGCGCGGAGCAGGTCCAGGATCGTCGGCGTCTGCAGGTTCAGGTACCGGGCGACGTCCGCCTGCTGGAAGTTGGTGTCCACGATCACCGCGGTGCCGGGGCGGCCGGCGGCCTGCAGGATCCGCGCCGCGTAGGCCGCGAGGTTCACCGTGGCACTGGTCTTTCCGACACCGCCCTTGGCCGAGGCGATCGCGATGATCCGGCCCTGCCGTGCCGCCACCGCGGCGGCCGGGGCGGCCTGCGCACCCGGCGGCGCGGGCGGCTGCGGCGCGGGCGCCTGCGGGGCGAGGGCCTGCGGGGCGGGCGCCCATCCGTTCGCGGCCGGGCCGGGCTGCTGCGGGGCGGGTGCCCATCCGTTCGCGCCGTTCGCCGCCGGGCCGGGCTGCTGCGGCCCCGTCCCGTTCGCCGGATAGGGCGCGCCGAAAGGCTGCGGGACCTGCGGCTGCGGCGGTCGCGTGTGCGGGGGTTGCTGGTGGGGTGCGGGAAACGCCGCGGGTGGGGGAGCGGCGTACGGTCCGGGCGGGGGAGCGGCGTACGGTCCGGGCGGGGCCGCCTGGAACGGCTGCGGCGCCTCCTGGACGGCGGGCTCCTGAGCGGCGGGCCGGGTGGCCGCGGGCCGGCGGGGGCCCGGCTCGGGTGCGGGGGGCCGCGGCGGAGGCTGAGGCGCGCGCCACGGGTCCGGTGCCGGCTGGGCGGCGGGAGGCCGCGGCGGAGGCTGCGGCGCGTCCCACGGCTGCGGCGACGGCTGTGGTGCCGGCTGCGGTGGCGGCTGGGCGGCGGGCGGCCGCGGCGGCGCCTCCGCGTCCCGTTCCGCCGGTGCCGGCTCGGTGACCTCGAACGTCGCGAGCAGGTCCGACAGCTTCAGCCGCCCGGCCGCGACCCTCACCTGCGGGTCGAACGCATCGCCGCGCCGGGCGTAGAAGTCGTGGACGACCACGGTGTATCCGCTCGCGGCGAGCCCGTTCGCCAGGACGGCGACGCCGGCGTCCGGGAGGTCCTCGACGAACCCCGCGGCGAACATGAACGCCATCGGCGCACCGACCCGCCCGTCGCGCGACAGCTCGCGCAGCTCCGAGGCCGACGCGATGTCGTACACCGCGGGGAACCGCCCGGTATCCCGCAGCTTGCGCGCGACGCCCGAACTCCCCGCGACGATGAGGTTCGGCGCAGTAGGCATACAGAAGTGTCCTTGGTGCTCTTGTTCCGGTTCTCTGGTTGTCGGCCGGCCGCTGGAGCCGTCCCCTATATCCGACTGTGCGCACAATTGCCGCTGCCGCCAGCCCCGGACGCCGGACGGTCTGCGATGAGTCCACACAAACCGGGGAGATTCATCATGATCAACCTGAGGGCGGCGTTCGAGCGGGTCACCGGGACCGGCCGCGCGGGCCGCTCCGAGGCCGACACCGCCACCATGTGGACGACCCCGTACGCATGGCGGACCAGCGACGGCGTCTACGTCGGCCACAACGGCGAGGTGTGGATGTACCGCACCGTCCGGTTGTCGCCGATGAAATGGGAGGACGCGGAGCAGCAGCTCACGCTGGCCGCGCCGCTCGCGCGCCTGCTCGGCGACCTCGGCGGCACGTCCCGCCAGCCGATGGGCGGGCTGGCGACCCTGTCCAACAACCGCGTCGTGCACCTGATCTCGATCACCTGGGACGACCTGGTGACCCCGCCGCGGGAGAACAGTGAGGAGCTGCGCACCTACCAGGCCGGCGCGTTCGGGTTCCTCGCGCCGAAGCGCGTGCTGTTCGTCGGCGTGCAGCTGCGCTCGTCGCTGCGCGGCCGGGCCGGGCGCGGCGGCGGCTCGGGCGGCTCGGTGCTCAAGGCCGTGACGGAGCTGGTCAAGGAGTCGGTGATCGACGAGGTCCCGGACCTGGCGAACTACGCCAAGGACAAGGAGCACATCTCCGCGATCTTCGACCGGGCGGACGCGCAGCCGCCGACCCGGCAGGAGCTCGACCAGCTGGAATCCTGGTACAACCTCGGGCGCGGCCCCGACGCGGTGATCGAGGAGCTGCCCACCCGGCTGGCGGTGACCGGCATCGGCGAGATCGAGATGGCCGCGGTGATGTCCTTCGACCACCCGGTCATGCCGTCTCCGCAGGCGCAGTGGGCGCTGGACGCGATCAGCCATCCCGGGGACGCGCCGCACGTCATCTCCGTCCGCGCCGAGCTCGAACCACCGAACCTGACGCGGGCGCGGGCCCGCCGCGCGCAGCGCCGGATCATGTCCAACATGGAGGAGGAGCGCAAGACGCAGGACCTGGAGAAGGTCGAGCTGTCGGAGACGTTCCAGCAGGCCAAGGAGGTCGAGGACTACCTCGCCGGCTCCAACCAGCCCATGCTCGCCAACTGCAGCCTGATCATGGCGCGGGAGGTCGGCGACGCCACCCAGACGTACATGGAGTTCCTGGAGCAGCAGTACGGGATCCAGATGAAGGCGCTGGAGCACCGGCAGATCCAGGCGCTGGAGGAGACCCTGCCGTGCTCCTCGATCCGGGTGAACCCGTTCCTGCAGGACCTCAACGTGCCGATGGTCTCCCACGCGGGGCTCCAGTCGTTCTCCGACCTCGGTGACGACGCGGGCGTCTTCGGCGGGCTCATCGACCCCGACGGCACGCCGTTCTTCGTCGATCCGCTCGGCGCGCCGCGCAAGAACCTGCCGCCGGTCTTCGGGATCTTCGGCGATCCGGGCAGCGGCAAGACGTTCTTCGCGCAGTCGATGGCCACCCAGTCGGCGCTGAACGGGCTGCCGGTGATCTTCGTGAACCCCAAGGGCGGCGACTCGCTGTACGGGATGGTGGACTACGTCCAGAGCCTCGGCATCTCCGCCGGCCGGATCTCGATGTCGGCGCTGGAGGAGAGCCCCGGCGCGTTCGACCCGTTCCGGTACGCGCCGCCGACGATCGCCGCGGAGATCGCGAACGTGCACATCCTGTCGGCGCTGGACGACAGCCGCGACGGGCTGTCGCTGTCGGAGCGGCTCGCGCTCGGCTCCGGCCTGAAGCGCGGCGCGCTGAACGGCGCGCGCTGCGTGTGGGACGCCCTGAAGTACGTGCCCGGCGAGGACGCCGAGCGGGTGCGGAGCCTGGTGGAGCAGCAGATGGAGGCGTCCAGCATGTTCTCGCTGGGCATCGCGCTGAAACCGCTGCCGCGGCTGGACGTGAGCCAGCGGCTCACGCTGGTGGACTTCGACCGCGACCTCGGGCTGCCGGAGGGCAAGACGCCGAGCGAGTACTCGGTGTCGGAGCGCATCGCGCTGGCGGCGGTGCGGCTGGTCATCCGGGCGTCGCTGGAGATCCTCATCGCCAACCGGTCCGGGGTGCTGATCGTGGACGAGGCGTGGACGTTCCTGTCGCAGGCGGAGGGACTGGCGTCGCTGCAGCGCATCTCCCGCGAGGGGCGGTCGCTGAACATCCTTCCGGTGTTCCTCACGCAGCGGATCGCGGACGTGGTGACCAAGGACCTGGAGTCCTATCTCAGCCGGGTGCTGGTGCTGAAGCTGAACGAGAAGAAGGAGGCGGAGACCGCGCTCGGGCTCTGCGGGCTGCAGCCGACCTCGCAGCGGCTCGCGCAGGTCCGCGAGTTCGGGCCGCTCCCGCCGGAGGACGGCAGACCGGCCCGCTGGGCGCGCGGCATCTTCCGCGACCTGGCCGGGCGGCACGCGCAGGTCGTGCTCGGCCCGACACCGCCGGACGCCGCGGAGGCGTACAGCACCAACCCGGAGGACCGCCGCAGGCGCGAGGAGCGGCGGATCGCGCGGGAGCAGGCCGAGCGTGCGGAGTACGAGGCGGTGGTGGCGGCCGCGGCGGACGGGGAGGCGGCACCGGCGGCGCCCCCGACCCCGGCCCCGGCACCGGCGACACCGGCCCCGGCCCCGGCCGGCGAATGGAACGACACATGGTTCGCCGGCTGATGCGGTGTCCGGCGCGCTCCCGCCGCGCGTCCGCCCGGCCCGCGACGACCGCGGACCGGCGCGGTAGGGCGGCTGCGAAGGGGCGCGGCACGGCGGGGGCGAAAGAGCGCGGCACGGTCGCTGGGAAGGGGCGCGACACGGGCGCTGCGGACGGGCGCGGGGGTGTGCGCCGCGGGCCCCAGTTGCTGGTCTGGGCGCTGGTGCTCATGGTCTTCTGCGGCCTGGCCCTGCTGTCGGGGCAGGCCGACGGCATCGGTTCGGGACGGGAGGCGTCCGCGCCGCCCGCCGCGTCGGCGCCGTCCGCCGCGACCGCGCCGGACGCCGCGTCGGCCGGCCCGCCCGCGTCCGCGGTGGCCGACGGCGGCGGCCGGCTGCTCGCCGCCCCCGCCCCCGAGCCGAGCGGCTCGGACGTCTCGGCCTGCAAGGCCTACGACGAGCAGCGGGACTTCCTGCCGCTGAACCGGTGGACGGACTTCTCGCTCTTCGTCGTGGACAACGCCTGGATCTTCAAGACCCAGCTGTTCGTCTCCATGATCGCCAGCCTGATGTTCATGGCCGCCTCGATGGCGTGGCGGATCATCGGCATCCTGATGGGCCTGAGCTACAGCTTCGACATGATCTGCTCCGCCGCGGGCCCGATCAACTCCGTCGGGCGGAGCATGTCGCTGTACGCGTCCTGGTTCCTCGTCCCCGGCTGGGTGTTCGTGCTGATGGCGGTGTTCCGGCGGTGGACGAGAGCCGGCCGCGGGGGGCCGGCGTCCGCGCTGCGGCTGCTGGCGGTGTTCCTGGCCGCGACCGGGATGATCTTCTTCATCGGCGACCAGTCCGACAAGAACCAGGGCGACCCGACGGCCCCGTACACGCTGCCGTGGATGGCGGAGACTGTGCAGGACTGGGTGGGCACGGGCTCCGACTCCCTTTTCGAGCTGCAGAAGCTCGGCCGCCTCGACGGGGACAGCTATGCCAACCCCGTCTTCTACGACACCGATCCGAAGTACGCGGGAAAGACCACGTGCGCGGCCCTCGACGACGCCCTCTACAAGCGGTACATGGATGAGAACGAGTACACGTCGGTGGCGAACGGCCGCGAGTCGATCATCCAGTTGAGCAAGATGTGGGAGGTCACGCTCGTCCGCTCGTGGGAGACCGCGCAGTTCGGCGAGGGGACGCCGGAGTACCCGTCCTCCGCGCACGCCGCCTGCCGGCTGCTGGAGGCGCACGCCGACATCGACCTTCAGAAGAAGCTCGACGCCTACGACCTCGCGACGGGCAATGACATCGGGACGACCAAGCGCGACATGATGCGCGGCTACTACATCGATCCCGAGGACGACGAGCAGACCATCACGGTCGCCTGGGGGGCCTGCAAGGGCAACGACAAGGGCACCGGCAGCAAGGAGATCATTCCGCAGTGGGAGGACGCCGACATCGATGACGTCGACAAGGCGTGCGGGGCCCTTTACGGCAGCGCGCCCACGGCGACGGACACGATGATGTTGCTGCTCGGCCCGCAGGCCAAGGTCAGGAACTTCTATTTCAACGGCTCGGACGAGCTGAACGACAAGCTCGGCAAGTGCGTCACGGTGAAGCCGGCGTGCCATTACAGCTGGCAGTTCGTGGCCGCCTGGCTCGGCAAGAACCAGGCGCAGCGGCTCACGCAGGGCCTGATGTCGATGATCGTGTCGTTCGTGTTCCTGTTCGTGCTCGGCCCGATCGCGGTCGGCCAGGCCGTCAGCAGCGTGGCGCTGGCGGGGCTGGTGATGATCCTGCCCGTGACGCTGCTGCTGATGGGGCTGGGACTGCCGCAGGGCAAGCGGCTGATGAGGCTGACCGGGGCCGCCGCGGTGGGGGACCTCTACTTCACGTTCGCGATGACGGGGCTGACGATGTTCGTCGACACGACGACGGCGGCGATCAACGCGGCGGTGGACTCGAACGCCCCGACCTTCTTCGAGCAGGTCGCCCAGGGGACGGCGCCGCTCGTCGCGCTCTACCTGTTCCGGCGGCTGAGCAAGATCCTCGGCATGGGGGACATCTCGACCACGACGGGGGCGCTCGGCTTCGCCGGGACGATGGTGCTGCGCTCCAGCGGCGACCGCCGGCTGTCGCGCAACGCGTCCCAGCGCGTGTCGCAGTCGCTGGGCCGGCTCGGTATGGGCCGGGCGCGGCTCGGCGCGCTGGACGAGCGCTCCCTGCAGCGGCGCCTGCTGAACAACGCGGCGACGCGTTCGGTGGCGGGGGCCGCCGGGCGGGGCGTGAAGCGGGCCGCCCGGCCGCTGACGGACTGGGCCAAGGACCGCTACGAGTCGGGCCGGGCGGGCGTGCTGCGCGGGACCCGGGCTCTGCAGCGCAGGGCGGCGTCGGGGTCGCCGGCGCAGCGGGCGGGCGCGTACGCGGCGCTGACCGCGGGCATGGCGGGGCTGACCGTCATGGCACCGCCGACCGTCCTCGCGACGCTGCCGCTGATGGCGTTCACCGGCGCCGCCGCCGCGCTGCGCGGCGGCGAGGCCACGGGGAACCTCGTGGCGGGCAAGTGGCGCGGCCGGGGCGGCGGCGGCGACGGCCCCGCCGCGGCGGGCATGCCGCTGGCGGGCAGCGCGCGCACGGGACTGCGCCAGGCCGACGACTGGCACCGCAACATCATCCGGGTCGGCGACGCCGAGGAGCAGCGCAAGCTGATGGCCCGGCACGCGGAGGACGGCCTGGAGATGCTGCGGGCCCGGCAGTGGGGCGACGGGTACGGCGGTGGGCTGAACCCGGAGTTCACCGGTTTCGGCAGCGACGAGGAGAGGGCGCGGGGGCTCGCCGAGATGGCGGCCAAGACGGGACTGAAGCCCGAGCAGCTCATGGTCGGCGACCACGGCCTGGCGATGCCGGTCCCGGTGACGGTCGACCGGCGGACCGGCCGGCGGGTCTTCGCGCAGGGCACGAGCATCGAGCAGGCGTCGCATCCGGTGCACTACCTGGATCGCTACACGTTGGGCCGGCAGATGGTCGACGGCGCCCAGGAGAGCGACGACCAGTACATCGCCCGGATCACCGCGCAGCTGCGCGAGCGCGGCTACGTCACCGACGACGGGGAGTTCGTCGACGTGTTCGCCGCGCACGGGTTCGACACGCGCGTCCCGGAGGTCCGCGAGCGGGTCGCCGCGTTCATCTCCGGCGGCCACGACGACGAGCTCTCGAAGATCACCGTCACGTCGCGGCGGTCGGAGGACGCGGCCGTGGCCGCGGCCTACGAGTGGGCGCGCGATTCCGTGCCGGGCTTCGAGCAGCGCCATGACCGCGGGGTGGTGGCGGTGGAAGCCGTCATGGAGGCCGCGAAGAAGGAGATCGGCGACTTCGGCCGGATCCGGGTGGAGCTGCCGGACGGCACGTTCGGGTCGGCCGGCGGCATCCACCGGCAGATCGAGCAGCAGATCCAGGACATGGCGATGGCGGCCCGGGAGACGCAGAGCCTGTACGACGCGCGGTCGAACGGCTCGATCTCCAACGACTTCTTCCGCGACGAGCTGAGCCGGCTGTTCGACCAGCACCAGAACGGGGTCCAGGACCTCGACCGGCTGAGCGCATGGCTGCGCGACGCGGTGGACGCGTCGACGGCGGCGCGCGGCGTCTGCGAGCTGCGGACCAAGCTGGCCGATCCGAACATCGCCGTGGACACCGCGGAGCTGTCGCTGGCGGCCGAGAAGTTGAACACCAAGTTCGAGCAGGGCCGGAAGGACTGGCACGAGGCGATCGACCGGCTGGTCGGGTCGGTGTCCCGCAGGCCGGGCGATGCCTCGGCCGCCGCGGATCTCGTCAGCGCCCTGGACGATTTCCGGGACACTCTCGACCGGGCGGTCAAGTCCGAGGAAAAGGAGAACCGCGGCGTCATCCAGAAGCTGAGGGGCCTGCAGCACGACCTCGACGACGTCACCCGGCTGACCAGGCTCGATCCCCGGCTGGCGTCGAGCCGTCCGACGGACATCCGCAAGTTGCTGAACGAGATGTACGACCGCGAGGTGTCGAAGAAGTAGGCGAGGTGCGGCGGCGGGGAGGAGACCTCCCCGCCGCCGCGGTGTCAGCGGCGCGATGCGCCGTTCTTCTGATGGCCTCCATCGCCTGGCCGGGGCGCGACGAGCGAGTCGCCGGCCGAGGCCGCGATGGTGACCGAGATCGCGATCCACCCGGCGGGGGTGGTCCGCTGCGTGGCGTCGAGCAGCCCCGCCAGTACCCCGGCCTGCGCCACCAGCGCGGCGACGGCGGGGTTGAGTGACTGCACCACGGCGAGGTCGCGGGGCGCGACCCGCCGCAGCGCGGCGTTCTGCAGCAGCACCGGGACGGCGACCGTCAGCACCCCCGCGGCACCGGTGAGGGCGAGCGGCCGCGGCGACGTCCAAATGCCGAGGCCGCCACCGGTGGCGAGCACCAGAGCGGTGAGGACGGGTGCGGTCAGGAGGTTGGCCAGTGCCGCCCCCTGGTCGGCCAGTCCCCGCGCCGCCATCGTCCGGACGGTGATGGGAACGTTCCACACGCACACCGCGCTCACCGCGGCCCAGAGCATGCCCAGGCCGTCGGAGCCGCCGCGCAAGGGCTCGTTCAGAACGAAGACCCCGCCGAACGCGACCCCGCGCCAGAACAGGTGCCAGGCGCCCCAGGACGTGCCGCGGGCCTGCCAAATCTCCGGCAGCCCCACCGACAGCATCCCGACGACCGCCACCGAGGCGACGGTGCCGAGCGTGAGCCGCTGCTCCGCGTACAGGTACGCGAAACCGACGACCGTGTTGCCGAACGCGAGGCGCAGGACGAGCCGCCACATCGCCCGGTCGAACTCGCGGATGCGCAGACCGCGGCGTGCGGCGACCCACAGCACCAGCGTGACCGACCCGGCCGCCATCATCACGCTGGAGGTCTCCAGCGGAGGACGCCCCGTCGCGATGGCGTAGCCGAGCTGGACCGAGACCAGCGCCGCCACGACCAGGCCGCCACCGGCGAAACGCCGCCCGCGGCCCTGTGCACACGATGACATCGCGTCACCTCTTTTTTGTTTGTGTTGCGCCGCCGCCCCGTGGGCGGTGGCGGCCGGTTCCGTGAACCGGCGCCCGTGACCGTGCGGTCTCCGGGCTATTTGTCAATCAAGGCAATCGGAAAAATCGAGATGGCGCGGCCCAGCGGGCCGGAGCATGCGTACGCCCGGGTCAGTGGTCGTAGCGGTCGCGGCGGTCGCGGTCGTAGCGGCGGCCCGGCCCGCCTCGGTCGTAGCGGTCGGCATAGCCTGAGCCGGGGCCGGGGCCGCCGGGGTCGACGAGCAGGACCCAGACGATGTAGCAGACCAGCAGCCCGCCGAGGATGCCCATGATGTCGACGCCGCCCGCGCCCAGGAACTTCTCGCGGGTCGCGGCGGCCGTGCACACGCCGTGGTCGCAGACGGCGTCCTTGTGGCGGCGGCGCCACCGCTCGGTCGGCGACGTCACCCGCACGCTCTGCTTCCCGTGGATCAGCACGGCGGTCTGGCGGACGCCGTCCTCGTCCGCGCCGGCGCCGGGCGCGAAGTGCCCACCCGCGTGGATCTTCGGCCGTCCCTGGTAGACGGCGTCGAGGGCCTTGCCCTCGATCCAGGACCGGTTGGCGACGCAGACCAGCGCGGCGACGGCGAGCATCGCCACGAGCACGATCCGGACGACCAGGCCGCCGCAGCCTCGGGCGGCTCGCAGGAGTGGCATACCAACGACCCGTGCGGAGTCGGGCCGCCTCCGCAACCCGGTACGGTGGTTGAACAGCCGAACAAACAAAAATAGAACCCCCGGCTCTGCCGGAGTCACACCACTAACGCGGGTGGGACCCCGAGGGCCGGGCGGCTGCCGGAACCTCTTATGTCCCGCTTGCGCGAACTAGGAGGTCCCGATGCAAGCCTCAAACAAGAATGCCTCGCAAAAACAATTTTGGCGCGGCGCCGCCGCCGGCACCCTCAACAACGGGCTGGGCGTGCTGGGAGGCGACTTCACCAAGAAAGTCACGCTCACCGTTCTCGGGCCCATGGCCGGAGCGGCGGTGGAATCGGTGGCCGGGGCATCGCTGCTCATGCTGCTCGCCTATCGAGACCGTGTCGCGGACGGACTGTTCCGTCGTGGACGGCCCGCCGCCCCCCGGAGCAGGCTGCCCTTGACCCGGCCGGTGGTCGTCAACATGATCCTCGCCGGTCTGGTGCAGGGCGCGTTGAAGGCGATGCTGGTCGCTTCATTGGTGACGGTTTCGGTGGGGATCATGAGCCCGCTCGGAATGGCGGTTCCATTGGCACTTTACGGCATCGAGGCCTGGCGGGAACGCCATCACATGGCCGCGGTGCTGGTGCCGCTGATCACCCTGGTCGGCGTCGCCCTCATCGCCCGCCCCCAGACGGGGAAGGTGAATCTGGCCGGAGTTGGATTCGCCCTTGCAAGCGGCGCCGCCAACGCCCTCCTAGCGGTGCTCTACGGACGGTTGCTGTCAATCGGCGGCGCGACGAAGAAGGAGGCCGACGAGGTGGGGCTGAAGGCGTTCGCCTGGGCCGCTTTCCTCGGTGCGGGCACTCTGACGGTCTGCGCGGCGATCATGGGCGGCGATTTCGGTCCGGTCGCGAACTGGCGGGTGGCCGTAACCATGATCTTGGGTGCGGCGCTGTTCAGCACCGTGCCGAGGATGCTCTACGCGGTGGCCCGCAGGTCACTCTCACTGGGAACGTTCTCGTTGCTCGGCGCCACCAGTCCGCTGATGGCCCTGCTCGTGGACATGGCCGCTTCGCGGCGGTTCCCGGACGTGCACCAGGCGCTCGGCGTACTGGCGATCATGGTCGCCGCGTGCGGCGTCGCCCATCTCAAGGGCCGTGACGCGCGGCTCGAACTCAACGCTCGCGGCGTCTCGACACCGTGAGTCCACAGGCGGCGGGGGCCCTGCGCCCCCGCTGTCAGTTCACGGGCGGCCTCGTCCACAGCGGATCGTCGCCGTCGGCCGCGAGGTGGTCCTCGTACATGGCGACCTTGCGTGAAACGAGATCGAGGCAGCCCTGAAGCTCCTCCATCTGCGCGGCGACGCGTTCCCGATGTTCACGCAGAAGGGAAAGCCGTGCCTCCACCGTCGTCATGCCCTCACGCACCAGCGCCGCGTACTCGCGGATCAGCGGCAGCGGCATGCCCGACGCCCTGAGCCGCGTGCACAGGTACAACCAATCCAACTCCGCGTCGCCGTACACGCGCTGCCCGCCGACGCGGCGCACCGGCATGGCGAAAAGCCCTTCCTTCTCGTAGAAGCGCAGGGTGTGCACGCTGAGGCCGGTGCGTTCGGCGACCTGGCCGATGCTGAGGGGCATGCCTAGGAGCTTGCCCTAGAGCCGACTCTAGGACCTAGCGTCCCGCCGCATGACCGTCACCTTGATCACCGGCGGCTCCAGCGGCATCGGCGCCGCCGCGGCGCGCCTGCTGCTGGACCGCGGCCACCGCGTCGCCGTCACCGGACGCGACCCCGGCCGCCTCGACCGCCTCGCCGAGAGCTGCGCGAACCCCGGCGCGCTCCTGCCCCTCACCGCCGACGCCGCCGACCCCGCCGCCATGCGCGCCGCCGTCGACGCCACCCTGGAACGGTTCGGACGGCTGGACGCCGCCGTCGCCAACGCCGGATCCGCCACCCCCGACAGCGTCGTCGACGGCGACCCCGAAGGATGGCGGGACATGGTCCTGACCAACGTCCTCGGACCCGCCGTCCTCATCCGCTCCTCCATCGACGCGCTGCGGGCCACGCGCGGCCGGATCGTCCTCGTCGGCAGCGTCGCCGGCTTCATCCACACCCCCGGCAACCTCTACGGCGCGACGAAATGGGCGCTGACCGGCCTCGCCGAGAACACCCGCCGCGCCGTCACCGCCGACGGCGTCGGCGTCACGCTGATCGCGCCCGGCCGCGTCGAGACCACCTTCTGGGACCCGCTCGGCGGCATCCCCGAAGGCCGCATGCTCACCGCCGGGCAGGTCGCCGAGTCGATCGCCTGGGCCATCGGCCGGCCGCCCGGCGTCGACGTCAACACCATCACGGTCCGCCCGCTCGGCCAGCCCGTCTGACCGCTAGCCGGGGTCCCGGCTGTGCAGGACGTCGCGGGCCTGCTCCGCCGCGCGGAGCATGCTCTCGCCGACGAAGTCGAGGTAGCGGGCGGCGGCCTCGAGGCGGGCGGCGGCGGGGGTGTCCTGGCCGAGGACGGAGACGCCCTGCCGCGCCGTCGCGGTGATCTGCACGAGGGACTGGGCGCTGGCGACCATCGCCTGGTGCCAGACGTCGTCGTCCACGATGTAGCGCTCGCGGCGGCGCTCGTCGCGCTCCCGCCGGACGAGCCCCTGCTCCTCCAGGAACGCGACCGCCTTCGAGACCGACGCCGGGCTGACCTCCAGGTGCCGGGACAGCTCGGACGCCGTGAGGCAGCCCGCGTCGTTCGTATAGAGGCACGCCATCACCCGGGCCATCATCTTCGGCGTCCCCGAGGCCATGAAGACGGTGGTGAGCGTCTCCTCGAACTCGCGCACGGCCTCGGGGTCGCGCCCGTACAGCTGCGGCGACGCCTCCGCCCCCCGGGGCGCGGGCTGCCTGCGCCGGCGCGCGCGATGCTCGGTGGCGCGGTGCGCCAGGTCGGCGCGGTAGCCGGTGGGACCGCCGTTGCGCATCACCTCGCGGGTGATCGTGGAGGTGGGACGGTCTAGCCGCCGCGCGATCTCGGCGTACGCCAGGCCGTCCGCCAATCCCACCGCGATCTGCTGACGGTCCTGCTGGGTGAGCCTGCCTCCGGGCACCGCGTCCTCCTCCGTACGTCCTCTGCAGCCCCCACCATAGCGTTCACTTCCAAGTGACTGCAACGAGTGCAATGCGGATTGTTGCGTTACCCGCGAGCCAGTTGCAATGATTTTGTGGAGATGACCTGTGGGAACGCTCGTAAGTCGCAACAGGTGTGTTGCCTGAACCTTGAAGGCAACGTAGCGTTTGCGATGTCAGAAAGAGCGAGCCGCAAGGCGAACCGCAAGGAGCACAACGATGAACACCACGATGAACACCTTC
>NZ_JAGEPF010000045.1 GCF_017573465.1 Actinomadura violacea
GCCGAGGCCGCCAAGATCTGGTCGGACTACTCCGGCCGCTGGACCGCCTGGAACACCGTCCGCGCCGTGTTCTCCTGGATCAGCCTGCTCGCGATGGGCGCCGGCGCCTACCTGTGGGGCAAGACCAACTGAAACACCCCACCCCGCCCGACCCACGGCCCGCGCTCACCTGCCGAGCGCGGGCCGCGCCAGGGCCCGGCGGGCTCAGTCGATGAGACGGTGCAGGTCGGTGATGATCTCGGACGCGGTGACGGGGTCGAGTTCGCCGAACGCGAGGGACGTCCCGGAGTAGCGGCCCGTCAGGAGCATCACGTGGTCGATGCGCTGCTCGGCGTACTCCTCGGGGTCGAAGACGCGGATGCCGGGTTCGAAGGTGACCATGAGGTGCCGCTCGTCCGGTGTCATGAGCATCACCTGCCGGCGGAAGCCGCCGGTCTCCTTCTCGCCGAGCGTCCAGCCGCGGGACGTCAGGCCGAGGATCCTGCCGAAGTGGACGGACCCGCCCTCGAAACGGGACAGCCGGCCGCTCCCCCGCTCGTCCTCCGCGAGGGCGTGGACGGGGCGGCCGAGCTGCGGGAACGGCTGCAAGATCTCGTAGTCGGCGAAGATCGCGGCCCAGGCCTGGACGGCGTCCTCGCCGAGGACGAGCGGGTGCGGCAGCGCGACCCGGGCGCCGCCGGGGAGCGCGAAGGCGTCGTCGCGGACGTCGGAGAGGGTCCCGTCCTCGGCAACCCGGAACGCGTCCGTCCCCGCCGTCCACACCAGCCGCCGGGCGATCTGGCGCATGAGCGGGTGCGCGACGAACAGCTCGGCGAACTCCTCCGCCGTCCAGGTCCGCCCGGTCACCATCGCCGCTTCCAGCCGCTTGACCTGCTCCGCGGCGACGGTGCGGGCCTCCTTCCTGAGGTCGCTGAAGCGCTTGTAGGCGGCGGGGGCGAGGACGTCGTCGTCCTTGGCGCCGGGCTTCGGCAGGGTCTTGCGGGGCTTGCCGCTCTCGTCGGTGACGAAGGGCCGGATCTCCTCGTCGAAGCCGACCACGAAGCGGCGCGGTCCGTAGTCGAGCGTCAGGGAGCCGTCGGCGTCCAGGCCGAGGTCGGGGACGAGCCGGTCGGCGAGCTGCTCCTGAGTGAGCCCGCGCTGCTCGGCGGCGCGCTTCAACGCCTCCCGCGCGGACCGTCCGATCCACTTCTGGTCCTCGGCCTTGTTCGCGAGCCGGTCCAGGTGCCGGAGGGCGGAGTCGGTGCCGAGGGCACTGAACAGGCGGAGCGCGGACTGCCCGCCCGATTCCCACACGTACGCCCGGGACCAGCGTGCGACGATCGGCGCGAGCCGGTCCGCGGTCCCGTCGTCGCCCCACTCGGCCAGGGCGTACTGCACGCCGGGCGACGCCCACACTTTGGGATGGCGGTCGGCCTCGTAGAGGGCCCAGGCGAACTCGGCGAGCGACTCGGGGTCGAGGGGCGCGGTGACCAGGGGGACGCCGGCGTACGGCTTGTGGCTCTCCGAGATGGCCAGCATGGTCAGGAGGTTCCGGGTCGCGGCATGGGGAAGCGCCGCCTGACGGCGAAGGCGCAGCAGGATCCGCGGCAGCCGTTCGGGATCCCAGCCCTGGGGCAGTTCCGGCATCGGGTCGGGGTACAGGTCGAGCGGGTCGATGCGCAGCCGGGAGACCGCCTGCACGGCCTCGTCCCCGTAGTAGCCGGCGGCCTCCACCAGGATGTCGTCGCCGTGGCGCCGCGCGACCGAGCGCAGTGCCGCCTCGGCGCGTTCCCGCTTGGGCCCCGGCTTGCGCAGCGCGTCCGGGATCGTCAGCCTCACGGCGTCCACCCCGTGCAGGTCGTACCAGGCGTCCTGCGCCTCGTCGCTCCCCCGGCCGTCGAAGTCCTTGATCATGGCCTGGGCGACCGCGTGGTCCAGGAAGGGCTCGAGCGCGTACACGCTCCATTTCTTCTTTCTCGCCTGGTGCAGTGCCGGCGGGTAGGCGGCCATCTCGTGCCGCGCCACCGCGCCGCGGTCGGCGCCGACCGAGAAGTCGACGAAGGCGTCCCAGTAGCGTTCGTCGGCGAGGAGTTTCTCGCCGAGCTCGCGGGGCGCCTGCATGACGAGCCCCATGTAGAGCTGCTCGAACCGCGACTTGGACCGCCAATCGCGCGGCTTCCAGAGTTCCCTGGCCTGGTCACCGGCGAAGAACTCGGCGAGTTCGTCCCAGTCGGTGTCCTCGGGCATGCGTTTCTGCGAGTACTTGTACGGGGCCTTCAGCCACTCCTCACGCCGGCCGGGCGCCCAGCGGACGATGGTCGACTCCTGGGGCGTCTTCAGGCTGAGGACGGCCGGCGGCTCCTTCGTCCCTCCCTCCCAGGGCGGCCGTACGAGCAGGGCGGGCAGTGCGCTGTCGAGGGCGTCCTCGACATGGGGGTCTCGTGTCATCGTTTCCAGTATCGCGGCCGGCGGACGTTGTCGATCATGAGACGTCCCGCCGCGGCTCCCGGTTTCCGCCGGCCCGGATGGCGACCCGCCGATCACCTGACGGGCGACCCCGCACGCCTGAGGCGGAAGGGGACGACCGGACGACCGCCGACGGTCGTCCCGGCGGTGAGGACGCGGCCGTCCGCCGGGCCGGGTGCGGCCAGGCCGTGGGTGGCGGTGGTCACCAGCACCCGGTGCGGTGGTGCGGGGGAAAGGCACACGCTGGTCGGCTGGCTCGCGGGCAGCCGGAACACCGTCAGCAGCTCGCCGGACGGAGCGTAGCGGTGCACCGCGGACGCGCCCCAGACCGCCGACCACAGGCATCCCTCGGTGTCGACGGCCATGCCGTCCGGTGATCCGTCCGGCACGCGGGCGAAGACCTCACGCTCGCCCGGTTCCCCTGACGACGGTTCCACGGCGACGCGGTAGATGACGCCGTGGGCGCTGTCGGCGAGGTACATGGTTCGGCCGTCGGAAGTGAAGGCGGGGCCGTTGGGGATGGTCAGGCCGTCCATCGCGGTGTGGACGGTGCCGTCGTCGTCCACCCGGTACAGGGAGCCCGCGCCGGGCGTTCCATCGAAGGCCATCGACCCCGCCCAGAACCGTCCGGACGGGTCGGTCGTGCCGTCGTTCATGCGCATGGGCGTGGCCGCGCCGTCCTCCGGGCGCGCCAGCCAGTCGACGGTGCCGTCACCGTCCAGAAGGGCGATGCCGGTGTCGGCTGCGGCGATCCATCCGTCCGAGTCCTGGATCGGGGCGACGGCGCCCAAGGGGAACGGCACGGAGATCAGGAGCGTGGTGGGGTCCAGCCGGTACAGCCTTCCGGCCAGGAGGTCGACGGCGACGAAGCCGCCGGGCGTGGCGCGCAGCCCTTCGCCGAGCTCCCACGGGCCGGCGTCGTCCAGAACGGTCCAGGTCATCGCAGTGCGGCTCCTTCAGGAAGGCCGATGAGACCGAGTTCGTCGCGGTGGGGCAGGCCCTCCCAGTCGCCGCGGCTCAGGACCGCGAACGCGCCGACGGTGTGGGCGCGGCGGAGCCGGGCCTCGACGTCCAGGCCGTCCAGCAGGCCGGACAGGTACCCGGCGACGAACCCGTCCCCCGCGCCGATCGAGTCGACCGGGTCGACGCGGTGAGCGGGCACGGCGTGCGTACCGTCCGCGGTGTACGAACGGGCCTCGTCGCCGTTCTTGACGACGACCTCGGTGGCGCCGCCGTCCAGCAGCCGGGCGGCGATGCGGTCCGGCGGGCCGTCGCCGAGCAGGGTCAACTCGTCGGGGGAGGCGATGACGTGGTCCGCGGCGGCGGCGAGCGGCGCGAGCGCCTCGGCGGCCGCCGCCCGGCTCCACAGCCGCGGCCGGTGGTTGAGGTCGAGGCTGATCCGCGCGTTCCGGGAGCGGGCGAGGCGGCACAGCGCCGTCGCCGCGTCCCGGCACGACGCGCTGAGCGCCGGAGTGATCCCGGTGAGGTGCACGATCCGCGGCTCGAACGGCAGCGCCTCGACGTCCTGCGCGCACAGCCGGGACCCGGCGGACCCGGCGCGCAGGTACTGGACGCGGGTGACGTCCGGCAGCCGCTGCTCGAACATGATCAGGCCGGTGGGCGCGTCGCCGTCGCGGCGGACGGCCGAGACGTCGACGCCCTCGGCGCGCAGCGTGCGGGTGACGAGGTGCCCGGCCTCGTCGGAGCCGACGCGTCCGGCCCAGGCGGCGGCGTGGCCGAGGCGGGCGAGGCCGATCGCGACGTTGCTCTCGGCCCCGGCGATGCTCGCGGTGAAGCCGGAGCCGAGCCGCACCGGGCCGGTGGCGCGCAGCGCCATCATCGTCTCCCCGGCGGTGAGGACGTCGACCCGGGTCACGCGGGCCCGCCCGGCGCGGCCGTGACGGCGAGGAACGCGCGGGCGCGGCGGCGCAGTCCGGCGAGGTCGCCGCCGCGCGGCGCGTCCCCGCACAGCGGCGAGCCGACGCCGACCGCGACGGCGCCGCGCCGCAGGTACTCGGCGGCCTCCGCCTCCCCCACGCCGCCGACCGGGACGAACGGGACGTCCGGGAACGGGTCGCGCAGCGCGCTGAGGTAGCCGGGGCCCTGTGCGCTCGCCGGGAACAGCTTGACGGCGGTCGCGCCCGCGGCGACGGCCGCGGCCACCTCGGTCGGGGTGAGCGCCCCGGCGAGCACGGGAAGGCCGAGCCGCAGCGCCTCGTCGACGCCCGCGCCGAGCGCCGGTGTGACGGCGTACTCGGCGCCCGCGTCGCGGGCCCGGCGCGTGTCGTCCGCGGTCAGCACCGTGCCGGCGCCGATCCGCGCGGCGCCGGCGGTCTTGCCCGCGACCTCCTCGATCACGTCCAGGGCGCCGGCGCCGCTCAGCGACACCTCGATCAGCGTGACGCCCTCCTCGGCCAGGGTGAGGGCGGTGCGGGCGGCCGCCGCCGGGTCGGGGCCCCGGACGATGGCGACCAGCCGGCGCCGCTCCAGTTCTTCGGCGATCGTCGTTCTCACCATTCCGCGTGCCCTCCGTCCGGGTGCCGCCAGACCGGCGGGCGCCACCGGTGCCCGATCCGGTCGGCGCGGCGCACCTCGTCCTCGTCGATCTCTATGCCCAGGCCCGGCGCGTCCCAGCGCTCGATCGAGCCGTCCACGAACGCGAACGGCGACCGGTCGGCCAGGTAGTCGAGCACCTCGGCGCCGTCGTTGTAGTGGATGCCGATGCTCTGCTCCTGGATCAGGAAGTTCGGCGTCGCGAACGCCACCTGCAGGCTCGCGGCGAGCGACAGCGGGCCGAGCGGGCAGTGCGGGGCGAACAGCGCCCCGTGCACCTCGGCCAGCGACGCGATCCGCCGCACCTCGGAGATGCCGCCGGCGTGCGACAGGTCGGGCTGGACGACCGCGACCCCGGCCTGCAGCGCGGGCAGGAACTCGGCTCGGGAGAACAGCCGCTCGCCGCACGCGATCGGGGTGGTGGTGGACGCGACGACGTCGGCGAGCCGGTGCGTGTGCTCCGGCAGCACCGGCTCCTCCACGAACAGGGGGCGGTACGGCTCCAGCAGCGGGATGAGCCGCCGCGCGGCGGGCACCGTGATGCGGCCGTGGAAGTCGACGGCGAAGTCGGCCTCGTCCCCGATCGCCTCCCGGACGGTCGCGGCCCGCCGCACGATCGCGTCGATCTGCGCGGGCGGCGGCAGCGGCGCGGCCCGCCCGGAGGCGTTGATCTTCACGGCGGTCAGCCCGGCGGCGATCTGCGCGGCGGCCTCGTCCCCCACCTCGCCGGGCTCGTCCCCGCCGATCCAGCCGTACACCCGGACCCGGTCGCGGACCGCGCCGCCGAGCAGCTGGTGCACCGGGACGCCGAGCGAGCGGCCGAGGATGTCCCACAGCGCCTGGTCGAGCCCGGCGACCGCGCTGGACAGCACCGGGCCGCCCCGGTAGAACGCCGCCTTGGTCATGGTCTGCCACAGGTCCTCGATACGGCGCGGGTCCGCGCCGAGCAGCAGGTCGGCCAGCTCGTGCACGGCGGCGCGGGTCGTGTCGGCCCGGCCCTCGACGACCGGCTCGCCCCAGCCGACGAGGCCGTCGTCGGTCTCCACCCGGCAGAACAGCCAGCGCGGCGGGACGAGGAACGTCTCCACTCTCGTGATCTTCATGCGGATCCCTTGGTGATGCTCCAGCCCCCGTCGACCCGCAGCGAGACGCCGGTGACGAACGAGGCGTCCGGGCCGGCGAGGAACGCGATCGCCGCCGCGACCTCTTCCGGGCGGCCGAGGCGTCCGGCTGCGGTCTCGGCGGCGCTGCGCCGCCGGTCCTGCTCGCCGATGCCGTCCCACTGCGCGGTGAGGACCGGGCCGGGCAGCACGGCGTTCACCCGGACGCCAGGCCCGTACTCGGCGGCGAGCTGCCGGGTCAGCCCGGTCAGCCCGGCCTTGGCGGCGGCGTACGCCGGGCGTCCCGGCAGCCCGAACGATGCGTGCACGGACGACACGATCACGATGGCGGCGCGGTCGCTGGCACGCAGGTCGCCGAGCACCGCGCGGACGCCGAGGAACGTCCCGGTGAGGGTGACGTCGAGCTGGCCCCGCCAGGACTCCAGCGAGATCTCGTCCGCCGCGCCCGGCTCGTAGCGCAGGGCGTTCGACACCAGGACGTCCGCCGGGCCGAGTTCGGCGCGGCAGGCGCGGACGGCGCGGTCCCAGTCGCCGGGGTCGCTCACGTCACAGCGCAGGGCAAGGGCCTCCGCGCCTTCGGCGGCCAGTGCGGCGGCGACCTCGTCCACCTGCGGGGACACGTCGAGGAGCGCGACCGCGTACCCGTCGGCGGCCAGCCGGCGGGCGGTGGCCGCGCCGATCCCCTGGGCGGCGCCGGTGACGACGGCGACCGGACGCGTCGCGGTCACGGCGTCCCACCTCCCTCGCCGGCGGACGCCACCGTCACCCGGATGCCGAGCGCGGTCTCCGCTCCCGGCGCGAGCGTCTCCCACGGGCCGAGCGCTTCGCACTCGACGATCCGGGCGGGCGGCGCCAGCCCGCCGAGGTGCTCCAGCGGGCGGTCGAGGGGATGCTCCATCCACACTTCGGCGCGCGAGCCGCCGTCCGGGTACGCGGCGCCGTCGTGGACGTCGAACTCCATGGTCAGGCGATGGCCTGCCCGGGTGTAGGCCAGCCGTCCGGTGGCGTGCGGGAAGCCGAGCTTGCCGACGGCGTCCTGCGCGGGCACCTCGACGGTGCCCGGGCGCGGGCGCGTCCAGGTGGGCGCGGTCGTGCCGACCGCGAGCTCGACGGGCTCGCCGAAGCCCGGCCCCACACCGACCTGGACCGTTCCACCACCCGGGTACTGAGCGACGTTCCACACCGCCCACCGCACCGGGAAAGGCGACGCGTTGACGGCCGAGACGCGCAGGTCGTAGCCGGGCTCACCGGCGCGCAACCGGATCTCGCGGCGCAGCCGCAGCCCGGTCCGCGGATCGTGCTCGCTTTCCAGCACCACCGTCGCGTCGCCCGAGACCGCGCGAACGTCGGCCGCGTACGGGCCCGAGTCGAGCACGGGGTCGGGCGGCCCGGCCCACTCCCTCGGCGACGACCAGCCCTGCGGCGCGGGCCAGGTCTTGTCGCCGCCGTAGTTGCGCCAGTTCGCCATCGGCCCCGAGGTGCGTTCCGGCCGGTGCCCGCCGACCGGGTGCAGCCGGTCGTCCAGCAGCGCGGGGTTGCGCCACAGCAGCTCGTCGCCGTCGTGGACGAGGCTCAGCAGCCGTCCGCCCAGCGCCGGGACGACCCCGAGCCGCAGCGTCCCGTTGCCGAGCCACACCACCTCGTACGGGCCGGACGTGTCGGTCTCGACGTGCACGGCTCCCGCGACGGCACCGGTTCCGGCCGTCACTGCGCCGCGTCCGGGACGAGCACGACCTTGCCCTTGCTCGCGCCGGCGGCCAGCGCGTACGCCTCGTCCGCCCGCGACAGCGGGAAGACGTCGCTGACCGCCTTCTCCGGCCGCAGCCCCCAGCCGACGAGGTTGCGCGCCAGCTCGCTCATCGCGGGCAGCGACGTCACCCAGGAGGCGTGGATCGTGAGCTGCTTGTGCAGCAGCGTGTCGGACACCTCGGTGCACAGGTCGCCGCCCTCGCCGACCAGCGAGACGTGCCCCCACTCGGCCGCCGCCTCCAGGGCGAGGCTCCGGCCGGGCCGCGTCCCCGAGCAGTCGATCGTCACGCCCGCGCCGCCGCGCCCGGTGAGGTCCGCGACCGCCTCGGCCGTGCCGTCGCCCGCGGGCAGGGTCGCGTCGAACACGCCGAGCGTCCCGGCCCACGCGCGGCGCGCCTCGGACGGCTCGACGCCGACGACCTTCCGCGCGCCCATGCCGCGCCCGATCATCCCGGCGGCCAGCCCGACCGGGCCGAGCCCGACCACCAGCAGGTCGGTGTCGCCGCTGACCCCGGCGCGGCGCAGCCCCTCGTAGGCGGTGCCGAACCCGCAGGCGATCAGCGCGCCGTCCACGTACGACAGCTCGTCCGGCAGCGGCACGCAGGTCCGCTCCTCGGCGAGCAGGTACGGGGCGTGCCCGCCGTCGCGCTGCCATCCGTAGGACTCGCGGCCGGAGTCGCAGCTGATGTAGTGGCCGCGGCGGCAGTTGTCGCAGAGCCCGCAGCCCACGATGTGGTACACGATCACGCGGTCGCCCACGCCGAACCGCCGCACCCCCGGCCCCGCGGCCACGATCCGGCCGGACGGCTCGTGCCCCGCGATCACTCCCCGGTAGGCGGGGCCGTCCACGCCGCGGTAGCCCTTGTAGCCCCGGTAGATGTAGCCGATGTCGCTGCCACAGATCCCGGACGCGCCGACCTCGATCAGCACCTGCCCGTGGCCGGGCTCCGGCACGCCGGACCCCCGCAGCACGGCGGTGGAGTCCCCGGGCAGGAACACGCCCTCCATCCGCGCGGGCGTCCCCCCGGCGCCCGCGGTCCGCGTCGTCGAAGTCACGGTCACACCGCCCCCTTTCAGGCCGTCGCGCCGGCGCGTCCGCGCCGCGCGACCACCACGTTGATCAGTACGGCGCCGACGATGATCACGCCGCGCACCACGTTCTGCAGGAAGGAGTCCACGCCGAGCAGCACCAGGCCGTTGCCGATCACGGTGATGAACACGACGCCGAGCAGGGTGCCGAGCATCCCGCCGCGGCCCCCCGACAGCGCCGTCCCGCCGATGACCACCGCCGCGATCACGTCGAACTCCAGCCCGGACGCCGCGCCGCCGCTGCCCGAGCCGAGCCGGGCCGCCAGCAGGATCCCGGTGACCGCCGACAGCAGCCCGGTCGTGGCGAACAGCAGCACCCGGATCCGGGTCAGGTTGATACCCGCCAGCCGCGCCGCGCCCGCGTTGCCGCCGATCGTGTAGACCGATCGCCCGTACGCGGTGAACCGGGCGACGTAGGCGAAGACCCCGAACAGCACCAGCATCACGATCGCCGAGGTCGGGATTCCGGCGACGTCCCCGCCGAGCACGTCGAACACGCCGCTGTCGGGCAGCGTCACCGGCAGCGCGTCGGTGAGGTAGAGCCCGAGGCCGCCGAGGATGCTCCACAACCCGAGCGTCGTGATGAACGACGGCACGTCGAACACCGCGCGGAGCCAGCCCGCGATCGCGCCCCACACCACGCCGAGCAGCAGCGTCACCACGATCGCGCCGCCGACGCCGAGCCCCCACTCGGTGGCGCCCTTGGCGACCAGCACCGAGGAGAACGCCGTCGCCGGGCCGATGCTGATGTCGATCTCCCCGGCGATGATGACCAGGGTGACGCCCCAGGCGGCGATGCCGACGGTGGCGGCGTCCCGCAGGATGCCGAGCTGGTTGTGCACCGACAGGAAGCCCGCGGCGGAGGCGCCGAGCGCCACGTACAGCGCGACGATCGCGACCAGCAGGCCGATCTCGTTCAGCTGGTGCGACCGGCCGTTCAGCAGCCGCCCCGCCACGCCCGTGATGCGCGTCCCGCCGGGCGGCGGGACGGTCCGAGTGGTGGTCATGGTCTCTCCTCGTCTCTCAGGGCGGGTCACTCAGGCCGCCATCGCGGCGGACAGCACGGCGTCCACGGTCACCTCGTCGCCGGTGAACTCGGCGGCGACCGTCCCGCCGCGCAGCGCGATGACGCGGTCGCACACCAGCGGCAGCTCCTCCAGCTCGCCGGACACGAACAGCACGGCGGCGCCCCGGCCGGCCAGCTCCCGGACCAGCCGGTAGATGCCCTCCTTGGCCTCCACGTCCACGCCGCGGGTCGGCTCGTCCAGCAGCAGGATCCGGCTGCCCGCGTGCAGCCACCGGCCGATCACGGCCTTCTGCTGGTTGCCGCCGCTCAGCGCGGCGATCGGGGTGCGGGCGGACGCGGTGGCGATCGACAGCCGCTCGATCAGCCCGCGCGCGGCCCGGTCGACCTTCGCCGGCACCACGGACGTGCCGCTGCTGACCGCCCGGAAGTCCGACATCACCATGTTCTCGCCGACGCCGAGCAGCGGGACGATCGCCTCGCTCTTGCGGTCCTCCGGCGTCAGCCCGACGCCGCGGCGCTTCATCCCGGCCGCGGTCACCCGCGGCACCTCCCGGCCGTCCACCCGGACGGTCCCGGCGGCGGCCGGCTCGAACCCGGCGATCGCACGCAGCACCTCGGTGCGGCCCGAGCCCATCAGCCCGGCCAGCCCGAGGATCTCGCCCGGGTACAGGTCGAAGGACACGTCGGCGACCTTCGGCGGGACGCTCAGCCCCGACACCGACAGCAGCGGCGTGCGGTCGCGGTCCACGGTGCGCGCACGCGGCCGGACCGCCGCCTCGTACGCCGAGCCGAGCATCATCGCGACCGCGTCCTCGGTGGAGGTGGTCGCCATGTCGACGGTCCCGACCACCTCGCCGTTCCGCATGACGGTCGCGGTCCGCGCGATCCGCCGGATCTCGTCGAGCCGGTGGCTGACGTAGACGACCGCGACGCCGCTCGCGGCGATCCGCCGGACCGCCTCCAGGACGGTCTCCACCTCGGCCGCGGCGAGCGCGCTGGTCGGCTCGTCCAGGATCAGCAGCCGCGGCTCGCGGCGCACCGCCCGGCAGATCTCCACCAGCTGCTGCTCGGCCAGCGGCAGCCCGCCGACCTGCGCGTCCGGGGCGATGCCCAGGCCGAGCCGGTCGAAGACCTCCCGGGCCGCGCGGCGCATCGCGGGATGGTCGACCCGGCCCGCCGCCGACCGCGGCCACGCGCCGAGGAACAGGTTCTCCGCGGCCGTCATCCCCGGCACCAGGCTGAGCTCCTGGTGGACGGTCCGCACGCCGAGCTCGTTCGCGCGCCGGACGCCGCCGTCGCCGAGCGCGGCGCCGCCGATCTCGACCGTGCCCGCGTCGGCGCGCTCGACCCCGGACAGCACCTTGATCAGGGTGGACTTCCCGGCGCCGTTGCGGCCGAGGAGCGCGCGGACCTCGCCCGCCTCGATCTCCAGGCTCGCCCCCGTCAGAGCCCGGACGCCCGGGTAGTGCTTGGTGACGTCGGCGACGCGTACCAGCGGCGTGCTCATGCGGCTCCTCTTCTCGGGGTTACGGGATGCCATCGGAGTGCTCCTGAAGCCAGCGCGTCCCGTCCTTCGGGCCGAGGTAGCGGTCGATGGGGGCGGGGATGACGAACCGGTCGCTCGGCCGGCCCGCGAGCACGTCCCGCGCGGCCTGGCCTGCCAGCCGCCCGACCTTGATCCCGGAGATGTCGGCGACGCCCTTCAGGACCCGCCCGTCCTGGAGCTTCTTGGCCGCATCGACCGACATGTCGCCGCCGAACACGGCGGTCTTGCCGGCCCTGCCGCGCGCCTCGACGGCCTTGACCGCGCCCAGCATCTGCGAGCCGGCCTCGCCGTAGAACGCGTCGATGTCGGGGTGGGCGGTGAGCAGCTGCTCGCCCCGCTCGACGGCCTCGTCCAGCGCGAGCCCCTGCTGGTTCGCCACGATCCTCGCGCCCGGCACCTGCGCCTTGAGCGCCTTCTCGAAGCCCTGCCGGCGTTGGATGCAGACTTCGAACTGCTCGCAGTTGATCACGCCGACCTTGGGGGCGCGCTTCCCGGCGGCCAGGAAGTAGGCGGCCATCTGCTCACCGCTGACCCGGCCGAACCCGGCGGGGTCGCCGAGGACGAACGACTGCACGTACTTGCGCGCCTCCGCGTCCTCGATGCAGGTGTTGTAGCAGATCACCGGGACGCCGCTCTGCTTGGCGAGGCGCAGCGCCGGGATCGACGCCGTCGCCGACGCCGGGGACACGATGAGCGCGTCGACCTTCGCCGAGCTCATCGTGTTGATGAACGAACTCTCCTTGGCCGGGTCCGACTGGATGTTGGTCTGCACCAGCTGGGGGTCCCGGCCCCCATGGCCGAGCGTCGAGCTCAGCCCGCGCCCCACGCCCGCGTAGTAGCCCTCGGCGTTCAGGTACACGACGCCGATGCGCCCGTGCTCGCCCACCCTGCCGCAGGCGGCCGTGACCGCCAGGACCGCCGCGACCGCCATGAGCACGGCCGCCAGACGGCGCTTGGCATGCTTCATCGACGTACTCCTCGTTCCGGCAACCTGCTGACCTTGTCTAATGCCCCCGGCCGGGTGCTGTCAATATTAATTCCTAATTTATGATTACTCTGTGAGGGCTAGGGTACTCGGCGGACGAGCGAAGGAGGGGGCCTCCCGTGGTGCGCTACTCGGAGCGCGGGCTGCACGGCCAGACGGTGCAGGAGATCGCGCGACGCATCCTCGGCGGGGAGCTGGACCCCGGCGACACCATCGACGTGGCGGCGCTCGGCGACGAGCTGGACGTCAGCCTCACCGCACTGCGCGAGGCGCTGAAGGTGCTCGCGGCGAAGGGCCTGGTCGCCTCGCGGCAGAAGCGGGGCACGTTCGTGCGCCCCCGCTCCGACTGGAGCCTCCTCGACCCCGACGTCATCCGGTGGCAGTTCGCCAACCGCGACGACCACGCGTTCCTGCAGAACCTCGCCGAGGTGCGCGGCATCATCGAGCCCCAGGCCGCCCGCTACGCGGCCCTGCGCCGCACCCCCGACGACCTCGCCGCCCTGGACGAGGCCCTCGCCGGCATGAAGGCCGCCGACGGCGACCTCGCCCGCGCCGTCCAGGCCGACCTGGACTTCCACCGGGGCCTGCTCACCGCCACCCACAACGAGCTGCTGGAGCGGATGGAGGTCGTGATCGAGGTCGGCCTCGCCGAACGCGACCGCCTCGTGCACGGCGTCCGTCCCCACGACGACCCCGTCCCGAGCCACCGCGCGGTCCTCGACGCCGTCCGCGACGCCGACCCGGACCGCGCGGAGAAGGCCATGCGCGACCTTCTCGTCAAGGCCGCGCACGACCTCGACACCCTCACCGCCGACTAACGGCGCGACGTCCCCGCCCAGTCCACCTCCACGTGCTGCTCGCCCTCAGGGCCGTAGCGGTGCAGGGCCTGGTCTGGATTACGTGTGGCCTGGGCGGAAACGTGCGGGCGTCAGCTCGGCTGCGCGGTCGGCATGATCGTGACCTGCTGGAGGTTGACGCGCGGGGGCAGGGCGGCGATGAAGCCGATGGTGTCGGCGATGTCCTGCGGGGTGAGCCACTCCATCGACTCCTTGGAGCCCTCCAGCCAGTCCAGAGCGCCCTGGTCGGTGACGTGGCTCTGCAGTTCGGTGCCGACGATGCCGGGCTCGATGGCCGACACCCGGACGTTCTTCGCACCCAGTTCGACGCGCAGATGGCGCGAGAGGTGGGTGACGTACGCCTTGGTGGCGGAGTAGACGGCGAAGGCGGGGAAGATGTTCTGCGCCGCGATGGACGAGGTGTTGATCAGGTCGGCGACACCGCGGGCCCGGCCCGCGCGCACCAGTTGCGGGGTGAACGCGCCGATGGCGTTCATCAGGCCGGTGACGTTCAGGTCGATCTGGTGCTGCCACTGGCCGGCGGCCAGTTCCTCGACCGGGGCGGGCAGCATGACGCCGGCGTTGTTGAACAGCAGGTCGGCGCCGCCCAGTTCGGTCTCGACGCGGTCGGCCGCGGCCTGGAGGGCCGCGGCGTCGGTGACGTCGGTGGGGATGGCGATGGCGGTGCCGCCGTTCTCGGCGATCCGCTCGACCAGGTCCTGCAGCCTGTCGGCGCGGCGGGCCAGGACGGCGACGCGGGCGCCGAGCGAGGCGAGCTTCTCGGCGGCGGCCTCGCCGATGCCGCTGGAGGCGCCGGTGACCACGGCGACGCGGCCCTGGAGCGGGGTTGTGGAAGTGGAATTGGACATGATGTGCCTCCGTGGAGAATCGGGGGGTAAGTGCCGAGTAGGTCTCGGTACGTCTCCATGACAACAGCCCGGTGCTCCGCTCCCGCGGCTACAAATGGCCCCGTCCAGGCTGGTACCGGCAGGGCCACCCTCGGGTGGGCGGGCCGGTCGCGGCCGTAGGCACACTGGGGGTATGGACCGCAGCAAGGAGATCGCCGGTTTTCTCCGCGCCCGTCGCGCGGCGATCAGCCCGGAGCAGGCCGGGCTCGCCCCCGACGGCCGCGTCCGGCGGGTGCCGGGGCTGCGCCGGGACGAGGTGGCGCGGCTGGCCGGAGTGAGCACCGAGTACTACACGCGACTCGAGCAGGGACGGCCGGGGAACCCGTCGCCGGAGGTCGTCGAGGCGCTGTCGCGGGCACTGTGGCTGGACGCCTCGGAGCGCGAGCACCTCGGCGACCTGCTGCTGACCCGCCGCGGCGCGGTGCGGCGCGGTCCGCAGCGGCCGCAGCGGGTACGGCCGGGGCTGTTCCTGATGCTGGAGACGCTCGGCCACGTGCCGGCGTTCATCCTGGGGCGGCGCACCGACGTGCTGGCTTCCAACCACCTGGCCCGCGCCGTGCTGACGGACTTCGAGGCGCTGCCCTCCCGGCACCGGAACCTGGCCCGCTACTACCTGCTGGACCCCCAGGCGCGGGAGCGGGTCGGGGACTGGGAGCGGATCGCCGCCGAGACCGTGGCGATGCTGCGCCTGGAGGCCGGCCGTCACCCCGACGACCGGCGGCTGGCCGACCTGGTCGGCGAACTCACCGTGCGGTCGCCGGAGTTCTCCGGCTGGTGGAACGACCACAAGGTGCTGCGCCGCACCCACGGGGACAAGCACTACGTGCACCCGCTGGTCGGCGAGATGCACTTCGTCTACGAGTCGTTCCAGGTGCCCGGCGACACCGAGCAGACGCTGTGCGTCTATAACGTCGAGCCGCAGTCACCGACCGCTGAAGCGGTGCAACTGCTGCGCAGCTGGGCCGCCCCATCGGCAATGCCCGGCCCGGCCGCCGAGCCCACCGCTCCAGGCGACGCCGGGTAAAGCCCTGGACGACGGTCGCGATCACCACCGTCCGGCCTTCAAGGACACCACCAAGAACCGCTTCAGGCGGCGATGTGGTCCGCGAGCCGGTCGGCAGCGCTGCGGGGCTCGCGGCCGAGGATCTCGGCCAGCAGGGGGTCGGCATCTGCGAAGTAGCCGGCGCGGCTGGCCTGGTACCAGGTGAGCATGAACCGGGCCGCCTGCTCGGGCACACCGATCGCGATCTGGTCGGCAACCCACTGTTCGTCGTCCAGGACTGTGCGCTCGATGGTGCGACCGGTCAGCTCGGAGGCGATCGCGGCGAAATCGTCGAAGGTGACGGCGGTCGGCGCGGTCAGATTGATCGGGCCGTCGAAGGAACGGTAGGAACGGTCACCGGCCAGGATGACCGCAATGGCCTCGGCCACGTCCGCACGGTCGGTGTACGGGACGGGACCGTCCTCCGGTTGGGCGATCTCCCCGGTCCGCTGCCACGGGCCGAGTACCTGGTCCAGGGTGCCGTAGGCGCCATTGCGCAGCGCGGTCCAGGCCACCCCGGATTCGGCGAGGACGGCCTCAGTAGCCATGTGGGTCTCCGACGCCGGGTACGGATTGCCGGGGACGGCGCCCTGCTGGCTCGTGTAGAGGATCCGCTGGGCGCCGGCGGCAACGGCGACCTCGATGGCATCGCGATGCAAGCCGATCAGGTCGGCCGCCGGGTCGTTGCCCGACACGAGGAGCACCTGCTCGGCACCGGCGAACGAGTCGCGCAGCGCGGCCGGATCCTCGTAGGAGCCCTGCCGCACACGGACGCCGCGATCGGCGAAATGCCGCGCCCCAGCGACGTTACGGACGCTGACGCCGATCCGATCCGCAGGTACGCGCTGGAGGAGGTTCTCGACGGTGGCGCTGCCGAGTCCGCCGGTGGCGCCGGTGACAACGATCATGCTTGTGGCCTCTTCCTGTCTGCCCGCACACCCGTATCCGCCCTGATAGAAGGCGGCGCCACAAGTTGACCCCCTAGGTCAACTTATGACTCGCCCACGACGGTAGGTAAGCTGACCCAGGGAGTCAAATTCCGATGCCGGGCGGCGGTGAGAGGCGGTGAGGACCTTGACCGGTGCGGCGCCATCCGAACCGCGGCTGCGCGCCGATGCCAGGCGCAACTCCGAACAGATCCGGTCCGCCGCGATCGCCGCGTTCCAGGGACGGGGCCTGACGGTGCCGCTGGAGGAGGTCGCCAAGGCCGCCGGCGTGAGCAAGGCCACGATCTTCAACCGGTTCGGCGGCCGGGTCGGCCTCATCGAGGCCGTCATCGAAGAGGTCGTCGCGACGGAGCTGTTCGCCATCATCGATCACACACGGACGATCGACGACGTCGGCGAGCGGATCGCGTACTACCTCACGGCGATCCGCGACCTCCAGTACCGCCAGCCCGCCGTCAACGACGTCCTATTGCAGTCGTATCCGCACTCGCACCAGCTCATGGAGATCTGCCGAGTCGGGAGCGAGGTCAACGACGAGCTCGTCGCCGCGGCGCGAGACTTCGGAGCACTGCGGCCGGAGTTCACGGCGAGCGACCTTCACGCGCTCGTCGTCGACAATGCCCTCGCCCTCAAACACGGCAAGCAGCCTCCCCGTGACGACTACGACCGCCGCACCACTTACCTCCTGGACGGGATCCGCGGGCACCAGCCCGCTCCTGACGGACGATGACGGCGCCCTCGCCCTGATGCGGCGAACGGACCGATCAAGTGGCGCCATCGGCCGTGCTCTGTGGCCGCATCCGCCCCGATCTCTGCCACGAGCTTCGGCATGACGCGGACGTACGAGGGCGTGGTGAGGGGACCGGAACGGGCGACAACGCGTAACCACCTGCCTGCGCTACGCCAGTGGCAGGAGCGCCAGCGCCTCTTTCGCGTTGTGCTCGGCGATCCCTTGCATGGACTCCCGGTCAGGAAAGTCCCCGTCGAGGAGACGCAGTGGACCGGCCACCAGCGACAGACGCATCGCGAGCATGTAGAGGTCGAGCCGCTGCGGATCGAGACCAGGCCGCGCCAGCACGGTATACCGCTCGCCGAAGCGGAGCTGAAGGAAGACGTGCTCCCACTCGACGTCGAAGTACATCAAGCCCTCGATGTCGATCAGGACGGGGTGCCCGTCGGCGCCGACGAGGACGTGGTCGGGCCCGAGTTCTCCATGGATCAGTCCGTACTCCGTGCGAGGGCTCACCCGATCGGCCAGCTCATGCAGACGGTCGCGCAATGCGGCGCCCGCTGCCCCGATGCGCCCGTCGCGCCCCGCTGCCTCCTCAACGTCCCGCAGGGCGCGGTCAAGAACCCGGCGCTCGCACGAGGCATCGGACACAGATCCGCCCCGCTTCAGCAGGTCCACCTTGCCGTAGTGCCGGCCCTGGTGTCGGTGCATCACCTCAAGCATTTCGGCAAGCTCGCCCAGGGCTTTCGCGGCGCGTGTGGGATCGGTTTCGAAGAGTGCTTCAAGCGTGCCGCCGGAGACGTCCTCGACCACGGCGACGTCCGCCGGAAAGCGGCGCCGACCATCATCCGCCAGGAGCACCCGCGGAACCCGTGCCCCGAGGCTGTCCAAGGTCCGCTGCGCGGTCAGGAACGGGACCAGCCCGGAGACGGGCGCGAACGGGTCAGCCGGGTCGGTCTCTGGCGCGCCTGGCCAGAAGTTCTCAGCTTCGGCCCAGCTGTAGACGATCACGCTGGCGGTACGCGTTCCATCAAGGCGGACCCGGTACACACCCTTCCTGCTCCCCCCGCGCAACCGGTCCACCGCGACTACGCGGCATCCCGCTCCCAGCGCGTCACGCACCAGCCCCGACAGTTCTTCGATGTCCGCGAATTGCCGCACCCGCAGAATCTACTCAAGACGACGCCCCGCATGCCGCCGGCTACCTTCCAGCAGCGTCCGACTATCGACGAACGGCGCACGCCTGCCTGGTGAACGCCCACAACGCCGAGGACGTCCTTAATGCCGCAAGGAAGTCGAACGGCTCACCTAATGGCCTTAGACACTGGCCCCCGGAAGGGGATGACCTTGGCGTGAGCCGGGGTGATCTGACCGCCGCGCAGTGGGCGGCCCTGGAGGAGTTGCTGCCGGTCGATAAGAGGCCGGGACGGCCGCCGAAGTTGACGAAACGGCAGCTCATCGAGGGGATCCGGTAGCAGGCCCGGACCGGTGCGCCGTGGCGGGACTTTGAGCGGTATGGCAGGTGAAAGACGGTCTACAGGCTGTTTCGACGCCGGCAGCGGGATGGGGCCTGGGCGGGTATCGCGAGAGACCTGCAGGTCCGGGCTGACGCCGAGGGCCTGATCACCTGGGGCGTCTCACTCGACTCCACCATCGCCCGCGCGCTCCAGCAGAAGGAACCGCCGGGCGGGGTGTCCTGCGAACCCGCAGATCACGGGCTCGGGCGGTCGCGCGGCGGGCTGACCACCAAGGTGCACCTGGCCGTCGAGCAGGGCCGAAACCACTCTCGTTCGTAGTCACCGCCGGGCAACGCGGCGATTCGCCGCAGTTCGAGGCCGCGTTGGGGGCGATCCGGGTGCCCCGGCCCGGCGGAGGCCGCCCGCGCACCCGCCCGGACCGGCTGCGGGCCGACAAGGCCTACTCCTCCCGCACCAACCGCGCCTACCTGCGGCGCCGCGGCATCAAGTGCACCATCCCGGAGAAGGACCAGGCCGCCCACCGGCTCAAACGGGCTTCGCGGGGCGGCCGGCCGCCCAAGTTCGACAAGGTCGACTACTGCGAACGCCATGCCGTGGAATGCGCGATCAACCGGCTCAAGCGCAACCGCGCGGTCGCGACCAGGTACGACAAGCTCGCCGTCCGCTACGAGGCGACGTTGCGCGTCGCCTGCATCAACGAGTGGCCATGACCAGTGCTGACCAGCGCCTCTGCTTGACCTCGACCACACTTGAGGTCAGACGATCTTTTCGAGAGTAGGTCGCGTCGGGGCGACGCGACCCACAAAAGCGAAGATCAAGAGCGTGGAGGTCAGGGATGTCGGTGTCGATGGTGGCCGAGTGGATCAGGAAACGTTCTCACCGGGTGGCCGCTCGGGAGCTCGGCGAGTCGCTGGAGGACGTGCGGCCTGTTGCGTCGATGGTGCGGGGCGCAGAGGTCGTGGCGTTGGGCGCCGCTGCGCGGCAGACCCGGGAATTGTCGGTGGTGGCGCATCGCATCGTGCGGCTCCTGGTCGAGGAGGAGGGGTTCCGGTCACTTGCCCTGGAGGGCGACGACGCCGCCCGGCTCGGGCTGGACACCTACATCGCCACCGGCCACGGCGACCCGCGTGAGCTGCTGGGCGGAGCGCGGGCGTTCTGGCAGAGCGAGGAGATCCTTGACCTCATCCACTGGATGAGGTCATACAACCAGCGTCACCCCGACGATCCAGTGCGTTTCGCCCAAGCTCCGGACCGGCAGGTCAGGCACACCACGCGGTTGGACGGTCTCGCCGGGCTGGAACGCGAGCTCGCCGACGGTGTGGTCTGGTGGCGGGAGCGCTCCGGCGACAAGGTCGTGTACTGGGGCGGTATGGCGCACACCGCGGTCGGCGACCCCCGCACGGTGTCCCCGTCCTCACCTCCAGAGACGCATCGCAACATGGGCGGTTACCTGCGCGAACACATGGGGACGCGTTACCGGTCGATCGGCCTGACCCTGGGCCACGGCTCAATCGGGGTGCCCCTCCCCTCGCCGAGCACGCAGTTCGCCGACTCCGCGCTCAGCGCGGGCGCCGCCGGCCAAGCGGGATACCTCCTGGACCTTCGGGCACCGCAGCCCGAACCCGTCCACCACTGGCTCAACGCCCCGACCAAGACACGGCTGATCGGCCCGTCCTACGACCCCGCCGATGACGCGGCCTACCACCTGTCGGGCGGATCGCTGGCCGCCTGGTTCGACATCATCCTCCACACCGAAGAGGTCACGCCCGCCCGACTGCTCGCACCGCTGCCCGGCTAGATTCCAGAAACAGGCCCTAGTTCACCTCGATGCCCCAGCGTCGACTGCGCGGACGGCGCGTGGCACATCAGCGGCATCGGCTATGAACCGACTTACGAATACTCGATATCGCTCGATGCGTGTCGCCGCGTCCGCCTGAGGTGTGCACGGCCTCAGGGCGCTGCGCTGGCTGAGAATCACGTGCGTGCAGAGCGCCTTCACCAACGCGGCCTATACCGCGAGCAGCTGGGCCGCGGCGCGGGCGGCCGGGGATATCACGTGAGTCAGGCCTTAGCGCGCTGCTGCTTGAGGCGGAGTTCCTCCTTGCGGACTTCGGCTTGGACGGCTTGCTCGCGTTCCAGCCAGTCGGGCCTTTCGGCCTTCAGGTTCTCGATCTCGGCCGTGGTGAGGGGGCCCGTGATGCCGGCGCGGGCCAGACCTGAAACGGAGACGCGGAGCCTGGCGGCGACGACCTGGCGGGGGTGGGGGCCCTCACGGCGCAGGTTCGCCAGCCACGAGGGCGGGTCGGCTTGGAGCGCGTTCAATTCGTCCCGGGAGACAGGGCCTTCCTGGAACTCGGCGGGTGCTGCCGACAGCAGGATCCCCAGCTTCTTGGCCGCGGTCGCGGGCTTCATGGTCTGCGGGGTCTTTGCTTTGGACGTGCCCATGACCTCAAGGGTAGCCAGCGGGAGGGAACTGCCTGAACGTGACTAGGCTGGCGGAGTGACCGATGGTGAGTTCCGGCTGGCCTACGTGCCAGGGGTGACGCCCGGGAAGTGGGCCGGGGTGTGGGCCGAGCGGGTCCGGGAGGTGCCGCTTCGCCTGCTGCAGATGCCGGCGGCCGAGGTCGTCCCCCTGCTGCGGAACGGGGGCGTGGACGCGGCGTTCGTACGCCTGCCCGTCGACCGCGAGGCCCTCCATGTGATCCCGCTGTACCTGGAGACGACCGTGGTCGTGGTGCCGAAGGATCACGCGGTGGCCGCAGTGGAGGAAGTGGAGCTCGCCGATCTCGCCGACGAGGACGTGTTCGAGCCACTCGATGATGTCTTGACCTGGGACGAGCGCCCCGGGCAACCTGCGTTCACCCGTCCTGAGAGCACCGCCGCCGCGATCGAGCTGGTGGCATCGGGAACCGGCGTCCTGCTGCTCCCCCAGTCTCTGGCCCGCCTCCACCACCGCAAAGACCTCACCTACCGAGCCGTGACCGACGCTCCTCAGTCCCAGATCGGCCTCGCCTGGCTTGAGGCCGAGACGACCGACCTCATGGAGGAACTGATCGGCATCGTCCGCGGCCGCACCCCCAACAGTTCCCGTGGCCGCAACCCCCAGCAACAACAGCCCACCCGTAAGAAGCAGCCACCGCAACAGCGCTCCGCCTCCAAGCCCCGCAGCCGCCAGAAGCGCCGCCGAAGGTGACGAGAACCGGCCTCACCGCCCCTCATATGACGATGGCCTCCGCCAATTGACCCTGCGGCGAGCGGACTCACTCGGGTCCCGTCGCGGACTACCGCGCTGGACCGCGCCTTCCCCGTCTGAGCCGACTCGTTGGCCGCTGGAAATGGGGCGGGTGGTCGCCGTTCAATCACGTCCTGGTCGGCTCTTCGCCGAGCCGGAGGCCGATGCCGCCGCGATCCGCAGCTGGCAGGTCCAGTTCATCCCCGGCCACTCCAGACAAGCGAGTACGCTCTCGCCCTGATCCGGATCCTGTCCCCCGACGACCCCGAGGATGTTCCACTCCGCCGACCCCAGGCCCGCATAACCCGCCGCGCAGTTCTTGAGCGGCAGGACGCGCCTTCCTACGACGTCATCTGCGCATCATGCCCGGTCGGTCACCCGTTGTAGTGCCGTCCGCGACTCCAAGGACCCCGACGGCCCGAAGCTCCTTCTCAACCCCGGCGAGCGCGTGCACTGGCGGCGGGCTTCGTGCTCCGGAATGCCGCCGTCAGTGCAGCGGGATGCCCCGGATCCCATAACGTCCACGGCCACACAGGTCAGCCGCTGCTACGGGGCGCGTAGGCGAGAACAACACTCTCCTCGTCGGGCTGGTCGATGATGGCTGCGGCCGTGAGAAGCAGCAACGTGCGTGCGTTGGTCTGGGCGACGGTGCGATTTCGCGGGCGGGCGGCGATACCCCCGGCCCGGTCCGGTGGGTCGACGCGCCGGGGCGGGGTGCCCAATGCTTTCAGCGCGTTCCGCCCCGACGCGCTGATCCTTACGGCACCTCACTTGGATTCGAGTCGTCCCAACGGGTGCGGGGCGCCTGTGAGTGCCGCTTGCGCCGCGATCCAGGTGGAACTGTCGATGCCGAGGACGTGGCGCAGGTAGGCGAGGGTGACCTGCTGGACGAGGGCGACGCGCTCGGGGTTCTCGTCGGTGGTCTCGGCGGCGTCGTAGCCGGAGATGCCCCCGAGGAGGTGCTCGCCGCCGAAGATGGTGAGCAGGCTCTTGTCACCAGGGCTGAGGGTGTAGGGCTCAGTGGTCCATTCCGGTCCAAGGGTGGTCACCGGGAGATGGTCCTTGTCGCCGGAGACCACCAGGGCGGGGGCGGTGAGGTGGGAGAAGTCCACCTCCCGCAGCCAGGGGAGGTTCTCGGTGGCGTAGGGGGTCAGGTCGCCGCCGCCCCTCCCGGCCGTGGCCAGCAGGACGCCCGCCGTGACCCGAGGGTCGGACAGGTCGTCGGCGGCTCCGGTCTGCGGGTCGGTGACGCGCAGGCCCAGCAGCATGGCGGCAGTGTGGCCGCCGAAGGAGTGCCCGGCCGCGGCGATGCGGCCGTGGTCCAGGCGTCCGGCCAGGCCAGGGACGGCCGTTTCCAGCACGTCGAGGTCGTCGAGGATGCGCTTCATGTCGGCGACGCGGATCCGCCATGTCCGGGGTTTGCGGGGGTCGTTCGCGGTGAGGGTCAGCCTCCTGGAGTCCAGGTGGGTGGCCTGGACGACCACGAAACCGTGGGCGGCCCAGTAGTCGGTCAGGGGTGCGTAGCCGTCCAGGTTGGAGCCGAAGCCGTGCGCGAAAACGATGATCGGCAGGTCGTGTCCGGTGACCGGCGCGGACACCCGCACATGCAGGTCTTCGCCACGTTCGGGGGCCGGCAGCACGATCGGCTTCACCGAGACGATCGGGGCGGCGGCGAGGCCGTCGGTGATTCCGGTCGGCGCGGGAGCGGGAGTGGTCATGGGTGCCTCAATCCTCGGGGAAGTTCGTGCGGTGGGCCGATCCGCGACTGTTCACGGCAGGACCGGGAGGCAGGCGACCGGCCTCTCACCGGGTACGCTAAAACCTGACATCCATGTCAGAGGCAAGGGTGTGTGCCGCACATCGCAGGGGGACGGATGCGCATCGGGGAACTCGCCGCCAAGACAGGGGTCAGCGTCCGGTCCCTGCGGTACTACGAGCAGCAGGGGCTCCTCGCCGCCGAGCGCAGCTCCAGCGGTCAGCGCCACTATCCCGACAGTGCGGTCGAGCGGGTCCGGCTCATCCAGCAGTTGTACGCAGCCGGACTGTCCAGCAAGACCATCGTCGACCTCATCCCCTGCGTCGTCGACGGCCGCGCCACGCCCGAACTGCTCGCCGGCCTAGCCGCCCAGCGCGACCACATCGACAGGCATATCGCCGACCTGACCGACACCCGCAACCGGCTCGACTCGGTCATCACCGGCGCCGCCACGAACATGCTCACCGGAAGGTCCTGCCGACCCGGCGACACCCCGCAGGAGCGGACAGTGGCCGAGCACCCCGCCGCGCGGACCAGGACCTCGTAAGAACAGAGCAGATCACCGGTTCGCAGGGAGCAAGCCGCGTCGCCCGCGGGGCCGTCCCGGGCGCGGCTTCGGCCACGCCGACTCCAGCACCTGATGCATCCTCGGGCGGCAGATGCCGTCCTCGCGCAACACCGCGCTGATCGACAGCCCATCCCGTCCATCACGGCTGGTGGCCGCCCAGTTCGGCCGGTGGGTCCCATTAGGGCTGAGCGGGCGACGTCGCCGATCCGGCTGAGGCTGAGGGTGACGTGCTGCCGGGGCGCCATCGCTACTTGAGCTCGACGGCCCTCTGCTCGTCCAGGTCCCGGACGTGCCGCAGCAGGGCGTGAAACATGCGGGCCTCGGCGCGAAGCGCCTGCTCTGACCTGCCGTTTGGGCGGACCGCGGTGAGGATGCCGAGCCCTGAGCCGATTCGCTCGATCAGTGAGCTGTCCGGGATCAGGTGTGTCATGCCCTCGTGCTGACGGCGGCTCAGGACTTCGTAGGGGTCGGGTGCCTCGTTGGCGAGGATGTCGATCTCCCGTCAGCAACCGGTAGCTGTGGTCTGGGAGACGCCGCGTCGCTGGGCAGGCGGTACACGCAGCCGCGCTCGTGAACCATCGCGGCACCAGAATCACCTGCCGAAACGCTCTCAGCGCCCGAGATCACTTCGGCGTGCCGATCTGACGGCGGCGGACGACCAAGAGCCGGGCGAGGCATTCCACGAAGCGGCGCGGGAGGTCGAGCGTGGCAGCATGGGTGACCCACATGAAGTCCCTGGTTGCAAGCGACGGTGGAGGGTCCCGGTCCATGGCGACGTATGTATTGATCCATGCCGCGGCTGTTGATGCGTGGTATTGGGGGCCGCTGGCTGAGGATCTGCGCGCCCGGGGCCACGAGGTGGTCGCACCGGCTCTGCCGTGTGATGAGGAGTCGGCCGGACTCGCTGAGTACGCGGACGTGGTGGTCGAGGCCATCGGCGACCGGACCGATCTCGTAGTCGTCGCCCACTCGTTCGGCGGCTTCACCGGCCCACTCGTCTGCGACCGGGTGTCGGCGGACTTGCTGGTCATGCTCCAAGCCCAGGTTCCGGCCCCGGGCGAGTCACCAGGCCAGTGGTGGGACAACACCGGTTACGGGGCGGCCCGGCAGGAATCCGACCGCCGCAGGGGCGTCGCGCAGGGCACCGAAGAAGACGCACTCTCCCTCGTCCTGCATGACACCCCGGCCGCCCTGGCTGCCGAGTTCATGGCGGAGCACCAGCGGAAACAAGCGTCGGCCCCATTCGGACGGCCATGGCCGCTGACCACGTGGCCGCGGGTAGCAACCAGGTTCTTGATGTCGTCCGACGACCGTTTCTTCCCGGCCGAGTTCATGCGAAGCATGGTCGCCGAGCGGCTCGGTTTCCAGCCGGACGAGATGCCAGGCGACCACTGCCCCATGCTCGGCCATCCGAAGGAACTAGCTGACCGTCTGGAGGCGTACCGCGCCGCATTGTGATCGACCTGTCCTCAGTCAGGCACAACCGGCTCATTCCAGGTCGAGGCCCTCCGGCACGTCCTCGGGCGTCAGGTCCGGTCGGGCGCGGACGTAGCGCACCGAGTGACGCCACCGGCCATGCTCCACTGCAGCGTCCACGCTGATCTCCGCCACAACGCTCGGGACGACACGGGCGTACGAAGTCGATGTCTCCGCGCCGGGCAGACCGCCGGCCCATCCGGCGGGCAGGACCGGTGGCCACGGATGATCGTCGCCTGCAGCCGTCAGCAAGGCGGCCAGCGAATGGCTCGCCGTCGGCGGCAACGGCGAAGTGCGGCCGACGACACGCAAACGTCCACCCCGCTCGTAGCGGCCGAGGATCAGCGTTTGAGGCACGTCAATGCTTCCGGTGACGCCGCCGATGATGGCTTCGGTGGTGGCGCGGTGCTTGACCTTCCACCAGCCACGCTTGCCTTCGCTGTAGCGGCTGTTGGCGGCCTTGACGACCAGGCCTTCGATGCCCTGGGCCGGCAGTATCTCGAACCACAGCCGGGCTTCGCCGACGTCGCGCATCTGGGGGCACAGCACGATCAGGGAACCATCCGGCACACCGACAAGAAGCCGCTCAAGGGCTTGGCGGCGTTCGGTCAGTGGTCTGGGCCGGTAGTCGGTCCCGCCTGTCTCCAGTAGATCGCACACCACGTAGTGGCAGGGTTCGGCGAGCACGAGGTCGCGTCGGCGGCGGCCGGCGACATGGCGGCGTTGCAGCGCGGCGAAATCCAGGCGCCCGTCGCGTCCCCAGCGCACGATCTCACCGTCGACAACGGTCCCCGCCGGGAGGGCGTCGAAGACCGCCAGAACGACCTCGGGAAACGCGTCGTTGAAGGACTTCAGACGCCGCGACCACAGACGGACGCCGCCGTCCTCGTTGACGATCGCCAGCGCGCGGAACCCGTCCCACTTGGGCTCATAGCGGCATCCGCCCGGGCAGGCCGCCTCGTCCGGGATGTGGTCGATCGCCGTCGCTGCCATGGGGACGACGGGCCCACCGATGTGCACTGCCGCCACCCCCGCCAACCAGCTCGTGGTGTGCGGCTACCCGCAGGCCCCGCCAGGACAGCGCAACCGCCAGAAGCTTGGCCATTGCATGGACGGCTCATTGCCCCTCGGCTGACGGACCCGGCCGTCCGTTAGACGGCGCCCAGAACGCATGTTCGGACGTCGCCGAAATGCGCGTGACGTCCGCCCTGTCCCTGCAGGATCATGCGCCCCATGGACTCCGTGCGGATCAGACCCATGACACCGGATGACCTGCCCGCCGCCCAGCGCGTCTCCGCCGCCGCCTTCCTCGAGGCCGACCGAATGGACCGGCGCTGGGACGAGCCGGAGCCCGAGCCGCCGGACGAGGCGTCCGGCCGCAACTGGATCGAAGGGATCGGCCACCACATCGCGACCGACCCCGGCGGCTGCTGGGTCGCCGAGGCGGACGGCGGAGAGATCGTCGGCCTCGCGGTCGCGCAGAACCGGGGCGGCGTCTGGTACCTGGCCGTCTTCGGCGTCCTGCCGGGCCTCCAGGGCAAGGGCGTCGGCCGCAGGCTTTTCGACGCCGCCCTCGCGCACGCGGGCGACCGCCCCGGCCTGATCTCCTCGTCCCCGCACCCGGCCGCGACCCGCCGCTACCGCCTCGCAGGCTTCGCCCTGCACCCGCTGATGAGCATGACCGGACACGTCGACCGCAGCACCCTGCCCGCGATCGACGGCCTCCGCGAAGGACGCCCGGACGACTTCGAATGGATGGACGCGCTGGACGTGACGTTGCGCGGCGGCCCCCACGGCGCCGACCATCCGCACATGCTGGAGCGCCGGCGGCTGATCGTCTCGTCCTCGCCCGGCGAGCGGCCCGGCTACGTCTACCTCGACAGGGACGAGGGGAATCCGATCCTGCTGGCCGCCGCGCAGGTCGAGACCGCCGAGCGGCTCCTGTGGGAGGCCCTCGCGCACACCCGGCAGAAGGCCGTCATCGGCCACATCACGGCCGGAAACCCCTGGGCCATCGACATCGGCCTGGCCGCCCGCCTCGACCTCGGCCGGGATGGCTACCTCGCCCTGCGCGGGATTCCCGAACCGGCGCCCTATCTCGCGAGCAGGCATCATCTCTAGAAGATCGGGGTTGCGCCGGGCATGAACCTGGGAGCCGGCCTCAGCAAGGACAGGCCGCTGGCTGCGGCCTTCCGCCGCAAAAGAGCCGCCCACACGCAAACGCCCGCCTGACCTGCGCTGTATTCATGACCCGCCCAACACCGAGAACAGCTCATCGCCACCGAGAAGCTCCTCGAACAGGCCCGCACACGCTGCCAGCGACGCATGGTCGAGATGAACGAGCGCGCCGCCGCCGACACCCAGAACCCTCGGGACGGATGTTCGGCACGCTGCGGTGCTGAGGTGTGGTTGCCGCCTGCAGTCACTCGGCGATTTGTGGTGTTGCGGCTGGGGCTCGGAGGCATCGCTCTGGACGTCATGGGCGACGTTGCGGGCGACATCGAAGGAGATATCGCCGCCGATGTCCTGGGCGGGCTGCTGGGCGGCCTCTTCGACTGACCTCCCCCTCAGGCGTTCGTTTGAGCACCCGGCGGGCACATCATCGCCGGGCAGGCGTGCCTTGCTTGAGGCGCACCTGCCCGGGGTTGCTCGTCTGAGCACCGCCATGCGCGGGTCGTCACACGACTCGGCTGTGCGCGCCGCCGGCGGCAGACCGATGAGTTCGGGCTGTCCGCGCGGTCTGCACAGGACGAAGACGGATGTCGGTGCTCCATCTCGTCTTACGACGACCTGCTGGGAGGGCTAATGCGTGAGCTGGTAGTCGACATGTTCAGCACAGTCGACGGGTACGGCGGCGGCGGGCCGAAGCCCAAGGCGTACTGGGGTTACGAGGGGCCGGGCCTATTCGAATGGATCCACGCCCAACTCGCTCAGGAACACGTCACGCTCATGGGCGCGGAAACGTACCGGCGGATGGCCGAGATCGTCGCGACCGGAGACGACCCGACCTTCCCGCGGATGACCGAACTGCCCAAAGTGGTCTTCTCGAAGACGCTCCAGCCGCCGCTTGCCTGGGCGAACACCACGCTCATCGACGAGCCGCTCGAGACGGCAGTGCCACGTCTCAAGGCCATGGACGACGGGCTTCCGATGCGCACCATCGGAAGCCCGTCGCTGGTGCGCAGCCTCTTCCTGCTCGGCTTGGTCGACCGTGTCCGGGTGATGCTCTTCCCCATGGTCCACGGGGCCGAGGGCGAGGGACCGGTCTTCTCTCAGTTGCCCGCCCTCGACCTGGACCTCACCGCCACCACCGTGATCGACGATCGTCTCGTGCTCCTCGACTACCGCGTCGCCGGAAACGAACCACCCGAGTGACGCCCCCGTCTGATCGAGTGCTGTGGCCGACATGTGGTGAACGCGAAACGAATGGTCCTGACGTTGATCTCGGACCTCACGTCTCGGTTATGGTCGCTGCCATGGAAGGTGAGCATCCGCTTGTGCGCGAGGTCTTCCCGGAGCTTGTCGCTGAACTGGTGGCTTTGCTCGAGGAGGAGGGCGAGCGCGAGCTTGCCGTCTGCGCATGGGATCTTCGCCTGGTCGCCGACTGTGGGTGCGGCGACGATTTCTGTCAGAGCTTCGAGACCGAGCCTCATCCCCGGGGCCAGCCCTATGGCCCAGGCCATCGTTGCGTCACCCTCGATCCTGCGAAGGGCATGCTCAACCTCGACGTCGTCAACGGGCGGATCATGTATGTCGAGGTGATCTACCGACCGCCGCTGCGTGACCACCGAGGGTCCAAACCGACGAATCCCTAGTACGCCCGGCAACACCCGGACCGGTCATGATGGGCCAGCCTTCTCTGGACCGAGCTGAACGCTGAGAGCCGTGCGGACGGCATGCGCGCGTGGGCTGCGTTGAGGTCGCTCCCAGGCCCACCAGGACTGCAACAGTTCACACGGTCAGGGCGCCCCCCGCCCTGACCGGCCCGAACCACGGGGCCAGGTCCAGCCGCTCGGCCCGCCGGCCATCATGTACGGCCGCGCGCTGGCCCGCTGCTCCTCCCGCACCAGATCGAATCCCTGCATGCGGTTGTAGCGGGCCACCTCAGCGACCTGGCAGTGTCGGCGGACCCACCGCACCCCGATCTGGGCGGCCCGGTCGCCTGCCCACCATGCTGTAACCGCGCCCGGCCGCCGTCCATACACCGCCGACGGCGCCGGATCGGTGATCGACCCAGACAAGTAGAGGGCGGCGTCGGCGCGCTCGGCGTCGGTCCATCCCCACGGCGGGCTGACGTCCTGCACAAGCATCGACTCGATCACGCCGCGCTGCTGTTCCAGGTCCTGCCGGATCCTTAGTAGAAGTACAGTCTCGCGATCGCTTCCAGAGAGTCCTCCGGCTCCTCGCACATGTTCGCGCGAACCTGTGCGAGGAGCCGCCGAAACATCACAGGTTCCAGGCCAATCATCCGTCGGCCGGTGATCATCGGGTCGGCTATCGTGCCCGAGTGCCTTTGACCGATGCCGACATCGCCGCCACATTGGCTCCTGCGGGGCTGCTTTTCATCGAGCGTGAAGAAGACGAGGTCCGGCTGCCGCTGAAGCCCGGCAGGTCAGCGGCAAGCTCCCGCAGGGAGGACGGACGTTTCGATGCGAGGCCGGAGGAGGTCGTCGACGTCAACGATCCCGAACTCGCCGCCAAGCTCAACGCAGGCTGGCTGCGAATGGCTGTCGAGTTCGGCCTCTTCAACGAGCAGCGCGAGTTTCTGATCAGCGTTGATTACTCCGAGGATCCCGTCTATGAGCCGGAGCAGGCGTGGGCGCAGGTCCGGCTGCTGGAGAAGTGGGACTTTGCCGGCAGCGGGGTTGAGCAATTCCGGGGCCACTTCGCGGGGATGTTCACGACCCGGTTCGTGCCCGAGTTCTGGGCGCTGTCCCTCGATCAACGCGTGCTGACGAACACCACCATCTGGGGCAACGGGACAGTCAGCACGATCGTCATCCGTCCTGCGTGACACGCGTGTTCGAGGACGAGACGTTGTTGCGGGCGACTCGGTAGTCGCCGTATTCAGAGCCGATCACTCCCTCGTTGACCCAGCGGTCGGGGGCGGCGCCGAGCTCGCGTTCGGCGAGGTCGAGCGCCTCGTCCGGGGCGGCGGCAGTGCCGATGAGGCGACCCCAGGTCTCTTCATCGGGATCGAGGGGCGGGAACTCCGCGCGCTCACCATCCCCAGCCGGGCCACGGAGCACGAGGAGTACGCCCGGCTGCGCGGCGAGCTAGACCAGCACCTGGCCGACACGACGAGGCCGGGGCGGGTGAGTGCTCGTCAGCCGAGCAGGTCGTCCGACAGTCCGCTGGTCAACTCTGGGACACGGGGGCGTGCGGGCGCAGGTCCCCGGTGATCGAGGGTGAAGTGCTGCCCATCGGCCGGGAAGGTCAGGCTGGGCCGTGACGGTGCCGGGACGTCGTCGCTGAGGCCGCAGCGAGCAGGGACACTCCAAGGATCTGCCGCTGCCGGACGGTGTCCTCCTTGCGCGCTCGAACGCCCCTTTGGTCGGCTGGCTGCTGCCCGGCTGCAGGGCCCCAGCGGATGCGGAGGATTTGTCTAGCCCTGGGTCTTTACATTGTAGATCTCCAAGGGTCGCTTCCACCTGGCGACTGACCAGGCTTTGTCTTCAAGACGGCAAGCACCGAAGTCTGATTCGAATCCGCGACCGTCGGTTTAGAAGACCCCTGCACGACCGTGGCCCCCATGCCGCCACCTGCCGACCCGTGCGGTTCTGTACCGCTCTGTCCGCCCTACCGCCCCACACTGATGACGCCCCGTGTCGGCGCCTGCCACGTTGTTCCGCGACATACGAGCAAACAACGAGCGAACACGGTCCGACGCCATGTGACCGATGCCTGGACGTCCTGGCCGCGAATCCTCTGGGCCGGGTGCTGTTCTCCGTCGTCTACGACAGCCCGGCCCGGCGCTCGGCCGCGGCTCCTGCGAACCTGGCCTCGTTCGTGTTCCTCGACCCCGCCGCCGACGAGTTCTACGCCGACCCCGACGATGCGGCCGCCGTGTGCGTGCGGATCCTGCGGGCCCAGGCCGGGGCCACGCCGCACGACAGGCACCTCACCCGGCTGATCGGCGAGCTGTCCACCCGCAGCGAGGACTTCCGCCGCCGCTGGGCGGCCCACGACGTCGGCGTCCACCGCACCGGCGGCAAGACCCTCCGCCACCGCGAGGTCGGCGAGCTCGTGCTCGGGTTCGAGCAGCTTCACGCTGGCCTCGGCTCCCTCGATCGTCCTGTCGACCTATGTCGCCGAGCCTGCCTCACCGACCGCAGAGCGCCTTCAGCTGCTGGCGGCGTGGACGGCCACCGCGATGACGGCGCGGCGCTGATAAGCCGATCGCGGCCGAACCCGGCCTGACCGCGCCGTACGCCTCGATGCGGTAGCCGGTGTCAGCGGGATGCGTCGGCCGGCCGGGCTTCAACCGGTTTTGGGGCCGGGCTCTGTTCGCTGGGAATCACGAGCCGTCCGGCGGTGTGTCGGTGAGGTGCCGGTGGGTGCGGGTGAGCAGGGCGGTGGCGCCGATCAAGATCGCGTCGAGGAGGGCGAGCGAGGCGAGCGGGGGGAGCCAGACGGCGGTGATGCCGGCGGCGGCGAGTGCGGCGCCGGCGAGGAGGCGTTGGGGCCAGGCGCTGTTGGTGGTGGCGCGGTAGTACCAGGCTTGGGCGGCCAGGTAGAGGGCGGGCCCGCCGAACAGCAGCAGGGCCAGGGTGGGCGAGCCGTGTCCTTCGGGGTGGGCGACGACCAGTTCGCCGGCGACCGCCAGGGCGATGAGGGCGGCTTGGACGATGTAGGCGGTGTTCATGGCGAGCCGGACCGAGCGCATCGGGTCGGAGGTGGTGGCGGTGAAGGCGGTGACGAGGTTCTCGCCGCCGCCGAAGTAGACGGCCCACAGGCATACCAGGGCGGTGAACACGCCGGCGGAGGCCAGGACGGTCGCCACGCCGATCGGCGCGTCGGCGATGGCCGTGCCGACGGTGAGCACGGTCTCGCCGAGCACGATGATGAAGAACAAGCGGAGCCGTTCGAGCATGTGGTCGGCGTCGAAGTCCAGGTTGCGGCTGCTGAAGACGTGCCCGGGCAGGGGGTGGGCGAGCCAGGTCCCGGTGAGGTCGATGAGCGCGGCGGCGGTCCACCACCACAGCCGCGGGCCGGGGTCGACCAGGGCTCCGGCGATCCACAGCGGGGCGGAGGCCGTCGTCCAGACCAGCAGCCGGCGGTAGTGGCCGCGCAGGTCGGCCGCGGGCACCGTCACGGCCGTCACGCCGGCGCCGAAGAACAGGATCAGCAGCAGCGGAGCCACGAACGCCCAGGCCCGGTCGGTGAACGCGTGGGAGATCGCGGCGTTCATGAACAGCCCGAGGCCCATGGCGATGACGATCATCCAGCGGGTGGCGCGGCGGTCGATGTCCAGCAGGGTCGCCTCGAAGCTGGTGTAGGCCCACGCGCCGAACACCGCGACCAGCAGCACCGCGGCCTGCGCCGCACCCCGCCACGACAGGTGTTCCAGCAGGTGATGGGACAGTTGCGAGACCGCGAACACGAACACCAGATCGAAGAACAACTCCAGCGGGGACACCTCGCGCCGGAACCCCAGCGGCTCGGGCTTGCTCATCTCGGCTCTCCTTGACGCGCGGCCGGCGTGATCGCGAGCCGCGCCGTGACAAGTCTGATGGACCACGACCCGGGCCGGGGCGACGGCTCGCGGACGACCGGGCGATCGGGGCCTGTTCCGGGCGGCCGCCGGACCCGCCGCGTCAGGCCCCGCGCGACCAGGGCCTGGCCGTGCGTCCGCCGAGTGTGCGGGCATGGGCCGGATCAGCCCGGATGCGTCGGCCGACCGGACTTTAACCGGCTTTGGGAGCCGGGCTCCGTTCGCCGCGCATCCCGAGCCGCCCACCGGGCACGCCGACAGAAAGCCCTGCGGGGCAGGTGTTCAAGGAGGAGATCACGATGGCGGAAGACCAGAAGGCTCAGGCGGCGTTCGACAACTTCGTCCAGCTGTGGACCACCGGCACGACCGCGGGGCGCCGCGCACCGGTGCTGCGCCGCCCCGACGAGGTGGGGCTGGCCTATGAGGACGTCTTCTTCCCCTCGATGGACGGCGTGCCGCTGGAGGGCTGGTTCATCCCGGCCGATTCGGACAAGCTCGTCATCCACAATCACTTCCTGCCGGGCAACCGGTACGGGTACCCCGGGCATCTCCCGGAGTTCAGCGGCCTGGGCGGCTTCGAGGTGAGCTTCCTGCCCGAGTACCGGGCCCTGCACGACGCCGGCTACAACGTCCTGGCCTACGACATCCGCAACCACGGCATGAGCGGTCAGGGCAACGGCGGGATCGCCGGAATCGGGCTGCGCGAGTACCGCGACGTCATCGGCTCGTTGCGCTACGCCGCCTCGCGGCCCGACACCCGCAGCATGAGGAAGGTCCTGCTGTCGGTGTGCCTGGGCGCCGACTCCACCGCCGTGGCCTGGTCCACCCACCCCGAAGAGTTCTCCGAGATCCAGGCGATGGTCATGTTGCAACCGGTCTCGGCGCGCCCCGTGATCGAGGAGTTCGTCAAGGGCATCGGCATGGCCGACGGGTTCGAGAGGTTCGACAAGGCCGTGCACGAGCGGACCGGGTTCCACCTGGACGAGCAGTCCCCGATCGAGCACGTCAAGGCGGTCACCGTCCCGACGCTCGTCGCGCAGGTCCACGACGACACCATGACCCGCCCCGAGGACGTCCAGTCGATCTACGATGCCCTGCCGGTCGCCGACAAGGACCTGCACTGGATCCGCGGCACCGACCAGCGGTTCCGTGGCTACAACTACTTCGGCGAACACCCCGAAGTCCCGATCAACTGGTTCGACAAGCACCTCCAGTGACCCAGCACCCGCAGAGGGCGGCGGGATGGCTGCGCCCTCCAGAGAGACCATTGGGGAGAACACTGCCATGCCGAACGTGCTGGTACTGGGCGCTGGCGGACGGATCGCACAACAGGCGACCCGCATGCTCGCCGACAACGACGCTGACCTGACCCTGTTCGCACGCGACCCCGGCCGCCTCACCGACACGCCCGCCTCAGCCCGGGTCGTCGAAGGCGACGTACTGGACCGCGACCGCCTCGCCGATGCCGTGGCCGGGCAGGACATCGTCTACGCCAACCTCGCAGGCGACCTCGACGTCCAAGCCGAACGCATCGTCGAGGCGATGCGGAAACAGAGCGTCCAACGCCTGATCTTCATCACCTCGCTGGGAATCTACGACGAGGTCCCGGGCGCCTTCGGCGAATGGAACCGGCGGCAGATCGGCGGAATGCTCCCGCCCTACCGCGCCGCCGCCGACACCATCGAGGCCTCCTCCCTCGACTACACGATCCTGCGGCCCGCCTGGCTCACCGACACCGACGAAGTCGACTACGAGCTCACCCACAAAGACGAACCCTTCAAGGGAACCGAGGTCTCCCGCAAGAGCGTGGCGGCCCTGGTCGCCGACATCATCGCCTCGCCCGACCTGTGGCCACGCTCGAACCTCGGAGTGAACAAACCCGGCACCGACAGCGACAAGCCGTCATTCCTATGACATGTCGGGTTTCTCCCGAACGTGACCCCAGGGCCAAAAGGAGTCATGCGCAGCGACCAGGGCAATTTCAAGGTCGCCTGTCTGAGGTGATCAGGCCCTGTTGTCCGGATCGGCTGCGGTTACGCAGGGTGATGCCGGAACGAAGATGACCTTCTGTTCGGGATCATGGGAGTTCTCACGCTTCCAGTACCCGAACAAGAAGGTCATCGGTGTCAGTTTCGCATGCCCGGGCGGTCCCGTCTCTGCTGGATGGCCTGGATGGCCTGACCGATCCGCGCAGGCGCCGGGGGATCCAGCACCGGCTGGTGGCGGTCCTGGCGGTGGCGGTGGTGGCCACGCTGGGCGGGGCCTACAACTACCGGGAGATGGGATCGGCGGCCGCGGACTTCTCCCAAGACCTGCTCGCCATGGTGGGAGCGCGGTGGACCCGCTCACGCGTCGGCGCGCCGCCGCCGGAGCCGCCACGATCCGCCGGGTCCTGATCGCGGTGGACGCCGACGCGCTCGACCGCGTCATCGGCGACTGGCTGCGGGCCTGCGCCGCCTGCGACCAGGCCGGATGGCAGATCGCGCTGGACGGCAAGGACCTGCACGGCGCCTAGGCCGACGACGGCCGGCCGGTGCTGTTCTCCGCGCTGGTCCACGCCGCGGGGGGCAGGCCCCGGTGACGCTCGCCCAGATCCGCGTTCCCGAGGGCACCACCGAGACCACCCAGGTCAAGACCCTGCTGGCCGGCCTGGAGATCGACGGTGCACTGGTGACGATGGACGCCGCGCACACCTGCGCCGCCACCGCCCGCCACCTGGTGAAGGACAAGAACGCCGACTACTTGATGGCGGTCAAGGGCAACCGCGAAGTGCTGTACGCGGCCTGCAAACGCCTGGCGTCCGCCCTGGTGTCGGGCGGGCAGACCCCGCACGTGGTCACCGAGGACGATCACGGCCGGATCGGCACCTGGACGACCTGGAGCACCGGCCTTCCCCCGGGAGCCGGGGTGAAGCTGCCGCATGCCGCCCGCCTGGCGGTGATCCGCCGCGACATCGCCGACCTGGCAGGACGCCCCACCAGCAAGGAGACCGTTCTGATGGTCACCAGCCGCGCCTGGATGACCAGCGCCGACTTCCACACCTGCACCCGCGGGCACTGGTCGATCGAGAACGTCGAGCACCGCCCCCGCGACACCGTATGGCGCGAAGACGACCAGCAGGCCTACCTGGGCAACGGCCCCCGCAACACCGCCGCCCTGCGCAACCTCGCCCTCGGCGTCCTGGCCGTCAACGGCATCACCAAGATCACCGAAACCGTCCAACGGATCGGCCGCGACCACGACCGCGCCGCCCCGCTGCTCATGCTCACATAACGTCACCACCAGCCATCACCCAACGACTTCGAAATTGCCCTGCCCGTCGGTGCTGACGGCATCGGCGGCGACCGGACCACTGCCGGCCAGCTTTGCCGTGTCGTCGATCGCCGATGCAGGGACCACGGTGGCTGCATTTCGACGCTCTCTTGGCCTCAGTGCAGGTGTGTCGGGAAGAAGCCTGCTCGTTGGCCTCCGGCTCCGGTGAAGTGGTAGGTGGTGGCCTCCGAGAGCACTTTGGTCGGCGGGTCGCCGTTCTCGATGACGACGGCTTGCCCAGGAAAGGAAAGCATGTCTTTGTAGAAACGGTCGACGACGGTAGATGTCATTTCGACATCGGGTATATCGGGAACTTCGTCGGGTTCCGGATCGCGGTAGGTGACCACCGGTGAGTCCAGGACGACGAAGCCGAGATGGTATAGATCTCGGCCCATGCAAAAGCGTGCCAATGCTGTGGTGAAAGCAGAGTGAAGGACGGATCGTACGCCTTTGCCGCGTCCGGCACGTATTCGTCCGCCCGCGCGGATCTCGGCGTGGTATTGATCGTATTCTGCGTGATCGACGTCTGGGACCTGCCATGCATCCAGCGTTTGTTGGAGGACGGAGTCGAAATCGCCCAGGACACTCGTCGGGATGTACTGCGTGGAACGTGTGGACGGAACAGATCCCTCACCGACTAGGCGGGAGCGCTTCTCGTCCAGCTCTGCGATGCGTTCGTGCAGTTCCAACTCCCGCTCGACAGCGGAGCGTTCCTCCACAAGCGCTTCGACGTCCGATCGCAGTAGAGCGATGCCGCCTTCCAGTTCGGCGATGATCTGGTCCCACCTACCGATGTCGGACTGGGCCTCAACCCGGCGGCTGAGGAGGGCGGTCTGTTCGTCGTCCAGGTCGGCGATCGTTGGCAGCAAGTCCCCGAGCAGAGCAGATGTCTTGGCAGCCTCGGCCTCCACCGCAACGTAAAGCTGAGTGGTCTCCTCCACGCTGTGGCTGGGCTGTTGATGCTCAACTTCCGCGCCACAGAACACGCAGGTGCCGACTTTGAAGTAGCCCAGGATGCTGCCTACTTCGTTGACCATCGCCAGACGCTCTAGGTCCGAGCGGTATTGGGCCTCCAATAGCCGAAAGCGGCCCAGCAGGTCACTGACTTCGGTCAGTCGCTCGTCGAGTACGGCCAGCTCCCTGGCGGTATTCATGCGGGAGTCAACTGCTTCGTGGTGGGATTCGTTGACTTGACGCAGCGGGCCGGACTGATCCTCCAGCGCTCCGCGGATTCGAATGAGTCGGTCGCGCAGTTGGCGATCGTTCTCCTGTGTGGCGAGTTTGGACGACAGGTCGATGGCGAGCTGGTCCAGGAGTTGTATCTGCCCCTTGTGGACGCGGCGTTGACCCGCATTGGGGCCGGTTTCCACGGCCGGATCTCCCTCTCCGGTCAACAGGAACCGCATGACGGACAACTCTGCGGTGCGGGTAGCGGCCGTGCCGGTCCGCAGCACCGGAGGCACCTGACCGACCATTCGGTTCTCGGTGACCAAAGACAGGTGCACCAGGTCGGCTAGCGCGAGAGGACGAGTTCCGCCCGCTTCGTTCTTGCGGATCAGGATTCCGTCAAGGCCCAGCGCGCGTAGCAGATGAATCGACAGGCTATTCTTGCTGCGGGCATTGTGGACCGCAGTGACCGTCGCATCCGGGGGCCGGATCACCTGATCGCGCAGGTCCTCGTTGTGTAGATGGATGCTGTTGGTCTCTGGGGCGCGGACTAGAGTCAAAGGGGCACCGTCTGGCATGAGTAACCCCAGAAGAATCTGGGTGTAGCCATCTGCCTCCGGCACCATTGTCGGGTCGGCGCCCCCGAACATGTATTCGATGGACTTGACGATGAAAGACTTGCCGGTGTCGGAGGTGCCGTAGATGACGGTCAGCTCTGGGCCGAACACGATCTGCGCGGGGGGCACATGGGACCCGGCATAGGTGAGATGGGTCAGCTGTAGTTCAGTCACGACGGCCCTCGAACGGTGTGGGTGAGGGAAGCGAGCCGTTGAGCAAGTTCGCTGTGGTGGCGCGTACGTCGGTCTCCGGCGCCCAATGGTGCACAGCCCACTCGGCCCGCTGGCGCAGTCGCTCCACGTAGGGAGCCTCAAGGATGTCGACGAAGGCGGGCCCGCGCTCGGTGGCGCGGTAGACCAGACCGGTCTCGTCCGCATCGACCTTGGCGAGGCCAGCGCGGATCAGTACCAACAGCGCTTGTTCCAGCACGGTGCGCTTCATGCCTAACTCGCCCGTGTGGCCGGGCAGGGACGGGTGCAGGCTGGGCGGGCCGTTGAGGTCACCGCTGTGCAAAACGGCGTGGTCCAGCAGAGCTAGCTGCGCCAAGTCCAGCGGCCGCGGATGGCTCTCTGCCAGCAGCACCAAGGCCCGCACCCCGATCTCCAGGGGGCTGTTGAGCGGGTTCATGAGGCTCCCTCTTCCTCGCACCATGCCAGTCGGCCATCGTTCGCCAGGTGATGGCATACCCCCTTGCGATCCAAGGGCCTCACGTACCTGCTGAGAACCGTTTCGGTCAGAGCAATGACCCCGGCAGCTTCGAGGACAGCCTGCAGACGGTCCCAGCCGTATTCGTAGCGCCTGTCGGAAACCTCTACTGCAATGGTGTGGACGTCATCCAAGATCGCGTTGAAGTGCCCGTCGGGGTAAGCGTCGCGAGCGAAGCGACGCAGGGATTCAGCGCTATAGAACGCCTCGCGCTGGCGCCGCATGTGATCGCCCGCCTTGGGGTGTTGGGCGATCAGTTCCAGAGTGTCGGCCGCGTCCTTCCAGCGCTCGGCATACACCTTTACGAGCTCTCGAACGTATCGGGTCTCGCCGGGATCGTGCCGGTCAGGAGGTTGAAGGATGGCAGGGCGCTCGCGTAACTCGTCACCGAAGCGGGTCGCCCAGGCCGGAGTGGTCTTGTGTTGGGCGAGCATCAGGTCCATGTCGACCGGTACGAACATGGAGAAGTCCGTCTGCTCGGCCAGCTCCCTGACGCGAAGTTGCTCCTCGGGCGTCAGTCGGGTGATGACCTCATCGGTGGTTCCCGTCAGGTCTTGGAGGAACGTTGCGCGGGCCTCGCTCGGCTTGGCGAGAGCCTGCCGCAGTGTGCGGGCGATCGCCGGCGCGACGAAGACGTACTGCGTCGGCCGGATGAAGTGACCCAGCACGACACCGGCGAACATCTTCCGCATCTCAGCCGAGGCTGTATTCCAGCTCAAGGCACTCTTGTAGCGCTTGCACTGGTAGTTGTCCCACGGCCCTTCCAGGCCCTGCGGCGTGCGGTAGCCGGCCACATCGATCCCGTGGTCACCGCTACCGCCGTGCCGCTCCACCCGCACGTACAGTGGATTCAGCGCCGGAACCCACTCCTTGACGAACTCCTCGAACTCATCCGGGTCATAGCCGAAGACGATCTTCTTGGGACTCGGCATGGAGGGGAACTGCATCGCCGGGCCCCTGAGCACCAGGGGTGGCTCGGGGGGATCGCCTTGTGGCACGTGCTCCGACACATTCCCCCTTCAATCCGCAACAAATGCCGATGTAGACGCTACGGCAAAAAGATATCATCGATGGATCAATTGGAACAGATCCACCTTTGATGCATAAGCGGCGATGCTTCAGGCGTCGCGGTGCGCAGATGGCTCGACTGCACAACCTGAGCGGGACGGCGAGAGGTGCGGGTGTCGGGTATGCGATGTCCTGTGGGCTCCATCGTTACCACCCGCATCCGCTGAGCCACAGTACGCAACTTGCCGGCGCGGAGGAGCTTGCCGGCGCGTTCCACCCGGGCATTGCCCAGAGCAAGGGCATGCGTCTGGTCGGCGTGGTAAACGCCCTGGTTATGCCAGCACATGTGGCGCTTTAGCTCGCGCAAGACCGTTTGTGAGAGCCCAGTTTAACTGGCAGCGACCTCGATCCCGTCTCCGTGCTCGGACAGCGTGGCGATGCGTTGTCGCTCCGACAGGAAGTGGTACCGAGACGATTGGGACTTCTGTGCCACACGGGCGGCAGGGAAGCCGCGGCGCTCGGCCCAACATCGCTACCCGGTTTTGTGGCCGATCCTCTACCTGTCGGCGCGCCTCAATCGGCCCGACACCAGCGAGGATCAACCTCCAGTGCTCGTCCTGGATCTCCAGCTGCCGCTTGCGTCCCCGTCGTTCCAACTCGACACGATGCCCATCATCTCGGAGCGGCCGTGCAGCATGGCGATTGGGCGGATCGGCACCGGGCACGGTGCGATCGCCTAAGCGCCCGAGCCGTCCCCGCCGTGCGGAATATTCAGCACGAGTGCGTCGCTGAACGGCGGCTCTGCCCGGAACTCGGCGGCCTTGGTCCAGCCCCATCGGAGGTACATTCCGTAGGCGTCTGCGTCGAGGACCGCTGCGAGCGTCGCGAACCGCTCTTGCCGGCCAGCTAGCAGGGCGTCCATCAGCCGCCGCCCAAGCCCCTGCCCCCGCTCGGTCTTCGCCACGACCAACTCGACCACCGCGAACTTGTCCGCCTCAAGCACCTCCGCTGCCGGCTTCGAGGCGTTCTTCCACCACGCACCCGGCGGCATTGTGAACCCGAAGGTGAATCCCACTAGGGCATCTCCGCGCCGGACGGTGGTCAGCTTGAACCCGGACGCGACTGCCTGGTCGCGGGTCCGCTGAAGGAACCGGTTTCGGGAGTACTTGTCTGCTGCGTTGTAGGGCGGCTCGGCGTACACCTGCGCGTACAGGTCGGCGATTTCGTCCAGCGATTCCAGCGCAGCCTGCCGGTCCACCACCCGAACCACGAGGTCCTTGGACATGGGTCACTCCTCTTCGGGTGCCGGCAATGCGAAGGCGTCTCGGTAGTCCCGCACTGTGGGCTGGGTCAGGTCGGCGTCCGGGACTGCTTCCAGCACCATCCGGGCGCCACGCTGGATCGTTGTAGTCCGCTGGACGGTGGCCAGCGCCTCGATCGTTCTGCCGGCGTGTTCCACGCCCGTGGCGACGTCGCCGGCTCGCACCAGCGAGGTGGCGCGTAGTAGTTCGATCTGTGCGCGTTGGCGGCGCATCTCCGGTGGGTACAGCGCCGCTGCGGCGTCTTGGGCTTGCGTGGCTCGATCGAACGCGCCGGTGTGGGTAGTGGTGAACGCGATCGTGTGCTGTAGCGCGGTCTCTGGCCACGCCCCAGTTGCCAGTCGGTCGTCTGGTGCCGCCGCCGGTAGCCGTTCCCAGTGGTCGGCTAGTGCGTGGAGCGCCTCGTCGGCCTCGTGCTGCCGGTCCATCATCGCCAAGGTCTGCGCGCGGCTGGCCATTGCTTCGAGCGCTGCCGCGCCCGCCGCCCTGCCGCCGATCGCGATTGCTTGGTCGGCCAGGCGCAGCACTACTGTCAGCGGGCGTCCGGAGTACAGGCTGTTCATGGCCTCGTAACCCCGGACCCATACCTGCAGGTCCTGGTCGCGGGAGGCGTCGGCGGCGTGGCGGGCGGTCTTCCACCAGTCGCGGGCGTGGCGGCGCTCGCCGAGCGTCGACACGGTCATCGCCATGAGCGCGGCGAGCTTGCCCGCCGGGCCGCGCAGGTCATCGCGCGTGGCGCCGTCCGGGACGGTCCGGATTGAGGTCAGCAGCGAGACCAGGTCCGCCGCAAGGTCGGGTAGCAGTTCGTGCGGCGGGGTGGTGAGGAACGCATGGCCGTGCTCGAACACGGTCTCTTCCCAGTCTTGGACCAGGTGTCCGTGTAGGCCGCCGGGGATGGCGCGGTTCAGCGCCTGGCGGATCGGTTCGAGCGGCTCGGTGCGGGATGCAGTGTCGACGCCGAGTAGCGCGAGGCTGGCCAGCAGGTGTCTGCGATCGGCGTCAGCGTCGCGGGCATCGGGCGGGGGTTCGGCGATCAGTTCGCCTTCGGGGATGCCGAATGCTGTGGCGTAGTGGGGTCGCCAGTCGCGGGGCCGGTTGACGCCCTTCTCCCAGGAGCGGATCTGCCGGGCCAGGCTGTCGACGTCGCCGAACTCCAGGCCGGCCGCGCGCATCAACTGCCGCGCCATCTCGGCTTTGGACCAGCCGCGGGCCTCGCGTTCAGATTGCAGTCGTATCGCCCATATGGGTCGGTTGTCGGTCATCGGCGTGCACCGTTCCGCTGATTTCCGTGCGGGGGGGCGGACAGCGAAGTGTCCGCCCGGTGACCGCCATTGTCCGTCTAGTTCCGCGGCACGTGCACTGGTTTCACTGAGCGTAACGACATTGGTACCGCGTTGTGGCAGGAGATCGTCCCATGCACCGCCTGGAACAGCAGCAGAGAACGATGCCTTCCGAGACGGGTGTGCTCGTGCCACCGTGCGCCGGCACTTCCGACAGGCTCATGCGGCCGGTGTCTCCGAGTCGAAGCGGTGTCGACCGGGCGCGATGGGCGCCGGAGCTGTACGCGTGGGACATCGACGGGGACGACGAGCACGGCCAGGCCGGCGTCACCGATGACCGCGGCCGCGCGATCGACCACGTCAAGGATGCGCTCGCCGACGCCTCCCCGGGCACGTCCGGGGAGGTCCGTCGGGTTGCGCTGTCGGGGTCGGGCCGCGGCTGCTACGTCGATCTCGGGACCGAGGCCACCGCACACGTCGATGCGGGGACCAACGCCGTCGTGTGGACGAGATGAACACCTTCAAGTTCCGCACGCCCGCCAGCCTGGACCTGCCCGGCGCCATAGGACGGGTGTGCGGCAGGGCGCGGCGGCGTCGCACAGCCCTCCGGCCGCCGCCACGCCCCGCAACGCGCGGGACCGCGACCAACCAACCCGCCTGCGGCCAGCGCGACGAAGACCGCCCTCACGCAGTCAGCTCCCGCAAGCCGGCCACACGCCCCGGCAGGCCCAGAGGAAAGGAGCCCCGACCCGCTGCGAGACCGCCCCGCCCTTTCACCCATCACTGGCAAGGACATCAGGAGGAAACGTGATCACCCTTTCCGAAGCGAGTCCGCTCATCCGGGCGGAACTCCCTGAGGCGTTCCATTCCGGCTGGAATCGTATCGACGGCGTCACGGTCGAGGGCATGACCATCGTGATCGACCCGGCCGTCTACTTCTTCCGGTACGAGAACCCGTCGTGGATCGTCTGCGACTGGGACGGCGTCAGGGCCGACTTGCTGACCGCCCGCGAGACCGCGGACACCACGGTCGAGCAGCTGGCCCTGGACTACGTCCGCGCGCACGGCCGGACGACCACCGACCCGGCCGAGGTGCTCGCGGTGGCGTGGGAGGCGACCGCCTACATCTTCCGGGAGGAGTACCTGACCGAGCCGGGCCTGGTCGCGCTCGGCGTGCGCGCCGAGCACCTGCGGATGCTGCGCGAGGTCGGCACGGTGATGGCGCTGAACCGGGTCGAGCAGGACGGTGCGATCTCCAACGTCGGGCCGGCGTGGATGTTCCCGATCGCCTGCAAGGTCATCTACGGCCTGGACGAGCAGGAGGCGCAGCTGGTCGACGAGCTGTATCACGGCACGTGGTTCGATGAGTCGCGGCGGGTGGAGGCGACCAAGGCCAACGCCGCGCTGGGCGGGCGGCTGGTGCACGGCTGCCAGTCCCAGGCGGACATGCGCGGCGGCGCGATCGTGCCGTTCGGGGTGGACCTCACCGAGTTCCGGCGGGAGCTGCGACAGTTCGGGGATGACTGGATCCAGCGAGTCCAAGCCTGTGGCCAGTAGCGTCCACGGACCGCAGGGGGCGGGCCCGGTGTCCGCCCCCTCACCGGTCCTTTCATCTCTGCTCGCCTCCAGTCCGCTGCGTGCGCGGCGGGCCGTCAGCCGGGAACCGATCCATGTCTGGGCGCTGTCGGCGGTGGAACGTGTGCACCTGGATAACGGCGGCACCGTCATCCTCAAATCGGCGATCGCGCCGTTCACCGGGGAGGCCGATGTCTTGCAGTACGCGGGGCGGCATGGCGTGCCGGTACCGGACGTGCTCGCGGTCAGTCGCCGTGATGATGCGCACCTGTCGATGCTCCTGGAGGACCTCGGCGAACACCCGGCCGAAGATGCATCCCTGCCGCAAGGAGCAGCGGCGGCGGTCGCGATCCACGCCTGCCCCCCGATGGGGGGTCTGCCTGTGCTGGATGCTCGCGAATTGGCCTCACTCCCGGGCCGGGCGCTTGGCGCGCTGGCACGGCTGCAACAGGCCGGGCGATGGAGCGACGCCGCCGACATCCGCCGCTTGCTGACGGAGTTGGCGGAGGTCGCCGAGGCGCGGTCCGCGGGAGCGGCCACGCCTCCGTTCGGGATGTGCCATAGCGAGTTCCATCCGACCTCGCTGCACACCGGGCCGTCGGGGTTGCGGGTCCTGGATTGGGCGCGGGCGTTCACCGGCCCGGGTCTGCTGGATCTGGCGTCGTGGCGCGACACCCCGCTGCCGCTGGATGTCGCCGCGATCGCGGAGATGATCGGCGCCTACATCGCCGCCGGCGGCCCCGAGAGCGCGGCCGCGGAGCGTGGGGGCCTGCCCGCCGAGGTCTGGGCGGGCGGCTGGCACCGCGTCTGGATCTGCGAGTGGTACCTGCAGCAGTGCGTCCGCTGGATGCCGAACCCTGAGGCCGACGAGGCCACCCAACGTGTCGTTCGCCGGCACCTCACCGAGGCCAAGGAATGCCTGACGTAGCCAACATCCATCCCTCCCGTCGCCTGACCACCCCGGCTGGGGACGAGGTGGACATCGACCTCGACATGATCCCGCTGGTCCGCGCCCTGTGGAGGTTGGGATTGAGTACGTCTGGTTGCTGTCAGGACCTCGGGGCGTCCATCCGTTGCGGACCGAGATCGGCGACCGGCCCGGGACGGCGGCGGCACGCCGACTTCTATGCCGGCCAGGCGTGGCTGAAGATGTCCGCCGATGACGCGCGCACGATGCTGGACCTGCTTGTGAGGGTTCTGCCGAAGACGGGGGAGCGGCTCAACCGGTGGACGCGTGCCGATGCCTGGGACGTCTTCGTCTATCTCGTCGCTGAAGGCGAGAGCGTGGTCCCGTCTTGCTGGGCACAGGTCCACTTTCCCAGAATCCACCTCAACGAGGTCACGAGGGCGCTGAGCATGGTCACCGCCGCCCCGCTTCGCAGCACGGCGGAGGAGCAGCCGGATGCGGCAGCCGAACATCGCAGGAGATGCTGAAGCAAGGCGCGAGATCGTCGAGCCGGACAGCACCCGTCGTGTTGAGGGACGTCCGTCAGCCTGTTGCCCGCCATCGGCCCGGCCATCAGCGGCTCGCGCTGTTTCGAACCGTTCAGGTGCTGTGATGCTGGGCGAGCCGGACGAGGGAGTCGTAGGTGTCGGTCACCCGCTCCAGCTTGACGCCCAGGCCGGTCGCCCATGCGTCCAGTTGCGCTTGGACGGCCAGGCCCGGCTCGTCGGCGGTCGTGACCGTCTCGATCTCCAGGAACGGTCCCACATCCTCGACGTCGTCCAGGCACAACGACCACCGTCCCGCCTGCCCGGTCCGGCGCCGCTTGACGATCCGGACCGTCGGACGGAACCCCATCTGCAGCAACGCCTCGTGCATCTGCCCGGGATCGGCCACGACCGTTTCGGCCTCCAGGCAGGCCATCTCGTTGTCCTGCGGAGTCTTCACCGTGAACAGGTGCGTGCCCTGCACGGTCCGCAGCCGCCCGAACGGCACACCGGTCTTGGGCTTGCCGTAGTTCCACCATATCGGGGCGTACGCCTGATCTTCCTGGAGAACCGGCGCGGACAACGAGACTCCGTGATCAGCCAGGGCGCGTAGCAGCGCGTCCTGGTCGATCACGCGGTACTTGACCTCGATCTCTTGAGCTTCCATGGCCCCCCGGGACGTGAGATGTGCGGTCGAAGAAGCCTATGGCGCCGAATGCCTCACCGAGGTGCTTATGGCGAGACGCCGCGGAGAAGGCGGTGCGCTCTTCGGGGTTGGTCGCTTGTGGTTTGTTGACCGAACAAACGCACTTGACCTCGCTCGCAGAGCCGGGCGCTAATCAACATCCGGCCGACCGTGACAGATGAAACGGTCATCGGCGGGCGGAGAACAAAAGGGAGGAACAAGCAGAATGGAAAACGCGAAACTGGTCGGAGCGACGGCCAGTGAATGGCTGTGGGCGACGGAGAGGATGCGGTGGCGCCGGGTGTATGCAGGCCGGGCCGATCAGGTGCAGGAGGCGCGGACCTTCGCTGAGGCGCTTTTCGCGGGCATGCCGTGTGTGGACGTGGTCGCGCTGGCCGTCAGCGAGCTCGCCGGAAACGCGGTGAGGCACACGCGGTCGGGTGAGGGAGGTGACGGCTGGTTCGGGCTGGAGGTCGTCTGCGAGAACCCGGCCTATGTCGCGGTCACCGACATGGGCGGGCATGGCATCCCGACCGTGCTGCCCGAGGGGTACGGCGGCATGTACGGGGAGGGTGGCCGGGGGCTGCGGATGCTGTACGAGCTGGCGCTGATGTTCGGCGTGCACGGCAACAGCAGCCTGGGCCACACCGTCTGGGTCGACCTCGACCTCAACCGCAAGCTCGAAGCCATGCCCCGGCCTGCGGCTGCGCTGGCGGTATAAGGAGGGCCCAGCCTGGGTGAATCAGGCTGGCCCCTCGCGCCAAGGATAGCCAGCGGCCCCTTGCGGCGGCTCCGTCCTAACGCGATACCGGACGGGACGGAGCCGCCGCGCGGTGCGGTGTCCGCCGCAGGCGGCTGGATCAGCATGCCGGCGCTCTTCTGCTTATCGTGTCCCCCTATGTCCGCGGGCAGCACTTCATGAGCACACGGGAGCGACAGAGTGTCCGCGGCGTGCCTACAGAGTGCTTAAAATCGCTGTGACCTGTGAAAACGTCAAGGCTTGCAGCTGTTCCTACCGGAGTCTACGCAGCCCGCGCGTCGACGCACCCGTCACCGGCCCGGGCGCAGTCCTACCCAGGCCACGAGTTGGATCGCCGGGGGAACACTTCAGGGACACATCGTGGACACGCCGCCGGCGGCACGGTGTCCAGGTGTCCGTCGACACCTGTGAGTGTGGGTGTGCCCCGGGCGGTCTACTTCCAGCAGGGCCGACCGACGCCAACTGGGATGGGGCAGGTCGACCGTCCGGCGGCGGCGCTGGTCCGTGTTGGCGAGACCGCGGTAGCGCGGGAACCGGTGGCACGGCTCGCTGGCCCAGAGAAGTCTGCTGCGGCACGCGTGCGGCAGCGGCAAGGGACACGTCGCCCCAGAACCCGGGAGGCAGCCCGGGGAACAACCTGTTCCTCCGGCGAGGGCAGGGGAACGACTCTTTGGCTTCGCGGCTCGTCCCAGCCCGCGGCGACTCCTCGCGTGCAGGCAGGCATGGCGTGGTTGCGGGGCACTTCCAGTGTCTTTGTCCGCTGGAGGTGCGGACGAAAGTGGGCGCGGCTTTCGGGGTTCTGTTCGGCCTTCTTTTCGGGGTTCTTTTCGGGGTTCCGTCTATGACCAGAACCCCCTGGCGGCCCTGTCCTTGCAGGTAGGCGCGCCATCGCATCTTCTGTTCGCGTGCCCGACTCGTCTCCAGGACGACTCCTGGTAATAGCCCGCGCGTATGTGGATGTTGGACTCTTGCGTGCCCCTCCGATCCCGTGTTGCTGGTTTCTACCTTGTCCCTCTACCTCAAAGCATGCACATCCGCCAGCCTGGCCGGCGCCGGCCGGGCGGGCCGGCGGGGCGTCGCCCTCGGCGACGGCCCGCGCCCGTGCCCGAGTCGCCTCGGGCGCGCGAGTCGTGGGAGGTGAGGTGTCTGCCGAAGTGAGATGTCGAGTCGCCGTGCCGTTCCGTCATCTCTGGCGAGGCGCATTCGGTGAAAGGGTGCGAGGTGATGGTGCGTCCTGCGGCGCGCGTGGTTTCGGTGCGCGAAATCGGCGTTTGCCGTTGGTTGGGTTTAGGTGTCGGCGTGGGTGATTGGTTACATCGTTCAGCCGTTGAGGTGATTAAAAATGTGGCCGCAGGTGCTTGCCTATCGTTGCGGCATCGAGAAATGGTCGAGCTCCCGGTAAACGGGAACGGCGCCGAGTCACGGTTGCCGGAACGAATGGAACGGGAGTCGAAATGGCCACGAAGAACGCCACCGCCACCGCCGCTGTCGGGAACGGCGCCATTGGCGCGCAGGGCGCGGTTGACGGTGAGCCCGGTGCGTCGGGTGGGGCGCGTCCGGCGGGCGCGGCTGGGGGCGTGTGGGACGCGCTGACGGGCAACCCGGGCGGCACGGTCGCCGTGATCGCGGGCGCGGCGGGTGTCAGCCGCGCGACGGCGTCCCGCACCCTGGCCGCCCTGGAGGCGGACGGGCGCGCCGCCCGGACGCCGGGCGGGCGGGACGGCGGGAAGCGGCTCCCCGACACCTGGCACGCCACCGCCGCCACCCCCACCACCACCACCACCGGCGGTGCCGACGGCGGCGGGGCGGGCGCCGGTGAGGACGGCATAGCGCCGACTGGTCCCGTCCCGGACGCGTCCGCCGACGGGCCCGAGGCCGCCTCGTCCGGCCCGCTGGACACCACCGACAGCACGGACACCGGAGACGCGGACACGACCGGCACCGGTGACACGGAGGGGGACGGGGAGGAGGGGATGGATTCGGCGGCGGTGGCCGAGGCGCGGGATGCGCTGACGGCGTTGCGGGAGGGGATCACAGCGGCGCTGGCGGCGTTGGAAGCCGGGGACGGCGAAGCGGCGGTGTTGGCGGCGGAGGGTGCTTACAGCGGGTCGGGGCTGGTGCGGCGGTTGGTGCGTGCGGCGGCGCGGGGTCCGGTGCGGACGCCGTCGGGGCGGGTGCGGTCGCAGCCGGGGGCGATGCGCGCGAAGGTCGCCGCGCACCTGACCGCGCACCCGGGCGCGGAGTTCACCCCGCATGAGGTCGCGAAGGTGATCGGTCATTCGGCGGGCGCGGTGTCCAACGCCCTGGACCGGCTCGCCGAGGACGGTGACGCCGAGCTGGTGTGCGAACGGCCCCGCCGGTTCACCACCACCCGCCGCGCCACCGGCGCCGCCGAGGCGACCGTGCTCGCCGCGCGCTGACCGCCCGCACCCACCACCGCCACGGGGGCGGGCACCGCGCCACCGCCCGCCCCCTGCGCCACCGACCACCGACACCACCGCCTGGAGGCAAGTGATGACCACCGTTCCCGCCACGACCCCGACCAGCACGACCCCGACCACCACCGTCGCGCCCGCCGCTGTGCCGTCCACGGGCACGGCGCCCGCCGTTGCGGTGGCGGGTACCGGCCCCGCCGCGCCGGGTGCCGTGCCCGCGCCGTCGGGCGGTCGCCTGGGGCAGGGTGAGTTGCGGCGGCGGGTCGCCGCCGTGCTGGCCGACCGTCCGGGGAGCCTGTTCACTCCCGGTGAGATCGCCAAGGACCTAGGGCGGTCGGCGGGTGCGGTCGCCAACGCCCTGGACACGCTGACCGGCCGAGGACAGGCCGAGCGGGTGTCGGGGCGGCCGCGCCGGTACGGTGCCACCGCCACCACCGTCGACGCCACCAAGGGCCCCATCACGGGCGGCAGCGCGGGTACCCGGACGTCGCGCCGAACGCCATCGGCGGCGCCCGCGCCCGCCGCCCCACCGTCCGCCACCACTACCGGCACCGGCACCGGCACCGGCACGGCAGCGGCGGCGGGTGGGAAGGCGGTGGCGCAGTACGGGCGGGGGCCGGTGGTGCGGCCCAACGGCCAGGCCTACCACCCGCGTGCGCTGGCGGATCTGCCGGATGTGGCGGCGCTGCGGCGGTTGCGGGAGGCGTCGATCGCGGCGTTGCTGTACGGGCCGCCCGGTACCGGGAAGACGTCGCTGGTGGAGGCGGCGTTCCCGGACCTGATCACGGTCGCGGGGGACGGGGACACCGCCGTCGCCGATTTCGTCGGCGAGTACACCCAGGCCCCGGGCGGCGGGTACGAGTTCATCTACGGGCCCCTCGTGACCGCGATGACCGAGGGCCGCTGCCTGTTCATCGACGACGCCACCCTCATCTCACCCAAGGTGCTGGCGGTGGTGTACCCCGCCATGGACGGGCGCCGCCAGATCACCGTCAAGGCCCACCGGGGCGAGACGATCACCGCCGCCGAGGGCTTCTACGTCGTCGCCGGACACAACCCGGGCGTGCACGGCGCCGTCCTCACCGAGGCCCTCGCCTCACGGTTCGCCGCGCAGATCCAAGTGTCCACCGACTACGACCTCGCGACGACATTGAAGATCGAGCCGCGCGCGATCCGCGTCGCCCGCAACCTCGCCCGCCGCCGGGCCTCCGGGGAGATCGGGTGGGCGCCGCAGCTGCGCGAGCTGATCGCCTTCCAGAAGATGACCAAAGTCCTCGGGCCGGACGCGGCGGTCGCCAACCTCCTCGGCATCGCCCCCGAAGAAGACCGCGACATGGTCGCCGAGGTCATCAGTTCCGTCTACGGACGCGCCGTCACCCCGCTGGCCCTCGGCCGCCAACTCTGACCCACACCCGTACGCCGCACATCCGTACGCCACGCCGTGCCCGTCCGGGCACCGATCACGACCTACCAGGGGGAACCATGACCGCGCACATCGTCACCACATCCGCCACCGCCACCGCACCCGCCACCGGCCCCACCGCGCCCGCTACGGCGGCGGCCACTGTACCGGCGCCCGCCGCCACCGTGCCCGCGCCCGCCGCTGTGGCGGGGGCGGGGGCGGGGGTGCCTGGGGCGTGGCTGTCGCTGTCGGCGGCGTTCACCGATGCCGTGGCCGACCTCACCGACCGCGAGGACCTGACGGTGAGGTGCGCGCCCGGCCTGGGGCAGGGGGCGCCGGGGTGTTTCGTGCCCGCGCTGGCCACCATCGAACTCGACGGCACCCACTTGGGGCATCGGCCCGACACCTGCGACCCGACCCGCCCCGCTGACCGGTACCGGTATCCGGCGCTGTGGGGTGTGCTGGTCCACGAGGCCGCGCACGCCACCCACACCCGCTGGACGCCACCCAGCGGCGCACCGGCTGGGGCGTCCGCCGCCGCGATCGATGCGGCGCTGGCGTTGGAGGAGTCGCGGATCGAGGCGGTGCAGGTGCGGCGCCGCCCCGCCGACCGGCCATGGCTGCGCGCCGTCGCCAGCACCATCGTCCTTCCCAGCTTCTTCACCCCCGCCACCACCCCGCCCGCCACCGGCCCGGCCGGTGCCGCCGCCCCGGCGACCGCACCCGGTGCTGGTGCGTCCGGTGGTGGCGCGCCCGGTGGCGTGGCGGCGGTGTCGACACCGGGGGCGGCGATGACGCCATGGAACGCCGGATACGCCGCCGCACTGCTGCTGGCCCGCACCGACGCCGGAATCCTCACCACGGCCGAAACCGCGCCGCTGCGCGAGGTCGTGGTCGGGGTGCTCGGCGAATCGCGGTTGAGTGCGCTGTCGGCGTTGTGGCACATCGCCCACACCACGCCCGACACCGACGGGGAGGCGATGCTGGAACTCGGGCGCCGCTGGTGCCGGATCGTCGGCACCGAGCCCGACCGGCCCGTGCCCACGCCGCCGCCCGGCACACCCGGCGCCTCCGGTGACCCCTCGCCTCTGGTCAAGGCGGTCGGGGAGACTCTGGTCGCCGTCCACGGTTCCGCCGACACCCCCGCCATGGCGCCCGGCACGCCCGGCGCGCCGACCTCGCGTGGAGAGGAACGCCGGCAAGAGAAGCGGGCGCGCGAGCAGGCGCAGCGTGCGGCGCGGCGGGTGTTCGCACCCAGCACCACCCCCACCACGTCCCGGCGCGGCGGTACCGCCATCACCGGCACCCGCACCCCAGAGCCCGCCGAGCAGGCCGCCGCCCGCCGCCTCGCCCGGCAGTTGCGCGCCGCCGCGCACCGCGACCGCGTCACCACCCGCGCCACCTCGGCCACCCCGCCCGGACGCCTCAGCATGCGCGGCGCCCTGGCCGCCGACGCCCAGCGCGCCGCCGGGGCCGCCCCCACCGCCGAACCCTTCACCCGCACCGTCCGCCGCCACGTGCCCGCGCCGCCGCTGCGCATCGGGATCGCCTGCGACGTGTCGGGATCCATGAACGCCTTCGCCGCACCCGTCGCCTCCGCCGCATGGATCATCGCCCGTGCCGCCGCACACGTTCCCGACGCCATCTCCGCCGCCGTTATCTTCGGTGCGCGGGTGCGGGCCCTCACTCGCCCCGGACAGACACCCGCCCAAGTCCCCGTCTTCGCCGCCAACGACCCGACCGAAGACTTCACCACCGCCATCGACGCCCTGGACGCCACCCTCGATTTGACCCGTCCCGGCGCCGCCCGCCTCCTCGTGGTCGTCTCCGACGGCAAATTCAAAGATCCCCACCCCACCCTCGGGCAGCAACGCCTCGACCGCCTCACCGCCGCCGGGTGCGCCGCGCTGTGGGTGGCACCCGACCGGCACACCACCGTCCTGAACGGCGCCTACCGCGTCACCCTCACCGATCCCACCCGGACCGCCGACACAATCGGCGCCGCTGCCACCCACGCCCTCCGCAACGCCTGACCGCGTTCCCGGCCCGGCCCCGCTCCCAGGGGTCCGGGCGGGAACATACGAGCCATGCGGCCGTATCGTTCAGCGCCGCATGCCGGAGGAGTCAACGCTGGCGAAGGCGTCAGGCGCAGGCAGCCGGATGGAGGCTGGAAGACGGCGCGAAGTCTCCGCCGGCGTTGACCGGCCACCGGGCGGGATTCGCGCCCGCCGCCATGGCGGATCCTCCGTTGGTGTCTGCGGATGCCTGTCACGGTGACAGACGGCTGGCCTGTCGGTCCGGCCTCCGCCGATGGTGCGGTCCTAAGATGGCGCGCCGTGGATCTTTCACCCGAACACCTCGCTTCGCCCGTCGCCGAGGCCGGGCACTCGCCTGTCCCTGGCGTTTCCGTCCTTGCCGGTCAGCCCTGCCCGCTGTGCGGCGAACTGGTCAGGGAAGCGACGCAGGCGGGCAACGACCTCCAGGTGCTCCAGCCCTGCGGGTGCGCGGTCTAGAGGCCGTGTCTCCAAGATCGGATTGAGGGCGCTGGTGGTCACGGTCTGATCGCGGCGGCGTCCGGCACGTGCGCTCAGCGCCGAGGCCAGAGGTCGATCACGACCTTGCCGCGGACGTGCCGGGCCGCCTGGAGTTCGACGGCCGTGCGGAGGCCTTCGGGTTCGTCACAGGCACCACGATCGGACCCTTGCCCGACATGCCGGTCTCGGCACATCCTTCATAAAGCCACCGACAACGCAGCCCGACTCTCCTGGGACGCGGAGCAATCGGCTGTCGGATCGATGTCGACGCGAGTAGCCGGGGCGGTGACAGCAACTGCCTGCCCGGTCTTGACGAGGTAGGCGGGGCTCCTCGCGCAGGCAGTCTCGCCGAAGCGGCGTCGGACGAAGCCGGGGCTGGTGCGGGAATGTCGGGTCGGCCAGTACCGCCTGCTCCACGTTGTGCACCACTCCGGTGCGTGGCGACTTCCGCTGTTCCGACTTGGTGCACTGCTGCTCCATCCTGTTCCATCGGGGCGGAGCAAGGCGCCTCGGAGGCTGGCCCGCCCCCTCAACTCGCTCGAAGAATGCGACGGGGGTCGGACGGACGTCGACCAGCGCACCGTGACTTCGCTGGGGAACGTCCGGCATCGAGTCGTGAGCCCCTGGCCTGCAGGAACATGTGGGACGAATCTTGGTCCGGCGGCGATCGAGTGTGTCGTCTACCTCGGCATCCAGATCCTTCACGGGAGCTCGCCGACCGACACTCATGAGGCGAACCGACGGGCTCCGGTTCTCGCTGGCGTCGACGCTGTTGATCAAGCCTTGACCTGTCCTGCGGATGTTCCCGGGGCTGCGGATGTGCTGAACGGTAAGGCTTCAAGAAGCACCGACCTGACATCGCCCGTGCCGCTGGGAACGCCTGGTCATGTTCTGGCCAGGCGACCTTGGCCAGATCCTGACGTGAGCGTTGGCAAATTCAGATGCGTTCAGCGGTGCTTTAAGGGTGTACGGAAATCGGTGGCCACCGCAGGCCACCCAGCGAATGAATCACACGCCGTCCAACCCGCACCACCCACCAGTCAACACCCCACCGACCCGCCCGGTGCAGCACGGAACGTCGGCCGCCTGGTTGTGGCCACCGCCTTCAAAATGAGGAGTCAGCCATTCGAACAAAAACTCGTCTCAGTCGGCCATTGCCCGGTACTGGCAGCCTTGCTGAGTATCGCCGGGCGGTTGGCTGTCAAGGGGACCGGCAGCGGTTCGGCGGCTGCCTCCAGGGCGGGCGCCGTCAGGCGAGCACGGCGCTGGCCGTCGTCGCACCCGTCGGTGGCGCTGCCGGCGGGGGACTTGACCGGCGGGGTGCAGTCGAGCGTGCATACCGATGCTCCGAACCAGCAGGACAGACCCGACCGTGCCCAGCGGCCGGTCCGTCCGCTCATCGGAGCGGTCCTGATCCGTTGGAGGACGCCCACGCCGCCAGCGCCCTGGCAGGCGGTTCCCTGCGGCGGCCGGTAGGCCGCCGGACGGGGTTGCGTGCTGGGGGTGGGTGGTGATGCAGGGGCTGACTGCGGCGGAGATCCGTGTGCTGCCCGCGGTGGTCGATCTGGTCACGGCAGGGCGGGCGCTCGGGATGGGGCGTACCAAGAGCTACGAGCTGGCTCGTGCCGGGCGGTTTCCCTGCCCGGTGCTGCGGGTCGGTCGCAGCTACCTGGTCCCCACTGCCGGGCTCCTGACCCTCCTGGGCCTCGACCGTCCCCAGTACCCGACCGAAAGCGAGTGAGATCAGTCTTGGCTGCCGGAACCACCTACAAGGCCTGCGGATGCCGTACCCCCGAGGGGCGGCTGCTGGGCAAGAAGTGCCCGAAACTGCGCCGCAAGAGCGGCTCGTGGAGCCCGACCCACGGCACCTGGTACTACCAGTACGAACTCCCGCCCCGCCCGGATGGGACGCGCCGCAACCCCATCCGCCGCGGCGGATACCTCCTCCAGGACGACGCCGAAGCCGAGATCGGCCGACTCCACGAACTGCTGGCCGTCACCGACGATCCCGACCACCGCCACCGCATCATCGATCTCATCACCATCACCCTCAAGCAGCACAAGCGGCTGCCCGAGCCGGAGGAGGTGCGCCGCAAGATCCGCACCGGGCAAGCCCTGGACACCACCATCACCGTGGGGCAGTGGCTCACCCTGTGGCTGGCGGGCCGCAAGGGGCTGCGCGCCAGCACTGTGCACAGCTATCACACCCACATCCACGTCCACCTGATCCCCGTCATCGGCCACATCCGCCTGGACCGGCTACGCGCCGCGGACGTGGAGGCGGTGTTCGAGGCCATCGACGAACGCAACGAACTCATCACCCACGCCCGCACCACCGGCGACCCGGCACTGCGCGCCCGCGTGAAGGGATGCCGAGTGGTCGGCCCGGCGACCAAGCACCGCATCCGCGCCACCCTGCGCGCCGCACTCAACAAAGCGATCCGGGAACGACGCATCGACCTCAACGTCGCCTCCCTCATCGAACTCCCACCCGGCAAACGCCCCAAGGCACTGATCTGGACGCCCGAACGGATCCAGCAATGGGAACAGGCCCGCGACGCCTATATCACCGCCAAGGCCGAGATCCGCCGCACCCAACTCGGCGGACGCGGACACAGCAACCGGATCAAGCCCATCGACGCCTACATAGGCACGCCACGGCCGTCACCGGTGATGGTGTGGACGCCTGAACAGACCCGGGTGTTCCTTGACCGCGCCGCCGGGCACCGGCTGTACGCGCTGTACCAGCTCATCGCCTTCCGCGGTCTACGCCGCGGTGAAGCCTGCGGGCTGCGGTGGGCGGACGTCGACCTCGACGCGGGAACGATTCGAGTGCGGTGGCAGATCACCCAGATCGGCGGCACAACTCAACAGGCTCGCCCGAAGTCTGAGGCCGGCGAGCGTCAAGTCACCCTCGACAAACACACCAACAAGGAGCTCGCCGTCCACCGGGCTCGTCAGAATCACGAACGTCTCGCCGCAGGAAATGCTTGGAACGAGAGCGGCTTCGTCTTCACCGACGAGGATGGAAACCTGCTGCTTCCGGAGTTCGCACTGGATCAGTTCCAGTTGATGGCCATGGAAGCCGGGCTGCCTCCCGTTCGTCTACACGACCTGCGCCACGGCGCAGCCACCATCCTGTTGCGTGCCGGACACGATCTCAAAGTCGTCCAGGAGACCCTGGGGCTGTCGTCGATCACCATCGCCTCCGACACCTACACCAGCGTCCTACCCGACCTGGCACGCCAGTCCGCCGAAGACGCCGCCGCCATCCTCCTCAAATCCCGGCCCGGAAAGAGAAGGGCTGGCTGAGCGACCGCGCTTCTTGGCGCCACGGCCGCGACGCCTTGTTACGCGCATCGCACCTCCGCGCGTGGGCGGAACGCTACGGCACCTGCCACGACCCAACCTCGCCTGAGCTGTCCCCAGGCCTACGGCGACTTTACGGAGTTCGACACGTGTTCATCCATCTCAGCAGGGGGGAGATCCTCGCGCCCGACATCCACCGTCTCGTCGAGCGTGCCCGCGCGGCCGGGGTCCTCGTCGAACACCGCTCCTACGGCCACGTGTGGCATGACTTCCACATCCAGGCGAACCTCGTCGAGCCCGCGAGCGTGGCCGTCGTCGAACTCGGCAGCTTCCTGGCGACCGGGCTGGACCGGCGGAATCCCTCCGCCTGCACGGCACCGTCGGGCGGGGACCGCCGCGATCGGCGTCAACTCTGATCTGCTCAACCTCGGCTATTGGTCGGGCCAATCTATGGACACTCAGCCTTCAGCATGCTTATCATGCCGCGATCGTCTCCTCTCTGCGGTAATTGGATGGGCCAATCGATGGATGGTGTCATGACAGCGAGCAGGTCCAAGCGGCGCGCCGCGGCTGCGAGCATGATCGGGAGCGTCGTCGAGTACTACGACTTCACACTCTTCGGCCTGGCCGCCGCGCTGGTGTTCGGCGACCAGTTCTTCCCGGAGACGTCGAGCACGGCGGGCACCCTCGCCTCGCTCGCCACGTTCGCGGTCGGTTTCGGCGCGCGACCGGTCGGCGGTGTGGTGTTCAGCCACGTCGGCGACCGGATCGGCCGGAAGCCGATGATGGTGATGACGCTGGTCCTGATGGGCGTCGCGACGGCGGGGATCGGGCTGCTGCCGAGTTATCGCACGATCGGCCTGGCCGCTCCGGTACTGCTGGTGGCGCTGAGGCTGTTGCAGGGATTCGGCGCCGGAGCCGAGTACGTGGGCGCACTGGTGGTGGCGGCGGAGGCCGGCGACCGGCGGCGCCGCGGACTGCTGACCTCACTGCCCGGCACCGGAGTGTTCCTCGGCATCCTCGTCGCCACAGTGGTCTTCGCCGGTGTCTCCGCGCTGCCCGACGAGCAGTTCGACTCCTGGGGCTGGCGGTTGCCGTTCCTGCTGAGCTTCGCCGCCGTGCTGGTCGGCCTCTACTTCAGGTCGCGGGTCGCGGAGACTCCCGTGTTCGAGGAGGCTGCCGCGGTCCGTGCCCCGCGGGGCCTGCCGATCGTCGAGGTCGTGCGGCGGCAGCCGCGGATGCTGCTGCTGGCGATGGCCGCGAACGGGCCGTTCGTGGCCATCTCCTACCTCATCCAAGTGTTCCTGCTGTCCTATGTGACCAAGGAACTGGACATGGGCGCCGCGATGGGGCTGACCGCCAATGTCACCGCGTCCGCGCTCGCGATCGTGGCCACCCCGTTGTTCGGAGCGCTGTCGGACCGCGTCGGCCGACGACCGGTCTGGCTCGGCGGCGCGGCTTTCCTGGTGGTATTCGCGTTCCCGATGTTCTGGCTGATCGACACGGAGATCCCCGTCCTGGTCGTGATCGCGGTCGTGCTCGGCCTGGCCGTCGGGATCTCCTCGATGTACGCGGCGCAAGCATCGCTGCTGGCCGAGATGTTCGAGGCACGCTTCCGCCTCAGCGGCATCGCCCTCTCCCGCGAGTCCACCTCCGCTCTCATCGGCGGGCCGGCGCCGCTGGTCGCCTCCGCGCTGCTCAACTGGTCGGGCGGGGCGTCCTGGCCGATCGCGCTGCTCGTCCTGCTGTTCGCCGTCATCTCCTTCCTGGCCGTCCTGGCGGTGCCCGAGACGCGCGGCGCCGACCTCGGTGACGAGAGGGCCGCCGTCTCGCCGGAGCCGTCTAATGTTGACGGGTGACCGTCGAAGGCCCCTCCCGTGAGTCCGTCACCGACGCGACGATCAGACAGATCAAGGCGATGATCGCGACCGGCGAGTTCCCGCCCGGCCACCGGCTGCCGACCGAGCGGGAACTCGCCGTGCGGCTGGGCGTCTCCCGGAACACGCTGAGGGAGGCGATCCGCGCGCTGACCCTGGTGGGCATGCTGGAATCGCGGCAGGGCGACGGAACGTACGTCACGGCCCTGGTCCCGGCCGTGCTGCTGGACGCGTTCTCGATGATGGTGGAACTCTCTCAGGACACCACGGTGCTGGATCTGCTCGCCGTGCGCAGGGTCCTGGAGGCCGCCGCCGCGGCCCAGGCCGCCTCCCGGATCAGCGATGAGCAACTCGCCGGCCTCGCGGCCTGCCTGGAGGAGATGCGGCGCGACCCGCAACGAGGGGACGGCAGCGTCGACGAGGTGGTGGAGGCCGATATGCGGTTCCACTCGATCGTGGCCGAGGCGGCGGGCAATCCGGTCCTCAGCGCGTTGATCGGCTCGCTCAGCGGGCGGACGCAGCGCGCACGCCTCTGGCGTGGGCACATGGACCGCGGAGTGTTCGACCGGGCGGGGGACGAGCACGAAGCGATCTACAACGCGTTGCGCGACCGCGACCCGACGCGCGCGGCCGCCGTGGCGGCGGCGCACATCGACGGCGTCGAGAGCTTCTTCCGTCGCTGAGACCGACATGCCGTCGTGCACGCCGAGACCCTCGACCGGGTGATGCCGGGCCGAGGGTCTCGCTTTGCGGGTCGGTCACAGGACGCCGTGACGCTCCCAGACCGTGCGCAGGCCGTCACCGGCGAGCAGTTCCTCCAGAACGGTGGACTCGGTCGCGACTCGCGCGCGCGCCCGTGCTAGTACCTGCTCCTCGACGGACGCGGGCACCACCGCGACTCCGTCGTCGTCGGCCATCACGAGTTCGCCCGGACGGATCGTCACGCCTGCCAGCACCACCGGTTGCGCTCGAGCGACGACGCGCATCCGGGCACGGTAGTCGAGCGGACAGCGGCCACGCGCGAAGGCCGGGAAGCCCAGCGCGGCGATCTTCGGAGAGTCGCGCAGGCAGCCGTCGGTGACGATACCGACCGCGCCGCGGCCGAGTGCGGCCGCGCTGAACAACTCGCCCCAGAAGGCCGAGCGCGAGCTGTCGCCCGTGGCCACCACCGCCACCTCGCCGGGACGCAGACCATCGATGAAGGCGATGGCGTCCTCGTAGGGATGAGGGTGGTCTTCGGTGACCGGGGCGAACTGCACCGTCGCGGCCCGGCCCAGAAGACGCGAGCCGGGCACGAGCGGCCCGATGCCGGGGGCGAGGACCTGCCCGCGCTGTCCGGCCGCGTCCAGCGAGTCGGAGATGACCGGGGTGGTGAACCGGTCGTCGGTCATGGTCACGTCCCTTCCGGGGCGCCGATGACGTGCCCGCCGCCCGGCACGTACGGGAACCGCTGCTCGATCTCGGGGGTGAGCCGGACACCGAGGCCCGGGGTGTCCGGAATGGCCAGCCGGCCGTCCTCCAGGCGGAGCTCGCAGTCGAGCAGCGCCTCGCGCAGCGGGTTCGGGAGCGTGCAGTACTCGAAGAGATCGACATGCGAGTGGGCGGCGCTGATATGGAGGTTCGCCATGAGCGTCACGCCGCTGCCCCAGACGTGAGGTACGCAGGCGGCTCCCAGCTTCGCGGCGAGGTCGGCGACCCTGCCGAAGGCCACGGGGCCGCCGACGAACGTGACGTCGGGCTGGGCGATGTCGACACCGCCGGCTTCGAGCAGGACCCGGAAGTCCTCGACGCTGCCGTGCGACTCGACGCCGGAGACGGCCACGTCCAGCGCGGCGCGCACCGCCGCATATCCGGCGGGATTCTCCGCACGGCAGGGCTCCTCGAACCAGCGGGCACCGTACTCGGCGCACACCTTGCCGACGCGGATCGCGTCCTCGATTGTCCACGGCTCGCTGGCGCAGCCCTGCACGGCGTCGAGCACGAAACGGATGCCCGGCGGGAGTCGCGGTACGACGTGGCGGATCAGCGCGATGGTCGTGTCGGGGTCGCGCATGGCGCGGAACTTCACCGTGCGCAGCCCTGCGGCGACCTGGTCCAGCGCCCATGCGGTGACCTGGGCGAAGCTGGAGCCCAGCCCGCCGGACGCGTACGCCTCGATATGCGTGCCCCGGCGGCCGCCGAGCACCTCGTGCGCCGGCACGCCGCGGCGCTTGGCGACCGCGTCGAGGCAGGCCGTCTCGACGGCGCCGAGAGTGCCGGACGCGATGCCGCCGCGGGACCAGAACGCCGTGCGATCCCGCAGGTGGTCGCCGATCTCGCGGGGGTCGCCGAAGTGGTGGCCGAGAAGGTAGGGCCGGAGGGATTCGACGATGCCGGGGACGGCGGCGGGCGCCATGATGCCGGCGCCCGCCTCGCCGAGCCCGGTGGTGCCGTCGTCCAGGACGACCTCGACGAGGGCGGCGTCCCAGGAGCGGATGACCCCGCCGACCCAGGAGAGCTCCTCGCCCGGCGGGTAGACCGCGGAGAGCAGGACCGGGCGCAGCGCCGCGACACGTAGGGAGTTGTCGTTCGTGCTTATCTCCATCACCCCTAAGAGGTCAGACCAATAGTCGGAGATCAGTCATCCTGACGGGCAGAGTGCGAAAAGTCCAGGCTTGTTGGCAGAAATGGTCGGACCAATGTGCGCCTCGGGGTGTGGTTGACGCCTTCCGAGGCGCACGTGGCCGGAGCCCTGGCCCTACCTCTCCAGCGTCGCCGCGAAGACGTAGGCCGCGGCCTGTGCCTGTGGTCCAGAGGCCTTGCCGAAGGTGACCGAGGCCAGTTGCTTGGCCGGATCGACCGGCAGCCGCAGGCCGTAGACCTTCACGGCTCCGTCGTCCCGCTTGCCGTACAGCCAGCGGTAGCCGGTCTGGATCGGCGCGTCGCTCGTCCCGGTGACCCAGTCATCGGCCCGGGCGGTCACCGTCTTCGTCGAGCCGTCGGCATACGCCAGCTTCACCGGCATGTCCGCCGGCCCGTATGCGGCCGAGGCGAGCAGGTCGAGCGAGGCGTACCTGCCCTCGGGAGCCTCGACCGTGCGGTCGTCGGCCGCGAGCACGGCGTTCTTCGCCCCCTTGGCGCCTGATGGCCAGTCGTAGCGCACGAGGTCGTGCGTGTAAGGGCCCGCCTGCGGCAGTTCCTCGGCGGGGTAGCCGATCCCGCGCCCGGCGAAGTCGGTGTCCTGCGGGTCGTCGACACCGGCGATGGCGTCCGCGTTGCGGGCCGGGGCCAGGTTCAAAGGGACGCTCTCACCGACGATGCGCAACTCTCCGCTACCGGTGTAACCCTCGCCCTGCACCTTGGCCGTGGCCGTCACGGTGGCGCTGCCGCTGGCCGTGGAAGCGGGTACGGCGAGGTCGAGGTCGGTGTGCATCCGCTGATGGGGCTTGAGCGCCGGCACGGAAACGGTGACCGGCTGGGCGCCCGGCCACGACGGCTCGATGACGGCGCTGCCCGGAACCGTGGGTCGGTCGCCGCGGTTGGCCAGGGTGACGGTGAGCCCCGAGGTGCCGCCCGGCTTGGTGCTCTTCGCCTGAACACCGACGTTGAGGAGGTCGGCCCTGGCGGGGTCGTATCCCCGCTTGGCGATGCGGAAGGTCCAGGCGTTCTTGGACGGGGTGGCCGACTGCCCGCCGGCGGGCATGTCGACGACCAGCCGGCCTGCGGAGTCCCGGTGCCAGGACAGCGGTTTGCCGTAGCCGAGCAGCCGGATCTCGTCGCCGGAGCCGACGTTGACCGGGGCGGTGAGGACCAGATGGTCGCCGGGCCACTCCGTGGCCGTGGCGTACAGCGCCTTGGGCTGCCGGGTGAACCGGACCGGGACGTTCGCGCCCTTGTCCTCGGCCTGGGTCCAGTAGCTGGAGCCGTAGACGGCCTCACCGTTCGTCTTCAGCCAGGCGCCGAGCGCCCGGACCCGCTGCGCCTGCAGGTCGGGGATGGTGCCATCGGCCTTCGGTCCGACGTCCAGAAGCAGGTTGCCGCCCTTGGAGACGATGTCGATGAAGGAGGTGACGAGCTGCTTGTCGGTGAGGTAATCGTCGGCGTTCTCGAGCTGGTTGTAGCCGTAGGACCGGCCGATGCCGCGGCTGGCCTCCCAGCTGGACTTCCTGATGTCCGGCTCCACGGAGTACTCAGGGGTAGTGAAGTCGTAATGCTGATTGCCGCACCGGTTGTCGACCACGACGTCCTTGGGAGCGGCGCGGTCCTTGGCCTTGTTGTAGTAGCGGGCCATGAAGGCGTCGCTGTTGTTGACGCCGCCGATGTCGCACCAGACGATGTCGGGGTCGTAGCCGTCGACCAGCTCGTTCATCTGCTGGTACTGGTAGTTCTTGACCCAGTCGGTCACGCTCTTGTAGCCGGTGTAGGGCACCTGCGCGCCGGTGTAAGGGTTCTTCGGCGCGCCGCGCCCGAACCAGCCGCTCCACTGCACCGGCTCGTCGGGGCTGTACCACTCGGGCATGGAGAAGTACACGCCGTTCTTCAGGCCGTAGTGACCGTTCTTGTTGGCGTCGACGAGCGCCCGGACGATGTCGCGCTTGGGGCCGTGGACGACGGTGTTGCGGTCGGAGACCTTGGAATCCCACAGGGCGATGCCGTCGTGGTGCTTGGCGACCAGGACGTAGTACTTGGACCCGCCGTCCTTGAACAGCTTCAGCCAGTCGTCCGGGTTGAACTTCTCGGCCTTCCACTGGTTCAGGAAGTCGTCGTAGTTGAAGTTCTCGCCGTAGGTCTGGCGGTGGTGCTGGTAGGTCGGCGAGTCCTTCCGGTTCATCTCCGACCAGTACCACTCGGCGTAGGCGTTGCCCGTCTTGCCGTCCTTCGGAGCCCAGGCGGGCACGGAGTAGGCGCCCCAGGTGATGAACGTGCCGAGTTTGGCGTCCGAGAACCACTGCGGCGCCTTGTGCCGGGACAGTGACGCGGTGTCCGGCGTGTAGTCGGAGATGTCGGTGTCGTCATGCCAGGTGACCGTCAGCCGCTTGCCGGCGGCTCTGGCCTCGGGCGCTGCGGCGGCCTGTGCCGCGGCGAGCGCGAGGAGGAGCCCGGCGGCGAGTGCGCTGGTGTGCCGGGCTCTCCCGAGACGGGCGAGGGTGGGGGCTTGCACGGAGGTCTCTCCTCACACAGGGATGTGCTTACGGCAGGGACCATCCGTGGTCAGGCGGGTTCCGGGCAAGGGGCAAGCGCAGACTTCCGGGAAGATTGGCAGGACCATTGCCTGTACTACGGGACTGTTTGGCAGGTTTTGCCCGCTGAAATCACGTGATGGGTCGGACCAATCAATGATTGCCGGTCGTTGCCCCCTCAGTCCGCGTCCAGTTGCGCCTGCAGCCACTCCTCGACGGCGCCGATGTGCGCGGCGGCCGCGGTCCTCGCCGCCTCGGGGTCCCGAGCGCACAGTGACCGGTAGATGCGGCCGTGCTCGGTGCGCGCCCGGGCGAACGCGGCCGCGTCCTGCTCCCCGCGCCGGATCCGGGCGCGGAACGTCCGCGAGGAGAGGCCCTCCACGATCGCCGCCAGTGCCTCGTTGCCCGCGGCTTGTGCGATCGTGCGGTGGAAGGCCATGTCGGCGACCAGGAACTCCTCCGGGTCCTCCGCATCGTCCATCGCCTTCAGGCACCGCTCGACCTCGGCCAGTTCCTCCTCGCCGATGCGGGCTGCGGCCAGTGCGGTCGCGCTCGACTCCAGGATCCGGCGCACTTCCAGGAGCTCGGCCAACCGGGACGCCGGCGAGATCTCCGCGACCATGCCGAAGGTCTCCAGGAGCTCGCCGGTCTCCAGGCTGGTGACGTAGATCCCCGAGCCGTGCCGGGACTCCAGCACTCCCAGCACGGTCAGCGCGCGGATCGCCTCCCGCATCGAACTGCGCGAGATGCCGAGACTGACCGCGAGCTCCCGCTCGGTCGGCAGTCGCTGCTCGGGCGCGAGCCTCCCGTCGGCGATCATCGCCTTGATCTGACCTATGGCGCGCTGGGTCACCGACCCGCTCGCCGGGCTGGTCTCCTCCATGGCACCCCCTCTCAGCCGGACACTGTCGCGGCAGTCTATCCAGGCAAGTAGTCAGACCAATCTATCGTTGATCTTGAACTTTTCCCCCTTTTGGGCTGTTCCAAGAGCTAAGAGGTCTGATAAATATGCGGACACGACACGTGGACGGGACCGGCCGCGTGTCGCCCACCCCTACGTCGAAGGAGCTGTCAGATGACCGGCAGGACAGCGGGTTTCAGGTCCGGGACGATGTGGACGGCGGCCCTCACGGCCTGCGCGGCCCTGGCGCTCTCCGCCTGCGGCAGCACGAAGGACGGCACCGGGCCGGCCTCCGGCGGGAAGGCCGGCAAGGTCGGCGTGATCCTGCCGCTGCTCACCTCGCCGTTCTGGCAGGCCTACAACGGCTACGTGCCGAAGATGGCCGCCGAGGAGGGCGTCGACACGCTCAAGACCGTCAACTCCAACAGCGACCCCGCCCAGCAGATCACCGACATCAACAACCAGCTCAACCAGGGGGTGCGGGGGCTGGTGGTCGCCCCGCTGGACAGCGCCGCCATCGCCGCCGGCCTGGCCCAGGCCGAACGCAAGGGCGTCCCGGTGGTCGCCGTGGACGTCGCGCCTGAGAAGGGCAAGGTCGCCATGATCGTGCGCGCGAACAACGTCGCGTACGGCGAGAAGGCCTGCGACTACCTCGGCGGCACCGTCAAGAAGGGCAAGGTCGTCCAGATCATGGGCGATCTCGCGTCAGTCAACGGCCGGGAGCGGTCCGAGGCGTTCCGCGCCTGTGTCGGCAAGAAGTACCCGGAGCTGAAGGTGCTGGAGGTCCCCGCCAAGTGGGAGTCCGACACCGCGGCCGCCAAGCTCGGCACGCTGCTCAACGCCAATCCCGACATCAAGGGGATCTACATGCAGGCCGGCGGCGTCTACCTCGCCCCGACGCTGCAGACCCTCAAGTCCAAGGGGATGCTGAAGAAGACCGGAGAGAACGGCCACATCACGATCGTCTCCAACGACGGCATCCCGCAGGAGTTCGCGGCCATCCGCGCAGGGCAGATCGACGCGACCGTGTCCCAGCCCGCCGACGCCTACGCCAAGTACGCCCTGCAGTACATCAAGGGCGCCATGGCCGGTGAGGCTTTCAAGCCGGGTGCGACCGACCACGGTTCGACGATCGTCCGGCTGCCCAACGGCCTGCTGGAGGACCAGCTGCCCGCGCCGCTGGTCACCAAGCAGAACGTCGACGACCCCGCGCTGTGGGGCAACACCGCCAAATGAGCGCGACCGACGCACCGCCCCGGCCGCTGCTCGCGGCGGAGGGCATCACGAAACGGTACGGGACGACCATGGCCCTCGCGGACGGGCGGTTGGCCGTACTGCCCGGCGAGTCCCACGCGCTCGTCGGCCGCAACGGCGCCGGCAAGTCCACGCTGGTGTCCATCGTCACCGGCCTGCAGACGCCGGACTCCGGCACCGTCGCCTTCGACGGGGAGCCCGCCCCGCCGACCGCCGACCGCGACGCATGGCGCCGCAAGGTCGCCTGCGTCTACCAGAAGCCGACGGTCGTGCCCGGCCTCACCGTCGCCGAGAACCTCTTCCTCAACCGGCAGCCGACGGGGCGCGGCGGTCTCCTCAGCTGGAGGCTCCTGCGTAGCCGGGCCACCGAGCTGCTCGACGCCTGGGACATCCGGATCTCGCCGGAGGCGGTCACCGCCGACCTCAAGGTCGAGGACCGGCAGATGGTAGAGATCGCCCGGGCGCTGTCGTACGGTACGCGCCTCATCGTGCTGGACGAGCCGACCGCGCAGCTCGACAACCGCGAGATCGAGCGGCTCTTCGCCCGCATGCGGGCCCTGCAGGAGTCCGGGGTGACCTTCCTGTTCATCTCGCATCACCTCCAGGAGGTGTACGAGGTGTGTCAAACCGTCACCGTGCTACGCGATGCCCGCTGGATCACCACCGAATCCGTGGCGGATCTGCCGTACGAGGGCTTGGTCGAGGCAATGGCGGGCGAGGCCGCCGCCGGCCGGGCCGGAGGAGGTCCAGAAGCCGCCGCCCGCCCCGGACCGGTAGTGGGCGGGCCCGTGCGGCTGGCGGTGCGCGGCCTTACCGGGGCGCGTGACGCGTTCACGAACGTCTCGTTCACGATCCGTCGCGGCGAGGTCGTCGGCCTCGCCGGAAGCAGCGCCAGTGGAAAGATCGAACTCGCCGAGACCTTCGCCGGGCTGTTCCCCCCGGCTGCCGGCGAGGCCGAGCTCGACGGCGCGGCCCTGCCCTTCGGAGACGTCAGGGCCGCGCTCGACGCCGGTGTCGGCTGCGTTCCCCGGGACCGGCACGAGCAGGGCCTGGTCGCCGGAATGACCATCGCCGACAACGCCACGATGAGCGTGCTCGACAGGCTCGGCCGGTTCGGGTTCGTCGGGACCGGCGCCCGGCGGAACGTCGCCGGCGCGCTGATCGAGCGCCTGGACATCCACGCCGAAGGGAGCGAGCAGCAGGTCGGTGCCCTGTCCGGCGGCAACGCCCAGAAGGTGGTCATGGCCCGCGCGCTCGCCTCGGAGCCCAAGCTGCTCGTGCTCATCAACCCTACCGCCGGGGTGGATGTGAAGTCCAAGGAGTCCCTGCTCTCCCGCGTGGACAGTGCCCGCGAGGACGGCACCGCGCTGCTGGTCGTCTCCGACGAACTCGACGATCTGCGCCGCTGCGACAGGGTGCTCGTCCTGTTCCACGGCCGCGTTGTCGCCGAGCACCCCGCCGGCTGGCAGGACCGCGACCTGATCGCCTCGATCGAAGGAGTGCACCGTGGCTGATACGAAGACGGCCGCACCTGGGACGACGTCAGGGAGCGCAGGTGGCTCCGCGACCTCCCGCGGGTACGGGAACATGCTGCTGCGCCGCGCGCGTGAACTCACCCTCGTCCCCGCGCTCATCCTGCTCCTCGTGCTCGGTGCGGTGCTCAACGACTCCTTCCTCACCGAGCGCAACCTCATCTCGATCCTCGGCGCGTCGGCGGCCCTGGCCATGGTGGTCCTGGCGGAGTCGCTGGTACTGATCGTCGGGAAGTTCGACCTGTCCCTGGAATCGGTGGTCGGCATGGCGCCGGCGCTCGGGGCGCTGCTGGTGCTGCCCGCGGCGTCTTCGGGGTTCGGCACCGAGTGGCCGGCGTGGGCGGGGCTGCTCGCCATCCTCATCGCGGGAGCGGTGCTGGGGGCGGTCAATGGCGTGATGGTGGTGCGGTTCAAGCTCAACGCCTTCATCGTCACGCTCGCCATGCTGATCGTGCTCCGCGGTGTGCTGGTCGGCACCACCGAAGGCAAGACGCTCTTCGGCATGCCCGAGGCGTTCTACTCGCTCGCCACCACCACCTTCCTCACCATCCCGATGTCGGTGTGGTGCGCGGCCGCCGCCTTCGGCGTCGCCGGGTTCCTGCTCAAGTACCACCGCTGGGGCCGTGCGCTGTACGCGGTGGGCGGCAACCCGGAGGCGGCGCGGGCGGCCGGGATCCGCGTGGAACGCGTGATGCTCGGCGTCTTCGTCATCGCCGGGACGCTCGCGGCGCTCGGCGGCCTGATGCAGACCGGCTACGTCGGCGCCATCAACGCCAACCAGGGCCAGAACATGATCTTCACTGTGTTCGCCGCCGCCGTCATCGGCGGCATCAGCCTCGACGGTGGCAAGGGCACCATGTTCGGCGCGCTCACCGGCGTGCTGCTGCTCGGCGTCGTGCAGAACCTGCTGACGCTCGCCCAGGTGCCGTCGTTCTGGATCCAGGCCATCTATGGCGGGATCATCCTCGTCGCCCTCATGATCGCCCGGCTCACCTCGGGCCGCGCGCAGGACTAGCTCACAACACACGGAGGAGAAGCCGTACATGAAACTGATGCGCGTCGGCGACCGCGGTGACGAACGCCCCGCCGTCCGCACCGGCGACGGCCGGGTGCTCGGCCTGGCCGCCCTCACACCGGACATCGACGGCGCCTTCCTCGCCGGCGGCGGACCCGACCGGGTCCGCGCCGCGCTGGAGGCGGGCGGGCTGCCGGAGATGGACGTCGAAGGCCTGCGCGTCGGCGCCCCCATCGCCCGGCCGGGCAAGGTCGTCTGCGTCGGCCTCAACTACCGCGACCACGCGGCCGAGACGGGAGCGTCGATCCCCGGACGCCCGGTGGTCTTCATGAAGGACCCGGGCACCGTTGTGGGCCCCTATGACGGGGTGCTCATCCCGCGCGGCTCCACCCGCACCGACTGGGAGGTCGAGCTCGGCGTCGTCATCGGGCGCCGGGCGCGCTACCTGGAGGACGCGGAGGAGGCGCTGGCCTGCGTGGCGGGCTACGCCGTCAGTCACGACGTCTCCGAACGCGAGTTCCAGCTCGACCACTCTCCGCAGTGGGATCTCGGCAAATCCTGCGAGACGTTCAATCCGCTCGGCCCCTGGCTCGTCACCGCCGACGAGGTTCCCCATCCGCAGGGCCTGACGCTGCGGCTGTCGGTCAACGGCGTCGGCCGCCAGCACGGCGGCACCCACGACATGATCTTCCCGGTGGGAGAGATCATCCGCTATCTCAGCCAGTACATGGTGCTCGAGCCCGGAGACCTCATCAACACCGGCACTCCGGCCGGCGTCGCCCTCGGCCTGCCCGGCACGCCCTATCTGCGTGCCGGCGACACCGTGGAATTGTCCATCGACGGTCTCGGCGGCCAGCGCCAGACACTGGCGAACGCATGAAAGGCGGCTCCTTGCCCACGGCTCCACCGTCCCCGCCACCGTCCGGGATCCCAATCATCACGGCGGTCGACACCTACGACATCCGCTTTCCCACGTCGCGGCGGCTCGCAGGCTCGGACGCGATGAACCCCGATCCCGACTACTCCGCGGCCTACCTCGTCCTGCGGACGGACGTTGGTGACGGCCTAGAGGGCCACGGCTTCGCCTTCACCATCGGCCGCGGCAACGACGTGCAGGTCGCGGCGATCGAGGCGCTGCGCCCGCACGTGGTGGGCCGGTCCGTCGAGGAGGTCTGCGGGGATCCCGGCACACTGAGTCGCGTCCTGATCGGCGACAGCCAGCTGCGCTGGCTCGGCCCGGAGAAGGGCGTGATGCACATGGCGATCGGCGCCGTCGTCAACGCCGTGTGGGACCTGGCCGCCAAACGAGCCGGGGCGCCACTGTGGCGGCTGCTCGCGCACGCGGACCCGGAATGGCTGGTCAGCCAGGTCGACTTCCGCTACCTGACGGACGCGCTCACACCGGATGAGGCACTGGAGCTGCTGCGTCGCGGCAAAGACGGCGCCATCGAGCGCGAGGCCGCGCTGCGCGAGCACGGATACCCCGCCTACACCACCTCTCCAGGCTGGCTCGGCTACTCCGACGAGAAGCTGACGAGGCTGGCCGAGCAGGCCGTCGAGGACGGATTCTCCCAGATCAAGCTGAAGGTCGGCGCAGACCTCGACGAGGACGTTCGGCGGCTGCGCCTCGCCCGGCAGGCGGTCGGCCCCGATGTCCGCATCGCCATCGATGCCAACCAGCGCTGGGGCGTGGCCGAGGCGATCACGTGGACGCGGGCGCTGGCCAAGTTCGACCCGTACTGGGTCGAGGAGCCCACGAGCCCCGATGACGTCCTCGGGCACGCGGCGGTCCGCCGGGGCGTGGCCCCGGTGAAGGTGGCGACCGGCGAGCACGTGCACAACCGCGTCATGTTCAAGCAACTGCTCCAGGCGGGCGCGATCGACGTGGTGCAGATCGACGCGGCCCGGGTCGGCGGGGTCAACGAGAACCTCGCGATCCTGCTGCTGGCGGCGAAGTTCGGAGTGCCGGTGTGCCCGCATGCCGGCGGCGTCGGGCTGTGCGAACTGGTCCAGCACTTGTCGATGTTCGACTACGTCGCGCTGTCCGGCACGATGCGGAACCGGGTCATCGAGTACGTCGACCACCTGCACGAGCACTTCCTGACACCGGTGCTGATCAGCGGCGGCCACTACGCGGCGCCCATGGCGCCCGGTTTCTCGGCGCAGCTGCGCGCAGAGGCCATCGCCGAGCACAGCTATCCGGACGGGGCATTCTGGGCCGCGGACCGCGCGGCGCGAGCGGAGGAGGCGGCATGACCGATCTCAAGGGCCTCAAAGCCGTGGTGACCGGCGGGGCGTCGGGCATCGGCCTGGCCACCGCACGGCTGCTGGCCGAGCGGGGTGCGGACGCGGCGGTCCTGGACCTTCGGCCCGAGCCGCTCCCCGAGCCGCTGTGCGGCCATCGCGCGGACGTGGCCGACGACGCCTCGGTGAGGGCCGCGGTCGAGGCCGCCGCCGAGGACCTGGGCGGGATCGACGTCCTGATCAACAATGCCGGGATCGGAGCGGTCGGCACGGTGGAGGACAACGACGACGACGAGTGGCGGCGGCTCTGGGAGGTCAACGTCCTCGGCATCGTCCGCGTCTCCCGGGCCGCGCTGCCGCACCTGCGCCGGGCGGCGGCCGTCCACCCGGGCGGCGCGGCGATCGTCAACACCTGCTCCATCGCCGCCACCGCCGGGCTGCCGCAGCGCGCCGCCTACTCGGCCAGCAAGGGCGCCGTGCTGTCGCTGACCCTGGCGATGGCCGCCGACCACGTGGCCGAGGGCATCCGGGTCAACTGCGTCACCCCTGGGACCGTGGACACTCCGTGGGTGGGACGGCTGCTCGACCGGGCCGCGGACCCGGAGGCGGAGCGGGCCGCGCTCAACGCCCGCCAGCCGACGGGGCGGCTGGTCACCGCCGGCGAGGTGGCGGCGGCGATCGCCTACCTGGCGTCCCCGGCGGCCGGTGCGGTCACCGGCACCGCGCTCGCCGTCGACGGCGGTATGCACGGCCTGCGGCTCCGCTCGCCGGAGCGGCGATGAGACCGCCCGCGTGCCCGAGCGTGCCCCGGTTCGCGGGAGCGCGCACGCCCTGCAGGCAGGGAAGAGAACCATGAAGCGGCGCGGGCTTGGCCGCAGCGGTGTGGAGATCACCGAACTCGGCTTCGGCGGGGCCGCACTCGGGGGGCTGTACACGGCCGTGGACGACGACACCGCCGCCGCGGCGGTCGACACGGCATGGGCTGAGGGCGTCCGCTACTTCGACACCGCACCGCACTACGGACTCGGCCTGTCCGAGCGGCGTCTCGGCGCGGCGCTGCACGACCGACCCCGACGGGCCTTCGCCGTCTCCACCAAGGTGGGGCGGCTGCTGGTGCCGTACGCACGGAACGATTCCGGCCGCCCCGCCGACGACCGCGCCGCCGGCTTCGCCGTACCGGCCACCCACCGGCGGGTGTGGGACTTCAGCGCCGACGGGGTGCGCCGCTCGCTGGCCGAGAGCCTGGAGCGGCTCGGCCTCGACCGGGTCGACGTCGTCTACCTGCATGACCCGGACGATCACGCGGAACAGGCGTTCGGCGAGGCGTACCCGGCGCTGGAGCGGCTGCGTGACGAGGGCGTCGTCGGGGCGATCGGCGCCGGCATGAACCAGGTGGAGATGCTGGCTCGTTTCGTCCGCGACACCGACATCGACGTCGTGCTGTGCGCCGGCCGCTACACGCTGCTGGAACAGCCTGCGCTCGCCGGGTTGCTGCCCGCGGCGGCCGAGCGCGGCAAGAGCGTCGTGGTCGGCGGTGTCTTCAACTCGGGCCTGCTGGCCGATCCTCGACCCGAGGCGACGTACGACTATGCGCGTGCGCCCCGTGCCGTGCTGGAAAGGGCCCTGGCCATGAAGGCCGTCACCGAGCGGCACGGTGTGCCCCTGCGCGCCGCTGCACTGCGCTTCCCGTTCGGACACCCGGCGGTGGCCGCCGTCCTGACGGGGGCCCGCGATCCGGCCGAGGTGGCGGACGCGGCAGCCCTGCTGACCCGCCCCGTCCCCGGCACCGTGTGGGCCGAGCTGCGTGCGGAGGGCCTCTTGCCCGAGGACGTCCCCGTGCCGGATGAGGGGGCGGGACCGCCGTGCGCATAGCCCTGTTCATCACGTGCTTTAACGACACGATGTTCCCCGGGACCGGCAAGGCCGTCGTCCGGCTCCTGGAGCGGCTCGGCCACACCGTCGACTTTCCGCAGGCGCAGGTCTGCTGCGGGCAGATGCACTTCAACACCGGTTACCGCCGCGAGGCGGTGCCGCTGGCGCGCCGCTTCGCCGAGGTGTTCGGGCATTGCGAGGCGGTAGTCACTCCGTCGGGTTCGTGTGCGGCGATGGTCCGCGACCACCATCGCGTCCTCGATCCGGGCCTGTCGTCACCGCCGGTCTACGAACTGTCCGAGCTGCTGGTCGACGTGCTCGGCATCACGGACGTCGGCGCCTGGTTCCCGCATCGGGTCACCTATCACCCCACCTGTCATTCGATGCGGATGCTGCGCGTCGGCGACAGGCCGCTTCGGCTGCTGCGGGCAGTCCGGGGCATCGACGTCGTCGAGCTGCCCGCCGCCGAAGCCTGCTGCGGCTTCGGCGGCACCTTCGCGCTGAAGAACCCGGACACCTCGAACGCGATCCTGGCCGACAAGGTCCATCACGTGCGGGCCACCGGCGCCGAAGTGCTGTGCGCCGGCGACAACTCCTGCCTGATGCACATCGGCGGGACGCTGAGCAGGATGCGCACGGGCATCGCCACCCGGCACCTGGCCGAGATCCTGGCCGCGACGGAAGAGGACGCCCATGAACACCCCTCATGACAGCGTGGTCTGGCTGGGGGTCCCGGCGTTCCCCGAAGCAGCGCGCAGCGCCCTTGCCGACACCCGGCTACGGGCGAACCTGCGCAAGGCCACCGGAACGATCCGCGAGAAGCGCCTCGCCGCCACCGGAGAACTCGATGACTGGGAGGAACTCCGCGCCGCGGGGGCGGCCATCAAACGCCGTGTGCTCCGCCACCTCGATCGCTACCTGGAGCAGTTGGAGGAGTCCGTCCTGCGCGCGGGCGGCACGGTGCACTGGGCCGCGGACGCGGCCGAGGCCAACCGCATCGTCACCGGCCTGGTCACGGCCACCGGTGAGCGCGAGGTGGTCAAGGTCAAATCGATGGCCACCCAGGAGATCGGCCTGAACGAGGCCCTGGCCGCCGCCGGGATCAGCGCCTGCGAGACGGACCTGGCCGAGCTCATCGTGCAACTGGCCGGGGACCGTCCGTCGCACATCCTCGTCCCGGCGATCCACCGCGGCCGCGCTGAGATCCGCGAGCTGTTCCGGCGCAGGATGGGCGATCGTGGGCGTCCGGCCCCCCACGGCCTGTCCGACGACCCCGCCGACCTGGCGGAGGCGGCGCGGCTGCACCTGCGGGACAAGTTCCTGCGCGCGAAGGTCGCCGTCTCCGGCGCCAACTTCGCCTGCGCCGACACCGGCACGATCGGTGTCGTGGAGTCCGAGGGCAACGGCCGGATGTGCCTCACTCTCCCCGACACCCTGATCACCGTGATGGGCATCGAGAAGGTGCTGCCGTCCTTCGCCGATCTGGAGGTCTTCCTCCAGTTGCTGCCGCGCTCCTCGACCGGCGAGCGGATGAATCCCTACACCAGCATGTGGACCGGGCCCGTCGCGGGCGACGGGCCGCGTTCCTTCCACCTCGTCCTGCTGGACAACGGCCGGACGGCGACGCTGAGCGACCCGGTGGGACGCCAGGCGCTCGCCTGCATCCGCTGCTCGGCGTGCCTCAACGTCTGCCCGGTGTACGAACGCACCGGCGGGCACGCCTACGGCTCGGTGTATCCCGGCCCGATCGGCGCGGTACTCACGCCGCAGCTCATGGGAGTGGGGCAGGCGTCATCGCTGCCGTTCGCCTCGACACTGTGCGGAGCGTGCTACGACGCCTGCCCGGTGAAGATCGATATCCCCGAGGTACTCGTGCATCTGCGAGCGGCGGAGGTGGACGCCGGACGCGGCGTACTTCCGAAGCCGGAGGCGCTCGCCATGAAGGCGGCGGCGGGCCTGCTGGGATCGCCTCGCCGATTGGCCGCCGCACAGCGAGCCGTTGCCATGACCGGCCGGGTGCTGGCGCGCCGCGGCTCGATAGGCCGCCTGCCGGGCCCTCTCGCCCGCTGGTCGGCGACCCGGGACACGCCCGCCCCACCACCCGAATCGTTCCGCGCGTGGTGGAGGCGGACGCACACCGGAACCTCCGCTGCGGAGGCCGACCGATGAGCGGCGGCCGTAGCGCGATGCTGCGGCGGGTCCGCGCCGCGCTGGCAGACGTGCCGGCCGACGAACGCCCGGATGATGTGCCTGTGCCCCGCACCTACCGTCGCAGCCATGCCGGCGAAGACGTCGTCGGCCTGTTCGCCGACCGGCTCGCCGACTATGGCGCCCACGTCAGCCGGACGAGCGATCCCGCGACCGCCATCGCCGCCGCGGTGACCCGTAGGAGCGTGGGCAGCCTGATCGTCCCCGACGGGCTGCCCATTGGCTGGCTGCGCCCCGGCCCGTGGCGGGTGCTGCGCGACGACCCGCCGCTGCCGGTGGCCGCACTGGACGGCGCCTCGGGGGTGCTGAGCACCGCGGTGGCCGGTATCGCGGTCACCGGCACGCTCGTGCTCGACGCAGGCCCCGGCCAGGGGCGCCGCGCGTTGACGCTCTTGCCCGACTACCACCTTTGCGTCGTTCCAGCCGCCAGGATCGTCGGAGACGTCCCCGAGGTGCTGGCGCGGCTGGCCCCGGACGCCCCGCTGACCTTCGTGTCCGGTCCGTCCGCGACCAGCGACATCGAACTCGACCGTGTCGAGGGCGTGCACGGCCCACGCGTCCTCGAGGTCATCATCGTCGACGACGGCAAGGAGCCGCCCGCATGAGGATCGCCCTGCACACCAAGGTCCGCGCCGACCGCATCGAGCAGTACGAGACCGCCCATCGCGCGGTGCCCGACGAGCTGACCGCGGCCATCCGGGCCGCAGGGGCCACTTCCTGGACGATCTGGCGCAGCGGAACCGACCTCTTCCACGTGATCGAGTGCCAGGACTATGCGAGGCTCCTCGCGGAGCTCGAACACCACCCGGTCAACGTCGCCTGGCAGACCCGCATGGCCGGGCTGCTGGACGTCGAGCACGACTATTCCGAAACGGGCGCCGCGAGCGGGCTGCCCGTGGTCTGGGAGCTGTGAGGCACCGTGGACATCATCGACGCCCACCACCACGTCTGGGACCTGGCCGTCCGCGACCAGGACTGGATCACGGGCCCGCGGCTCGCGCCGATCCGGCGCGACTTCTCTCTCACCGACCTGGCGGCCGACGCCCGCGGCACCGAGTTGCGGGCCACCGTACTCGTCCAGACGATCGCGGTCCCGGAGGAGACGCCGGAGTTCCTCGCCCTCGCGGCCGGCGGTGACCTGGTCGCGGGCGTCGTCGGCTGGACCGACCTGACCGCACCGGACGTGTCCGACCGGCTGGCGGCATTGCGCGAAGCGTCCGGAGGGCGGCATCTCGTAGGCATCCGCCATCAGGTCCAGGCCGAGCCGGATCCGGAGTGGCTGCTGCGTCCGGACGTCGCCCGCGGCCTGGCCGCGGTCGCCGCGGCCGGCCTCGTCTACGACCTGGTCGTCGTCCCGCACCAGCTGCCCGCCTGCGCGAAGGCCGCCGCCGCCCACCCGGAGCTGACGTTCGTCCTGGACCACCTCGGCAAACCCGGCATCGCCGCGCGCGAACCGCGGCCGTGGGCGGCGGAGCTGAGAGCCCTGGCGGCCCTGCCGAACACCACCGCCAAGCTCTCCGGCCTGGTCACCGAGGCCGACTGGGAGGGCTGGACATCGGCCGATCTGCGCCCTTACACCGAAGAGGCACTGGAGGCATTCGGCCCTGACCGGCTCATGTTCGGATCGGACTGGCCCGTCTGCCGGCTGGCCGCCTCCTACGAAACCGTCCTCGAGACCGCGCGGGAGCTGACCCGTCACCTCTCGCCCACCGAGCGCGCAGCCGTCTTCTCCGGCACCGCGCTCCGCACCTACGGACTTGAGGATCTCCTTCCCGGTCCGTGCTCTGTCACCGGATGACGTCGGCGCCGGGGTTCAGCAGGCGGTCGCGGTCGGCGCCGGTGGGGAGGCCGTCGATGTCGGTTGCCGTCTGGACGGCGAAGGCGGCGACGGCTGCGGCCTCTCTCAAGCAGCTCGGGGTGTCCAGGCCGCGCAGCCGGCCGGAGAGGAACCCGGCGGCGAAGGCGTCTCCCGCGCCGACGGGGTCGGTGGCCGGTACCGGGAAGCATTCCTGGCGGTGCCGGCCCGAGGTGGCGGACCGGTCCGGATGTTTGACGACCACGGTGTGCGCTCGGTCGGGCTGGACTCCTAGGAGGTCCAGTTCATCGGCTCCGGTGATGACGATGTCCGCTTCGGCGAGGAACGGTCCCGCGATGCCGCGCCATTGGCTCGGGGTGCCCAACCTCAGGCGCACGTTCGGATCGAAGGAGATCTCGGCGCCGCTCTGGCGGGCGAGGCGGACGAGCCGGTCGGTAGCCGCACGGGCCGTCGCCGACAGCATCGGAGTGATACCGGTGAAATGCACCAGCCGGGTCCCCGGTGGAAGGGTGACATCGGACGGCTCCAAGCGGGACGCGGCCGATCCGTCGCGGTAGTACTGCACGTCGATCGGGCGGCCGGGATGGCTGTCGCGCAGGAGGAGCCCGGTCGGTGCGTCGGGGTCGATGTGCACGAGCGAGGTGTCGACTCCCGCGCCGCGCACGGTGTCGAGGACCGCCTGTCCGCTGGGGTCGGCGCCGACCCGGCTGAGCCATGCCGTCGAGTGGCCGAGGCGTGCGAGCCCGATGGCGACGTTGGACTCGGCGCCTGCGACCGACCGCTGGAACGTGTGTGCTCGTGCCAGGGGGACGCCTGGCGAGGCGAGCAGGAGGAGCATCGACTCCCCGCAGGTCACCACTTCGGTCATCGGGCGGCCTCGGGCAGGAATTCGGCGCAGAACCGGTCGATCATGGCGAGTTCCTCGTGGTCGAGCCGGTGAGCCGGCGCGCGGCAGTGCGCGGAGGCGAACCAGCCGCGGCGCCGGGAGATCTCCTTCTCCACCGCGACGATCAGCTCGACGCCCTGCATCCAGTACGACAGGTAAGGCAGCATGCGGGTGTGCAGCGCTTCGGCGCCGGTCTGGTCGCCGTGCGCCCATCGCCGCCAGATCTCCAGGTAGGGCTCGGGGAACGAGCAGCCGGGCTGGACGCCTGAGGCACCGCGCCGCAGAGCGTCGATCATCTGGAGCCCGGCGTAGCCGACCATGGCCGCGAGGGGCCGGCCAGGCCCGGCCGGGTCGGCGAGGGCCGCGATGAGCCTGCCGGGCGGTACGGACTCGACCTTGACCATCGCGAGGTTGGCGTGCTCGGCCGCAAGGGTGCGCAGCGTGGCGGCGTCCAGGGCGGTGCCGGTCTGCGCGGGCGCGTACTGGACGACGACCGGGATCGGCGCGACGGCCCACAGCACCTCCCGCAGGTGGTCCAGAACAGCGTCGCGGGACGGACCGAGCTGGTGGGGCGGCAGCACGTTGACCGCTGCGGCGCCTCGTTCGACGGCGGCCGCGGCGTTGCGGACGGCGTGGTAGGTGGCGTGGTCGGGGATGGAGACGATCGCGGGCACGTCGTGTTCTGCCAGGGCGGCGCCCAGCATGTCCCGCTCGGATGAGTCGAGTTTGTGGAACTCACTGGCGAAGCCGGGGAACATCACCGCCGGAACGCCGGCGGCACGGACGTTGCCGACGACCGCGTGGAATCCCTTGAGATCGATCCGGCCGTCGTCATGGAACGGCACCTCCAGGACGGGAATGATCCCGGTGAGCGTTCCGGTGCCTGCCTGGGGGATCAAAATGCTCTCCGTCCGGGTGAGGAGTCCGACTTGCCGACGAGGAAGTCCAGGTCGGCGCCCTGATCCGCCTGGTTGACGTGCTCGACGTAGAGCCGGGTCCAGCCGCGGTCCGCAAGGGACGCCGGCGCGTTCCAGGTGGCGCGACGGCGTTCGAGCTCGGCGTCGTCGACGAGCATGTCGAGGCGGCGGCCCGGCACGTCCAGGCGGATCCGGTCGCCGGTCGCGACGAGCGCCAGCGGTCCGCCGGCGGCGGACTCGGGCGCCACGTGCAAGACGGCGGCGCCGAACGCGGTGCCCGACATCCGCGCGTCGGAGATCCGCACCATGTCGCCGATCCCCTGGTCGAGCAGGCGCTTGGGCAGCGGGAGGTTCCCGACCTCCGGCATTCCGGGGTACCCCTTCGGGCCGGCGCCGCGGACGACCAGAACGGTGTCGGCGGTGACGTCCAGGTCAGGATCGTCGGCGACCGCGAGGTAGTCCTCCACCGTGTCGAAGACCAGCGCCGGGCCGGTATGGCGGAGCAGGGCGGGATCGGCCGCGGACTGCTTGATGACCGCGCCGCGTGGTGCGAGGTTGCCGTGCAGGACCGCAGTGCCGGTCCCCGCGGGCTGGACGGGCCGTTCCCGCGGCCGGATGACCTCGTCGTCGTAAACGGGCGACCCGGCGCAGTTGCCGAGCAGGCTGTCGCCGGTCACTGTGAGGGTGCCCGGGACCAGCAGGTCGCGGATGCGGTCGATCAGCGCCGGCAGCCCGCCCGCGTAGGCGAACTCCTCCATGAGGTACCGGCCGGACGGCATCAGGTCGACCAGCAGCGGGATGTCCCGCCGGTCGAAGTCCTCCAAGCGCAGGTCGACCCCGACGCGCCCCGCGATGGCCAGCAGATGCAGGACGGCGTTGGTCGATCCGCCGATCGCGGCGTTCACGCGCACGGCGTTCTCGAACGCCTCCCGCGTCATGATCGCCGACGGGGTCAGGGCGGACCCGGCGAGTTCGACGGCGCGGGCGCCGGTCGCTTCGGCCAGGACGCCGCGCCGGGCGTCGACGGCGGGCAGTCCCGACCCGCCCGGGAGCATCATCCCGAGCGTCTCGGTCAGGCACGCCATCGTGGACGCGGTGCCCATCGTCATGCAGTGGCCGGGCGAGCGGTTGAGGCAGGACTCGAACTCCTCGAACTCCTCCTGGGAGATCCGGCCGGCGCGCAGGTCTTCGGTCATCCGCCAGATGTCTGTGCCGGAGCCGACGTCACGGCCCCGGAACTTGCCGTTCAGCATCGGCCCGCCGGTGAGCACGATGGCGGGGATGTCGGCGCTCGCGGCGCCCATCAGTGCCGCGGGTGTGGTCTTGTCGCAGCCGGTGAGCAGGACGACGGCGTCGAGGGGGTTGGCGCGGATCTGCTCCTCGATCTCCATCGCCGCGAGGTTGCGGTAGAGCATCGATGTCGGGCGCAGGAAAGGTTCCCCCAGTGACATCGCGGGGAACTCCAGCGGAAGGCCGCCGGCTTGCAGAACGCCGCGTCGTACCGCGTCCGCCATGAGCCGCAGGTGCGCGTTGCACGGTGTCAGCTCGGAGTAGGTGTTGCAGATGCCGATGACGGGGCGTCCTTGGAAGTTCTGCCCGCCCAGGCCCATCGCCCGGAGATGGTGGCGGGCGATGAAGCCGTTCTTGCCGCCGTCGCCGAACCATTCGCGGCTGCGCAGGATGGGAGCGGCGGCAGTGCCGGATCCGTCGTGGGAAGCGTCATTCAATGGGTTCACGAGGGGTCTCTTCGGTGGGGGGCGGGGCCGCGTCGGCGGGGCCCGTCCGTGTGGGGGTCGGCTGCTGGGCGAGGTCGAGCACGGTCTCGCGCAGGTGCCGGGACATGGCGGTCGCCGCCTCGTCCGGATCGCCCCTGTCGATGGCGTCGAGGATCGAGGCGTGCGCGTCCAGGGTCAGGGCATGCTTCTCCCCGCGGCGGACGCGTCCGTCGTAGCTGGCCTCGCGCTCGGCCCGGAGAACGTCGGCGAGCGACTCCAGCAGCAGGCGGAGCAGTTCGTTGCCGGCCAGTTCGGCGATCGCGGCGTGGAACGCGATGTCCAGTTCGATGAAGCGGGCCCGGTCCTGGCCCGCCGCGCGCTGCCGTTCGAGGATGTCGCGCGCGGGGGTGGTGTCGCGCTCGCCGTCGGGGCGTCGAGCGGCGAGCCGGGCGAGCTCCCCTTCGATCACGTTGCGGGTCTGAGTGAGGTCGTGCAGCCCGAGCGAATGCTGGCGCAGGCGGAACTCCAGGATCTGCCCAAAGACACGCGCCGACGGAACGCTGACCCGCGACGGCCTGCCCTGGCTGGACACCAGGATCTCCCGGGCCACCAGGGTGCGGATCGCCTCCCGCACGACCAGGCGGTTCACTCCGAACTCGCGGGCCAGCTCGCCTTCGGGCGGGATCTCGTCGCCGGGGCCGAGGCCGAGGGTCTCGATCCGGGTGATGATCTCCTGGACGACCTCGTCCGCCAGCGTGCTACGCCGCACCATTGCTGTTCGTCCTTCCGGGGGTCACGACCAAGGGTCGATGACGATTTTGCCGACCTCGGCGCCGTCCAGTTCGTAGCGCCGCTCGGCGGTCAGCGCGAGCATGGCATCTTCCGCCCGACTCAAGGGCACCCGATGCGTCACGAGATCGGCGACCCGGTCGCCGAGGCCCTCGACGACGCGCAGCGCCCGCCGGAACGAGTCGGGGGTGTAGCCGGACACGGCGATGAGCGTCGCGTCCCGCGACAGCAGGTGCCGGTAGGGGTTGACCGCGGCGTCGCCGACGTCGGAGAAGTGGCCGAGCTCGATGTAGGTGCCGCCCTTGCGCAGGCAGCTCAGACCTTCGGGGAGGGTGGAGGGAACGCCGGCGCATTCGATGACGGCGTCGAAACCGAGCCCTTCCGGGCTCGCCGCGACCGCCCGGCCGATCCGTTCCGCACCGTCGGCGTGGTCGGCGATGTCGATGGTCTCGGCGGCGCCGAGGGACCGCGCGATCTCGAGCCGGCGCGCCGGTCCGCCGATCGCCACGATCCGGCTCGCGCCGAGGGCCCGCGCGGTCGCGATCGCCAGCAGCCCGATCGTGCCGGTGCCCTGGACGAGCACGCTGTCACCGAACGCGACACCGGCCCGGCGCATCCCCTCCATCGGGGTGGCGGCCGGCTCCGTGAGCACCGCCGCGTCGGCCGCCGCCTCGGTGACGAAGAAACGCGCGCGGCTGGAGTTGCACAGCACGTACCGCCCCCAGCCGCCGCCCGCGGGACGCGTCGAAGGATCGGCGAAGCCGATGACGTCGAAGTCGTCGCAGTCCGGGATGCGCGGTGCGCGCCGGCAGGCCGGGCACCGGCCGCACGGCGTCGCGGGCATCACCGCGACCCGGTCCCCGCGGCGGAGCGTCCGTCCCGCGGTGTCGGAGGTGAGCCCGTCGCCGATCTGCTCGACCGTGCCGACCAGTTCGTGTCCGAGCGTCGCCGGGTAGCCGAAGTCCGGGATGTCGCCCTGGTAGATGTGCAGGTCGGTGGCGCAGACGCCGCCGAGCTCCACCCGTACCAGCAGCTGTCCCGCCTCGACGGCGGGCAACGGCTGTTCGGCCACCCGCACCGGCCCGGACGGCCCGTCCAGTGTGACGACGTGGTTGACGGTCATGATCCTCCCTAAGAATTGGGGTGGTCCCGGAGGGCCGGGTGTGGCTGATGATTCTCTGCTGCTGTTAGGGCTTCCAAGGAATGGCCGCCCGGCCCTCCAGGACGCTCCGACCCACTGATTGAGAACTGCGG
>NZ_JAGEPF010000046.1 GCF_017573465.1 Actinomadura violacea
GGGTCGGCCGACCGCGAGCCCATCCGGACCGGCACGTCCAGGGCCTCCAGCCGCTCGACGACCCGCCGGCCGGTCTTCCCGGTCCCGCCGAGGACGAGGACGAGACCGTTCTCCGTGGTGGTCGTGGTGGTGGTCGCCGCGGTGTTCGTGGTGGTGTTCGTCATGCCCTTGAGTCAACCGGCGCAGCCGCTCGTCCAACATCGTTGAGAAGCTCGGCTCCATACGCCGGCGTCCATCCCGTTCAGGCTGAACGCCCGGTCAATTCAGCGGCAGGCCCGCGGCGGCCGCGAGGCGAGGGGCCGTGGGAGGCAGGCCCCCGGTCAGTGACGCCTGGGCCACCGCGTAGAGGAAACGCAGATCCCCCGCGCCGGATCCGGGGAGTGTGCGGAAGAACGCTCCGGCATAGCCGAGATCATGCCCGGTCTTACCCCACACCGTTGTTCCGTTGCTGAGCTCCAGGCGTTCAAGGCCGAGGGCGTAACAGGCTTTCCCCTTATCGGATCCGATGGCGCAATCACTTGAGTCGGCGTAGGGGACGTCCGGCACGGCCATCATCTGCTTCGACTGTGCCGGCCGGAGCAATTTGCCGTCGAACAGGCCGGAGAAGAAGCGGTCGATGTCGCGGGGTGTGGAGATGATGCCGGTGTCGTCGCCGGCCTGTTGGCTGACGTCGACGAGCGTTCCTTTGCTGTTCGGAATGTATCCATGCAAGTAGGGATGGGGCATCGGCCGGATTCGACCTGCGGACGAGACGTCCGGAAGCGTTTGCGTCAAATGCAGAGGTCGGACGATCCGGGCGTTGAGCTCGTTCGCAGAGGAGTGCCCGGTCCGCTTCTCGATGAGGTCGGCGACGATCCGGTAGTTCAAGGTGTTGTACGACTGCTTTGTGCCGGGCGCGAATTGTGGACCGGGCCAGGGCCGACCCTTGGGACGCAAAGCCTGCTGGATGAGCCGGCTGAGCGGCTGATACTTCTGTCTCTGGGCGATCACTTGATCGACCGACTCGGCGGCACCGCCGGCGTTCGGCAGACCACTGGTCATGTCGAGGAGTTGCCGGACGGTGATGGGCTGGTAGCGATCCGGCAGCAGCCCGGGAAGATAGCTCTGAACAGAGCGATCGAGGTCGATCACGTGTTCGGCACTGAGCTGAAGGGCGATCGTCGCCACGAACGTTTTGGAGATGCTGCCGATCCGGAAATGGGCGTTCAACGCAACGGGCTTGCCGGTCACAGTGTCCGGCGCCTGCCCGGACCACTGCCGGTCCCCTTGCCGCACGCGGGCGACGACCCCGGCCACGTGATCATTCGGCTGGATGTCGATCGCCTTCTGCAGCGCCACCGGATCCAATCCGGTCGCCGTGTGCGTCGAGACGCCCGCGATCCTTCCCGCCGCTGTCGGCCCGGTCGCGCCAAACGTCGGCTCGGTCGCGATGGCGGCGACCGCGAGTGAGGCCACACCGGCTAGCGCCACTGCCGTACGGCGCCTGAACGTTCCTGTCATCTGTGCCTCCTTCTGAACCCGGCTGTTCAGGAACGATCACCAGCGTGCCGGTCGGCGAGATCATCGTCGGTAACGGTGATATCCGACTTGGAGGTGGTGCTGGCTTCACCTTCGAAGCCGCGGGAAGCGGCACGGCAGAGGGGCGAGGAGACCTACTCTTCGTCCGAGTCTTCGAGAAGCTCGCGCACTTCGACGACCTCGGTCGGGACGTCTTCCGTGGGCCAGTTCGCGGCGAGAGCCTGGATCAGCGGACGGTGCTCTTCGAACGTCTCGCCCCGTGCGAGGACCAGGGCGGCGGCCGCCTGGATCTCCGCTTCCGGGCAGCGGGTCGCGCTCAAGAGGGCGTCGACGGAGTTGCCGCTCGGAACCTCCGCCAGCAGATACAGGGCCTGACCGCGCTCGCTCATCGGGACGGCTTCGTCGCACACGATGTCCCCAAGGGCCTGGACGAGCCGGGGGTGGGAGTGCTCGATGGACCAGAGCACGTCCCTCACGGTGTCGAGGACCTGGTCGCGAAGCGGGCCGGCGCTCTCGAGCGAGTCGGCGAGCACGGACAGGTCGTCCTTCGCGGCGATCCCGAGCGCCGACAGGGCGGTGAGATGGGCGGCGTGGGGGCCGTACTCGCGGCTGAGTTCGGGCGGGGACGGCGGCTGCCGCAGGATCTCCTGTATCAGCGTGAGGACGAGCGCCCTCGCCGGTCGCCGCGCCTCTTCGCCACCTCGTGCGAGGGCGCCCGCCGGGTCCCACCAATGGTCCAGGGCGATGCCGACCGCGGCCACGTCGCCGCTCTCGAGCATCGTGCGCATGGCGGCGTGATACGACTCGTCCACCGTGGGGAGGCGCAGCCTTTTGTGCGCGGCATGCAGGTCCGGGTCCTTCAGCCGGAGCCCCTTCCAGTGAACGCTGTGCGGTTTCCCGAAGACGAGGTCGACGGGGTTCTTGCCCCAGAAGCGCGCCGGAGGACGCTCCTCCCAGCTTTCGGCGAGGTCTTCCATGACCGCACGGTGGCGGTCCAGGCCGCCGGTCCGCACCAGGTAGGAGACCGCGTGCACCTGCACGTGCGGCTCGCCCTCGCGGATCGCACGCAGAAGGACGTCGTCGGCGCCCGCGCCGAGCCCGTCGGCCAGGATCCGGATCGCCGTCTCCTTGGTACCGCGGGAGACGGAGGACGGGTCGAAGATCACATTGCTCACCGCCTCGACGAGGCGGGCGTCCGCCGTCTCGGTCTCGTCGAAGAGCCCGTACGCCATCCAGATGGCCTCATGCCGAACGGTGTCGGAATCCGTCCGGCCGAGGATGTCGACCAGCAGATCGGCGTCCTCCGGTTCCGCGTGCTGCGCCCCGATCATGTGCAGCGCGCTCACCTCGGCGGGCGAGAGCGGACGACGGAGCACCTCACGTGCGCGCTCCAGAACCTCGGGCAGGTAGGCGTCCGCCAGGTCGGAGTCGTCCAGGACGTGCCGCAGCCCCTCCGAGTCCTTGTAGTGGTCGAGCGCGATGCCCACGGCGACGGGGTCGTCGCTGCGCAGCAGCGTGGTGAACGCCTCCAGGCACGTCTCGTCGGTCAGCGGGAAACGCAGCTCGTCGTGAGCGGTCCGGAGGGCCGGATCGTTCAGGCGGGCGTCCTTCCAGAACGTGCTGTGGAAGCCCGCGAGCGCATCACGCACGTCCCTGGAAAAGAGGCCCGCGTCCTCCGGCCAGGAGTCGACGAGCTGCTGGAGCAGCTCGCGATGCACCCGGACCTTCTTGGGCGATGCCAGCTGCCCGGCGGCGCTGACCTGGACCTGGACGTCGCCGGACTTGGTAAGGCGGACGAAGAGCGCCTCCACCTCGGGCATGTCGAGACCGCCCAGGGCATGGATCGCGGAGCCGCGATCCCGTGCGTCCAGGCTCTCGTCGAGCGCGATCGCGCGGACGGCCGCCAGGAGCCGAGGGTTGGGTTCCTCCGCGTCCTCGAGAGCAGTGGACGCGGCCATCACCCCCTCCTCCCGCAGCTCGGGATCGGAGGTGGTCTCCAGGATCGCGGCGATCCGGTCGGCGTCCTCGTCTTCCCCGAGGTGCCACACCATGGTGAGCGACCAGGAGAGCGCCCGATGCCGGTTCTCGTCGTCGAGTGCGGAAGCCCGGTCGAGGAGGTCGCGGGCGACGAACAGTACCTCGTTGTCCAGCGGCCGGTACGGGTTGTCCACTCCCCACCTGGTGTCCGCCTGCGCCTGCTGGTAATCGCTCAGCGCATCGCACACGACACCGAGGTCGCCGCTGTGCAGCCGCTGACCGAACTCCCCGAGGAACGACGCTTCATCGCCGTCCGGCATAGAGCCTCCTCCATGATCGGCTCACCAGGCTGGCAGACCCGTCCGCTCACGTCCTCCCGTTTTCAAGGCCCCCCTTCGCCCAGCCGAAGCCGGATCGGTCGCGGTGTCGCGCTTCGGACTCTGCCGCTCCGCTGAGAGTTCTTTGTGGATATCGGGTGGCGGATGCGCGGAGCCACCCGTGCGCGCATCGGTTCGGCGGGTTCAGGGCTCGGCCTCTCAGAAAGCTCACAGGAACGCTCCGGGAACGGCCAGGGACGGCTGCCAGGCTCGGGGGTCGTCGCCGCGGTGCCGCCTCTTCTCAGGGCGGCCGCCTCCGTTCGGCGGAGGAAGTCCGGCCTGCGAGCCGGCAGCGGTGCGGTCCCGTAGTCGATGTGATCTGGAGCCGATCTCCGTGGCGAGTGTGCTGTACAGAGTGGGCCGGTTCTGCTTCCGCAGGCGCTGGTGGGTGGCCGCGGTGTGGGCGGCCCTGTTCCTCCTGATCGGCGTGCTGGGTGCACGAAGCCCCGCCGCGCCGCCGAACGACTTCTCCATGCCGGGCACCGAGGCGCAGCACGCCTACGACCTCCTCGACCAGCGGTTCCCCGACCTGAACGCCGACGGCGCCACTGCGCGGGTGGTCTTCAAGGCCGAGGACGGCAAGGTCACCGACGCGGCGAACCGGCAGGCCGTCGACAAGGCCGTCGGTGAGCTCGGCAAGGAGCCGCAGGTCGCCCGGGTCACCGACCCCTACCGGACGGGAACGGTCAGCAAGGACGGCACGACCGCCTACGCCCAGGTGTCCTACACGGTCTCCGGCACTGAGATGTCGGATGAGGCGCGCGGTGCGCTGCTGGACACGGTGCGGCACGCGGATTCGGCGCGGCTGGACGTCGAGGTGGGCGGCAACGCCGTCTCGTCGCCCGGCGGCGGTCACTCCGCCGAGGCGCTGGGTCTGCTGGTGGCGGCGGTCGTCCTGGTGATCACCTTCGGCGCGCTGCTGGCGGCGGGGCTGCCGCTGCTCACGGCGCTGCTGGGCGTGGGGCTCGGGATCGGCGGGATCAAGGCGCTGTCGGGCGTCCTCGGGCTCGGCTCGACGACCTCGGCGCTGGCGACGATGATCGGGCTGGCGGTGGGCATCGACTACGCCCTCTTCGTGGTCTCGCGCTACCGCGGTGAGCTGGCCGCCGGGCGCGACCGTCGGGAGGCCGCCGCGCACGCGGCCGGCACCGCCGGATCGGCCGTGGTGTTCGCGGGGCTGACCGTGGTGATCGCGCTCGCCGGGCTGTGCGTCGTGGACATCCCCGTGCTGACGCAGATGGGCCTCGCCGCCGCCGGGACGGTCGCGCTCGCCGTGCTGATCGCCGTGACGCTCGTCCCGGCGCTGTTCGGGATCGCGGGCCGCCGTGTCGGCCCGGCGCGGGACCGGCGTCGCCGCGGCGCCGGCGGCTCGGCCAAGCCCGCACTGGGGGTGCGGTGGGCGCGGTTCGTGCTGCGCCGCCCGGCGGCCCTCCTGCTCGCCGGAGTCGCCGTGCTCGCGGTTCTGGCCGTTCCGGTGACCTCGCTGAAACTGGGCCTGTCCGGTGACGAGAGCAAGCCGACGTCCACCACTCAGCGGCGCGCCTACGACATGGTCGCCGAGGGCTTCGGGCCCGGCTACAACGGACCGCTGACGGTGGTCGTCCAGCCCGACGGCTCCGCGGGCGGCGATGCCGGTGCCGTCGCTCAGCGGCTGGCCGGGAGCATCCGCGACGTCCGCGACGTCGCGGCGGTCAAGCCGCCGGTGGTGAGCCCGTCCGGCGACACCGCCGTGCTGACCGTGATACCGGCCTCCGCGCCGGGAAGCGCGGCGACGACCGATCTGGTGCACGCGTTGCGCGCGCCCGGACTGGCCCGCGACGACCACGCCCGCGTCCTGGTCTCGGGCTCGACCGCGATGAACGTCGACGTCTCCCAGAAGCTCGCCGATGCGCTGCCGCCCTACCTCTCGCTCGTGGTCGGGCTGGCCTTCGTGCTGCTGATCGCCGTGTTCCGGTCGGTGCTGGTCCCGCTCAAGGCCGCGCTGGGGTTCCTGCTGTCGGTCGCGGCCGGGCTGGGCGCCGTGGTCGCGGTGTTCCAGTGGGGCTGGCTGAGCGGCCCGCTCGGTGTGGCCGAGCCGGGCCCGGTGATGTCGATCATGCCGATCTTCCTCATCGGCGTCGTGTTCGGGCTGGCCATGGACTACGAGGTCTTCCTGGTGACCCGGATGCGCGAGGCGTACGTGCACGGCCGCTCGCCGCGGGAGGCGGTCGTCGCGGGCTTCGAGCACGGCGCCCGGGTGGTCACCGCCGCCGCCCTGATCATGATCTCGGTCTTCGCCGCGTTCCTGGGCTCCGACGAGCAGATGATCAAGACGATGGGGTTCGGGCTGGCGGCCGCCGTGGCGGTGGACGCGTTCGTGGTGCGCATGACGCTGGTGCCCGCGGTCCTGGCGCTGCTCGGCGACCGCGCGTGGTGGCTGCCCCGGTGGATGCGGCGCTCGGTCCCGGACCTCGACGTGGAGGGCGCGCGGTTGACCGGGCCGCCCGAACGTCCGGCCGACGGGCCGGCGCCCGCGGACGCCGGGGGCGCGCAGGTCACTGCGCCGGCCCGCAATTCCTGACCTCCCCTCCGCAATGACGATCAGAGGAAGGAGATCGATGATGGCTGCTCGACATGAGACGTCGGCGGCGCCCGATTCCCTGCGGGGCTGCGCGACCTGGCGGCACATGACCGAGGGCGTTCTGGCCGCGGCCGGAGCACTCGCCGCGATGGCGCTCACCGCGGCGGCGGCGATCACGGCGATGGGCGATCCGATCGCGCCGCTCACCCGGCTGGTGCCCACCCTGGTGAGCATGGCGGTCGGCGGCAGGGTCACCCTGACCGGCGGCTCCGGCGGGGACCCCGGCGGCGCGGCGGGGATGCTCGGCGGGCTCGGGCTCGGAGGGGCGTCCGGCGGCATGAGCCTCGGAGCGGCCGGGCACGTCGCCGCGGTGCCGCTGATGCTGACGTTCGTCGGAACGGTCGTGCTGGGAATCCTGTTCTTCCGTCCGCTGCGCCGCCGCGTCCGCGCCACCGCCGGCCAGTTCACGGCCAGGGTCGCCGGGACGCTGCTCGCCTGTGCCTTCGCCGTACCGGTCGTGGCGTCCCTGGCCCACGGCACGGCTCAGTTGCCGCATGCGCTGACGGAGCGGATGGGCAAGGGCGGCTCAGGCCGCGGCCTCGGTGGTGGCGGGCTCGGCAAGCTCTTGGGCGGCGGTGGCGGTGGCGGCGGTGCGTTGTCGAAGGTCGACTTCCACACCGACATCGTCATGACCACGCTCCTCGGACTGGGCTGGGCGATGGCCGTCATCGCGATCGGATGCCTGGTCGCCCGCCGGACGCGGCTGCCCCGCCCCATCGAGCAGAGCCGGGCGCGCCGGTGCTGGAACCCCGTCGCGTCGGCGTTGACCGGGGTGTCCACCGCCCTGTGCTCCCTTCTCCTGTTCACGGGCCTGCTCGCCGCCGGCGCGGCCTGGGCGGGACGGGAGCAGGCGGGCAAGGCCGCGGGCGGGCTGCTGCTCGCCGGGCCGAACCTGCTGGGCGTCCTGCTCACGTCCGGAGTGGGCGAACCGTGGCAGGCCGGGGTGCACCGTGAGCAAGGGCAGGCCGGCGGCATGATGGGGATGCTGGGCGGCATGGGCGGCATGGGCGGCGGAAGCGGTGCTGACGGCGGGGGCGGCGACCGGATGATCTCGCTGCCGGGCTGGTCGGGGAGCGGGGTGCCCCTGTGGCTGATCGGCCTGCTGCTGCTCACGGCGATGCTGCTGGTCGCGGGCTACCTGGCGGCGGGGCGCGCCCCGGCCCGGTCGCTGCGCCAGGACGTGCAGGCCATGGTGGGCCGCCACATGGAGTCCGGGCTGCGCGCCGCCGCCATCGTCTGCGGGTCCGCGCTGGTGATGTGCTTCCTGGCGCGGGGAACCCTTCAGATCGGCTTCCGCGTCATGGGCACGGAGATGGGCGGGATGAAGGCCGCGCTGGACGGAGCGGTAGGGATCTCCGCCCTCGGCGCTCCCTGTGCGGCGGTTCTCGCGGTCTGCGCGGGCAGCCTTCTGCAGGGCCGCCGGGCGCGGCGCCGGACCCGGCGGGCCGGGCACGGCACCGGAGCCGCCCGGCGGTCGCCGCGTGGCGAGAAGGCCCTCGCCGGGCCGCCCGCACGCCGATGACCTGCTCGATTGTCGATGATGTGCCGGGGGCAGGATCTGTCATGAGCGACAAGGCTTCACTCAGTAAGGCGGCAGAGCACACGATGACGGCGTCGACCGGCCCGTCGGACACGGCGGAACGCAAGGACCACCTGCTCGTCGTGGACGACGAGCCGACCGTCCGGGAACTGCTGCGCACGGCACTGCGCTACGCGGGCTTCGAGGTGGACGCGGCCGAGACCGGCGGGGAGGCGCTGGAACTGGCCGAGCGCCGCCCGCCCGACCTGATCCTGCTGGACGTCATGCTCCCCGACATGGACGGCTTCGAGGTGATCCGGCGGCTGCGGGCGATGCCGCAGCCGTTCCGCGACGGCCGCGGCGGTGAGGTGTCCGTCCTGTTCGTCACCGCCCGCGAGGACCGCCAGGACCGCATCCGGGGGCTGCGGCTCGGGGGCGACGACTACATCACCAAACCGTTCGACCTCGAGGAGCTCGTCGCCCGCATCCACGCGGTGCTGCGCCGGACCAGGGGAGAGCGGCCGAGCCGGCTCGTGGTCGGCGACCTGGTCCTGGAACCGGAGAGCCATCACGTCGCCCGCGGCGGGCGCACCGTGCCGCTCTCGCCGACCGAGTTCCGGCTGCTGCACTTCCTGATGGCCAACGCCGGGCGGACCATGTCCAAGAGCCGGATCCTGCTGAGCGTGTGGGACTACGACTTCGGCGGTGACCCGAGCATCGTCGACACCTACATCAGCTATCTGCGGCGCAAGGTCGACACGCGGGAACCCAAGCTCATCCACACGGTCCGCGGCGTGGGGTACATCGTGCGCGGGCCGCGGCCGTGAGACGCCCCGGACTCCGGCACCCGCTGCGGCGGCTGTCGCTGCGCACCCGCCTGCTGTGCCTGTCGATCGCGCTGGTCACGGTGGGGCTGGTGGTGGCGGGGGCGGTCGTCGGCACGGCGCTGCGCGGCTACCTGCAGGACCGGGTGGACGACCGGCTCGTCCTGACCGGCCAGATCGCCGCCCGGGTGCCCGAGCCGGCCGGCTCCGGGGCGCCGCGGGAGACGCGGACGCTCAGCGTGCTCGGCGACACGGTCGTCACCTTCCTCGGCCCCGACGGGTCGGCGCGCAGGGTCTTCGATTCCAGCACCCTGCCGCCGGGCGGCGGTCCCGTCCTTCCCCGGCTCGGCACGGCCGCCGTCGTGGCCCGGCACGGGAGCCCGTTCACCGTCCCGGCCCGTGACGAGGACCACCGCTGGCGGGTGATCGCGCTGCCCCGGCAGCCGGTCGCCGGGGAACCGGGCGGCGCGCCGGCGGGGAGCGTCGTCGTCGCGACGGCCCTGGACGAGGTGGACCGGACCGTCGCCAGGACGCGGGCCGTCTCGCTCATCGCGGGCGTGGTGCTGCTGGCCGCGCTCACGGGGGCCGGCTGGTTCGCGGTGCGTTCGGGACTGCGCCCGCTCACCCGGATCGAGGAGACCGCGGCCGCGATCGCCGCGGGGGACCTCTCGCGCCGGGTCCCCGAGTCCGCCGGCCCGCACACCGAGGTCGGGAGCCTCACCGCGAGCCTGAACGGCATGCTCGCCCAGATCGACGAAGCCTTCCGCGGCCGGGCCGAGGCCGAGGCGCGGATGCGGCGCTTCTTCGCGGACGCCGGCCACGAGCTGCGCACGCCCCTGGTCGGGATCAAGGGGTACACCGATCTCTACCGGATGGGCGCGCTGCCCGACCGCGCCGACATCGACCAGACCATGAACCGGATCGCCGAGGAGTCCGCGCGCCTGACGCGGCTGGTGGAGGACATGCTCCTGCTCGCCCGGGTGGACGAGGCGCGGGTGGACGAGGAGGCCGCGCCGCACCGCGCCCGCCCCGACCCGGCCTTCGGCCTCGACCCGACCCCGATGGACCTGCGCACGCTGGCGGCCGACGCGCTGCACGACGTCCGGGCGCTGGACGCCGACCGTCCGGTCACTCTCACCGGGCCCGGCGGCGGCCGTCCCGCCAGCGCCCCCGCGCTGGCGGACGAGGCCAGGCTGCGGCAGGTCGTCGCGAACCTGGTGGGCAACGCGGTGGCGCACACGCCGGCGGGAACGCCGATCCGCATCGGCGTGGGCACCGAGCAGGGCCGGGCCGTGCTGGAGGTCGCCGACGAGGGGCCCGGGCTGACCGACGAGCAGCGGCACCGCGTCTTCGACCGCTTCTACCGGGCCGACGACTCCCGCAGCCGGACCGTCGGCGGCGGGTCGGGTCTCGGCCTGGCCATCGCGCACGCGCTGGTCACCGCGCACGGCGGCCGTATCGAGCTGGTCACCGCGCCCGGTACGGGCTGCACCTTCCGTGTCCTGCTCCCGTCGGAGGAGAAATAGCGGTGCCGCGGTTCCGGAGCCTTCCCCCGTTTCCCATCCACCTTCCGAACCTGAATCCATTGACCGCTTAAACCGCGTGGTTTAAGGTAGGGGACGTGACGACGCAGACGTTGATATTGCTCACCGCCGAGCGGCTGTTCGCGGTCCAGGGCATCGACGGCACTTCGCTGCGGCAGATCAGTGTCGCCGCCGAGCAGCGCAATACCGCCGCGGCCAAGTACCATTTCGGCGACCGGGAGTCCCTGATCAAGGCGATCTTCCGGCACCGGCTGGACGTGATCGACGCCCGGCGGCGCGAGCTGCTGAAGTCCGTGGGGGCGGCCAGCGGCACCCGCGCGGTGGTCGAGGCCCTGGTCCGCCCGCTGGCCGAACAGGCCGCCCGGCCGGGCAGCCACTACGTCCGCTTCCTGAACCGGCTCTTCGAGCATGTGGGCCGGCAGGTGGGCGCGCTGCCCGAGGCGGGCGGCCTCGAGGAGGCCGTCGCCGCCGGCTGGCTGCTCACCGAGCGGATGGCGCATCTGCCCGAAGCGCAGGCGATGCTGCGGATCCGCTGGACCGGTGAGCTGATCCTGTCGGGCATCGCCGACCTCGAGCAGCGCTGCCAGGACGGCCAGGACGGCGAGGGCGACGACCCCGAGGAGCTGACGGTCGCGGTGATCGACGCCGTCACCGGACTGCTGACGGCTCCGTCGTCCTTTCCGGCCCCATAGAACGGCTCGAATAACTCCAGAATTCCGACGTGCGCGTCCCGGCCGCCCGGCCGGTGGCGCGAGCGTGGCCTTGCGCTGCCCATGTGAATTTCAATTCGAATGACCAGAGAACAGAACTGGCGGGCATTGTGGCCCGTGCGGCCGATGACCGCGAAATGGCAGGAGGTCCACCCGTGAGCGGTGAGAACCAAGAAATGCTGCACCACGACCCCGAGCACCAGGACCCCGAGCATCACGACGAGCAGGAGAGCGCCGCCCGCAACCCGTCCAGCCAGTGGATGGAGCCGGGCGACCGCAGCCCGAGCGAGGCCAAGTTCTTCTGGACGGGCGGCCCCGTCGAGGTCGCTCCCGACACCTGGTTCGCCTCCACCGGGTCGGGCGTCACCGCGTTCGCCACCGGCGAGGGACTGGTGCTCGTCGACTCCGGGACCCGGCTGTTCGCGCCCGACATGGCCGAACGGATCCGGGACCGCACCGACCTCCCCGTGCACACCGCCGTGTACACCCACGGGCACGTCGACCACGCCTTCGGCCTCGGCGCCTTCCTCTACGAGGGGCAGCCCCTGCCCCGCATCATCGGGCAGGCCGCGATGGCCGAGCGCTTCAACCGGTACGAGCGCACCCCCGAGCACAACACGGTCATCAACAGCCGCCAGTTCGGGGGCCGGGCGGACGACCCGACGTTCCGCGCCGACGAACTCCGCTTCGGCGCCCCGGAGCATCCGCCGAACCTCTACTACCAGGACGCCATGGAGCTCTCGGTCGGCGGCGTGCGCTTCGAGCTGCACGCCTGCAGGGGTGAGACCGACGACCACACGTGGGTCTTCTGCCCGGACCGCGGCGTGCTGTGCCCCGGCGACCTGATCATCTGGGGCGTCCCCAACGCGGGGAACCCGCAGAAGGCGCAGCGCTACCCCTGGGACTGGGCGCAGGGGCTGCGCGCGATGGCCGCCACCGGCGCCCGCTCGATGTGCCCGGGACACGGCGGCCCGATCGTGGACGACCCCGGCCTCGTCCGCCGCGTCCTGCTGGAGACCGCCGGCCTGCTCGACCAGATCGTGGAGCGCACGCTGGAGGCGCTGGAGAACGGCTCCCCGCCCCACGTGGACGTGGTCCGCGCGGTGAAGCTCCCGACCTCCGCGTCCCCGTGGCTCCAGCCCGTCTACGACGAGGCGGAGTTCATCGTCCGCAACGTCATCCGCTACTACGGAGGCTGGTGGAGCGGCCGCCCCAGCGAGCTCAAGCCCGCTCCCCGCCAGGACGTCGCGGTGCAGATCGCCGACCTCGCCGGGGGCGTGCGCGCACTGCTGGAACGCGCGGCGTCGCTCGCCGCCACGGACCTCCGGCTGGCCTGCCACCTGGCCGACTACGCCCTGGAGGCCGCACCCCGCGACGAAGGCGTCCGCGCCGAGGTCGCCCGGATCTACACCGAGCGCGCGGCCGGCGAGCCGGGGCTGATGGCCACCAACATCTACCACTCCGCGGCCTCCTACGCCCAGGCGGGCCGCCCGTTCGCCTGACCTGCCGGAACGAAGGACCCGGCCATCTCGTCCGCTGAACCGCACACCATGAGGAGACGACGTGAACCCCGTCGACACCACCATCGACCTCAAGTCGGCGCGCACGACCGGAAGGGCCCCGAGTAAGGGCCCGCGGCCCGCGCTCGACGCCCGCGAACTCACCACCGGAGGCACCGGAGAGCCGTACGCGCACCTGGACCCCGTCCCGTGCAGCGCGACGATCGGCGCGGAGATCCCCGGCATCGACCTGTCCCGCCCGCTGGACGAGCCGGTGCTCGCCGAACTCCGCCGGGCGCTGCTGGAGTACAAGGTGCTGTTCTTCCGTGACCAGCACCTGACCGGCGCGCAGCACGCCGCGTTCGCCCGGCACTGGGGCGAGCCGCAGATCCACCCGTTCCTCCCCAAGGCCGGCAGCCCCGAGGTCGTCCGGCTGGCGCACGACGCCGAGTCGCCGGGGGTGGAGAACATCTGGCACAGCGACGCCTCGTTCACCGGCACCCCGCCGTTCGGGTCGATCCTGCGGGCGGTCGAGGTGCCCGACATCGGCGGCGACACCATGTGGGCCGACATGGCGGCCGCCTACGACGGCCTCCCCGAGGACGTCCGCACCGCGATCGATGGGCTCACCGCCACCCACGACTTCACCCAGAGCTTCGGCACGCTGATGACCGACGACCAGCTCGCCGAGGCCCGGGCGAAGTATCCGGCCGTCCGGCACCCCGTCGTCCGCACGATCCCGGAGACGGGCCGCAAGCTGATCTACGTCAACAGCGTCTTCACCGCCCGCATCGACGGCGTCGGCGAGGCCGAGAGCGCCGAACTGCTCGACCTCCTCACCGACCAGGCCCGCCACCCCGAGTACCAGGTCCGCTTCCACTGGAGGCCGGGCTCCATCGCGTTCTGGGACAACCGCGTCACCCAGCACTACGCCCTCTGCGACTACTACCCCCGCCGCCGGGTCATGGAGCGCGTGACCATCACGGGCGACCGCCCCAGCTGACACGAGCCGGGCGGCCACCGAGCCCCGCACGCACCACCGAGCCGGACATGTGACACCTCCGGCCCGCACCCCCTCCCGGGGCGAGCAGCGCGCCCCCACGTCCCGACCATCGCTCTCGGGACGCTGATCGGCACCGGCGAGACGGCCGGTCCGTCCACCCCCTCACCGCATCGGCGGCATGCCGCTCCGGCTCCGCGATGCCGTCCATGGCCCGGCCCCTCCTCGTCCCGAACGACGCCGGCCACTTCTCACCCGCATCCCAGGACACGCCACGGGTGGGCCCTTGCACGCCATCCCCCCAAGGAGAGTGAACCTTGCGCCATCCCAGAAGCCTGGCCGTGGCGGCCGTGCTGGCCTGCACGGCGACGCTGGCAGGCTGCCACCAGTCCTCGGAAGCGGGTGGGAAGGCCGGCGACGACCTGACGCTCGCCGTCCCGATCCCGATGTCGTCCTTCGACCCGGCAAGGCTGAACACCGGCTCCGGCCTGCTCTACTGGCAGGCCGTCTACGACACGCTGGTGCGGCTCGACGCGCAGCGGCGGCCCGTGCCGGGGCTCGCCACCTCCTTCAAGTACAGCGACCACCAGACCGAACTGACCCTCGACCTGCGCAGCGGCGTGACCTTCAGCGACGGGACGGCGTTCGACGCGCAGGCGGCCAAAGCCAACATCGACCGCTTCCGCAAGACCGACGGGCCCAACAAGGCCATGGCCGCCTCCATCGAGCGGGTCGACGCGGCGGGGGCCGGCCGTTTGGTGCTGCACCTTTCCGAACCGGACCCCGCGCTGCTGTCGAACCTCGCCTCGGCTCTCGGCGCGATGGTCTCACCCCGCGCGCTGGCCGCCGGGACCGTCGCGCAGAAGCCCGTGGGAACGGGCCCGTACCTCTACGATGCGGCCGGCTCACGCGCCGGAACCACGTCCTACACCCGCAACAAGACCTTCTGGGACGCGAAGGACTTCCCCTTCGGCCACCTGAAGATCGTCGCCCTGACGGACCCGAACACCATCCTCAACGGCCTGAAGGCAGGGCAGATCGACGCCGCCCCGATCAGGCCGGCGCAGCTGAAGTCGCTCAAGGCGCGAGGGATGTCGAGCGCGACGTTCTCGACCGGCTGGAAGGGGCTGGTCCTCGCCGACCGCGCCGGAAAGACGCTGCCGGCCCTGGGCAAGGTGCAGGTGCGGCAGGCGATCAATCTGGCGCTCGACCGCGACCTGTTCTCCAGCACCATCGTCCCGGGCGGAGCGCAGAAGACCGACCAGATCTTCGCGAGCGGCACCGGGGCGTACGACGCGTCCTTGACCGGCATGTACCCGCGGAACGTGGCCAAGGCGAAGACGCTGATGGCCCAGGCGGGCTACCCGCACGGCTTCTCGGTCACCATGCCCGACCTCACCGCGTTCGCCGGCACCCCCGCGCTGAACACGGCGATCGACCAGGAACTCGGCGCCATCGGCATCAAGGTGTCCTGGAAGAAGGTGCCCGCCCAGCAGATCCTCGAGTCCATGCAGCGCGGCGAGTACCCGATGTTCTTCACCGCGCTGTCCTCGAAGACGCCCTGGGAGGACATCCAGGCCTCGGTGCTGCCCGGCGCGGCCTGGAACCCCTTCCACTCCTCCGATCCGGAGCTGGCCGGCCTCGTCCGCACCGCGCAGCGCGCCGCCCCGGGCGCGGCGCAGGACGCGGCGTTCAAGGCGGTGAACCGCTGGCTGGTCGACAACGCGTGGTACGCGCCGGTCATGGCGCCGCTCGAGACCTGGGCGTCCGCGCCGGGCCTGCGGATCGGCGCGCAGAGCCAGGGCAGCCCGCCCGACCTCGTCCGCTTCCAGCGGTCCGCGAGGTGAACCGGTGAGGGCATCGACGCACCGGGCGGCGGACGCGGGGGAGGGGCGATGACGAGAATCCTGGTCAAGCGGATCGGAGCGGCCGCCGTCCTCTGGGCGGCGGTGGCGACCGCCGCGTTCTTCCTCACCGGCCTCGGCGGCTCCGACCCGGGGCGCGCCATCCTCGGGCCGTCCGCGACGAGCGCCGCCGTCGCCGCGCAGAACCACGAGCTCGGCGTCGACCGGCCGCTGCCCGCGCAGTTCACCTCGTGGGCCGGCGACCTGCTGCACGGCGACCTCGGCCGGTCGTACCTGACCGGGCGGCCGGCGATCGAGGGACTCGGGCAGCGCCTCTCGGTGACGATGTCGCTGGTCGGGCTGAGCCTCGCCGTCGTCGTCGGGCTGAGCCTGCTGCTGGCCGTGCTCGCGGCCACCGGGCGCGCCGGGATCGACCGCGCCGTCCAGATCCTGTCGCTCACCACCCACGCCGTCCCCGGCTACCTGCTCGCCCTGCTGCTGCTCACCGCGTTCGCGGTCGAACTGCCGATCTTCCCGGCCTTCGGCTACGTCCCGCTCACCGCCTCGCCCGGACGCTGGCTGGCCGCCCTGGCGCTGCCCGTCACCGCCGTCGCGCTCGGCGGAGTCGCGGGCGCGGCCCTCCAGGGCCGCGGCGCGCTGATCGACGTGCTGGAGTCCGACTACATCCGCACGCTCCGCTCGCGGGGCGTCCCGGCGCGGTCGGTGCTGCTGCGGCACGCGCTGCGCAACGCGGCGCCGCCCTGGCTGACCTCGCTCTCCCTGGCCTTCGTCGCGATGCTCGGCGGCGCGTTCATGGTCGAGAAGGTCTTCGCGCTCCAGGGCCTCGGCACCCTGGCGGTGGACGCGACGGTCGCCGGCGACCGGCCCGTGATCATGGTGCTGGTGCTGCTGACCGGCGGCATGGTGATCCTGGTCAACCTGCTCACCGACCTCGCCCAGATGTGGCTCGTCCCGAAGGCGCGCACGGCATGAGCGCCGCACCGGCGCGACGGGCGTCCCCGCTGCGCGCCGCCGTCCGCAACCCGCTCACCGTGGCCGGGCTCGTCCTGCTCGCCGTCACGCTCACCGCCCTCGCCGCCGCGTTCGTCATCGGGTGGGTGGACCCGTCGGGCCCGGCGAAGGCGAACCTGCACGGCCTCAACGCCCCGCCGGGCACCCCCGGGCACCTGCTGGGCACCGACAACGGCGGCCGCGACGTCCTGATCCGCCTGGTGGCGGCCACCAAGGCGACGATGCTCGGCGCGGCCGTCGCCCTCACCGTCGCGGTGGCGCTCGGGGTCCCGGCCGGGCTGGTCGCCGGCTACCGCGGCGGGTGGGCCGAGACGGCGCTGGAATGGCTGGCCGGGCTGGCGATGTCGCTGCCCTCGCTGATGGTGCTGATGGCGATCATCGCGGGTCTCGGCACCTCGATGTGGATCAGCATGACGGCGCTGGGCTGCATGATGGCCCCGGCCGTGTTCCGGCTCGTCCGGGCGCAGGTGCACGCGGTGCGGCGCGAGCTGTACATCGACGCGGCCAAGGTCGCGGGGCTCGGCGACGCCCGCATCATCGCGCGCCACGTCCTGCGCGTCGTCCGGGCGCCCGTCGTCCTGATGGTCGGCGTCATGTCCGGCGTCGCCGTCACGGTGCAGACCGGACTCGACTTCATCGGCCTCGGCGATCCGTCCACGATCACCTGGGGCCGGATGCTCAGCGAGGGGTTCGAGGCGCTGGACACCAACCGTCTGCTGTTCGTGTGGCCGGGGCTGGCGATGGTCTCGACCGTCATGTCGTTCCTCCTGCTGGGCAACGGGGTCCGCGACGCGCTCCAACGCGCGGACACCGCGACGCGGCCGCGCGGGCGTGACCGTTCGCCGGCGTCCCGGCCCGTCCCGCCCGCCGTTCCCGGTCCGAGGCCGAAGCCACCCCGTCCGGACGAGCTGCTCAGCGTGTGCGACCTGGTCGTCGGCTATCCGGACGGCTCCGGTGGACTCGTGGAGGTGGTTCGCGGCGCCACGCTCGGCCTGAACGCCGAGAGCACGCTGGGGCTCGTCGGCGAGTCCGGCTCCGGCAAGACGCAGACAGCCTTCGCCCTGCTGGACCTGCTGCCCCGGCAGGCGACGATCCTCTCCGGCGAGATCCGGCTCGACGGCGTGGACCTCCTGAGCCTGCCGCCGGCGGAGCGCGAACGGACCGTCCGGCGCACGATCGCCTACGTGCCGCAGGAGCCGATGAGCAATCTCGATCCGGCCTTCACCATCGGCCACCAGCTCACCGAGCCGCTCCGGGCTCGGGGCGTCGGCCGGGCCGAAGCGCGGGCCCGCGCCCGCGGTCTGCTGGCCCGGATGGGGATCAGCGACCCCGACCGCGTCATGCGGTCCTACCCGCACCAGATCTCGGGCGGCATGGCACAGCGCGTGCTGATCGCCGGAGCCGTCGCGACGGAACCGCGGATCCTCGTCGCCGACGAGCCCACCACCGCCCTGGACGTGACCGTGCAGAGCGAGATCCTCGACCTGCTGCGCGGGCTCCAGGCCGAGATGCGCATGGCGATCCTGCTGGTGACGCACGACCTCGGCGTCGTCGCCGACCTGTGCGACGACGTCGCCGTGATGCGGGCCGGCCGCGTGGTCGAGACGGCACCGGTGGACGTCTTCTTCCGCGCCCCGGGCCACGAGCACTCCCGCGCCCTGCTCGCCGCCGTGCCCGACGAAGGCCACGTGCGACCCGACTACGACGCCGAAGCGGCTTCGGCGGCGTGGGACCTCGCGTACGCCCGCAAGACCTCGGCGTCGCCCGACAGGAGCCTTGGAGGTGCCGGCCGGTGAGCCTGCTGGAGATCGAAGACCTGGTGGTGCGCTATCCGGGGCGGGGCCGCCGCGCCGCGCCGTTCACCGCCGTCGACCATGTGACGCTCGACGTCCGCAAGGGGGAGACGGTCGGGCTCGTCGGCGAGTCGGGCTCGGGCAAGACCACCGTGGGCCGCGCCGTCCTCGGGCTCGCGCCCGTGTCGTCCGGCCGCATCCGCTACGACGGCGGCGAGATCCACGCCTGCACCCGGACCGGACGCAGAGCGCTGGCGGCCCGGATACAGGTCGTGTTCCAGGACCCGTACACCTCCCTGAACCCGGCGATGAGCGTGGCGGACATCCTCAGCGAACCGCTGGTGGCGGCGGGCGCCGGGAAGGCCCGGGCGCGCGGGCGCGTCGGCGACCTGCTCGACCGGGTCGGGCTGCCGTCCGACGCGGCGGACCGGTACGCCCGCGAATTCTCCGGCGGCCAGCGGCAGCGGGTCGCGATCGCGCGGGCCCTGGCGCTGGACCCCGAGCTGGTCATCTGCGACGAGCCCGTCTCGGCCCTGGACCTGTCCACCCAGGACCGGATCCTGCGGCTGCTGCTCGACATCCAGCACCGGACCGGCATCGCCTACCTGTTCGTCTCGCACGACATCGCCGTCGTGCGGCATCTCAGCCACCGGGTGGCGGTGATGCGGCGAGGGAAGGTCGTGGAGTTCGGGACCTGCCGCCAGGTGACGTCCGAACCCGCGCACGGCTTCACGGAGGAGCTCCTGCTGGCCTCTCCCGTGGCCGACCCGCTCCGGCAGCGCGAGCGGCGGGAGCGCCGCCGCGCCCGCCGGCGCACCGACGTGGACCCGCGGCGACAAGGAGCGTCCTGATGAAGGCCATCATGGTCATGTTCGACACGCTGAACCGGCGTTTCCTGCCGCCCTACGGTGCGCAGGGGATACACGCCCCCAATTTCGAACGGCTCAGCCGGCATGCGGCGACGTTCGACAACTGCTACGGCGGCAGCATGCCGTGCATGCCCGCACGGCGGGAACTGCACACCGGCCGGTACAACTTCCTCCACCGTTCCTGGGGGCCGCTCGAACCGTTCGACGATTCGGTCCCCGCGCTCCTTTCCGGTGCCGGCGTCTACACGCACCTGACCACCGACCACTACCACTACTGGGAGGACGGCGGCGCGACGTACCACAGCCGGTTCGACAGCTACGAGCTGTTCAGGGGCCAGGAGGGCGACAAATGGAAGGGGCAGGTCGCTGACCCCGACATGCCGGACAGCTCGCTGGGCCGGGCCGGGTCGCTCGGCTGGCGGCAGGACTGGATCAACCGGCGGCACATGCCGACCCCGGAGACCCACTCCCAGACCCGGACGGTGGACGCCGGCCTTGAGTTCATCGAGACCAACCACGGCAGCGACCGCTGGTTCCTGCAGATCGAGTGCTTCGACCCGCACGAGCCCTTCTTCAGCTACCCCGAACATCGCGCTCACTATGTGCACGACTACGAGGGCGAGCATTTCGACTGGCCCTCCTACGGGCGCGTCGTCGAGGACGAGGGGACGGTCGCCCATCTGCGCGCCGAGTACTCCTCCCTGCTGACCATGTGCGACATGTCGCTGGGTCGGGTGCTGGACGCGATGGACGCCCACGGGCTGTGGGACGACACCATGCTCATCGTCTGCACCGACCACGGCCTCCTGCTCGGCGAGCACGGATGGTGGGGCAAGTCGGTGCAGCCCTGGTACGACGAGAACATCCACACCCCGCTGTTCATCTGGGATCCGCGCAGCGGCGTCCGCGGCGAGCGCCGGGAGAGCCTGGTGCAGACCATCGACTTCGGGCCGACGCTGCTGGAGTACTTCGGCGTGGAGCGGACCGCCGACATGCGTGGGGTGCCGCTGGCCGCCACCGTCGCCACCGACCGTCCCGTCCGCGAGGCGGGCCTCTTCGGCAACCACGGCGGCCACATCAACGTGACCGACGGCCGGTACGTCTACATGCGGGCGTGCGCGACGCCCGCGAACCGGCCGCTGGACGAGTTCACGCTCATGCCCGCGCACATGACGGCCCGGTTCTCGCCCGCGGAACTGCGCGGCGCCGAGCTGGCCGAGCCGTTCTCCTTCACCAAGGGGGCGCCGGTGCTGCGCGTCCCCGGGCTGGGCTGGGGGAGCCCCCACCATTTCGGGACGCTCCTGTTCGACCTCGAGAACGACCCGGAGCAGCGCGAGCCACTGGCCGACGACGAGCTCGAACTGCGGATGGCCGGGCTGCTGGTGGAGCTGATGCGGGAGAACGACGCCCCGGCCGGCCAGTTCGAGCGCATGGGCCTGCCCGCCACCGGGGACGTGGGCCCCGACCACCTCCTGGCCCGGGCGCAGCGCGAGCAGGCGGCGTCGTCGTCGGCTCCGCTCCCTCCTCCCGAGCTGTTCCGGTCCGAGGGCCTGGGCGTCCTGACCGAGCTCGGCAGGCTGCTCGACGATCCCCGTGGACGCCAGGTGATCGAGAGGCATCTGCCGCTGCTGGCCCATGAAGGCTTCCGGCCGAAGATCGCGCACTTCTCGCTGTACAAGCTGGCGGTGACGACCCCCTCCATCAGCGTGGAGTTGCTGCACAGGATCGAAGCCGAGCTGGCGCCCGCTCCCTGCGGTGCCGACACCGAGCGCGCCCTCCGCGACCGCGTGAGGCTGCTCGACCTCCCTTCGAAGGTCCGGCTCCTGACCGGCGCGGACTTCTGGACGCTACCCGGCGACCCCGTCGTGGGCCTCCGCCCGCTGGTGCTCTCCGACGGCCCGGCCGGTGTCCGCGGCGAGGCGCGGGCCGGCTGGGAGCCGTCGCTGAACCTCCCGTCCGGCAGCGCGCTCGGCGCGACGTGGGACGCCGGCTGCGCTCGGCGGTACGGGGACCTCCTCGGTGAGGAGGCGCGCCGGAAGGGCGTCGACGTCGTCCTCGGACCGACGATCAATCTGCACCGCTCTCCGTACGGGGGACGCCACTTCGAGGCCATGTCCGAGGACCCGCTGCTCACAGCGGTGCTGGCGGCGTCGTACGTCGAGGCCCTGCAGGCGCACGGCGTCGCCGCCTGCCCCAAGCACTACGTCGCCAACGACTACGAGGTGGACCGGCACACCGCCAGTTCCGAGGTCGACGAGCGCACCCTGCACGAGGTCTACCTCGCCCCGTTCGAACGCGCGGTGACCGAGGCCGGCGCCTGGGTGGTGATGTCGGCCTACAACGCCGTCAACGGCACCACGATGAGCGAGCATCCGCTGCTGCGCGACCCGCTGAAGTCGGCGTGGGGGTTCGACGGCCCGGTCCTGTCCGACTGGGTCGCGGTGAAGACGACCGACGAGTCGGCCCGCTCCGCACAGGACCTCGTCATGCCGTCCGTGCTCAGCCCCTGGGGCGACGCCCTCGTCGGCGCCGTGCGGGCGGGGAGGGTGCCCGAGGCCGCGGTGGACGAGAAGGTGCTCCGCCTCCTGCGCCTCGCGGCCCGGGTGGGCGCGGTCGACGGCGTCGAGGCGGCACCGCGCGAGACGGTGACGCGCGCCGATGCGGCCGCCGCGGCCGAGGCGGTCACCGGTCTCGCGGTCGAGAGCATGGTGCTGCTCCACAACGACGGCGTGCTCCCGTGGGCGCCGGCACCGCGCTCCATCGCCGTCATCGGCCCGTCCGCCCTGGCCGCCCGCACCCAGGGCGGCGGCAGTGCGGCGGTCACGCCGGAGCACGTGGTCTCGCCCCTCGACGGCCTGCGCAGCAGGTTCCCCGACGCGGACATCGACTTCCACATCGGCACCGCCGCTCCGAACGGGGTACTCCCGCTCGTCCCGGACCGGATGCTGGACCCGGTCTCGGGACGTCCCGGCATGCGCGCGACCCTCACCGACGCCGCGGGGAACACGCTCTTCGACGAGGTCGGGAACCGCAGCGAGGCGTCCTGGCTGGGCACCCTCCCGGACGGCGCGACCACGCTCGTCCTCCGGACCCGGTACACGCCGGAGTCGTCCGGGAGGCACCTGCTCGGGGCGGCCTGCACCGGCGCGGTCCGGGTCGACCTCGACGGATCCACCGTGATCGAGGAACACCGCACCACCGGCGACATCGCCCGCGCCCTGTCGGCCCCGCCGGTCGCGACCGTCCCGGTCGAGCTCACCGCGGGGGCGCCGGTCGACCTCACGCTGACCTACGACCTGACGACCGCGCTGCCGATGGTCTGCACGGTCGCCCTCGGGCTGGCGCCCCTCCCCGGGACGGAGGAGGAGATGATCACCGCCGCGGTCGCCGCCGCCGAGCGGTCCGAGGCCGCCGTGGTCGTGGTCGGGACCGGTCCCCGCGACGAGAGTGAGGGCTTCGACCGCACGACGCTGGCACTGCCGGGCCGCCAGGACCGGCTCGTCGACGCCGTCACCAGGGCGAACCCGCGCACCGTGGTGGTCGTCAACGCCGGCGGCCCGGTGCTCATGCCCTGGCGCGAGCAGGCCGGCGCGGTCCTGCTGGGCTGGTTCGGCGGGCAGGAGATGGGCACCGCGCTGGCGCGCGTCCTGGCCGGGGATGCAGAGCCCGGCGGACGCCTGCCCACCACCTGGCCGGACGACGAGGAATCGGTGCCCGTGGGCCCGGACCGTCCCGTCGCAGGGAAGGTCCACTACACCGAGGGCCTTCACGTCGGCCACCGGGCGTGGCTGCGTTCCGGCGCGCAACCGGCGTACTGGTTCGGGCACGGCCTGGGCTACACCAAATGGAACCTGTCCGGCCTGCGCGCCCCGGAGCGCGTCGCTGCGGGCGCCGACGTCCCGCTCTCGCTGACGGTGGAGAACAGCGGCGAGCGTCCCGGCAAGCAGGTGGTGCAGGTCTACCTGAGCCGGGACGAGAGCGAGATCGAGCGCCCGGTCCGCTGGCTCGCCGGATTCGCCGCCGTCCGGCTCGGCCCCGGCGAACGCCGCACCGTGCACATCGACGTCCCGGGACGCGCCCTGGCGGCATGGACGGGCTCGGGCTGGTGGCACGAACCCGGGACCTTCCAGGTGCACGTCGGCACCAGCATCGCCGACGCCCCGCTCACCGCCCGGATCGACGTCACCGCCTGACCTTCCCCGCGCTATGCGATCGCTTCGGAACGGACACCGACCATGACACGACCCAACTTCATCATCTTCATGCCGGACCAACTGCGCGCCGACGCGGTGGGAGCCTTCGGCAATCCGCTCGCGCGCACACCCAACCTCGACCGGTTCGCCGCGTCGGGAACGCTGTTCACACAGGCGTTCGCGCAGCACTCGGTGTGCTCCCAGAGCCGCGCCTCGATGTTCACCGGCTGGTACCCGCACGTCGCGGGGCACCGCACGCTGACCAACCTGATCAAACCGTGGGAGCCGAACGTCTTCCGCAGCCTCAAGGAGAGCGGCTACCACGTCGCCTGGCTCGGCCCCCGCGGCGACACGTTCGCCCCCGGCGCGACCGAGCTGAGCGTCGACGAGTACGGCTTCTGGGTGGCCCCGTCCGTCCGCAGCTTCGGCGGCCCCGAAGAGGACCCCGACGAGCTGTGGAGCCGGCTCTTCTACAGGGGCCGCCGCGACGAGGACGCCGCGCTCGACTACGACGAGGCGGTGGTGCGCTCGGCGGAGAAATGGCTGCGCAACCCGCCCTCCGAGCCGTGGGTCCTGTTCCTTCCGCTGCTGTTCCCGCACTGCCCGTTCACCGTGGAGGAGCCGTGGTTCTCGCTGATCGACCGGTCGGCCATGCCCGCCCCGGCCGTCCGCGACCCGCGCGACGGCGGCCATGAACCGCGCTTCATGGCCGCGATCCGCGAGCGGTACGGCACCGGACGGGCCACCCTTGAGCACTGGCAGGAGCTGAAGGCGACCTACTACGGGATGGTCTCGCGGGTCGACGACCAGTTCGGACGGCTTATGCGGGCCGCCGAGGACGCCGACCTGCACGATCGCACCGTCAGCCTGTTCTTCACCGACCACGGCGAGTACCTCGGCGACCATGGGCTGATCGAGAAATGGCCTGCCGGCCTGAACGACTGCCTGGTCCGCGAGCCGCTGATGATCGGCGGCGGCGGGCTGCCCGGCGGGCGGCGCTCCGGGGCGCTGGTGGAGATGGTCGACCTGGTCCCCACGCTGCTCGAACTGGCCGGAGTGAACGCGGAGTACACCCACTTCGGGCGGAGCCTGGTGTCCCTCCTGACCGACCCGGACCGCCCGCACCGGACGCACGTCTTCTCCGAAGGCGGCTTCACCCTGGACGAGGAGCCGCTGCTGGAGCGCAGCCCCTTCCCCTACGACCTCAAGGCCGCCCTCCAGCATGAGGACACCGCGCTGGTCGGCAAGGCGACCGCCGTGCGCACGCACGAGTGGACGTACGTGTACCGCCTGTACGAGGCCGACGAGCTCTACCACCGTCCGAGCGACCCGAACGAACTGCGGAACCTGGCCGCCGACCCGGACCGCGCCGATCAGGTCGCCGCGCTGCGCGAGGAACTGATGCGCTGGCAGATGGCCACGAGCGACGTCGTCCCCTGGGAGCCCGACCCCCGTTTCCCGCCCGTCGAGCTGACGCCGGTCGAGGAGCAGGCGAAGGCCCGGATGATCGCCGGCTGAGCCATGCGCGCCGACCATGTTCGGAAAGGACAGCCGATGCCCGGCACCGAGATCTCCGCGTGCTGCGCGCCGTCCGCGCGTCTCCGCCCAGAACCCGCGGCCCCTTCCTTGGGGGAGCCGCGGCGCCGGTTCAGTGCAGGGCGCGAACTGCATGAGGCGGTCCTTCTGCCCGGAGGCGACTTCCTCATGGGCACCGACGACCGGGAGGGCTTCCCCGACGACGGTGAGGGGCCGGTGCGCCGGGCGAGAGTCGAGCCTTTCCGCATCGACGTGTACACGGTCACCAACGAGCGCTTCGCCATGTTCGTCGACGACACCGGCTACCTCACCGACGCCGAACGGCTCGGCTGGTCCTACGTGTTCGCCGGATTCCTCCCCGCGGCCCTGCGCGGGGCCTCGCCGCGTCCGGAGCGAACCCCCTGGTGGTGCGGGGTCTCCGGGGCGAACTGGTGGTGTCCCGAAGGCCCGGGGAGTTCCCTGGACGGGCGCGCGGACCATCCGGTGGTGCACGTGTCCTGGAACGACGCGCTCGCCTACTGCCGGTGGGCGGGGGCGCGGCTTCCCACCGAAGCCGAGTGGGAGTACGCCGCCCGCGGCGGGCTCGAACAACGCCGCTACCCCTGGGGCGACGAGCTCGACCCGAACGGCGAATACCGCTGCAACATCTGGCGCGGCCGATTCCCCACCAAGAACACCGCAGCCGACGGATACCGCGGGACGGCGCCGGTCGACGCGTTCCGACCCAACGGATTCGGGCTGTACAACGTCTCGGGAAACGTCTGGGAATGGTGCGCCGACTCCTGGAGCACCGAGCACGGCTCCCACCGGGCGGCCGGCACCGCGAAGGTCATGCGGGGCGGGTCGTACATGTGCCACGACTCCTACTGCAACCGCTACAGGGTCGCCGCCCGCACCCGCAACCAGCCCGACGCCTCAGGCGGCAACACCGGATTTCGCTGTGCCGCAGACCGGCCGAGCGCCCAGGCGTGACAACAAGCCCGGATCCTCCCCATGAGGAGTTCCCCATGCGCATCATCTACGTCGACGTGGACACCCTTCGCGCCGACCACACGACCCCATACGGCTACCACCGCCCGACGACGCCCAACCTCCAGGCCCTCGCCGACCGGTCGGTGGTCTTCGACCGCTACTACTGCTCCGACTCGCCCTGCCTGCCGTCCCGCACGGCCCTGACCAGCGGCCAGTTCGGCATCACCAACGGAGTGATCGGGCACTTCGGGGAGGCCGCGCGCTTCCGGCTGGACGCCGGCCACGGCCCCGACCCCGACCGTCCCCTGCTCGGCCAGCGGCTCCAGCAGGGCGGCCACTACACCGCCGCGGTGTCGGTCTTCGCCGAACGGCACCGCGCCTACCATTTCCTCGGCAACTTCCGGGAAAGCGTCCGAGCGACCGCGAACACCGGCGACGAAGAGGCCCCCGACGTCAACCGGGCAGCCATCGAGTGGATCCGCCGCCATGCCCACGAGGACGACTGGTACCTGCACCTCACGTACTGGGAACCCCACACCGACTACACCCAGCCCCAGGAATGGACGGACCGCATGGCGGCGTCGGCGCCCGTCGGCCCATGGCCCGACGCCGAGACCATCAAGGCGCACACCGAGGAGGTCTACGGACCCCGCAGCGCGCTGGACCTGAACTACACGCTCCTCGGCCCCGGCCGGTCACCCGTCCCGCACAACATGCCTGACGCGATCACCGGCCGCGCCGACTACGAACACCTCATCAACGGGTTCGACGGAGCCATCGCCTACTGGGACCACCACTTCGGCCGGCTCATGGCCGTCCTGGAAGAACTCGGCATCGCCGAGGAGACCGCCGTCATCGTGAGCGCCGACCATGGCGAGGCGTTCGGCGAACACGGCATGTACGCCGAACACGGCCTCGCCACCGAACCGGTCCAGCGCGTGCCGCTCGTCTTCTACTGGCCCGGCCTGACCGACGACCTCCCGGACGAGGCCCGCCGCAACGATGCGCTGCTCTACAACATCGACCTCGCCCCGACGCTCTGCGACCTGCTCGGGCTGTCCGTGCCCCCGGGCTGGCAGGGCGAGTCATTCGCCGCCGCCGTCCGCGGCGAACCGCTCGAGTCCCGGCCGTATCTCGTGCTCGGCCACGGCGCGCACACCTACCAGCGCGCCGTGCGCACCCGCGACCACCTTTACATCCGCACGTACCACCCAGGCTCGTTCCGCGCCGAGTGGGAGCAGCTGTTCGACGTCACGGCCGATCCGCACCTCACCCGCGACCTCTTGGACGACGAGCCCGAACTGACCGCGCGGATGCGATCCCACCTCGCCGAATGGTGGAACGAACACGCCGGGCGCCCCGGCTGCCTGCCCGACCCGATGCTGACCACCCTGCAGACCGGCCCCGTCTACTACAGCGACCCCGCCGAGTACGCCGCCCACCTGCGCCGGACGGGCCGCGACCGCCTCGCCGACGACCTGGAAGGCCGGCTCGCCTCCCTGCACACCCCGATCTCCTGGCACGCCCCCGAACCCCGCCCGACCGCACGCTTCATCGACGGCTGGATCAGGGCGTTCCAACGAACCTCCGAAGAAACCACCGGCTGAAGCCCCCACAGGCCTTGCCTCACCTCACGGTTTCTCGGGCTGGGTCCGTAGCCGGGACTCGGCGAGGGCGAGGGCGGCGATGGCCCCGAGCAGGATCACCGTCCCCACGACGGTGGCCGCGGTGAGCCGTTCGCCGAGGAACAGCACGGCCAGGCCTGCGGCGCCGACCGGTTCGAGCAGCATCATCACGGACGCGGTGGTGGCCCTGAGTACGGCCACTCCCGCGAAGTACAGCGGGTAGGCGAGCGCCGTGGTGATGGCGGCGATGTACAGCATCAGTAACCCCGCCTCGGCGAAGTCCCCGCCCTGGGGGAGAAGGCCTTCGTGGAAGGCCGGCGGCAGCATCAGGGCCGCGCCGATGAGGAAGGACGACAGGGTGAGAGTGAAGGCGTCCTCGCCGGTGCCGTGCCGTCCGGTCCACCGGCCCAGGAGGTTGGAGACGGCGTAACCGGCGGCGGACAGCAGCGCCATCGCCACGCCCGCAGGGTGGACGACGCCGGGCCGGTTGCCCAGCACGAGCACGGTCAGCCCGGCCAGCGCGCCGACGACGGCCAGTACTCCGGTCCGGCCGACGCGCTCACCGAGGAACAGGCGCCCGCCGACGGCCGTGAGCACCGGTGCGGCGCCGAGCGTGACGATGGTGCCGACCGCCAGGCCGGTGTCGCGCACGGCGGCGAAGTAGGCGGTCTGGAAAACCGCGAGTCCGGCTCCGGTGCCCGACAGCAGAAGCACACGCCGCCCGGCGGGTCCCGGCACGCGGGGCGTCCTGCGGGACGGGCGCAGAGCCCAGGCCGGCAGCAGCAGCACCGCTCCGGCCAGGAAGCGCCAGAACGAGATGGCCAGGGGCCCCAGGTCACTGGTCCGGTAGATGACCTCCACGGCCGCGCCGGTGGTTCCCCAGGCGATTCCGGCAAAGGCGAGGAAGGCGAAGGCGCGCCGCACCGAGAGCGAGCCGGTCAGCGAGTTCCCGCCCCGGCCCGGCGCCTCCGCGTCGGCGGCGAGGTCCTTTGGGCTCTTCACCCCCTCACCGTGCTCCCCTCCGCGAAATACGCAAAATGCATCCAGCCGCCATCGATACGCTGAACGTATGGATGCGCGCGGAGGAAATGGTGCAGGGCTGGAGCTGAAGCACCTGCGCTGCCTGGTCGCCATCGTCGACACCGGCAGCTTCACGGAGGCGGCCCTGGAGCTCGGCGTTTCACAGGCCGCCGTCTCACGCACCTTGCTCGCCTTGGAGAAGACCCTGGGGGTGCGGCTGCTGCACCGCACCAGCCGCACGGTCGAGCCCACCATGGCAGGAGTGCAGGTGCTCGCCCGAGCCCGTCTGCTGCTGGCCGGCGCGGACGAACTCGTCGCCGAGGCCGCCGCCGGCCACAGCCGCCTGCACATCGGTCACGCCTGGTCGGCCTTCGGGCGTCACACCACCGAGTTCCAGCGCCGCTGGCACCACGACCATCCCGACGTCGAACTCCGGCTCGTCCGCCACAACTCCTCCACCGGGGGACTCGCTGAAGGACTCTGCGACCTTGCGGTCATCCGCAGCGCCCTCGGCCTCAAGGTCTGGGCACATGCGTTCGTCGGCCACGAGGACCGCTACCTGGCCCTCGCCTCCGACGACCCCTGGGCCCGCCGCCGCAGCATCCGCCTGGCCGAGGTCGCGAACCGCACCCTCGCCCTCGACCACCGCACCGGCACCACCACCTTGGACCTGTGGCCCGAGAACGAACGGCCCGCCGCCGAGGACGTCCACGACATCGACGACTGGCTCGCCGCCATCGCTTCCGGCCGCTGCGTCGGCGTCACTCCGCAGGCCACCGCGGCCCAGTACCGTCCCGACGGCATCACCTACCGCCCCCTGCGCGACGCGGAGCCGGTCCCCGTCCACCTCATCTGGCGCCGACAGGGCCCCCACCCCGCCACCCGCGCCGCCGTCGCCCTCGCCATCGACCTCTACCGCGCAGAGGCTGTGAGGCCCGTTACGTCGTGAAGAAATCGGCGAGGGCGCGGGCGATCTGGTCGGGCGCCTTCTCCGTGGGGATGTGGTCCGCTTCCGGGACCCGTATGAGCGTGGTCTGCGGAATCTCCGAGGCGAACCTCTCGGCGTACTCCACCTTCTCGAAGGCGTCGTCCTCACCCCAGACCAGCAACTTCGGCACCGTGGACCGCTGGAGCGCGGGAACGAGATCGAGGGTGTAGCGGTGGTTCGTCGGCGGCGGCCGGGTCCCGGAACCCGGGCCACGTGGGGCGCCGGCCAGGAGTCGTAGAGGACGGACTTGACCAAGGCCAGCCGGGGCACCTCCAGGCGGTCGTGGACGAGGAGGTGCTGGGCGACGGCGCCGCCGATGTCATGCCCCGCCACGGGGACCGGCCCGGAGAGTCCCAGCGCGGACGCGAATCGCGCCACCCAATCCGCGAGGGCCGGGACCGTGGCCGTTTCCAGGGTGAGTTCGCCTCCGGAGCGCCCCAGCCCAGGTATATCGACCGCTATGGGGTGCAGCCCTGCCTGCGCCATGCGGCTCAGCACCGGCAGCCACACCCGGCTCCAATACGTTCCGTGCAGCAGCAACACGGCCCGGCCGCCATTCCCCGCGGTCAAGTAGCTGGCCGTTTCGCCGTCGACCCGGACCGCGCTCCTGCGCACACCCGTCTCGGCGGTTTCACTCACATCGGGTGGTGGCCTTGTTCCAGCCGCCCCAGTCGCTGTTCGAGCTCGCCTGCGCCGCGGAGGTCTTCGGCACCGTCCGGCAGGACGTACCGGCCCGCTACACCTTCCGGATCTGCGCCGAGCACCCCGGCCCTCTGCGCACCACCGTCGGCTACGCCGTCCACGTCGATGCGGGACTGGAGGCCCTGCGCGAGGCGGACACCGTGATCATCCCCGGCTGGCAGCCGGCCGGGGCGCCGGCGCCACCGGCCGTCACCGACGCCCTGCGGGCCGCCCACCAGCGCGGGGCCAGGATCGTCGCCATCTGCACGGGGGCGTTCGTCCTCGCTCAGGCCGGCCTCCTCGACGGCCGCCGCGCGACCACTCATTGGCGCCAGACAGCCCAACTGGCCGCCGCCTTTCCCGAGGTGCGGGTCGACCCCGACGTGCTCTACGTGGACCACGGTGACGTGGCGACCAGTGCCGGAACGGGCGCGGGCATCGACCTGTGCCTGCACCTGGTTCGTTCCGACCACGGCGCGGCATACGCCGCTCAGATCGCCCGGAACATGGTCCTTCCGCCCCACCGGGAGGGCAGCCAACTCCAATACGCCGCGCAGCCCGCACCGGCCAGGGCGGACGGATCGTTGGCGCCACTGCTGGATTGGGCCGCCTCCCGGCTCCACACCCGGCTGACCGTCGGTCGGCTCGCCGAGCACGCCGGGCTGTCGAGCCGGACGCTCGCCCGGCGGTTCACCGAACAACTCGGCACCAGCCCGGCGCAGTGGCTGCTCGGCCGGCGCCTCGATGCGGCGCGAGCGCTGCTGGAACAGACCGCCCTTCCGGTCGAAGCCATCGCGGTCCGGGTCGGACTCGCCTCGGCGGTCAACTTGCGCCGCCATTTCCGTGCACATCTCGGCACCACCCCCGGCGCCTACCGGAGGACCTTCAGCGAAGCCCGTTAGGAAGCCCCCCGGCTGGGGCGGCGAGCGTGGCGAGGTGGCCGTCCAGGAGGCGGACCTGCCGCTCGGGCGGGAACTCCTGCGGGCTGAATAGGGCCTGGACGACGAGACCGAGCGTGAACGACAGGACCGACGCCGCGAGATCGTCCGCGTCGGCGGAGGGCAGTTCGCCGAGGCGTTGCGCTTCCCGCACGTGGTGCCGGATCCGCTCGCGCGAGCGTGCGTAGCGCGCCGCATGCCCGGCGGCGAGGTCGGGGTCCGCCAGCGCGGCGTCCCACGAGCTGACCCAGATGCGGTTGTCCGCGGCGGCCTGCGGTGTGGACGGCAGGATGTCCAGCAGCGTCGCGCGCAGCGCGCCGAGGCCGCCGGGCTCGGGGCCGGCCTTCCGCGTGGCCGTCCTGTGCTCGTCCAAGAGCGTCAACGCGTGGGCGACCAGGTCCTTCTTGCTCGGGAAGTAGTGCGTGAGCAGGCCCGTGGTCGCGCCCATCTCGGTGGCCACCGCCCGCAGCGTCAGGCCGCCGAACCCGTGCGCGGCCAGCACCCGCCACACCGCCGCGGACACGTCGCGGCGGCGGGCTTCGTGATCACCCTTGTGGCGCGGCATACCGCCAGGGTACATTCACATAACAGACGTTATGGAAATGGGAGGTCGTCATGGAAGCCGATGTCAAGGCCGAGCTCGACGGGCTGATGCGCGCCCTCTTCGGCGCGTTCGGCAACGCCGGCGGCGCGCGGCCGAACCTCGCCGCCGTCCGCGAGGTGTTCATCCCGGAAGGCCTGATCATCAAGAACGTCGGGGGCGAGACCGTGATCTACGACCTCGAGACGTTCATCGCCCCGCGGGAGAGGATGCTCACCGACGGGACGCTGACGGAGTTCTCCGAATGGGAGATCGGCGAGCGGACCGAGATCTTCGGTTCGATCGCGCAGCGGTTCAGCGAATACGGCAAGTCCGGCTATCGCGACGGCGAATGGTTCGAGGGTGCGGGCCGCCAGACGACCCAGTTCATCCGCACGTCCGCCGGCTGGAGGATGAGCGCGGCGGCATGGGACGACGAGTAGGGCATCGAGGGCGCGTCCGGGCAGGTCGACCGGGCCTTGGCCGACCTCGGGCCGCCCTGGAGCCGGCCGGCTTGGGCTACCGGGACGTCGCCGGACTCCGCACGTTCAGTGGCGGTCCCTGCCGTGCGGGCTCGCGGTGTCAGGCCTTGCGGGGCGAACGGTCCTTGGCGCGGGTCTCGGCGGCCACGGCGAACAGCAAGCCGCCGATCATGGCGGTGTTCTTCTGGAACTGGACGCGTTGGAGCTTGCGGGCCGTCGGGTCTTCGATCTCCCAGAACGCGTGCCCGGCCAGGGTGGTCGGGACCAGGGAGACGGTGATCGCCAGCGCGGAGAGCCGCGGCAGCACACCGACCGCGAGCAGGCCGCCGGCGATCAACTGCACCGCCCCGTTTCCGCGGACGACGAGTTCGTCGTCGGGCAGCGGCACGACCTTGCGGATCTTGGCGAGCAGGGGCGCCGCCTGGTGCACACGACCGCCGGGCTCGCTGAGGGCGGCCGCCCCGAACACGGCGTAGCTTGAGCCGGTCAGAACGCGAGCACCGGCGCGAATGAGTGCCGTGACCATGACGTTCAGTCCCTTCTGACGGAAGACGACTCCACCGCCATTCGATCATGGGAGCAGCGCGCGTTCCGCGCTCGGGTGCCGGTTCTCGCATACCGCGTGGGGCCGAAGGGCCCCAGGCGATGACCGCCGCTGCGACCGGTGTCCGCCCGTGGCTTCGGACGGACACCGGTCGGCTGATGCCTCCTAGGCGCTGCGGCGCAGCGTGAACCAGAAGGTCGGCACCGAGTTGGTGCCCGGCGTGACGTCGAGCAGTTCCCAGCCGGTGAACCTGGCGCGGAGTTCGTCGGCCGTGACGCCCGCCGCCCACGAGGTGACCTCGGGGAGCGGATTGCCGACCGGCTCGGGGCCGTACCCGAACATCAGGAACCGTGCTCCGGGAGCGGCGCGCTGGGTGAGCCCGGCGGCGTAGGCGTCGCGGCGGTGCAGCGGGACCCCGCAGTAGCAGCTCAGGTCGAAGAACAGGTCGAAGGGGCCCGGCACGTCCAGCTCGTCGAGGCGGGTGGCGTCTCCGTGCAGGAGCCGTACCGCCACTTCCGCCGCCGCAGCCTTCTTTCTGGCCTCGTCGACGGCTCGGTCGATGAGGTCGACGGCCGTCACCTCCCAGCCGTGCCGAGCGAGGTAGGTGGCGTTGGTCCCCGTGCCGCAGCCGAGTTCCAAGGCGCGGCCGGGTGGCAGCGCGCCCTGCCCCTCTACCAGGGCGACCAGCTCGGGCGGCGTCACGCCGGTGTCCCACGGGGGCTTGCCGGTGAGGTAGAAGCGCTCCAGCGCGCGGTGGACGGCCTCCTCTTCAGGGTCTCGCTGCGTTGATGGCAGGTCCGGTTCCGGCTTCTGGGCGGCGTTGGGCTGGTCCATCGTCTCCTCCAAGTATCTAGAATTGAACTCTAGTGACATGCTCTAGAGATATACTCGCAATATGGATGGGGTCAAGCGGCCGGACAAGCGGGCCGAGCGCTCGCGCCGCACCCGCGAGAAGGTCGTCGAGGCGGCTCGCGAGCTGTTCGTCGCGCAGGGGTACGGGGCGACGAGCCTGCAGGAGGTCGCGGACAAGGCGGGCGTGGCCGTTCAGACGGTCTACTTCGTCTTCGGCAACAAGCGCACGCTGTTCAAGGACGTCGTCGACTCGGCCATCGCCGGCGACACCGAACCGGTGGCCACCATGGACCGGGGATGGTTCCGCGCCGCGTGCGCCGCGCCCACCGCGGCCGACCAGCTGCGCGCGCACGTACGCGGCAGCCGCGAGATCCTGGACCGGGTGGCCCCGATCATGCCGCTGATCGCGGCCGCCGCGGCCACCGATCCGCAGATCGCCGCGCAGTGGCCCGACGGCCCCGATCCGCGCTACACCGTGCAGCACGCCGCGGCCCGGTCGCTGGCCGGCAAGCCCGGAGTCCGCCCCGACGTCTCCGTCGAGACGGCCGCTGACCTGCTGTTCGGGCTGCTCAGCCCGCAGCTGTACCTGCTCTTCGTCCAGGACCGCAACTGGTCGCCGGAAGTGTGGGAAGAGTGGGCCTACGCCACTTTGGCCGCCCAGCTCTGCGCCGCTCCCGCGGCAGACCCCGGATAGCCGCGGCCAGGACGACCACGCTCCAGAACCCCGTGAGTCCTCGCCCGGCTCCGCCGCCGGCAAAGCACCTGGCGCAGTGCCGTCGAGGTGGCGGCGCTCAGAGGCCGAGGGTGTGCCGTGCGGCGGTCGCGTCGAGCCGCGGCGGGACGATGCTGCGGCGTGCGGCGTCGGGACGCAGGAGCGCCGCCCGGATGCGGACGGCGGGAAGCGCGGGACGGAGCGACCACAGCAGCGCTGCGGTACCGGTCACGAAGGGGGCGGCCACGCTGGTGCCCGACATGCGGGCGTGCTCGCCGCGCGGGGCCGTGCTGACGATGTCCAGTCCCGGGGCCAGGAGCCCGCGCCGGCCTATCCCGATGCCGAGGTTGGACGGGCTGCGGGGCCGGCCGTGCGTGTCGCATGCCGCGACCGGGACGAGCCAGGGATGGGCCATCAAGGGGGCCGGTCCTATCCGGCCGTGGTTTCCGGCCGCGGTGATGACCACGACCCCGCGGTCCCTGGCGTGGTCGATCGCCGCGTCGAAGGCGGGGCTCCGCTGGAGGATGGGTGTGGCGAGGCCCAGGCTGATGTTGATGACGCGGGCGCCGGCGGCCACGCAGTCCTCCACCGCTTCGGCGAGGGCGGCGGGTGTGGTCTCGGGACAGAGGTGTCCAGGGCCCGGCTCGCAGAGGACGGGCCGGGACACGAACGTGCATCCCGGGCAGATCGCGGGCGCGCCGCCTCCCCGGGGCGCCGCGAGCATGCCCAGCACGAACGTGCCGTGCAGGCAGGCCGGGCTCGTCGGCGACCGGCACGACGACGCGGTCGAGGGGAGGGCGGGATGGCCGCCGTCGGCGGGACCGTCGATGACGGCCACGGTGACCGCGGGATCGCCCTCCCCGTCCGCCATGAGTGCGTCGAGGCCGGTCAGGCGGAGGCTGCGTGCGTTCGTGCCGCTCGGCTCGGCCGCCTGCGTCATTCGGACTCGTAGGGCCGGCAGAAGGGGCTGCCCTCCGGATCGTGCCGGCACGGCTGGTCCGGGTTGCAGCAGTCGAAATCGTAGGCGGCGTAGGTGTCGTCGAGACCCCAGCAGACGTTCGTGCCGGGTGGGCAGGGAGAAGGCAGCTGCCCCGCCTTGCGCTGGTAGACCGTGGCCAGCATTTCCGGATTGTTGTTGATCCGCAGAACGGCCATGGGGGTCAGCCCGGTGCGCCGGTCCGCGGCCCGGGTGGCGTACTGGCCGAGTGCGGGCCCGATGGATTTCTCAGCGGTCAGCCGGGGGAGAACGTCCATTCCTTCGTCCCTTCGTTCGTTCATGGGCTGTCAGGTCGCGAAGCACGCGCTCAGGCAGTCGGTCTGGGAGACCCCTGCGCAGCGGCGCCAGCAGTCCAGGTCGGCGCGGCATTGGACGCCGCAGCGGATCGCGGTGCCGGGACCGACGCAGGACGACAGGCAGGACAGGCTCGCCATCGGTGCCACCGTCATGCCGTCCGGGAGCCGTGCCGCACTCGTGGCGTACGTTCCGAGGGAGGGGCCGAGGGCGTGTTCGGCGGTGAGTCTGGGCAGGTTCACGGCGCCTCCGCCGCTGTGGCGGTCTTGCGGACGAGCGTGACCAGGTCGGCGATGATCCAGGCCGGTTCGGTGCCGGGTCCGCCGTCGCCGAGCCGCAGATGGTTGCCCATGGGGGGCCGGTACTGGACGGGCAGCACCGCGGGGCCGGGGTCGGCGTAGTCGAATGCGGTGGTCCCGTATCCCTCGTTCATGCGCCAGTCGCCGGCCAGCGACTGCCGCGCGCCGCCCTTGGGCCCGATCGGGGCGTCGTACATATGGGCGGCGGCCGCCGCGGGGCCGAGCGCGACCGTCCACAGCCGCATGCGGGCGATCATCCCGGTGAGGGGGCCGAGGTCCGGTAGCCCCTCGGGGTACTGCGCGGTCGGCAGGTTGCCGACGGTCAGCAGCCGGTCCTCCACGGCCGGGTTGGGCGTGATCTCCAGTTCCGCGGTGGCCGGCGCCCGTACCGGCCCGCCGTCGCTGACCAGCAGGCCGACCTGCCCGTGCGGGTGGTCCTCGGCGGGCGGGCCGTAGACGCTCACCACGAAGACCCAGCGCCTCAGGTAGGGACGCAGGTCCACCGAGAGGGCCCCCGGCGCCGAGCCGGGGACGGCGAAGCCGAGGGTCAGGTCGCGCTCGATCGACCACGTCGCGAGCGGGCCCTGGGCGCCGCGGATGTCGGCGACCACCATCGGCCCGGAGATCGTCGGCGGGTCCGTCCCCTCTTCCAGGACCGGTTGGACGTTCAGCCAGAAGGTGAGGGAGAAGGCCGCGCCTCCGGCGGTCCCGGCGGGGATCAGCGAAGCGGGCAGGACCGCCTGCGCGAGCGTCCGGTTCCCGTCGAAGGCCAGGGCCATGTCGGCGACCGGAGCGTAACGCGCGATGGATGGTCCGTAATCCGCCGAGTGTAAAGCCGTCACTGCAGGCACTGCCGGATGCAGCCGGCCACGGCCGAGGGGGCGCGCTCGATGTAGCAGGACGGGTCCAGGCCGCATTGGCCGACCAGCGAGACCGCGTTGGGCAACCCGCAACCGATGAGGCAGGGAACCTTCGACAGGACACCCCCGAAAATCCCGCCCAGGCCGTCGAGCAGGCCCATCGGGGCGACGGTGTCGGGAGTCGTGCCCGGGCCGGTTCCGAGATAGGTGTGCAGGGTCGGGCCGATGCTGTATTCGGCGGTGAGACGCGGAATCGTCATGGCGTTTTCTCCGGGTCACGGGTGGTCGTAGTAGAGGGACAGGTCATTCACCATGAAGGGGAACTGGCCGCTGACGTCGATCCGGGTGAAGTAGCGCTGGATCTGCGTGGTCGTCGTGGACGCATACAGCAGGATCACGTCCTGGATGCGGCGCCCTCCGGACAGTGCGTCGGGCTGGGCCTGGACGGAATTCAGCGTGAATCCGTTCAGTTCCATCTCGATTTCCTTCTTGTAGAGCGCGAGCGACTTGAAGGTGAGGTAGTTGATCGCCCGGTGCTCGTCGGTCTGGCCCGCGTTGTCCGACAGCAGAGTGAGGGCGGAAAAGGCGTTCCCGGCCGCGGCGGCGACGTATTCCTCGGGGGTCTGGCCCGTGCCGCCCCCGGCGCCGCCCAGGTGATCGCTGATCTTCTGCATGAGGTCGCCGTCACCGGTGACCTCTGCGGTGATGCTGTTGATGAACGCCTGTCCGGTGAACCCGAACACCTGGTTGCAGGTGACGATGGGCAGCTGCGCCCCGTTGCACATCCCCGGTGGCGCGATGGGGCCCAGCGTGCCGATGACGAGGGCGAAGCTCACCTGGCCGGGAGCGGGGGACAGCGCCGTCACCAGGCCGGTCAGTTCGACGTAGGAACGCGGCTGCAGGACGTAGAGGTCGATGTCGCCGCTCTGGAAGACCCAGCACATCTCCCGCGCGAGATAGAGGTTCTGCCCCTGGCTGAGCACGGCGAACTTGTCGGCATCGCCGACCGTCAGGGTCTGCTCGGGGTTCTTCCCCCACGCCTGCATGAACTCCTTCTCGAGGTTCAGCGACGGGAAGCGGGCGGTCACGGTGCCGATCGCGTAGACGCTTTCGGGAGCCGCCGCGCCGGCGCCGCCGCCGCAACTGCAGCTGCCCTCGGTTCCCCCGCAACCGCACCCATCGGCCGCGACAATCGAAACTGCGGGTTCCTGGAGTTCTTGAATCACCATATCCTGCTGGACCGGCTCGCCCGCAGTCACGTTTTCAGCCATATAGAGGCTTCACCCCGTCCGCATTCGCCGTTCCTGGAGATGCGTCATGAGTCTGATCCGACTCGGAGCGGGAGTCAACAGTCATTCCGGACGCGGACCTCCGCCGGCATGGCGCACAGGTCCCGGTTGAGCGACGGAAAGAGTGCAGAGTTAACGTTGAAACGTCAGGAATCGGTGGGGTCGGAGAGGCAACGGAAACAAACTAGTGACGGGCGCGGTATGGCGTGATGTGGTCAGGGCCTTCTGCTCATGGGCGGCTTATAGTGGCGATGTATTTGTGGAGGTTCTGCGCCGGAATGTCGTGCCCGCGCACCGGGACGGCGTCCGGCCGGCTGAACGCCGAGGAGGGACTTCGCCGTGACACTTCCGCGCTTGACCGCCGAATGCGGCATCGGACCGGCCACCGGCACTTATCAGGGCCGCGTCACCGCGGCGGGCGGGCCGGTGATCGCGGCGATGGCCGTCGGCGATCACGGCTACGGCGGCGATTTCGTCGCGGCCCTCGAGGCATGCCAGCCCCCCAACACCCTGTGCGAAGGCCAACCGGGCACCGCGGGCGCCGGATACTGGGTGTGCTGCGACCCCAACGCGACCTGCGCCGTCGACGCCCAGGGACGCCCCTTCTGCGGCCCTTAGATCGGCATCCGTCAACGTGCCCGCCCCCGGCGCCGGTGTCTGCAGGACTTCGGCGCGGGGGTGGGCACGTCCGCGTTGGCGACCTTCAGGTCCGGCCCGCCTCAGCGGCCCACGAGGATCTCGCCGCTGTCAGCGCAGTGCGGAGAACCAGCGGCGCGGATGCCGGGTCAGGCTGTATCCGGCCACGGCCATGACGGCGGCGAGGACCCCGCCGCCGATCGTCCACCACCACCGGCTCGACGGCCAGGAGAACCAGCCCTTGACCCGCTCCGCGGGTTTCGGCGCCGAGCTCACGGGGCTCGCCGAACCCGACGGCGAGGCACCCGGGGCGAGCGTGGTTCCGGGGGCGACGGCCGGGGAGAGCGGCGCCTTCAGCTTCGCGCCCGCCGGCCGGGCGTCCCCGTCCTTCGCGCTGATCCGCACGTCGGCCCGGATCGGCAGGCCGAGGTCCTGCTCGGGCAGGCCGCTCGCGGTGAGCCGCAGGTAGTAGGTGCCGGGCAGCGGGTCGTCGGACCACGGCTCGGCCCACGCCCGGACCTGCCGCAGGGAGCAGTGGAGCCTGACGCGGGCGGTCCCGGCCGCCGCCGTGGCGTTCTGCGGCCCGGCCGTGCACGCCTGGCGGCGGCGCAGCCCGTCGAACACGTCGATGGTGTACGTCGCGGCACCGTGGCGGCTCGCCGCCGGGGGCAGCGCGACCGTCACCGCGATCCGCCCGGTCTGCCCGGCCGCGGTGGCGAACGACCAGTACAGGTAGTCGCCGGTCGAGGCGGACACGCTGACCGGCTGGCCCGGCCGGACCGTGGTCGCGGTCAGGAAGGACGTCCCCGCGGTGCCGATCGTCGGCTGCGGGCTCGGGGAGCCGTCCGCCGCGGCCGGGACGGCGGTGGCCGCAAGGACGGCGCTGGCGGCCGCGGAGGCGAGGAGGAGGGAGGCGCGCATGGTCAGTTCTCCTTCCAGACGGCCACCCGCCACCGGGCGAGCCACCCGGTGACCAGGCCCGCGACCAGGCCGGTCCCGGCGAGCACGACCAGCAGCAGCCACCCGCGTCCGAGATCCGGTTCCCCGGGCGCGTCCGACGACGGCACGAGGTCGACGGTCAGCTCCAGCGGCATGCCGGGCGCCGTCCGCACCGCCGCCGGAGCGGAGAAGGAGTTGCTCACCACCAGGCAGACCGGCGTTCCGCCGGACCCGCCGTCCGGGGAGGGCGAGGCGGAGGCGTCCGCCCCGGTCCGCTGGTCGGACCAGCGCAGGCCGGTGGACTGCACGTCGGTGCGTCCGCTGCCGGCGTCGGTGCCGCGGACGAGTTCCTGCCCGGCCGCGGACACCGCGCGCAGCAGCACCCCGTGGTCGGGGTTCAGGGTCCGGTCGAGCGCGACGCTGACGGACGCGCGCAGCTCCTGGCCCGGCGCCACCGACACCCGGTACCAGCGGTGTTCGCTGAACCGTTCCCGGTCGGTGTACACGCCGGGCGCGAGCGTGGGCGCGTCGGCGCACCCCGCGGTCCCGGCGACCTTCTCCGGAGTCCTCCGGTAGGTGGCGCCGGCGCGCTGGACGAGTTGGTTGAGGCGGCCGGTCAGCTCCTCCTGGTGCTGGACGGCGGTGTAGGTCCCGCCGGTCGCGTCGGCGATGCAGGTGAGCTGCCGCCGCACCTTGTCGTTGAGGGTCAGCCCGAGGGTGTCCACGACCAGGTGCGTGCCCTGGGAGGCGAGCCGGCGCGCCACCTCGCAGGGGTCGGGGGGCGAGCAGGTGTCCTCGCCATCGGTGATGAGGATGATCCGCCGCGTCGTCTCGCCGGCCCCGAGGTCCTTGGTCGCGGCGCGGAGCGCGAGCCCGATCGGCGTCCAGCCGGTGGGGCGCAGCGTCGCGATCGCCGCCTTCGCCTGCGCCTTGTTCACCGGGCCGACCGGGGAGAGCTGCTGGGTGTCGGTGCATCCGACGGCCTTGGAACTGCCGGGGAACCGGTACCGCGCACCGAGCACGCGGATGCCCAGTTGCGTCTCCGCGGGGAGGGCGTCGACCACCGCGCCGAAGGACTGCTGCGCGACGGCCATCCGGCTGCGCCCGTCGATGTCGCGGGCGCGCATGGAGCCGCTGACATCCAGCACGAGCTCGACCTTGGGCGGCTCCGCGGGACCGCCGTCGTCGGCGGAGACCGGGGGCGCGGCGACCGGCGCCGAAGCAAGGAGCAAGGCGAGCAGACCGCCGCCCGCAGAAGATCGTTTGAAGATCACCAAGGGATCCTAATGACGCCGGGAGGCCGCCGAGACCAAGATCGACATTCCCTCCTCGATCCCCGGAACGGCCCGCGCCCAGGGAGCTTCGGCGCGACCGTGACCGTCCCCGCGGCGGCGCTCCCGGCCCTGGCGGCGCTCGTCCCGAGCCGGCCGGCGAGCTTGACGCGGCCACATGATCGGGGCTATTCACAGAGAAAACAACGTTGGATCCGGTGGTAACCCGACATGTACGCCGAGGAACGGCAGCAGGAGATCCTCCGCCGCACGCGCGAGGCCGGGCGGGTGGACGTCATGACCCTCGCCGAGGACTACGGCGTCACGATGGAGACGATCCGCCGCGACCTGACGGTCCTGGAGCGGTCCGGGACGCTGCGCCGCGTGCACGGCGGGGCGATCCCCGTCGAACGGCTCGGCTTCGAGCCCGCGCTCGCGGCCCGCGACGCGGTGATGACCGCGGAGAAGGAGCGCATCGCCAAGGCCGCCCTCGCCGAGCTGCCCGCCGGCGGGTCCATCGTCATCGACGCGGGCAGCACGACCGGGCGGCTCGTCCAGGTGCTGCCGAGCGACCGGGAGCTGACCGTCATCGTCAACTCGCCGCCGCTGGCGACGGTGCTGGCGACCCGGTCGAACCTCAATGTGATCATGCTGGGCGGCCGGGTGCGGGGGCGGACGCTGGCGACGGTGGACGACTGGGCGATGCGCCCGCTCGACCGGCTGCGCGTCGACGTGGCGTTCATGGCCACCAACGGCTGCTCGGTGGAGGCGGGCCTGACGACGCCCGACCCGGCCGAGGCCGCGATCAAGTCGGCGATGATGCGGGCGTCCCGGCGCAGCGTGGTGCTCACCGACCACACCAAGGTCGGCAACGACTACCTCGCCCGGTTCGCCGACCTGGCCGACGTCAGCGTCCTGATCACCGACACCGGCCTGGACGTGGGCCTGGCCACCGAACTCGCCGCCGCCGGCCCCGAGGTCATCCGGGTCTGAGACGCGGCCCGGCCCGGCCCGGCGCGCCCGCCGGGCCGGGGCCGGCGTTGTGGGAAGCGTTCAGGTGCCGGCCGGTTCCTCGGCGTCCAGGTCGCGGGCGAGCAGGGCGGCGAGCGCGTCCAGCGCCGCGTCGGCGCCGGGACCGTCGTCGGCCTCCAGCGTGACCTCGGTGCCGTGCTCCGCGCCGAGGGCCAGCACGGCGAGGATGCTGTTGGCGGGCGCGGAGCGGTCGCCGGCCCGGATCCATACCGGGACGCCCTGCGCGGCGGCGGCCTGGACGAACAGGTTCGCGGGCCGCGCGTGCAGGCCGGTGCGGGAGGCGATGGTCACGGTTCGCTCGGGCATGTCGGCTCCTGTCAGGGTTCGATGGTGACCTTGATCGCGGCGCCGCGGGCGACGGTGTCGATGGCGTCGAGGACGCCGGTCAGCGGCAGCCGGTGGGTGATCAGATCGGCGACGGGCACCGCGCCGGCCGCGATCAGCCGCAGCGCGCGGGCGTTGTGCGCCGGGCTGGACCCGTTGGCGCCCACGATGGTCAGTTCCCGGTAGTGCACCAGGTTGGAATCGCAGGCGATGACCGGGTCGTCCTTCGGCAGGCCGCCGAAGAAGCTGATCCGGCCCTGCCGCGCGGCCATCTGGAGCGCCTGCTCCTGCGCGGCGCCGGAGGCGGCGGCGGTCACGACGACGTCGGCGCCGCGCCCGTCGGTCAGCTTCAGCACCTGGTCGACCAGGTCCGGGCCGGTGATCGCGGCGTCGGGGCGCACCCGGGCGGCCGACATCTCCAGGCGTTCGGCGTTGATGTCGGCGAGGAACACGCGCGCGGCGCCGCGCGAGCGCGCCAGCCGCACGTGCAGGCAGCCGATCGGTCCCGCGCCGATCACCACGACGTCGTCGCCGTCCCCGACCCGCGCGAGCTCCTGGCCGTTGAGGACGCAGGCGAGCGGCTCGGCCACCGACGCCTCGGCGAACCCGACCCCGTCCGGGATCCGGTTGAGGCCGTCGACGGCGAGCACCTTCGCGGGGACGACGGTGTACTCGGCGAAGCCGCCGTCGTAGTGGTACCCCATCGACTCCTGGTTCGGGCACACGGTGAGGTGGCCGCGGCGGCACTCCTCGCACCGCCCGCACGGGATGGCGGCGATGACCTGGACCCGGTCGCCCGGCGCCCAGCCGGTCACGTCCGCGCCGGTCGCGACGACCTCGCCGGCGATCTCGTGCCCCATGACGCGGGGCGGCCGGATGTGGTGGTGCCCGAACTTGGAGATCTTGACGTCGGTGCCGCAGGTGGAGCAGTTGCGCACCCTGATCGCGACGTCACCGGGCCCGGGGACGGGCTCGGCGGCGTCCTCGACGCGGATGTCCCCGGGTGCGTGGAAGCGGGCGACCTTCACTGGGCGATCTCCTCTCCGTCCGGCCGCAGCAGCCGGATCACTTCGTCGGCGTCGGTGGTCTCGCGCAGTCTCCGGGCGCGGCCGGGGTCGAGCAGGATCTGCGCGAGCTCGGACAGGATCCGCACGTGGCCGTCGCCCCGGGCCGCGATGCCGACGCACAGGGCGACCCGTTCGCCGTTCCAGTTCACCCCGCCGGGAAAGCGCAGGACACACAGCGCGTCGTGGTGCACCAGCTCCTTCCCGGCCAGGGTGCCGTGCGGGATCGCCACGCCCTCGCCCACGTACGTGGAGACCGTCCGCTCGCGGTCGAGCATCGCGTCGATGTAGCCGGGCTCGGCCGCGCCGGCCGAGACGAGCGCCCGCCCGCACTGCCGGACGGCGTCGTCCCGGTCGGCCGCGGCCGCGTCCAGGCGCACGGCGGAGCGGGCCAGCAGCTCAGGCACCGATCTCGCCGCCGTCCCTGATGGCCGCCACCAGGCGCGCCACCGCCGGGTCGCCGAGGAACACCTGGAAGGTGACGATCGGCTTGTCCGGCGCGCTGCTGCGAGCGCGGGCGCTGAGGCCCGCGTGGCAGACCACCACGTCGGCGTCGCCGGGGATCGAGTTCACCGGGGTGTGCTCGACCGCGACGCCCGCCTTCCTCAGCTCCTTGCGGAGGCTGCTCGCGAGCATGACGCTGCTGCCCATGCCGGCGTCGCACGCCACGACGATCTTGCGGATGTCCTTGCCGTCCATCTGGTCACGCCTCCTGGGGTGAGGGGCTGGCGGGCGCGGCGGGCGGGGCGCCGGCGTCGCCGGCCGGTTCCTCCGCGCCGGCGGAGGAGGCGGCTGCGCCGTCGTCGGACGCCTCCGCGCCGTCCTCGTCCGGGCTCTTCTCGGCGAACCTCCCGAACCCGAGCAGCACCGCGCCGACCGCGAACGAGACGGCCGCGGCGACGAGGACGCCCAGGTAGACGCCGATCCAGCCGTGCCTCGGGGTCTCGGCGACGTAGGCGAAGATGCTGCCGGGCGACGGCGTGGCGACCAGCCCCGCGCCCGTTGCCATGAAGGTGGCGATCCCGGCCGCGCTGCCGGCCATGGTCGCGAGGATGAGCCGCGGCTTCATCAGGATGTAGGGGAAGTAGATCTCGTGGATGCCGCCGAGGAAGTGGATGATGATCGCGGCCGGCACGCTCGGCCGCAGCGACCTCGGGCCGAACATCAGGTAGGCCAGCAGGACGCCGAGCCCCGGGCCCGGGTTCGACTCGAGCATGAACAGGATCGACTTGCCGTCCTTCGCAGCCTCCGCGAAGCCCAGCGGGGCGAGCACGCCGTGGTTGACCGCGTTGTTGAGGAAAAGCACCTTCGCGGGTTCGATCAGCACCGACGCCAGCGGCAGCAGATGGTGGTGGATCAGCCATTCGACGCCGTTGCCCGCGCCCTTGGTCACCTGCCGGACGATCGGGCCGACGCCCCACACGCCGAAGACGGCCACCGCGCCGCCGACGATGCCGGCGGTGAAGTTGTCGACCAGCATCTCGAACCCGGTTCGGGTCCGCTCCTGGATGTAGCCGTCCACCTTCTTGAGCAGGTAGGCGGCCAGCGGCCCGACGATCATCGCGCCGAGGAACATGGGGATCTTGGAGCCCACCACGACGCCCATCGTGGCGACCGCGCCGACGACCGCGCCCCGCTGGCCGTGCACCATCCGGCCGCCGGTGTAGCCGATGAGGATCGGCAGCAGGTAGGTGATGGTCGGGTCGACCAGCTCCCCGAGGTGCTTGTTCGGGAGCCATCCGGTCGGGATGAACAGCGCGGTGACCAGCCCCCAGGCGATGAACGCGCCGATGTTGGGCATCACCATCCCGGCCAGATGGCCGCCCAGGCGCTGGACTCCGGCTTTCAGCCCGCTTCCGCTGACGGCTGGTGTGTACGCAGCGGCCATCTCGGCCTCCTCAGGGTTCGGGGGGTCTGCGTGAGGATCAGGCGATGAGCGAACGGCCGAGGTCCGGCCGGGTGTCGATGCGGACGATGTCGCGCCGGATGTCGCCCGGGCGCGGCATCCGGCTGGCCGGCAGGCGCACCGCGGCGGCCCCCCACGCCAGCCCCTCGGCCAGCGCCGGGGCGCCGCGCGCCCCCGCGGCGAGGAACCCGGCGAGCAGCGCGTCGCCCGCGCCCACCGTGCTCCGCGGCTCGGCGACGGGCGCCGTCCCGGCCGTGACGCCGTCCTCGTCGACGAGGACGGCGCCGTCGGCGCCGAGGCTGGCGAGCACGGCCCCCGCACCGCGCTCGCGCAGCTCGCAGGCCGCCTCCACCGCGTCGCCGACGCTGGCGACCGGCCGCCCGACGGCCTCGGCCAGCTCGTCCCGGTTCGGCTTGACCAGGTGCGGGCCCGCACCGACGGCGGCCGGCAGCGCCGGGCCGCTGGCGTCGACGGCGACCCGCACCCCGGCGGAGGCGAAGAACTCGCACAGCCGGGCGTAGATGTCGGAGGGCACCCCCGGCGGCAGGCTGCCGCAGGCCACCACCCAACTCGCGCCCTCGGCCTCGGCGAGCACGGCGTCGGCGACCGCGTCCAGCTCGTCGCGCGACAGGGGTTCGCCCGGCTCGTTGACCTTGGTGACGACGCCGTCGGGCTCGACGATCGTCACGTTCGAGCGGGTCCGCCCGGCCACCGGCACGGCATGGACCGCGATGCCGTCGCCCTCCAGCAGCCGGACGAGCTGCTCGCCGTCCGCGCCCCCGGAGGTGACCACCGCGACCGTCGGCGCCCGGTTGGCCAGCAGCGCGCGGGACACGTTCACGCCCTTGCCGCCCGGGTCGATGCGCGCGGACCTCGCCCGCGTCATCGTGCCCTGGACGAGCCGGTCGACGTCGATCGTGCGGTCCAGGCTGGGGTTCAGCGTCAGCGTGACGATCACCACGCGCCGCCTCGGCTCGGCGCACCGCTCATTGTTGGTTCACCGCCGTTTCACGTCTGTTTCCATTTGTTTACGCCTAGATGTGTGGGAACGTCAAGGGTGCAGGCACAGACGAATCGCGGGCCGAGCCGGCGGGTTCCGCCTTCGCCAGAGGAACCGCGGGTCACTTCCCGGCGTCGCCGAGAAGCTTCTGCATCTGCGTGAGCTCGTCCGCGTAGGCGTCGCGGCGGACGCGTGGCCCGCAGGACAGCAGCAGGCGGGTGAAGTCGTCCGCCGCCTTGGCGATCCGCTCGCTCAGCCCCGTGGCGGCGTCCTGGGCACCGAAGTCGCTGGTGGCCGCATAGACCCCGGTGGGGGAGACCACGGCGTGCAGGTAGGAGAACATCGGCCGCAGGGCGTGTTCGAGGACCAGCGAGTGCCGCTCGGTGCCGCCGGTGGCCGCGATCAGCACGGGCATATCCGTCAGCGTCTGCGCCGGCAGCACGTCGAAGAAGGACTTGAACAGGCCGCTGAAGGAGGCGTTGAACGCCGGGGTCACGGCGATCAGTCCGTCGGCCTCGGCAAGGTCGTCGAAGGCCTTCTCCAGTTCGGCGTTGGCGAAGCCGGTGAGCATCGCGTCCATGATCGGCCGCCCGAATCGCCGCAGCTCCACGATCGAAGGCGTGGCCTGGGTTCCCTTCCGGACCAGCCGGTCGGTGACCGCATCGGTGATCCGGTCGGCCAGCAGCCGGGTCGAGGACGGCTCCCGCAGCCCTCCGCTGACCACCGCGAGCCGCGTCACGACTGCCCTCCTTCCAGGCCGTCGGCGGACGACTCGCGTCGGGCGGCGACGAGCCGTTCATGCGTCGGGGCGTCCGGGACGCGTTCGGGACGGCCGACGGCGAACTCCTTGCGCAGTACCGGCACGACTTGCTCTCCGAGTAGATCCAGTTGCTCCAGGACCGTTTTCAGCGGCAGGCCGGCGTGGTCGATCAGGAACAGTTGCCGCTGGTAGTCGCCCACGTATTCGCGGAATCCAAGGGTCCGTTCGATGACCTGCTGCGGCGAGCCGACCGTCAGCGGGGTCTGCGCGGTGAACTCCTCCAGCGAAGGGCCATGGCCGTACACCGGGGCGTTGTCGAAGTACGGACGGAACTCGGCGACGGCGTCCTGACTGTTCGGGCGCATGAATATTTGCCCGCCCAGCCCGACGATCGCCTGGTCGGCGGAGCCATGGCCGTGGGCCTCGAAACGCTGCCGGTACAACCGCACCATCTGCTCGGTGTGGGAGGCCGGCCAGAAGATGTGGTTGGCGAAGAACCCGTCCCCATAGAACGCGGCGAGTTCAGCGACCTCCGGGGTGCGGATCGAGCCGTGCCACACGAACGGCGCCACCCCGTCCAGCGGCTGGGGCGCCAGCGTGAATCCCTGCAGAGGGGAGCGGAACTCACCGGACCAGTCCACCACCGGCTCGCGCCACAGGCGTCGCAGCAAGCCGTAGTGCTCCACGGTCAACTCCACCGCCGTCCGGATGTCCTGCCCGAACCAGGGGTAGACCGGCCCGGTGTTGCCCCGGCCGAGCATCAGATCGACCCGGCCGTCGGCCAGGTGCTGCAGGACGCTGAAGTCCTCGGCGATCTTCACCGGATCATTGGTGGTGATCAGCGTCGTGGACGTCGACAAGATCAGCCGCTGCGTCTGCGCGGCGATGAACCCCAGCAGGGTGGTCGGCGACGACGGGGTGAACGGCGGGTTGTGGTGCTCGCCGGTCGCGAAGACGTCCAGCCCCACTTCCTCGGCCTTGCGCGCGATCGCGACGGTCGCCTTGATCCGCTCCGCCTCGGATGGCTCCCGGCCCGTGGTCGGGTCGGGCGTGACGTCCCCGACGGTGAAGATTCCGAACTGCATGGCCGACACGTCGCGGTCCCCTTCCCCGCATCCCCGGGCGCCATTCCCCGACCGCCGTCGGCCGGACATCCCCGTTCGGCGGCGTCGCCCGGGACCGAATCCTTGCGATGGCGTTGGCGAGCACAGACGCCCTCGCCATCGCAGCGCAGCCGCCGACCGGCCCGAGAAGGCACCTACCCGTCCTATCGCCAGCCGCAGCACTGACCAACGCAAAGCTCTGGGCGCCTTCACTTACCCGCCGCAGACCGGCTTCCCCCGGGACTTACCGAAGGAGGCCGCCCTTGCTGTGGTGGCGATTCGTCGAGAGGCCGGGATGATCAACTCGCTCTCTTGGTGCTGGTAGGGTCACGGCATGGTCTACATGTTCGTCCGTCTTCGGACCGCCTGAGACGGTCTGCTCCCGCCGGTCACCTACGACCCGCGGCGGTTGAGGAATCCCGGCAGCGCGTGACGCCGCCACGCGGGCTCCCCCCAACCCGGATCGTCAGTTCCGCACAGCTCCCGGTTACTGCTCTCACCCGTGTTCTGCCCTGACGGGCTGACGCACGGCTCGACGAGGTACCTCCACCGGTTCGCCTGTGCCGTCACCGAGCCCGCCGTTGTGCGTGCTCGCCCCTTCCTTCAGCGGCATCTGCATCGCCATGCCCGATACCGGGCGTGGCTGCCGCGCTCGAATCCGAATGGACTGACCTGTATGTCATCTGTCTCGAACAGCCCCTCCCGTTCTGGACGCCGACCCGCCGACGCTCCCACCTTCGTTCTGGTCCACGGTTCCGGCTCCAGCTCGTTCATGTGGGCGCCGGTCCAGCGCGAACTGGCGCTGCTGGGCCACCGCAGCTACGCCGTCGACCTGCCGGGCCACGGCTTGGACGCGCAGTACCCGGTCGCCTATCAGGCTCCGCAGGACCTGGACGCATGGGCCAAGGAACCGTCGACGCTGGCCGGGGTCACCCTGCAGGACAACGTCGACACGGTCATCGACGTCGTCGAACGCGTGTCCGAGCACGGGCCGGTGGTGCTGGTCGGCGCCAGCCTCGGCGGAACGACCATCACCGGCGTGGGCAACACGATCCCCGATCTGGTGAGCCGGCTGGTGTACATCTCCGCTTGGTCATGCGTGCGCCTGCCCAGCCCCGTCGCCTACATGCAGGAACCCGAGTTCGCCGCCAACCTGATGGCGCCGCTGGCCGCCTTCAACGTCGGAGATCCGGCCGAACTCGGCGTCGGCCGCGCCAACTACCGCACCGCCGACCCGGACCTGCTGGCCGCTTTGAAGGCCGCGACGATTGCCGATGCCACCGACGAGCAGTTCCGCGCCTTCCTCAACATCCTGCAACCGGACGAGTCCATCGCGGTGATGACCGCCGACGCCCGCGCCCAAGCCGACACCTGGGGCACGATCAACCGCACCTACATCCGCCTCACCGAAGACCGCACCCTCCCGGTCGCCATGCAGGACCGGCTCATCGCAGAAGCCGACGCCCTGACCCCCGACAACCCCTACTACGTCCACTCTCTGGACACCTCACACGTCGGGTTCCTTCTCCGAGCGGCGGAAGTGGCGGCCATCCTCGACCAGCCACGGACGCGATGACCGCCGCCGTGCTGAACCGGCACCAAGGCGCTTCGCCAATGGCGCGGCTCTGAGTTCGGCGCAGCGCGGCAGGCTTGCCCTGCCGCGCTGCGCATCGGCCCTCGGCGTCACGTACTCGGATTCAGCCCGGGACTTGCGTGGTTTGTCGGTGTCTATTCGTAAGATCGCTGCGTGCCGGATGCCTTCACTCTCCTTTGGGCCCAGGACACGTGCCGTGCCCTTCGGAAGCACGGTCGTGTGGGTGAGCGGCCGCCGGTCGCGTTCAGCGGCAGCCACCAGTCACTGCCGGCCTGGACGGGCGCCCAGCCCGGCGACGAGGTGTACGCACTTCACGTCAACGCCCATGTCGTCCATGTGGTCAGCCGCATGCGCATCTTGGACCTCGACCGCGGCGAGTGCTGTGGGCCCGCCCCGGTGAGGTGGCGGGACGTGGCCTGCCCGGGGCATGAGGATTGGGCGATGCTCGGCGCTTACGGCTGCGGGGCCGAACCGGTCCATGTCGATGCCACGCCCGTCCGGTTCGACCTGCGGGTGCCTGGTGATCTTCTGTCCAGACTTACCTGGCGGAACGCGCGAGGCAAGACACGCACGCTCAAGTACGTCACCGAGGACGTCTCGAACGCTCGGTCGGCTTGCAGGGGTTCTACCGGCTGACCCCTGAATCGGCCTCCGAGCTTGACCGGCTGGTGTCCAAGACCTTCGTCTGAGTGCCGGGTCGCTCGCCGGGGCCTTGGACGAAAAAGGGCCGCGCTGCCGAACTATTAGGCAGACAGTGGTGTCTGACTGAGATGATCACCGGGTTCCATCCGCAGTGCGAGGAGACCCATGGCCGAACCGCTCCACCCCGGCGACCCCCGTCAGCTCGGCTCGTTCTATCTCGACGGACGGCTCGGCGCGGGCGGCCAGGGCGTGGTCTACGAGGGGTACGGGCCCGGCGGTGAGCGGGTCGCCGTCAAGGCCCTGCACGGGGTCCGCGACGGCGACCGCGAGACGCTTCGCAAGGAGATCTGGGCCTGGCGGAAGGTCGCCGCCTACTGCACCGCCAAGGTTCTGCACGCCGACCTCGACGGCCCGATCCCGTTCGTCGTCAGCGAGCACGTCGCCGGGCCGAACCTCCGGCAGGCCGTCGAGCGCGCCGGGCGGTACGGGCCGGACGAGTTGCGCCGTCTGGCGATCGGGCTGGCCACCGCGCTGGTGGGCGTGCACCGCGCGCGGGTCGTGCACCGCGACCTCAAGCCCGAGAACATCCTGCTGGCCCCGGACGGGCCGCGCCTCATCGACTTCGGGATCGCCCGGATCGAGGAGCAGCCCACCACGACCGGCCTGCGCAAGGGCACCCTGCGGTACATGCCGCCGGAGCGGTACCGGGGCGAGCACGGTGACGCCAAGGTGGACGTGTGGGGCTGGGGCGCGGTCGTCCTGTTCGCCGCGACCGGACGGCACGCCTTCAGCGGCGACACCGCGCCCGTGATCGCGCGGCAGGTGGAGACGCACCACCCCGACACCTCCGTGCTGGAGGAGCCGCTGCGGTCGCTGGTGACGGCGTCGCTGGCGAAGGATCCGGCCGACCGTCCGGGCGCCGAGGATCTGCTTCTCGGCCTGGTCGGAGCGATCGATCTGAAGGAGGCCACCCGCAGGGCCGTTCCCGGCGACCGGCCCGAGCCGCCCGAGCCGTCCCGCGCCGAGCTCGCGGAGGTCGTGTTCACCGGCTTGGGCGTGCGCGAGCAGGAGGCCGTGCCGCAGATGCTGCTGCGGCTGGTCGCGCCCGGCGAGCGCGCCGAGGACACGCTGCGCTCGGCGCGCCGGGACGAGTTCTCCGACGGCCGTGTCGACGAACGGGTCGTCGACCGCGTCCTGCGCGACTTCACCGACGCGGGCGTCCTGGTCTGGGCGGACGGGACCGTCACGCTGTCCAGCGCCGCGCTCATCCGCGCGTGGCCGAGGCTGCGCGAGTGGGCCGACGGCGAGCGCGCGGGACTGGGCGTCCACCAGGACCTCGTGGACGCGTCCCGGCTCTGGCACGGCCACGGCCGCAAGCGCAGCGACCTCTACCAGGGGACGGCCCTGGAACGAGCCCAGTCGTGGGCCGCGACGGGCCGCCGCCACCTGGCCCTCAACCTGGTGGAGCGCGGCTTCCTGGACGCGGCCGCCGGCCTGTCGCTGCGCCGGGGGCGGGTGCGCGCGCTGATCAGCGTCGGACTGTCGGTCCTGCTGGTCGTCGCGATCGGTGCGGCCGCCCTCGCGATCGACCAGCGGCGGACCGTCGTCGGGCAGCGCGACCGGGCCGCGTCCGCCCAGGTCGCGGGGCTGGCGCAGTCGCTGCGCCGCAGCCGTCCGGACCTGGCGCGCAGGCTCGCCGTCGCGGCCGGGGCGCTCGCCGACACCCCCGAGTCGTGGTCGGCGCTGGTCGCGGTCCGGCACCAGGTGGAGCGGCGGTCCGTCCGGCTGCCGGACTTCGACGCGATCTGGTCGGACCTGGACGGCTCCGGACGGCTGCTGTCGGCCGCCGGCGGGAACCAGGCCGGGCTGTGGGAGGCCGACAGTGGGCGCAAGGTCGGCTCCTTCCGCGCGGCCGCCGGGGTCGGCGGCGTCGATGTGTCCGACGACGGCAAGACCGTCGCCGTCAAGGTCCTGGACGGGACCATCGCCATCCTCTCCGCGCCTGGCCTCCGCGTCCGCAACGTGATCCGCTACAAGGCGCAGGGTCTGGTCAACGCGGCCGAACTCCAGCTCAGCCCCGCGGGCACCTACCTGGCGGCGACCGAGACGGGGGCGAACCGCAATGGGATCACCGTCTGGGACACGCGCACCGGACGGCAGGCGTTCCACGACCCGCGCATCACCGGTTTCGTGTCGTTCTCCCCGCAGGAGACGGTGCTGTCGATCAAGTCCTACAAGACGGTCACCTGGACCGATCTGCGGACCGGCAAGAAGGTCCCCACGCCCGACTTCAACATCGGCGACGAGCCCAGCTTCCAGGCGGTCCGTTTCAGCCCGGACGGCCGGACCGCTGCGCTGCCCGGTAAGAACGGTGTGCGCCTGGTGTCGCTCAACACCGGCGGCTCCTGGGAGGTGGAGGGCGACAAGGACGTCACGCGGGCGGACCAGACCTTCAGCCACTCGGGCGAGTTCCTGGCGACCCAGCTGAACCTGTGGCGGGTGTCGCCGGACGACGGCGTGGTCATGCGCTACCCGACGACGATGGACGAGTGCGCGGCCGGGACCTTCCGCTTCACCGCGGGCGACACCGAACTGCGGTGCACGAGCGGCGACGGCGTGCTGTTCTCCCTCGACGTCTCGCGCTACACCCGGCGGCCGGAGAGGGCGCCCGTTGATGACAACTTGGCGACCTCCAGCCGCGACGGTTCCACGATGGCGGTGCTCAGGGACGACGAGGTCGTCGAGATCTGGTCGACCAGCCCGCTCGCCAAGCGGTTCGAGCTGCCGAAGGAGCGGCTCAGCACGGGATCGGGTCTCAAGCTCAGCCCGAACGGGCGGATGCTGGCGGTCACCACCGGCATGGGCGACGGGAAGATCGACGTCTGGGACCTGGCGAAGCGGACCCGGATCGGCTCCCTCCCCGGTGCCGTCACCCAGTACTCGGACCCGGTCGTCGAGAACGTGGACTTCACGCCGGACGGACGGTCGCTCGTCCGGAACCGTCCGGACGACGCGGGCAGCTCCCTGTCCTTCTGGTCTCTCTCCCCGATGCGGCAGATCCGGGAGTTGCGCGGGGAACCTTGGGGGGCGGTGGCGTTCCGCCCGGACGGCAAGGCGGTGCTCTCGGGCCACACGCTCGTGGAGTTCCCGTCCGGGAAGGTGCTGCGGCGCGGCTCGACAGGGCTGGAGACGGGCCGCTTCAGCGCGGACGGGAAGATGATCTTCGATGGTCCGTCCGAACTCCGGGCCAGCGTCTCCTTCTACGATCCGGCCACGCTCGCCCGCACCGGGTACGTCCTGCGCACCGGGGACCTCACCCCGACCGGCAAGTACTCCCTGCCGGCGCACGACGCGCGGGACCGCGTGCTGGCCGTGGCCTACGGCGAGTCCGACTCCGACGGCGAGATCAAGCTGTGGGATCTGCGCACCCGCACCCCGCTCGGCATCCCGTTGACCGGCCACCGCCGCACGGTGCTGGCGATGGCGTTCACACCGGACGGCCAGTCGCTGGTCAGCGTGGACTCCACCGGCGGGTTCAGCACCCACACGGTGGGGCCCGCGCGGCTGCGGGCCGAACTCTGCGCAACGACCGGCGCGCTGACGAAGGCGGAGTGGAAGGCCAACATTCCCGACGTCCCGTACCGGAAGACCTGCTGACCGGGGGCGGGAGCCGCGTCGCCCTGGAAAGCACCCGGAGATCGACACGCCCGCCATGTTTTGAGGGCTGTTTGCTGGTGGCGAGGCGTTGTGCCGACGTCCCCGGGCACCACGCAGGCACGACGCGGGCGCCGGGAGCCTCCGTCACGCTGCCGTGGAGGTGTCGATGCCGGCGACTTTGATCACCGGGGCACGGGTGTGGGACGGCCTCGCCGAAACGGCGGCCGGCCCGCAGGACGTGCTCGTGGAGGGCGACCGGATCCGGCAGGTGGGGACGGACCTCCAGGCGCCGCAGGGGGCCGAGGTGATCGATCTGAGCGGGCACACCCTGACCCCGGGGTTCATGGACTGCCACACCCACGTCACGATCACACCCGACATCGCCTCGGCGTTCACCTTGTCGCCCACGGCGATGGCGCTGCGGTCGCTTCCGATCCTGCGGACCCTGCTGATGAACGGGTTCACCACGGTGCGGGACCTGATGTGCGCCGATGTGGGATACAGCATCGTCGACGTGCGCGACGCGGTCGAGGCGGGCACGATCGTCGGCCCGCGCATGCTGGTGGCGCCGCATCTGATCTCGGCACGGGGCGGCCACGGTGACTTCAGCGCGGCGCTGGCCGATCAGTTCCAGGGCACGCCGCCGCCTCTGGAACTCGCCGCCGCGGACGGCTGCGACGAGATCCGCACGCGCGTCCGCCAGGAGATCCGGGCGGGCGCCGACTGGATCAAGTTCGGCGCGACCGGCGGTTTCTCCAGCCCCGGCGACGACCCCGGGCAGACCACCTACACCCAGGAGGAGATGACCGCCCTGGTCGGTGCGGCGGCCGACCTCGGCGTCCCGGCCACGCCGCACTGCTACGGCGACGAGGGCGCCAGGCGGGCCGTGCGGGCGGGCGTCCGCAGCATCGAGCACGCCAACCTGGCCTCGGCGCAGACGCTGAAGATGATCGAGGACGCCGGCGTCTTCGTCGTTCCGACCCAGTACACGATCGTCGACGATGCCCGGAACGCCTTCAACGAGGACCACTGGAAGGGCGTGCCCGCGTTCAAGCCCCGCAAATTCCAGAAATACCAGAAAGCGCTGCTCGACAGCGCCGAGAACCTCGCCGCCGGCGACATCAGGATCGCTTTCGGTACCGACGCCGGGATGTTCCCCCATGGAGACAACTGGCGCGAGTTCCCGATGATGGTCTCGAACGGCATCACGCCCACCCGCGCGTTGAAGGCGGCCACCAGTGTCGCCGCCGACCTCCTCGGACTCACCGACCTCGGCGTGATCGCCGAAGGCAAGATCGCCGACATCATCGCCATGCCGGGCGACCCGTTCGCCGACATCCAGGTCACCGGACGGGTCGACTTCGTCATGAAGGAAGGAACACTTCACAAGCGCCCCGATTCCGCTGAGACCGGCTCCAGGGATTGACGCGCTTCACCACTCCTGGTGGGGACGGGAAGGAAAGGCATGGGGGAGGGCCGCCTGCGACGGGCGCTGCACCGCCTGCTGCGCTCCGGCACCGAAACCGAGCCGGAGCAGGACCCGGCGCTGGTGGGGCTGCTCACCGGGAGCCGGTACGCGGGGCTGCCGCCGGAGGAGGCCGAGCTGTCCCCGGACCGGGCGCGGGCCGTGATGGAGTTCATCCTCGAACTGACCGAGCAGATGTTCATCGCCGGAACCGAGATGCGGGCGATCGAAACGTCCATCGTCGCGGTGGCCGCCTCCTATGGCCTGCACCCCTCGAACTGACCATCGTCGGCCGGACCGTCGTCATCCAGTACGCGCCGCCGGACCGCGAGCCGCGGGTCATGCTGAAAGTCGCGCGCACCAGCGACAACCGGGACCTGCAGCGGGCGGTCGCCATCTACCGGCTGGTGGACGACGTCGTCAGCAACGACCTCGACCTCTCCGGCGCCGAGCGGAGAATGCGGGAGATCAGGCGGCACGTGCCGATGTGGCCCTGGTGGGCGCGGATGGCGGCCAGAGCCGTCCTGGCCGCCTCCGTCGCCCTGCAGGCCCACGGGACGCTGGGCGGCGCGGGCTTCGCGATGGGCATGCTGGTCGTCGTCAACCGCACCGGCTGGCTCATCGCCAGGGGCCGGATCCCCGGCTACTACGCCACCTTCGTCCAGGCGGCACTGGTCGCGGGACTCGGCATCGTGGCACTGCACTACGACGTGGTGTCGTCCCAGGTCTATGCCAGCGCCACCGCGGCGAACCTGGTGCTGCTGCTTCCCGTGTCGTCGCTGGTCTCACTCGCGCAGGACGCGATCACCAGGTTCGGGACGACCGCCGCCGTGCGGCTGGTGCACGTGGTACTGGTCTTCCTCGCGCTCTTCGCGGGCATCGCCACCGTCGGCGTCCTCACCAAGGACGCGCGGATCGTCGGCAACGCCCAGAGCGTCCGGTTCGCCGCGCTCCCGATCCTGTTCGCCCTGCCGGCGGCCGCGATCGGTGCCGCCGGCAACGGCCTGGCCGCGGGCGGAACGCTGCGGCTGCTGCCGTTCGCCGCCTTGATGGGCATGCTCGGCATCGCGGTCCGGACCCTCGCGCATGGCCACTTCGACCTGCCGTCCTCGCTCGCCGTGCTGATCGCCGCGATCGCGCTGGGCACGGTCGCCGGCCGTCTCGCGCCACGCTTGCGCCTCCCGCCGGGCGCGCTCGTCACCCCCGCCATCGGCGCCTCCCTGCTGCCCGCCCCCGCCGTGTACCGCAGCCTGTCGGCCTATACGGCGGGGGTTCCGGGCACGGGACGGCAACTGTTCAGCGCCCTGATCACGACGGCGGCCATCGGAGCCGGCATCGTCCTGGGCAACATCCTCGGCGCGAAGAAGGAACTGAGAGAGCCGCACGAGCCAGACCAGAACCCTCAGGAAGAATGAGCAGCCCCAGGCCGATGATGGCCCCCGGTCAGGTCAGTAGTTGAAGACGTGCGGCGATGTTGTCGAGGAACCAGGCCGAGAACTGCTCGGCGGGGTCGAGGTTCATGCGGGCCATGGACGACCAGTCGTCACGGCGAAGGATCGTCCGGTAGCGCTCCAGTAGGCGGGCCTGCTGGTTGGGCGGCAGGTTCGGGAGGTCTGGTTCTTCTTTGCGGAGGCGGTCGGCGATGTGGGCCGCGGTGATGTAGCGGTCCAGGGCCGGTTGCTGGTGGGCCAGGCATGTGGCGTGGGCGTCGAGGACGCGGTGGACGGGCGGGTACCCGTGCCAGGTCGTGCCCATGCCGCCGTTGCCGGCCATGATCTGAAGGACGCGGCGGGTGTGGTCGATGAGTTCGTCGTCGGGATCGGGGGCGGTGATCGCTTCGTGGAGCGCCTGCCCTGCGGCATTTCAACGCGTTCGCCGCAAGGGGGCCGAAGATGTTCGACAGCAACCCGATGTGCTGGATCAGTTCGAGGTCCTGCTCGTCCCAGTCGGTGGCGAGCAGTGCGAGGCCGATGATGGTCGAGCATCGGTCGGGGCTATGGCGGACCAGCCAACGTCCTGCCTCCCGGACGCGTTCGCGTTCCGCGCGCAAGGCCGCGGCGGTGATGTGGTCGTTGCGGTGGATGGGGACGTCCACGTCGTGGAAGGCCCATGCGAGCTGGTCCGGTGTTGCGTCGGGCCGGGCGAAGAACTCGTCCAGGATGTCGGCGGCGGCGGCGACGCCGCGCCATCGTCGGTCGGCGGGCCCTTCGATCCATCGGCGGTGCGCGTCGTCGTTCGGGTACGGCTCGCCGTCGCAGGGGAGAGGGGCGTCGGGATGGAGTCGGTGGAGCCGCAGCGCGTGGTCGTACAGGCTCGTCTGATTTCCGAGCGGTCCAGGCTCGGTCGTCTCGCTCACAGGCGGACGGAGGACTCGATTCTCTCGATCATGTGCACAGCATAGGCCAGACATCGGTTCCGGGAGCCCGATCAAGGTGGGCCGGGCAGAGGCCGCGACTCAAAGGTCCTGGGGCCCGCGCCGGCGGACCCCAGGACCTTTGAGTCGCTAGGGGAGTTGCAGAGGGAAGGCCGCTGCCCGGGCGTAGAGCTTGTAGAGCTTGAACGGCCCCGCGAAGGGCAGCCCGCAGGCGTTGTTGAGCACGCTGGTCGCCTTCTGGTTGGTCAGCGTCGTGCCGCGCGCCCCGGGATGGTCGATCTGGCCGCCCATGAACACCGCCATGTTGGCCAGCATGTGATCGCGCTGGCCGGTCGTCATCTCCTGCCAGGAATGGCAGGACATCGCGGCGAGCATCGCGTCGTCGAGTTCGCTCGTCGCGGGGTGGTCGTGGTCGTCGGCGGGCGCCGTCCTGGACGCGGCCGGGGCGGTGGCCGCGGGGGTCTTGAACCAGGGGCACGGGCCGCCGGGCTTCAGGTTCGCCATGCAGGTGAGCAGTTCGAATTCGTTGCCCAGGTTGCCGAACCCGATGCTGAGGAAGGGCGCCTTTCCGTTCAGGCAGTCCGGCAGGTTACCGGGCGAGCTGGTGACCTTGCCGTTGGAGTACCAGCAGTTGCCGGAATTGCCGGGGAAGGCGTCCCACCAGAAGTCCACGCCGTTGCCGGTCATCTTGTTGCCGTAGAACTGGTTGCGGTGCGAGGTGGACAGCTTCAGCGGGTCGCAGCCCGTCATGGGCTGGTCGGCGCAGACGAACGCGTCCGGGACGGCGAAGAGCATGGCCCCGCGCCGCCGGTTGTCGCGGAAGGTGTTGTTCCGGACGACGTTGTCGTCACCGCCGGCGATCCACATCCCGCTCCCCACCGGGACCGGGACGGTCGGCACCACGTCGCTGCCCGCCACGTACGGGTTGAAGTTGTTGGAGTAGAAGTCGTTGTTCTCGACGAGGTCGCCCTGCTGCGGGAAACCGGGATGCCCGGCGGCGGTGAACACGTCGGTGGTGAAGCCGAGGGCGTTGCCATAGAAGTTGTTGTGGTGCACCCAGGTGGCGCTGCCGTCGGTGCCCGAATAACCGCTGGTGTTGTGGTGCGAGTCGCAGTAGCGGATCTGCTGGCTGTAGCGCGCCGTCGGGTAGACCTTCTCGTCGCGTCCGGCCGAGGTCTTCGCGCCCGCCCCGGGATACAGCCCGGAGTCGCCGTTGCCGGCCGCCTCGCAGTTCTGGATCACGCCGTGGTCCTCGACGAAGGTGAGCACGCCGTACTCGCCCGCGTAGAAGGTCTTGAAGCTGTCCAGCAGGTACCCGTTGCTCTCCAGCACGTAGATGTCGTGCTCGTTGGCGTGCCGGACGGTGAGGTTCCGCAGCACGAAGCCGTCGGCCCGGTCGGCGCGGATGCCCACGTCCTTCGCCGAGTTGCGGGGGCCGCCGTTGCCGGACGACGGGTCGCCGGCGTCCACGACCACGTCGTCGGCGCTCACGCCCGACCCTTCGAGCTGGAGGTTGCAGCGCAGGCACGAACCGCGGTTGGGGATGCCGTGCCGGTCGACGAGCGGCGGGTCCGGGTCCTTGCCGGGGCCGGGGGTCCGGCCCAGCACGGCGATGAGGTTGGCGTCGTTCTGGCAGTTGTACTCGCCCAGGTAGGAGTACGCGCCCGTGCTCAGCTTGTACTGGTCGCACGCGGGGTCGTGGGTCGGCTTCTTTCGCGCGGTGGGCTCGGTGTAGACGCCCGGCAGCACGACGACCCGGTCGTTGTTCCGCGAGTCGGTCACCGCGGGCTGGATCTCGCTGTACCGGCACCGGTCGAACAGCGCCCGGTTGATCCGCTTCAGGTCCCGCGCCTGGGCGGCGCCGAGCTTCCGGTGGTCGTGCGGGCGGATGTTGTAGCCCGACTTCAGCGCCCGCTTGATCGAGGCGTCCAGCCGCTTCAGCGAATCCGGCTGGCACACCACGCGGGTCGTGCTCCGCGGGACGGTCTGGACGGCCGACGCCAGGCTCCGCGGTGTCGGCACCTTCCCGCCCGCGCACGGGCTGACCGAGCAGTCGGGCCCGGGGGTCGGCCAGTACGACGGCCTTTCGATGTGCGCCTGCGCCGCCTGCGCGATGCCGAGGACCAGCACGGCCGCGACCGCCGAGGGCCTCCATAATCTCCCGAGAAACCGCAGGCCCATTCGGTGCTCCCTCGCTCAGCGCTCCGTTGTCGTCCCCCGAACGCTTGCTCGGCTCACATGGAACCACGATCCTCAAATCCGAGGAAGTCTCACAACCAGACTGTTACCGATCTTCGAGTTCAAGCCGGCCGGGCGTCAGTCGACGGGGCATGTCCGAAATTCGCATTGAGCGAGTGAAAGGGAAGCCCTCAAAACCGGGGAATTCTCGCCGGTCAGCGGCCTGGGCATCTTGGCTCGACGCCCACCATGACCGCGATCAGCTCACGAACGCACCTTCCCCACGATCCACTGGAGCGCGAGGAGCGCCAAGGCGACGAGGAGGGCACCGCGGCCGTTGCCGGTCGCGATGCCGGCGCCGAGCACCAGGGCCGCCGCGGTGGGCAGGAGCTTGAAGCCGAACATCAGCGCCTCCTGGAGGACGTGCGCGGCCGCCGGTGGAGCGCCCGCGGCTACCGCTTGAGCTGTGGGAACGGCTGCGGCTGGTGATACGGCTTGCCCGCTGCCGGCCCATGGTCCTCCTATTCTTCTAGGCGTAGTCGTCCGTGATAACAGGCGGGCCGGTGAGAACTGCGATCAGTACCACGCACGTCGTCGAGTTGCCGTGAAGCCGCACCGGGTCAGAAACAGGCCCTCAATCGGTGCGTTGATGCCTCCACGAGCAGGCGTTCTCGCAGAAGGCGGAAGCCGACCGCCTGGTTCACGGCAAGCATCGACGCGTTCTGCCGGTTGACCGTCACCGTGACCGACTCGACCGTCGGGAACAGCTCATGCAGGCGCAATGCCTGACGGGCCTTCATCCAGCGGGCCAGGCCGCCGCCCCGGTGTTCCGGCAGCACGGCCGTGTCGTGCTGCTCAGCCACCCTCGCTTCCCCACCCTGAACCGTGGTGACCGTGGCACCGACGACATCGCCCGACGGTGAGTGAACCACCGCCCCGACGAGCAGATGCCCGCCGTCCATCCCCGCCTCCCACGCACGGACCGCCGCGGTGTCCCAGGCCCGGGACGCCATCTGCAACTCGGCGCCCGGCGCGTCCAGCACATGGCCCATCACCCGCCCGAACGAGGCCACCCAGTGCGCGGGCGCCGCCCCCTCCCAGAACACCAGCCGGCGATCCGAGTGCGCAGCCATCGCCAGCTCATGACAGCGCCACAGCGTGTCCTGATCGAGTCGCTGCTCATGCAGCTCCAACCGCAACACCACCCGCCAACCGTCGACAAACGGCTCGCCGGGCGGCCCCGCCAGCACGGTCGCCTGAATCCGCTCCACACCCGCATCCGCCGCGACCCGAGCAAGCAACCTGGACCCGATTCCCCTTCGCCGCGCCGACGGCGTCACGAACAGGCGGAGGAACCCGGCTGCGGGATCATGCTGCTGGGGCCGCAACTCGGCCGCGCCACAGATCGTCCCGGCCCTGCGCGCCAGCCATCGTTGCACGCGCCCTTCGGCCTCAACGCTCAACCGTTCAGCCAGTGCGCGGGGGTCAACCGTCCCGCCGGACAGCTCCGCCTGTCCCTCCGCGAACACAACGCACCAGGCATCCAGATCACGTTTCCGGGACGCCTTCGCTTCGAACGCCTCAACCGCCAACAAGTCCGCGACCTCTCTGCGGGACGTAAATCGCATGTCGCCACCGCCCGCCTCAGACCGGTCGAAGCGGTGGCTGAACTCATCAGCATTCTCGGCCCGTTGACCATGGCCCGATGCTCGAACCTGGCCACAAACGGTGCTGCCAGGTCAGCGGGTGGGGTGGGCGGCCCGGCGCCAGGCGCCTTCGGCGAGCAGTCGCAGCCCGTTGAGGCCCACGATGACGGTGGAGCCTTCGTGTCCGGCGACGCCGAGGGGCAGCGGGAGGGTACCGGCCAGGTCCCAGATCACCAGGCCGGTGATGAACACCGCGGCGATGGCCAGGTTCTGCACGACGAGGCGCCGGGCGCGCCGCGACAGGTTGATGACGGCGGGGATGGTGGCGAGTTCGTCGCGGACGATGACGGCGTCGGCCGTCTCCAGAGCCAGGTCGGATCCGGCGCGGCCCATGGCGATGCCGGTGTGCGCGGCGGCCAGCGCGGGCGCGTCGTTGACTCCGTCGCCGACGACGAGGACCCTGCGGCCGGAGTGCTGGAGTTCCTGGACGGCGGCGACCTTGTCGTGGGGGAGCAGGCCCGCGCGGACGTCGCCGATGCCGGTCCGGTCGGCCAGGTGGGCGGCGGCGCGCGGGTTGTCGCCGGTGACCAGGACCGGTCCGGTGCCGGTGAGGGCGGTCAGCGCGGCGACGGTCGAGGCGGCGCCGGGCCTGAGCCGGTCGGTGACGCCCAGCACCCCGGCCGGGGCGTCGTCCACTTCGACCAGCACCGCGGTGAGGCCCTGCTCCTCCAGTTGCTCGACCAGCATCGTTGCGGCGCGGCCGGTCCGTAGGCGGGCGGGGCTGCCGATCGCGACGTGGCGGCCGTTGACGGTGGCGGTGACACCGGTGCCCGGCGTGGAGGTGAAGTCGGCCGCGGCGGGGACGTCCAAGCCGCGGGCGCGCGCGGCCTGGACGACGGCGCGGGCGAGGGGGTGCTCGCTGGGATGCTCGGCGGCCGCCGCGAGCGCGAGCAGTTCGTCTTCGGAGACCCCGGACGTCCGGAGGGGACGTACATCGCTGACCTGCGGGACGCCTTGGGTGAGGGTGCCGGTCTTGTCCAAGGCGACCTGGTCGACCCGCCCGAGCCGTTCCATCACCACGGCCGACTTGACCAGGACGCCGTGCCGTCCGGCGTTGGCGATGGCCGACAGCAGCGGCGGCATCGTGGCCAGCACCACCGCGCACGGCGAAGCGACGATCATGAAGGTCATCGCGCGCAGCAGCGACCCCGTCAGGTCGGCGCCGAAGGCCAGGGGGACGGCGAACACCGCCGGTGTCGCCGCGACCGTCCCCACGCTGTAGCGCTGCTCGACCTTCTCGATGAACAGCTGGGTCGGCGCCTTGGTCTCGGACGCCTCTTCGACCATCGCCACGATCCGGGCGATCACCGAGTCGGACGGGTCGCGTTCGACCTTCACTCGCAGCGCCCCGGTCCCGTTGAGGGTGCCGGCGAACACCTCGTCCCCGGACTGCTTGGCCACCGGCAGCGGCTCGCCGGTGATGGTCGCCTGGTCGACGTCGCTCGCACCGTCCAGGACGCGGCCGTCGGCGCCGATCCGCTCACCGGGCCGCACGAGGATCGTCTCACCGACGGCGAGCCGGCCGGTGGGGACGGTGTCCTCGGTTCCGTCATCGGCCAGCCGCGTCGCGGTGGTGGGGGCCAGGTCCAGCAGACCGCGGACCGAGTCGGCGGTGCGGGCGGTCGCGAGCGCCTCCAGCGCGCCGGAGGTGGCGAAGATGACGATCAGCAGCGCCCCGTCCAGCATCTGCCCGATGGCCGCCGCGCCCAGCGCGGCCACCACCATCAGCAGGTCCACGTCCAGGGTCCGATCCTTGAGGGCCTTCAGCCCGGCCCAGCCCGGCTCCCACCCGCCGGCGGCGTAGGTCGCGGCGAACAGCGCTCCCCACGCCCACGTCGGGCCGCCCAGCAGGTAGACCGGCAGTCCGGCGACGAACAGCAGCAGCGCGGCCGCCGCCCATCGGGCCTCGGGCAGCGCCAGCACCCGCGTGCGCCGCCGTGGCGCCGCGCCGGTCGGCACGCCGTTCCCGGCTGCGGCGGGAGCCGGTCGGGTCACCGCGGAAGACATCGATGGGGTCCTTCGGGAGCCGTCGGTCGAAGGCGGGCCCGTCGCCCCGGGCCGTCTCGGCTCACCGTACCAGGAACACATGAACAATGATTCATGCCTTCATGGGTGGTGTGGCGTGAGGCGTAGTATGAGCGGCATGGGTCACCAAGCGCCGAAACCCTCGGGCAGCACCGTCAGCGGCGCCCCGCGGGGGCGGTTGGACGCCGTTTCCGCGGCGCGGGTGGCCACCACCCTGCAGGCGCTGGCGACCCCGTCGCGGCTGCTGATCCTGGCCCGGCTGCGCGAGGGGCCGCTGCCGGCCACCGAACTGGCGGCCGAGGTGGGGATGGAGCAGTCCGCCTGCTCTCACCAGCTGCGGCTGCTGCGCAACCTCGGCCTGGTGGTCGGGACCCGTCAAGGCCGCCGGGTGCTGTACGAACTGTACGACGAGCACGTCGCCGAACTCCTCGACCAGGCCCTCTACCACGTCGAACACCTGCGCTTGGGGCTGAGCGACGCGGCGAACGCGATCGAAACCCCCTTGGACACGGCGACCGCCGATTAGCGCTGCGGCGAAGTGCCCGGCTCCGAATGACCGTCCGTAATGCGGACATCGCTTCTTGGAACTGTGCGTAGGGCAGAGAAAAGCCAGGTCAGCGTCTGGGCAAGTCAGTTCGCCCGCCGCGCCGGAGGGTAAGGGTCGGAGCCGGACAGGAAAGCCTCGGGCAGCCGAACCCGATCTCTTCACGGAAGGACGTTCTGCGATGTCCCGAACGAACCTGTGCAATTCCGTGCGCTCATCCGCTCCGACGTCCAGGCCGTGGCGCAGCCGCGGCGTGCGCATGGCGGTTCCCGTGGCGGCGCTGGCCGCTGCTGCGACCGCCTGCGGCACGTCCGGCGGTGCGGCCAAGTCGGACGGCGCCGCGGCACCGCATCGTCCGGCCGTGCCGGTGGCCGCTGCGACCTCGCCGAGCACCTCCGGTGCCGGGGGGACGATCGCGACGGCGACGGTGGGCAACCTGGGCAAGGTCCTGGTCGACGGCCAGGGCCGCACCGTCTATCTGTTCGAGAAGGACCAGGGCGGCAAGTCCTCCTGCTCCGGAGCCTGCGCGGCGGTGTGGCCGCCGGTCACGAGCACGGGCAAGCCGAAGGCCGGGTCGGGCGCGAACGCTTCGAAGCTCGGCACGACCAGCAGGAGCGACGGCAGCACGCAGGTGACCTATGGCGGGCACCCGCTGTACTACTACGCACCGGACGCGGGCATGAAGGGCAGCGCCAAGGGCGAGGGCCTCACCCAGTTCGGAGCCGGCTGGTACGTGGTGTCCGCGGACGGCAAGAAGGTCGAGAAGAGCGGGTCCTGACCTGCTGAGCCTTCGGACCGCTCCCGCTTGACGGGAGCGGTCCGCCGCCGCGGCCGGCGGGCCGCCGTGGCTTCATCGCCGTTCAGCTTCCGCCGACGCCGAGGGCCGTGAGCAGGACGAGGATGACGGTGGCGACGGCGAAGAGCCCGTGCCCGGCGACGAAGGGGACCGGGAAGTGCCGTTCGGGCGGGGCGCCGCCGTCGCCGCTGCCACCGGTTCCGCGAGCGGCGGCCTGGTAGACGGGGATCCAGCGGGCGAGCATGGCGAAGCCGAGCAGGGCCACGGGGATGAGGAGGCCGAAGGCCGTCCATGCCAGGGCGTCCTTGCCGGTGATGACGTAGACGATCCAGACGACGAGTCCGGCGGCGGCGAGGGCGAAGTGGCCGAAGACGACGGGGACGGGCAGGCGGCTGGCGCCGCCGCGGGGTCCGCCGCGTTGGATCCAGATGCCGAGCATGGCGAAGCCGCCGAGGGCGGTGACCAGCCAGAGGATCAGTGCTGCGATGTCCATGATTGCTCCCGGGCGCTGACGCGTCGTCGTTGAGGGTTGCGGGGCGGTCGTGCGGTTGCGGGTCTCTACGGCCGGTGGGCGCGTTCTTCGCGCCGGGGGCCCGCGGAGTCGGTGGCGAAGCCTTCGTCCTGGGTCGTCTCGTCGGCGACGCGCACGCCGTAGCGGTAGGCGAGCTTGCCGCCGAGGTAGCCGGAGACGGCGAGCACGGCCAGGCTCACCGCGCTGAGTGCGAGCTGGCCTGCGTGCACGCTCCCGGAGGGGCCGCCGCTGGCGTGGCGCCACAGGAAACCTCCGGCATAGGCGGCTGTCACCAGCAGGTTCAGCGTCATGTGCAGCAGGCCGGTCCGGAACGCGCGCGTGCCTGCCGGGATGACCAGCAGGTCCAGGAAGCCGATCATGGCCGCGAGCAGAGCGCCGATCACCCCGACGGCGATCAGCCACATGGAGCCGCGGGCCAGGAAGTCCGGGTCGTCCACGAGGTGGGACGCGATGTCGAAGACCAGGCCCGCCACCCAGGCGCCGATCGGCACGGTGACCAGGATCGGGTGGAACGGGTGGGCGTAGGGCCCGGCGAGCATCGCGCTGGCCGGATGCTTGGCCTGCCTCCGTAAGGGCGCCGTCACGCCGCTCACCTCCTTTTCGCTAACGAGTATTGGTTTTATAGCATTGGGTGGTCGAGCATGTACACCTCTGCTGCGTGCGCGCCGGGCTTTCACCGACCCAGATGGGCGTTATCGTGAGGTTGTGACCTCTGACGTGTCCGGTTCCTCCGCGGCCAAGAGCGCGATCGAGTCCCTCGGCGTCCTGCAGGAGGATCTGCGCAGGCGGATGTTCCTGTTCATCCGCCGCGCCCGCCATCCGGTGACCCGGGACGAGGCCGCGGCCAGCGTCGGCATCTCCCGCAAGCTCGCCGCCTTCCACCTCGACAAGCTCGTCGACGCCGGCCTGCTGCGCGCTCGGTACGCCGCCCCGGGCGGCATCCCGAAGGTGGGGCGGCAGCCGAAGGTGTACGAGCCCAGTGAGGCGCAGATCCAGGTCAGCGTCCCCGAACGCCGCCACGGGCTACTGGCCGATCTCCTGCTGACGGCCGTCCTCGGCGAACGCCAGGACGAGAGTGCGGTTCAGTCGGCCCTGCGCACGGCGGCCGAACAGGGACGGCGGCTCGGCGAACAGGAGCGGAGCACATCGCGGCCCGGCCGCCTCGGCACCGAACGCGGCCTGACGCTCTGCGAGCGGATGCTGGAGGGGCACGGCTACGAACCCGTCCGCGAGTCCGCGACCCGGCTGACCTTGCGCAACTGCCCCTTCCATCCGCTCGCCGCCAAGGCGCCCGACCTCGTCTGCGGCATGAACCACGCCTTCCTCGCCGGGTATCTCGACGGCTTGGACGCCGGCTCCGTGCAGGCCGTCCTAGCTCCCCGCCCGGACGAATGCTGCGTGGAATTGCGCCGAGCCGACACCGCTTCGGCGGCGCAGCCGGACGCCGAAGACGGGTAGGGCGGCGCGGGCGTGTTCACCCGGTGGACGAGCCGATCCCAGGGTCGGCCGTGCGCTGGTCGGAACTGGCCGGGACCGGACACGATGCGGTAACCTGCCTGACGGTTTGTGAAGGGGAGTAGTCCTGCGAACCGGTCGTCGACATGCTGGAGCCAGGTGGCTCCCGGTGGCCGGGCCCGCCCCTGAGGCGGGTGGACGAGACCTTCGGTCCTTTGACGATGGCGCGTGCGCGTCGTCGGAGGGTCGAGGTCGTGGGCTCCCCGGATTCCGGCCCCCGATGTTCCTCGCCCCCCGGCGCGCCTGGCGCGGGAAGGCTTGAGGTGACGGGTCGTGTGGCATTTCGTGTTGCTGATCGTGTGCGCGGTCGTGATCTACCTGTCGTGCGAATGGTTCGTCAACGCGGTCGAGTGGCTGGGTCGGCGTCTCAACGTCGGGAAGATGGCGGTCGGCACGATCCTCGCCGCCTTCGGCACGGCGCTGCCGGAGTCGGTGGTGACGCTGGTGGCGGTGACGACCGGCGGAACCGCTGAGTCCAAGGACATCGGGGTCGGCGCGGCGATGGGCGGCCCGCTGGCACTGGCGACCGTCGCCTATGCGGTGACCGGTGTGGCTCTGCTGCTGCGCCGCCGCAGGCTGGCGGCCGCTGCCGCCGCGGCCGCCGCCGTCCCGGCCGGGGCCGCCGTCGGCGCGGCACGTGGCGGTGCCACCGCAGCGGGCCGCGGCGATGCGGGCGCCCCGGACGAGCACGGGGAGGTCCTGACCGGGCCCGGTGAGCTGGCCCGGCTGGTGAGGGACCAGCGGTGGTTCCTCGCGGTGTTCGTGGTCAAGGTCGCGCTGGGGCTGGTGGCGTTCGCGTTCAAGCCCGTCCTCGGCCTGGCGTTCTTCGCGGTGTACGCGGTGTACTTCTGGCGCGAGATGTCCGGCGGCTCGGCCACGCCGCACGCGGTCGACCACGCCGCCGGCGACACGGCCGCCGGTGCCCAGGACGCCGTCGTCGACGACGATGAGGATGAGCTGGAGCCGCTGAAGCTCCAGCCGCGCCGCGAGGTTCCGGCGACCTGGGCGGTGGCGGCGCAGACGCTCGGCACACTCGCCGTGATCTTCGTGTCGTCGCAGCTGTTCGTGCACCAGCTGGACGCGATCGGGCCGATGATCGGCCTGCCCGCGGCGGTGACCGCGCTGCTGCTGTCGCCGATCGCCACCGAGCTTCCGGAGATCATGAACGCGATCATCTGGGTGCGGCAGGGCAAGACGAAGCTGGCACTGGCCAACATCTCCGGCGCGATGATGATCCAGGCGACCGTGCCGTCCGGGCTGGGCCTGCTGTTCACGTCCTGGAGGTTCGACCACGCGCTGACCTGGTCGGGAGTGATCACCATCGTCGCGATCCTGTACCTGCTGGCCACGATGCGCGCGCACCGCTTCACCCCGTCACGCCTGGCCGTCGCCGGCCTCTTCTACCTGGTCTTCGCGGGCGGCCTGGTGGTCATCTTGTCCTGACCCGAACCGCGAGATCAGCGGCGGCCGGAGCCGGCGGCGCAGCAGGCGGAGTCGTCGGCCTTGGCGAGGGTGTCGGCGTCGCCCTTGACCGTGTAGACCTCCCACGGTTCGCCGCCGGGACCGTGGACCCAGACCTTGTCCTGCAGCGCGTAGCAGCACGAGCTGTCGTTCTCTTCCAGGGGCACGAGCCCGGCGTCCGTCAGGCGCTGGGCCGTGTCGGCGACGAGCCCGGAGTTCTCGACCTCGACGCCGAGGTGGTCCATGCGGGTCGGCTCGCCGTCCTCGCCCTCGATCAGGACGAGCTTGAGCGGCGGCTCGGTGACGGCGAAGTTGGCGTAGCCCGGCCGGAGCTTGGCGGGCCCGGTGCCGAACAGCTTGGAGTAGAAGGCGATCGAGCCTTCCAGGTCGGACACGCGCAGGGCGAGCTGGACGCGGGACATGCGGTCCTCCTCATGTCGCGGGCGCCGCCGGCCGATCGCCGGTCGGCGGACGCCCGCGCTGGTTAGATGAACGTCTAAGTAGCCGGTGGCTCGAGTTTGCGTCTGTGGATAGATGGATGTCAAATTAGATGCATGTCTAAGCAGCAGCTGCCGATCGTGAACCCCGCCGACGACGGTGCATGCTGCGCGCCCCTGGCCTTCGAACCCTTGAGCGAGGCCGAGGCGGCCGAGCTGGCGCCGCTGTTCAAGGCGATCGCAGACCCCGTCCGGCTGCGGCTGCTGTCGTTGATCGCCTGCCACGAGGGCGGCGAGGCGTGCGTGTGCGACCTGACCGCGGCGTTCGACCTGACGGCGCCGACGATCAGCCACCACCTGAAGGTGCTCAAGCAGGCCGGCCTGATCGGTTCCGAGCGCCGCGGGACGTGGGTCTACTACTGGCTCAACCCGGGCGTGCTGGACCGCCTGTCGGCGATCCTGGGGCCGCGCGTCACCGCGTGAGTGCGGCCGACCCCGTCTACCTCGCAGAGAAACTGGCACTGGTCGCGCATGCTGCGGCGCTGAGGGGATGGAATGGGGGCGATGTCCACACCTGCACGATTGGATTCTCGACGGCCTCGGCAGCCGCCCGCTGAACGAGCAGATAACCGGCAAGAACCGCCTCGGATTCACTCTCTTCGAGTTGGAGCGATGGCCGCGCGGCAACGGCTTCACATCGGTTCCGAGAGCGACGCCGACGAACGTCGCGCTTGACGGTACGCCCCTGGACGAGCAGGGCGTGCCACGTCCTTCGTGAGCGTACGGTTCGGTCCTCAGCCGCCGATCAAAAAGTCTCCCCATCGTCCGAACTTCAACGGCCGCAGGGTGCTCTTACTGGGCGGAGGGCGGCCAAGAGAGGCCGCTGTCAGAGATCACGGGGGATCATGATGAAACGCTTGGCGACGGTGGCGGCGACAGTGGGCGCGGTTCTCGCCGGAGGGGCCATGCTGTCGGCCGCGCACGCCGACACACCGGCCGGAAAGGCGCCCGGTTACGTGAAGGGCAAGGTCACCGCCTCGCCGCACCTGGCGATCCGGAGCAAGCCGACCACCAAGTCGTTCCGTGAGGGCTACTACAACAAGGGCACCGTCCTCGCGCTCAAGTGCTACGTCAAGGGTCAGGGCGTCTTCGGCAACACCACCTGGTACCGGCTGGACCCGACGCACAATGGCAACTGGGACGGGGTCGGCTACGTGTCCGCCCACTACATCAAGCTCCTAGGAGCCAAGCCGCACCACTGCTGACGCGGCGACCGGCGGATCGGGGCTGTGTGCTCATGCGGTCAGCATGAGCACACAGCCCCAATAGGTGATGGTCCGGAAAGTGAAACTTCACGGACCCGGCTTCGTGTAATTGGTGGTCATTGTTAGATCACCAGGACGCCATTAATAATGGGATGCGGTTGTTGCCGCACAAGAACGCCGTCGGCGGATCGGAGCCGTCCAGCATGGCCTCGACGACACGGCGCGTGGCGCCAGGGTCGGAGACGCCCGACAAGACCCGCGACTCGTCGTAGGGGATGCCCGCCGCGGTCAGGGCGGATCGCGCGCCCGACGAGCCGTTCGCGCGCGGTGTGGACGGCGGTGGAGTCGGTGATGACGCCGACCCGGCGGTGACCGCGGGCGAGCAGTTCCGTGATGCCGGCGCGGGCGCCGCCGGCGTTGTCGACCAGCACGCTGTCGGCCGCGACGCCGACTGGAGGGCGGTCGAGGAACACCACCGGGATGTTCATCTCCATCTCGGCCCGCATGTAGGAGTGGTCACTGCCCGCTGGGATGACGAGGAGGCCGTCAACGCGGCGCTGGCACAGGTCGAGGAAGACGCGGTGCTCCAACTCGGGTCCTCGACGAGTACCGTCCCGAGGACGGGGTCGGCTCGATGACGGGCCGCTTCGGCGAGGGGAGGGTCGGGGTGACGGTGCCGCCGGAGGGCGTCGGCCTGCCCGAAGCGGTCGCGCCCGATCCGGAAGGCCGGCTCGGCCCCGCCCAGGTGGCGCGCTGGGGCGCGACGACCGGCTTCCTGGTCAAGCTCCTGGACGCCGGTCAGCGGCTGCCGGTGCACTGCCATCCGACCCGGGCGTTCGCTCGCGCGCACCTGGGCTGCTCGTTCGGCAAGACGGAGGTCTGGCTCGAGCGGCTGCCGCCGCGGGCCGGGCAGACCGTCCTGGTCCCCTATGGGGCCGGGCCTGCGAGCCTGCGGGGGCGCGACATTGAAGTGCTGCGCTGCCTGCCGCCCGAACACGACGCCATCGAGGAGGCCGCGCCGTGAGCGATGGGACGATCACGGTGGTCGGCGAGGCGATCGTCGATCTGACGGGCGCTGCGGACGGGCGTACGTACCGGGCCGATCCCGGAGGCAGCCCGGCCAACGTGGCCGTGGGCCTGGCCCGGCTGGGCGTGCCGGTGACCCTGGTGACGGGCCTCGGCGACGACGCCTTCGGAAGGCTGATCACACGGCACCTGACGGAGGCGGACGTGCGCGTCGCCGCCGAGCCGGCCGCGTTCACCGGCATGGCCGTGGTCACCGTGGACGACGCCGGAGTCCCTGCCTACGACTTCGCGCTTGCCTGGGAACCGGGCGCGGTGACGATCCCGACGGAGACCGCGGCCCTGCACACCGGCTCGCTCGCCGCGGCGCTGGGCGATGGCCCCGCGCATGTCGAGGCGCTGATGTCGGCGGCCCGGGCCACCGCCACGGTTTCTTATGACCCCAACGTCAGGCCCGCGTTCCTCGGCGACCTTCCCTCGGAACGTGCCCGCGTCGAACGGCAGGTCGCGCTCAGCGACCTGGTGAAGGCCAGCGAGGAAGACCTCGCCTGGCTCTATCCCGGCGCAGACCCGCTCGCCGTCGCCCGGACGTGGCGGGCCGGCGGCCCGGCGCTGGTCGTGATCACCCATGGCGCACGGGGAGCGACCGTGATCGGCGCCGGGGGGACCGTCCACCGGCCGGCGCCCGTGGTCACGGTCGCCGACACCGTTGGAGCAGGCGACGCGTTCATGGCCGCCCTTCTCGCGGGTCTGGCGTCCGAGGACCTGCTCGGCGCGCATCGCCGTGATGCCCTCGCCGCCGCCCAGACGCCGGCTCTGGCGAGGCTGCTGGAACGGGCGGTGCTGGCCGCCGCGCTGACCTGCACCCGTCCCGGAGCGGACCCGCCCACCATCGCCGAACTCGACGACACCGGCCCCGCGCAGGTCGGCTGACGCATTCCCGCAGGTCGTCCCGGACGCCCGGCCCCATCGCCCATCGCGCGGAACAGGGGAGTGCCCCGACGGTCAATGATCTATGCGCTCAGAACCAATGACAGACGGCGCTCGAAGGCGGATGATTTCCCTCGACGTCCCCGCCGCCGATGGGTTCCTTCACATGCAGCATGATCAGTTGAGCCGGAACGGCGCCCCGCCCGCCGATCGGCGTCCCTGGTGGGCGCTCATCGGCCCCGCCATCGCCGCGATCGTCGGCCTGTTCCTGATCACGGCGGCCTACGGGACCCAGCATTTCAGCGCCCCCGGCGCGGGGTCCGGGCTGGTTCCCCCGATGACCAGGGACCTGGGGATGAGTTACCACGCCTTCTCGGCGGCCGTCACCGTCGCCTATGTGGTCGCGGCCGCCGTGCTCCTTCCGGTGGGCCTGCTGCTCGGAGGGCGTTTCCCCACGGCGGTGGTCGTGCCGGCGATCGGCGCGATGATCATCGGTGATCTGCTGACCGCCTTCGCCCAGGGCACCGGCATGGTCGCGGTGGGGCGCGTGCTGTGCGGGGCCGGCGCGGGCGCGGCGGTCGGAGCGACCGCGGCGCTGGTGCTGCGTTTGCGGAACGGGCGCGGCGCGGCGGCGGCGGCGATCGCGGCGGCCGGGTGCCTCGTGCTGGTCGTCGGCCCGTTCGTGGACCAGGCGATGGCGGAGTCCCTCAGCTGGCGGTGGACGTTCCTCATCGCGGAGCCGCCGTTGCTCGCGGCCCTGGCGGCGGGCGCCATAGCCGGGATCATGCTCCTGGTGCGCCGGCGGCCCGCCCAGCCGGGCCCGTACCAGCCGCCCTACGCACCGCCGTATCGGCCGTCTTATCCGCCGCAAGGGCCACCGCCCGGACCGCCGCCCGGAGCCTGACGGCGCCGGAGGCCCGATGACGGCGGCGGGCCGGACGGTCCGTGCCGGCGCGGGGGCCCGGCGCGGACCGTTCGATCACCGCAGTCCGGTGCACAAGCGCCGGTCCGGCAGGGTGCGGAATTGTCCTGTATTGCAGGACCCTATGCGCAGAATCTGGGACGCGGTAGGCTGCGCTTCAGGCGCCCGTCTGCGTTCCGCCCGGGTCCTGGAATTCATCATGCACATTCATCGGTGGATCTCTTGACCTCAGGGGAGACCCGAATGCATCATCGCCCTAATCATCATGCTTAATTAGGGAGCGCGGATGCGGATCGGGAACCTCGGCGGGCGGCTGGCCATCGTGCGCGACGGCCGGGCGGTGGACGTCGAACGGGCCAGCAGCGGCAGGTTCGGGGCCGACCCGCAGGCCGTCTACGCCGACTGGGAGGGCTTCCGGGACTGGGCCGTGTCGGCCGCGCTGCCGGACGGCGAGCCCTTCGAACCGGCCGAGCTGGGGGCGCCGGTGCCTACGCCGCGGCAGGTCTTCGCGATCGGGCTGAACTACCGCGCCCACGCCGCCGAGTCGGGCTTCGACGCACCGGAGGGGTTGCCGCCGGTCTTCACCAAGTTCGCCACCAGCATCACCGGCCCGGTCACCGACGTGACGCTGCCGCCGGGCGGCCACACCGACTGGGAGGTCGAGCTGGTCGCCGTCATCGGCCGGCACTCGCGGAACGTCGCCGAGGACGACGCGTGGGACCACGTGGCCGGGCTCATGATCGGCCAGGACGTCTCCGAGCGGGTGTCGCAGCTCGCCGGACCGGCACCGCAGTTCAGCCTGGGCAAGTCGTTCCCCGGCTTCGCGCCGACCGGCCCGTGGGTCGTCACGCCCGACGAGTTCGACGACCCCGGCGACCTGGAGCTGACCTCGGCGATCAACGGCGAGCAGGTGCAGAAGGGCCGCACCGGCGAGCTGATCTTCTCCGTCCCGCTGCTGGTCGCGCGGCTGTCGGCGGTGCTGCCGCTGCTGCCCGGCGACCTGGTGTTCACCGGCACCCCGGCGGGCGTCGGCCTCGGCCGCGACCCGCAGCGCTGGCTCGCGCCGGGCGACGAGCTGGTCAGCCGCATCGAGGGCATCGGCGAGCTGCGCCAGCGGTTCGTCGCCCCCTGACCCCCTCCGGCTCCCGCCCCCTCCAGCCGAGGAGACACCCATGTCCCTGCACCGCCTGATCTCGGTCACCATCGGCGTCCCGAACGTCGCCGAGACCGCGGACTACTACGCCGACTTCGGGCTGCGGCCCGACACGGGCGGCTGGTTCGGCACCCGCGACGGCGGGCGCCAGCTGCGCATCGTGCCGAGCCCGGCGCGCCGCCTCGTCGAGATGCACATCGGCGCCGACTCGCCCGATGACCTGGGCGCGGCGGCCGCCCGCCTGGACCGGCTCGGCGTCGCCTGCGACCGGTCCGCCGCGACCCTCACCGCGGTCGAGCCCGTCACGGGCGTGCGGGCCGTCGTGGAGGTCGCGCCCCGGCTGCGGCAGGACCCCGTCCCGCCCACCCCCTACAACGGGCCCGGACGGATCGAGCGGACCGGCACCCGCGCGCCGGGCGTCCTGCGCGCGGACCCGGTCCGGCCGCGCAAGCTCGGCCACGCGGTGCTGGCCACCACCGACTTCGCCGCGACCACCGCGTTCTTCCGCGACGGCATCGGCTTCCGCACCAGCGACGTCATCAAGGACGCCGGCATCTTCCTGCGCTGCTCGACCGACCACCACAACCTGCTGGTCCTCGCCGCGCCCGTCTGCTTCCTGCACCACACGTCCTGGCAGGTCGACGACATCGACGAGGTCGGGCGCGGCGCGTCGGCGATGCTCGAGGGCCATCCCGAACGGCACGTGTGGGGGCTCGGCCGCCACCATGCCGGGTCGAACTTCTTCTGGTACCTCAAGGACCCGGCCGGCAACTTCTCCGAGTACTACTCCGACCTCGACTGCATCGTCGACGACCAGCTTTGGACGCCCGAGACCCTGGAAGGCGCCCGCGGCCTGTTCAACTGGGGCCCGCCGCCGCCCCCGTCCTTCCTGCACCCCGACGACCTCGCCGACCTCATGACCGGCAGCCACGGCGCGGGGCGGTGACCGCGTGACCGACGCATCGCCGCGCCGAATCCCGGTGCTGATCGCCGGCGGCGGGCCGGTCGGCCTGGCGGCCGCGCTGGAACTCGCCCACCACGGCGTCCGGTCGCTGGTCGTCGAACCCCGCGAGGAGGTGTCCTGGCTGCGGCCGCGCGCCAAGACGACCTCGGCCCGCACGATGGAGCTGTTCCGCCGGTGGGGCCTCGCCGGCGCCGTGCGCGAGCGGGCGGCCCTGCCGGTCTCCTGGTCCGACCAGGCGGTGTTCACCACGGGGCTGCTCGGCCGCGAGATCACCCGGTTCCACGGCTGCTTCGGCCTCGACCTGGCCGGGGACGACCTGGTCGCCGAGCCGGGCCAGCAGATTCCACAGCCTGCGGTCGAGCAGGTGCTGCGCGAGGCCGTCGCGCGCTCGCCGCACACCGGCCTCCTCACCGGCCGCACGGTCGATGCGGTCCGGGAGGACGGCGACGGGGTCACCGTGACCGTCGCCGCGTCCGACGGCACCGCCGAACAGGTCCGCGCCTCGTACCTGATCGGCGCGGACGGCGCATGGAGCACCGTCCGGGACGCGATCGGCGTCGTCTACGAGGGCACCGCCGACGAACGCCCCAACTTCAACATCGTGTTCCGCGCGCCCGGCCTCGCCGAACGCGTGCCGCACGGGCCGGCCGTGCACTACTGGGTGCTGCACCCGAGCCGCCCCGGGCTGGTCGGCCGGCTCGACCTCCGCGACACCTGGTGGTGCATCGCGCAGGGCGTCACCCGGGAGGAGGGGGACGCCGACCCGCTCGCGCTCGTCCGCGGGCTCGTCGGCGCCGACGTCGACGCCGAGATCGTCGCGACCGACCCGTGGAAGGCCAAGATGCTGCTGGCGCGGCGGTACGGCACCCGCCGGATCTTCCTCGCCGGCGACGCGGCGCACCTCAACCCGCCGTGGGGCGGGCACGGCTTCAACACCGGCATCGGCGACGCCGTCAACATCGGCTGGAAGCTCGCCGCGGTCCTGTCCGGCTGGGCGCCGGAGGCGCTGCTGCGCAGCTACGAGGCCGAGCGCCGGCCCGTCGCCGAGCAGACGATCGCCGAGGCCGCCCGCAACATGGCGACCCTCGCCCCCGAACTCGCCGACCCGCGGCTGGCCGGCGGCGACGCCGCGTTCGCCGCCGCCCGGCCCGCGGTCGCCGAGGCCGTCCAGCGCACCAAGGACGGCGAGTTCCACAGCCTCGACCTCGTCCTCGGCTACACCTACCGGGGTTCGCCGATCGTGGCCGGCGACGCGGGCGGCCGGCTCCCGCACCGCTGGCTCGCCCCCGGCGACTCCCTCTACGACCGTCTCGGACGCGGCTTCACGCTGATCGCGAACCCGTCCGCGACCGGTGCCCGGGCCGGCGCCGCGGCGTTCGCCAAGGCCGCCGCCGACCACGGCATCCCCCTTGAGATCCTCCACGACCCGCACGCCGCGAGCCTCCGGCTCGTCCGGCCCGACCAGCACGTCGCCTGGACCGGCGACGACCCCGCCGCTCCGCCGGAGATCCTCCGGCGGGCCGCCGGCCACATCGACTGACGCGCCCGAAACGCACCGGCGCGCCCGGCTCACGGGCGCGCCGCCGATGCCGCGTTCGGCTGCTCCTGCGCTGTCCGTTACCGAACCACCGCGTGACCCACCCCTGCGTAAGGAGACCCGATGTCCACCACCCCAGAGCGCGCCGCCGGGAGACGGCAGGCCGGCGTCCTCGCCCTCGCCTGCCTCATCCTGTTCGTGGACGGCTACGACGTGTTCGCCATCGGCACCGTCGGCCCGAGCCTGATGCAGTACCGCCCGTGGGGCGCCACCCACGACACCCTCGGCATGCTCGGCAGCGTCACCGCGCTCGGCATGCCGTTCGGGTCGGTCCTCGCCGGCTGGGCCGCCGACCGCCGCGGCCGCCGCCTTCCGCTGACGGTCGCCGTCGTCTGGATCTCGGTGTCGATGGCGGCGGCGACGTTCGTGCCGTCCCTCGGCCTGTTCGCCGCCGCCCGGTTCTGCACCGGCGTCGGCATCGGCGCGCTCGCCCCGCTGGTCAGCGCCTACGTCACCGACTCCGCGCCGCCCCGGCGGCGGACGCTGCACCTGGCGATCGCGCTCGGCGCCATGGGCGTCGGCGGCACCGCGTCGGCCCTGCTCGGCCGGCTGCTGCTGCCCGACCTGCACTTCCAGTGGCTGTTCCTGTTCGGTGCCCTGCCGATCCTGCTCGTCCCGATGATCCGGCGGATGGTCCCGGACGGCCCGGCCGGGCACGCCGGGGAGTCCGGGCCCGGGCGGGAGCGGGTCCGCCTGCCCGAGCTGTTCACCTCCGGCAGCCGCCGCGCCACCGTCCTGTTCTGGTGCGCCTCCTTCATGAGCATGGCGCTCGTCTACAGCACCACGGCGTGGCTGCCCGCGGTGATGATGAAGTCCGGCTACGACCTGGGCTCGTCGCTGGAGTTCACCATCGCCTTCACCATCGGCGCGACCGCGGGCGGCCTCGGCGGTTCCGTGATCGCCGACCGCGGCCACCTCAGGAGCGTCACCTTCGCCGGGTTCGTGCTCGCGGCGGTGGCGCTGTTCGTGCTCAGCACCCCGCAGCCGCACATCCTGCTCCTGGCGGTCTCGGCGCTCGCCGGGCTCGGCACGCTGGGCGGCCAGAACATGGTGATCGCCTCCATGACGGCGTTCTACCCGGCGCGGCTGCGCGGCACCGGACTCGGGTTCGGCCTCGGCGTCGGACGGCTCGGCGCGATCGCGGGCCCGTCCTACGTCGCGGTGGCGACCGACCTGTTCACCTCGTCGAAGGCGGGGTTCTTCGCCTTCATGGTCCCGGCGGTCCTCGGCGCCGCCGTGATCGCGGCGCTGCCCCGCGTCCTGGCGCCCTCGCCGGAGAAGCGGGCCGCCGGGCAGGAGACCGCGCCCGTCGTCCCCTGACCGGAGGCGAACGAGAAGGCCGGCCCGGTGCGCACCGGGCCGGCCTTCCACATGTGCGGTCAGGGGTTGACGACGGCCATCCAGATCGGCTCCGTGCGGCTCTGCATGGCGTCGACGGCGCGGGCCGTCTCGGCGAGCGGGTACCGGTGGGTGATGAGGTCGCCGGCGTCCAGCGCGCCGCCGCCGAGCAGCGCGAGGACCTGCTCGGCGTCCGTGCGGGTGCACGCCCGGGTCCCGACGATCCGCCAGCAGTTCCGCATCAGCACGGCCATCGGCAGCGTCACCGGCGCCTGGTTGGCGCCCATGTGCACGAGCGTCCCGCCGGTGGCGAGCCCGGCCGTGGCCTGCAGTGTGACCGGGCCCTGCGGGACGTAGTCCAGGACGGCGTCGGCGCCCTCGGGCACCATGTCGCGCAGCGCCCGGGTGAGGCCCTGCGCCTCGTCCCAGCCGGTGGGCAGCTCGTCCAGCGCGACGGTGTCGACGGCGACGCCGCCGGACAGCCGGCGCACCGCCTCCAGCCGACCGGCGCTGCGCCCGACCAGGACCAGCCGCGCCACCCCGAAGTGCTCGGCCAGCGCGATCGTCGCGGTGCCCATCGTCCCGGTGGCGGCGGTGACGACCAGCGTCGCGCCCGGCGTCAGACCCGCGAGCTTGAGGGCGCGGACGGCGTTGGCGAGGTCGTGCACCTTCGCGCCCACGTCGAAGCCCACCGCGTCCGGCAGCGGATCGACCAGCCAGTGCGGGACGCGGACGTACTCGGCGAGCCCGCCGTCGTGGTACTCGTCGTACAGCGGCATCGGGACGTCGCTGAACGCGGCGTGCCCGATCATCGCCTGCTGCGCGCACATCATCTCGCGGTCGGTGCGGCAGTACCGGCAGGACCGGCACGTCAGGTTCGGGTGGACGCGGACCCGGTCGCCGACCGCGACCCCGGACACCCGGTCGCCGACGGCCGCGACCGTCCCGGCCGCCTCGTGCCCGAGGGTGGTCGGCAGATGCCGGAACGCGCCCATGGCGAGGAGCCGCATCATGCCGGGCGCGAGCCCGGCGGAGGCGACCTTGACCAGGACGTCCAGCGGCCCCGGCTCAGGGATGGGGATCTTGACCAGTTGCAGGGCGTCGGAGCCGCGGTCGGCGCGCGCGGCGAGCATCAAGTTCACCGGCCCTCCGCGGCGGTCGCGGGCAGGTGCCGGTCGAGGAACGCGTGGGTGCGTGTCCAGGCGGTGTCGGCGGGGCCGGGGCGGTACATGTGGGGGCGGGCGTCGCAGGCGAAGGCGTGTCCGGCGTCGTCGTAGACGTGCTGTTCGTGGTCGGTGCCCGCGTTCTGCAGCGCGGCGTCGATGGCTTTGACCTGGTCGGTGGGGATCGTCGGGTCGTCGGCGCCGACGTGCAGGAGCATCGGTGCGTCGATGGCTTCGGCCCGGTCCAGGACGGCGTGGGGGCCGGCGGCGATGCCGGGGCCGTAGAACACGACGGTGGCTGCGAGGCCGGGGATGGTGGTGGCGGCGGTGAAGGCGGCGCGGCCGCCGAAGCAGAATCCGACGACCGCGGTCCGGTCGGCGGGGACGCCTTCGGCGGCGAGGTGGTCCAGGACGGCGCCGATGTCGGTGGTGATCGCGTCCGCTCCGATGGCGCCGATCAGCGGCATTGCTTGGGCGTGCTGGTCGTAGCCGAGGGTCGCGATGCCGGTGCGGTGGAACAGGTCGGGGGCAAGCGCCAGGAACCCGCGTGCGGCGAAGCGTCGGGTGATGTCCTGGATGTGGTCGTTGACGCCGAACGCTTCTTGCAGGACGATCACGGCCCGGTCGGTGGGCGCGTCCGGGCGTGCGGTGTAGACGCGCATCGGCCCGTCGGCGGTCTCAACGGTGATCCACTCGGTCATGACTCTCCCTAAGAATTGGGGTGGTCCCGGAGGGCCGGGTGTGGCTGATGATTCTCTGCTGCTGTTAGGGCTTCCAAGGAATGGCCGCCCGGCCCTCCAGGACGCTCCGACCCACTGATTGAGAACTGCGG
>NZ_JAGEPF010000047.1 GCF_017573465.1 Actinomadura violacea
GGCGGGCCAGCCCGCGCGGCGCCGCCGGCGCGGAGCCGACCGGGTGCGCGACCAGCGGCGGCGCGGCGCCGCCCAGCAGCTCGTGCGCCTCGTCCAGCACCACCAGCGAGTGCGGGACCAGCACGATCGCGGTCGTCCCGCCGTACGGGGACGGCTGCAGCGAGACGCTGATGCCGTGCCGGTCGGCGAGCCGCGCGACGACGAACAGCCCGAGCCGCTCGGTGTCGACGAGGTCGAACTCCACGGTGCTGGACAGCCGCCGGTTCAGCTCGTCGCGCTCGTCGGGGTCGAGCCCGACGCCGCGGTCGACGATCTCGACGGCCAGCCCGTTGGCGACCGTGTCGAGCTTGACGGTGACCTCGGTGGTCGGCGGGGAGAACGACGCGGCGTTCTCGATCAGCTCGGCGAGCAGGTGGATGACGTCGGCGACGACGGTGCCGGTCACCGCCGCCGCGGACGCGCCGGTCACCTCGACCCGGGTGTAGTCCTCGACCTCGGCGATCGCGGCGCGGATGACGTCCTCGGCGGACACGGGGTGGTCCCAGGCGCGGACGGTCGGCGAGCCGGACAGGATGACCAGGCCCTCGGCGTGCCTGCGCATGCGGGTGGTGAGGTGGTCGAGCCGGAACAGGTCGTCCAGTTCCTCGGGGCTGGCGGCGCGGCGCTCCATCTGGTCCAGCAGCCGGAGCTGGCGGTGCAGCAGCGACTGGCTGCGCCACGACAGGTTCACGAACACCCGGTTGATGCTCGCGCGCAGGTCGGCCTCGCCGACCGCGGTACTCACCGCGGTCCGCTGGACGGCGCCGAACGCCTCGCCGACCAGCGCGATCTCGCGGGTGCCGCCGATCACCGGCGGCGGCACCTCGGCCTCCACGTCGACCTTGTCGCCGCGCCGCAGCCGCGCCACCACCCGCGGCAGCCGCTCGTGCGCCAGCTCCTGCGCGGTCCGCTGCAGGTGCCGCAGCTCCTCGGTGATGCGCCGGGCGAACAGCAGCGACAGCACCACCGACGCCGCGACGGCCAGCAGCCCGAGCCCGCCGATCAGGTAGAAGGCGAGCATGATGCGGCGGCCGGCGGGCTTGACGTCCTTGTTGCTCACCTGGTCGCCGGCCTTGGCGGCGGCCTGCAGCCAGACCGGGGACAGCGCCGAGATCGTGCCGCGCCACTCGCGCTGGGACGGGGCGAACCCGTTGTCCACCACCGCGTTCTCCAGCGCGGTGTAGGCGGTGTACTGCGAGGAGTTCGCCAGGTCCTCCATGATCTTGGAGATCGGGCCGTTCCCGGCGGCGCGGCCGAGCTCGAAGAACTGGGCGCGGGTGCTCGCCCAGCCGGCGAACGCGGTCCGCTCGTCGGAGCCGAGTGTGCCGCGCCGCAGCCCCGACACCAGGTCGGCCTCGCGCAGCATGAACTCGCGCGCCCAGTAGTTGTCCAGCAGCGCGTTGGTCTGCTGGTACACCGGGACGGCGTTGACGCTGACCAGCGTGGTGAGCACCCGGATCGTGCCGTCGATGATCTTGCTGTAGCCGCCGATCGCGCCGAGCGGGGTGGTCCCGTCGATGCTGATCTGTGCGCGCAGCGTCTCCAGCCCGTCGAACGCGCCGCTGAGCAGGCGGACGCGCCGCTCGACGGAGTCGTCCATCGCGCCGGTGGCGGCCGAGGAGAACGCGGACTTGCGGAACGCGGCGACCTTGGCGTCGGTGAGCGCGGCCTGCTCCTTGAACCGCGTCGCGTTCGCGGGCTTCTGGCGGGTCAGCGACGCGACGGCCGCGGTGCGCTCCTGCTGCATCGCCTCGATGACGGTGGTGGCCGGCACCCCGATCTTGTCGTACACCGTCGCGAAGTCGTACCGCTCGAGCGCGTTCGACAGCGTGACGCCGGTCGGGACGAGCCACAGGAGCAGCAGCGAGGCCAGCGGGACGGCCAGCAGCAGCGCGATCCGGCGCCTGATGCTGCGGGTGCGCGCCCGGCCGGTCCGGATGCGCGGACGCCGCGGCGTCGCGGGCGCCTCGTCGGGTCCCGTCACCGGATCACTCCCTGTGTGTGTGCGTCGCGGAGCTCGTTCCGTCGCCGAGCTGCAAAGGCCCGCAGCATACTGAGTCGGATTTATCGCTGACCAGGGGTATCAATTGTTATTTATCGGGTGCGTACGCAGTGTGACCTCGGATTCGGGGCGCCATGGGGTTCCGGTGGGAGGTGCTGGCCGCTTCCGGCTACCGCCGAGGATTGGCAACTCTAGATCTTGTTGGGGGTAAGCCCACATGTCACGCTTCGTGGAATTTGTCCCCCACGCAAACGGAGACACGGTCATGCGCAGAGCCGCGCTCGCCTCCCTCCTGGGGCTCTCGCTCGCCGCCGCCACACTGGCCGCGACCGACGCCCAGGCCGCCGGACCGGACCGGTCCCGGCTGGCCGAACTCGTGACGCTCAAGGCCGTCCGCGCGCACCAGCTCGACCTGCAGAAGATCGCGGACGCCAACGGCGGCAACCGGGCCGCCGGCCTGGACGGCAACAAGATCACCATCAAGTACATCGCCGACCAGCTGAAGCGGTACGGCTACCACCCGACCGTCCAGAACTTCTCCTTCGACTACTGGCAGGAGAACACGCCCGCCACGTTCGCCGAGACCGCGCCGGCGCCGAAGACCTACACCCCCGAGACCGACTTCGCGACGCTGCAGTACTCGGGGAGCGGCGACGTCACCGCCGCCGCGACGCCCGTCGACCCGGGGGCGACCGGAACCGGCAGCGGCTGCGAGGCCGGGGACTTCACCGGCTTCACCAAGGGGAACGTCGCGCTGATCCAGCGCGGCGGCTGCTTCTTCTCCGTCAAGGCCGACAACGCCATCGCCGCCGGCGCGAGCGCCGTCGTCATCTACCAGCTGCCCGGCGAACCCGGACCGGTGTCGGGCACCCTCACCACCCCGTACTCGATCCCGGTCGTCGGCCCGACCAACGCGGTCGGCACCGACCTGGTGAAGCAGGCGCAGAACGGCGGCGTGACGCTGCACGTCAAGACCGACACCACCGCCGAGAAGCGGCAGGCCGCCAACGTCATCGCCGACACCGGCCGCGGCCGTCCCGACAACGTCGTGGTCGTCGGCGCGCACAACGACAGCGTCACCGCGGGGCCCGGCATCAACGACGACGGCTCCGGCACCGCGACGCTGCTGGAGATGGCCAAGCAGATCCACAAGCTCGGCAAGAAGGTCCGCAACCAGGTGCGGTTCGCCTTCTGGGGTGCCGAGGAGGAGGGCCTGCTCGGCTCCCAGTACTACGTCGACAACCTGCCGCAGGCCGAGCGCGACAAGGTCGCGCTGATGCTCGACTTCGACATGCTCGCCTCGCCGAACTACGTCCGGTTCGTCTACGACGGCGACAACAGCGAGGGCGGCAACAACGTCGACACCCCGGCCGGGACCGGCGCGATCGAGAAGGCGTTCAACGACCACTTCTCCGGCCGGCACCTCGCCACCGACCCGACCGCGTTCGACGGCCGCTCCGACTACAACGCCTTCATCACCGCGGGCATCCCGGCCGGCGGCATCTTCACCGGCGCCGAGAAGATCAAGACCCCGGAGCAGGCGAAGGTGTACGGCGGCACCGCCGGCGTCGCCTACGACCCCTGCTACCACTCGGTGTGCGACCGCTACGACAACGTGAACCTGCAGGGCTTCGACCAGATGATCGACGCCACCGCGGCGGTCACCGAGCTGTTCGCGAACAGCACCCTCACCGTCAACGGCAACGCGCTCGCGCGCAAGCACGCGCTCGCGAAGAAGGTCCCGCCGGCCCGCCTCGGCTCCTACCTCACCCGCTGACCCCGCGTTGACCTGCGGCGTGTCGGCCCCAAAACCGCGGTTTTGAGGCCGACACGCCGCAACTCGACGAAGGCAGGGGTCAGGGCTTGCGGCCGACGCCGACCAGGAACCAGAAGCGGGACGGGTCGTCCGGCACGTCGCCGGGCGGGTCGGGGCGCCACAGCGGGCCGTGCACGAGACCGGGATCGAGCAGGTCGAAACCCGTGAAGAAGGCGCCGATCTCCTCGGCGGTGCGCAGCGTCGGCTCGCCCTGGGCGACCGCCTGCCGGTACACCTTCGTGACGGCCTCGCCGGTCTCCTGCTTGTGCGTGCCGTGGCTGACGGCCAGATGGCTGCCGGGCGCCAGCGGCGCGGTCAGCTCGGCCAGCACGCCGCCCGGGTCCTGCTCGTCGGTGATGAAGTGCAGGACGGCGACCAGCAGCAGCCCCACCGGCTCATCGAAGTCGATCATCTTCCGGACGGTCGGGTGGCCGAGGATGTCCGCGGGGCGGGTCAGGTCCGCCTGGACCACCGCGGCGTTCGGGTCCCCGTCCAGCAGCGCGGTGCTGTGCGCGACCGCCACCGGGTCGCGGTCGACGTAGACGACCCGAGCTTCCGGGGCCGTCCCGCGGACGATCTCGTGCACGTTGCCCTGCGTGGGGATGCCCGAGCCGATGTCGAGGAACTGCCGGACGCCGGCCTCGGCGGCGAGGAACCGCACCGCCCGCACCAGGAACGCCCGGTTCGCCGCCGCGATCGCGCGGGCCTGCGGCTCGATCGCCTCCAGCGTCCGGGCGATGTCGCGGTCGGCGGAGAAGTTGTGCGCGCCGCCCAGCAGGTAGTCGTAGACGCGCGCGACGCTCGCCCGGCTCGGGTCGATGCCGGTCGCCCAGTCCCGGTCGTTCAACGGGTCCCCTCTCGTTGTGCGTTCGGCGCGCCCGCGCCGGTCAGGTGCCGGTGCGGACGAGCATCACGGTGACGTCGTCGTGGTTCGGCGGGACGACGAGCTTGTCGACGACGCCGGCGCAGGCGTCCTCCAGCCGGTCCGCGCCGCCCGCGAGCGCGGCCCGCAGCGCTTCGATGCCGGCCTCCAGGTCGCGGGCGCGGGTCTCGATCAGCCCGTCGGTGTAGAGCACGAGGGTGGACCCGCCGGGGACGGCCACCCGGGTGTTCTCGTAGTCGGCGCCGTCCAGGCCGAGCGGCAGGCCCGGCGGCAGGTCGAGGACGGCGCAGCCGCCGCCTGGGTCCAGCAGGACCGGCGGGGGATGCCCGGCGCGGCATATCTCGGCGGTGCCGGACTCGGTGTCCAGCACGGCGCACGCGCACGTCGCGAACTGGACGGGCCCGATCCCCGGCGCGATGCGGTCCAGCCAGGTGAGGATCTGCGCCGGGTCCTTGCCGAGCATCGCGAGGGTGCGCGCGGCGGCGCGCAGCTGCACCATGGCCGCGGCGGCGGCCGACCCGTGCCCCATCGCGTCGCCGATGACGAGCGCGATCCGGCCGGACGGCAGCGGGATGATGTCGCACCAGTCGCCGCCGACGAGGTTGGCCTGCCCGGCGGGCACCGACCGGTGCGCCACCTGCACGCCCGGGACCGCGCCCGGCGGCAGCGGCAGCAGCCCCGTCTGCAGCGCCCGCGCCGCGGCGTGCTCGCGCTGGTAGCGGCGCGCGCCGTCCAGGCAGCGGGCGGTCAGCGCGGCGAGCTCCTCGGCGAGGGCGGCGTCGGCGGTGGTGAACGGCCCGGACACCGGCCCGCGCGCGAACACCACGAACCCGAGGACGGTCCCGGCGGCCCGCAGCGGGACGAGCAGGAAGTCGCACATGCCGGCCAGCAGCTCGCGGGCGGGCCGCGGCGGCGGCACCCGCGGCTCCAGGACGACGTGCCCTTCCAGCTCGGAGAACCGCTGCGGCGTCCCGTCGGTGAGGCACGCGGCGCAGGCGGTGCCGGCCGGGAACACCACCATCTCCCCGGCGGGGAACAGCGGCTCGAGGTCGGCGCCGGCCGCGCCGACCGCGATCCGGCGCGCCTCCACCGCCCGGACGCCGGGCGGGCGCGGCAGCTCGTCGCCGGCGATGAGCTGCTCGGCGACGTACACCCCGGCGCCGTCGGCGAACCCGCCGAGGGCGACCGCGACCAGGTGCCGCGCGACCCGCTCCATGTCCAGGACGCCGGCCATCCGGGTGCTCGCGGCGCTCAGCAGCCGGAGCCCTGTGGACTCGGATTCGGCGTTCACGTCCTACGCCTCCTGCGGGCGCTCGGGTGAATCGTGACGGGGGGCGCTGAACCGTGCAGACATGATCATTCCGCGCCTCCGGCGGTCGCCGCAAGACCTTCGCGGAAGGTCCCTCCGCTTTCGCGGGACGGCCCGGCGGCGGCGCCCCGGCGCGCGCGGCTGCGAGGATGGGGGCCATGACCGACCGGCCGCGCCTGCTGCTCCTGGACGGCCACTCGCTGGCCTACCGCGCGTTCTACGCCCTGCCGGTCGAGAACTTCAGCACGACGGCGGGCCAGCCCACCAACGCCGTCTACGGGTTCGCGAACATGCTGGCCAACGCGCTGCGCGACGAGCGCCCGACGCACCTCGCGGTCGCGTTCGACGTCTCGCGCCGCACGTTCCGCACCGAGGCGTTCCCCGAGTACAAGGCGACGCGGTCGCGCTCGCCCGAGGAGTTCGGGAGCCAGCTCGGGATCCTCGACGACCTGCTCGGCGCGATGAACGTCCCCGTGCTGCGGGCGCCCGGCTACGAGGCCGACGACGTCATCGCGACGCTCGCCACCAGGGCCGTCGCGGACGGCCTCGACGTCCTGGTCGTCACCGGCGACCGTGACGCGCTCCAGCTCGTCTCCGGCGACGTCACCGTCCTGTACTTCTACCGGACGGCGTCGGAGATGATCCGGTACACGCCGGAGGCGGTCGAGGCGAAGTACGGCCTGACGCCCGCGCAGTACCCCGACTTCGCGGCGCTGCGCGGCGACCCGTCCGACAACCTGCCGAGCATTCCCGGCATCGGAGAGAAGACCGCGGCGAAGTGGATCCGCGAGTACGGGTCGCTGGCCGCGCTGCTGGAGCGGGCGGACGAGGTGAAGGGCAAGGCGGGGGAGCGGCTGCGCGCCGCGCTCGACACGGTCCGGCTGAACCGGCGGCTCACCGAGCTGGTCCGCGACGTCGGCCTTCCCGTGGACGTCGGCGACCTGCGGCGCCGGCCCTACGACATCGCCGCGTTCACCTCGCTCCTGGACGACCTGGAGTTCCGCAACGCGAGCCTGCGGCAGCGCCTGTTCGCCGCCGACCCGGGCGGCGGCCGTCCCGAGGAGCCCACCGGGCCGGTGCTGCACGGCCATCAGCTCGGTCCGGACGAGCTGGCGCCGTGGCTCGCGGCCAGGGTGACCGGCCTGGTCGGCCTCGCCGTCGACTGCACCTGGGCGCGCGGGTCCGGTGGCATCGGGCTGATCGCGCTGGCCACCGCCGACGGGTTCGCCGCCGCGTTCGAGCCGTCCGCGCTGACCGCCGGAGACGAGGCCGCGTTCGCGCGATGGCTCGCCGACCCGGAGCGTCCCAAGGCCGTCCACGACGCCAAGGCGCTCCTGCGGGTCCTGCCGGAGCACGGGTGGCGGCTCGGCGGTGCCGCCATCGACACCGCGATGGCCGCCTACCTGCTGCTGCCCGGCCTCGCCGCGTACGGGGTCGCCGACGTCGCCGCCCGCCACCTCGGCCGCCGCCCGCCCGAAGAGGGCCCGGACGGGCTGATGCTGCAGGCCGTCGCCGTCCTCGACCTGGCCGAGAAGCTCGCCCCCGACCTGGCGTCCACCGGGATGGACGAGCTGCTCCGCGACGTCGAGCTGCCGCTGTCCGGCCTGCTCGCCCGCGCCGAGCGCACCGGCGTCGCCGTGGACGCCGAAGCCCTGCACGAGCTGGAACGGCATTTCGCCGACGGGATGGAGCGCGCCGCCGACGACGCCGCCGAGATCGCCGGCCGCCGCTTCAACCCCGGCTCCACCAAGCAGCTCCAGGAGGTGCTGTTCGGCGAGCTGGGACTGCCGAGGACGAAGAAGATCAAGTCGGGGTACTCCACCGACCTGGACGCGCTGACCTGGCTGGCGACGCAGACCGACAACGGTCTCCCGCAGATCCTGCTGCGCCACCGCGACCAGGCCCGGCTGCGCGCGACGGTCGCCGGGCTCGTCCGGGAGGTCGGCGCGGACGGCCGCGTCCACACCACGTTCCAGCAGACCGTCGCGGCGACCGGCCGGCTCACCTCCACCGAGCCGAACCTGCAGGTCATCCCCGTCCGCACCGAGGAGGGCCGGCGGATCCGCCGCGCGTTCCGGCCCGGCGAGGGCTTCGACGCGCTGCTGACCGCCGACTACGGCCAGCTCGAACTGCGCGTCATGGCGCATCTGTCGCAGGACCCGACGCTGGTCGCGGCGTTCGCGTCCGGCGAGGACCTACACAGCACGATGGCGGCGCGGGTCTTCCAGGTCGCTCCGGAGGCGGTGACCCCGGACATGCGCCGCAAGATCAAGGCGATGTCCTACGGGCTGGCCTACGGGCTCTCGGCGTTCGGGCTCGCCAAGCAGCTCGGCATCCCGATGGCGGAGGCGCGCCCGCTGATGGACGCCTACTTCGCGCGGCTCGGCGGCGTCCGCGACTACCTGGAGGAGGTCGTCGCGGAGGCACGCGTCACCGGCTACACCCGCACGCTCCTCGGCCGCCGCCGCTACCTGCCGCACCTGACCAGCGACAACAGGCAGCGGCGCGAGACGGCCGAGCGGATGGCGCTGAACGCCCCGGTGCAGGGCTCCGCCGCCGACATCGTCAAGATCGCGATGCTGCGGGTGGACGCGGCGCTCGCCGCCGCCGGGGCGCGCAGCCGGCTGCTGCTGCAGGTCCACGACGAGATCGTCCTGGAGGTCGCGCCGGGCGAGCACGACGCCGTCCGCGACCTCGTCCGCGACGGGATGACGGCCGCCTACCCGCTCAGCGTCGGCCTGGACGTGGCGATCGGCACGGGCGCCGACTGGGCGCAGGCCGCCCACTGACGCCCGCCCGCCGGGTCACTGGAACGCGGACTCGCCGGTGAGGGCGCGGCCGATGACCAGCGAGTGCACCTCGGAGGTGCCCTCGTAGGTGAGCACCGACTCCAGGTTCGCCGCGTGCCGGATCACCGGGTACTCCAGCGTGATGCCGTTGGCGCCGAGCAGCGTCCGGCACGTGCGGGCGATGTCGATGGCCTCGCGGACGTTGTTGAGCTTGCCGACGCTCACCTGCTCGGGGGTGATCGTCCCGGCCTCCTTCAGGCGGCCGAGGTGGATCGCCAGCAGCAGCCCCTTGCCCGCCTCCAGTGCCATGTCGGCGAGCTTCTGCTGGGTGAGCTGGTACGAGGCGAGGGGGCGGTCGAACACCCGCCGCTCGCCGACGTAGTCGATGGTCGTCTCCAGGCAGTCCAGGGCGGCGCCGATCGCGCCGAACACGATCCCGAAGCGCGCCTCGTTCAGGCAGCTCAGCGGCCCGGACAGGCCGCGCGCCTCCGGCAGCATCGCGTCCGCGGGCAGCCGCACCTCGTCCAGCACCAGCTCGCTGGTCACGCTGGCGCGCAGCGACAGCTTGCGCTCGATGTCGCGGGCCTGGAAGCCGGGGGTGCCGGCGGGGACGAGGAAGCCGCGGATGCCGTCGTCGGTGCGCGCCCACACGACCGCGACGTCGGCGACCGACCCGTTGGTGATCCACATCTTGGTGCCGGACAGCACCCAGTCGGAGCCGTCGCGGCGGGCCCGGGTGCGCATCCCGGCCGGGTCGGAGCCGAAGTCGGGCTCGGTAAGGCCGAAGCAGCCGATCGCCTCGCCGCGCGCCATCGCGGGCAGCCACTGCTGCTTCTGCTCCTCGCTGCCGTGCTTCCAGATCGCGAACATCGCGAGGGACCCCTGCACGGACACCAGGCTGCGCAGCCCCGAGTCGGCGGCCTCCAGCTCCAGGCAGGCCAGGCCGTAGGAGACGGCGCCCATCCCGGCGCAGCCGTAGCCCTCCAGGTGCATGCCCAGCACGCCGATGGAGCCGAACTGCCTGGCCAGCTCGCGCGCCGGGATGCCGCCCTTGTCGAACCATTCGGGCAGGTGGGGGCGCAGCTCCTTGTCACAGAGCTTGCGGACGGTGGCGCGGATCTCGCGCTCCTCGTCGGTGAGGAGCCCGTCGATGGCGAACAGGGCGGTGGGGTGGACGGTCCGGTGCCGCGGAGAGGTCGTCATGGCCCGGAGTCTAGTATTGGATCCAATATCCGTGATCCAGTGACCCCCGGCGTGGGAGGGTGGGCCGATGACGACCCAGCGCACGAGGCCGCCCACGGCCCAGCAGTTCGTCCTGGACGAGCTGCGCCGCGCCATCACCAGCGGCCGGCTGCGCCCGGGCGCGCCGATCCGGCAGGACGTGGTGGCCGAGGAGTTCGGCGTCAGCCGCGTCCCGCTGCGCGAGGCGCTCAAGACGCTGCAGGGCGAGGGCCTGGTCACCTACCACGCGCACCGCGGCTACCACGTCGAGGAGCTGTCCCTCGGCGACCTGCGCGAGGTGTACCGGATCCGCGCGCTGCTGGAGGACGAGGCCGTCCGCCGCGCCGCCGCCCTGATGACGGCCGCCGACCTGGACGTCCTCGACCGCGCCGAGGACGAGGTGGAGCGCGCCGCCCAGGCCGGGGACGTGCTCGCGATGGCGGCGGCGAACCGGGCGTTCCACATGGCGCTGTACGAGTACGCCGGCATGCCGCGCCTCGTCCGGCTCATCCGCACGCTGTGGGACTCCACCGACGCCTACCGCTCCATCTATTACGGCGAGGGCGTCAACCGGGAACGCGTCATCGGCGAGCACCGCGCGGCCGTCGCCGCACTGCGCGCCGGCGACGCCGAGGAGGCCGTCCGCGTCCTGGACGTGCACCGAGCGCACGCGGTCGCGGCCCTGGAACACCTCATGGCCCCGGTGAGCTGAGGGCCGGCGCGTCAGCGCTGAGCCGCGGCGCGTCAGCGGGGCAGGCCGCCGCCGTGCGGGCGGGTGCGGTCGGTCTCCGGCAGGGTGCGGATGACGCTGCGCAGGTGCTCGCGGGCGGCCCGCTCGGCGGCCGCGGCGTCGCGGGCGCAGACCGCCTCGATGATCGCCAGGTGCTCGGGCAGCGACACCGCCGGGCGGCCGGGGTGCATCGCCAGCTTGAACTGGTGCCGGACGCTCTGCGCGCGCAGCCGCTCCAGCACGCCGGCGGCGGTGCGCTGCCCGCTGATCTCGCGGATCTCGTGGTGCAGCCGCTCGTTCAGCCGGGAGTAGCCGAACACGTCGCCGGACGCGACGGCGGCGCGCATGCCGTCGCCGATCTCGGTGAGCAGCCGGACGCCGTCCTCGGTGATCCGCTCGGCGGCCTTCGCGGCGCACAGCCCCTCGATCACCATGCGCAGCTCGCTGATCTCGATGGCCTCCTCCAGGGAGACCGCGCGGACCCGGGCGCCGCGGTTCTGCACGCGCTCGATCAGCCCCTCGTTGGCCAGCTCCAGCAGCGCGGCGCGGACCGCCGCCCGGCTCGCGGCGAACCGTTCGGCGAGGTCGGCCTCGACCAGCCGCTGGTTGGGGACGAACTCGCCGGAGAGGATCGCCTCCCGGATCCCGGTCACCACCGGGGCGCCGGTGTCCCGGGCGTCGGCTGTCGGCACTGTCCCTCCCGTGGAACCCGTGCGAAGATATTGTCGCCAATTTTGTCGCGCCCCAGTCTAGCGGCCGGGGCGGTCGTGTCACCGTGCTCGAGGAGGCTCGAATGACGCAGGCTACCGGGCGCACGCCGGTCGTGGCCGTGCTCGGACTGGGCGAGGCCGGCGGCGCGATCGCGCGCGACCTGGTCGCCGCCGGCGCGGCCGTCCGGGCCTACGACCCCGCCGTCGCCGCCCCGGACGGGACGGTCGCGGCGGCCGGCGAGGCCGACGCCGCCGCGGGCGCCGACCTGGTGCTGAGCGTCAACAGCGCGCACGACGCCGAGGCGGCGCTGCGCGCCGGGATCCCGGGCGCGGGCGGCGCCGTCTGGGCCGAGCTGAACACCGCGTCCCCCGGGCTGAAGCGCCGGCTCGCCGCGATCGCGCGGGAGGGCGGCGTGCGGTTCGCCGACATCGCGATCATGGCGCCGGTGCCGGGCCGCGGCCTGTACACGCCCATGCTGGCCAGCGGGGACGCGGCGGCGGACGCCGCGGCGATCCTCACCGGGCTCGGCGCGGCCGTCGAGGTGATGGACGCCGAGGCGGGCGCCGCCGCGACCCGCAAGCTGCTGCGCAGCGTGTTCTTCAAGGGCCTGGCCGCGTCCGTCGTGGAGGCGCTGGAGGCGGCGCGCGCCGCCGGCTGCGAGGACTGGCTGCGCGGCAACATCGTCGAGGAGCTCGCCGCGGCGGGGGAGCCGACCGTCGACCGCCTCGTCCGCGGGACGCACAAGCACGCCGTCCGCCGTGCCGCCGAGATGGCCGCGGCGGCCGACATGCTCACCGAGCTGGACGTCCCGCCCACGATGGCCGCCGCCAGCCGCGACCTCCTCCGGCGCCTCCGTTGACTTGCGGCGTGTCGGCCTCAAGAGGCCGGTTTTAAGGCCGACACGCCGCAAGTCGACGCGTCAGAGGGGCGGGGTGCCGTGGGTGTGGAACGACTCGATCGTCTTCAGGCCCCACGCCTGGCCCTTGGCGCGCTCCGCCTCCGTCCAGGTGATCGGCTTCCAGTCGGGCGCCAGCACCAGCCGCGCGCACGGGTTGCACAGCTCGATCCGGTTGCCGCCCGGCTCGTAGACGTAGAGGAAGAACGTCTGCTGGATCGCGTGCTTGTGCGGGCCCGTCTCGATGAAGACGCCGTTGTCGAGGAAGATGTCGGCGGCCCGCAGGATGTCCTCGCGGGTGTCGGTCGCGAACGCGATGTGGTGCAGGCGCCCGTTCGCGCCCGTCCAGTCGCGGGTGTAGACGATGTCGTAGGACTTGTTGGTGAAGTGCAGCCAGCGTCCCGAGATGTCGCCGTTGTCGAGCTGGATCTGCTCGGTGGTGCGGCCGCCCAGCACGTCGATCAGGAACTCGGTGCTCGGCTCGACCTCCGCCGACAGGAAGTTGACGTGGTCGAGCCGCCGGACGCACACGCCCCGCGCCGGGTACGCCTGCGCCTGGTTCTTCAGCGCCGGCTTCAGCTCCGGCGGCGCCTCGTACCACTCGCTCTCCCAGTACAGCTCCAGCTCGTGGCCGTCGGGGTCGCGGAACACGTACGTCGGGCCGACGCCGGGGTCGCCGTCGCGCCAGCTGACGCCGAGCCCCGCCTCCTCGATCGCCTTCACCCGCCGGTCGAGGGCCTCCTGCGACCAGGTCCGCAGCGCGGTCCGGCGGATCCCGGACGTGCTGTGCGCGGTGAGCTTGACGGTGTGGTGCTCGTAGTCGTCCCACGTGCGCAGGTACACCGAGTCGCCCTCGGCGCCGACCTCGGTCATGCCCATGACGCGGGTGAAGAACCGCAGGCTCTCCTCCGGTACGGGCGTCAGCAGCTCGACGCTGCCGACATGCGCGATCTCATGCGTGATCAAAGGGACCTCCGGGGGAAGACGGTTCCGTCGAAGAGCTTGCGTGCGGTGCGGACGATGCTGGACCGCCGCACGGTCGTTCCGTCGAGCTCGACATCGACGTCCAGGGCGCCGGTGGGGTGCTCGATGCTCATCGGCACGCCGGGGGCGGGGAGGACGGCGAGGTCGTGGCCGACCGCGCCGTCCATCAGCACCGCGGTCGCCACCGTGACGGCGCCGAGCACGCCGATCGAGGTGTGGACGCGCAGCGGGATGAACGTGCGGGTGCAGATCGTCCCGCCGTCGCGGGGCGGTGCGACCAGCGTGGTCTTGGGGACGGACGCGCCCGACACGTCGCCGAGGCCCATCGCCTTCCCGGCCGCCAGCCGCAGCGACTGGATCCGGTCCCGCAGCCCGGCGAGCGCGGCGGGGTCCTCGTGGCCGGTGGCGCCGAGGTCGGACGCGGCGGCGACCACGACCGGCATCCCGTTGTCGATCAGGGTGACCTCGATGCCGGCGACGACGTCGCGGACGTTCCCGGTCGGCAGCAGCGCGCCGCAGGCCGAGCCCGCGGTGTCCTCGAAGTCCAGGACGATGGGCGCGGCGGTGCCCGGCACCCCGGAGATCGCGGTGCCACCGTCGTAGTCGACGGCGCCGTCCGGGGTCGGGAACGTCGCGGTCGCGATGGAGTCGGAGTTGACCATCCTGATCCGGGCGCTCGTGCGGTCCGGCGCCGCCGCGACGAGGCCGCGCTCGACCGCGAACGGGCCGATCCCGGCGAGCAGGTTGCCGCAGTTCTGCCGGTCGGAGACGGTCGGCTCCTCGACGCCGAGCTGCAGGAACAGGTACTCGACGTCGACGCCGGGCCGGCCGGACGGGGACACCACCGCGACTTTGCTGGTCAGCGGGTGCGCGCCGCCGATCCCGTCGATCTGCCGGGCGTCGGGCGCGCCCATGACGCGCAGCAGCAGCTCGTCGCGCTCGGCGGGGTCGGCGGGCAGGTCGTCGGCGAGGAAGTAGGCGCCCTTGGACGTCCCGCCCCGCATCATCATGCAGCGGATGCCGCCGATCATGACTCGCCGTACTCGCTGTAGGGGACGTACTCGATGCCCATGCCGGGCAGCCGCTCGCGCAGCCCGTAGCGGTCGAGGCCGAGTTCGCCCTTCTGGAAGGCCGCTCGTGTCGCGGCCTCCTTCTCCTCCCGCGCGCGCGCCGCCTTCACCGCGTCCGCGACGGTCTCGCGCGGGACGTGCACCACGCCGTCGTCGTCGGCGAGGATCGCGTCGCCGGCGCGGATGACCTGGCCGCCGATGGTCACCGGCACGTTGACCGCGCCGGGCGTGGCCTTCACCGTGCCCTGCGCGCTCACCGCCGCCGACCACACCGGGAACCCCATCTCGTGCAGGTCGGCGACGTCCCGCACCCCGGCGGCGGTGACGAGCCCGCGCACGCCCCGGTGCTGCAGCGCCGTCGCGAACAGCTCGCCGAACATCCCGTCGGTGGACGGCGACGTCGTCGCCACCACGAGCACGTCGCCCGGGCGGCACTGCTCGACCGCGACGTGGATCATCAGGTTGTCGCCGGGCCACGACAGCACGGTCACGGCCGTGCCGGCGATCCGCGACCCCAGGTGCACCGGGCGGATGCCGGGGCCGAGATAGCCGACCCGTCCCATCGCCTCGTGGACGGTCGCGACCCCGAAACCGGCCAGCTCGTCGACCGCGCCGGCGTCCGCGCGCGGCGGGTCGGTGACGACCACCGTCCTCACGCGAGCACCCCCGTCGTCTGCGGGTACACGCGCACGTACGCCTCGGCCATCGTCTCGTGCGCAAGCCCCAGGTTCGGGCCCGCGTTCCGCTTCAGCTGGACGCCGCGCCGCTTCGCCAGCTCGGTGTAGTACTCCCACATGTGCACCTGGGCGGGCAGGCACTCCATCGCCTTGCGCTTGCGCTCGAACACCGGGGTGATGTCCAGCAGCATGTCCGGCGTGAAGTCGCACATCTCCGGCTGGTGCGGCTCAAAGAAGAAGACCGGCGGCGCCCCCAGCGGCTCGCCCGGCGCGTCGTACCCGATGGCCTGCGCCAGCACCCGCGCCTGCATCGCCATCCGCGCCGCCGCCGGGTGGTCGCCGTTGTACGGGTCGGTCAGCGTGTGCGTGAGCACCACCGCGGGCTCGAACTCGCGGTACACCCGGACGAGGCGGTCCACCAGCTCGGGCGTCTCGCGCAGCGGGTAGTCGCCGGCGTCGAGGAACTCGATCTCGGCGCCCAGCTCGGCCGCCGCGGCCTCCGCCTCGCCCCGCCGCAGCTCCTTGATCTCCTCCAGGCCCTTGCCCGCGCGCCACGCCTTCGCCGACTCGCCGCGCTCCCCGTAGCTCAGGCACACGACCTTCGCCCGGTCGCCGCGCTCGGCGGCCAGCGCGATCGCCCCCGCGGCGCGCCACACGAAGTCACCGGCGTGCGCGCTCACCACGAGCAGCGGACTGGCGGCATCGGTGCTCATCAGAATCCTCCATCACAGCGAGAACCCGCCCCTGGACGGGGCCGGTCAGCACCGATCCTGAAACCTGTCGCCCAAATTGTCAACAATTCTGGCGCTTATCGTGGCCCAGTGGAGGGTGCTGGACGGGCCTCAGGCCGGACGGCGGTCGAGCGCCCCGGTCTCGGTGTCGGTCCCGGGCTCGGTGTCGTCGTCCTCGGTGAGGAAGCCGCCGGACTGGTGGTGCCACAGCCGGGCGTACGCGCCGTCGGCCTGGAGCAGCTCCCGGTGCGAGCCCTGCTCGAGGACGCGGCCCCGGTCGAGGACGACCAGCCGGTCCATGCGGACGACCGTGCTCAGGCGGTGCGCGACGACCAGCGCGGTCCGGTCGCGCATCAGGTGCCACAGCGCCTCCTGGACGAGGATCTCGCTCTCGGAGTCGAGGGCGCTGGTGGCCTCGTCCAGCAGCAGGATCGGGGCGTCCCGCAGGATCGCGCGGGCGAGCGCGAGGCGCTGCCGCTGCCCGCCGGAGAGCTTGACGCCGCGCTCGCCGACCAGGGTGCCGAGCCCGTCCGGGAGGCCGTCGGTGAACTCGGTGACGTGCGCCGCCCGCGCGGCGCGCAGGATCTCCTCCTCGGTGGCGCCAGGCCGGGCGAAGGCGATGTTGTCGCGCACCGACCGGTGGAACATCGCGGGCTCCTGCGGCACGTACGCGATCAGGGCGCGCAGGTCGGTCTGGCGCAGCCGCGCGATGTCCTGGCCGCCGACCAGGATGCGTCCGCCGTCGACGTCCATGAGGCGCAGCAGCAGCCGGGTGAGGGTGGTCTTTCCCCCGCCGGACCGGCCCACCAGCCCGATCTTGGCGCCCCCGGGGATCGCCAGGTCCAGCCCGTCGAACAGGGGCGGGCCGTCGCCGTGCGCGAAGCGCACCCGGTCGAAGCGGACCGACGCGTCGGCCGGGGCCGGCGGCTCCGGATCGGGCGGGTCGACGACGGCCGGCGGCGCCAGGAGCAGCTCGGTGAACTGCGCGGCCTCGGTGAGCGTGCTCTCGAGCCGCCGGTAGACCTGGTTGAACTCGAACATGATCCGGGTGGCGTTGGTGTAGTAGGTGAACGTCACCACGACGGCCTCCACCCCGAGCCCGCCGCGCAGCGCCACCGCGGCCAGCAGGCCGAGGACGCTCGTCAGGATCGACATCGGGGCGACGATCATGTCGACGCGCAGGTTGGCGTAGTCCCAGGAGAGCAGCGACAGCCGGCGCTGCTCGACCACCCGGGTCCGGTACTCCGCGGCCTCCCGGTCCTCGGCGGCGAACGCGCGGACCGTCTCCATGTTGGTCACCACGTCGGCGACGTGCCCCGACACCCGCACCTTGGCGGCCTCGCGCGCGTCCACCAGGGCCTGCCTGCGGCGGATGAGCGGGACGACGAGCAGGCCGGTCAGGACGATCATCCCGACGAGCACCACGACCAGCAGCGGGTGGAACCGCCACAGGACCACCGAGGCGAACGACAGCGGGATCACGTTGGCCATGATCGAGAAGGCGAGCGTGTCGGTGAAGTTCTCGAACCCGCTGGAGAAGTTCAGGATCCGCTTGGTGAGCGCGCCGGCGAAATTGTCGTGGAAGAACGCGGTCTCCTTGGCGAGCAGCTCGTCCATGCCGAGGATGCCGAGCCACTCGATCCCCCGGCCCTCCGTCCGGTTGATGCAGTGCAGGCCCGCCCGCCAGAACGCCTCGCCCGCCAGCATCAGGCCGGCGAAGCCGAGCAGGAAGGGCAGGAGCACGCCGGCGCCGGCGTCCCCGCTTCCGGCCAGGCGCCCGATCAGGGCGGCCACCACCAGCGGTGTCAGGTAGTAGAGGCACGTGTTGCCGATGGCCGGGAACGTCACCGCCGGGACCGAGACCCGCCAGTGCCGGCGCAGGGCGGCGCCGTAGTACCGCAACGCCAGCAGCACCGCCCGCCTGCGGGGAGCCGCGCCGTCCTGAGAACCCTTCCGTGCTCCTGGCAGAACCACGCGCCCCTCCCACGCCGCCGCGGCATTCATGCTGCCTCGAACCCGCCGGGGCGGGCGAACGCATTTCCGCGGGCGGCGCGGGCCGGCGAGCCGCGCCTTCCGAAAACGAGGAACATCGCGTCCCGGCGCACGCCGAAAGCGGGGGAGAAGGGCGGCATGCCGCCCTTCCGTGCGGCGTCGGCCGGGCAGGAGGACGCCCGGAAACGGGACGACTGTTATCCGCCGGCCGCACATCCGAATGTCCCCGAGCCGGTAGGGGCGGGCGGCTAGAGGTCGACGCTGATCCCCAGCCCGCGATCGCGGGCCGCGCGGTGGACCACGGCGGCCGCCGCGACGTCGAGGGCGGCGTGGCCGGTCGACTTGAAGAGCGTCAGCTCCGCGTCCGTGCCCCGGCCGGGGCGGCGCCCGGCGAGGACGTCGCCGATGAGGCGGGCGGACGCCGGGTCGGCCCCCTGCAGTTCCCAGGCGCCGGCCGGCGGCGGTTCGGTCACGGCGCCGGCCCACTCGACGAACAGCGAGGACGCCCGGAGGGTCTCGGCGTCGAACTCCGGGCCGTCGGAGCCGCCGACCGAGCTGAGGTGGGCGCCGTCGCGCAGCCACGAGCGCCGCAGGACCGGTTCGCGGCTGGAGGTGCAGCAGAACACGACGTCCGACGACCTGACCGCCGCCTCGACCCCGGTGGCGGACGCCCCGGGCAGGTCCGCCACCAGGTGCTCGGCCTTGCCGGGGTCGCGGGCGCCGACCACGAGTTCCACGCCGTCCATCCGGGTGACGAACTCGATCTGCGCGCGAGCCTGCGTCCCGGTGCCGATCACGGCGATCCGGGAGGCGCCGGGCCGGGCGAGCGCGCGCATGGCGACCGTCGCGGCCGCGGCCGTCCGGACCGCGGTGACCGCCTCGGCGTCCATGATGGCGAGCGGCCGTCCGGTCTCGGCGTCGAAGTGGGCGACGATGCCGCGGTGCGAGCCGTGGCCGCCCGCCGCGCCGGGGAAGACCGCCACCAGCTTCGCCGACAGCCCGAGCCCCGGGACGTGGCCCGGCATCGCGCCCAGCAGGCCGTGCCCCGAGCGGGCCGCGACGCGCGGCGGCGCCGACACCTCGCCGGCGCCGATCGCGACGAGGGCGGTGCGCACCGCCTCCGCCACCGCGTCCGGCCGCGCGGCCTCCCTGGTCCGCGCCCGGTCGAGGACGAGCACGCCGCCGTCCGCGAGGTCAGTCACGGCCGGCTCCCGCGTCCGGGCCGGCGAGCACGTGCTCCAGTTCCGCAGTGGCGGCGGCGAGGTGCTCCTGGAGCCCGGCGAGCGCGGGGTCGTCGAACTCGCCGTCCAGGCCGACGACCGTGATCGCGCACAGCGGGCGGCCGTTGCCGCCGAGGACCGCGCGGCTCAGCGACGCGATCACCTCGTCGTTGCGCCCGCGCTGCAGCGCGAAGCCGGTGCGGCGGGTCCGCTCGACGTCCTCCAGCAGGCCGTCCGGCGGATGCCCCTGCCGCTCGGCGGCGCGCAGGTACGGCACCCGGGCGGCCTCGTCGAGCGCGGAGACGAGGGCCATGGGCCCGGCGAAGGTGTGGATCGGCAGCAGCTCGCCCAGCAGGTCGGTGAACATCGCCAGCCGCGGCGGGCGGACCGCGTCGATCACGCGTCCGCCCTCGGGTTCGAGCACCTGGAGGTTCGCCATCATCCCCGTCCCGTCCGAGAGCGACTGGAGCACCGGCCGGCCCAGCACGGCCAGCGGGGCTCCGGCGGCGGCCTGGGAGAACCGCAGCACGACCGGCCCCGGCAGGTAGCGGTCCTCGCTGCGCATGATCCAGCCGCGCCGCACCAGGTCCACCAGGATGCGGTAGGCGGTGGCGCGGTGCATGCCCGTCTCGCCCGCCAGCTCGCTCAGGCGCAGCGGGCGGCCGGCCCGCACGGTGGACTCGATGAGGTCCAAGGCCTTGTCGACGGCGGAGCCGGCCGGTCTGGACAACGTCCCTCCACGGTCGCTGGACGGAACACCGATCTTCGGGCACTCTAACAGACGTTGCCATCCGCGCAACGATTGTTACGGTGTATGTAACGTACCTGGTCAAGGGCTGCTTGTAGCCCGGCCCGGGATCGAGAACGGAGACCGCGCGATCGCCATGACGGACGCCATCACCGATGCCATCACGGGCCAGGACGAGCCCCCGGTCGCGGAGAACGACCCGGCCCCCGCCCCGTTCGCGGCCGCCGAGCCGGGCCGCGTGACCGCCTACCGCGGCGTCTCGCTGATCGACGGGACTGGCGGCCCGGTCCGGCACGGCATGGCCGTGGTGACGGACGGCCCGGTGATCAAGGCGGTCGTCCCCGACGCCGACCTCGGCGCGTCGGGCCCGCCCGGCGCCGAGACGGTCGACATGCGCGGCATGTTCCTGCTCCCCGGCCTGATCGACGCCCACCAGCACCTGTCGACCCCGCCCAACCGCGTCCAGGCGGAGGCGATGATGCGGCGCCAGGTCCACGGCGGCGTCACCGCGATCCGCGAGATGGCCGGCGACCTGCGGCAGATGGCCGACCTCGCGCGCGCCGCGCTCGTCGGCGAGATCCCCGGCCCGGACGTCCACTGCGCCGCGCTGATGGCGGGCCCGGGGTTCTTCGACGACCCCCGCACCCATCAGGTGACCCAGGGTGCGAAAGCCGGCGCCGTGCCGTGGATGCAGGCGGTCGACGAGGACACCGCCCTGCCGCTGGCCGTCGCCGCGGCGCGCGGCACGGGCGCGATCGCCATCAAGATCTACGCCGACCTCGACGCCTCGCTGGTCGCCCGGATCGCCGCCGAGGCGCACCGCCAGGGGATGCTCGTGTGGGCGCACGCGGCCGTGTTCCCGGCGTTGCCCGGCGAGGTCGTCGCGGCGGGCGTCGACGTGGTGTCGCATGCGCACATGCTCGTCCACGACCTTCCCGGCGACCGGCCCGGCGCGTACCGACGGCAGCGCGGCCACCTCGCGGACGCCTACCGGCGCCTCCTCGACGCGCCCGTGGACGTCCTCGATCCGCTCTTCGGCGAGATGCGGCGCCGCGGGACGATCCTCGACGCGACCGCGAGCCTCATGGTCCGGATGCCTTCGAGCGCGCCCGGCGCGGCGGAACTCGCCCCGCGGGTGCTGCGGCGGCTGATCGACCGGGCGCGGCACGCGGGCGTCGCGATCTGCACCGGCACCGACTACGAGACGTCCCCGGGCAGCCGCTTCCCTTCGCTCCACGACGAACTCCGGTTCCTCGTCCGGTCGATGGGGATGCCGCCGCACGAGGTGATCCGCGCGGCCACCGCCACCGGTGCCGCCGCCATCGGGCTCCGGGACGCGGTCGGCACCGTCGAGCCCGGCAAGCAGGCCGACCTCCTCATCGTCGAGGCGGACCCGCACGAGGACATCGACAACCTCCGCCGGATCGTCACCACCGTCAAGCGCGGCAGGCGCTACGAGCGGGCCGACTACGACACCGCAGGCACCGGAGAAGGGAGCACCCGATGAGCGTCGACCTCGACGACCTCGTCATCGTCAACGCGCTCGGCGAGCTGGACAACCCGAACGCGCCCGCGTCGGCGGCCGCGTCCGCCGCGCTCGCCCCGACCAGCGCCCAGCTGACCATCGACGAGCGGACGCTCGCGGACGCGCACGCCTCCGGCGTGACCGCGATCAACGTGACGCTGGGCTACACGCTCGGCGACCTCCCGCCCTACCGGCACACCCTGGACGAGATCGCGACCTGGGACGCGATCATCGCCGCCCACCCGCGCGACCTGGTGCGCGTCGAGACCGCCGCCGGCATCGCCGAGGCCAAGCGGCAGGGCAGGATCGGCATCATCTACGGGTTCCAGAACGCCGCCGCCGTCGAGGACCGCCCCGAGCGGGTCGCGGAGTTCGCGGGCCTCGGCGTGCGGATCGTCCAGCTCACCTACAACCAGGCGAACCTGATCGGCGACGGCTCGATGGCGCCCGGCAACCGGGGCCTCACACCGCTCGGGCGCGAGGTCGTCGAGGCCCTCAACGAGCAGCGCCTCATGGTGGACCTCTCGCACAGCGGCGAGCGGACGTGCCTGGAGGCCGCGCGCGTGTCCGCGCAGCCGGTCTCGATCAACCACACGGGCTGCCGCGCCCTGGTCGACCTGCCCCGCAACAAGACCGATGAGGAGCTGCGACTGGTCGCCTCGCGGGGCGGTTTCGTCGGCATCTACTTCATGCCGTTCGTCAACGCCACCGGCCACGCCACGGCCGAGGACGTGGTGGCGCACATCGCGCACGCGGTCGACGTCTGCGGCGAGGACCACGTCGGCATCGGCACCGACGGCGCGATCACCGCGATCGACGACCTGGACGCCTACCGGGAGCGGCTCGCCGAGCAGGTGGCGCGGCGGCGGGCGGCCGGGGCGTCGGCGGCGGGGGAACGCGCCGACACCTACCCGTTCGTCGTCGACCTGCGCGGCGTCGACCAGTTCCGCGAGCTGGCGCGGCTGCTGGAGCGGCGCGGCTACACCTCGGCCCGGATCGAGAAGATCCTCGGCCTGAACTTCCTGAACTACGCGCGGACGGTCTGGGGGAGCTGACGCCCGCCGGGGCGCCGGAGGACGCGGCCGGCTAGACCGCGCCGTGCAGGGCGAGGGAGAGGGTGACGGCGCCGTCCACGACCGCGTCGAGGTCGGTGCCGAGCCGGCCGTCGGCCCACTGCTGGGCCAGCTCGGTCATGGCGCCGGTGAACATGGTGGCGGCGATGACGACCGGGAGCGGCGGGTCCTGGTCGCGGGTCATCGCGAGCACGCCCTCCAGCAGCGCGGTCTGCGCGGCGCGGCGGCGGGCGGCGAGGATCTCGTTGCCGCGTGCCTCGGCGAACAGCACGCGCCCGCGGCCCGGCTCGTCGCTGATGAACCGCAGGACGGCCCGGATGCCGGCGCGCGTGCGGGCGTCGGGGCGCGGGCCCGCGTCCTCCACCGCGCGGGCCAGGACGTCGGCGAGCGCGGTGGCCTGCTGGTCGTAGACCGCCGCGAGCAGCTCGGCGGTGTCGGCGAAGTTCTCGTAGAAGTAGCGCGTGTGCAGCTCGGCCTCGCGGCACACCGCGCGGACGGCGAGGGCGGCCTCGCCTCCGGCGGTGAACAGCCGGTACGCGGCCCGGACGAGCATGTCGCGGCGCTCGTCGCGGCGCCGGGCGGCGGGGATCCCGGCCCACCGGGTGTTCGCGGCCGTCCGGGCGTTCGCCATGGCGGCCACGATACCAAGTCTGGACACGCATGTACCCAAACACTTACGCTGAGGTCTGGACACGGTCGTATCCAGACTTTGACGGGAGCGCCGGGATGGCACCCAGGACGAACATCCTCGCGGCACGCTTCGAGCGGGCCTTCGACGCCGAGATCCGGTCCCGGTTCTTCCGGGGCCTGGAGTTCGCCGGACCCGAGGGCGACCCGGGCTGGTTCGGCCCGGACAGCGCGGTCTGGTACGTCCACTCGCACCTGCCGACCCTGGTCCTCGGCCTGGTCGGCGCCGCCTACATCGAGGGCCTCGACCCCAGCATCAGCTGGATGGCCTACGACCACTCCCGCATCCCCGAGCGGGTGGACGGCGTCCCGACCGGCGGCATCGACCCGGAGGGCGCCGCCGTCCGGCTCGGCCACTCGCTGTCGTTCTTCATCGGCACCGCCTACGGCTCCACCGAGACCGCCGAGCGGCTCGCGCGCACCGTCCGCGCCATGCACCACACCGTGAAGGGCACCCGCCCGGACGGCCTGCCCTACGACGCCGACGACCCCGACTGGCTGCGCTGGAACTACGCCACCGTCGTGTGGGGGCTCGCCACGGCGCACGAGCGCTACCACCGCAAGCCGCTGCGCGGCGCCGGCCTGGACCGCTACTACGGCGAGTTCGTCCGGGTGGGGGAGGCGCTCGGCGGCACCGACCTGCCCGCCACGAAGGCGGAGGTCGCCGAGTGCCTGGAGTCCTACCTGCCGCGCCTGGCCGTCACGCCGATCAAGGCGTTCGGGACGGGCCCGAACCTGCGCGGCAACGGCACCAAGCCGTGGGAGCCCGGCAGTCCGTTCATGGACTGGGCGGCCCGCGACATGCTCCCCCACTGGGCGCAGAAGCTGGCCCTCTACCAGCGGCCCAACCCGGTGGTGCTGCGCATGCGCCGCAGCGCCCTGTGGCTCGCGCTCAACGGGCTGTACGACGCGACCGGTCCGCTGACGGAGTTCCGGCAGGCCGAGGCCCGCGTCGCCGGCGGAACGTCCGCCCCCGTCGCCGCGACGGCGCCGGCCGAGCCCGACCCCGTCCTGACCCGCGAAGAGGTGGAGGCCACCGCGTAGCGGAACCACCGGCCTAGCGGGCGCGTTCCGCTCGGCTGGTGCCGAGGCAGGCCAGCACGGCGAGCGCGGACAGCGCCGCCATGCAGGCCAGCGCGTACCGGTAGCCGACGACGAGCTGCTGGACGCCCTGCCCCGAGACCCGCGACAGGTCCCCGGCGAACACGTGCGCGCGCAGCGCCGCCGGCACCGGCCCCGCGATGATCGAGAAGGCCAGGGCGGTGCTCACCACGACGCCGGTGTTCTGCACCATCAGCCGCATCGCGTTGACGATGCCGAGCCGGTGCGACGGCAGGCCGCTGAGCAGCGCCGTCGCGTTCGAGGGCAGGAACGTCCCCGACCCGGCGCCGAGCAGCATCAGGCCCGCCGCGACCGCCGCGTACGGGACGTCCCGCGCGATCACCGCCAGCAGTTCGACCAGGCCGAGCGTGGTGAGGGCGGTGGCGGCCACCGTCATCGTCCGGGCGCCGACGCGGTTCTCCAGGAAGCCGGCGCCGGTGGACGCCAGCACCGCGACCGCCGACATCGGCAGCACCTTGAGCCCGGCCGTGACGGGGTCGTCGCCCTGCGCGGACTGGAAGAACAGCGCGAGCAGCACGACGGCCCCCATCCGCGCGGTCGCGTTGAGGAACGTGGCGAGCTGCCCGAGCGCGAACGGGACGTCCCGGAACAGCGCGGTGTCGACGACGGGGCGGGCCGCGCGCCGCTCCACGGCGAGGAACACCGGCAGCAGCACCGCGAAGACCGCGACGCCGGCCAGCACGGCGGGGCTGTGCCAGCCACGCTCGTTGACCTGCGACAGCCCGAACAGGAGGCCGCCGAGCCCGGCGAGGACGAGCACGTTGCCGGGGACGTCGACGCCGCGCTCGCGCGACGCCGCCTCCACGGGCCGCAGCGCGACGGCGCCCCAGACCAGGCACAGCACGCCGAACGGGACGTTGTACCAGAACACCCACCGCCAGCCGAAGGCGTCGGTGAGGTAGCCGCCGAGCGTGGGCCCGGCGAGTTGCGCGATGGAGAACGAGGCGGTGTAGACGCCCATGGCGCGGCCGAGCCGCTCGCGCGGGAACGCGTCGGTGACGATGGCGGCGCTGTTGGCCAGCAGCATCGCGCCGCCCGCGGCCTGCAGGACGCGCAGGCCGACGACCGTCCAGGCGGTCGGGGCGAAGCCGAGCAGCAGGCTCGCGAAGGTGTAGGCGCCGAGGCCGGACAGGTACATCGCGCGGCGGCCGAACATGTCGGCGAACCGTCCGAACACCACGATGAGGACGGTGTTGGCCAGCATGAACGCCAGCAGCATCCAGTTCGCGGCGGCGGGCCCGGCGTGGAAGTGCCGCACGACCGAGGGCAGCGCGACGTTGAGGGTGTTGCCGCCGAGGCCGGTCAGGACGCTCGCCAGGCTCACCGCGGACAGCGTCCACCAGGGGTCGCCGGGCCGTCCGGCGGCGGGCTCCTGGTGCCGGACGGCGGGCGTCGTCCCGGTCACCCGGGCGCGCCGGCATCGACCATGCGGCGCCTCCCGGCCGACGAGACACGAAGCTCTTTCTAGATCTTGATACTAGAATTAAATTCGAGAATCTAGCCCTTGACGGTACTGAATGAACGGTCTTTTAATTCCGTGCATGGGCCGGATCGCGGGCGTCACGGCCGCCGAGACGCGGGAGCGGCTGCTGCGCGCGGCAGCGGACGTCTTCGCCGAGCGCGGCTACGACGGCACGCGCGTCGCCGACATCGCGGCCGCCGCCGGCGTCAGCAACGGCGCGCTGTACGCGCACTTCGGCTCCAAGGGCGAGCTGCTCGTCGCGGCGCTGCGCACGCACGGCCGGCAGATGCTCGCCGAGCTCGTCGCCGCCGACCCCGGGCGGCCCGTCACCGAGTCGCTGCTGATCATCGGGCGGTGGCTGCCGAAACGCCGCGACGCGCGCGGCCACCTGGTCGTGGAGGCGCTGGTGGCGGCCCGCCGGGACGCGGACGTGGCCCGGCCGATGCACGACTACATGGGCGAGCGCGCCGCGATGCTCGAGGAACTGGTGCGCGCCGCGCAGGCCGGCGGGGAGATGGACGGCGCGCTGTCGCCGGACGCGATCGCGCACTTCTGCCTCCTGCTGGCGATGGGCAGCGTGCTGGTCCCCCCGGAGATGCACGGGGTCGGCGACGAGGAGTGGTCGGCGCTGCTGACCCGCGTCGTGGCGGCCTTCGCGCCGACCCGCCCCGCGGCGGAGGCGGCCGGTCCCGAAGCGGAGACAGGAGGAACGCGATGAAGGTGCGGATCGATCCCGGGCGCTGCCAGGGGCACGGCCGCTGCTACGACCTGGCCCCCGGCCTGTTCGGCGAGGACGACGAGGGCTACGGCACCGTCCTCGGCGACGGCACCGTCCCGGCGGACGGAGAGCAGGACGCGCGCCGCGCGGCGGCCAACTGCCCCGAGCGCGCGATCACCGTCGTGAAGGAGGCGGAGGCATGACCACCGGCGACGAGACCACCACCCGCGAAGAGACCACCACCCGCGACGAGACGGGCGGCGCCGACGACGACCGCTTCACCCGCGGCTTCCAGGAGATGCGCGACAGCCGGCCGCTCGGCACCCGCAACGAGGTCGTCACCGGCCCGGTCGCGGACTGGGCGACCGACTTCTCGCACATGGAGCCCGAGTGGGCGGCCGACCCCTACCCGATCCAGGACGACCTGCGCGGACGCTGCCCGATCGCGCACACCGGCCGGTTCGGCGGCGGCTGGCTGCCGACCCGCTACGAGGACGTCAGCGCGATCGCCTACGACACCGAGCGGTTCTCGTCCCGGTCGATCGTCATGAGCAACTTCCGCCCGCCGCTGGAGTCGGCGCCGGTCGGCGGGGTGCCGCCGATCTCGTCCGACCCGCCGTTCCACCACGACGCGCGCAAGCTGCTGCTCCCGGCGTTCACCAAGACGGCCGTCTCCCGGCTGGAGCCCGCGACCCGCGCGTTCTGCCACTCCCTCATCGACGGCCTGCAGGACGGCGACGTCGTCGACGCCGCCCGCGACTACGCCCAGCACATCCCGATGCGCGTCATCGCCGACATGCTCGGCTTCCCGCCGGAGGACGGCCCGAAGTTCCGCGAGTTCGTCGAGAACGCGCTGGAGGGCGTCAACCGGCCGCCCGACGAGCGCATCGCGCGGATGGAGGAGCTGTTCGACTACCTGCTCGAACAGATCCGCGACCACGTCGACCGCCCGCGCGACGACCTCACCACCTACCTGATCAACGCCGAGCTGTACGGCCGCCGGCTCGACCCGTCGCACGTCTCCGGGACGATGGCGCTGCTGCTGATCGCGGGCATCGACACCACCTGGAGCGCGATCGGCGCGTCGCTGTGGCACCTGGCGAGGACGCCCGCGGACCGGGAGCGGCTGGTCGCCGAACCCGGCCTGCTGCCGACGGCGATGGAGGAGTTCCTGCGCGCCTACGCGCCGGTGACGATGGCGCGGCTGGTCAAGCAGGACATGCACTGGCGCGGCGCCGACATGAAGGCCGAGGACTGGGTCCTGCTGTCGTTCCCCGCCGCCAACCGCGACCCCGACCAGTTCGACCGCGCCGGCGAGGTCGTCATCGACCGCGAGGTCAACCGGCACGCCGCGTTCGGGCTCGGCATCCACCGGTGCGTCGGCTCGCACCTGGCCCGGATGGAGCTGCGCGTCGCCCTCGAAGTCTGGCTCGAGCGGTTCCCGCGCTTCACCCTCGACGACCCGTCGGCGGTGACGTGGGCCGCCGGGCAGGTCCGCGGGCCCCGCACCCTGCCGCTGCGCGTCGGCTGACCGCTTCGGCCGACCGGGCCGGCTGACCGCGCCGCGCCCGGCTGACCGCGCCCGGCCGGCCGGGCGCGGTCAGCCGGGCCCGGCCTGCGGCAGCTCGTCGCGGATGTCGAAGACGCGCTCCAGGCCGGTGACCCGCAGCACGTTGCGAACCCGCTCGGTCGGGCGCACCATCACGAACCGCCCTTGCATCGCCGCGATCCGCTTGCTCGCGCGGATCAGCACGTTCAACCCCGACGAGTCGCAGAACGTCATGCGCGTCACGTCCACGACGACCCGCGGCCGGCCCTGCGCGCCGATCGCCTTCGACAGGTGCTCGTCGAGCCGCCCGGCCGTGCCGAGGTCCAGCTCTCCGGCCACCGTCACGACCGTCCACCCGTCGTGCTCGGCGACCCCGAAACTCGCGCCGCCGTCCGGCGCGCCCCCAGCGGCCCCCATGCGCTCACCCTCCGATCGGTTCCCCGGCGCGCCGGGGGGTCACCGGCGCAGGAGCCGTGCGGCGCCCACCGCGGCCCCCGTGGCGGCGGCCCCCGCCGTCGCCGCGCCCACCAGGTACTTGTGCTTGGCGGCCCACAGCTGCGGGCTGTGCGGATGCGCCTCCTCGTCGAACCGCCCGTGCGCGCCGTAGTCGTGGCCGCCGGCGTCGTCGGCGGGCTCCCACAGGTTCGCGGCCTGGTCGCGCGGGCGCTTCTGGTCGGTCTGCTGCGAGGAGAACGCGGTCCGCGCCAGGTAGCGGTCCAGCAGCCCCGCGGCGAACTTGTTCGCGACCAGCGTGCCCACCGTGCTGCCGCCGACCCAGTACTCGCGGCGGCGCGGATGCTCCGCCGCGTACAGCAGCGCGTCCGCCGCGATCTCCGGCTGGTAGATCGGCGGGACCGGCTGCGCGCGGCGCGGCAGCCGCGACAGCACCCAGCTGAACTGCGGGGTGTTGACGCCCGGCATCTCCACCATCGTCACCTTGACGCCGGGGCACTCGTGCAGGAGCTCGGCGCGCAGCGCGTCGTGGAACCCCTGGACGGCGTGCTTGGCGCCGCAGTACCCGCTCTGCAGCGGGATGCCCCGGTACGCCAGCGCCGACCCGCACTGGACGATGACGCCGCGCTCGCGCGGCATCATCCGCTTGAGCGCCGCCCGCGTGCCGTTGACGTAGCCGAGGTAGGTGACCTCGGTGATCCGCTTGAACTCGGCCGGCTCGATCTCCCAGAACGGGGCGAACACCGACGAGAACGCCACGTTCACCCACACGTCGATCGACCCGAGCTCGTCTTCGACGCGCTGCGCGGCCTGCTCCACCCGGTCGTCGTCGGCGACGTCCACGCTGATCGGCAGCGCCCGCCCGCCGGCCCGCTCGACGTCGTCGGCGGCGCCGTCCAGGCCCTCCTCACCACGGGCGAGCAGGGCGATCCGCGCGCCGCGCGCGCCGAAGGCCCGCGCGGCGGCGCGTCCGATGCCGCCGCTGGCCCCGGTGATCACGACGACGCTGTCCCTGTCGATCCCGTACTTCATCGCGGCCCTCCAAACCGGCTCGGTCAGCACAGATCAGCAGTGCCCGCACAGACGCGTCCGTAACGCGCCGGGGCGCGGCGGCCGGACTTCGCCGCCCTACGCGGCGCACAGCGGAAGGCACAGGACCATGCAGGTGCCGGACGGCCGGTCGGCGACGCGCAGCGTGCCCTCGTGGGCGTCGGCGATCTGGCGGGCGATCGCCAGCCCGAGGCCCGTCCCCTCGGGTTCGCGGCTGCGCGCGTCGGGACGGCGGTAGAACCGGCGGAAGACCGCCTCCCGCTCGCCCGCCGGGATGCCCGGGCCGTCGTCGACCACCTGCAGGACGGCCAGCCCGTCGTCGCAGCCGAGCAGCACCTCCACCCGGCTGCCCGCGTGCCGTTCGGCGTTGGACACCAGGTTGCTCAGCAGCCGCGCCAGCCGTACCGCCGACCCGCGCACCCGCAGCCCGTGCTCCAGCCGCGCGGTGAGCGCGACGCCGGGATCGTGGCCGGCCAGTTCCTCCTCGACGAGCCGGGCCAGGTCCACGGTCTCGGTGAGGACGGGCGGGCCGGCCTCCAACCGGGCCAGCTCCAGCAGGTCCGCGACGATGTCGCCGAGCCGGTCGGCGTCGTGCAGCGCCGCGTGCAGGATCGCCTCCGAGTCCGACTCGGGGTCGGTGAGCGCGAGCTGCAGGCGGGTCTGCAGGCCGGTGAGCGGCGCCCGCAGGTCGTGCGAGGTGTCGGCGACCGCCTGCTGCTGCCGGCGCAGGGCGTCGTGCAGCGCCGCGTTCGCCCGCTCCTCCTCTTCGCGGGCGCGGTGCAGCCGCTGGTTGACCTCCTCCAGCTCCCGGGTCCGGGCGAACAGCTCGGCCTCCACCGCCTCGACCTGGTCTTCGGGCGACGTGCCGGAAGGGTGCGCCTCGCGCAGCTGCCGGATGTAGGAGGTCACCTCCTCCGCCCGGTGGATGAGGGCCGTGACCGTGCCGTCCGGGGCCTGCAGCGAGGCGTTGCGGATGCTCCAGTACCGCTCCTCGTACGTGCCGGGGCACTCGGGGTCCTCCACGTCGTAGCGCTGGAGCGGCATGATGTCGGTCTCGCCGGACTCCGCCACCCGCTCCAGGGAGGCCCGCACCTCGGCCATGCCGTGCCCTTCCGGGCCGCCGGGGAAGACCTTGTAGAAGGGGCGTCCGATCAGCTGCTCGCGTGAGTGCCCGGCGAGCCGTTCGTAGGCGCGGTTGACCGTGACGTACCGCAGGCCGGGCGTGAACACCGCGCAGCCGACCGGCATCGCATCGAAGACCGCCGACAGGTCGATCTCGGCCATCTTCTCTATCTATCCATTCAGGGCAAAAAGCCGGAATGCCGCAGGCATCTCGGCTGCAAAAACCCCGCCCTCACCCGGGCACGGACGGGCCGCGGCCGCGCCGCACGAACCGCGCGGCGGCCGCCTCCGGTGGCCCGGCCGGCTCCGGCGCCTCCGCGGCGCCGAGCTCCTCGATCACGTCGCGCATGGCGCCGCACAGCGCGTCCATGTCGGCCACCAGCGTCGCTTCCGCGCTGATCCCCATGTTCAGCATCCCGCTCCAGCCGAGCGCGCCGACCGCGAGCGGCGCGCCCGGCCCGGTCGGGACGATCGGGTGCGCCACCGCCATCGGGGCGCCGGCGAGCCGCGCCGGCGTGTTCGTGCCGGGGAGGTTCGTGGCGATCGCCTGGAACGTCCGGCCGCCGTACACGGCCCGCGCGAACGCGCCGTGCAGTACCGGCGGCAGCGCCCGCGCCGCCCGCTGCATCACGAACGCCGAGGCCAGCGCCCGGGTGCCGGAACGCAGCCGCTTGGTGGCCGCGGCCAGGGCGCGCAGCCGCTCGATCTCCGGCATCGGCCCGTACGGCAGGTCGACCATGACCGCCGAGGTGTGGTTGCCCTCGGGCGGCACCTCCGGCCCGCCCGTCATCAGCGGCACCGCGACCCGCAGGGCGCGCCCGCCCTCCGGCCCGGCGGCGGCCGGCCCGACCCGCCGCAGCCCGCCCGCCAGCGCGCACAGCACCACGTCCGTCACCCGCACGCGGTGCTTGCGGGCGAGGTCGCGGACCACCGGCATCGGCAGCCGGAACGTGCCGAACGCCCGCTCGCCGGTGCCGCTCGAAGGCAACCGGGTCCGCTGCCGCGACTCGGTCGCCAGCTGCGCGATCCCGACGAGCGTGCCGAGCGCGCGGCGCGTCGCCGACGGCCCGGCGCCCGCGACCGGCAGCGCGTCCGGGGGAGTGAGCAGCCGCAGCACATGGGTGATCACCCCCATGCCGTCGGCGACGACATGGTGCATCAGGAAGACCACCGCCGCCCGGTCGGGCGCGTAGCCGCGCACCAGGACCATCCGCCACATCGGCCGGTCGCGCGGCAGCGTCTCGCTCTGCAGCGCGCCGACCAGCGCGTTGAGCCCCGCGTCGCCGCTCTCGGCGAGGACCGCCTCGCGCACGTGCCAGTCCCAGTCGATCAGCGGGTGCTCGACCCAGCGGCGCCGCCGCACCCGCGACGCGGGCGACAGCCGCTGGCCGAGCCGGGGCAGCTCGTCCAGCCTCCCGCGCAGCGTCGCGATCACGTCCTCGCGGCTCGGCGTCCCGTCCGGCGTGTCGAGGAAGATCAGCCCGCCGACGTGCTGCGGCGTCCGGTCCGACTCGACGGCCAGGAAGAACGCGTCCTCGGGCGGGACGACCGGACGGCTCCGGCGGCCGGGGTCCCGGTCGGTCACGACGTAGGCGAACCAGACCACGACGACCGCGCCCGCCGCGTCCAGCACGTAGTGGTTCGCGGTCGCCACGATGACGTAGAGCGTGAGGAAGACGTGCAGGAGGCTCGCCGCCTGCAGGGACCGCCGCACCGGCAGCCGGGCCAGCTCGACGCTCACCCACAGCGCCCACGCGACGTGCAGCGACGGCATGGCCGCGAGCCGGTCGGCGTGGTCGACGACCGGGCTGCCCCACGAGCCCCAGGTGCCGTGCGCCAGCACGGTGTCGACGAATCCGAGGTCGGGCGCGAGGCGCGGCGGCGCGACCGGCCACAGCGCGAAGCAGACCGCGCCGATGACGTTGATCAGCGCGAACGCGGTGCGCGCGACGCGGTACCGGTCGGGATGCCGGCGGTACAGCCAGGCCAGCACCCACAGCGTGCTGACCACGTAGACGGTGGCGTACTCGTAGTTCGCGGCGACGGCGAGGGTCCGGTGGCCGGCGAGCCAGTCGTTGAGCGGCCGCTCGGCGGCGATGTGCAGCGTCCGCTCCAGGTCGTGGATCTGCCGGCCGTGGTCGGCGGCGGCCGCGTGCCGGTCGCCGATCGGGACGGCGGCGGCGACGGCGTACAGGGCGAACAGCGACAGCCCGAACGCGAGTTCGCGCGCGAGCGGGGGGCGGCGGCCCGGAAGCGCGGAGGGGGCGGTTTCTGGGGTCACCAATCTCTAGTAACCCAAAAACTTGGCCTATACACATATATATAGCCGGTTCGCGTTTACCAGGCGATCAACGGGTAATGGGGATCGGTGCGACCGGCAGAGCGCCGCCCCGCCCCGCGCGCCGCCCCCAAAGGAAACGATGTCCATCAGCGAGCGCTTATGGAACGAGACCTACGAACGCGAGACCAGGACCCGGCTGCAGGCCCGGGAGAACTTCCCGGTGGCCGCCCGCCTCCTGCCCGCCCGGTACCGGGCCCACCTGCTCGACGTCTACGGCTACGCCCGCCTCGTCGACGACATCGGCGACGAGGCGCCGCCGGATGAACGCGCCGGCCTGCTCGACCTCGTGGAGCGCGACCTCGACCGGATCTACGCCGGCACCGTGCCCGAGATCCCCGTCATGCGCGCGCTGGCCCGCACCGTCCACGAGCGCCGGATCCCCGCCGAGCCGTTCCGGCGCCTAGTGCTGGCGAACCGCCGCGACCAGGTCGTCACCCGCTACCGGACGTTCGGTGAGCTGCTCGACTACTGCACGCTCTCCGCCGACCCCGTCGGCCACATCGTGCTGCACGTCTTCGGCGCCGCCACCCCCGCGCGCCTCCGCCTCTCCGACCGGATCTGCTCCGCGCTGCAGATCATCGAGCACTGCCAGGACGTCGGCGAGGACCACCGCGACGGCCGCGTCTACCTGCCGGAGGACGACCTGCGCCGGTTCGGCTGCACCGAGGACGACTTCCGCGCCGCGGCCACCCCGACCCGGCTGCGCGGTGTCATCGCCGTCCAGGCGGGAAGGGCAGGACGACTGCTCGCCGAGGGGGCGCCACTCGTCCGGACCCTGCCGGGGTTCGCGCGCGTCGCCGTGGCCGGGTACGCGGCGGGCGGGTCCGCCGCGCTCGCCGCGCTGGACCGCCGCGCCTACGACGTCCTGGCGGATCCGCCACGCCCGAGGAAGACGCGGCTGCTGGCCGAGTGGTCGCGGATGCTGGGAAGGAGATGAGATGGACGCAGCCGGCGCCTACCGGCACTGCGAAGAGGTCGTCCGTTCGCAGGCGCGCAACTTCTCGTACGGGATCCGCCTCCTGCCCCCGCCGAAGCGCCGCGCGCTGAGCGCCGTCTACGCCTTCGCGCGGCGGATCGACGACATCGGCGACGACATCGACGCGCCTCCCGATACGAGGCTGGCCGCGCTGGCCGCCGAGCGGGACCGCCTCGCCGGCCTCGACGCCCACCCGGACGACCCCGTGATGGTCGCCCTCGCGGACGCGGCGCGCCGCATGCCGGTCCCGCTGGAGGCGTTCGGCGAGCTGATCGACGGCTGCGAGGCCGACGTCCGCGGCGCCGCCTACGACACCTTCGACGACCTGCTCTGGTACTGCCGGTGCGTCGCCGGTTCGATCGGCCGGCTGTCGCTCGGCGTGTTCGGCACCGGCGACCTCCGGGTCGCGCGGGCGCGCGCCGACGCGCTCGGCGTCGCGCTGCAGCTCACCAACATCCTGCGGGACGTCCGCGAGGACCGGCTCGGCGGCCGCGTCTACCTGCCGGCGAAGGACCTCGCGCGGTTCGGCTGCACGCTGGACCAGGACGCGTCCGGCCGCTTCACCGACCCGCCGGAGCAGCTCGCGACGCTCGTCCGGTTCCAGGCGGCGCGCGCGGGCGAGTGGTACGGCAACGGTCTGCGGCTGCTGCCGATGCTCGACCGGCGCAGCGCCGCGTGCACGGGGACGATGGCCGGCATCTACCGGCGCCTGCTGCGGCGCATCACCGCCGACCCGGCGAGCGCGCTGGCGAGCCGCATGTCACTGCCCGCGTGGGAGAAGGCGGCCGTCGCCGCGACGGCGCTCACCGGGATCCGGCGGTGAACCCCCGGGGGAACGCCGCCGCCGTCGTCGGCGGCGGCCTCGCCGGGATCAGCGCCGCGCTCGCCCTGCTGGAGGCGGGCGTGCGGACCACCCTCTACGAGGCGCGTCCGCGGCTCGGGGGCGCGACCCACTCGTTCGACCGCGACGGCCTGACCGTCGACAACGGGCAGCACGTCTTCCTGAAGTGCTGCACCGCCTACCGGGGGCTGCTGGAGCGGCTGGACGCGCTGGACTTCGTCCGCGTCCAGGACCGCCTCGACATCCCCGTCCTCACACCGGACGGCCCTGCCGGAAGGCTGCGCCGGGCGAATGCGCCGGGGCCGCTGCACCTGCTGCCCGCGCTCGCCCGGTACCGGCTGATGCCGCCGGGCGACCGGCTGCGGGCCGTCCGCGCGTCGCTGGCCCTGCAGGGCGTCGACCCGCAGGACCCGGCGCTCGACGGGCAGGCGATGGGCGCCTGGCTCGCCGCCCACGGCCAGCGCGAACGCGCCCGCACCGCGCTGTGGGAGCTGTTCCTGATCTCGGCGCTGAACATCGGCGTGGACGACGCCGCGATGGGCCCCGCGGCGATGGTGTGCAAGCAGGGCCTGCTCGGCCGCTCCGACGCCGCCGACATCGGCGTCCCGACCGTCCCGCTCGGCGAGCTGCACGGCGTGCTCGCGGCGAAGCGGATCGAGCGGCTCGGCGGGCGGGTCCACCTGAAGGCGAAGGTGTCGGCGGTCGAGGCCGGGCCGAAGCTCGTGGTGGACGGCGAACCGGTCGCCGCGGACGCCGTCGTCGTCGCGGTGCCGCACCGGGCGGCGGCACCGCTCGTCCCGGCGCAGGCGTGCCCGGACCGGGACCGCTGGGCCGGCCTCGGCGCCAGCCCGATCATCAACGTCCACGTCGTCTACGACCGGCCGGTCATGGACGTACCGTTCGCCGCCGCCGTCGACTCGGTTGTGCAATGGGTGTTCGACCGCACCGAGATCAGCGGGCTGGCCGACGGCCAGTACCTCGCCGTATCGGTGTCGGCCGCCGACGACTGGATCGACACGCCCGCCGCCGACGTCCGAGCCGCCTTCCTGCCCGCCCTGGAACGGCTGTTCCCCGCCGCCCGCCGGGCCCGCGTCACCGACTTCTTCGTCACCCGCGAACGTCACGCGACGTTCCGCCAGAGCCCCGGCAGCGGCGCGCTGCGTCCCGCGTCCGCGACGCGCCTGCCCGGGCTGTTCCTCGCCGGCGCGTGGACCGACACGGGCTGGCCCGACACCATGGAGGGGGCAGTGCGCAGTGGACTGACCGCCGCCCGGCTGGTCCGGCGGCACCTGGACGGGGTGAGCGGCCGATGACCGCCGTCCCCGGCTCGATCACCGGCGGGCGCGCCCTCGTCGACGAGGCGATGCGCGCCTGCGTGGACCGGCTCGACCCGGCCAACCGGCGCGTCATCGCCTACCACCTCGGCTGGACCGACGCCGACGGCCGGCCCGCCGCGGCCGGCGGCAAGGCGCTGCGCCCCGCGCTGGCGATGCTGTCGGGGCGGGCCGCCGGCGCGCCGCCGCAGAACGCGCTGCCCGGCGCGGTCGCCGTGGAGTTCGTGCACGCGTTCTCGCTGCTGCACGACGACATCATGGACGGCGACCGGACCCGCCGGCACCGCCCCGCCGCGTGGACGGTGTTCGGCGCCGCCGCCGCGATCCTCGCCGGCGACGCGCTGCTGACGCTGTCGGAGGAGCTGCTGCTGGAGCACCACACGCGCGGCGCGCACTGGGCCGCGGAGGCGCTGACCGCCGCCACCCAGCGGCTCATCTCCGGCCAGGCCCTCGACATGGGCTTCGAGACGCGCGCCGACGTCACCCTCGACGAGTGCCTGACGATGGCGTCCGACAAGACCGGCGCGCTGCTGGCCTGCGCCAGCTCCATCGGCGCGATGCTCGGCGAGGCGCCCGCCGAGCTGGTCACCGCCCTCACCGGGTACGGGACGGAGATGGGACTGGCGTTCCAGCTCGTCGACGACCTGCTCGGCATCTGGGGGAGCCCGGAGACGACCGGCAAGCCCGTGCTGTCCGACCTGCGCGCCCGCAAGAAGTCGCTGCCGGTCGTGGCCGCGCTCACCGCCGGGACGCCCGGGTCCGCGCGGCTCGCCGAGCTGTACGCCGCGCCCGGCGACCCCGCCGAGTCCGACCTGCTGGAGATGGCGGAGCTGGTCGAGGCCGCGGGCGGCCGCGCCTGGGCCGAGGCGGAGGCGGACCGCCGCGTCGCGCTGGCCGCCAAGCACGTCGACGACGTCGAGATGGACGACGCGGTCCGCGCCGAGCTCCGCGACGTCGCGCTGTTCGTCACCGCCCGGGACCACTGACCGGCGGATCCCGCCCCCGGGACCACCCCGCACCCGAGAAAACGGAGACCGTCAGAAAGCAGGATGCCGAATGACCACGACGGAAGCCCCCGGACTCACCGAAGCGGCCGCGGCCGCCGTCGAGGCGGCCCGCGACCACCTGCTCGGCCTGCAGTCGGCCGAGGGCTGGTGGAAGGCGGAGCTGGAGACCAACGTCACCATGGACGCCGAGGACCTGCTGCTGCGCCAGTTCCTCGGCATCCGCACCGATGCGGAGACCGCCGCGGCGGCGCGCTGGATCCGCTCGCAGCAGCGCTCCGACGGGACGTGGGCGAACTTCCACGGAGGCCCGCCGGACCCGTCCACCACCATCGAGGCGTACGCCGCGCTGCGGCTCGCCGGCGACCCCCCGGACGCCGCGCACATGCGCAAGGCCGCCGCCTACGCGCGCGAGGCCGGCGGCATCGAGGGCAGCCGCGTGTTCACCCGCATCTGGCTCGCGCTGTTCGGCCAGTGGTCCTGGGACGACCTGCCCGTCATGCCGCCGGAGCTGATGTTCCTGCCGAGCCGCGTCCCGCTGAACGTCTACAGCTGGGCCTGCTGGGCGCGGCAGACGATCGTCCCGCTGACCGTCCTCGGGTCGCTGCGCCCCGTCCGGTCCCTGCCGTTCGACCTGCCTGAGCTGCGCGCGGGCCGGCGCCCCGTCCAGAACGCGACCGGCTGGGGGAAGGCGTTCAACGCCCTCGACCGGTTCCTGCACGTCTACGAGAAGGCCCCGGTGCGGCCCCTGCGGAACGCCGCGCTGCGCCGCGCCGCGGAGTGGATCGTCGCGCGGCAGGAGGCGGACGGCTGCTGGGGCGGCATCCAGCCGCCGTGGGTGTACTCGCTGATGGCGCTGAGCCTGCTCGGCTACGACCTCGACCATCCGGTGATGAAGCGCGGCCTCGCCGGGCTCGACCGGTTCACGATCGAGGACGGGAAGGGCCGCCGCCTGGAGGCGTGCCAGTCGCCGGTCTGGGACACCGTCCTCGCGATGAACGCGCTGTCGGACGCGGGCGCGCCCGCCGGCGACCCGGCGCTGCTGCGCGCCGCCCGCTGGATCGTGGACGAGGAGATCCACGGGCCGGGGGACTGGTCGGTGCGCCGCCCGGACCTGCCGCCGGGCGGCTGGGCGTTCGAGTTCGACAACGACCTGTACCCCGACACCGACGACACCGCCGAGGCGATCCTCGCGCTGCGCCGCTCCGGGCTGCCCGAGGCCCGCGGCCCGATCGACCGGGCCGTCCGCTGGATGTCCGGGATGGCCTCCAAGGACGGCGGGTTCGCCGCCTTCGACGCCGACAACACCCAGGAACTGTGCACCAAGCTGCCGTTCTGCGACTTCGGCGCCGTCATCGACCCGCCGTCGGCGGACGTCACCGCGCACGTGGTCGAGGCCCTCGCCAAGGAGGGCCACGCGGAGTCGCCCGTCACCAAGCGCGCCGTCGTGTGGCTGCTGAAGGCGCAGGAGGCCGACGGGTCCTGGTTCGGCCGGTGGGGCGCCAACCACGTCTACGGCACGGGCGGCGTGGTCCCCGCGCTGATCGCCGCGGGCGTCCGCCCGGACAAGCCGCCGATCCGCCGCGCCGTCGCCTGGCTGGAGCACCACCAGAACCCCGACGGCGGCTGGGGCGAGGACCTGCGCTCCTACGACGACCCGTCCTGGATCGGGCGCGGCACGTCCACCCCGTCGCAGACGGCCTGGGCGCTGCTCGCGCTCCTCGCCGCCGGCGAACGCTCCCCGGCCGTCGAAGCCGGCGTCCGCTGGCTCGTCGACAACCAGCGCCCGGACGGCACCTGGGACGAGGACCAGTTCACCGGCACCGGCTTCCCCGGCGACTTCTACATCAACTACCACCTGTACCGGCTGGTGTTCCCCATCAGCGCCCTCGGCCGCTACCTGGGACGGGACCGGTGACACGGCTCGCCGTGTGCGCGGCGCTCGGCACCGAGGCCCGGGCACTCGCACGCGAGCAGATCGTCCACACCCCGCCCGACGTCCCGCTCGGCCCCGCCGAGATCACCGAGTTCACCCCGCCGAAGGAGGTCCGACCATAATGCCGATGCCACTGCGCCAGAGCGTCCGCGTCGCCTCGCACATCATGACCAACAAGGCGCGCGGCAAGGACAAGTTCCCGCTCATCATGGAGCTCGAGCCGCTGTTCGCCTGCAACCTCGCATGCGCGGGCTGCGGCAAGATCCAGCACCCCGCCGACGTGCTGAAGCGGCGCATGCCGGTCGAGCAGGCCATCGCCGCCGTCAAGGAATGCGGCGCCCCGATGGTGTCGATCGCCGGCGGCGAACCGCTCATGCACCCGCAGATCGGCGAGATGGTCGACGAACTCGTCAAGATGAAGAAGTTCGTCTTCCTCTGCACGAACGCGCTGCTCGTCCCCAAGAAGCTCGACAAGTTCAAGCCGTCGCCCTACTTCGCCTTCACCGTCCACATCGACGGCCTCCAGGAAAGGCACGACGAGTCCGTCTGCAAGGAGGGCGTCTTCGACGACGCGGTCGCCGCCGTCAAACTCATCAAGGAACGCGGCTTCCGCGTCACCACCAACACCACGTTCTTCAACACCGACACCCCGCAGACCGTCATCGACGTCCTGAACTACCTCAACGACGACCTCCAGGTCGACGAGATGATGCTCTCGCCCGGCTACGCCTACGACAAGGCGCCCGACCAGGAGCACTTCCTCGGCGTCCAGGAGACCCGCGAACTGTTCCGCAAGGCCTTCGCGGACGGCAACCGCAAGCGCTGGCGCCTGAACCACTCACCCCTGTTCCTCGACTTCCTCGAAGGCAAGGCCGACTTCGGCTGCACCGCCTGGGCGATCCCGTCCTACTCCCTCTTCGGCTGGCAGCGCCCCTGCTACCTGATGTCGGACGGCTACGCGCAGACCTACCAGGAACTGCTCGACGACACCGACTGGGAGTCCTACGGCCGCGGCCGCGACCCGCGCTGCGCCAACTGCATGGCCCACTGCGGCTACGAGCCGACCGCGGTCTTCACCACCCTCGGCTCCCTAAAACAATCCCTACGCGCCCTACGCGAAAACTAACCCGCACCCACACACAGGCCACGAACCGCACACCCACCCAACCCACCGGAGCCGCGCACCTTCCACACACCCACACACACCGCCCGTCCCGCACACTCATGCACCCGCGTGCCCACAAACGGGCACGCGCCCGCGCGCACACACCCAAGCAGCCTCACACCCGCGCGGCATCGCCCCGCTCGGGCGGGCTCACACCCGCGCGCACCGTGCCGCGCCGCCCACCCGCACCGCTCACGCGTGTGCACGCTCTTGAGCAGCGCACCCACACACGTCCCCCGCCTACAATTCATGTCTCCAGTGCACGCCCAGACGCAGCGCAGGTCCCCACCCTGCACGCGCGCCAAACGCCCCACACTTGTAGACACGCACGTCCGCAGCGCGCTTGTCCACCCAAGCGCCCCGCATACAACGCACGCCTGCGCTCACTACGCCCATGCCCAACGCACACTTGCACGCTCGCCCGTGCACGGCGCGCGCCCGCATGCGACCTGCGCCCGCGCTCAGTGCGTGCCCGCATACGACGTCCGCCCGCATATGATTCGGCGCTCGTATGAGCGCGTGTTCCGGACACACAGTTGCCCGCACACGGTGTCCTAGCGCGGGCCCTACGCTCCGCGAAGGTCGGCGCCCGCGCAGGCACAAGCCTGCACTCGCCGCACGCCCACGCTCACCGCGCACTTGCACAACGCATGTCCGCAGCACGCTCGTCCGCGCAACACGCACTCGCGCGGGGCGCGTGCCCGCACTCGCTACGCCCCTGCGCAGCGCACATCTGCACGCCCGTTCGCGCCCCACGCCCCGTTTGCCCCCACGGGCGCTCGCGCACGGGGTGCGCTCGCAAAGGACGTGCGTCGGGCTTCGGGGGCGGGCCGGGATCAGGTCATGCGTGGGGCGGGTGCCCGCCTGGGGCGTCCGGGTGCTGGTGCGCGCGGGTATTGGGGCGCGCATCGGGGCCCGCACGGGGTGCGGGCCCCGATGCGCGTCTCGTGCACGCGGGGTGGGGGTCAGGTGCCGTACATCTGTTCGCGCAGGTGGCGCAGTGTCTTGCTGAGCAGGCGCGAGACGTGCATCTGGGATATGCCGAGCTCCTGTGCGATCTGCGACTGGGTCTTGTTGCCGAAGAAGCGCAGCAGCACGATCGTCCGCTCCCGCTTCGGCAACTGGGCCAGCAGGGCGTGGAGTGCCTCGCCGTCGACGACGTGCTGGAGTGCGGCGTCCTCGGTCCCGAGCCGCTCCGCGAGCGGGCTCGCGTCGGGGTCGTCGCCGCCGGTGCAGTCCAGAGAGAGCGGCCTGTAGGACTCCCACGCCAGGAGGGCGTCGGTGACCTCCTCCACGGTGACGCCGAGTACGGTGGCGAGCTCGCCGGGCGTGGGGGATCGGCCGTGCGCTTGAAGGAATCGCTGGGTGGCGCGCTGCAATCGGGGTCGCAGCTCCTGGATACGACGGGACACGCGGATGCCCCACGTCCGGTCCCGAAAGTAGCGGCGGACCTCCCCGAGCACCATCGGGTAGGCGTAGACGAAGAACTGGTCGCCGCGTTCGGGATCGAACCTGTTGATGGCGTTGACGAGGCCGAGGTAGGCCACCTGCGCCAGATCCTCCACCGGTTCTCCCCGGTGGGCGTAGCGGTGCGCGATCCGCTGCACCATCGGTGCGTGCATCCGGACGAGCGCCGCGCGCAGTTTCTCTCTGCGGGCGCCGTCCGTGTCGGGACGGTTCATCTCCATCAACAGTGCCTCGGCGGACTGGCCCGCCGGGCCGGCGCCCGCACGGGGCGGGGCCGCGACCGATGTCGCTGGGGAGCTCAGACCGATCACCTCCTGTCGAAGCCGGAGCCGTGCTCGAGACCTCAATACATCGTCTCACGATATAAAGGTCTGTGCTCGATCCTCCGGTTTCGGCAGGTCGTGGTCGTTTGTGAATCACCGCGGCGAGGGGTGGCAGGGTGCGCGATACCAGCTGGGTCGGGCACAGCTGGCCGAGTCGTGCTTCGGCCTGCCTCTTCGCCCGTCCTGCGGCTGGAGCCGGGTAGGACGCAGCCGACGTCGGGATGCCGACCACCTGTCCGTCCAGGCAAAGCGCCGCCGTGGGCCTACGCCCCGCGCCGCTCTCGCCGCGCCACGCCGACGCCAGCCGCCTCGCGCCATGCCGCTGCAGGCCGCGCCGCCCCGATGCTCTTTGCCCGCGCTGACGTCCCTTGCCCGCGCTGACGTCCCTTGCCCGCGCCGCGCTAAATGGTGTTGCTGCCTCTGCTCCGTTCGCGTGTGCGCGTCGCGTGCATGCCATGGCTCTGCAGCGTCGACGCTGTGTCCGCAGCGTTATGTGTGGGCGGTTGCTGTTACGGCGACGTCCCAGTGCCTTGGCGTACCAGCGCCACTACCTCACACCGTTGCGCTGGCCCGTGCGGCGTTGTCCGGGTGCCAGCGTGCTGGTGGCAGGTTCGGCGGGTTGTACCGCATCGGTGCTGGTGCTTGGCGCTCGGTCGGTACTTGATGGGTTGGCGCTGCAGGGCCGTCGGGCGAGGGTGGGTTGTGGTCATTGGGGGCGGGGGGAGGGGGTGTCGTGGCGGAGGGCGAGGGTGATCGGCACGGTGGCGGCCACTGCGGCGACGGCGATGCCGAGGGCGATCCGGAAGCCCGTCGCGAATGCCGCGCCGGCCAGGAGCGGGCCGAACACGGCGACGCCCGCGGACGAGCCGACTTGGCGGCCGGTGTTGAACGCGGCGGTCGCGGCGCCGGTGAGCGCGGCGGGGACCGACTCCACGAGGCGCGTCGTCATGGCGGCGACGACGATGCCGGCGCCCAGGCCCGCCGGGGTCATGGCCAGCAGCATCGGCCACGCTTGCGGCAGTGGCCCGGCGAACAGGATCGCCGCGATCGCGCCGCCGAACAGCAGCTCACCGGCGAGGAGCGCGGCGGTGGTGCCGAACCGTGCAAGCAGTGTCGGCGTCACGAGGTTGCCGAGCGCGATCAGGCCGGTGAAGGGCAGGAAGGAGAGGCCGGCCACAAGTGGTGGTTCGCCTTTGACGTCCTGCAGCAGCAGGCTCAAGGCGAACATCACGCCGTAGAAGGTGAAGTTGAACAGCACGCCGAGCGCGGACGTGCCGGAGAAGCCCGCGCGCCGGAAGAGGCCGAGCGGCAGCAGCGGATCGGCGGCCCTGCGCTCCACGAGGGCGAACGCGACGATCCCCGCCGCGAAGACGGCGCCTGCGGCCGCCACCGCCGGGTGCGTCCAGCCCAGGTGCGGGCCCTCGATCATGCCGAAGACCAGGCCCGCGATGGCGGCGCCCGCGGTGAGCTGGCCGCCGACGTCGATCCGGCGCGGACGTGCCGGGACCGCTCCGACCCGAAGGAGCGTCACCACGGCCGCCACCGCACCGAGGAGGACGTTCACAAGGAACACCGCACGCCACCCGGCTGCGGCGATCAGTACTCCGCCGACCAGCGGCCCGGCGGCCAGGCCGACGCCGCCGGTCGCGCCCCAGACGGCCACGGCGCGGGCCCGCCCGGCGGCGTCGCGCGCCCCGGACGTCGCCAGGGTCAGCGAGCTGGGCAGCAGTAGCGCGGCGCCCGTGCCCATGGCGAGCTGCGCGGCGATCAGCACCGGGACGGCCCCGGCGGCGGCCGCGACGGCGGACGCGGGCGCGACGACGGCCAGCCCCGCGAGGAACACCCGGCGGGCGCCGAGGACGTCCGCGAGCGCTCCGGCGCTGATCAGCCCGGCGGCCAGCGTCAGCGTGTAGCCGTTGACGATCCATTCCCCGGCGGCCGGCCCGCCGTGCAGGTCGCGCAGCATCGTCGGCAGCGCGAGCGTCACGATCGTGGTTCCGAGGAACACCATGAACGCCGCCGCCGATCCCGCCGCGAGCGCGGACCGGTCCCTTCCTTCGGTATCCGGCTTCGTGGCTAGAGGCCGTCTGACCAGCGTCTTCGTGTTCATGCACACCCCTTCGACAAGCGGACTGTGATCGTCCGGTTGTCGACGCTAGCACAAGCGGACGGTACTCGTCCATTTAACTGGAGGCTGTCCGTCCGCTTGCTGGTACATTGAGCGCATGGACGTGACGTGGCCCGCAGTAGACCGGCTGCTGGACGACGGGACCGGGCACCGGCCCCGCGCCGATGCCCGCCGCAACGTGGAACGCCTGGTGGCGGCGGCTCACGAGGCCGCCCGCGAGGCCGGTACGGAGATCACCGCGCATGACGTCGCGCGCCGCGCCGGCGTCGGGATCGGCACCTTCTACCGCCGCGTCGGCTCACTGGAGGAGCTGCTGAAGGCCGTCCTGGACGAGCTGATCGCTGAGATCAACGCGACCGGTGACGCGTGCCTGGCCGCCGACGACCCGTGGGACGGCTTCCGCGAGTTCGCCACGTCCTACATCCGCCGCCGCAACGAGTTGTGCGACATCAGCGAGGCGCTCGGCGACGTCCTCGGCAACTCCCGCGCCGACCTGCGCGACCGCATCCGGCGGCTGGTCGAGCGGGCGCAGGACGCGGGCGCGATGCGCGCCGACGTCAGCTGGACCGACGTCGCGTTCCTGCTGGTGTCGGCGGCGACCGGCCCGCACACCCTCGGCCTGCGGGGCGGCGAGGCGCAGTGGGACCGCAACCTGCACGTCATCCTGGACGGCCTGCGCGCCCCCGGCTCCGGCGATCTGCCCGGCGAGCCCCCGCGGGTGCCGTGAGCGGGGTCAGGGCCGGCACCGCGCGGGGGAGACGGCGCCGGCCCTGAGTCGCGGTGGTCAGCCGAGCCCGTCGTCGAGCGCCTTGGTCAGCACGCCGGGGTCGCCGGACATCTCCCAGATCATCGCGCCGAGCAGGTGCTTGCTCTTCAGCCAGGCCGCCTTCTTCCCGATGGACCAGGCGTCGTCGAACGACCACCACTGGCCGCCGTCGCCGGTGAAGCAGGATGTCGCGACGGCCTGCTCATCGTGCGCGACCGTGCAGTTCGGAAGGCTGGAGATCAGGTTGCCGTAGCCGCGCGTCCCCGCCTCCTCCTGGAACTGGCCGGGCGCCGCGCCGTTGGCGGCCTGCCATTCGCCGCCCTTGCCGCCGTCGGTGACGCCCTGCCAGCCGCGGCCGTAGTAGGCGAGTCCGATCGTCAGCTTGCGCGGGTTCACGCCGGCGTCGAGGTAGGCGTTCACCGCGTTCTCGACGCTGAAGTGGAACGGGTAGGGGTCGTTGGTGTCGGTGTAAAGGTTGGCCTGGTGGCCGGTCCGGTTCGGCTCCCAGGAGTTGTCGCTGCCCGAGCCGTGGAAGTCGTAGCCCTGGATGTTGAAGATGTCCAGGTACTTGGCGACCTGCGGCAGGTCCCAGCCGGCCTGGATCTTCGCCGGGTCCGCGGGGGTGAACGCGGTCAGCTCGTAGCGCTCGCGGGTCTGCGTGGTCAGCGCGTCCAGCTGGCGCCGGAACTCGGCGATGAGCAGCGTGTTGTTCTGCTTGTCGGCCGCGCTGACGTGGTTGCCGGGGTGCCCGTCCGAGCCCGGCCACTCCCAGTCGAGGTCGACGCCGTCGAAGATCCCGGCGGCCGCGCCCGCACCGCCCGCGCTCTCGTATTCGGGCAGGTCGCCCTTGATGTAGGTGTCGATGCAGGAGCTGACGAACTTCTTCCGCGAGGCGTCCGTCGCGGCGACGTCGGAGAAGTACTTCGAGTACGTCCAGCCGCCGATCGAGATGAGGATCTTCAGCTTCGGGTACTTCGCCTTCAGCTTCTTCAGCTGGTTGAAGTTGCCGCGCAGCTTCTCCCAGCCCGTGTCGGCCACGCCGTCCACCGACTGCGCCGCGCTGAACGGGCGGCCGTAGTCCGCCTCGGCGTCGCCCGCGTTGTCGCCCTGGCTCGGGTCCTCGGGATCGGATGTGGTGCCCTTCGTGACGCCCTGCAGGCACGTCAGGTTCTTCGGGTCGATGTTGGCGAACGCGTAGTTGAGGTGGGTCAGCCGCGCCGCATTGCCCGTCGTGTCCAGGTTCTTCACGAAGTACTGCCGCCCATAGATGCCCCATTGGACGAAGTAGCCGACCCGCGCGTACCCGCTCACCACGTCGTCCGTCGTGACCTTCACCGCCGCGCTCTCCGCCGACACGTTGTCGTACAGGTCGCGCGCCCGGACGGTGAACGTGTACTCGGTGGACGGTGACAGTCCCGCGACCGTCGCGGACGTCCCGGTCACCGTCGTGGCGACCTTCCCGTCCACCAGCACGTCGTAGTTCGCGATGCCGGTGTTGTCGGTCGATGCGTTCCACGCCAGCGTGACGCTCGCTGAATCCTTACCTGTGCTGTGCAGCCCGGCCGGGACGGACGGCGCCTGCGTGTCGTCGCCCGGATTGTTCGTCTTCACGGTGACGGGTGCGCTCGCCACGGACAGGTTCCCCTTCCGGTCGCGGGCCTTCACCGTGAACGTGTACTCGGTGTTCGGCGTGAGCCCGGTGACGGTCGCGCTGGTACCGGGCACCGTCGTCGCGAGAGCCGACCCGTTGTACACCTCGTAGGCGGTGACCGGCAGGCTCCCCGCCTTCGCCGCGTCCCAGCTCAGCGAGACGGTCTTGGTCGTCTTCACCGTCGACTTCAGCCCGCCCGGCGCGCTCGGCGGGACGTCCGCGGACCCGTCGCAGTTGGCGTCGTTGATCCGGCAGCTCGTCGGCTCCGCGCCGGACTTGCTGACGGTGAACACCGGACTGTACGGCTCCGTCGTCTTCCCCGCCCCGACCGACGAGTTGTAGTAGGTGGACGACAGGGTGACGGTCGTGCCGCTCTGGCTGATAGTCCCGTTCTGGGCGCCGCTCGCGGTGACGCCGTCCGGCAGGTCGAACACGATCGTCCAGCCGTCCACCGCCGTGTCGGTATTGTTCGCGACGACGAACTTCGCCTGCGTCCCGCTCACCGAGTACTCCGCGGTCACCGCCTTGACCGTCGGCGGCGGCTCGCCGGTCCCGTCGCAGTTCGCGCCGTTGAGCAGGCAGTTCGTCGGCTGCGAGGCGGAACTCAACGTGAACGTCGGGCTGTACGGCTCGGTGCTCCCGCCCGCCTTGACGGTGTTGATGTAGAACGCGGGCGTGAGCGTCACCTTCGTCCCGTTCTGGGACACCGTGGCGTTCTGCGGGTTGCTCACCGTCACGCCCGCCGGCAGCTCGAATGTCAGCTTCCAGCCGCTCACATCGGACGTCCCGGGATTGGCGACCACGTACTTCCCGGTCGTCCCGGAGAGGCTGAACGCGGCGGTCAACCGCGAGGCCGCCCGCGCGGGAGCGACCGCCAGTGCCGCGACGACCACGAACGACGCCAGGACCGCGAGGAATCTTCGCATGCCGAACACCTGCTTCCGGGGTGGTGGTGCTACGACGACCCGGCCGCCCCCGAACCGGCAATTGATAGGAAGGTTTCCTATCAATTAACGAGCAAGGTAACCGCCCGCCCCCTCGCCGACAACCCCCGGTCGCCCAGCCCCCGCGCCAACCACCCCAGCTAGCGCACCGAACCAGTCGGAATCCACCAGAATCTCGGCACAAAGAGCCGAACGATCCACCGGCCCCCGTCAACACCTGACAACCCAGGCTTCCCCGAAACGCAATCCCCCGGGCCAACACGAAGAGGGAGTGACGGCCCGCGCTTTCCGCGGGCACATCACTCCCAACTTGATCGTGGGCGATACTGGGATTGAACCAGTGACCTCTACCGTGTCAAGGTAGCGCTCTCCCACTGAGCTAATCGCCCGTGCACGTGGTCTCCGGGGGGAGACACGGCGGTTGAGGTGGAGACGGGATTTGAACCCGTGTACACGGCTTTGCAGGCCGTTGCCTCGCCTCTCGGCCACTCCACCAGAAGAGACCTTCTGGATCACAGCCTGAAAGGCCCCTCAGAGCGGAAGACGGGATTTGAACCCGCGACCCTCACCTTGGCAAGGTGATGCTCTACCCCTGAGCCACTTCCGCGTGTGCTGCCCGGTGCCTTGCGGCCCCTTGCGGCGACGGGGAAAACATTAGCGCGTCCGCGGCCGTTCCCCAAACCGGGTTTCCGGCGAGGCGCGCAGAGGATGCTTCGGTGCTGGTCGAAGGGTGCGGCGCCTAGGGTCGAGGTATGGCAGAACTTGCTGTTACTTCGGACATCGCGCCGGTGGCGGCGTTGCTGGCCGATCGGGCGCGGGCGGCGATGCTGACGGCGCTGCTGGACGGGCGTCCGCTGGCGGCGGGGGAGCTGGCGCGGACGGCGGGGGTGAGCGCGCAGACCGCGAGCGCGCACCTGGCGAGGCTGCTGGAGGCCGGGTTCGTCACGGTGGTGAAGCAGGGGCGGCACCGGTACTACCGGCTGCAGAACGCCGAGGTGGCGCAGGTGATCGAGGCGCTGTCGCGGATCGGCCCGCAGGTCGAGGTGCGGAGCCTGCGGCAGTCGCGGGACGCGCGGCGGCTGCACACGGCGCGGACGTGCTACGACCACCTGGCCGGCGAGGCGGGGGTGGCGCTGTTCGCGGCGCTGGTGGACGGCGGCCTGATCGAGCGGGACGGCGAGGAGGCGTTCGAGGTCACCGAGAAGGGCGAGGACCGGCTGGGTGTGCTGGGGCTGGACGTGCCGGCGTTGCGCCGGTCGCGCCGCCGGTTCGCGTGGGAGTGCCTGGACTGGACGGAGCGGCGGCCGCATCTGAACGGGGCGCTGGGCGCGGCGCTGACGGCCCGGATGATCGAGCTGGGCTGGTTCGAGCGGGGGACGACGCGGCGGGCGCTGAAGGTGACGGAGGGCGGCCTGAAGGGCCTGGCCGACTCGTTCGGGTGCGTGCTGATGCTCTGACTCGGCCGGATGAACTCGAAACCCGTCCCCCGGGAGCCGTACTGTGGGGCTATCGGCCGGGTGACGCGGACTCCCGGCGGGGGAGGTGGCTTCAGGTGACGGCGCAGGCCGAGGGCGGTCGGGCCAGGATCTGGCTGAACGGTGAGATGGTCGATCCCGAGCGGGCCGTGGTGTCGGTGTTCGACCACGGCATGCTGGTCGGCGACGGGGTCTTCGAGACGGTGAAGGCCGCGCACGGCGAGCCGTTCGCGCTGACCCGGCACCTGCGGCGGCTGGCGGCCTCGGCGGCGGGGCTCGGGCTGCGCGAGCCCGATCACGACGCGCTCGCGCAGGGCGTGCTGGAGGTGCTGGCGGCGGCGCCGAAGTGGCCGCTGGCGCGGGTCCGGATCACCTACACCAGCGGTCCGGGGCCGCTCGGCTCGGCCCGCGGCGACGCGGGCCCGACGGTGTCGATCATCGTGGACGAGCAGGCGCCGTTCCCGCCCGCGGGCGCCGTGACGGTGGTGCCGTGGCCGCGCAACGAGCGGGGCGCGCTGTCCGGCCTGAAGACGACGTCGTACGCCGACAACGCGCTGGCGCTCGCCTACGCCAAGGAGCGCGGCGGCGGTGAGGCGATCTTCGGCAACCTCGCGGGGAACCTGTGCGAGGGCACGGGCAGCAACGTGTTCCTCGTCCGCGGCGGGCGGCTGGTCACGCCGCCGCTGTCGTCGGGCTGCCTGGCCGGGGTGACGCGCGCGCTGGTGCTGGAGTGGTGCGGCGGCGAGGAGGAGGACGTCCCGCTGGAGGAGCTGTACCGCGCGGAGGAGGCGTTCCTGACGTCGACGACCCGCGACATCCAGCCGATCCGGGCGGTGGACGGCACCGTCCTGCCCGAGGCCCCGGGGCCGATCACCGCGAAGGCGATGGAGGCTTTCGCGGCCCGCTCCGCCGAGCTGATGGACCCCTGATCAAGAAAACGATCTCCTGGGTCTTTACGTGATCGCCTTCTTCGGTGACGTTAAGTGGTGACGCTTGTAGGAGGTCACCCGTGGTCAGCTCCCGTAGGGACTTCTCCAGAAGGCGAATCGGCCGGGCCCGGATCGGCGCGGCGGCCGCGCTCGTACTGGCGGGCGCGACGCTCGCCGGCTGCGGCGGCGGCGGATCCTCGACCGATCCGGATCGGGGCAAGGACGCCAAGAGCTTCACCCTCACCGTCACCCGGAACGCCATAGCGGGCGGTAAGAACGCCGGCGAGGCCGAGTGGCTCGCCAACACCGTCATCCCGAAGTTCGTCGCCGCCGAGAAGGCCAAGGGGATCACCGCGAAGGTGACCTTCCGCGGCCAGGGCGTCGACGACGAGGCCTACAAGACCAAGCTCGCGCTGGACCTGAAGTCGCGGTCCGGCGCCGACATCATGGACATCGACGGCATCTGGGTGGGGGAGTTCGCCCAGGCCGGCTACATCAAGCCGCTGAGCGAGGCGGTGGGCGCCCCGGCGGACGCCTGGGACGGCTGGGCGCAGATCCCCGCTTCGGTCCAGCAGCTGGCGCTGTTCGACTCGAAGAAGTACGGCATCCCGTCCGGCACCGACGGACGGCTCCTGTACTTCAACAAGAAGCTGTTCGCGCAGGCGGGCCTGCCGGCGGACTGGCAGCCGAAGAGCTGGCAGGACATCATCGCGGCCGGGCGCGCGCTCAAGAAGCTCTCCGGCGTGACCCCGATCCAGCTGGACGCGGGCACCGCGATGGGCGAGGCGACCAGCATGCAGGGCGTCCTTCCCCTGCTGGCGGGCGCGGGCGCGCAGATCTACCAGGACGGCAAGTGGACCGGCGGCGGGCAGGCGGTCAAGAGCGTCCTCGGCCTGTACGCGCAGATCTACGGCTCCGAGAAGCTCGGCGACCCGAAGCTCCAGGAGGAGGCGAAGGGCCGCGACAAGTCGTTCGAGGAGTTCGCCGCCGGCAAGATCGGGATCCTGGCGGAGGGCGACTACCTCTGGCGGGACGTGCTGAACCCCAAGGACGGCGTCGCGAAGATGAAGACCCGCGACAGCGACGTCGGGTTCGCGCTGATCCCGGCGGTGTCGCCCGGCAAGGGTGTGCGCGGCCAGTCGTTCGTGAGCATGTCCGGTGGGCCGCTGACCGTGATGAACCCGAACACCAAGTACCCGCAGCAGGCGTTCGCGTTCATGGAGTTCATGAACTCGGCGGAGATGGTCAAGGCGCGCACGGCGGGGACTCCCGAGATCACGTCCCGGACGGACGTGAACAAGCAGATCCTCACGGGCGACCCGCTGCTGACGTTCGTCTCGGAGAAGGTCCTGCCGGTCACGTCCTACCGGCCGGGCCTGGCGGTCTACCCGCAGGTGTCGACGGCGCTGCAGGAGGCCACGGCGGCGGTCGTGTCGGGCAAGAGCCCCGACCAGGCCGCCGCGCAGTACACCAAGAAGCTGGAAGGGATCGTCGGTGGCCCCTCTCACGTCTCCGCCCAGTGAGGCGGCGCGCGGCGGTGGCGGCACCGCCGCGGCGTCCGCCGGCGGGGACGCGGCGGGGCTCGGACGCGGGCGCGCGGCGGCGTTCGTCGCGCCCGCGCTCGTCCTCGTCGCGGTGTTCCTCGTCTTCCCTGCGCTCTGGACGCTCTACCTCGGCACGACCGACTACCGGCTGACGGGCCTCGCGGCGAGCAGACCCAAGTTCGTCGGCGTGCAGAACTACGGCGACGTGCTCGGCGACGGCGACTTCCACCACTCGCTGTGGTTGACGCTGCAGTTCGTGCTCGGCTCGGCGGTCATCGGGCAGACGCTGCTCGGGTTCGCGATCGCGTGGGTGATGCGCGACCGGACGGGGTTCGTCCGGCGGGTCGTCGAGGCGCTGGTGCTGCTGGCGTGGATCCTGCCCGGCTCGGTGATCGCCTTCCTGTGGATCGCGCTGCTGGACCGCGACGGCGGCACGCTGAACGCGCTGCTCGGCACCCCGGGCACGGCCTGGCTGATCGACCATCCGATGGCGTGCGTGATCGTGTTCAACGTCTGGCACGGCACCGCGTTCTCGATGATGCTGTACGGCGCCGCGCTCGGGAACGTTCCACCGTCGCACCTGGAGACCGCCCGCCTCGCCGGCGCGTCCACGTTCCAGACGCTGCGGGACGCGGTGCTGCCGCGCATCCGCGGGCACGTGCTGACCAGCCTGCTGCTGATCAGCCTGTGGACGTTCAACGACTTCACCCCGTTCCTGATCACCGCGGGCGGGCCGGACCGGCAGTCGGAGATCATGTCGGTGTACGTGTACCGGACCGCGCTCGGCGACGGCCGGCTCGGCTTCGGCGCCGCCATCTCGCTGATCATGATCCTGATCAACCTGGTGATCGCGCTGGTCTACCTGCGCGCGCTGCGCGAGCGCGGCCGGCGCGCGTCCCGGCAGGCGGTGGCCGCATGAACGCCCTGGTCAGAGAGGTGCTGCGGCGGATCGGGCTGGCCACGTTCGTGTCCGCCGTGCTCGGCTTCTTCGCGCTGCCGCTGCTGTGGCTCGCCTTCACCCCGTTCGACTCCAGCCCCGGCATCGCGGCGTCCCTGCCCGACTTCACCCTGCACAACTTCAAGATCCTGATGGACAACCCGTACGCGCTGGAGTCGCTGCGCAACTCGGTGCTGCTCGCCGCCGGGACGGCCCTGCTCGTGGTCGTCTGCGCGGCGCTCGCGGCGTACGCGCTGAGCCGCGTCCGGGTGCCGGGACGGGACGCGCTGCTGTACGTCCTGCTCCTGCTGTCGTCCATCATCACCGGGACGGCGGCGATGGTGCCGATCTTCCTGCTGGCGTTCAACCTGCACCTGATCGACTCGCGGCTCGGCGTGATCCTGGTGCTGACCGGCGGGCTGCTCCCGGCCGCGATCTTCCTGCTGAAGGACTTCACGGACTCGACGCCGACGTCCTACGAGGAGGCGGCGCGGGTGTTCGGCGCGTCGCCGCTGCAGATCCTGCGGCACGTGGTCGTCCCGGTGATCCGGCCGGGCCTCGCCACGGTCGGGGTGTGGACGGTCGCGCAGGTGTGGGGCGACTTCCTGATGCCGTTCCTGCTGCTGCGCAACCCGGACAAGGCGCCCGCGTCCGTGATCATGTACACGTTCTACACCGAGGGCGGCCAGCCCGACCTGCCCCTGATCTCCACGTTCTCGCTGCTGTACTCCCTGCCGGTCGTGGCCATGTACCTGTTCGTGAGCCGCCGGTACGGGTTCCGCTTCCACGGAGGGATCAAGCGCTGATGGCGGCCATCACCATTCGGGAGCTGACGAAGGTCTATCCGGGCGGCGTGCGGGCCCTGGACGCTCTCGACCTCGACGTGGCGGACGGCGAGTTCTTCGCGCTGCTCGGCCCGTCCGGCTGCGGCAAGACCACGCTGCTGCGGACCGTCGCCGGGCTGGAGGCCGCGACGTCCGGGACGATCGCGCTCGGCGGCGCCGACGTGACGCGGCTCCCGCCGGGCCGCCGCGACGTCGGCATGGTGTTCCAGGACTACGCGCTCTTCCCGCACATGAGCGTCCTGGACAACATCGCCTACCCGCTGAAGATCAAGAAGCGGGCCAAGGCCGACCGGCACGCCCGCGCCGCCGAGGCCGCCGACTACCTGGGCCTGGAGGGGTTGGAGAGGCGGCGTCCCGGCGAGCTGTCGGGCGGCCAGCAGCAGCGCGTCGCGCTGGCCCGCGCACTGGTCGCCGAACCGCGGATCTTCCTGCTGGACGAACCGCTCTCCAACCTCGACGCCAGGCTGCGCCTCGAAGCCCGCACGTTCCTCAAGCGGCTGCAGAAGGAACTGGCCGTGACCACCGTGTTCGTCACCCACGACCAGGCCGAGGCGCTCGCGCTCGCCGACCGCATCGCGGTCATGGAGAAGGGACGGATCCGGCAGCTCGGCACGCCCACCGAGGTGTTCCGCCGCCCCGCGAACCTGTTCGTCGCGTCGTTCATCGGCTCCACGCCCATGAACCTGCTCCCCGGACGCGTCGAGGACGACCGCGTCATCGCGGCCGGCGCCGCTCTCCCCCTACCGGACGAGGCGCGCGCGCGGATCCCGGCGGGGGAGGAGATCGTCTGCGGGGTACGACCCGAGTACCTCGACTACGGCGACCGTCCGGTCGACGGAGCGTTCGCCGGACGGGTGTCCGTGGTCGAGCACCTGGGCGGCAGCGCCCTGGTGACGCTGGACGTGGAGGGCGAGCCGGTGCACGTCGTCGTGGGGGAGGGGCACGAGCCCGCGCCCGGCGACGAGGGCTGGGCGCTGCCGCGGCCCGGCCGCGTCCTGCTGTACCGCGACGGCGAGCTGGTGACCGCGGCGGACGAGCCCGACGTGCCCGAACCGAGGATGGCCCCGACAGGGAAGGACAACGGATGACCGTTCATCGGGGGAGATGGACCCTGGAAGACCGCCTCGAGCAGGGGCTGCGGGAGCTGCCGTTCGACGTCCCGGCCGGGACGGCGGCGGTCACGGTGGAGCTGTCGTTCGACGGCGGCGTCATCGATCTCGGCTGCGGCGGGCCCGGCGGGTTCCGCGGCTGGTCGGGCGGCGCCCGCCGCACCTATACGGTCGCCGCCGACTGGGCGACCCCCGGCTACCTGCCGGGCGAGCTGGAACCGGGCACCTGGAACGTCTGGCTCGGCCTGCACCGGATCCCGCCCGACGGCGTCCCGTACGAGGTCACGGTGACGACGTCGTCGTCGCTGCCGCCGCGTCCTGAGGCTCCGGCGCCGCCACCGCGTCCCGAACGCCCGCCGCGCCGCGACCTGCCCGCCCCGTCCGGAATGCGGTGGCTCGCGGGGGACCTGCACTCCCACACCGTGCACAGCGACGGCACGCTCACCGTCCACGAGCTGGCCTGCCTCGCCGCGTCGCGAGGGCTGGACTACCTCGCGGTGACCGACCACAACACCGTCAGCCACCACCCCGAGCTGCCCACCGCCGGCGCGCACGCGGGCGTCTTGCTGCTGCCCGGCCAGGAGGTCACCACCGACCTCGGGCATGCCAACGTGTTCGGCGACACCGGCTGGGTCGACTTCCGCCGCCCGAGCGCCGACTGGGCCGCGTTCGCGCAGTCCCGCGGCGGGATCATGTCGATCAACCACCCGCTCAGCGGCGACTGCGCGTGGCGCCGCCCGCTGCCGCCCGAGTCCCGGCCGCGGTTCGCCGAGATCTGGCATCCGTCCTGGTGGGACCGGCGCTGGGGTGCCCCGCTCGCGTGGGCGGACGTGTGGCGGCCCACCGGGATCGTCCCGCTCGGCGGCAGCGACTTCCACGACCCCGGGCAGTTCAAGAACCTCGGCGAGCCCGTCACCTGGGCGCTCACCGAGGACGACCGGGTCCTCGACGCGCTCGCCGCCGGGCGCGTGGCGATCGCGGCGGGCCCGGACGCGCCCGTCCTGCTGCGCGTCGAGGACGACCTGATCGCGCTGGACGCCGACGGCACCGTCCTGTGCCGGCCGGACGGCCGGCGCGTCGCGGTGCGCGGCGACAAGGTCCGGATCCCGGCGGAGGGGCCGGGGATGCACCGCCTGGAGACCCACGAGAACGAGGTGATCGCACTGTGCGGCTGAACGCCCCCGAGATCGTCGTCGTGCCCCACACCCACTGGGACCGCGAGTGGTACCTGCCGTTCCAGCGGTTCCGGCTGCGGCTGGTGTCGCTGATGGACGGCGTCGTCGACCGGATGGAGGCCGACCCCCGCTGGCGCTTCACCCTCGACGGCCAGATGGCCGCCGTCGACGACTACCTGGAGATCCGGCCGGAGCGGCGCGAGCGGGTCGCGGCGCTGGTCCGGGACGGGCGGCTCGCCGTCGGGCCGTGGCAGATCCTGCACGACGAGTTCCTGTGCTCGGGGGAGAACATCGTCCGGAACCTCGAGCTCGGACTGCGGCGCGCCGAGGAGCTCGGCGCGGCGATGATGGTCGGCTACCTGCCCGACCAGTTCGGGCACTGCGCGCAGACGCCGCAGATCCTGAAGCTCGCCGGGATCGAGCACGCGTGCGTGTGGCGCGGCGTCCCGGACCGGGTCCGGACGCGCTCGTTCGCGTGGGAGGCACCCGACGGCACCGCGATCCGCACCCAGTACCTGCCCGAGGGCGGCTACGGCAACGCGGCGTCGATGTTCGAGGAGTTCGCGGACGGCGCGTCGCTGCTGCCGGGCCGCGCCGCCGGGTTCGCCGAGGCGATGGGCAGCTGGTACCCCGACGGCGGCCCGCTGCTGGCGATGTACGGCGCCGACCACACCGCGCCCGCCGCCGACCTCGCCGACCGCGTCGGCGGCGCCGGGACCGAGATGCGGCTGGACACCCTCGCCGGCTACTTCGCCGGCCAGGACCCCGCTGCGGACGGCCTGACCCGGGTCCGCGGGGAGCTGCGCTCGCACGCCCGCGCCAACATCCTGCCCGGCGTGATCTCGGTGCGTCCGCGGCTGAAGCAGCTGATGGGACGCGCCGAGCGGCTCGTCGAGCGGTACGCCGAGCCGCTCGCGGCGCTCTGGTACGCGGGCGACGCGCAGCGGTTCCTCGACCTGGCGTGGCGGCGGCTCGTCGAGGTCAGCTGCCACGACTCGGTCACCGGCTGCGGCAGCGACGAGACCGCCGAGCAGGTCGCCGCCCGGATGGCGGAGGCCGAGCAGCTCGGCCGCGCCGTCTGCGACCTGGTCACCGCCGAGCGCGCCGCCGCCGTCCCGCTGGGCGCCCACCTGGTCTTCAACCCGACGCCCGATACCCGCGCCGGCCTGGTGTTCCTCGACGTCCCCGGCGACGGCGAGCCGGGGTTGGAGACGGGCGACGGGCGCCCGGTGCCCGTCCAGGTCCTGGGGACGGCGCCGACCGTGCTGGACGACGCCGTCCACCCCGCGTCCGCCCTGCCCGTCCTGCTGGAGAGGGTGTACGGGCGGGTGCTGTTCGGGCAGGAGATCCGCGACTGGTCGGTATCGCGGGACGAGCGCACCCTCACCTTCCACGTCACGGCCCGCGCGGACACCCCGTTCGACATCGGCGACGTGCGGGCGGCGCTGACCGGCGCCGAGGGGGAGTGGCGCGTCCGGATCCTGGCCGACCCGCGCCGGGAGGTCGCCGCGCTCGTCGAGGTGCCCGCGCTGGGCCTGGCGGCCGTCCGCACGGGCGCGCCCGCCGCCCCGGATGCACCGGTCACTGCCGACGGGAACGTCCTGGACAACGGCCTGCTGCGCGCCGAGGTCCGCGGCGATGGCACGATCGGGCTGCGGACGCCCGGCGGCGCCCTGGTCGAAGGCGTCGGCCGGATCGTGGACGGCGGCGACCTCGGCGACTCCTACAACCATGCCCCGCCCGCCGCCGACCGCCTCGTCGGCGACCCGTCGTCGGTGCGGGTCGAACCCGTCTGGGCCGGGCCGCTGGTCGCCGCGCTCGACATCGTCCGGACGTACCGCTGGCCCGCGTCCGGCGACGTCGCGGCCGACGCCCGGTCGGAGGCCGAGGAGGACGTCACCGTCGTCACCCGCGCCGAGCTGCGCACCGGCGAGCCGTTCCTGCGGCTGCGCGTCACCTTCGACAACCGCTGCGCTGACCACCGCGTCCGGCTGCATGTGCCGCTGCCCCGGCGGGCGGAGTCGTCGTTCGCCGAGGGGCAGTTCGCGGTCGTCGAGCGCGGGCTGACGGCCGAGGGCGGGTTCGGGGAGCGGCCGCTGCCGACCTATCCTGCGAACGGGTTCGTGGCGGCCGGGGGCCTGGCCGTCCTGCTGGAGCACGTCACCGAGTACGAGGTTGTGGGCGAGGGGCGCGAGCTGGCCATCACCCTGATGCGCTCGATCGGCTACCTGTCCCGCGACCGCAACGCCTACCGCGACCAGCCCGCCGGCCCGCAACTGCCGACCCCGGGCGCACAGTCCCGCGGCGAGCGGACGGTCGGGATGGCGATCATGCCCTACGAGGGCGAGCGGCCGGGCGACGACGTGGTGGAGGCCGCCGAGAGGTTCCGGCACGACCTGCTCGCCGCCGCCGGCTACGGCCCGGCGGAAGCGCCCGCTCCGCCGTCCCGCGACGGTCTGTCGATCATCGGCCCCGGCGTCGCCATGACCTCGCTGCAGCCCCGCGGCGACGGCTGGATCGAGGCCCGGATGGTCGCCGAGACCACCGCGCCCGCCACCGCCGTCCTGCGCGGTGCGTTCACCGAGGCCGCCCGCGCCGACCTGCGCGGACGCCCTGGCACGCCGCTCGACGTGCACGACGGCACGGTCGTGTTGGCGCTGCGTCCCTGGGAGATCGCCACGGTCCGCCTCCGCTGAGTGATGCGAGCGGGGCGGCGCGGGGTCAGCGGGCGGCCTCGGCCGTCCCGCCCTCGCGCTGCCGCCCGCCCGTCGTGCCCGCCTTGCGCACCTCGTGCGGCGTCGGCTCGGCGACCTCCACCGGATGCGCCGCGGCCGCCGCCATCGCCGCGCCCACGATCCCGGCGTTGTTCACCAGCCGCGCCGGGACGATCGGCGCCCGCACGCCCTCGATCAGCGGGACGAACCGGTCGGCCTTCTTGCTCACCCCGCCGCCCACGATGATCAGCGACGGGGAGATCAGCGCCTCCAGGCGCGCCATGTACGTGCCGAGCCGCTTCGCCCACTTCTCCCAGCCGAGGCCGTGCTCCTCGCGGGCCTTCGCCGACGCCCGCACCTCGGCGTCCTTGCCGTCGATCTCGATGTGCCCGAACTCGGTGTTCGGCACCAGCACCCCGTCGGTGAACAGCGCGCTGCCGATGCCGGTGCCGAGCGTCAGCACCACCACCGTCCCCTTGCGGCCGCGGCCCGCGCCGATCCGCATCTCCGCGACCCCGGCCGCGTCCGCGTCGTTGAGCAGGGTGATCTCCCGCCCCGTCGCGTCCGCGATCAGCGCCGCCGCGTCCAGCCCGATCCAGTGCTTGGACACGTTGGCCGCCGACAGCGTCACCCCGTCGATCACCACGCCCGGGTAGGTCACGCCGACCGGCCCGTCCCACCCGAAGTGCTCGACCACCTCGGCGAGCACCTTCGCCACCGGCTCCGGCCTGGACGGCTGCGGCGTCGCGACCCGGTACCGGTCCTCGGTGAACTCGCCGCTGGACAGGTCGACCGGCGCCCCCTTGATGCCCGACCCGCCGATGTCGATCCCCAGCATCCGCATGCTCATGACCCATCCCTGCCCGTGCTCATGACCTACCTGTGCCCGCTCGACGGCCAGGGTAGGCCGTGAAGATCGCGATTCGTCCGCGGGAAACCCTTATGCCGGGCGCGCGCCCCGGTCAGACTGGGGGCGTGAATGACTTCGATCTCCTCGTCCTCGGTTCGGGGCCCGGCGGGCAGCGCGCGGCCATCGCCGCCGCCAAGCTCGGCCGGAAGGTGGCCGTCGTCGATCGCCGCGAGATGATCGGCGGAGTCTGCATCAACACCGGGACGATCCCCTCCAAGACGCTCCGCGAGGCCGTGCTCTACCTCACCGGCCTCAACCAGCGCGAGCTTTACGGCCAGAGCTACCGGGTCAAGGACGACATCACGGTCGCCGACCTCGGGATGCGGACGCAGCACGTGATCAGCCGCGAGACCGATGTGATCCGCAGCCAGCTGGCCCGCAACCACGTCACCGTCCTGCCCGGCACCGGCCGGTTCGTCGAGCCGAACGCGGTCGTCGTGACCGGCGGGCGCGAGCAGAAGGTCACCGCCGACAAGATCGTGATCGCGACGGGCACCCGTCCCGCGCGCCCCGACAGCGTCGCCTTCGACGAGAAGACGATCATCGACTCGGACGGCATCATCCACCTCGACCACGTCCCCGAGACGATGGTCGTGGTCGGCGCCGGGGTGATCGGCATCGAGTACGCCTCGATGTTCGCCGCGCTCGGCACCAAGGTCACCGTCGTCGAGCGGCGCGACCGGATGCTCGACTTCTGCGACCTGGAGATCGTCGAGGCCCTCAAGTACCACCTGCGCGACCTCGCGGTCACCTTCCGGTTCGGCGAGACCGTCGCGTCCGTCGAGCGGATGGCCCGCGGCGCGATCACCGTGCTGGAGAGCGGCAAGCGCATCCCCGCCGACACCGTGATGTACTCCGCCGGACGGCAGGGGATGACCGACGACCTGCAGCTGGAGGCGGCCGGCCTGGGCGCCGACCGGCGCGGCCGGATCAAGGTGGACGAGCACTACCGCACCGAGGTCCCGCACATCTACGCGGTCGGGGACGTGATCGGCTTCCCGTCGCTGGCGGCCACGTCGATGGAGCAGGGCCGCCTCGCGGCCCACCACGCCTGCGGCGAGCCGGTGTCGGACATCATCGACCTGCAGCCCATCGGGATCTACACCATCCCGGAGATCAGCTTCGTCGGCCGCACCGAGGACGCCCTGACCGAGGCCAAGGTGCCCTTCGAGGTGGGCGTGTCGCGCTACCGCGAGCTGGCCCGCGGCCAGATCATCGGGGACTCCTACGGGATGCTCAAGCTCCTGGTCTCCCCGGACGACCGCAAGCTCCTCGGCGTGCACGTCTTCGGCACCGGGGCCACCGAGCTGGTGCACATCGGGCAGACGGTCATGGGCCTCGGCGGTACCGTCGACTACCTGGTCAACGCGGTGTTCAACTACCCCACGCTCGCCGAGTCGTACAAGGTCGCCGCCCTGGACGCGATGAACAAGATGCGCCACATGGCCCGGCTGTCGGAGTGATCACGACGGCCAGAGCAGGTTCTCCAGCTCGTCGTCGATATCGATGAACTCGGTCTCCTCACCCGCAGGCACGGCCTGGTAGGTGCGGTGCAGGAAGTCGGCCAGGGGCGGGAGCGGCACCTCGAACAGGGCGTTGCCGAACGGCGACGACAACGCGATGTTCAGCGTGCCGTCGTCCCGCGCCGGCCAGACCTCGACGTCCCCGTCCCCGACCTTGCGCACGATCCCCACGGTGAGCAGCTCCCGTGCGAAGATCCACTCCACCGGCTCGTCGTCGCCCACGTAGAACGCCATCCGGATCGCGTACGGGTCGTCGGCCGCGTACTCCAGCCCGGCGAGCAGGGGGACGCTCGTGCGGTCGGGGACGACGAGACGAAGGCCCAGCTCCGCTGAGACTGTGGTACTGCTGTTCATGGCCATTCCCTCTTACGTCGGTCCCGCTGGCTCGCGGGGTGTCCGGTGAGTGCTTCTCCCTCACACGGATGTCCCCCCGATCTATGACGCCTAACTGCCGCGGCGCGGTCCGACATTCCACGGCCCCCGGTCATTGTGATCCATCTCACGCTCGCAAAACTCGCTTCTGACCTGCGCAAAAGCGGATCTTCGCCAGAGATCGACTTCCTTCGGTCACCGGCCGGGGCCGGGTAGGCTCGCGGGGTGAGGCGGCGATCTTCTGGCTTAGGGTAAAACTGTGACAATTAATGATGAAAAGGATGCTCCACCGGGCGAACTCGGCCCCGTGAAGCGCTTCCGCGAGTCCATCCGGCGCAACCCGGTCCTCAACACCGCCTGGCGCGTGGGCGTCTTCGCCGTCGGCGCGACCGTCCTCGCCGGCGGCCTCGTCATGATGGTCACCCCAGGGCCCGGCATCGTCGGGATCGTCCTCGGCCTGGCCGTCCTCGCCACCGAGTTCGCCTGGGCCCAGACCGCCCTCCACCGCGCCAAGGCCGCCGCCGAACGCGCCAAGCAGAAGGCCCTCGACCCCCGCAAGCGCCGCCGCAACGCCGCCCTCGGCGCCACCGGCGGCGTCCTCGCGGGCACCCTCGTCGTCGGCTACCTCGCCGCCTACGGCTTCGACCTGCCGTGGAACGTCGAGGACCTCACCTTCTGGAACTGATCGCCGATCACCTAGCGTGATCACATGGATCACGCCCGCCACCGCACGGTCCGCGAGCACTGGACGGCCTTCCGGGAGTCCCCGTTCCTCCCCGCCGTCGTCCTGCTGCTCATCCTGGCCGCCGCCGCGGGCCTGTTCGCGGGCTCGTACTGCTACGCCATGGCCAACCCCGCCCCCCGCCACATCCCCGTCGCCGTCACGGGCCACGGGGAGTCCGCCCACCTCGTCCAGGCCCTCGACGCCGGCCTCGACACCTCCCTGTCCGTCCGCCACTACGCCACCTACGCCTCGGCCCGCGCCGCCGTCGACGAGCAACGCGAGTTCGCCATCCTCGTCCTGCAAGGGGAGCGCGCCCAGCTGGACGTCGCGGCCGCCGCCGGCGCCTCCGTCTCCCGCCTGCTCACCCAGGCCGCCCCGATCGCCGGCCAGAAGACAGGCGTGCCCCTCGCCGTCCACGACATCAGACCGCTCCAGCCCACCGACCCCCAGGGCCTGGCGATCTTCTACATCTCCCTCGCCTCGGTGATCATCGGCTTCGTCGGCGCCATCCAGCTCAGCGTGCACGCCCGCGCCCTCAACGCCGGCGAGCGCATCGCCTTCACCGCCGCCTACGCCGTCCTCGGCGGCCTGTCGATCTGCGCCGTCGTCGACGGCCTCCTCGGCGTCCTCGACCTCCCCTTCCGCGAGTCCTGGGCCATCTGCGCCCTCACCATGTTCACCAGCGGCATGGTCTTCACGATGTTCAACACCCTCGTCGGCCGCTGGGCCATGATCCCCACCTGGGGCCTGATGGTCCTGATCGGCAACCCCTCGTCCGGCGGCGCCGTCTCCTGGCCCCTCCTGCCGTCCCCGCTCGGCCTGATCGGCCGCTGGCTGCCGCCCGGCGCGTCCGTGAACGCCCAGCACACCGCCATCTACTTCCACGCCCACCAGCACGTCCTGCCGTTTATCGTGCTGGCCGCCTGGTCCCTCGTCGCCACGACGATCTTCGTCGTCTGGCGCCACCGCCACCCCGGCGGCCGCGACACCGCCCCCGCCCCCGCCCGCTGACCGCAGCGCTCGATGAGCGAGCACCCCTCGACATGCGCTAGAGTTTCCGACGTCGGAACGCCCCGCAGGGACGCTCCGCCGGGGCGATTAGCTCAGTGGGAGAGCGCTTCGTTCACACCGAAGAGGTCACTGGTTCGAACCCAGTATCGCCCACCCTCACCACACAGGCCCTCCCGCGAGTACGCGAGAGGGCCTCAGTGATCAACTGGGAGGATTTTGGGAGATCACCTCCCTCCCACCCAAACGAGGTCACGGGTTGACCTCCCAGCTTCATCACTCTCCGTAGCGGCTCGGAGTGGCGCCTCGGCCCACCGGCCTGGCTCTCAAGAGCTAAGCGCTCACGAGGTGCACTGCAGAGCGCCTCTTCTTTCGGAAACCCTCCAGGAGCCCGTTGAGCACTGGCACGGGTGAAGCCGCGCTGAACTGGAGCCTTTCTTCCAGCGAGTTCTCCCAGCGACGCTGCAGCTTGGCTTTGAGCTCCTCCCGCATCACGTCGGAGACGTGGGAGTAGAACGGCGCTGCCGGCGACCGAGGCGACGCTGGCCGAGTACGTCGCGGCGCTGTGCGGCCGCGAGCTGGCACCCGCGTCCATCACGCAGGCGATCGCGGCGGTCCGCACCGCGCACACCGCCGCCGGGCACCGCGGCTCGCCCGAGACCCGCGCCGCCCGCCTGGTGCTGCGCGGGCACCGCCGCCGCCGCACTGAGACCGGCCAGCGCAACCAGCGCCAGGCGCTGATGGGCCGCCGCTCCGAGCTGGCCGCCCTCGACGCCGGTGACGTCGCCGAGACGCCCGAGGGCCTGGAGGTGACGATCCGGATGTCCAAGACCGATCAGGACGCGGCCGGGGAGACGATCGCGATCCCGCGCGACGCGCACCCGATCACCGACCCCGTCGCGGCCTGGCGGGACTGGACGGCGCTGCTGGCCGCGCGCGGAATCGCCGGCGGGCGGTTGCTGCGCAGCGTGGACCGGCACGGCCGGATCGGCGCGAGCATCACCGGCGACGCCATCAACCGCGCCGTGCGCCGCCTGGCCCTCGCCGCGGACGTGCCCGACGCCGCCAGCTACACCGCGCACTCGCTGCGCGCTGGCGGCGCCACCATCGCCTACAGGGGTCCCGGTGTAAGTCATCGCCCGGCACTGCCGGTGGGCGCCCGCTTCTCCGGTGCTGCTCGGCTACATCCGCGCGGTCGACCGCTGGCGCGACAACGCGATGCGCAACGTCGGGCTCTAGGTAGGGGCCGGCTGCAGCGGCCGGGCGGGCGGGCGGCTAGAGGGTGCGGCTGCAGTGCAAGCCGATGACGGCTTCCGTCCTGCAGGCGCCCTCGGCCTGGCAGTCGAACTTGCGCGTGGCGCCGTCGCCGCCCCGGGCGGGATCCCACAGTTCGGTGTCCACGGGCATGCCCGCAGCCTGTATCGCGGTGAGGGTCGCGGTGATGCGATCGGCCCGGTCGGCCGGCGAGGACATCGCGCCGAGTTCGTCGTCGTCGGGGCGATGATGGATGAAACCGCCCGCCACACGGGCGCAGAACTGCGTGTACTCCGCCGTGTACAGCAGGAACGTGTGCCAGCCGATGTCCACCTGCGAGGAAGGGGTCAGCCCGGCGCCGCGGTGACGGGCACAGGCAGCCAGGAACGCCAGCGCCTGGCTCATGATGCGTTCGGCCATCGGCGCTTCGACGGCGTGATCTCGGCTGATCCGTGCCGCGAGCCTGCCGAACAGGTCGGCGGGGACCAGGTCCCGGGGGTCGGCGGTGCCCAGGGGCGAGGGATCGGTGGTGTCAACGGGGATGCTCACTACGGTGCTCCTTGGAGTGTCGTGGTCGCCAGGTGCCCTGCTGCCCGAGAACCGGCCGTCGGCCTCGCCTCGCCACACTGCGTGCCGAGGCCAAGGCGTCGGCGACCTCCTGTTCAACCACCCGGCATGTACTTTGCGTTATCGAACAACTACCCACAGACCAGGGCTTATGCCGGGCGACCAGGGCCGTCGGTCTTCCGGGACTGGACGGCGCTGCTGGCCAACCGCGGCATCGCCGACGGGCGGCTGCTGCGCAGCGTGGACCGGCACGGCCAGATCGGCGCGAGCATCACCGGCGACGCCATCAACCGCGCCGTCCGCCGCCTGGCCCTCGCCACCCGGGGTGCCCGACGCCGAGGCCTACACCGCGCACTCCCTGCGGCCTACACCGCCGGGGTCCCGGTGTCGGTCATCGCCCGGCACGGCCGGTGGCCACCTCCCCGGTGCTGCTGGGCTACATCCGCGCCGTCGACCGCTGGCGCGACAACGCCATGCGCAACGTCGGGCTGTAAGGGGTGCCGTGAACGGCCCCCTTACTACGAAGTCGGGCAGCGTCGAGCCCGGTAGCACTGAGTGATGTAGGGCATCTCGATCCGGTCTCGGCCCGCCAACGCGGGGTGATCTGTAATCAGATGGCACACCTTCGCCAGCAGCTCACCCCGCTCCGAATCCGTCATCGTGATCACGTAGCTGCGAGAGGCCACCAAATCGATCAACTCCTCCGGGCTGAGGTCGTGGCGCCACTCCACACAGAACGTCTCCGTCGCCCCAAAGAGGTCGGGCCGCTCTGCAAGGGCCTCGGTCCCGACGCCGCTAGTGGGTGGCGCTCCCGTCGGATGCAGGAGCCGACCTAGCTGAGCCGTCCAGTCCTGTGCTTGCCGAAAACTACGTCCGTGCAGGTGAGGGACGTAGTGCCTGGCAGGAAGTGGTGCCGGGCTTGGACAGTTCCGGGATGGGCCACGACGCCGCTGGGCCGAGGGATGATGGGTGGCTGTGCTGTTGCGATTGGCCTACTTGACTGTGGCGAACACCTTCGCGGCCCTCCGCCTGCTCCCGATGACCGATCAGGAGAAGGACGCCGAAATCCTGGTGTTGCGGCATCAGGTCGCCGTGTTGGAGCGCCAGTTGGCCGGGACGCGGGTGCGGTTCACCGCTGCGAACCGGGCACTGCTGGCGGCGCTGCTGAACCGGCTGCCTCGCGGTGTAGTGCGCCGGATGCGGCTCTTGGTGCGGCCGGAGACGATGCTGCGTTGGCACCGTGACCTGATTGCCGGTCGGCACCCGCCCGATCCAAACCCAAGCGGCTGGGCCGTCCACCGACCGTCCACCGACCGTCCGCTCCGTCCGGCTGCTGGTACTGCGCCTGGTGCGGGAGAACCCGGGCTGGGGGTATCGGCGGGTGCACGGCGAACTGCTGGTGCTCGGTATCAAGGTCGCGGCCTCTACCGTCTGGGAGATCCTCAACGACGCCGGTATCGATCCGGCACCCGAGCGTTCCGCCACATCCTGGGCCGACTTCCTGCGCTCCCAGGCCGAGGCGCTGCTGGCGTGTGACTTCCTGGAGACCGTCACGCTCACGGGCGCGCGGATGTACGTGCTGGCGGTCATCGAGCACCACACCCGTCGCATCCGTGTTCTAGGTGCCACCGCTCACCCGACCGCCTCGTGGGTGACCCAAGCGGCGCGGAACCTGGTCATGGATCTGGAGGATGCCGCCTGCCGGGTACGGTTCCTGATCCGTGACCGCGACGGCAGATTCCCTGACCTCTTCGACACCGTCCTGGCCGATGCCGGCATCCAGGCGGTGCTGACCGGGGTGCGGATGCCGAGGATGAACGCGGTGATGGAGCGATGGGTCCAGGCCTGCCGCCGCGAACTCCTCGACCGCACATTGATCTGGAACCAGCGGCACCTGCTCCACGCACTCCGCGAGTTCGAGACCTTCTACAACGAGCATCGCCCTCATCAGGGCATCGCCAACGCCCGCCCGTTAAGGCCGTTGCCTCCACCGATCGCCGATTCCGGCAAGATCGCCCACCTGAACGTCCGAAGAAGGCAACGACTGGGCGGGATCCTTAATGAGCCTTCACCAAGACCACGTCTTCGTTCGAGAAAGGAGCATGACCTTTGATGCAGTTGCGCGTCGCGTTCTGGTGCACGATCGACGGCAGCCCGCTACCTGCCCGGCGACGAGGCCACCGTCAACGACGACGCTCACGCCGCCCAGCTCATCCGCGACGGGCTGTGCCGCCCCGTGGGATAACGCCGACGCCCCCGCCGTCGCGGTCGAGGGTGCTGCGGCCGATCCCACTCCGTCTGCGGTCCCCGCTCCGGACCGCGGCGCCTCGAAGGCCGAGTGGTCCCGGTACGCCCTCGCCCAGGGCATCGGTGAGGACGAGGTCCGTGGCATGTCGAAGGCCGACCTGATCGCCCGCTACGCTCCGCCCTCGCCGCAGTCCCGCAACGTGGCTTCACCAGCGCCCGCCGCCCCCGCCTTCCGACGGGCGTCGGCTCGGCCTCGGCGAGACGACTTCATGTTCGCACGGGACCGAGCCTCACTCGCGCCGTCACTCATCCGAGTGCTAGGAACCGTTGAGGGCCACCGGGTTGTCTTCCCCTTGCCTTCCGACTCCCCAGATGCCGCCGGGCACGGCGGCCAGGTCGTACACCGCGATCCCGGACGGGATCGTCACGGGCTCCCATTCGCCGCCGCTGTAGCGGTACGGGGGCTTCTCCGGCGGCTCGGCCGCCTCCGGAGCGACCCAGGGCGTCCCGGACGCGTCCACGGTCAGGTCACCGAAGTCGGGGTACCCTGCCGGCGCCGCGACGTAGGTCCACGCGGTGCCGTTCCAGTGCGCCAGCCGCTTGGCCGTGATGCCCCAGACGTCGTTCGCGGCGACCGGGACGACCTTGCGGAACCAGTCGTTCTCGGCGATCGCTGGCAGCGGGACGTTCTTCCAGGAGGTGCCGTCGAAGTGCGCGGCGGCGGGCACCTGCTGCAGGCCGTCCTGGAAGCCGACCGCCCACGCGTCGGACGCGGTAAGCGCCTGCACGTCGCCGACATAGTCGACCCCGGGAACGTTGACGGCGGTCCAGGTGTCGCCGGTGCGTTTGAACAGCCCGTGTACGGAATCCGGCTCCCAGGCGCTGGCGAAGGTCCCCGCCGGGCCGGTGGCGAGCATGGTGACGTACTTGGCCGGAACCGCGACCTTCTGGAACGCCGAGCCGTCGAAGCGCGCCACGTAGGTGCTCGCACTCCCGCTGGCGCTCGGTCCGCCGTCGATCCAGGTCTCGCCCGCGCCCGAAGCGACCTGCGCGATCTCGCCCTGGCCAGTCCAGCCGTTGAGCGGGTACTCCTTCCACGACGAGCCGACCCGGCGCCGCACGACCGGGTTGCCGTCGTAGTACGCGGGGCAGAGGTCGCCCCAGCGGAGGCAGTACTTGCCCTGCACACCGCCGACCCAGACACCGCCAGCGCCGTCGGCGGTGACGTCGGTGAGCCGGGCCGTCGGCCACAGGAAGGGCAGGGAGACCGTGCGCAGTTCGGGGGCGGCCGCGAGGGCCGGGGCGGGAAGCGACGTGAGGACGGCGGCGGCAGCGGTCGCGGCGGCCGCGAGGGCACGTTTCATGCGAGCATGATCCATCGAACCTCAAAAGAACGCCAGTGTCTACTGGCGCTATTGAGCGCTGAGGATCGGCAAGGGGGGCGGCCTCACCGGACGTGGAACCGGCTCTTGCCGGTCGGACCATGCAGCGCCCGCGCGTATTGGCGCTGGTCAGGCAGCCGCACGCAGTGCTGTCGCGCGCTGCCAGTGGGCTCTGGCGCCGAACACGGCGAAGGCTATGCCCGCGACCAGGAGCCCACCCATCGGAGGCAGCATCTTGCGGTGTCGGCTGGCGCGCTCGTCGTTCACACCACCGAACGCCTTCGCCGTCAGCCCGCTGAGCTGATCGGGCATCCCGCCGGCGACGGAGGTGTCGAGGTGCCGCGGACGAAACACCGACCCGCACTCGAAGGGTCCGCCTTGACCGGCACGAGCCCGAGCACCAGCCCGACCACGACCAGCCCGAGTCCCACCCACAGCAAATGACGCATCCGTTCAAGATCACGGGCTTCGAGCCGGTGGTGCTCGATGGCCGATGTGATACAACGGGCGTCAATAGTGGATGCGTAGACCAACAATTCCCTCCGATCATGGAGTACGACGCCACGGAGAAGCCAGCCATCGAGCCGGTGGCGAAGCACATCTACGACCGGCAGAAGGGCGATCCGAACGCCAGCCCACTCCCTCACCGGGGGGCCGAAGCCAACAAACGGGCCTCTGCCAACTCGATGGGGGCCTCACGATTGGCCTTCCCCTGCACGAACGCAGGGTGATGATCGAATCGATGATGACCGCAGCGTCGCCTGTCCGGCAAGCGGGCCAAACTCGTGTGATGAGTGGCCCATGGCGTCTACCCGCGAGGGTGCGGCAAATACCAATCTGCCGGTTCCGAACCAGGATTGGTCGTGGAGGACAGTGCCGCAGTCGGCCAACGACGCCCAGGGTGGCGTTACAGGGCCCTTCTATCAAAAGAACCGCGTGCTGGACGGAGACGCGTTCTGGCTCCGAGTCGTACTGCAAGATGGTAGAAAATCCTGGTAGGCATGACTTTTTCAGAAGGCGGCCAGCGCACGACCATTGCGGCCAGGGTCCAAGACGGCCAGTACAACATCCTGTCATCGGGAGGACGTGACGACGTGTGGCCGCCTCCGCAGGATGGCCTCACAACGGGGGAGGAGAACTGGGTCGCCGTACTGACCGGTACGGAGTTCGGACGTATTACCCTCCATCTCCAGAGCCTCAGTCATCAACCTCTATGGCGACCTGCCGTTGGGGGAGTTGAAGCTTCGTCCCGGGGGAGGCCGTTTGCGCATCCATGTCCGTGGTAGAGCGGCCGCTATGGGGCGTGGCGTTCTTCGAGAACCTCTGGAGACGCATCTCATCCAGGTCTGGCCAACCAACCGGCCGCAACCGCCGGCCACGCTGGCCGGGCCAGACGAGGTGGCCCACCTCCGGATAGCAGGCCCGTAGTCGGGAACGCCCTCCAAGGCTGCACTCCGGAGTCCAACTCCGGAGGCCAGAGGAAGCAGCGGTCAGGTCAGGGACTGATCCACCCTGACCTGACCCCGCATTCTTCTGTGATCGCCGCCGGTGCCGCCACCACCACGGCCGAATCCTCCCCAACCGGCCCGCGTCGGCTTCCTCACCCAGATGCTTGCGCCCGAGTTCCGCCAGCAGGCCAACGCCCTCAGCCGCCTCAGCCATTACAGGGGGGTGCGGTGGGGGTCGGGCGCTTGAGTCGGGTGATCTTCACCCGGTCGCGTACCGGGGTGCGCTTGCCGCGTCCGATCGGCTCTACCTTGGTCGTCAGCGGGCGGCGCGTGATCTGGCGCTTCTCTCCGAGCGTCAGCCCTTTCCATGCGGCGTCGATATCGGCGGCGCCAACCAGCTTGGCGGCGGGGTCCTCGTCCTGGGCGATGGCCTCAAGGCCGGCCTGTGCGGCTTCAAGCTTGCGGCGTCGATATCGGCGGCGCCAACCAGCTTGG
>NZ_JAGEPF010000048.1 GCF_017573465.1 Actinomadura violacea
GCATGGGAGACTGTGTGGGAGAGTAGGACACCGCCGGACTCATATTAGGAAGGCCCCGCCGTTTACGGCGGGGCCTTCCGCATTTCCGGGGTCAGGCCCAGTGGCCCGCGGCGGCGGCTTCGGCGACGTAGTCCTCGAACGGCCTGGCCGGCCGTCCGAGGGCGCGCTCGACGCCGTCCGACACCGCGGCTTCCCCGTCGTCGCTTATTGCGGCGAGGAGGCCGGCGAGGAGCCGGGCGGCATCGGCATGGACGCCGTTGGAGACCAGCCGTTCGATGAAGGCCTCCGTCGTCACATCGACATGGCGGACCGTGCGGCCGGCGGCCTTGCCGATGAGTTCGGCGGCCTCGGCGAAGCTGATCGCACGTGGCCCGGTCAGTTGGTACATCTGGTCGCGATGGCGGTCATCGGTCAGGGCGGCCATCGCGACCTCCGCGATGTCCTCGGCGTCGACGAACGGGGTGCGGCCGTCGCCGGTGGGCACGGCCACGGTCCCGCTGAGGACCCAGGGCTTCCAGAACGACTCGCTGAAGTTCTGCGCGAACCAGCCGGGCCGCAGGATCGTCCAGCCGACCCCGGACTCGCGCACGGCCAGCTCGGCGGACTTCAGCGGGTGGTCGTCAGGGGCGTCGCCGACACCGTGAGCGGACAGCAGGACGAGGCGCTGCACACCCGCGCCGACCGCCTCGGTCACGAACTTGGGCATGCGCGCTGCGCGGTCGGGCACCGGCTGGAGGACGGGCTCCAGGAGGTAGATGGCCGTGGCGCCGTCGAGGGCGGCGGGCCAGGTCGCCGGGTCGCCGAGGTCGAAGGTCACGTCGCTGCCCGTGCGGGACGCGGTGCGGACGAAATGGCCGGCGGCGCGCATCCGCCGGACGACGCGGCGGCCGGTCTTGCCGGTGGCGCCGAGAATGAGCGTGTTCTCCATGCCCCCTAGGCAACCGCAGGACCCGCCAGACGATCCATGGGAGGACGTCTCGGTTTCCTTTGTCATCGTCTAGCGTGTGCGGCATGGACGTCCTGAGCGATCTGCTGCACCGGGCACGCGCCGGGGATGCGCTGGTCAGGCAGCTGGTCCAGCGGCCGCCATGGGCGCTGACGTTCGCCGACGCGGCCGCTCTTACGGTCGTGGCGACGCTGGGCGGCTGTGCCGCGGTCCGGCTGGACGAGGCGGGCGCCGCACCGGTCTCTCTCGCCGCGGGGGACATCGCACTGATCACCGCCGCCGGTGAGTACACGATCGCGGACGACCCGTCCACGCCGTCCCAGGTAGTGATCAGGCAGGGGCGGAAGTACCGGGCCGGCAGCGGTGATCCGGTCGCGGGCGGGGAATGGAACCTGGCTCCCCGCACCTACGGCGATGGCCTCCCCGGCGCCACGGTCATGCTCCGCGGTGCCTACGAACTGCACGGAGATGTCGGCGGCCGGATCCTCGAGATGCTCCCTCCGGTGGCGGTCGTCCCGGCGGGACCGCGGACGCGGGGCGCGCTGGACCTGCTCGCCGCCGAGGTCGGCCGCGAGGAGCCCGGCCAGGACGCCGTCCTCCACCGGCTGCTGGACCTGGTGCTCGTCCTGGCCCTGCGGGCCTGGTGCGCGCGGCCGGATTCGGAGCTGCCGTCCTGGTACGGGGCGCTGGGGGATCCGGCGGTCGGTGAGGCGCTGCGGCTGCTGCACGAGGACCCGGCGCGCCGGTGGACGGTCGCCGCGCTGGCCGCCGAGGTGGGGATGTCCCGGGCGGTGTTCGCGGCGCGGTTCACCAGTCTGGTGGGCGAGCCGCCGCTCACCTACCTCACCGGCTGGCGGATGACCCTCGCGGCGGACCTGCTGCGCGACACCGACGCGACGATCGCCGCCGTGGGGCGCGACGTCGGGTACGCGGACGCGTTCGCCTTCAGCGTGGCCTTCAAGCGCGTCCGGGGCGTCAGCCCGTCCGGCTGGCGGCGCGGGACGGGCTGACCCGGTCGTACCGCGGAGGTACGGGTCAGGCGAGGACGTTGAAGGTGGCTTCGGCCCGGTCGCGGTTCTTGTAGAGGTCCCAGGCGGTGTCGGCGAGGGCGTCGGGGTCGAGCGTGCGGATCTCCATGCCGCCGACGAGGTCGGGCTGGGCGACGATCGCGCTGTGGATGTCGCCGCGCTCGATGACGCCGCCGATGGTGAGCGTCCCGGCGTAGACGCCCCGGTCGGCGAGGGCGGCGTTCAGGGTGACGGCGTAGTTGCGCAGGGCGGCGGACGAGAGCGCCAGGCTTCCGAGGACCGGCATCGGGACGACGGAGCTGAGGCCGCCGGCGAACAGCAGGCCGCCGTTTCCGCGCTCCAGCATGCCGGGCAGGACCGCGCCGACGATGTCGATCGCCGGGTAGAGCCAGCTCATCGCGTCCTGCACGGCCGGTACGTCGGTCTCGGTAATGGGCGCGGGACGGGCGGTGGGGTCGGCGGCGCCGGGGCCGTAGTAGACGACGTCGATCGCGCCGTGCCGTGCGGTGATGTCGTCGAGGGCGCGGCGGAGCGCGTCGCGGTCGCGGACGTCGGCCGCGTGGGCCGTCGCCTCGACGCCGGCGGACGCGAGCGACGCGAGGTAGCCGGGGTGGCGCGCCGCGTTGCGGGAGACGAGGGCGACGGGGCGCCCTTCGCGGCCGAACCGATGGGCAATCGACAGGCCGAGCCCGGGGCCGGCGCCGATGACGACGGTCGTCGCGGTCATGGGGACCTCCAAGAAGTTGAGAATGCCCTCAACTTAACCGGAACTTGAGGGTTTCCTCAACTTCATAGGATGGCGGTATGTCCAGGAGCAGGCCGGTGCGGGCCGACGCCGCGCGGAACCGCGAGAAGCTGGTGGCGGCCGCGGCGCAGGTGTTCGGGGACCGCGGTCTCGACGCGCCGCTGGAGGAGGTCGCGCGCCGCGCCGGGGTCAGCATCGGCACGCTCTACAACCACTTCCACGCACGGCAGGATCTCTTCGACGCGATCTTCCCCGTCCGGCTGGCCGAACTCGACCGGCTCGCCGCGGCGGCACTGGACGACCCCGATCCCTGGGCGGGGTTCGCCGCCTTCGTCGAGGGGATCGTCGCGCTGCAGGCGGCGGACCGGGGACTGAACGACGTGCTCGCGCGCCGATTCCCGCTCGCGTCCGAGCTCAGCGAGGCGTGCGATCGCGGCTTCGCGCACCTGGCCCGGATCGTCGAGCGGGCCAAGGAGGCCGGGCAGCTGCGGGGCGACTTCGAGGTCACCGACATCGTGCCGCTGATGTGGGCGATGTCCCAGATCATCCGCGAGTCGGGGGACGCGGTCTGGCGCCGGTTCCTCGGCCTCTTCCTCGACGGCCTGCGCGCGGGCGCGGCGCGTCCGCTGCCCGTCCCCGCGCTGTCACCGGATCAGATGGCCGCGATCATGGGCGGCGGCTGATCAGGGCGCCTGCTCCAGGCCGGTCAGTAGCTCCTGGACGGCGTCGAGGTCGTCCTCGCCGAAGACGCTGATGCCCGCGCGGCGCAGCAGGGCGGTCGTCACACCGGCTCCGGGGACCGGCGCGCCCGAGAACGTGCCGTCGTAGACGCGGCCGCTGCCGCAGGACGGGCTGCCCTCCTTCAGCAGCGCGATGCGGGCGCCGGACCGCTCGGCGGCGGCCAGCGCGAGGCGGGCGCCGCGCAGGAACTCGGCCGTCACGTCGGCGCCGGCGTCGGTGACGACCCGGGCGGTGCCGTCCAGGACGTCGCCGCCGTCCCCGCCGACGATCTCGGCGGGCGGCCGGGGGACGGGCAGGCCGCCGGAGACCTCCGGGCAGAACGGGACGAGCCGCCCCTCCGCGCGCCACCGCTCGACGAGGGCGCCGCCCACCGGTTTGGCGGCCCCGTCGTATCGGACGGGCCGTCCCACGAGGCAGGAACTGACCAGTATGCGCTCCACGCCTTTCAGCCTATGCGGGACGCGGAGATGTCTTGCGCCCCTCTGGTGCCCGGCGAATAGTGAGGGCATCCCCCGTCGATTGGGAGCCCGGCATGGTCCTTCTCGGCCGTCGACTCCCGGAGGCGCCTTCCGAGGCACGCCCCCGGGGCTCGGTCCTGGTGTCCTGGCTGACCACCACCGACCACAAGGTGATCGGATATCTGTATCTGACCACCTCGTTTGTGTTCTTCCTGCTGGCCGGACTGATGGCGATGGTGATGCGGGCGGAGCTCGCCTCCCCGGGCCTGCAGTTCGTCTCCAACGAGCAGTACAACCAGCTGTTCACGATGCACGGCACGGTGATGCTGCTGCTGTTCGCAACGCCGTTGTTCGTCGGTTTCGCGAACGTGGTGATGCCGCTGCAGATCGGGTCGCCGGACGTGGCGTTCCCGCGGCTGAACATGCTGAGCTACTGGCTGTTCCTGCTCGGCGGCCTGATCGTGTTCGGGTCGTTCGTCTCGCCTGGCGGCGCGGCGAGTTTCGGCTGGACGGCGTACGCGCCGCTGAACAGCGCGCTGCGCACGCCGGGCATCGGCGGCGACATGTGGGTGATGGGGCTCGCGCTGTCGGGGTTCGGGACGATCCTCGGCGGCGTCAACTTCATCACCACGATCATCGGGATGCGGGCGCCGGGAATGACGATGTTCCGGCTGCCGATCTTCACCTGGAACGTGTTCCTGACGAGCCTGCTGGTGCTGCTGGCCTTTCCGGTGCTCGCGGCGGCGCTGCTGTGCCTGGAGTCGGACCGCCGGTTCGGCTCGCACGTGTTCGACGCGGCCTACGGCGGGGCACTGACCTGGCAGCATCTGTTCTGGTTCTTCGGGCATCCCGAGGTGTACATCATCGCGCTGCCGTTCTTCGGGATCGTCACCGAGGTCATCCCGGTGTTCAGCCGCAAACCGCTGTTCGGCTATCTCGGGATGGTCGGCGCCACGATGGTGATCGCAGGGCTGTCGATGTCGGTGTGGGCGCACCACATGTTCACGACGGGCCGGGTCCTGCTGCCGTTCTTCTCGTTCATGTCGTTCCTCATCGCGGTGCCGACCGGGGTGAAGTTCTTCAACTGGGTCGGGACGATGTGGCGCGGCAACCTCAGTTTCGAGACGCCGATGCTGTTCGCCGTGGGATTCCTCGTGACGTTTCTGTTCGGCGGGCTGACGGGCGTCATCCTCGCGTCGCCGCCGCTGGACTTCCAGGTGCAGGACTCCTACTTCGTGGTGGCGCACTTCCATTACGTCGTCTTCGGGACGGTCGTGTTCGCGATGTTCTCCGGCTTCTACTTCTGGTGGCCGAAGATGACCGGGAAGATGCTCAACGAGGCGTGGGGGAAGGTTCACTTCTGGACGCTGTTCATCGGTTTCCACACGACGTTCCTCGTCCAGCACTGGCTGGGCGCCGAGGGGATGCCGCGCCGCTACGCCGACTATGCCAAGGAGTTCACGGGACTGAACCGGGTCTCCAGCGCCGGGGCGTTCCTGCTCGGGGTATCGACGCTGTTCTTCATCTACAACGTGTACCTGACGTCGCGCCGCGGCACGCGGGTCCAGGTGGACGACCCGTGGGGCTATGGCAATTCGCTGGAATGGGCGACGTCGTGCCCGCCGCCGCGGCACAACTTCGCCTCGATCCCGCGGATCCGCTCGGAAAGGCCCGCCTTCGACCTGCATCACCCGAAGGCAGCAGAGGCTGAGGCCGCGCCCGGCGCCCCGGATAAGACATGAGGACGCCCGCGCGCGCTTGGGGAGCGTGCGCGGGCGGCTGCTGTACGACGGCTGGAGGGTTACTTGGAGATGCGGCTGACGGCGATCTGTGCGACGCGGACCGCGGCGGCCGGGTTGAGGCGGACACCGCGCCAGGCGAGGCGGCCGTGCGCGGGCGCGACGATGAGCGCCTGGTTCTTGGCGACGCCCTTCATGATGTCGCGCGCGAGCTTCTCGGCGGTGTAGAGGCGCGGCGACGCCTTGGCGATGTCCTCGGTGGCGTTGCCGCTCAGCGCCGTCTCCGGCAGGTCCGGGTTGACGTTGTGCAGCAGGGGGGTGTCGACGAAGCTCGGGCAGACCACGCTGACCTTGACGCCGCGTCCGGCGGCCTCGGCGCGCAGGCCGAGCGACAGGCCGACGACGGCGTGCTTGGTGGCGGTGTAGGGGATGCCGATCGGCATCGGGACGAGCCCGGCGAGCGAGGCGGTGTTGACGATGTGCCCGCGGCCCTGCTCCAGCATGATCGGGTACGCGGCGTGCACGCCGTGCACGACGCCCTTGAGGTTGATGTCGATCGCGCGGTTCCAGTGGTCGAGGGTGAGCTCCTCGGCCAGCCCGCCGATCGCGATGCCGGCGTTGTTGAACACCAGGTCGAGCCGGCCGTTCTCGGCCTTCACGCGCTTGTAGAGGTCGGTGACGGCGTCGGCGTCGGTGACGTCGAGGGGGGCGGCGGACGCCTTGCCCTTGCCGAGGGTGTTCAGCTTGTCGGCGACGGCCGCGGCGCCGTCGGCGTTGATGTCGCTGACCACGACGGTGTCGCCGCGCGCCACCAGGGACGTGGCGATCGCACGGCCGATGCCGGATGCGCCTCCGGTCACGATCGCGATGCTCATGTTGCGCGCTCCGCTCGATGTGCTAATTGGATGTTGTGTTCAATTGCGGGGATTCTACGGGGTGGGGCGGCGGCGCCGACACTCACCCGGCTACGAAGCGGGGACCGCCGGCTCGTCGCGCCCCTCCACCCGGAAGTCGCGCGGGTCGAGGCGGCGCGTCCGCAGCCAGTAGTTCACCGTCGACGCGGGCCAGGCGGCCCGGTTGACGCCGTTGCGGTCCAGGTACCAGCTGTCGCAGCCGCCGGCCACCCACACCGCGCCCTCGGACTTGCGCTGCACCCAGGCGTTGAAGCGGTCCTGCACGGACGGCTTCACCGAGATCCGGGAGGCGCCCGCCCCGTCGAGCATCGCCAGGCACTGCAGGACGTAGCGGACCTGCGCCTCGATGATGAAGATCATCGAGTTGTGGCCGAGGCCGGAGTTCGGGCCGAGCAGCAGGAACAGGTTCGGGAAGCCCTTCACCGCGACGCCGAGGTGCGCCTCGATGCCGTCCTTCCACGCGTCCTGGATCTTCAGCCCGCCGCGGCCCGTGATCCGCGCGTTCTCGAACGCGTCGGTGACGTGGAACCCGGTGCCGAAGATGATCGCGTCGACCTCGTGCTCGCGGCCGTCCCGCGTGACGATCGAGCGCTCGCGGACCTCGGCGACGCCCTCGGTGGTCAGTTCCACGTTCGGCCGCATCAGCGCCGGGAAGTAGTCGCTGGACACCAGCGTCCGCTTGCAGCCCATCGTGTAGCCGGGCGTGAGCTTGCGGCGCAGCTCGCGGTCGGGCACCTGGCGGGCCAGGTGCCACTGCGCGATCGAGCTCGCGGCCTTCAGCAGCCGCGGGTTCTTGAACCCGAGGACGAAGCTCTCCTGCAGCAGGTAGATGCCGTTGCGGTAGCCGCGCTGGAAGCCGGGGACGCGCCGGAACAGCGCCTTCTCCAGCCCCGTCACCCGGCGGTCCGGCTTCGGCATGATCCACGGAGGCGTCCGCTGGAACACCGTCAGCGACCCGGCCGTCTTCGCGATCTGCGGGACGAACTGGATCGCCGACGCGCCCGTCCCGATCACCGCGACGCGCTTGCCGGCCAGGTCGTAGGAGTGGTCCCACTCGGCGGAGTGGAACGTCCTCCCCTCGAACGACGCGAGGCCCGGCAGGTCGGGGACGTTCGGCTGGTGCAGCGGGCCCATGCCCGCGGCGAGCGCCCGTCCCCGGACGGTCTCGCCGGGCTCGGCGCCCGCGCCCTCGATCGACACCTGCCAGGTGTCGGTGGCGTCGTCGTACTCCGCGGCGGTCACCTCGGTGCCGAACCTGATGTGCTGCGCCAGCTCGTACTTGTCGACGATGTCCTTGATGTACTGCAGCAGCTCGCCCTGCTTGGGGAACATCCGCGACCAGTCGTTCTTCGGCTCGAACGAGTAGGAGTACAGCAGCGACATGATGTCGCAGGCGCAGCCGGGATAGGTGTTCTCCCGCCACGTGCCGCCGACCTCGTCCGCCTTCTCCAGGATGACGAAGTCGTGCACGCCGGCCTTCTTCAGCCCGATCGCCATGCCGAGGCCGGAGAAGCCCGTCCCGATGATGACGGCCTTGTACGCGCCGCCGCGTCCCGCCGCCGGCGTCACCACGGCGGGACGCGGCGCGGCGGGCGCGCCGGCGCCGTTCGCCCCGGCCATGCTCACGCGGCCTTGGACGGCTCGACGGGACGCCGCGTCCCGGGCTTGTCCCAGATGCCGAACGCCTTCCAGACCCGCCGGTTCACCGGGTCGATCACGCCGAGCTCGGCCATCAGGTCGCGGATCTTGCCGACCGAGTTGGAGATCTCCGCCTGCGCGGCCGGGTTCTTGTAGGCCTGCCGGACGACGTCCTTCGGGATGTTGAAGTGCCGCACCAGCGGCCCGGGCGGGGACAGCATGATCCGCGCCATGACGCCGAGCACGATCGGGGTGGCGAAGCCGAGGATGCGGCGGCGCGCCGGGTTCATGGACGGGATCCGGTGCTTGAGGTAGTGCCGGGCGAAGGAGATGTGCCGGGCCTCCTCCGCGATGTGGATCTTCATGATCGTCTCTTCGAGCGGGTGCTTGATGTGCCCGCCCTTGAGCGACTTGCGCTGCACGTAGTCGATCGGGTCCTCGCCGCCGAGCACGAACACGAAGAACATCTCGGTGGAGACCAGCGGGATCCACGGCGCGGCCTGCGCGATGAGGCTGAGCGAGCGCGGCATGCCGCGGATCGGCATCTTCGTCCGGTTCACGAACTCCTGGAACATCATCCCGTGGTGACATTCCTCGGTCGTCTCGTGGTAGACGTACCGGAACTCGGGGCGGCCGTTCGGCAGCCGGTAGGCGTAGTTGAGCAGCCCGCGCTTGAGCAGGTTCTCGAACTGCAGGCCGATCTTCATGGCGGTGGCGACCCGCCACAGCCCGATCTGCGCCTGGATCTGCGGCGGCTGCGACCGGTACCACTCGGTCTCGCCGAGCCGGTCGAACTGCGGCAGCACCCAGCGCGGGTCGTTCTTGTCGACGACGAACTCGGGGTCGTCCCACGGGATGTCGGCGTAGGCCTCCCAGTGCTTGTCGACCGACGCCTTGTTCAGGCGGTCGACGACGCCCAGGTACGACTTCCTGTCCTTGACCTGCTCGCGGACCTCGTCGGCGAGTTCGGTGGGGGCTTTCGGCATGTGAGGCGCTCCCTCGGGGGTGGTGCGGCCTGCGGGGGCCGGGGGTGGCTCTTCTTCGTGGCTAGGGGGTGCCCGCGGCGGCCGCCGCGGGCGACTGCTGCGGCACGCTCCCGCCCGGTTCCGGGACGATCAGCTGCGCGATCTCCTTCACCTGGCGGAGCACGGCGGCCTGGTGGCCGCGGGAATCGTCGTCGAGGGCGTTCTGGATCGACAGCCCGACGAACATCGCGAACAGGCCGCGCAGCATCGTGTCGGTGAAGTCGGGCGGCAGCGTGTTCGCGGGGAACAGCCGCTCGAACGTCTCGGCGATGGTCTGCAGGATCCGCTCGTTCAGGTCGACGCAGAGCGGGCGCAGCTCCTCGTCGGTGCGGGCCGCCACCGCCAGCTCCATCAGCGCCTTGGCGGGGCGGCCGCGGAAGACCTCCCAGAGCAGGTCGAGCGCGCCGGTGACGTTGCGGCGCTCCTTGGGCAGGACCGCGAACGCCGTCTCGTACGCCAGCCGCTGCGCTTCGAGGAGGTGCTCCAGCGCCGCCGCGACCAGGATCATCTTGGTCGGGTAGTGGTGCTGCTGCGCCCCGCGCGAGACGCCCGCGCGGCGGGCGACCTCGGTGGTCGACGTGCCGGACCAGCCGAGGTCCACGAGGCATTCCATGGTGGCCTCGAGGAGCCTGGCCTGCGTGTACGACCGGCGCTCCTCCTGGGTCCGGCGCGTTCCGCTGCTGTGGCGCCGGCGCCGGCGGCTGCTCACTGACACGCCTCCGACGGTACGAGCCCACTTACAAGCAAGCAAGCCTGCTTGTATGTTGCTCGCATCACAATTGGACACCGCGTCTTATTGATCTTGCGGCGGAGGAGTACACCCGGCGGGGTACCCGGCCCGGCCGCGCTGCCGCCCCGGCGGTACGCGCGGGCGCGCCGGTGCCGCCCCCGGGGTAGGTGCGGTGCCTCTCGCAGCCGGACGACGCGGGCCGTACCGCCGCGTGACGATCCCGGCCATGGGAAACGCGGCAGAGGCAAGACGAACCATCAGCGAGGCGGACGCGGCCATGGGCGGCGCCCGCACGGAACGGCTCACCAAGGTCTACGGGGCCGGCGACATGGCGGTGCGCGCGCTCGACGAGGTGAGCGTGGCGTTCCCCGCCGGGCGCTTCACCGCCATCATGGGGCCGTCCGGCGCCGGCAAATCGACCCTGATGCACTGCGTGGCGGGCCTGGAGGACGCCACGTCGGGCAAGGTCTACGTGGGCGACCAGGAACTCGGGTCGCTCTCGGACCGGCGGCTGACGCGGCTGCGGCGCGAGCGCATCGGCTTCGTGTTCCAGGCGTTCAACCTGCTCCCGACGCTCACCGCGAAGGACAACATCGTCCTGCCGATGACGCTGGCGGGCACGCACCCCGACCCGGAGTGGCTGGACACGGTGGTGCGCGTACTGCGGCTGGGGCAGCGGCTCACTCACAAGCCGTCGGAACTGTCCGGCGGACAGCAGCAGAGGGTGGCGCTCGCGCGCGCACTGGTCACCCGTCCGCGGATCGTGTTCGCGGACGAACCGACCGGCAACCTCGACTCCCGTACGGGCGCGGAGGTGCTGGACCTTCTGCGCGGCGCCGTCGACGACCTCGGCCAGACGGTCGCGATGGTGACCCACGATCCGGTCGCCGCCGGCTACGCCGACGCGGTCGTGTTCCTCGCCGACGGGCGCATCGTCGACGTGATGGACGAGCCCACGGCCGACCGGGTCCTCGACCGGATGCGCGGGCTGGGGGACCGGTCATGACCGGGCTCGTCTTCAAGGAGCTGTGGGGGCGCAAGCGCCGCATGGTCGGCTCGCTGGTCGCGGTGTTCCTCGGCGTGACGTTCCTTACCGGCACGCTGGTGCTCGGCGACACGCTCGCGTCCAGCATCGGCGGCTACTTCTCCGGCGCCTACGGCAAGAGCGACGTCAGCGTCCGCAACTCCACCAAGGTCAGCGACTCGCCCTGGGGCGCGCGCGGGCAGATCGACGCGTCGGTACTGGGCAAGGTGCGCGGCGTGAACGGCGTCGCGAACGCCGAACCCGTCATCCAGGGGTCCGGGCAGCTGCTCGCCAAGGACGGGACGACCATCCCGTCGCGCGGCCCGAGGACCGCCGGGAACTGGCTGAACGACCCGAAGCTCAACCCCTACCGGCTCGCCGAGGGACGGGCGCCGCGCGCCCCGGACGAGGTCGTCATCAACAAACTGTTCGCCGACCAGGGCAAGCTGAAGGTCGGCGACCGGACGGCCGTGCTCACACCCGAGCGCGTCCCGGTGACGGTCGTCGGGATCAGCAGGTTCGGCGGCGAGGACGCGTTCGGCGAGACGTCGTTCACCGCGTTCAGCCTCGAGGGCGCGCAGCGGTACGTCGCGAAGACGCCCGGCCGCATCAGCAGCGTCGCGGTCCGCGCGGCCGGCGGGATCGGCCAGGACCGGCTCGCCGCGCGGATCCGCCCGGTGCTGCCCGCCGGGACCGAGGCCGTCACCAACCGCGCCCAGGTCGACGAGGGCATGACCGCCGTGCAGGACGGCTTCCTGAAGACGTTCCGGATCGTGCTCGGCGCGTTCGGCGGCGTCGCCCTGTTCGTCGCGGCGTTCAGCATCCACAACACGTTCGCGATCACGATGGCGCAGCGGACCCGCGAGTCGGCGCTGCTGCGCGCGCTCGGCGCCGGCCGCCGCCAGGTCGTGTCGATCGCCGGGATCGAGGCGCTGGTGATCGGCGGCGCCGCCACCCTGGCCGGGCTCGCCGGCGGGTTCGGCTTCGCCGCGCTGCTCAGGCTGCTGTTCACCACGTTCCGGATCGGGATCGCGATGGAGGGGCTCACCGTCTCCGCGACGACGCTGCTGGTCGCGGTGCCCGCCGGGCTGCTGGTGACGCTCGTCGCGGCGATCGGGCCCGCGGTGAGGGCGTCGCGGGTGCGGCCGCTGGCGGCGCTGCGCGAGGTCGCGGCGGAGCCGTCGCGGCCGTCCGACACCCGGGTGATCATCGGCGGGGTGCTCGGGGCGGTGGCCGCGGGCACGGTCGTGCTGGGCGCGGCCGGCGGGCAGATGGCGATGGCCGCCGCCGGCGCGGTGCTCTGCCTGGTCGCGATGGTCGTGCTCGGACCGGCCGTGGCACGCCCGGCCGCCGCCCTCGCCGGCGCCCCGGCCGCACGGCTGCGGGGCGTGCCCGGCGCGCTGGCCAGGGGCAACGCCGCGCGCAGCCCGCGCCGCACCGCCGGCGCCGCGACCGCGCTGATGATCGGCGTCGGCGTCGTCACGCTGCTCACGGTGTTCGTCGGCACGCTGCGCGCGTCGCTGGAGGACGGCGTCGCCGGGTCGTTCAAGGGCCCGCTCGTGGTGGACGGCGGCGGCAACGAGACCGGCGGCTTCGCCCCGCGGCTCGTCGACGAGGCGGGGCGGCTGCCGCAGGTCGCCGGGATCGCCGGGCTCGGCACCGGCGGCATGCGGGTCGGCGGCCGCGTCGCGACCGTGTCCGTGGGCGACCCGTCCGCGCTGGGCCGCGTCCTGGACCTCGACGTCACGCAGGGGTCCCTCGCCGGGCCCGGCACGTTCGCGGTGTCGAAGAAGGCCGCCGACGACCGCGGCTGGCACGCCGGCTCGCCCGTCGGCCTCACCTTCGCCGACGGCACCACCCGGCAGGTCACGGTGGGCGCCGTCTACGAACGGACCGACCTGACCGGCGACTACCTCGTCCCGTCGGCGATCTGGGACGCCCACACCAAGCAGCCGCTCATGACGAGTGCCTTCGTCGACCTGAGGCCGGGCGCGTCCGTCGCCTCGGCGCGGCGCGCCCTCACCGCGCTCGCCAAGCCGTACGGAGCACCCGAGGTCGAGACCCGCGGCGCGTTCGTCGCGGCGCAGACGTCCGACATGAACGGCTTCATCGCCGTCGTCTACGGGATGCTCGCCCTCGCGATCATCATCGCGCTGCTCGGCATCGCCAACACGCTGTCGCTGTCGGTGCACGAGCGGACCCGCGAGCTCGGGCTGCTGCGCGCCGTCGGCGCGACCCGGCCGCAGATCCGCTCGATGGTGCGCTGGGAATCGCTGATCGTCGCGCTGTTCGGCACCGCCGGCGGCCTCGGCCTCGGCGTGTTCCTCGGCTGGGGGCTCGGCGCCGCGCTCGGCAACCCGTTCGCCGCCCCGCCCGTCCAGCTGACCGTGATCGCGCTGGTCGGAGCTGCGGCGGGCGCGCTCGCGGCGATCAGGCCCGCCCGCCGGGCCGCCCGGGGGGCGATCCTCGCCTCGATCGCCGCACCGTGACACCGCCCACGGCCCCGCCCCGCAAGGCCCCGCAGGGCCTGCGGGGCGGGCCGCCCGGGCGGCTCGCGGCGCCGCGGCGCGGATAGTGTGTGTCCATGCAGGTCACACAGTCGGGCAAGCTGACCAACGTCTGTTACGACATCCGCGGGCCGGTGCTCAAGCGCGCCAAGCAGCTCGAGGCCGAGGGCCACAACATCCTCAAGCTGCACATCGGCAACCCCGCCCCGTTCGGGTTCGAGGCTCCGCCGGAGCTCCTCCAGGACATGATCCGCAACCTGCCGGACGCGCACGGCTACAGCGACTCCAAGGGCATCCTCCCCGCCCGCCGCGCCATCGTGCAGCGGTTCGAGGACAACGGCGTCACCGGCCTGGACGTCGAGGACGTCTACCTCGGCAACGGCGTGTCCGAGCTGATCGTGCTGACGCTGCAGGCGCTGCTCAACGACGGCGACGAGGTGCTGATCCCCGCGCCCGACTACCCGCTGTGGACGGCGTCGGTGTCGCTGTGCGGCGGCACCCCCGTCCACTACCTGTGCGACGAGGCCGCCGACTGGGCGCCGAGCCTGGACGACATCGAGGCCAAGATCGGCGACCGCACCCGGGCGATCGTGCTGATCAACCCGAACAACCCGACCGGCGCGGTGTACCCGCGCGAGGTGCTCACCCAGATCGTCGAGATCGCCCGCCGCCGCAATCTGATCGTCTTCGCGGACGAGATCTACGACCGGATCCTCTACGACGACGCCGTGCACGTCCCGATCGCCTCGCTGGCCCCCGACCTGCTGTGCCTCACCTTCGGCGGGCTGTCGAAGAACTACCGGGTCGCCGGGTTCCGGTCCGGATGGGTGGTGCTGTCCGGGCCCAAGGAGCACGCCGAGTCCTACATCGAGGGCCTGGACATCCTCGCCAACATGCGGCTGTGCCCCAACGTCCCCGGCCAGCACGCGATCCAGGCCGCGCTCGGCGGCTACCAGAGCATCGACGACCTCGTCCTGCCCGCCGGCCGGCTCGGCGAGCAGCGCGACCGCGCCTGGAAGCTGCTCAACGACCTGCCCGGCGTCAGCTGCGTCCGGCCGAAGGGCGCGCTGTACGTGTTCCCGCGGCTCGACCCCGAGATGTACCCGATCGAGGACGACATGCGCTTCGCCCTCGACCTGCTCGAAAAGCAGAAGATCCTCGTCGTGCAGGGGACCGGGTTCAACTGGCCGTCCACCGACCATTTCCGCGTCGTCACCCTGCAGTACGCCGACGACCTCGAAGAGGCCGTCGGCCGCATCGGCGACTACCTGAGCGCCTACCGGCGCTGACGGGCCGTCACGACCCGGACGCGGCGGCGTCCAGGCGCCGCAGCGCGCCGCGCACCACGTCCGGGTCGGTCGTCGCCCAGAACGGCGGCAGCGAGTTCTTCAGGAACCCGCCGTAGCGGGCCGTCGCCAGCCGCGGGTCGAGCACGGCGACCACGCCCCGGTCGTCCATCGACCGCAGCAGCCGGCCCGCGCCCTGCGCCAGCAGCAGCGCCGCGTGCGTCGCCGCCACCGACATGAACCCGTTGCCGCCGCGCGCCGCGATCGCCCGCGACCGCGCCGACGACACCGGGTCGTCCGGGCGCGGGAACGGGATCCGGTCCATGATCACCAGCTGCAGCGACGGGCCCGGGACGTCCACCCCCTGCCACAGCGACAGCGTCCCGAACAGGCACGTCCGCTCGTCCTCCGCGAACTGCTTGACCAGCAGGGACGTGGAGTCCTCGCCCTGGCACAGCAGCGGGTGCGACAGGTGGTCCTTCAGCTCGTCGGCGGCCTGCCGGGCCGCCCGCATCGAGGAGAACAGCCCGAGCGTCCGGCCGCCCGCCGCCTCGATCAGCTCGGTGATCTCGGTCAGGTAGGCGTCGGCGAGCCCGTCCCGGCCGGGCTGCGGCAGATGCCGCGCCACGTACAGGATGCCGGACTTGGGATGGTCGAACGGGGAACCGACGTCGAGACCGGACCAGACGAGCTCCTTGCCGTCCTTCGCGTCCCCGCCGTCGGTCGCCGTCTGCGCGAGGCCCTCGGCGGCCGTCCGCGCGTCCTTCGGCGCGTTCTCGCCGAGCGGCGGCAGCCCCCACTGCCGCGCCAGCGGCTCGAACGACCCGCCCAGCGTCAGCGTCGCCGACGTGAGCACCGCCGTGCGCTGCTCGAACAGCGTCGTCCGCAGCAGGCCGCCCACCCCGATCGGCGCGACGTGCAGCGCCGGCGGGCGCTTCGGGCGCCCCTCCTGGACGAACGGCTTCTCCAGCCACACCACGTCGAACCGCTGCGAGATCTCCGGCTGGAACGCCTCCAGCATCCGCACGGCGGTGTCGTGCAGATCCTCCAGCGAAGACCGCGCCGCCTTCCGGGCGGCCATGTCGCCCGGATCCGCGTCCTTCTTCTCCGGGCCGATCGCCGTGACGCACGCGTGCAGCGCGTCCCGCGTGGCCGCGAGCGTGTTGCCCAAGGCGGGGGACAGGACGTCCATACGGCCTGCGGGCAGATCCTCCAGCAGGACGCCGAGCCCCTCCGCGGCCTCCTTGAGCCGGTCGGCGACGCCCTCCTCGACCAGGCGCCCGCAGCGCCGCGCCGCCGTGTCCACCGCGGCCGCGCTCACATCGCCCGTCGCGACCGAGGTGACCCGGTCGACCAGCTCGTGCGCCTCGTCCACGATCACCACGTCGTGCTCCGGCAGGACCTGGAACTCCTCCAGCGCGTCGATCGCCAGCAGCGCGTGGTTGGTCACCACGATGTGCGCCTCGCCCGCCTCGGCGCGCGCCAGCTCGGCGAAGCACTCCGTCCCCTGCGGGCAGCGCTGCGCGCCCAGGCACTCCTTCGCGGTGACGGCCACCTGCCGCCACGCCTGCTCGCTCACCCCGGGGACCAGCTCGTCGCGGTCGCCGGTGGTCGTCTCCTCGGCCCACTCGTTCAGCCGCTTGACCTGGCGCCCAAGATTGGACAGCTGCTGCGGGTCGAACAGGCCCGAGCCGCCCTCGTCCTCCTCCGGCGCGCCCGTCTGCACCCGGTGCAGGCACAGGTAGTTGCGCCGGCCCTTCAGGATCGCGAACTTCAGCTCCCGGCCGAGCAGCGGGTTCAGCGCCTCGGCCAGCCGCGGCAGGTCCCGGTCGACGAGCTGGCGCTGCAGCGCGATCGTGGCGGTCGACACCACCACCGTGGTCTGCTTCTCCACCGCGTACCGGATCGCCGGGACGAGATAGGCCAGCGACTTGCCCGTCCCGGTGCCCGCCTGCGCGGCGACGTGCTCGCCCGAGGCGATGGCCTTCGCCACCGCCCCCGCCATCTCCACCTGACCAGGGCGCTCGGCGCCCCCGATGGCCTCCACGGCGGCGGACAGCAGCGTCGGCATGTCCGGAATCTGGGTGTCGCTGTCGGTCAGCAGATCAGGGGCGGGCACGTCGCCCAACGCTACAGCCCGCGGCGGACACCCGCGCCCGGACGCGGTGACGGGCACCACTCCGCCGGGCTCGGCCCGGTCCGGTTGACGCCCTTTGGGACGGGTCGGCCAAGATAGGGGCCGTGTCTGCTGAAAGAGAAGTCCTGACCTGGGAGTTGTTCGGCACGGCCGGGCGTGAGCTGGCCCAGGAGATCGCTGCCGACGGCTACCGGCCCGACCTGATCCTGTCCATCGCCCGCGGCGGCCTGTTCGTCGCCGGGTCCCTCGGCTACGCCCTCGACGTCAAGAACCTGCACGTGATGAACGTCGAGTTCTACACCGGCGTCGACCAGCGCCTCGAACTGCCGGTCATGCTCCCGCCGGTGCCGAACGCCGTCGACCTGTCCGGCGCCAAGGTCCTGGTCGCCGACGACGTCGCCGACACCGGCGCCACCCTCAAGCTCGTCCGCGACTTCTGCGCCGACCACGTCGCCGACGTCCGCTGCGCCGTCGTCTACGAGAAGCCGCACTCCAGCGTGAAGTGCGAGTACGTCTGGCGGCACACCGACCGCTGGATCAACTTCCCCTGGTCGACCGAGCCGCCCGTCGTCAGCCGGCCGCAGCAGATCCTCGACGCCTGAGGTTATCCACATTTCGCTGCGCGCTATCGGCCGTCCGGAGCGGGCTGCCAGTGTCGAAGGCATGACAGCACTGGTCATCCGCTCCGCTCAGGACGCCATAGCCGCCGTTCCCTACCTGCTGGGGTTCCACCCCGCCCGCAGCCTCGTCGTCATCGGCTACGACGGACCGCACGGCACGTGCGCCGTCCGGCTCGACTTACCGGTGCCCGCCCCGGCCGGGGAACGCGTCGCGGGCCTGCTGTCGGGCAACGGGTTCCGCAAGGCGCTCCTGCTCGGCTACGGGCCCGCGGACGAGGTGGAGGGCTCCGCGGGCGCCACGGCCGCCGCCCTCACCGCCGCCGGCCTCGACGTCCTGGAATCCGTCCGGGTCGGGGACGGCCGCTGGTGGTCCCTCACCTGCGAGGGTGACTGCTGCCCGGCCGAAGGCACCCCCTTCGACATCTCCAGCAGCCTCATCGCCGCGCAGGCCACGCTCGCCGGCCACGTCGCCCTCGCCGACCGGGACGAACTCGTCCGCTCCGTCCAGCCCTTCGACGGCCCGGTCCGCGAGTCCATGCGGCGCGCCACCGAACGGGTCGAGAGGCGCTTCCTGCGCTGGGCCCGCGAACCCGCGCCCCGGTTCCCGTCCCGCCTCACCGCCGAGGGCCTCGACCACGTCCCCCGCGTCCTCGCCCGCGCCCGCGGCGGCACCCCGCCCACCGACGACGACGTCGCCCGGCTCGGCTTCCTCCTCACCGACCTGCGCGTCCGCGACGAGGCGTGGATCCGCATCGACGAGGACGCCCCAGCCGCCGACATCGCCTTCTGGCGCGACGTCCTGCGCCGCGTCGAACCGCCCTACGTCCCGGCGCCCGCGTCCCTCCTGGCCTTCGCCGCCTACACCGCGGGCGACGGCGGCCTCGCCAACGTCGCCCTCGAACGCGCCCTGGAGTCCGACCCCGCGTACTCCATGGCCGTCCTGCTCCGCAGCCTCATCGACGCCGGCATCCCACCAGCCCAAGCCCGCATAGGCATGACCCCGAGCCAACTGGCGGACGCCTATAACGACACCCAAGAAGCCAGCTAACCCACCCACCCCCGCCCCGCCCCCGCTACACCGCCCGCACCGCACCGCACCGCCCGCACCGCACCGTTCGTCTCGTGGCGTTGTGCGGGTGGGGTGGTTGGATTTCCTTGGAGGGTTAGGCAGGTGGTTAGTTGGTGTAGGTGAGCGAGGAGGGCGGATGGCGCGGGCGGGGCTGAGCGCGGAGCGGCTGGTACGGGCGGCGGCGGAGCTGGCCGACGAGGTCGGGTTCGAGAACGTGACGGTGTCCGCGCTCGCGCGCGGGTTCGGGGTCAAGGACGCGAGCCTGTACTCGCACGTCAGGAACCTGCAGGACCTCAGGGCCCGGGTGGCGGTGTTCGCGCTGGGCGAGCTCGCGGACCACGCCGCCGCCGCGCTCGCGGGGCGCGCGGGCAAGGACGCGCTGGTGGCGTTCGCGGGCGCCTACCGGGAGTACGCGAAGAAGCACCCGGGAAGGTACGCGGCGGCGCGGCTGCGGCTCGATCCCGAGACCGCGGCCGCCAGTGCGGCGGGACGGCACGCGGAGATGATGCGGGCGATCCTGCGCGGCTACGACCTGGCGGAGCCCGACCAGACGGACGCGGTGCGGCTGCTGGGCGGTGTGTTCCACGGCTACGTGAGCCTGGAGGAGGCGGGCGGGTTCGACCACTCGCGCGCTGCCCGGGACGTCGACGTCTCCTGGCATCGGTCCCTGGACGCCCTCGATGTTCTGCTGCGGAACTGGCCGCCCGCCTGACCGGCTAGGAGGAGACGGCCTGACCCGGGGTGCCGGGGTCGATGCGGCGGTCGCGGTTGCGCTCGTTCCAGGCGCGCATCCGCGGGGGGTAGCCGACGATCTGGACGTCGTAGGCGGGGACGCCGAGGTCGCGGGCGACCTTGCCGATGACCTTGGGGGAGCCGACGCGGCGGCGGGTCCACTCGCCGTCGTGGGCGACCGCGACCGCGGTGGTGTCGGTGGCGAAGGTCTCCGGCTCGACGTAGAACTCGACGCCGCGGCGGTCGCGGGCGAAGGAGATCAGCGCCTCGATGTCGGCGTCCGTCGCCTCCCGGTCGAGCTTGGCCACCGTCGCGCCGCGGTGCCGGCGGATGCCGAATCGGTCCCGGAACCTCATCGCCTGTCCTGTCGTCGGGCGGCCCCGGAGGGGGGTTGCGGGACCGGTGGGGTGTCTGCGGACAACGAACGTCCGGCGCCGCCGGGTTCCCGACACAGCGGCGGCGTCCCTGGCGAGCCGGGCACAGCACCCTAGACTGGCCGGGCCCAGGAGATCAACAGCGGGGGGTGTTGATGGACGGGCCCATCGTGGTCCGGCGGGCGGCCGCCATCGTGCTCGCGGCCACCGTGTGCGGGGCGCTGAGCACCCTCGGACCGGGGCCGCCGCGGGTGCGCCTGGCCGTCGCGGCAGGGACGGCGCCGGAGCACGGGCACGGTCCCGCCGGGGCCGGGCACGGCCGCGCGGGGACGGGCGGGCGGCGGGCTCCCGCGCCGGCGCCCGCGGCGCCGCGGGTGGACTGCCTGCGGGCCAAGTGCGTGGCGCTGACCTTCGACGACGGGCCCGCCGAGAGCACCGGCAGGCTGCTGGACATCCTCGCCGCGCACCGTGTGCGGGCGACGTTCTTCATCGTGGGGGAGCAGGCCGCCAAGTTCCCCGACCTGGTGCGGCGCGAGCACGAGGACGGGCACGAGATCGCCGACCACAGCTACACGCACGCCGACCTCGGGCGGGCGTCCACCAAGAAGATCCTCTCGGAGCTGAACCGGACGCAGGAGGCGATCCGGCGGGCGTCCGGGGTCGCGCCGACCATGCTGCGGCCGCCGTACGGGTCGCTGTCGAAGCGGCTGACCGCCATCACGACGCGGATGGGGATGGCCCAGGTGCTGTGGACGGTCGACCCGCTCGACTGGGAGCACCGGGACACCAAGTACGTCGAACGGCGCGTGCTGAAGGCGGTGAAGCCCGGCTACATCGTGCTGATGCACGACATCCACCCGACGACGGTCGAGGCCATCCCGGCGATCATCGAGAAGCTCGCGGCGGAGGGCTACTCGTTCGTGACGGTGCCGGAGCTGTTCGGCGGGACGCTCACCCCCGGGAAGGAGTACGTGCGGCTCGACTCAGGGGATCGTCAGGGTCTTCCCTGATGGCCGATCGCGGCCGCGCCGCCCAGCATGGAGGCATGGACAGCAGTGACGTGGGGCGGTTGCGGGTCTCCGACGCCGAGCGGGACGCGGTCGTCCGGCGGCTCCAGGACGCGTACGCCGAGGGCAGGCTCGACCACGACGAGTTCGACATGCGGACGCATCTGGCGATGACGTCCAAGACGCGCGACGACCTCGCCGCGGTCACCCGGGACCTGGAGCCGGTGCGGGGGCGCGCGGGCGGCGCCCTGGAGCTCGCGGAGCCGACGGGCGAGGACCGGATGCTGGCCGCGGCGGCGCACGCGGTCGCGGTGCCGACGCTGTTCGTGGGCCCGCTGGTGCTGATGCTGGTGAGCGGCAAGCGCTCGGAGTTCATCCGGCGGCAGGCGATGGAGGCGGTGAACCTCCAGGTGACGCTGCTGCTGATCACGATCGTGACGTTCGGGGTCGGCGGGGCGCTGTACGCCGTGACGTGGATCCTGTCGGCCGTGGCGGCTGTGTTCGCGCTCGCCGGGCAGGGTTTCCGCTACCCGTGGATCCTGCGGCTGGTGAAGTAGCGGCGAGCGGACGGCCCGGACGGGTTTGTCGGCGCGTGCGGGCGGGGAAAGGTCAACGTTGGCCGCCCCGCCAGGCGGCCGCGTCCCGAGGAGCCGGACCGCACATGATCATGGCCGTGGCTTTATTCCCCTCCCCACCTGTGATGACCCTAACGTCCGGGTTATGTGGACGGTACATGGGATCATGGCTTAACTATGCGAGGGAGGGGTAGATGACGGAGCTTGCGCTCAAGGGCGATCACCAGCGGGCGGTGGAGGCGCTCAGGCGATCGTACGAGGCGATCCCGGCCGGCACCCCGGTGCGGCTGGCGAAGAAGACCTCGAACCTGTTCCGGTGGCGCGACCCCTCGGCGGCCCCGGGGCTGGACGTGTCCGGCTTCGACCGGGTGCTGAGCGTCGACGCGAACGAGCGGACCGCGCAGGTCCAGGGGATGACCACCTACGAGGACCTGGTCGACGCGACCCTTCCGCACGGGCTGATGCCGACGGTCGTCCCGCAGCTGAAGACGATCACGCTGGGCGGGGCGGTGACGGGCCTCGGCATCGAGTCGACCTCGTTCCGCGACGGCCTCCCGCATGAGGGCGTCCTGGAGATGGAGGTGCTGACCGGTGACGGCCGCATCATCACCGCGACGCGCGACAACGAGCACGCCGACCTGTTCTACGGTTTCCCGAACTCCTACGGGACGCTCGGCTACTCGCTGCGGCTGAAGATCGAGCTGCGGCCGGTGCGGCCGTACGTCCGGCTGCGGCACCTGCGGTTCGGCGACGCGGCGGAGCTCGCGAAGGCGATGGGCGAGATCACCGAGTCCGGGGAGTTCGAGGGCGAGACCGTCGACTTCCTGGACGGGACGGTCTTCGGCAAGGACGAGCAGTACATCACGCTCGGGTTCTTCGCCGACGACGCGCCCTACACCTCCGAATACACCGGCCAGGGGATCTACTACCGGTCGATCCAGGAGCGCTCGGTCGACTTCCTGACGGTGCGCGACTACATCTGGCGCTGGGACACCGACTGGTTCTGGTGCTCGGGCGCGTTCGGCGTGCAGAACCCGACGGTGCGGCGGCTGTGGCCCGACAAGTACAAGCGGTCCGACGTGTACCGCAAGATGGTCGCCTACGACCGGCGGTACCAGCTCCTCGCGCGCGTGGAGCGGTGGCGGGGGCTGCGTCCTCGCGAGGACGTCATCCAGGACATCGAGGTGCCGGTCGAGCGGCTGCCGGAGTTCCTGGAGTTCTTCCACGGCAAGATCGGGATGAGCCCGATCTGGCTGTGCCCGCTGCGTGCGAAGGAGCAGTGGCCGCTGTACCCGCTCGAGGTCGGCCGCCCGTACGTCAACGCCGGTTTCTGGGGGACGGTCCGGCTCCCGCCGGGCCAGATCCCCGAGTACCACAACCGGCTGATCGAGCGCGAGGTCGCCAAGCTTGACGGCCACAAGTCCCTGTACTCGACCGCTTTTTACGGCAGGGACGAGTTCTGGCGGTACTACGACGGGGAGACCTACCGGCGGCTCAAGGGGGAGTACGACCCCGGCGAGCGGCTGCTGGACCTCTACGACAAGTGCGTGCGCGGACGCTGACCGAGCGTCCGCGGTTTCGGGGGTGGGCCCCGGAGGGGCCGGTGGTCGACCATCGTCGTCCCGTCCGGGGCGAAGAGACAGGAGGAACAAGATGACGCTGGCCAAGGTCTTCGAGCAGCTCGCCGGGGCTGAGGCGCCAGTGGAGTTCACGGCGTACGACGGTTCGCGGTCGGGCGTGCCCGGCGCGCCCATCCGGTTCGATGTGCGCTCGCCCTACGCGGTGTCCTACCTGCTGCACTCGCCGGGGGCGCTGGGCCTGGCCCGCGCCTACGTGACCGGCATGATCGACGTCGACGGCGACATGATCGAGGCGCTGACGACGATGCAGCAGGTGCTGAGCGACGTGACGCCGCGGGACAAGGCGCGGATCGTCGGCGGTGTGCTGGGGGACCCGCTGCTGCGCGCCGCGATGTCCCGCCGGCTCGACCCGCCGCCGCAGGAGGCCCCCTTCAGCCGCATCCCGTCGTGGCTGCGGCACTCCAAGAAGCGGGACGCCAAGGCCATCTCGCACCACTACGACGTGTCCAACACCTTCTACGAGTGGGTGCTGGGGCCGTCCATGGCCTACACGTGCGCGTGCTTCCCCGAGGAGCACTCGACGCTGGAGGAGGCGCAGTTCCACAAGCACGACCTGGTGGCCAAGAAGATCGGGCTGAAGCCGGGGATGCGGCTGCTGGACGTGGGCTGCGGCTGGGGCGGCATGGTGATGCACGCCGCGAAGGAGTACGGCGTGAAGGCGCTCGGCGTGACGCTGTCCAAGCAGCAGGCCGAGTGGGCGCAGAAGGCCATCGCGGACCGGGGCCTGTCGGACCTCGCGGAGGTCCGGCACATGGACTACCGGGACGTGACGGAGACCGGTTTCGACGCGGTCAGCTCGATCGGGCTGACCGAGCACATCGGCAAGAAGAACCTGCCCTCGTACTTCGCGTTCCTGAACGGGAAGCTGAAGCGCGGCGGGCGGATGCTGAACCACACCATCACCCGTCCGAACAACCTGGTGCCTCCGCGCAAGGAGAACGGGTTCATCAACCGGTACGTGTTCCCGGACGGTGAGCTCGAGGGGCCGGGCTACGTCCAGATGCAGATGAACGACGCCGGTTTCGAGATCCGGCACCAGGAGAACCTGCGCGAGCACTACGCGCGGACGCTCACGGGCTGGTGCCGGAACCTGGACGAGCACTGGGACGAGGCCGTCGCCGAGGTGGGCGAGGGGATCGCCCGCGTGTGGCGGGTCTACATGGCGGGCTGTGTGCTCGGCTTCAACCAGAACTGGATCCAGCTGCACCAGACGCTCGGCGTGAAGCTCGACGATGACGGCCGCAGCCACATGCCGCTGCGTCCCGACTGGGGCGTGTGACAGCGCGAGCGCTCCGCGAACGGGGGCGGGCCGGCCGGGCGACCGGACGGCCCGCCCCCGTCGTCCGCGCCTGTTCCCGCGCGGAGGACCACCGTTCCCACCTGGGCGGACGGTGTCTCGATAGCGGCGGCTAGCGGCCGTTGAGGGCGGTCTCCAGCCGGGCGAGCCAGGAGTCGACGGGGCCGAGGGTGAGCAGGCCGCTCCCCGCGCCCGCGAGTTCTCCGGAGGCCGGGCGGAGACGGTCGCGAGCCCGCTCCAGGACGGCCTTGTCGGCGATGTCCAAGGCGACCGCGGCCTCCAGGCAGCACATCGCCTCGTACATCAGGTCGGCGGGCGGCTCGGGCAGGGCGTGCAGCGCCGCGCTCGCGTCGTCGTTCCGGCCGGCGCCGCGCAGGGCGAACGGTTCGGCCCACGGGCGGTACGGGCCCCAGTCGTCGTCCAGGTCGACCTCGACCGGGTTCCGGCCGTCGAGCAGGCGCGCGCTGAGCAGGGCGAGCGGGAGCAGCCCCTCGGACAGGCCGGGCATTCCGGCGCCGTCGAGCGTCGTCGCCGCCGCCCGGTACGCCGCCTCCGTCTCCGCGACGGGGGCGCGCCCGGACGCGGCGAGCCGCAGCGCCGCGTACCACCGCGTGAACACCCGGGCCAGCGGGTGCTCGTGGCGTTCGGCGAGCCGGTCGACGGCGGCCGCGTGGCCGTCGGCCGCCGCGAAGTCGCCGAGCGCGGACCGCGCCTGGAGCCGGACGAGGTGGCCGAGGACCTCGAACGTCACCAGGCCGTGCCGCGCCGACAGCGCGACCAGCTCGGCGCCGATCGCGTCGCGGCGCGGGGCGAGCCCGGCGCGCGTGCACGACTGCATGAACGCGCCGTTGAGCGCGAACGCCAGCAGCGCCGGATCGTCCAGGTCGCGCGCCATCGCCTCCGCCTGCGCGGCGGCCTCCGGACCCCTCGGTGACCGGGTGCCGCGCATCTCCAGCGCGATCGTGGCCAGCAGCCGGGCGCGCGTCGCGTCGTGGGCCGGGCCCGGCGGCAGCTGCGGCAGGACCCGTTCGGCCGCCGCGACGATCTGCCGGGCGAGCTCGGGGTCGTCGCTGCGCGTCCAGTTCGCAGGGACGTCGTAGGCGCCGATCACGCGGGCGGTGAGCTCCGGGTCGCCGAACTCCTCGGCCGCGGCGACGGCCGCCGGGCGGTGGCCCCGGACCGCCTCCAGCCCGCTGCCCCCGCTCACCGCCAGGTCGCGGAGGAGACCGACCGTCGACTCCAGCCGCCCCCGCGCCCCCGCCGAGACCGTGCGGTCGTAGTCGGCCGCCGCCCGCGTCCACAGCCGCGCCGCCGCCGACTCCGGCTCGGCGGGACGGTCCAGCGCCGGCGCCTGGGCCAGCACGTCCGCCTCCATCCGCCGCAGCTCCGGGCCGGGATCGAGGCCGAGCTGCCCGGCCAGGATGCCGCGCGCGCGGCGCAGCACCGCCAGCGCGTCCGCCTGCCGCCCCGTCCGGTACAGGGCGAGCGCCAGCAGCCGCCAGCCCGACTCGCGCCACGGATGCTCGCCGACGTGCGCGTCCAGGTCCGGGACGGTCTCGGCGGCCAGCCCGGCGTCGAGCCGCGCCTGCGCCCGCCGCTCCACCGCGTGCAGCCGCAGCTCGGCGAGCCGGGAGCGCTCCGCTCGCGTCCAGTGCTCGTCGGCGAAGTCGGCGTAGGCGGGGCCGCGCCACCAGCCCAGCGCCTCCTCCAGCCGGCTCTGCGCCCGGCCGGGCGGCAGCTCGGCGGCGTCGGCCACGGCCTGCTCGAACCGCCAGGCGTCCACCTGGCCGGGCTCGGCGCGCAGCACGTACCCGGGGCCTTCGGTGACCAGCAGCCGGGACGGGGTGCGGGGCGGACGGTCGGGCTCCAGCGCCCGCCGCAGCGCGGCCACGAACGTCCGGACGGCGCCGACCGCGCCCGCGGGCGGGTCGTCCCAGAGATCGTCGACGAGCAGCCCGACCGGGACGACGCGGCGCCGCGCGATGACCAGCCGCGCCAGCACCGCGCGGTGCCGCGGCCCTTTCAGCGCGATCGGCTCGCCCGCCGCGTCCCAGGCCGTCACCGGCCCCAGCACCCCGAAAACGACCCGCACGCGCCCCCCAGATCTCGCCCCCACCTCACGCTAGCGCGCGCTGACCGGTTGCTCATTCGCGCCCGGCAACCTGTGGATAAGCGTTCAACGAGAGAGAAGGACCATTCCATGACCACGACCATCGACGGTTTCGAGTACCGGCGGGTTCAGGTCGCCGACGGCGTGTCCCTGAACGCCGCCGTCGGCGGCGCGGGCAGCCCGATCGTGCTGCTGCACGGCTTCCCGCAGACCCACCTGATGTGGCGGCACGTCGCCGCCGACCTCGCCGCCGACCACACCGTCATCTGCCCTGACCTGCGCGGATACGGGGCGAGCGACAAGCCCGTGGACGGCCCGGACACCTACTCCAAGCGGACCATGGCCGCCGACACCGTCGCCCTCGCCCGCGCGCTCGGGCACGAGCGCTTCGCGCTGGCCGGGCACGACCGCGGCGCCCTGGTCGCCTTCCGCGCCGGCCTCGACCACCCGGACGTGATCACGCACCTGGCCTGCCTGGACGTGCTGCCCACGCTGGAGATGTGGGACGCGATGCACGGGGTGAGCGCCGCCGTCGGCTTCCACCTCTACCTGATGGCGCAGCCGCCCGGCCTGCCCGAGCGGATGATCGCCGCCACCGCCGACGAGTTCTTCGGCCACTTCCTGGACGTCTGGGGCGCCGGCCCGGAGGCGATCCCCGCCGACGTCCGCGCCGACTACCTGGACGCGTGCCGCGCCGCCGTCCCGTCGATCGTCGCGGACTACCGGGCGTCCGCCGGCATCGACGTGACGCACGACCAGGCCGACCGCGACGCCGGCAACCGGCTGCGCATGCCGGTCACCGTCCTCCAGCAGGACTGGGGCGCCGCGCTCGGCTTCGACGCGCGGGCGCTGTGGTCGGCGTGGGCGCCGGACCTGGTGCACGGGACGGTCGACCACGGCCACTTCATGGCCGAGCAGGCGCCCGCCGAGATCGCCAAGACCCTGCGCGAGCTGATGGCTCGGTAACCGTCAGGCGGACAGCCAGTCGAGGATGCGGCGGTTGACGTCCGCGGGGCGGTCCAGCTGGAGGAAGTGGCCCCCGCCGGGGACGAGTTCGGCGCGCGAGCCGGCGGGGAGCCCGGCCAGGACGGCGCCGACGTCGTCGCCGGGAGCGACGACGTCGGGCCCCAGGCAGCCGTCTTCGGTGCCGTGCAGGTACAGGACGGGGCGTACGCCCACCGAGTTGGCCGCCCTCTGCTCCGCCGCATAGCGGGGGATGTGCCGCGAGGTGTCGAGCATGGCGCGGTAGTAGCCGATCGCGGCGGACAGGTTGTCCGGCGTGGCGAGGCAGTCCATGACGTGGTCGACGTCCTCGGCGGCGTAGCCCGCGTCCTTGGGGGACCAGTCGCGCCATAGGCCCTCGATGAAGGCGCGGTTCACGGCGGCCTCGGCCAAGGGCGTCTGGAACACGAAGATGTAGAACGAGCGCTTGAGCTGCTCGTAGTCGAAGAAGGCCGTCGCCATCACCGAGATGGGCGGGACGGACATGGCGACGGCCTTGCGCCAGCGTTCGGGGGCGGACGCGGCGGCGCCGTAGGTGGCGAAGGCGCCCCAGTCGTGCCCGATGACGACGGCGTCGGAGCCGCCGCCGAACGCCTCGTGCAGGGCGTTGGCGTCCGCGGCGAGCGCGCCGCCCTGGTAGGCGCCGTCCTCGGGCACGGAGGTGGGCGCGTACCCGCGCATGAAGGGCGCGACCGCGCGGTATCCGGCGGCCGCCAGTTCGGGGAGCAGGTGCCGCCAGGTGTGCGCGGAGTCGGGGAAGCCGTGCAGGCACAGTGCGAGCGGGCCGCTCTCGGGGCCCGCCGCGAGGTAGCCGAATTCCAGGCCGTTCGCCTTGACCGAACCGGTCGTGATGTCGCCCATGCGGGTGTTCGCCTCCTTGGTCCCGCGGTGACGCTACTCCGGACCGGTTCCGTGCGGTGCGGCCGGGTAGGGGGCACGTGGCCACGACGCTACGGATACATGTGTCTGATTACGTGTTTACATCGGATTTAGTCGTCGCTTAGCATCATCGCAACTGGATCGCTCGCATTCGCGTGCATCCTCGGTCGTGACAAGGGAAGCGTGATGACGGAGCCGGACGTGACCAGCCAGCACAACGAACCGATGCAGAGGGCGGCCCGCGACCACCTGTGGATGCACTTCGCGCGGCACTCGGCCTCCCAGGAGGGCGCCGAGATCCCGATGATCGTCCGGGGCGAGGGGCCGTACGTCTACGACGCGGCGGGCCGGCGCTACCTCGACGGGCTGTCCGGCCTGTTCACCGTCCAGGCGGGGCACGGGCGCGAGGAGCTGGCACAGGCCGCCGCCAAGCAGGCCGCGGAGCTGGCCTACTTCCCGATCTGGTCGTACGCGCACCCCAAGGCGGTCGAGCTGGCCGAGCGGCTCGCCGGGCTGGCGCCGGAGGGCCTGGACCGGGTGTTCTTCACCGCCGGCGGCGGCGACGCCGTGGAGAGCGCCTGGAAGCTCGCCAAGCAGTACTTCAAGCTGACCGGCAAACCCGCCAAGCACAAGGTGATCAGCCGCGCGGTCGCCTACCACGGCACCCCGCACGGCGCGCTGTCGCTGACCGGCCTGCCCGGGCTGAAGGCGCCGTTCGAGCCGCTGGTCCCGAGCGCGTTCCGGGTGCCGAACACCAACATCTACCGGGCGTCCGAGCACGCCGACGACCCGGAGGCGTTCGGCCGCTGGGCCGCGGACCGGATCGAGGAGGCCATCGAGTTCGAGGGCCCCGAGACGGTCGCGGCGGTGTTCCTCGAGCCGGTGCAGAACGCGGGCGGCTGCTTCCCGCCGCCGCCGGGGTACTTCCAGCGCGTCCGCGAGATCTGCGACCGGCACGACGTGCTGCTGGTGTCGGACGAGGTGATCTGCGCGTTCGGCCGGCTCGGCACCATGTTCGGCGCGCAGCGGTTCGGCTACACGCCGGACATCATCACCTTCGCCAAGGGCGTGACCTCGGGGTACTCGCCGCTCGGCGGGATGCTCGTCACGGACCGGCTGTTCGAGCCGTTCAAGCACGGCGAGACGATGTTCGCGCACGGCTACACCTTCGGCGGGCACCCGGTGTCGGCGGCGGTGGCGCTGGCGAACCTCGACCTGTTCGAGCGCGAGGACCTGCTCGGCCATGTCATGCGCAACCGCGACGCGTTCCGCGCCACCCTGGAGCGGCTGCGGGACCTGCCGATCGTCGGGGACGTCCGCGGCGACGGCTACTTCTACGGCATCGAGATGGTGAAGGACCGCGATACGCGGGAGACCTTCACCGAGGAGGAGTCGGAGCGGCTGCTGCGGGGCTTCCTCGACAAGGCGCTGTACGAGGCGGGCCTGTACTGCCGCGCCGACGACCGCGGCGACCCGGTCGTCCAGCTGGCGCCGCCGCTGACCTGCGACCAGTCGCACTTCGACGAGATCGAGCAGATCCTGCGCTCGGTGCTGAGCGAGGCGTGGGCGCGGCTCTGATCCGTCCGGGCGGTACGGTGTAGGGCGGCACGGTGTGATGCGGGTCACCGTGCCGCCCGGTGTCGGTCGCGCGCTTTACTTTGAGACAGTGCTTGTAAACCGAATCGCGTTCGGATGAGGAGATGGCACGTGCTCGAGGTGGAGGACATCAACCTGACGGACTGGGAGTTCTGGCGCCGGCCGCACGACCAGCGGCACGCGGCCTTCAAGGCCCTGCGGTGGCACCCCGAACTCGTCAAGTTCGAGGAGCCCGACATCATCATCGCGCCGCAGGGGCCGGGCTACTACGCCCTCACCCGGCACGCCGACGTCGTCGAGGCGTCCCGCCGCCCGCAGGACTTCTGCTCGGGCCGCGGCGCGATCAGCATCCCGGACATGCCCGGTGACATGCACGAGTACTTCGGCTCGATGATCAGCATGGACGACCCCCGGCACGCCAAGATCCGCCGGATCGTGTCCCGGGCGTTCTCGCCGCGGATGATCCAGCGGTTCGAGGACCGCGTCGAGGCGGTCGCCGCCGAGATCGTCGGGAACGTCGCGGCGGGCGGCGGCACCGGCGACTTCGTCGCGGACGTGGCCGCCCGGCTGCCCCTGAAGATCATCTGCGACATGATGGGGATCGCCGAGGACCAGTACCAGACCGTCCTGGACGCGACCAACGTCATCCTCGCCGGCAACGACGCCGAGTTCGTGCCCACCGGCGACCCCGAGCAGCTCGCCCTCGCGCTGCTGAACGCGGGCGAGACGCTGCGCGGCCTGGTCGAGGAACTCGGCCGCAAGCGCCGCGAGGACCCCACCGACGACCTGACGTCCGCCCTGGTCAACGCCAACATCGACGGCGAGTCCCTGACCGACCAGGAGCTGGGGTCGTTCTTCATCCTGCTCGTCGTCGCCGGGAACGAGACGACCCGCAACGCGATCGCGCACGGCCTGGACCTGCTCACCCGCAACCCCGACCAGCGCGCCCTGCTCACCGAGGACTTCGAGGGCCGGATCGCGGGCGCCGTCGAGGAGATCGTCCGGTACGTGTCGCCGGTCATCTGGATGCGCCGCACCGCGACCCGCGACACCACGCTGAACGGCCACGAGATCAAGGAGGGCGACAAGCTCGTCCTCTACTACTGGTCGGCGAACCGGGACGAGTCGGTCTTTACGAACCCGGAGAAGTTCGACATCCTGCGCGACGCGAAGGAGCACGTCGGGTTCGGCGGCCCCGGCCCGCACTTCTGCCTCGGCGCCCACCTCGCGCGGCGGGAGATCACCGTGATGTTCCGCGAGCTGCTGGCCAAGGTCCCCGCGATCAAGGCCGGCGAGCCCGACCGGCTGGAGTCCAACTTCATCAACGGGATCAAGCGGCTGCCGTACACGATCTGAGCGAGGCCCCGCGCAGGGCGCTTCGGCGGCTTTGTCCGGGATCATCGCAACCGGCGGTCGACGGCTCGGTGAACGTTGCGTGGCCGGCCGCCGGGACGGCACCCGGCCCGGTTAACGTGCGGAGAGGCCCAGTTCCGCACGTTCCGGGAGCGCCCGTGCCCGAGACCGACCCGACCGCCGAGCCGCGCACGGCCCGGGAACGGGGCGACCGGCTCGCCGCCGACAACGCGGCCGTCCGGCTGCGGCTCGCCGAGCTGGAGAACGAGCAGGCCGACCGGGACGAGCAGATCGGGCGGCTGATCGGCGCGCTGAACGAGGCGGCCCGGCGGATCGGCGACCTCGACCGCCGCCGGGCCGCGGCCGAGCACCGCGCCGAGCGCGCCGAGTGGGAGCACGAGGCGCTGCGGCTGCGGCGCTGGTCGCGGCTCGGCCCGGCGCTCACCGCGCTGCGCCGCCGCCCGCTGGCGGCCCGCTCGTACCGGCGCGTCCGGGAGGCGCTGCGCGCCCTGCCCGCGCCGCCCGAGCCGCCCGCCGAGCCGGCGCGGACGCGCCGCCCCGACGTCCTCGTGGCCGAGACCGAGCCGGTCGATGCGGGCGCCGCGGCGGCGCCGGACGGGCCGCTGAACCGGCCTGGCCTCGTCGCCGCCGTCGTCCTCGGCGCCGTCCTGGAGGCGAACCTCCGCTACGAGTGGACGCAGGCCCCCGTGCCGGGCGGCTGGCGGGAGGCGTTCGAGGAGCGGCCGCCGGGGCTGCTGCTCGTGGAGTCGGTCCCGACCGCCCTGCCCGTCGCGGACATGGCGGCGTGGTGCCGGGAGCGCGGCGTCCCGACCGCCTACTGGGACACCGGCGCCGGCCTGGGCGAGGCCGCCGCGCACTTCGACCATGTGTTCACCGTGGACGCGGCGGCGGTGCCGGAGCACCGGCGGAGCCTCGGCCACGACCGCGTCCACCATCTGCCACTAGCCGCGCAGCCGCGCCTGCACAACCCGATGCGCGTGCAGGACCACGGCCGCTACCCGCTGCTGTACGAGGGGGAGTACGACAAGGCCGCCGAACCGCTCATCGCGCCCGCGCCCAGGCTCGGCGCGCACTTCTTCGCCACCGGCTTCCCCCGCCTGTACCGGCAGCGGGTCGCGCCACCGCGCCCGTACGAGGAGGCCGTCGCGATCCGCAAGCGGTTCCGCGTCCTCATCGCGCCCGAGCCGCGACTGGCGTACGAGGCGGCGGCGGCCGGCGTGCCCCTCATCCACCACCGGGCGGACGCCAGCCCGGCGTTCGGCCCCGCGGTGCAGGACACCAAGGAGGCGCAGCGCACCCTGCGCGCGCTCCTCAGGTCCTCGGAACTACGCGACCGGCAGGCGCACCTCGCACTGCGCCGCGTCCACGCCGAGCACACCTACGGGCATCGGGTCGACACCCTCCTGGAACACCTTGGAACCGGGCCCGCGCCCGTAAGGCCGCCGTCGGTGTCGCTGGTGCTGTCCACCTGCCGGGCCGAGCAGATCGCCTCGTCGATCGAGCAGATCGCGGCGCAGACCTGGCGTCCGCTGCAGCTCGTGCTGGTGCTGCACCGCCTCGACCTCGATGCCAGGGACGTGGAGAAGCGGGCGATCGCCGCAGGGATCGACGACGTCGTCGTCCGCAAGGCCGGCGCGTCACTGTCCCTGGGCGAGTGCCTCAACCTCGGCATAGAGGCCGCGGATGGCTCGTACATAGGCAAGGTCGATGACGACGAACTGTACGGGCCGCACTACGTGTCCGACCTGCTTCCCGCCTTCTCCTACACCGAGGCCGGTGTCGTGGGGAAGCTCGCCCACTACGCCCATCTGGAATCGTTCAACGCGACCGTGCTGCGCTATCCCGAGCACGAGCACCGCTACGTGGACGTCGTACGCGGCGGTGCCGTGCTCGGGGACGGCGACCTGATGCGCACGTACCGGTTCGCCGACCGTGGATGTGGCGAGGACACCGACCTCTTCCAGCGGCTGCGCGCGGACGGGGTCCGCGTGTACGCGGCCGACAGGTTCTCGTTCGTCACCGTCCGGCACGCGGACGCCACCCGCCACACCTGGCGGCCCACCGACATGGAGCTTCTCGACTCCGGCAGGCTGGTGCTCTACGGCCTCCCCAAAGAGCACATCCTGTTCTGACCGGACCTACCAGGGCACCGGGCCGCCCTCGGCCACGAACGCGCCGTTCGCCGCCCCGCCGTTCGCCGCTCCGGCGATCACGGCGGCGCCCTGGGCAGGCGTGCGGGGGCCGGTGTGCCCGTTCAGGTCGGTGGCGCAGAACCCGGGCGCGGCCGCGACCACGGTGACCGAGGTGTCGGCGAGCTCCTTGGCGTAGGCGACCGTCACCGCGTTCAGCGCCGACTTGGACGTGTTGTAGGGGAGCAGGTTGACGCGGTTCACGGGCGCGGACGGGTCGCTGTGCAGCGTCAGCGAGCCGAGTTCGCTGGAGACGTTGACGATCCGGCCGGCGGGGGAGCGGCGCAGCAGCGGCAGCATCGCGTTGGTGACGGCGACGACGCCGAACACGTTCGTCTCGAACGTCTCCCGGACCTGCGCGGCCGTCGTCCGGCTCGGCGGCGTGGAGCGGCCGGAGCCGGAGGCGTCCGTCGAGGTGATCCCGGCGTTGTTGACCAGGATGTCCAGCCGCCCGTGCTCGGCGCCGATCCGGTCGGCGGCGGCCTTGATGCTCACCTCGTCGGTGACGTCGATGCGGACGAAACGCGCATCGATGCCCTCGCCCGCCAGTTCGGCCGTGGCCTTCTCCCCGAGCTCCTCCGAACGCGCGCCGATCAGCACGGTCATGCCGCCGGAGCCGAGGATGCGCGCCGTCTCGAAACCGATTCCCTTGTTCGCGCCGGTGATGAGCGCGATCTGTGCAGTGGTCATGGCACCAGCCTGTTGCGGACCGGCCCGCGATAGGAGAGACCGCTCGAAGCTGGGATCGGCGATACCACCCTCGGCGTGGCGGCCGGCCGACGGCATCGGCCATGCTGGAACCCATGGACAGGCAGGAGTTGGCCGCGTTCCTCCGCTCGCGCCGGGCCCGCGTACAGCCGGCGGACGTCGGGCTCAAGGCGGGGACGCGCCGGCGGACGCCGGGTCTGCGCCGCGAGGAGGTCGCGCAGCTGGCCGGGATGTCGGTGGACTACTACATCCGGCTGGAACAGGGGCGCGGCCCGAACCCGTCCAGGCAGATCCTCGCCGCGCTGGCGCGCGCGCTGAGGCTCACCGACGACGAGCGCGGCCACCTCTATCACTTGGCGGGAGAGTCGCCGGAACTGCCTGCGGCGCCGTCCAAGGAGGTCCCGCCCGGCATCCTGCACCTGCTGGAACGGCTCGACGACACGCCCGCCTACGTGCTGAACGCCCGCCACGACATCCTCGCCTGGAACCCGCTGGCGGCGGCGCTGATGACGGACTTCGCCGTCCTGCCGCCCGGGGAGCGCAACGTGATCCGCTGGCTGTTCACCAGCCCGGTCGCCGACCGCTACGACACCGACGAGTACGTGGCGGAACTGGCGGGCGAGTCGGTCGCGGACCTGCGCGCCGCCGCCGGCCGCTATCCCGGCGACGCCGGCATAGCCGAACTGGTCGCGGAGGTGTCCGCGCGCAGCCCGCTGTTCGCGCGCCTGTGGGACTCCGGGGAGGTCGGCATCAGGCGCGGCACCCGCAAACGCATGGTCCATCCGCTGGTCGGCCCGCTGGAACTGCACTGCGACGTCCTGTACGTGCCGGAGCGCGACCAGCGGGTGGTGCTCTACACCACGACGCCCGGCACGCCGTCCCATGAAGCCCTGAAGGCGCTGCGCGAGATCGCCCAGGGATCGCTCGCCGCACGTTGAACCGCGGCGCGCCGTGCCCTCGGACCCGGCGCGCCGCGGTGCGGCATGAGTCGGGTCACCAGGGGACGGGCTGACCGGGCTTCTCGGCGCCGCCCTGGAAGGCGCCGTTCGGGCCGTCGTCGCCCACCGTCGCCAGCAGCACGACCTCCTCCGCGCCCTGCACCGGCGTGCGGAAGCCGCTGTTGCCGTTCAGGTCGGTGGCGCAGTAGCCGGGGTTGGCGAGGTTCACCTTGATCTGGGTGTCGGCCAGTTCCTTGGCGTAGGCGATCGTGACGGCGTTCAGCGCCGTCTTCGAGGAGTTGTACGCCAGCAGGTTGAACGGGAAGAACGGGCTGGACGGGTCGGTCAGCAGCGTCAGCGAGCCGAGCTCGCTGGACAGGTTGACGATGCGGCCGGCGGGGGAGCGGCGCAGCAGCGGGAGCATCGCGTTGGTGACGGCGACGACGCCGAACACGTTGGTCTCGTAGGTCTCGCGCAGCCCGTCCATCGACGTCGCACTGGGCGCGCCGTACGCGGACGACGGCGAGATGCCGGCGTTGTTGACCAGGACGTCGAGCCGCCCGTGCTCCTCCTCGATCCGCTGCGCGGCGGCGTCGACGCTCGCCGCGTCGGTGACGTCGATCCGGACGAAGCGGGCGTCGACGCCCTGGCCGGCGAGGTCGGCCGCGGCCTTCTCGCCGAGTTCGGTGTTGCGGGCGCCGACCAGGACGGTCATGCCCTTCTCGCCGAGGAGACGGGCGGTCTCGAAACCGATCCCCTTGTTGGCTCCGGTGATGAGCGCGATCTGCGTGGTGTTCATGGCTTCAGCCTGTTGCGGACCGGCCCGCGATAGGAGAGACCGCTCGAAGCTGGGATCGGCGGTACCACCTTGGGGACGGCCGCCCGGCCGTTGCGTCCGCCATGCTGGGACGTATGGACAGGCAGGAGACGGCCGCGTTCCTGCGCGCGCGCCGGGCCCGTGTGCAGCCCGCCGACGTCGGCTTGCAGTCCGGGACGCGCCGCCGGACGCCCGGTCTGCGCCGGGAGGAGGTCGCCCGCCTCGCCGGCATGTCGGTGGACTACTACATCCGGCTGGAACAGGGGCGCGGACCGAGGCCGTCAAGGCAGATCCTCGCGGCGCTGGCGCGCGCGCTGAGGCTCTCCGATGACGAGCGCAGCCACCTCTACAACCTCGCGGGCGAGCCGATGGGGCCGCCGCCAGGACCGCCGCAGGAAGTGCCCGCGGGCATCCTGCATCTGCTGGAACGGCTGGACGACACTCCCGCGTACGTCCTGGATGCCAAATACGACGTCCTCGCCTGGAACGACATGGCGGCGGCGCTGATCGCCGACTTCTCCGAGGTCTCGCCGCGCGAACGCAACATCGTGCGGGCGTTCTTCCTCCACCCCGACGCCTGCCTCATCGACGATGACGACGAATACGGGAAGTTCGCACAGCAGAGCGTCGCCGACCTGAGAGCGGCGGCCGGGCGCTATCCGCATGACCCCGGAATCAAGGCGCTCGTCAATGAACTGAATGAGAGCAGCGACCTGTTCCGCCGGCTATGGGACCGGCATCAGATCGAGGTCCGGCGCAACGGCGTGAAACGCATGAAGCATCCGGTCGTGGGCGACCTCGAAGTGTTCTGCGACGTCCTCGTCGTCCCCGACCGGGACCAGAAGGTCGTCCTCTACACCGCCGCGCCGGGCACCCCGTCGCACGAGGCGCTGAAACTGCTCCGGGTCGTCGGGACCCAGGACCTCAGCACGCGCTGAGGCCCCGGGCCCCTCTGGCCGGCCGGGTCAGCGCAGCTCGCGCTTGAGGATCTTGCCGGTGGCGGTCATCGGGAGCTCGTCCCGGAACTCCACGATCCGCGGGTACTTGTAGTTGGCGAACTGCTCCTTGCCCCACGCGATCAGCTCGTCCTCGGTGACCGCGGCGCCGGGCTTGCGGATCACGTACGCCTTGACCTCCTCGCCGTGGCTCGGGTGCGGCACGCCCACCACCGCGGCCAGCGAGACGTCCGGATGGGTCATCAGGACCTCCTCCAGCTCCCGCGGGTACACGTTGTAACCGCCCCGGATGATCATGTCCTTGGAGCGGTCGATGATGTAGTAGTAGCCCTCCTCGTCGCGGCGGGCCACGTCGCCGGTGCGGAACCAGCCGTCCTTGATCGCCTCGGCGGTCGCCTCGGGCCGGTTGTAGTAGCCCTTCATGATGTTGTGGCCGCGCACGGCGATCTCGCCGGGGCCCTCGCCCTCGACGTCCTTCCACTCGTCGTTGACGAGCTTCATCTCCACGCCCCAGACCGGCAGCCCGATCGAGCCCGGCTTGGTCGGCCGGTCGGGCCGGTTGAACGAGCACACCGGGGAGGTCTCCGACAGCCCGTAGCCCTCCAGGACGTTCATCCCGAACTTGTCCCGGACGCCCTTGATGACCTCCATCGGCAGCGCCGCGCCGCCCGACACCGCGACCCGCAGGGTCTCCCGGATCGTCGCGACGTCCGCGGCGGAGGTGTCGTCGCTCAGCAGCGCCCAGTACATGGTCGGGACGCCGGCGAAGATCGTCACCTTCTCCTTCACCATCAGCTCGACCGCCTCCTTGGCGTCGAACCGCGGCTGCATGACGAGCGTGCCGCGCCGGTAGAACCCGACGTTCATCACGCACGTCTGCCCGAAGATGTGGAACAGCGGCAGCGTCACCAGCGAGGTGTCGTGCAGCGTCCGCGCGAACAGCGTGTCGTCCACCATCGCGTTCATCAGCAGGTTGCCGTGCGTGAGCTCGGCGCCCTTCGGCTGCCCGGTCGTCCCGCTGGTGTAGATGATCACCGCGGTGTCGGTGCCCTCGGTCCGCTCGGTCTCGAAGGTGCCCGGCTGCCCGGCGAGCGCCGCCCAGAACAGCTCGGCGCCCTCGACCGGCGACTCGGTCGCGGCCGGGTTCGCCGGCAGCAGGAAGAAGTGCTCGCAGCCCTCCGCCTGCTCGAAGCCCGCGCGGCCGGCCTCGCCGAGCGGCAGCTGCGGCGTCCCCTCGAAGCAGAAGAACGCCTTGGCCTCGGAGTCGGCCAGGTGGTAGGCGATCTCGCGCGGCTTGAGCAGCACGTTCAGCGGGACGACCACCGCGCCGGCCTTGAGCGCGCCGAAGTACACCATCGGGAAGTACGGCAGGTTCGGGCTGGACAGCGCCACCTTGTCGCCGGGGCGCACGCCGCGCGACCGCAGCAGGTTCGCGACCTGGTTCGCGACCGAGTCGACGAAGGAGTACGGCAGCCGCAGGTCGCCGAACACGACGGCGTCGCGGTCGGGCGTCTCCCTGGCGGCGTCCTCCAGCAGCACGGACAGGTTGAGCATGGCACTCCTCGCGCGGAAAGGTGACCGGCCGGTTTGTTACCGAGGAGTCTATGACCAGGTGGCCAGGCGGGACGTGGGGTCCCGCCTGGCCGGGGGCGGGCAGGCCCGGGGCGGGGCGGACCGCGGCCGGGAGGGGCGGTCACGGCGGTCCGGCCGCCCCGGTGCTCAGCCGAAGTCGACGTCCGAGCACTGGTAGAAGGCGTTGCCGGTGTCGGCGATGTCCCAGACGGCCAGGATCATGTGCCGGCCGTGCTTGGCGGGCAGCGTCCCGCTGTGGCTGACGTCGTACGGCGGACGCTGCCCGCCGTAGTTCACCTGGAGGAACGGCGTCAGGTCGAGTTGCGCGCGGGTGAGCGGCTGCGCGGGGTTCCAGCCGTCCCGCGTGATGAAGTAGCGGAACGAGGTGGTGGCGTGGGCGGCGGTGAGGTGCCAGGTGAAGGTGTACGGCCCGCCGGCCACCTTCGTGGCGGGCCAGGTGCCGCCGCGCGGGTCGTCGAGCGGGGCCCAGCGGCTGTCGCCGGCCGCGCAGAGCGTCCCGTCGGCGGGGCCGGACTGGGGGAAGCCCTTGGGGCCCTCGGTGCTCTGCGGCTCCCACTGGATGGGGCCGCAGTTCTGGACGGCGCCCTGCTTGCACAGCAGCGCCCGGCTGGGCGGGTTGCTGGTGTAGCCGTGGGCGAGGGCGGGAGCGGCGGTGAGGAGCGAGGCGCCGACGCCGACCGCGGCGGCGATGGCGAGGGTGGACTTGCGTGGCATGCGCGTCTCCTTGGCGGGGGTGGCCCCCTCTGGGTGAAGGGACCGGAGCGAGCCTCGGCCGGATCCTCCTTTTAAATAGGAAACTTTCCTTTTGAATGAGGATCGGCGATCCCGCGTCGCGCGTCAACCCCCCGGCCCCGAGGGCCCGCCCGAAGGCTTGCGGTTGCGCTACTCTTGATGTATGTCGGCCAGGCTGCTCCTTCAACGACCACGTTGACGCATCGACGTCGACGTGGTGGCCCCTCCTGCGCGAGGGGCCGTTTCATGTGACGGACAGCCCCGTAGGCCCTGTGACCCCAGACGGAGACCGGAGCGGAAGCGTGAGCAGCGACGAGCAGTACGACCCACGGGCGGTTCAGGACAAGTGGCAGGCCCGCTGGGCGGAGCTCGACCCCTTCACGGCCGAGGACAAGGACGAGGGCCGCGAGCGGCGCTACGCGCTGGACATGTTCCCCTACCCCAGCGGCGACCTGCACATGGGGCACGCCGAGGCGTTCGCCATCGGCGACGTCGTCGCCCGCTACTGGTTCCAGCGCGGCCACAACGTCCTGCACCCCATCGGCTGGGACTCCTTCGGCCTGCCCGCCGAGAACGCCGCGATCAAGCGCGACTCGCACCCCGCCGAGTGGACCTACGCCAACATCGACACCCAGGCCGCCTCGTTCCGCCGCTACGCCCCGTCCTTCGACTGGACGCGCCGCCTGCACACCTCCGACCCCGAGTACTACAAGTGGACGCAGTGGCTGTTCCTGCGCTTCTACGAGCGGGGCCTGGCCTACCGCAAGGGCGGCCACGTCAACTGGTGCCCCAAGGACCAGACCGTCCTGGCCAACGAGCAGGTCGTCGGCGGGCACTGCGAGCGCTGCGGCGCGCTGGTCGAGAAGCGCGTGCTGACCCAGTGGTACTTCAAGATCACCGACTACGCGGACCGGCTGCTGGACGACATGGCGCAGCTGGAGGGCAAGTGGCCCGAGCGCGTCCTGCTGATGCAGCGCAACTGGATCGGCCGCTCCACCGGCGCCGACGTCGACTTCGTCATCGAGGGCCGGGACGAGCCCGTCACCGTCTACACCACCCGCCCCGACACCCTGTTCGGCGCCACCTTCATGGTCGTCGCCGCCGACGCCGCGCTGGCCGAGGAGGTCTGCCACCCCGACCAGCGCGCCGCGTTCGAGGCCTACCGCGAGGAGGTCTCGCGGGAGAGCGAGATCGAGCGGCTGTCCACCGAGCGCGAGAAGACCGGCGTGTTCCTGGGCCGCTACGCGGTCAACCCCGTCAACGGCGAGCGGCTGCCGGTCTGGGCGTCGGACTACGTGCTGGCCGAGTACGGGCACGGCGCGATCATGGCGGTGCCCGCGCACGACCAGCGCGACCTGGACTTCGCGCTGAAGTTCGGGCTGCCGGTCCGCACCGTCGTGGAGACCGGGCTGCCCGACCCCGCCGAGACCGGCATGGCCACCCCCGGCGACGGCCGGCTGGTCAACTCCGGCCCGATCGACGGGCTGGGCAAGGCCGACGGCATCGCCCGGATCATCGAGGTGCTGGACGAGCGCGGAACCGGACGCTCCTCCGTCAACTTCCGGCTGCGCGACTGGCTGGTGTCGCGGCAGCGGTTCTGGGGCTGCCCGATCCCGATCGTGCACTGCCCGGCGTGCGGCGAGGTCCCGGTCCCGGACGACCAGCTGCCCGTCCGGCTGCCGGAGAACCTGCGCGGCGCCGACCTGGCGCCCAAGGGCACCTCGCCGCTGGCCGCCGCGTCCGACTGGGTGAACGTCGAGTGCCCGAAGTGCGGCGGCGCCGCCAAGCGCGACACCGACACCATGGACACCTTCGTCGACTCGTCCTGGTACTACTTCCGGTACTGCTCGCCCGGCTACGAGGGCGGCCCGTTCGACGTCGAGCAGGTCCGCCGCTGGATGCCGGTCGACCAGTACACCGGCGGCGTCGAGCACGCGATCCTGCACCTGCTGTACAGCCGGTTCTTCACCAAGGTCCTGTACGACATGGGCATGGTCGACTTCACCGAGCCGTTCACCCGGCTGCTGAACCAGGGCCAGGTGATCCTGAACGGCAGCGGGATGTCGAAGTCGACCGGCAACCTGGTCGACCTGGGCGACCAGATCGGCGAGTTCGGCGTGGACGTCGTCCGGCTGGCGATGCTGTTCTCCGGCCCGCCCGAGGACGACATCGACTGGGCCGACGTGTCCCCGCACGGCATGTCCAAGTTCCTGACCCGGGTGCACCGCATCGCCACCGAGGTGTCCTCCGCGCCCGGCGCCGACCCCGCGTCCGGCGACACCGAGCTGCGCCGCGCCACCGCCCGCACCGTCGACGAGGCCACCAGGATGGTCGAGACGCAGCGGTTCAACGTGGCGATCGCGCGGATCATGGAGCTGGTCACCGCCACCCGGCGGGCGATCGACTCCGGGCCCGGCGCCGCCGACCCGGCCGTCCGCGAGGCCGCCGAGGCGATCGCGGTGCTGCTGTCGCTGTTCGCCCCCTACACCGCCGACGAGGCGTGGGAGCTGCTGGGACGCACCGCGCCGGTGATCCGCGCGGGCTGGCCGCAGGCCGACCCGGCGCTGCTGGTGGAGGAGTCGGTGACCTGCGTGGTGCAGGTCGCCGGCAAGGTCCGCGACCGGCTGGAGGTGCCGCCCGGCATCGCCGCCGAGGAGCTGGAGCGGCAGGCGCTGGCCTCCGCCAAGGTCCAGGACGCGCTGGGCGGCGCGGAGATCGCCAAGATCATCGTCCGGGCGCCGAAGATCGTGAACATCGTCCCGAAGCGCTAGGCGCACCGAGCCGGCCGCACGCGCTGAGGCGGCCGCGGGGATCGTCCCCCGCGGCCGCCTCTCAGCGTCGCTCGCACGCCCTCGCGGGGCGCCCCGCTACATCTTGCGCAGGACCGCCACGACGCGCCCCAGCACGGACGCCTCGTCGCCGGGGATCGGCTCGTAGGCGGAGTTCTGCGGCATCAGCCAGATGTGGCCGTCCTTGCGCTTGAACGTCTTCACCGTGGCCTCGCCGTCGATCATGGCGGCGACGATGTCGCCCTGCTCGGCGACCGGCTGCTGGCGCACCACGACCCAGTCGCCGTCCGCGATCGCCGCCTCGATCATCGAGTCGCCGGTGACCTTCAGCAGGAAGTGCGTGCCCTCGCCGACGAGCTGCTTGGGCAGCGTGAACACGTCCTCCACGGCCTCCTCGGCGAGGATCGGCCCACCGGCGGCGATCCGGCCGACGAGCGGCACGTAGGCCGGCGCGGGCCGCGTCGAGGTCTCCTGGCCGCCCACCGCCTCGTAGGAGTCGGGCTCGGTGCGCACCGGCGTCGCGCCGGGCACCCGCACCTCGACCGCCCGCGGGCGGTTCGGGTCGCGCCGCAGGTACCCCTTGCGCTGCAGGGCCCGGAGCTGGTGCGACACGCTGGAGGTGCTGGTCAGGCCGACCGCCTCGCCGATCTCGCGCATCGAGGGCGGGTACCCCCGGCGCTGGACCGAGTCGCGGATCACCTCCAGCACCATGCGCTGCCGCTGGGTCAGGCCCGACTCCTCCGCGGGCCCGTCGGGCAGCTCCCGGACCTTGCTCATCGCTCGTCGCCTCCCGGGCGCCTCGATCCGTCACTCCTTGTCATGAACGCTATCGCGTCCGGACGAAATGATCAAACAATTGTTCGAAGATGTGCTCGCGTTTCGCGGGTGGGCTGCGGTACAACATCGTACAGGCGTTCGATCGAAAATTCATTCGAAGTCGAGGAGGGTGGAGATGCCCGATTCGCCGTCCGCCGAGCGGGCCCCGCTGCGGCTGACCCGCCGCGGCCGCACGGTGCTGGTCGCCTTCGCCGCCGCCGTCACGCTCGCCGCCCTCTGGGTGGACGGCGGCACCGGCGCCTTCGCCGGCGGCCGCGCCGACCACCGCGCGCCGTCCGGGCACGTCCGGACGGCCGTCGTCGAGCCCGGCGAGACCCTCTGGGGCATCGCGACCGCCTGCGACCCCGGCGCCGACCCGCGCGTCACCGTGCAGCGGATCATCGACCTCAACGGGATGGGCGGCGACCCCACGGTACAGCCCGGCCAGCGGCTCCTCCTGCCCGGCTGACCGGCTCCCGGCGGCCGCGTCCGGCCACCTCGCGGCGACACGCCCGGGGCCGTGCGCGGGATCGCCCGACGTGACCTGGATCTACGCGGGCGGATGTGACGGGGGTCTACTCCCGGGGCCGTGGATCAGGTTGCGTAGCCCTGCGCCGAGCCGTACGGTTGACCACAACATCTAGTAGTAACACTGATGTAACTCACCTATATATGGCGTGTAGTCGGTGTGACTCGTTTTCCGTCAGGGGAGGGATAGCGCGTGCACTGCCCGTTCTGCCGCAACCCTGACACCAAAGTGATCGACAGCCGTGCCACCGACGACGGCGGCGCCATTCGGCGCCGCCGCGCGTGCGCGGAATGCGGCAAGCGATTCACCACGCAGGAGAATGTGCTCGTCATGGTGGCCAAGCGCAGCGGGGTCACCGAGCCGTTCTCCCGGGAAAAGATCATCGCCGGGGTGCGCAGGGCCTGCCAGGGCCGCCCGGTGGACGAGGATGCGCTCGCGAAGCTGGGGCAGCGGGTCGAAGAGGCGATCAGATCGTCCGGATCCGCGGAAATCCCCTCGCACGAGGTCGGGCTCGCGATCCTGGGGCCCCTTCGTGAACTCGATGAGGTCGCCTATCTGCGATTCGCCTCGGTCTACCGGAGCTTCGAGTCGCTGGACGACTTCGCCAAGGAGATCGACGCACTGCGGAAGGCCGGTTCCTCGGGGGAGCCCGGCCCGCCCCGGTAGGGGCGGTTCCGGAAATACGAGAAGCACATTGTGAAGGCGCCTCCGCGCGGGCATGGCCCGTGCGGCGGCGGAGTTGTTCCTGTACAGGGCCCGGCGGGAGGGCCCGGGAGGGGGAAGTCATGACGGAGACGGTCAGCGGCCCGGCACGGCGCGGCAAGGGGGGCCGCAAGGGGCTGAAGGTGGAGCGGATCTTCACCACGCCCGGCGTCCACCCCTACGACGAGCTGCGCTGGGAACGCCGCGACGTCGTCATGACCAACTGGCGCGACGGTTCGGTCAACTTCGAGCAGCGCGGGGTCGAGTTCCCCGACTTCTGGTCGCTGAACGCGGTCAACATCGTCACGTCCAAGTACTTCCGCGGCGCCGTCGGCACCCCGCAGCGCGAGTGGAGCCTCAAGCAGCTCGTCGACCGGGTCGTCGGCGTGTACGTGGAGACCGGCCTGGCGAACGGCTACTTCGCCTCCGAGCAGGATGCCGAGGTCTTCGACCACGAGCTGAAGTACGCGCTGGTCCACCAGCTGTTCAGCTTCAACTCGCCGGTCTGGTTCAACGTCGGCACGAAGTCGCCGCAGCAGGTGTCGGCCTGCTTCATCCTGTCGGTGGACGACACCATGGAGTCGATCCTCGACTGGTACAAGGAAGAGGGCGTGATCTTCAAGGGCGGCTCCGGCGCCGGCCTGAACCTGTCGCGCATCCGCTCCAGCAAGGAGCTGCTGTCCTCCGGCGGCACCGCCAGCGGCCCCGTGTCGTTCATGCGCGGCGCCGACGCCTCCGCCGGGACGATCAAGTCCGGCGGCGCGACCCGCCGGGCCGCCAAGATGGTCGTGCTGGACGTCGACCACCCCGACGTCGCCGAGTTCATCGAGACCAAGGCGCGCGAGGAGGACAAGATCCGCGCGCTGCGGGACGCCGGATTCGACATGGACCTCGGCGGCAAGGACATCGGCAGCGTCCAGTACCAGAACGCCAACAACTCCGTCCGCGTCTCCGACGAGTTCATGCACGCGGTCGAGTCCGACGGCGAGTTCGGGCTGCGCGCCCGGATGACCGGCGAGATCGTCGAGACGATCAAGGCCAAGGAGCTGTTCCGGCTCATGGCGCAGGCCGCCTGGGAGTGCGCCGACCCCGGCATCCAGTACGACGACACGATCAACGACTGGCACACCAACCCCGAGTCGGGCCGGATCACCGCGTCCAACCCGTGCTCGGAGTACATGTCGCTGGACAACTCGTCCTGCAACCTCGCCAGCATCAACCTGCTGAAGTTCCTCACCGACGAGGGCACCTTCGACGTCGCGAAGTTCGTCAAGCTCACCGAGCTGATCATCACGGCGATGGACGTCTCCATCACCTTCGCCGACTTCCCGACCGAGAAGATCGCGCAGACCACCCGCGACTACCGCCAGCTCGGCATCGGCTACGCCAACCTCGGCGCGCTGCTGATGGCGACCGGCCACGCCTACGACTCCGAGGGCGGCCGGTCCCTCGCCGCCGCCATCACCTCGCTGATGACGGGCGTCGCCTACCGCCGCTCCGCCGAGATGGCCGGCGTCGTCGGCCCGTACGAGGGCTACGCGCGCAACGCCGAGGGCCACAAGCGGGTCATGCGCAAGCACGCCGCGGCCAACGACGACATCCGCACCCTCGACGACATGGACAAGGCGATCCACGCCGCCGCCGCCAAGCAGTGGCAGGAGTGCCTGAAGACCGGCGAGAAGCACGGCTACCGCAACGCGCAGGCGTCGCTGCTGGCCCCGACCGGCACCATCGGCCTGATGATGGACTGCGACACCACCGGCATCGAGCCCGACCTCGCGCTGATGAAGTTCAAGAAGCTCGTCGGCGGCGGCTCGATGCAGATCGTCAACCAGACGGTGCCGCGGGCGCTGCGCAAGCTCGGCTACCAGCAGGAGCAGATCGAGGCGATCGTCGAGTACATCGGCGAGAACGGTCACGTCGTGGACGCTCCGGGCCTGCGCCCCGAGCACTACGAGGTGTTCGACTGCGCGATGGGCGAGCGGGCGATCAGCCCGATGGGGCACGTCCGGATGATGGCGGCGACGCAGCCGTTCCTGTCCGGCGCGATCTCCAAGACCGTCAACATGCCGGAGCAGGCCACCGTCGAGGACATCGAGAAGGTGTACTTCGAGGGCTGGCGGCTCGGCCTGAAGGCCCTGGCGATCTACCGCGACAACTGCAAGGTCGGCCAGCCGCTGTCGGCGGCCGGCAAGAAGGAGGAGCCGAAGGCGGAGGTCGCCCCGGTCGAGGTGCGGCCCGTCCGCAAGCGGCTGCCGAAGCAGCGGCCCGCCACCGTCACCCGCTTCTCCGTCGCGGGCGCCGAGGGCTACATGACCGCCTCGTCCTACCCCGACGACGGTCTCGGCGAGGTGTTCCTCAAGCTCGGCAAGCAGGGCTCCACGCTCGCCGGCGTGATGGACGCCTTCTCCATGGCGATCTCCATCAGCCTCCAGTACGGCGTGCCGCTGGAGACCTGGGTGGAGAAGTTCACCAACATGCGGTTCGAGCCCGCCGGGATGACCGACGACCCCGACATCCGCATGGCCACCTCGGTGATGGACTACATCTTCCGCCGCCTGGCGCTGGACCACCTGCCGTACGAGGAGCGCGCGGGCCTCGGCATCTTCACCGCCGCGGAGCGTGCGATGCAGGCCAACGGCGAGGACCCGGCGACCCTGCACGCCGAGGAGGAGATCGAGCACGAGACGCTCGCGCAGTCGGCGGAGATCACCCGTCCGGCGGTGCCGGCGCCCGCGCCGGAGGCGCGCTCGTCGATGGAGGTCATCGAGAGCCGCCAGGGCCGTACCGCCGACGCGCCGCTCTGCCTCACCTGCGGCACGAAGATGCGCCCGGCGGGCAGCTGCTACGTCTGCGAAGGCTGCGGCTCCACCAGCGGCTGCAGCTGATTTCCGGCAAGACCGCAGAGGACGCGACATCCGGCACTGAGATGCCATAGGCGTCGTCAAGGGCGGTGGCGGGACGAATCGTCTCGCCACCGCCCGACTCACTCGGGCGCTCGATGGAGCGCATCGCCACCCGCCGCTCTCTTGGTCTCCAAGGCGGATACGGGGGAGAAGACCGAACCGCAGGTGCCGCATTCCGCGTCGCCGAACACGTGCCTGAGGCCCCAGGCGAGCCTCGGCTGATCGTCCCGCACCGCTCCGTGGTGCAACCGCCCCTCGACGCCCATCAGGTCGCCCGCGGCGGCAGGGCGCAGCGGGATGGGACGGACGTCACCGAGGTCCCAGTCGCGAATCGACGAGTAGCAGCCGAAGTCCCCGATCACGGGGCTGACCTTGTCGGAGCACCGGGGGCAGCGGACTTCGATGCAGAAATCGAAGAAGTCATCGAGCGTGTCGCTCAGCACCGGATACCCGTCCAATGCGAGCTTCGCCCGGAAGCACGTCCGGTAGTCGTCCGGACGTTCCGACGACCACCTGTCAGCCGCGGCGCTCAGCATGGCCAGCGACCGGTGAAGCCCCTCCGTCCCTTCCAGAGGCCGGCCCTCACGGAGAGCAGCCCCGACGATCTCGCCTGCGAGCTCGATCGCCGCGTACCTCACCGCTCGGTTCGTGTGCTGGGCGAGGGAGGCCAGCGCCGGCAACGCGGCGATGCCTGCCTCGCAGGTGTTCCCCTGGTGCCAGAGCTGCGCCCACAGTTCGCTCCAGGCGTCGTGGTCACCGGTCTCCGCAGCCTTGAGGAGTGCCGGGACGTCCTGCGCCGACCCGTAGACGCCCTGCAGGCGCGCCCAATCGATCACAGCTCGAAGTTTCTCGTGTGTCGCGGGGTCAGGGCTTGGGCCTGGGGCGGAGGTTGCGGTAGCCGGGGTGGACGTCGGGGTGTAGGCCCTGCTGGTCGGCGATGCGGCGGAGCAGGGCGAGGAGCCGGTCGCGTTCTTCGTCGTTCAGGGCCTCGCAGAGCGACAGTTCGTGCGCCATGCCCGCCTGGGCGAGTTCGGTGAGGAGCGCTTCGCCCTTGCCGGTGAGGTGCAGTGCGTAGACGCGGCGGTCGGTCGCGTTCCTGCGGCGCTCGATGAGGCCGCGCTCCTCCAGTTCGTCGGCGAACGGGACGAACCGGCTCGGCGGCATGCCGAGGTCGCCGGCGAGTTCGCGCTGGCTGCGGCCCGGGGCGGCGGCCAGCATGCGCAGCAGCCCGGCCTGCGCGGGGGTCAGGTCGAGACCGGCGATCCGGTCGGCGAACTGCCCCGCCGCGTGCGCACCGAGCTGGGCCAGCAGGAAGGCGACGCCCGTCCGGGGCGTGGGTGCGCTCGCGGTCATGCCGACATCGTAGCCTCTTGACAATCGTTCCATTTTGTAATCATTATCGAATGTATACGGTACGTCGAGAGGGAGAGACCATGAACACCCAGACCGCCGCGCGGCCCGCGGGATCCGGCCGCCGCCCGCAGTCCGGCCCGCCGCTGCTGCTGCCCGTCCTCGCCTTCACCGCGCTGACCGTCGCCTACGTGGTGGCCAACCGGTCCACGCCGCATCCGGACGCGTCCGGCGCCGACGTGCTGCGCTACGCCCAGGACCACGGGACCGCGATCAAGATCGGCACGTTCCTGCTGCTCGGCTCGGCCTTCCCGCTCACGGTGGCCGCCTGCGTCCTCTACCGGCGGCTGCGGGCGCTCGGCATCACCGCGCCCGGATCGGCGATCACCCTGGCCGGCGGGATCCTCGCGGCCGGCATGCTCGCGCTCAGCGCGATGTTCGGCTGGGCCGGCGGACGGCTGCCCGCCGACGCGAGCCCCGCGCTGGCCCGGGCGCTGGCCGACCTGTCGTTCCTGTCCGGCGGCCCCGGCTACGCCGCGTCGTTCGCGCTGCTCGTCGCGGGCCTGGCGGTCACGGGCCTGCTCGCCCGGCTGCTGCCGCGGCCGATGGCCTGGATCGGGCTGGCGATCGCCCTCGCCGGCATGGTCGGGACGCTGGCGCTGGTGGGCTCGGGATTCGCCGTCCTCGCCCCGGTCGTCCGCTTCGGCGGGCTGCTGTGGCTGGTCGCCACCGCCGCGCTGCTGCCGCGGACCCGCCACGAAGTGCGGGCCCGGGACGGCGCCGCGACGGCGTGAACGTGCGATTCCCGCGTACGGCGCGGGAACGGACCGGGAAACCGGCGGCGGACGACTCCGCCGCCGGTTTTCCATTCGTGCGGTCAGCCGGTCCTGAAACTGCCGGTGGGGGAAACGTGCGCGCCGTAGCCGGGGGAAATGGAGCTGAACGGGGGCGGGACGGGGATCGCGCAGAACGGGTCGGAGTAGAACCGCAGGCGGGCGGTGCTCTCGTTGACGACCACGTGTGCGCCGGGCGGCAGGGATTGGCAGTTCGGCGAGGGCGAATACTCCTTGAGGCGGGTGCCGGCCCAGGAGATCTGCGTGCCCTCGGTGACGAAAACGATGATCTTCCCTTCCGGTGGCGCGAGGCGTTCCGCGGCGCCGGCGGCGGGGGCCGCCGAGGCGGCGGCGAGCGCCGCCGTGAGGGCTGTGGCGACAGTGGCGAGGCGTGAGGGGATGGGCATGCCGCTCCTTGCGGGTCGAATGGGGGAACGCGGCGATGATGCCCGGCCCGCGCCGTTCCTTAACGCTGAGCAAGGGCGTTGTTACCGTTCGTGGTCAATATTCCGAGGCGCCCGCCTCTGACGTGCGGTTTCGCCGCTAACTACATTCACGATCACGAATCGTCATTGACCGGTGACGGAGAGTTGATTAGCTTGACTCGCGGTCAGGAGGGCCAGTTCCCGGCCGCCTGGACCGTCCTCCCGCGTGTGCACCGGAAAGGGCTCTGACCTGCAATGTTGCATACTCTCATCGTCGGGATGGGCAGGGCGGGCCGGGGCCTGCACCTGCCGTCGCTCGACAAGGTGCGCGCCGCCGCCCCCGGGCTGCTGGCCGACGGGCCGGTCGTCGCGTTCGACCCGCTCCGCCCGCCGCCCGACGTCCCCGGCATGGTGCGGGCGGAGTCGCTGGAGGAGGCGGCCCGGTGCCGCCCGCCCGCGCTGACGGTCGCGCACCTGTGCACGCCGCCGCAGGCCCGCGCGGCGCTGCTGGCCCGGCTCGCCGGCCTCGGCTACCGCAAGATCATCGTGGAGAAGCCGCTGGCCGTGGACCTGCCCGGGCTCGCCGAGGTGGCCCGGATCCGGCGCCGCTGGGGCCTGGACGTCGCCGTCGCCACGCACTGGCTCGACAGCGACCTCACCCGGCGGCTGCGGACGGCGGTGGCCGCGGGCGAGTACGGGGCGCTGCGGCGGATCCGCGTCGTCCAGAACAAGCCGCGGTTCACCCGCAGCATCGCGGCCCGCGACCATCCGACGGCGTTCGACGTCGAGCTGCCGCACGCGCTCGCCGTGGTGCTCAGCCTCGCCGGGGGCGCGCGGATCGTCGACGCGTCCTGGGACGACCTGGTCCTCGGCCGGACGCGGGTGCCGCGCCTCGGCCGCGCCCGGCTGCGGCTGGAGCACGCCGGGGGCGTCCGCACCGAGATCGACTCCGATCTGACCTCCCCGGTCCGCGAGCGGAGCATCACCCTGCACTTCGACCGGGCCGTCCTGGTCGGCCACTACCCGTGCAGCGACACCGACCACACCGCCCAGCTGCGCACCGTCCGGCCCGGCGGCGAGGCGAGCCGGGCCGTGTTCACCGACGACGCGTTCCCGGCGTTCCTGCATGGTGCGTACGTCCGGTACGCGCGGTCGGTGACGTCGATGCACCGGACGCTCCCCGTGCAGGTGGACGCGGTCCGGCTGCTCACCGAGGCCAAGCGGTTGTGCGCCGCGGAGGACGTCGCGGGGGAGGAGGTGCGGGATGTCCCGGCCGTCCGCTGAAGGCGTACCGGACGGGATCCGGCTCGCGGGCATCGGCGACGAGGCCTCGCCGGGCCTCGCCGGCCAGATCGGCGCGGTGGCGGAGCTCGGCTGGCACCGGCTGGAGCTGCGCGCGATCGGCGGCACGCCCGTCGCGCGGCTGGACGAGCGGGCGTTCCGGCACGCGGTGGGGCTGCTGGAGTCGGCGGGGACGTCCGTCGCGGGCGTCGCGTCGAAGATCGGCGACTGGTCGCGGCCGGCCACCGGCGACTTCGCCCTCGACCTCGACGAGCTGGACGTGCTCGCCCGCCGCTGCGACGTCCTCGGCACCCGGCTGGTGCGGATCATGTCGTACCCGTCCGGGGGCCTGGACGAGCCCGAGTGGGGGCGGCGCGCCTGCGAGCGGCTGCGCGAGCTGGCGCTGCGCGCCGAGGACCACGGTCTGGTCCTGGCGCACGAGAACTGCGCGGGATGGGCGGGCGACCGCGCCGACCGGATGATCGACCTGGTCACCGGTATCGGCAGCCCGGCGCTGCGGCTGCTGTTCGACATCGGCAACGGCGTGGCGCACGGGTACCCGTCCCTGCCGATGCTGCGGGAGATCCTCCCTTACGTCGTGCACGTCCACGTGAAGGACGCGCGCGTCGGGAAGGACGGCGAGGTCGCCTTCGTGTCGCCCGGGACAGGGCAGGCGGAGGTCGCCGAGTGCCTGCGGCTGCTGCTGCGGCACGGTTACGGCGGCGTGCTCTCGATCGAACCGCACCTCGCGCTGGCCCCTCACCTCGGGTCGGGCGCGGGTGATCCCGCCGCGTTCGTCGCGTACGGGAGGGCCCTTGAGCACCTGATCGGCGAGATCGGAGGCGCGCGGTGACCGCGGCCGGCCTGCCCGCGCCGTTCGGCCCCGACGACCGCGACCTGCTGCTCCGGCTCCTCCGGCTGCCGACCGCCGGGCCGCTGGAACCGGGCTCGCCGCCGCCGCGGCTGGCCGAGGCGCAGGCCGTCTACCGGCGGCACGCCGCCGAGATCGGGCTGCGGACCGTCCGGCACGCCCCCGCCGAGCCCGCCGACCTGGACGGCGGGCCGGTCCCCGCGGCGGTCCGCGCGGCCGCGTCACGTCCCGGGTTCCTCGCCGGCCAGCCCAGCCTCGTCCTCCGCCTCGGCCCGGACGACCTGCCCGCCGCCCGCACGGTGATGTTCAACGTGCACCTGGACACCGTCGCCGGCCGGCAGCCGGTTTCCTTCGACGGCGAACGCTTCCACGGGCGCGGCGCGATCGACGCCAAGGGGCCGGCGGTCGCGCTGCTCGCCGGGATCCGCGCCGCGCGCGCCGCGCGTCCCGCCCTCGGCCGCGACGTCGGCGTGCTGGTGCAGGCCGTCGCGGGCGAGGAGGGCGGCGCGATGGGCGTGTTCGGCACCCGGCCGCTCGTCCGCCGCGGCTACACCGGACGGCTGAACGTCTTCTGCGAGCCGACCGGCGGACGGTTCATGGCGCGCAGCACCGCGGCGATGACCGCGCGGATCGTGGTGGACGGCGACGACGCCATCGACGACCGGCCGGGCCACGGCCACAACGCCAGCGTCCTGCTGGGCTTCCTCGCCCAGCATCTGGGTCGCGCGCTCGGCACGTCGGTGCCGCACGCGACCGTGTGCGTGGCGGGCCTGCACACCGGGACCCAGCACAACAAGGTGTACGGCGGCGGTTCCCTGCTGCTCAATCTCGCCTACGCATCGCCGGACGCCGCCCGCCGCCTCGAACGGGAGCTGCGGACGGCGCTGGACGAGGGCCTGGCGGAGTTCGCGTTCGCGTTCGCCGGCACGCCGCTGTTCGGCCGCACCGCCGCCGACGCCCGCGCCGTCACCCGGCTCGAATGGCTCAAGCACGGGCTGCCCGTCCTCGACGACCGCGACGCCTGGGGCCACGCGCTGCTGCGCGAACGCGCGGGCGTCGCGCCCTGGCCGTCCGGCGAACCGGCGTTCACCTGCGACGCGATCTGGATGTCGCAGGTCCCCGGCGCGTGCACCGTCGTGCTCGGCCCCGGGGACCTCGCCGCCAACAACGCCCACGCCGACGGCGAGTTCGCCGGCGCCGGCCAGCTCGCGGACTTCGCCGCCACCGTCTCCCGCGTCCTCACCGCCTTCACCGACGACCTGAATGGATCACCGTGACCACGACCTCGCCCTCCTGGCACGCCTCACCCGCCCCCGGCACCGCTCCGCGAGCGGAGGCCCGGCACGTCCGGGTCGCCTACACCGACCTGCTCGATTTCACCGTGGCCGTGTTCCGGCGCTGCGGGCTGCCGTCCGCGCGGGCGGACGCGGCGGCGCGGGCGCTGTGCTACGGCGACCTCACCGGCATGACGTCCCACGGGCTGACCAACCTCACCCGCCTCTACCTGCCGCTTTTCGAGGACGGGCGGGTCGACCCGGGCGCGGAGCCGCGGCCGGTCGCCGACCGCGGGGCGTCGGTCCTGCTGGACGCGGGGCGCGCGCTCGGCCTGTGGGCCGGGGAGGCCGCCATGGACCTCGCGGTCGAGCGCGCCGCGACGTTCGGGATCGGGATGGTGGCCGTGCGCGGGGCGACGCACTTCGGCTGCGCCGGGCACCACGCGCTGCGCGCGGTGCAGCACGCCATGATCGGCCTGGTCGCGTCCAACTGCGGCCGGCAGCGGATCGCCCGGCCGCCCGGCGGCGCCGTCGCGATGCTCGGCACCAACCCGCTGAGCATCGCCGCGCCGGCCGGTCCGCATCCGCCGTTCGTGCTGGACATGAGCACGACCGCCGCCCCGACGGGCCGGATCCGGCAGGCGGCCCGCGAGGGGCGGACGGTTCCGGAGGGCGTGCTGCGCGGCGACGACGGCGCCATGGTCACCGACCCGGCCGCCTTCGACGAGGGGCGGGCGCACCTGATGTGGCTGGGCGGCGAGGCCGGCCAGCACAAGGGGTTCGGGCTCGGCATCGCGGTGGAGATCCTGGCCGCCGTCGTGTCCGGCGCGGGCCTCGGCGCGCACCCCGACGCGTTCGGCGGCGACGGCGGGCCGTCCGGCCGCGACGACGACATCGGCTTCTTCACCGCCGCGATCGCCCCGGACGCGCTGCGCGCCGGCGCCGCCGACGACGCGGGCACCCTGTTCGGCGCCCTGCTGGGCTGCCCGCCCGCCGACCTCGCCGATCCCGTCCGGTATCCCGGCTGGTACGAGCATCAGCGGGCGCAGGAGCGGCTGCGCAACGGCGTCCCGCTGGCCGGGGACCTCTACCGGGAGCTGTGCGAGACCGCGTCGCGCCTCGCCCTTCCCGCGCCCGCCGCGCTGGACCGGCCGTGACCGCGCCGCTGCGCGTCGGCGTCGTCGGCCTCGGCGTGATCTCCCGCTTCTACCTCGCGGCGCTGCGCGCCTCGTCCTCGATGGAGCTGGTCGCCGTGTGCGACCGCGACCCCGCCAAGGCGGGCTCCTGCCCGGAGCCGGGCTACACCGACCATGCCCGGCTGCTCGACGAGGAACGTCCGGACGCGCTGGTCGTCACCGTGCCGAACGACGTGCACCTGAGCGTGTGCGCCGACGCGCTGGAACGCGACGTGGCCGTCTGCGTGGAAAAACCCCTCGCCCTGGACGTCGCGCAAGGAGCCGCGCTGCGGCGGCTCGCCGACCGGCGGAACGTCCCGCTGTTCACGGCCTTCCACCGCCGCTACAACGCGGCGGTCGCGCGGCTGCGCGAGGAGTGCGCCGGCTCTCGGATCACCGAGGTGACCGTCCGCTACCTCGAACGCATCGAGGAGCACGCCGGCGACGACGGCTGGTACCTGGACCCGCAGCGCTGCGGCGGCGGATGCGTCGCCGACAACGGCCCCAACGCCTTCGACCTGCTGAACCTGCTGCTCGGGCCGGCCGAGGCGGCGCCGGAGGTGGTGCGCGCCCGGATCGGGCGGGACGCCCGCGGCACCGACCGCCGGGCCGACGTCCGGCTGCGGAGCCGGACGGCCGGCGCGCGGATCCTGCTCGACTGGTCGTATCCCGGAGAGCGCAAGGACGTCGACGTCCACCTGGCGGACGGGCGCACGCTCCACGCGGACATGCTCGCCGGCCATGCCGGCTTCAAGGGCTCCCTGTGGCACGAGTACGTGGGCGTGCTGCGCGACTTCGAGCGGTGCGTCCGCGATCCCGGACGGCCCGACGGCGGCCTCGCGGCCCTCCGGTTCGTCCGGGCCGCCTACCACCTGGCGGAACCGCGGCCCGGCAAGCCCTGCGCACCGGCCGCGGCGGCGTCGCCGGGCACGGCGGTGGGCGACGACGCCCGGACGGGAGGCGCGGGATGAACCCGCTGGAGGACGGGCCGAAGAGCGCGGTCGCCGCGACGCTCGTGAAGGTGCTGGCGCACCGGCGGACGGACCGGGGCATGCTGCTGGAGCCGTTCGCCAGCCGCTGCGTCCGCGCCGGGGAGGTCCACGAGCTGGTGGCCACCGACCACGGCGAGACCGCCGCCGGCGCGCGCATCGACCGCGTCGCGTTCCTCGGCTTCGCCGAGATCAACGCGGCGGGCGTCCTCGACCGCGGCGACGAGCTGTGGATCGCGGGGCGGCGCATCGGCGTCCTGCTCGGCTTCGACGGCTGCCACCTGCCCAACCACTACAACGTGCTGGTGCGCGCCGAGCCGGCGCGCACCGGGACCGAACTCGGCCTTTCACCGGGGGAGCGGCTGGCGTTCTGCCAGGGCGCCCCGCCGATGCGAATCGGCTGAAAAACGCGCCCGCGCCCGAAATGTAACGGGCGCTTATCCGGCGTGCGCCGGCCTCGCCCTATTCCAGTGACGCGACGTTCTACGGTGAGTTATCAAGCCCTTACTCAAAGTGCATGGCCCGAGGGATTGGACTTAGGCAGAGTGGGTGCTGCGAGGCGGAATCCGGACCACTGGCCGGATCCGCGGAGATTCGCTCGTCCGCCCACTTCACCGCACGGTGCAGAAGGAGAACGAAATGGTCATGGCCACCACCCAGTCCAACCGCCTGGAAGAGCGGTTCCGGCTGTGGGACCGCAACGGCAACGGCGTCGTCGAGCGCTCGGACTTCGAGCGCGAGGCCGACGACATCATCGCCCGGCTCGGCGCGCAGGGCACCCCCCAGGCCGACAAGCTCAGGCAGGCCTACCTCGGCATGTTCGACAAGCTGGCCGAGGCGGCCGGCAGCCCGGCGATGAACCGCGGCCAGTTCCTGCAGGCCGCCGACCAGGAGATCATCGGCAAGGGCGACGACGGGTTCGCCTCCGTGGTGAAGCCGACCATCGAGGCGATCGTCGGGATCCTGGACCGCGACGGCGACGGCGAGGTGTCGCCGGGGGAGATGCACGGCTGGTTCGCCGCGATCGGCCTGGACGGCGGGGTCGCCGACAGCGCCTTCCGCCAGCTCGACATCGACAACAGCGGAAAGCTGTCGGTGAAGGAACTGGTCGACGCGGTCCGCGACTACCACCTCGGCCGCAACGACATCCCGCTGCTCGGTCGCTGACCGGTCCGTCTCGAAAGAACAATGCCGCCCGGGAGGTTTCCGCCGCCGTTTCGACGGCGGCCCGGGAATCCTCCCGGGCGGCGCCCCCCCGCCCTCTCACCCCGGTGCAGGAAATCGTGCAGACAACACCGCCGAATGCCCTTTCCCATGTCCCGACCATCCCCATTCCGTTCTTCGACCAGTCCGCGAGTTTCCAGGAGCACTGGGAGGGGATCAGAAAACACCTCGACGACGTTCTGGACAACGGAAAGTTCTCGCACGGCGCGAAGGTCGCGGAACTGGAGGACCGGCTCGCGGCCTGGACCGGGGCCGGCCATGTCGTGGCGGTCAACTCCGGCACCGACGCGCTGATCCTGCTGCTGCGCGCCGCCGGGCTGGAACCGGGCGACGAGGTGATCGTGCCCGCCTGCTCGTTCATCGCCACGGCGAGTTCGGTGGTCCTCGCGGGCGGTGTCCCGGTCTTCGCCGACATCGAGGAGGACGGCCACGGCCTCGACCCGCGCGCGGCCGACGCCGTGGTCACCCCCCGTACCGGGATGATCATGCCGGTGCACCTGTTCGACCGCATGGCCGCCATGCGCGGGCTGCGCGAGGTGGCGCGGCGCCACGGCCTGACGCTCGTGGAGGACAGCGCGGAGGCCGTCGGGATGCGGATGGACGGGGTGCACGCCGGGCTGCACGGCGCCGGCGGGGTCCTGTCGTTCTTCCCCGCCAAGACGCTCGGCGGCATCGGCGACGGCGGGGCGGTGCTGACCGACGACGAGTCCGTCGCCGAGACCGTCCGGATGCTCTGCCACCACGGGCGCGGCGGCCGGACGCTCGACAACTTCCCCGGCATCTCCAACGCCACGGTGGTGCCGGGGCGCAACAGCAAGATGGACGACGTCCAGGCGGCCGTCCTGCTGGCCAAGCTCACCACCCTCGACGCCGACATTGCCCGCCGCGCGGAACTGGCCGAACGCTACGACGCCCGGCTCCGCGAGGTGCCCGGCGTCCGCGGCGTCCCCGGCGCGCATCCACCGCCGCTCGGGAGCAACCGCGTGTCCTACGTCCAGCTCGTGCACGTCGAGGACCGCGACGCCCTCGCCGCGCACCTGGCCGCCCGGGGGATCGGGACGGAGACCTACTACCCGGTCCCGCTGCACCTGCAGCCGTGCTTCGCGCATCTCGGCCACCGGCCCGGCGACTTCCCGCGCGCGGAGGCGGCGTGCGCCACCGCGCTCGCGCTCCCGCTCTATCCCGACCTGCGCGACGACCACGTCGACCGGGTCTGCGACGAGATCGAGCGCTTCTACGAACGGAGGCCGCGATGACCGCCCCGCCCATCGCGACGATCCCGTTCTTCTCACCCGACCTGTTCGAGCGGGACCGCGACGTGCTCCTCGACATCGTGCACGCCGTCGGGACCGGCCCGGACCAGAAGTTCATCCTCGGTGAACGGACCGCGCGGTTCGAGGGCGCGCTGGCGGCCCGGACCGGCGCCGGGGACGTCGTCGCCTGCTCCAGCGGCACGTCCGCGCTCACCCTCATCCTGGCCGCGATGGGCGTCGGCCCCGGCGACGAGGTCGTCGTGCCCGCGTTCGGCTGCGCGCCGCTGGCCGCGACCGTCATCGACGCGGGCGCGCGGCCGGTGTTCGCCGACATCGACCCGGTGCGGCTGACCGCCGACCCCGCGGCCGCCGAGTCGCTGATCACGCGGCGCACCAAGGCGCTGCTCGCCGCCCACATGTTCTCGGTGATGGCGGACATGCCCGCCTTCCGCGACCTCGCCGGGCGGCGCGGCGTACGGCTGATCGAGGACTCGGCGCTCGCCCAGGGCGGGACGCTCCTGGACCGCCCGGCGGGACGCTGGGGCGACGCGGGGCTGTACTCGTTCGTCCAGGTGAAGACGTTCGGCATGCCCGGAGAAGGCGGCGTGGTCGTCACCGACGACGGCGACCTGGCCGCCGAAGTCCGGATGCTGCGCAACCACGGCCAGGACGGCGTGCACCGCTTCGTCCACCACCGGATCGGCCACAACAGCCGGTTCGACGAGGTGATGGCCGCGTTCCAGCTGCACCGGCTGCACGGCCTGGACGACCGGCTCGCGCGCCGCGCCGAGATCTCCGCCTACTACTCCCGCCGCTTCGCGCCGCTTGCCGAACGCGGTCTGACCGCTCCGCCGGAGGGCGGCGACGGCCGCTTCCACTACGTCTACACCGTCCTCACCGACGACCGGGACGCGCTGGACGCGCACCTCGCCGCGCACGGCGTCACCGCGCACGTGTACTACCCGCGCCCGCTGCCCGCCCAGCCCGCGTTCGCGCCCTACGCGCGGCCCGGCGGGACGTGGCCGCACGCCGAGTCCGCCGCGCGGCGCAACATCTCGCTTCCGCTGTATCCGAACCTGACCGATGCGCAGGTGGAGCACATCGCCGACACCGTCTGCGCGTTCACCGACGTCCACGGGGGGACGAGATGAGTCAGCAGACCGCTCTCGGGCCGGCCGGCGTCTCCGGGCGCGGCGACCTCGCCGCCTACGCCCGGCTGGCCAAGCTCGACATCTACGACTACTACCTCGGCCTCCTGGTCGTGTGGGCGCTGCTCGCCTCCGCCGTCCGCTGGAAGCCGCAGACGCTCGGGCTGCTCGCGCTGACCCTCGTCGCCGAGGTCGTCGTGGTGGCCGCCATGGTCGGCTTCGACGACGTCACCGGATACCGCGACGGCAGCGACGCGGCCAACTACGGCTCCGACGCGGCGCGGCGCCGGCTGGCCCGCAAGCCCCTCGTCGCGGGGACGCTGACCGAGGCGCAGGCGCTGCGGTTCTCGTGGGCCGCGACGGTGCTCGGTTCGGCCCTGTGGGCGGCGGTGGTCGCGCTGGCCCCGCACCGCCCGGTGTGGGCGGTCGTGCTGGCGGCCGTGTGCGTGGCGGCGTCCGTCCAGTACTCGTGGGGCCTGAAGATCAGCTATCGCGGGTTCCAGGAGCTGTTCCTCATCGGCCTCGGCGTCGGCTGGACGCTGGTGCCGTACGGGCTGCTGACCGGCGGGGCGAGCGGCTTCGTCATCATGCAGGCGGTGCTGTTCGGGTCCGGGCCGATGCTGTTCGGCCTGTACTCCAACACCAACGACGCCGACGGCGACCGTGCGGCCGGGCGCATCACCGTGGCCACCCTGGTATCCGCGCCGGCGCACCGGGTGTTCGTCGCCGCTATGACGGGGGCGCAGGTCGTGCTGGTCGCCGGGGCGACGGTGACGGGTGTGGCGCCATGGTGGTTCGCCGTCGCGATGGTCCCGCTCGTCGCCATGCGGCTCGCCCAGCTGGTGATCGGGTTCCGTGGGGACATCCTGCGCGCGCGCCGGATCGCCATCCACGCGCACCGTGTCACGGTGGTGCTGCTCGTCGCCGCCGACCTGACCGCGGGAGCGCTGTCATGACGGCCGCGCGGCCCGCGCTGGACGTCGCCGTGGTCGGAGCGGGCCCCGCCGGGCTGGCCGCCGCCTACGCGCTGGCCGAGGCCGGGTGCACCGTCCGGGTCCTGGAGGCCGCCGACGCCGTCGGCGGGCGGATGCGGACCGTCCGCGAGCACGGCTGCCTGATCGACACCGGCGCCGAGATGTTCCCCGGACGCGCTGGCTATCCCGCGACCTGGCGGCTCATCACCGCGCTCAAGCTGGACCGCGACCCCGATGCCGTGCCGAACGTCCGCGACGCCGTGGCCGTGTGGCGGGGCCGCCGCCCGCGCCCGCACGTCGGCCGTCCCCTGGGCCTGCTGACGGGAGCGGGTCTCGGGCTGCGCGCGCGCCTCGACCTGGTGCGGCTCCAGGCGCGGCTGGCGCGGCTCGGCGACCTCGACTCCGCCCGTCCCGAAGCCTCCGCCCTCGGGTCGCAGACCGTCGCGGACCTCGTCCGCCCCTACCACCGTGACGTGCACGACTACCTCATCGGCCCGCTGGCCTGCGGATTCTTCGGCTGGGACCCCGAACGCTCCGCCGCCGCCCCGCTCGCCGCGCACCTCGCCTCCTGCTGCGGCTCCGCCTCCTGGCACACCTACCGCGACGGAATGGACACCCTGGCCCGCGCCCTCGCCGGCCGTCTGGACGTCACCACCGGGCACCCCGTCACCCGCGTGACCGGGGACGACGGGCTCGTCCTGCTGGAATCGCCGCGCGGCACCGTCACCGCCCGCACGGCGGTGCTGGCCGTCCCCGCCCCCGTCGCGGCGCGTCTGTACGCCGACGAACGCGCCGCCGTGCAGACCTTCCTGGACGAGTGCGGCTACACGCCGATGCTGCGCGTCAGCCTCGTCCTGGACGAGCCGCTGGCGCCCGGCGGGGCACATGCGTCGTTCGCCACCCTCATCCCCGCCGACGCCGACCGGCTGCTGAGCGTCATCACCGCCGACCACCGCAAGCACCCCGGGCGGGCGCCCGACGGCGGCGGCCTGGTGTCGCTCATCGCCTCGCCGCGCGGCTGCACCGAACTCCTCGGCCTGCCCGACCGGACGGTCGCCGAACGGCTGATCGCGCGCGGCGAGCGGTTCGTCCCCGGGCTGGCGGCGCATGTCGCACACGCCCGGGTGCACCGGTTCGAGCACGGGCTGCCGGAGGCGACGCCGCGCGCGCTGCGGCTGCGCGGCGCGTTCGCCCGGCGTTCCGTCGCGGCGGTCGAGTACGCGGGCGACTGGACGATGCTGCGCCCGTGCAGCGAGGGCGCCGTCGCGTCCGCCGCCCTGGCCGCCGAACGGGTCCTGGCCTACCTCGCGGCGGCCCCGGACTCCGCCCACCCCCTGGCCGGCGCCGCGCCTGCCCGTCCGGCCGCCGTGAGCGCGACGGCGGAGGTCCGCGCATCGTCCGACCCCCGTCCCGACGACCAGAGGTGAGGCGATGGCCCTCTTCAGCAGGCGGATCGAACTGGGCACGCTCTTCGAGGACGCGGCCGACCGCGGCGGCGCCATGACCGTGCACTTCAGCCGGCCGCTGGACATCGCCCCCGGCATGGGCACCGCGCTCGACGTCCCGGCGGCGGCCCGGCTCGTGCTGGACGCCGCCGGATGGTTCGCCGCCGCCGGCGTCGAGCCGGGCGACCGCGTCGCGATCATCAAGCGCAACCACTGGGACCTGGTGCTGCTGTGCTGCGCCGCGGCCCGGCTCGGCGCGGTGCCGGTGCCGCTGTCGGCGCACCTGGACGCCGACGTCATGGAGATCCTGCTCAAGCGGCTGGACCCGGCGCTGCTCGTCATCGACTCCGCGCGGCTCGCCGCCGGCCGGGTGCTGCCCTGCCTGGCGTCCCGGACGCTGGTGCTCGACGGCAGGCCCGACGGCAGGCCCGATGGCGCCGGAGCGGACGGGCCGCGGACGGTGCTCTCGCTCACCGACGTCCGCGGCCATGCCGCCCCGCCCCCGCAGCGTCCCCTGACCGACGACCCGCTCGTCATCCTCCACACCTCCGGGACCACCGGGGTGCCGAAGCTCGTCGTGCACTCCACCCGCACCCTGCTGAGGCGGCTGGCCGGCTTCGAGGCGCACCGCTGGCCCGTGCTCGCCAGCCGTCCCGGGGACGTGGTCGCGGGCGCGTTCTCCTTCGCCCACGGCCGTGCGCTGGCCTGGACCGCGAGCGTGCTGCAACTCGATCCCGAGAAGCTGCTGGTGGTGACCGGTTCCGACTGGGACGAGGCCCGTCCGCTGCTGGAGCGGCACCGGCCCACCACCGTGGAGGCGCAACCCTCGACGTACGTGCGGTGGCGTTCGCACGCGCGCGCGCAGGGCGACGCGTTCGAGCGCGTCCGGCTGTACATCAGCACATTCGACGCCGTGCATCCGCCTACAGTGCGGACGTACCTCAACGCCACCCGCCACCGGCGGCCGATCTGGCTGCAGGGGTGGGGACAGAGCGAGACGGGGCCGCTCACCTTCCGCTTCCTCACGCGCCGCGCCCTGCGGTCCGAGCGCGACCGGCATCCGACGACCCGCGACCTCGGCCGTCCCGTCCCCGGACGCAGCCGGCTGTGCGTCGTCGACCGCGAGACCCTGCGGCCCGTGCGGCGCGGCACCCCGGGCCTGCTGGTGTGCACGACGAAGGCACTGTGCCTGGACTACGTGGGGGAGCGGCAACGCTACCGGCGCAAACGCTCGGGGAAGTGGTTCGTCACCGGGGACGTCGGCGTCCTCACCCCGCGGGGGCGCCTGCTCCTGCTGGACCGGGAGGCCGACACCCTGCCGGAGGGCAGCTGCGTCGAACTGGAGGACGTGCTCGAAGACCGGCTGCCGGACGTCGTCGAATGCATCGTCCTCGGCGTCCCAGGCGGCCGCTGCGTTCCCGTGGTCGTCACCGAGGACGGCGAGCTGGACCCGGTGCAGTGGCGCAAGGCGACCGCCGACCTGCCCGACCTCGCCGAACCGGTCGTCTCGGCCTGGGACCGGATACCGCGGACCGGGACCGGCAAGGTGCGGCGGGCTGCCCTGCGCGAGCGCCTCGGCGTGTCTCCCGAGACCTACGGTACGGGGAAGTGGACGTGAAGGCGGCCGCTCCTTTCCTGGAAACGCCGGCGTCCCGGCCGCTGGACGGGACGGTCGTGCGCGCGCTCGGCGACACGGTGCCGGTGCGGGTCGCGGTCGCGCGGCTGCGGGCGCTCGGCTGCTCGATCGAGACCGGCGGCGGGCCGCCGCCGCTGGACGCGCCCGCCGGGCGGCTGCGCGTCGTCCGGGCGCCGTGGATCCCCGGCGATCAGGCACTGCCCGACTGCCGTATCGGCTGGTCCGGGCCGGTGAGGGTGCCGATGACCGGTGAGCGGGACGTGCAGGCCGCCTGCGGCATCATGCAGGTCCACGGGCGCGCCACCGGCGAGCCGCGCGCCCTGCGCATCGACTACGCCTCGGTGTGCGCGGGCGTGCTCGCAGCGCAGACGATCACTGCGGGGATGCTGGCCGTGCTGCGGGGCGGGGCGGACGTCCGCGCGGCGACCTCGGTCGCCCAGGCCGCGGCGCTCGCCCTCACCCAGTACGTCGCCGTCGCCACCACCGACCCCGGCTCCGGCTCCGGCTCCTCCCGCCCGGATCCGGAGCCGGGCGCCGAGCGGACGCCGCCGTTCCGATCGGCCGACGGCGTCCGTCTCGAGATCGAGACGTTCCGGGCCGAGACCTGGCTGCGCTTCTGGACCGGGCTGGGCGCCGAACGCTCCGCGATCGTCGCCGGCTGGCCGCCGTTCCAGCAGCGCTTCGCCACCGGGACCTGCGATCTCCCCGCCGGACTGCAGGCCGCCGTCGCCGCGCGGGACCATCTCGCGGTGCGCCGCGCCGCCGAGGACGCCGGCGTCAGCATCGTGACGGTCAACGACGCCGGGACACCGCTGCCGCCGCCACCCGGCTCCCCGTGGCGGCTCCGTCCCCTGTCGGATGCCCCATCTCCCGGGGCGGTGCCCGCACCGGACGGCCCGTCCCGGGGCGTCGAGGGCGGGCCGCTGGCCGGGTTACGGGTCGTCGAGGCCACCAACCGCGTCCAAGGACCGCTCGCCGGGCACGTCCTCGGCTTGCTCGGCGCCGACGTCGTCCGCGTCGAACCGCCCGGCGGCGACCCGATGCGCGGCGTCCCGCCCATGGCGGGGGAGTGCTCGGCCCGCTTCCTCGCGCTCAACCGCGGGAAGGGCGCCGTCGAGGCCGACCTGAAGACCGAGGCGGGACGCGAGCGGGCGCTGCGGCTCGCCGCCTCGTCGGAGGTGTTCCTGCAGAACTGGGCGCCGGGCCGCGCCGCCCGGTTCGGGCTGGACGCCGCCGCCTTTGCCGCCGTGCAGCCCCGTCTCGTCTACGCGTACGCCGGCGGGTGGGGAGAGGTTCTTCCGGCGCCGCAGCCGATGGGCACCGACTACCTGGTCCAGGCGCACACCGGTGTCGCGGCGCTGCTGTCACCTCCCGGCGCGCCTCCCACACCGACGCTGATGACGATCATCGACGTGCTCGGCGCGCTCATCAGCGCCGAAGGCGTCGTCGCGGGCCTCCTCGCCGCCGCCCGCATCGGCACCGGCGTGCAGGTCGAGACGGGCCTGGCCGACGCCGGGCGCCTGCTACGCGAGTCCCATGACCCGGGCGCCCGCGCCGCCGCACGGACCGCGCCGGTGGTGTCCGACCTCGCCGCGATGGCCGCCGACCCCGCGTACGCGGCACTTTTCGAAACCGATGGAGCCGCCGTTTACAGCCGTGCGCCGTGGACGTTCACGCGGCCTTCTTCCTGGCAGAGAGAGGCAATATGAAATCCGCCGCATCCACGGTCTGGACATCGGCCAACGGGATCGCTCTGGCCGACCGGGTCCCCGCCGAACTGCGAGCCGCCTGGACCATCGCCGGATCGTGCCCGGGCCGCGACCTTTACACGCTGTTCCGCGAGAACGTGCGCACCGCACCCGAGTCCGAGGCCGTCGTCGACGACGCGGGCGCGCTCTCCTACCTGGCGCTCGACGACCGCGTCCGCCGCGCCGCCGCCGCGCTGCACGCCGCGGGCCGGGGACCCGCCGACATCATCGCCGTCCTGCTGCCCAACGGCCGCGACGCGGTCGTCGCCGAACTCGCGATCGCGGCGATCGGCGCCGTCGCCCTGCCGATCCCGCACACGCACGGGCCCCGGAACGTCGCGAGCCTCCTCCGCCGGTCCCGCGCCGCGGCGCTCATGGCGACCGCGGCCACGATGCGCGCCGCCGAAGGCGTTTCCGACCTGCAACGATGGACGCCCGGCCACCCGCCGTGCGACGACGTGCATGGGCTGGACGAAGCCGATGACGGGCAACTCGGCGCGTGGCGGTCCGTCCCCGTCGACGCGGAGGCACCGGCCCGCATCCTCGTCTCCTCGGGGTCGGAGTCGGAGCCGAAGATGGTGGCGTACTCGCACAACGCGATGGCGGGCGGACGAGGCAACTACGTCGCCGCGCTGCGCCGCGGCGCCGAGCCGATGCGCGCCCTGGTGCTGGTCTCCCTCGCCTCGTCGTACGGCTCGCTCGGGACGTCGGTGATCCTCGCCCGGCACGGCGGCACCCTTGTACTGATGCCGCAATTCGACGCCGCCGCCGCGCTAGAAGCCGTCGAACATCACCGGCCCACGCATTTGTTCGGCGTCCCCACAATGCTGTGGCGAATGGCGGAATGTGGCGGCGACGCCGACGTCTCCTCGCTGCGCGCCGTCGTTTCCAGCGCCGGGCCCGTGCATCAGCACGTCAGGGACGCGTGCGTCCGCCGGTTCGGCATGCCGCCCGTCAACATCTACGGGTCCAGCGACGGCGTCAACTGCCATACCGGCCGCAACCCGTACCGGTGGGAACCCGGGCTGGCCGGCGTCCCCGACCCCCGCGTGGCCAAGATCAGCATCCGCGACCCGCGGGGACGGCCGCTGCCGCGCGGCGAGGCCGGGGAGATCTGGGCGCTCGGCCCGATGTCCCCGCTGTGCCACGTCGCCGCGCCGGAACTCGACGACCGGTACCGCGCTCCCGGCGGCTGGGTCCGCAGCGGCGACCTCGGGACCCTGGACCGCGACGGCACCCTGTGGGTCCTCGACCGCCTCAAGCGCACCGTGATCCGCGGCGGCGTCAGCCTCTTCCCGGCCCAGGTCGAACGCGCTCTCATCTCCCATCCCGACATCACCGACGCGCACTGCGTGCCCGTGAACGACCTGGACCTGGGCGAACGCATGTGCGCCTGCGTGGCGCCGCGTCCGGGGGCCAATCCGCCGTCGCCCGCCGCCATGCTCGCCTACCTGGCCGAACACGGCGTCGACAAGCGCCAGCTGCCCGAACGCTTCCTGGTCCTGCCGGAACTGCCGGTCGGCCCCACCGGCAAGGTGAGCGTCAGCGCCCTCACCCGTATCGCCGCCGAGTCGGCCGTCCCCGCGGACTCCGACTCCGCCCAGGCACCGGCGGCCCTCGACGTGAGGACCGACCGGTGAGCCGGGTCGCGGTCCCGGCGCCGGCCGGCGTCTTCGGCGACGGGGACGAGCACAACGGCGAGCAGCACCGCCTGCTGAGCCTCGCCTACGACCCCTTCACCATCGACCGGCTGAAGGCGACGGGCATCGGACCGGGATGGCGATGCCTGGATGCCGGTGCGGGTAACGGGAGCGTGGCGGCCTGGCTGGCACAACGCGTCGGCCCTACGGGCAGCGTCACGGCCACGGACCTTCATCCGGCCCGCGTGCCCGACGTTGACGGGCTCCGGGTCGTCGAACACGACATCGTCCGCGACCCGCTCCCCGAGGGCGAGTTCGACCTCGTCCATGCCCGGCTCCTGCTGAGACTGCTGCCCGAACGCCTCGCCGTGCTCGACCGGCTCGTCCGCGCCCTCAAACCGGGCAGAGTACTGCAGATCGACGAGTTCGACGCCACCGACGCGCCCTGCCTGCAAGCGCCCGACGCCGCCGCACGCGCGCTGTACCGGACGTTCACGGCCACCAAGAACAGGCTCATGACCAGGAGGAACGTGGCCATCGCCTTCGGGCGTCAAGTGGCGGACGCGATGAGCCGCGCCAGGCTCGCCGACGTCACCTCCCACCGCCGCCTGGAACTGTGGAACGCACGCTCGCCGGGACTGCGGCTCCTCGCACATCACACCCGGCATCTCCGCGACGAACTCGTCCAGGCCGGGATGACCGATCGGCAACTGGCCGAGGTGCGGACACTGCTCGCGCACCCAGGCTTCCGCGCCTGCTCGTACGCCATGTACTCCGTGCAGGGCCGCCGCCCCGAGGAGGTTCGATGACCACGCCCCGTATCGACGTCCACGGCGCCGCCCCCGACGTCCACGCCGCGATGGCCGACCTCGACGCACTCGCGAGCGGACCGCTCGACCCGCTGCTCGCCGAACTCGTCCGCATCCGCGCCTCCCAGATCAACGGCTGCACGCTGTGCCTGTCCATCCACACGCGGGTGGCCCTGACGGCGGGGGAGCGGCAGGAGCGCCTGCAGTCCGTGGCGGCGTGGCGGACGAGCCCGCTGTTCACCGACGCCGAACGCGCCGCCCTCGAACTCGCCGAGGCGATGACCCTCATCACCGATGCGGGAGTCCCCGACGAGGTCTTCGCCGCGGCGCGCGAGCACTTCGACGAGACGCGGCTGACGCACCTGCTCTGGACGATCGCCGCCATCAACGCCTGGAACCGCGTCGGCATCGCCGCGTCCGCACCGGCCTGACCGGCGCCGCGCACTTCGGGTCCTCGGGAGGGAGCCGGGCATGGATCTGGTGGTCATCGGACTCGGCTATGTGGGACTTCCGCTGGTACGGGAGGCCTGCCGGGCCGGACTGCACGTCGGCGGCCTGGACCGCGACGCCCGCGTCGTCGCCGGCC
>NZ_JAGEPF010000049.1 GCF_017573465.1 Actinomadura violacea
GGCGTGGTGCGCGGCGGCGGCCTGCGCCGCGCGGTGCGCCGCCCGGCCGCCGCGTCCCCGCCGGCCGGCGACCGTCCGGTGGCGGGCGAACGTCCGGTCGCGGGCGAGCGTCCGGTCGCGGGCGAGCGTCCGGTCGCGGGCGAGCGTCCGGTCGCGGGCGGGCTGCGGGCCGTCCCGTCCGAGCAGCTGAGGACGATGCTGGACGAGGCCGCCCCGCCGCTTCCGCCCGCCCCTCCCCCGGGCCTGCCCGTCCCCGAGCGGCCCGCGCCGCGGCCGGCCGCCCCGGCCAGGCCGACGACGGCGGAGCGGCCGCCGCTGCCGCCGACCCCGGTCGACGGCTCGCCGGCGGCCGACCGGGCGCCCGCGGCGGAGGGGCCCGAGCGGGAGCCGGAGCGGGTCAGCCTGATCCGCAAGCATCCGAAGCGGCGCCCCGGCGGGTCGCAGGTGCTCGGGGTCAACTGCAAGAACGAGCACTTCAACGACCCGCGCGCGCACTACTGCGCGGTCTGCGGCATCTCGATGCTGCAGCTCACGCTGTCGCCGTTCCACGGGCCGCGGCCGCCGCTCGGCGTGCTGCTGCTGGACGACGGGCAGACCGTCCCGCTCGAGGTCGACCACCTCATCGGGCGGCGGCCGGAGCGGGCGCCGGAGGTCGCCGAGGGCCGCGCGCATCCGCTGCGGATGACCGACGCCGAGGAGTCGATCTCCCGCCGGCACGTGCTGGTCCGGCTGGAGGAGTGGCAGGTCAACGTGGTCGACCTCGGCTCGGCCAACGGAACGGCGATCCGCGCGCCCGGCGCCGCGGACTTCGTCCGGCTGCCGCCCGACACCCCGGTCGAGCTGGCGCCCGGCGCGGCCGTCCGCGTCGGACTCACCCGCACCTTCCGTTTCGAGTCCAACCGGAAGGTCTGAAAAAGCGTGACCGGAACCGGACAGGCACCAGCCGGGCGCACGCGGCGTCACAACCACCGTGCCTGACGGCGCTCCCCCCGCGGCCGGCACGCCGGCCGCGCCCCCCTCGAAAGGACACTGATGCGAACACGGCCCATGGGCGGTATCACCTTCGCCCATCCGCCCGCCTTCTGGACCGGGTTCATCGCCTGCGTCGCCGGCGTCGCCCTGCACCTGCCGATGTACGTCGACTCGGCGGACATGCACTACATGATGCGCGGCATGTCGATGGACGCCCCGATGATCACCGGGATGGGGCTCATCGTGGTCGGCCTGGCGCTCACCGCGTACGGGCTCATCCCGCGCGGCCTCGCCGCGTCCCGCCGCGACGGCGAGGTCCGCGTCCGCGCCGCGCACGACGCGCCGTTCCGGCCCGCCCACATCGGGCTGGTCATCGTGATGACGACGGCGGTGACGATCGACGCGATGAAGCCGATCACGCTGTCGTTCGTCGCGCCCGGGATGGGCAAGGAGTACGGGCTGAAGTCGGCGCTGAACCCCGGCGGGCACTGGCCGGTCGCGCTGCTGCCGCTGTTCGGCCTGGCCGGGACGGTCGCCGGGTCGTTCCTGTGGGGCTGGCTCGGCGACCACATCGGGCGGCGCTCGTCGATCCTGCTGGCCGGCGTCATGTTCGTCACCACCGCGGTGTGCGGCGCGATGCCGTCGTTCTCGTGGAACCTCGCGATGTGCCTGCTGATGGGCCTGGCGGCCGGCGGGATGCTGCCGATCACGTTCTCGCTGCTGGCGGAGATGATCCCGGGCCGGCACCGCGGCTGGGTGATGGTGCTGATCGGCGGGAACCTGGCGCTGGCCTACGTCATCACCAGCTCCCTGTCGTCGGCGCTGGTGCCGCACTACTCGTGGCGGATCCTGTGGCTGCTCGGCATGCCGACCGGCGTGCTGCTGATCGCGCTGAACCACTGGATCCCCGAGTCGCCGCGGTTCCTGCTGGCGCACGGCCGCGAGGACGAGGCCCGCGCGATCATGACCCGGTACGGCGCGATCGAGGACGCCGCGCAGACCGAGGAGCGGGCCGGCGCGGCCGCGGAGGCGCCTGCGGAGGAGCGCCGGGAGGCCGCGCAGGGCGCGGGCTTCTCGCCGCTGTTCCGCCCCCCGTTCGCCGGGCTCAGCGTGGCCGTGGTGGTGCTCGGGCTCGGCATCGGGCTGGTCACCTACGGGTTCCAGCTGTGGATCCCGTCGAACCTGCAGAAGCTCGGCCTGGCGCAGAAGACCGCCGACGCGGCGCTGCGCGACTCCTCGCTGCTGGGGCTGCCGCTGGTGTTCATCGCCGCCGCCATGTACGGGCTGTGGAGCGCCAAGAAGACGATCATCGTGCTGACCGCGCTGACGGCGGCGGCGCTGGTGGCGTTCTCCTTTTCCGGCGAGTCCCTCGCCCACAACCGGGCGTGGCTGTACGTGCTGCTGGCCGGCCCGATCGTCGGGACCGCCACGATCGCCGCGGTCCTGGCCGCCTACAGCTCCGAGATCTACCCGACCCGGATCCGCTCGCGCGGCTCCGGCCTGTCGGCGGGCGTCGGCAAGCTCGGCGGGGTGGTCGTGACGATCGTGCTGGTGGTGGGCGCGACGGTGCCGTCCATCAACACGACCGCGCTGCTCGGCGCCGTCCCGCTGCTGCTCGCGGTGCTGGTCGTCGCGGCGTTCGGGGTGGAGACGAGGAAGCGTGCCGCGCGGCCCGCCCCCGCCGCGCAGCCCGCCGACGCCTGACGGCCCGGGCCGCGCTCAGGGCGTCAGGCGGGCGGCGGACTCCAGCAGCAGCGCGTGGACGAACGCCTGCGGGATGTTCCCGCGCAGCTGCCGCTGCCGGACGTCGTACTCCTCGGAGAACAGCCCGCTGGTGGCGCAGCCGGACCGGGTCCGCTCGAACGTCCGCAGCGCCCGGGCCGTCTCGCCCTGGCGGTGCTCGGCGAGGGCGAGGAAGAAGCCGCACAGGCTGAACGAGCCCTCGGCGACCCCGAGCGGCTCGTCGCCGACCCGGTACCGGTACACGAAGCCCTCCTGGACGAGGTCGGAGCGGACGGCCTCCAGGGTGGCGACGGTGCGCGGGTCGCCGGGCGGCAGGGCGCCGCGCAGCGGCGGGATGAGCAGCGCGGCGTCCACGCGGTCGTCGCCGGGCGCCCGCTTCCACCGCCCGCCGGGCGCGAGCGAGGTGCGGGACGTCTCGTCGAGGACGGCGTCGGCGAGGTCGTTCCACGAGGACGCCTCCGCCGGCCCGGCCAGGTAGCGGGCCGCCCGGCGCAGGCCGGCCACGCAGCTGAGCCGCGAGTGGGTCCACAGGTCGTCGTGGGTCTCCCAGATGCCGGCGTCCGGTTCCTTCCAGCGGCGGGCGACGACGCCGGCGGCGACGCGGGCCGCCTCGACCTGGTCGGTGCCCGGCGGCTCCCGCTCGGCCGCCGCCGCGAGCAGCAGCAGCGCCTCGCCGAGCGCGTCCAGCTGGAACTGGGAGCTGGCGCGGTTGCCGGTGACGGCGGTCGCGCCGGGGTAGCCGGGCAGGCCGCTGTCGCGCTGGTCGGGGATGTCGGCGCCGGTGACGGTGTAGGCGGGCTTGAGGCGGTCGCCGTCGGCGAGGACGCGGGCGGTGACGAACTCGGCGGCGGTGCGCAGCAGCCGCGGCGGGCCGCCGTGCACGGCGACGGCGCGCCCGGCGAAGCACTGGTCGCGGATCCAGGCGTACCGGTAGTCGAAGTTGCGGCCCTCGTCGGACCGCTCGGGCAGCGCGGTGGTCGCGGCGGCCACCATCCCGCCGCCGCTGCTGGTGAGCCCGGTGAGCACCGAGTACGCCAGGCGCGCGTCGCGCGGGGCGATGGTGTCCTCGCAGGACGGGACGTCGTCGTGCCAGCAGCGCTCGGTGGCGTCCCACAGCGCGGCGGGGTCAAGGGGCCCCTCGGAGAAGGCCCCTTCGGCGATCTCCAGGACCAGGTCGCGTGACTCGCCCTCGGCGAGGTCGAACGTCAGCGCGAGGGCGGGCCCGCCGTCGGTGTTCTCCCGCACCACCGCCTCGTCGCCGCCGCGCCAGCGGATCCGCGCGGCGCCGCTGCGGGCCGTCCACTCGCCGCCGTGGTGGTGCAGGTCCCGCATCCGCTCGCCGTGCTCGCCTGCCCGCACGTCGAGCACGACGCGGATCCGGGTGCCGCCGCGCACGGCGCGGCAGCGGCGCAGCACGACGACGCGGTCGCGGTCGGCGGGGCGGGCGAGGGCCTCGCGGCATTCGACCATGCCGCCGTCGCCGGTGACCCAGCGGCTGTGCCAGATGAGGCCGCGGTCCTCGTAGTAGCCGCCCCATACCCAGCGCTCGGCGGCGGGCTGGACGACGTAGTCGCCGGGTCCGCCGAGCAGCCCGCCGAACGCGGGCGGGCCGTCCCAGGCGGGGAAGCACATCCAGGCGTACTCGCCCTGCGGTCCGATCAGGACGCCGCGCTCCCCGTCCGCGATCAGCGCGTAGTCGCGCAGCGCCTTCGGCAGCGAGTCCCGTCCGCCCGTGCCCCCCACCGTGCCTCCTTCGCCGTTCCGCCGTTGCGTCGGGGGGGTCAGTACCCGGGAACGGGCCGCCGATCCGGGCTCGTGATCATCGACACGCTCCCGACAAATTTTTTTGTCTTGACAACTCAGACTGTCGGTGGCGATGATGGACGCATGCTGGACGTGACGGTGATCGAGGAGCCCGGGGCGGCGGCCGCGTCGCTGGACCCGATGCGGGCGCGGCTGCTGGCCGAGCTGGCCGAGCCGCTGTCGGCGGCGGCGCTGGCCGCGCGGGTCGGGCTGCCGCGGCAGAAGGTGAACTACCACCTGCGGGCGCTGGAGCGGCACGGGCTGGTGGAGCTGGTCGAGGAGCGCCGCAAGGGCAACATGACCGAGCGGCTGATGCGGGCGACCGCGGCGTCCTACGTGATCTCGCCGCTGGCGCTGCCCGGGCTGCAACCCGACCCCGACCGCCACCGCGACGCGCTGTCGGCGCGCTGGCTGCTGGCGCTCGGCGCGCGGCTGGTCCGCGACGTCGGCGCGCTCATCACCGGCGCGGAGCGGGCGAACAAGCGGCTGGCCACCTACGCGCTGGACGGCGAGGTCCGGTTCGCCTCGGCCGCCGACCGGGCGGCGTTCGTCGAGGAGCTGACGGCGGGGGTCGGCGCGCTGGTGCGCAAGTACCACGACCCGTCGGCGGAGGGCGGCCGCGGGCACCGGGTCGTCGTCGCCCTGCACCCGTCCCTCAAGGCGGAGCCGGCGGCCGAGCACGGCGAAGAGCAGGAAGACCCGCCGGAGGGCCTGCGGGGACGGGACGAGACGGACGCGATCGAGTCCTGAGAACCGCCCGCCCCGCGGCGGGACCACGGACACCGAACAGAACGGAACGCGCGGGCGACGCGCGGAGCGAGGAGCACATCATGGCCAAGGAATTCGAGATCGTCCGCGAGTTCGAGGTGGACGCGACGCCCGAGCAGGTCTGGGACGCGATCACGGTGCACACCGCCGGGTGGCTGTGGCCGACCGAGTACGAGCCGCGCGAGGGCGGCGCCGCCGGGTTCGGCGCGACGCTGACCACGTGGGACCCGCCGCACCGGCTGGTCGCCCGGTCGGAGTCCCCGGACGAGCTGAAGGCGGTCGGGCAGGCGCTCAACCAGCTCGACCACCTGATCGAGCCGCGCGAGGGCGGCCGGTCCTGGGTCCGCTACGTGCACAGCGGGATCTTCGTGGAGAACTGGGACGACCAGTACGACGGCGCGAACAAGCACACCGACTTCTACCTGCACACGCTGCGGCAGTACGTGACGCACTTCGCGGGCCGGGCGGCGGTGCACACCGACGTGCAGGGCCCGGCGGCGTCCACGGCGAAGGACGCGTTCGAGGCGGTCGGCCGCGCCCTCGGGCTGGGCGCGGCCGCGGCGGACGGCGCGGCCGAGGGCGACCGGGTGCGGGTGGACCTGCCGGGCGCCGGCGAGGTGGACGCGGTGGTCGACTTCCGCAACGAGAACTTCCTCGGCCTGCGCACCGGCGACGCGATGTACCGGTTCTTCGGCCGCAACGCGTGGGGCGCGCCGGTCGGGATCGTGCTGCACCGGTTCGCGGGCGACGCGGCCCGCGACGAGGAGGCGGCGCGGAAGGCGTGGCAGGGCTGGCTGGACGGCCTGTACGCCTGATCCGGCCCTGGTCCGGCCCTGATCCGGCCCTGATCCGGCCCTGGTCTGGCACGGAGCGGCGGCGCCCGCGGGGAGGGATTCCCGCGGGCGCCGCCGCTCCGTTCACGGCGAGGGACGACCGGCAGGGCGCTCTTGAACGCGCCACCGGCCGCCGGGTGCCGGGGCGGTGTCAGGCGTCGCGGCGCTTGAGCAGGAACGCGGCGACGCCCATCAGCGCGGCCGTCCAGGCGGCGAACACCCCGTACCCCTGCCAGGGGGTCAGCAGGTCGTCCTTGCCCTGGTGCGACTGGGCGATCAGGTGGCCCGCCTCGGAGGGCAGGTAGGCGTGCACGTGGTCGCCGAGGCTGCCGGGCAGCAGCTGCGCCAGCGGGGCGAGCACCAGCACGAACGCGATCACGCCGGTGATGCCGCCGGCCGGGTGCCGGACGATCGCGCCGATCGCCATCGCGAACAGCCCGAGCATGGCCAGGTAGAGGCCGCCGCCGATGACGGCGCGCAGCACGCCGGGGTCGCCGATCGCCACCGGCGCCTTGGAGTGCAGGATCGCCGCGCCGATGAAGAACGACAGGAACGACACCACGAGGCCGAAGACCAGCACGATCAGCGCGAACACGGCGGACTTGGCCCAGAGCATCGGCAGCCGGCGGGGCACCGCGAGCAGGCTGGCGCGGATCATGCCGGTGGAGTACTCGGAGGCGATCACCAGCACGCCGAGGACGCAGATGGTGAGCTGGCTCAGCGAGAAGCCGCTGCCGAGGATGGTGCCGACCGGGTCGGCGATGATCTGCGCGTGGTCGCCGGCGCTGGACTTGTCCCACTGCCCGACGGTGAGGCCGACGAACAGCGCGGTGAAGCCGAGGTCCAGCACGACCAGCAGGATGAGCGACCAGATCGTGGAGCGCACCGAGCGGATCTTGGTCCATTCGGCGAGCATCAGCCGGCCGAACCCGGGGCGGCCGAACGCGCCGGGGTCGGTCGCGGGCTGCGCGGGGAGCGCGTCGGCGGCGGTCATCGGTTCTCCCCCTGTTCTGCGGACGCGGCGCCTTCCGCGGACGCGGCGTCCGCCTCGGCCGGCGGGGCGGGCGGCGGCACGGCGGCGCCGGGCACGGCGCCCTGCCCGCCGGGCTCCGCGGAGGCCCCGTACTCGACGCTGTCGCGGGTCAGTTCCATGAACGCCGCCTCCAGGGAGCCGCGGCGCGGCGTCAGCTCGTGCAGGACGATGCGCTCGGCGGCGGCGAGTTCCCCGACGCGCGGCGCCTCCATGTGGGTGACGGTGAGGGCGCCGTCGGCGCCCGCGGCGACCTTGGCGCCCTCGGCGGCGAGCACGCCGCCGAGCCGGTCGGCGTCCGGGGTGCGGACGACCACCATCTTCTCGGTGCTGCGCTCGATGAACTCCTCGGTGGAGCAGTCGGCGATGAGCCGGCCGCGGCCGATGACGATGAGGTGGTCGGCGGTGACGGCCATCTCGTTCATCAGGTGGCTGGAGACGAACACGGTGCGGCCCTGCGCGGCCAGCCGCTGCATGAGGGTGCGGATCCAGACGATGCCCTCGGGGTCCAGGCCGTTGACGGGCTCGTCCAGGATCAGCACGGACGGGTCGCCGAGGAGCGCGGCGGCGATGCCGAGCCGCTGCCCCATGCCGAGGGAGAACCCGCCGGCGCGCTTGCGGGCGACCTCGGTGAGGCCGACCAGCTCGGCGACCTCGTCGACGCGGCGCCGCCCGATGCCCTGGGTCTGGGCGAGGCACAGCAGGTGGTTGTAGGCGCTGCGGCCGGTGTGCACGGCGCGGGCCTCCAGCAGCGCGCCGACGACCCGCAGCGGGGCGGGCAGGTCGCGGTAGTGCCGGCCGGCGATGCGCGCGTCGCCGCGGGTGGGCCGGTCCAGGCCGAGCAGCAGCCGCATGGTCGTGGACTTGCCGGCGCCGTTCGGGCCGAGGAATCCCGTCACCCGTCCGGGGACGACGGTGAAGGACAGGTCGTCCACGGCGGTCTTGTCGCCGTAGCGCTTGGTGAGGTGCTCCGCCTCGATCATGCGCGCTTCCCGGGGGTCGGTGTCGGTGATCAGGATCACATTAGCGCGGCGCGCGGTTCGCGTGGATCCTCCCCTGAGCCGAGGCGCCTCCGTCTTTGGTAGGGCATCGGAGGCCCCCGGCGGGCGGTGCGTACGGCGCGGGGAGCAGCCGCGGTCACTCCCCGCGCCGGACGCCTGAGAGGGCCCGATCCGGGGATGATGAGCAAGATCCCCCTGGAGGAGTGTGATGACCGCAGTGTCCGATCCTTCCGTGCCGCCGTCCGGAGCGACCGCCGCACCGGAGCCGGAGCCCGCCCGGCCGCGCCGGCGCTCGCGGCTGCGCCGGTGGGGGCGCCGCCTGCTGATCGCCGTGGTGGTGCTGGTGGCGGCGGTCACGGTGTTCTCCTTCTCCTACAACGCGGCGACGTCCGGCCGCGCGAAGCCCCCCGCCGGCGCGCTGTTCACCGAGGCGGACGGGATCCGGACCCGGTACCGGGAGTGGGGGGCGGGCGGGACGCCGGTGGTGCTGGTGCACGGCGCGTTCGAGTCCGCCGACACCTGGGCGCCGGTCGCGCCGCTGCTGGCCGCCCGGCACCGCGTGTACGCGCTGGACCTGACCGGCTGGGGCTACAGCGAGCGGCGCGGGCCGTTCGACACCGCGCACCAGGCCGCGCAGCTGCTGGGGTTCCTGGACGCGATGGGCCTGGACCGGGCGACGCTGGTCGGGCACTCCAGCGGCGCGGGAGTGATCGCGGCGGCGGCGCTGAAGGCGCCGGCGCGGGCGGCCGGGGTGGTGTTCCTGGACGGCGACGCCCTCGACACCGGCGCCGGGGAGGGCGCCGACAACCTGCGGTTCCTGCTGCGGAACCCGTACCGGACGACGCTGACCCGGCTGGTCGTCCGGTCGGACTGGGCGATCAGGACGATCTACCGCTCGCAGTGCGGGCCGTCCTGCCCCGCGCTGGACGAGGCGGGCGTGCAGCAGTGGCGGCGCCCGTTCCAGATGCCGGGCGCCGAGGACGCGCTGTGGCAGATGCAGGCCGTGGTGGGGCTGCCGGCGGCGCGGGTGGCGGAGCTGGCAGGGGTCCGGGTGCCCAAGGCGGTGGTCTTCGGAGCCGACGACGACGTGTTCTCCCGCAACTCCCCCTATGAGACGGCGCGGCGGATCGGGGCGCCGGCGCCCACGGTCATCCCGGGCGCCCGCCACCTGTCGCTGGTGTCGCATCCCCGGCAGGTCGCGGACGCGATCCTGGCGACGGCACCCTGACCCGAACCCCCGGACGCACGGCGGCGCCCTCCCCGCGGGCGTGCGGGGAGGGCGCCGGAGCCGTCGCGGACGGCCGGGTCAGGCGGCGACGCCGTCGGCGGCGTTGACGTCCTTGTGGAACCGCTTGTGCACGTAGAGGCGCTCGCCGAGCGTGTCGCAGCGCCACCACAGGCCGGACGGCGGGCCGATCCGGGTGTGCCGGGGAAGCTCGCGGAGCACCTCGTTCACCGGGGTCATGCGCAGCCGCCCGGAGCGGCACACCAGGATGCGCCGGTCGGTGACCACGACGACCCGGTAGGCGTTGCTGAACAGGATGATCCAGTACGACAGCAGCGCGAAGTACTGGCTGGTCGTCTGGGCTCCGAAAACGGCCTGGACCTGCTCGTCCGGCTGCAGGACATGGGCCGCGTTGGCACGCATCTTGTCGCGGATGGCCACGGGGCTGGGACCTTTCTCGCGGAGCGCGTGGGCGGCCCGGCGGCCGCCGTCACGGCGCCGCGGCGGCGGTCCCACTGCCCTCGGGGGGTTGGCAGAAGCCTCGATTGTGCCACCAACGCCCTGTTGTGGTGCGTCTTTTCGTGTGTTGCGGTGAAATGTGCCGACGTTTCCGTGGAGGCGGCGCGGCGGGGTCGCGGCGGACCGGCATCCGGGGCCGCGGGCCGCCGCCCTCGCGCGCGGCGCGGGCACTTATTGACGCACTGCCAATAATTGCGGGAGGATGGCCGGCAGGAACAGGCCGCCGACCCTGGGAGGCCCCGTGACCACCCCCCGCGCCTCGTCCGCCCCCCGCGCCTCGTCCGCCCCCGCCCCCGCGGCCGTGCTCGGCCCGGACCTGCTCGCCGAGCGGCTCGCCGACCGGGACGTGCTGCGCACCCTCGCCGCCGAGCCGCTGGTCGGCCTCGGCGCCGGCCGCGCCCTGCTGATGCAGCTGGCGCACCCCGCGGTCGCCCGGGGCGTCGCCGAGCACAGCGACTTCGCCGACCGCCCCCTCGCCCGGCTGTTCGGCACCCTGGACTTCCTGCTCGTCACCACGTTCGGGACGCCGGACCAGGTCGGCCGGATCGCCGCGAAGGTCCGCGGCATCCACGGCGCCGTCCGCGGCGAGGGCTACTCCGGCAACGACCCGGACCTGCAGCTGTGGGTGAACGCCACCCTGATCGACTCGGCCCTGTACATCTACGAGCACGTGATGCGGCCCGGCGACGGCGAGCCGGACCTCGCCGAGGAGTACTACCGGCAGGCCCGGATCGTCGCGGAGGTCCTCGGCTGCCCGCTGGACGCCCAGCCGCCCGACCTGGCGGCGTTCCGCGCCTACATGGACGCGACGCTGGCGTCGCTGGAGGTCACCGACACCGCCCGCGAGGTCGCCGCCGCCGTGCTGTACCCGCGCAAACTGCGCGTCCTCGCGCCCGCGCTCATGGTGTTCCGCCTGGTGACGACCGCGCTGCTGCCCGAGCCGCTGCGCGACCAGTACGGGCTGCCCTGGACGCACAGCCGGCGCCGCGCCGCCGACCTGGTGCTGCGCACCGCCACCGACCTGCACCACCTCACCCCGGCGTTGCTGCGGCGCCCGCCGCGGCCGCTGCTGGTCCGGCTGGCGCGGCACCGCGTCGACCGCACCCTCGCCAGCCGCCGCGACCGCCGCCGCCGCGGCCGTCCCTGACCCCTCCCGGAGACCGCCGATGCTGGGCATCTACGCCGACCTGCCCTGGTCGTACGCGGCGGGCGCGGGCATCGCGCTGGCCGCCGCGCACCAGCTCCGCGGCGCCCGCCGCGCGACCGCGGACCCCTCCGCCGAGCCCTCGGCCAGGCCCGCCGCCGACCCGGTGCCGGGCCGGGCACCGCGCGTCGAGGGCGCCACCGGGGGCCGCCACTTCGCCCTCGCGATGGCCTACAGCGTCCTGGTGTTCGTCCCGACGAGCCTGTTCATCACCGCGACGCACCCGCAGTGGGCGACGCTGCAGCACACCGGCCGCCTCTCCCACGGCGCCCTGACCGCCCTGGCCGCCGGGGAGGTCGCGCTGACCGCCGCCGGGTTCCTGATCACCCGCGGCCTGCTGGTCGCCGGGCGGATCCGGTGGGCGGCCTGCCAGGTGATCCTGGCGAACCTGCTGATGTGCCTGGCCGTCGTGCACGGCCCGGACGGCGACGGCTGGAAACGGTTCCTGTCCACCGACCGCGCCGACTACCGGGCGTTCCCGCCGTTCCTCGACGTCGGCGACCTCGGCGCGATCGCCGGCCACGCCGCCCGCTTCCTCACCTCCGGCCTCGCCGCCGCCCTGTACGTCACCGGCGCCCTCGCGCTCGGCACGCTCGGCCTGATCATGTGCGTGCTGCACCAGTTCGGGCTGACCGACGCCGGCGCCGACGGCCCCGGGCCGCTGCGCGCCGCGCTCGTCGCCGGGTTCGTCGGCGGCGGCGCGGCGATCGTCGCGGTGCTGACCTCGGCGCTGGTCGACGGGCTCGGCTGGGTCGCGCTCGCCGCCGTCGTCCCCGTCCTGTGGGTCGCGATCATCGCGCGCGGCGCGTTCGCCGCCGTCGTCGCCGCCGACCTCGCGCTCCCCGCCGAGCAGGACGCCTGATCAGCCCCCGATCAGGTGGCCTGATCAGCCGACCGAGGTGTAGGCGACGACGCCGCGGCGCATCGCGTCCATCGCCCGCCGCGCCGTCTTGCGCAGGTGCGAGTTCTCCGGCGCCGCGTCGACGACCTGGCCGAGCAGGTCCAGCAGCTGCTTGACCGCGCGGACGAAGTCGCCCGCCGTCAGGTCGCTCTCCAGCAGCACCTCGTCGAGGTCGTCGCCCTTCGCCCACCGGTACGCCGTCCACGCGAACCCCAGGTCGGGCTCGCGCAGGAACGACACCCGGTTGTCGCGCTCGACCGCCTCCAGCTCGCCCCACAGCCGCACCATCGCCGCCAGCGCGTCCTGCGACGGGCCGGTCGGCGTCCGCGGCGGCGTCGCGTCGTCGGGCTGCCGCGACTCGTACACCAGCGCCGACACGCACGCCGCCAGCTCGGCGTAATCCAGCTTCTCCCACAGCCCGGCGCGCAGGCTCTCGGCCGTCAGCAGGTCCAGCTCGTTGTAGATCCGGCCGAGGCGGCGGCCCTCGGCAGTGACGGAGTCGCCCTCGAGGTAGCCGAGCTGCTGCAGGACCGCGCACACCCGGTCGAACGTCCGCGCGATCACCTGCGAGCGGCCCTCCACGCGGCGCCGCAGCTGCTCGGTCTCCCGGTCCAGCCGGTGGTACCGCTCCGCCCAGCGGGCGTGGTCCTCGCGCTTGTCGCAGCCGTGCACCGGATGGGCGCGCAGCTCCGCGCGCAGCCGGCCGATCTCGGCGTCGTCGCCCGCGGCGGAGTCGCCGCGGGTGCGGCGCCGCTCCCGCACGTCGTCGGGCACCTTGTTGCGCAGCGTCGACGCCAGGTCGCGGCGGTCCTGCGGGTTGCGGGGGCTGAACGACTTCGGGATCCGGATCCGGTCGACGGGCTCCACGGCGCGCGGGAAGTCCTGGATCGACAGCCGCTGCACCGACCGGCTCACCGTCAGCACCAGCGGCGCCGGCTCGTCGGAGCGGCGCCCCACGCCCGGGTCGAGGACGACGGCGAGCCCGGACCGCCGCCCCGACGGCACCAGGATCACGTCACCGGGACGCAGGTGCTCCAGCGACTTCGCCGCCTCGGCGCGCCGCGCCGACGACCGCTCCCGCGACAGCTCCGCCTCCCGGTCCGACAGCCGCCGCCGCATCGCCGCGTACTCCATGAAGTCGCCGAGATGGCACTCGGCCGCCTTCGCGTAACCCTCCAGGGCCTCCTCGTTCTTGCGGACCTGCCGCGCCAGCCCCACCACGGCCCGGTCGGCCTGGAACTGCGCGAACGACTCCTCCAGGAGCGTCCGCGCCCGCTCGTTCCCGACGGCGCCGACCAGGTTCACCGCCATGTTGTACGACGGCCGGAAGCTGGAGTTCAGCGGGTAGGTGCGGGTGCTGGCGAGCCCCGCCACCGACGACGGCTCCACGCTCGGGCCCCACACCACGACGGCGTGGCCCTCCACGTCGATGCCGCGGCGCCCCGCCCGGCCCGTCAGCTGCGTGTACTCCCCCGGGGTGAGGTCGACGTGCGCCTCCCCGTTCCACTTGTCCATCTTCTCGATCACGACGGTGCGGGCCGGCATGTTGATGCCGAGCGCGAGCGTCTCCGTCGCGAACACCGCCTTGATCAGCCCGCGGGTGAACAGCTCCTCGACGATCTCCTTGAACGTCGGCAGCATCCCCGCGTGGTGCGCGGCGACGCCGCGCTGCAGCGCCTCCAGGAAGTCGGGGTAGCCGAGGATCCGCAGGTCGTCGGGCGCGATGTCGGCGGTGCGCAGCTCGGCGTGCGCGCGGATCTCCTCGGCCTCCTCCTTGGAGGTCAGCCGGATCCCCGCGTGCAGGCACTGCAGCACCGCCGCGTCGCACCCGGCGCGGCTGAAGATGAACGTGATCGCCGGCAGCAGCCCCGCCCGCTCCAGCCGCTCGATCACGTCGGGGCGGGCCGGGGGCCGGAACCGCTGCGGGCGCGGCGCCCGGCGCCGGCCGGTGCGGCGCCCCTGGTTGACCTTGGCGCGCCGGACCTCCTCCACCGCCATCCGCGTCAGCTGCGGGTTCAGCCGCGCCTGCCGGTCCTTGCCCTTGCCGGTGTCGACGAACAGGTCGTACAGCCGCGTCCCCACCAGCATGTGCTGGAACAGCGGGACGGGCCGGTGCTCGTCCACGATCACGGCGGTGTCGCCGCGGACCTCGTGCAGCCACTCGCCGAACTCCTCGGCGTTGGACACCGTCGCCGACAGCGCCACGATCCGCACCGAGTCCGGAACGTGGATGATCACCTCTTCCCAGACGGCGCCGCGGAACCGGTCGGCGAGGTAGTGCACCTCGTCCATCACCACGAACGCCAGGCCCGCCAGGGTCGGCGACTGCGCGTACAGCATGTTGCGCAGCACCTCGGTGGTCATCACCACGATCGGCGCCTCGCCGTTGACGCTGTTGTCGCCCGTCAGCAGCCCTACCTTCCCGGGGCCGTACCGGCGGACGAGGTCGGCGTACTTCTGGTTCGACAGCGCCTTGATCGGCGTGGTGTAGAAGCACTTGGTGCCGCTGGTGAGCGCCAGGTGGACCGCGAACTCCCCGACGACGGTCTTGCCGGAGCCGGTGGGCGCCGCGACCAGCACGCCGCTGCCGTCCTCCAGCGCCCGGCACGCCTCGATCTGGAAGGCGTCCAGCTCGAAGTCGTACAGGGTGCGGAAGTCCAGCAGGGCCGGGCCGTTCCCTGCGGTGCGCGCGCGGTAGGCCGCGTACCGCCCGGCCGGGCTGTCCGCGGTCTGCGCGGTGTCGGGGGAGGTCATGTCATCGAGCCTACGGTTTCGACCGGCCCGATTCCCAATTCAGGACTCGATTTCCCGCGCGCCCCTGAGAACGTCCCGGGACACGCCCGTGAACGCCGGGCGCGGGAGGTCGGCGCGCCGGGCCGCGGGAGGTCAGCGGGTGCGGCCGCCGCCCTCAAGCTCGGCGTCGATCGTCTCCAGGTCCAGCGGTGACGCCTCGTCGTCGGACAGCTCCGCTTCGGGGTCGGGACGGCGCGCCTTGCGGCGGTCGTGGAAGAACGCCAGCACCTCGGCGATCTCGAACAGCACCACCGTCGGCAGCGCCAGCGCCAGCATCGTGAACGGGTCCTGGCTGGGCGTGGCGACCGCCGCGAACACGAACACCCCGAAGATCAGCAGCCGCCGCGACCTGCGGATCCGCTCGTGGGTGAGGACCCCGGCGAGGTTCAGCATCACCACGAACAGCGGCAGCTCGAACGTCAGACCGAAGATCAGCAGCATCGCCTGGGCGTAGCCCAGGTAGTCCTGGATGCCGACCAGCACCTTGGTGTCGCCCGGCGCGAGCCCGATGAAGATCTTCAGGCCCTTGTCCATCGTCAGGTACGCCAGCGCCGCGCCCGCGCAGAACAGCGGGACCGCCGCGCCCATGAACGTGTACGTCCAGCGGCGCTCCCGCTTGTACAGCCCCGGCGCCACGAACGCCCAGATCTGGTACAGCCAGACCGGCGACGACAGCACCGCGCCGACGATCAGCGCGACCTTCAGGTGCACGAAGAACCCGTCGAAGATCCCGTGCACCACCAGGTCGCACTCGCCGCCCAGGCAGTGCTTCTGCGGGATCCGCGTGTAGGGCTTCTGCAGGAACTTCCAGATCGGGTCGAACAGCAGCCAGGCGACGATCCCGCCCGCGACGAGCCCGAGGATCGCCTTGATCAACCGGTTGCGCAGCTCACGCAGGTGTTCCATGAGCGGCATGCGGCCGTCGGGCACGCTGTTCTGCCTGGGCTTCATGACGGGCTTTCCGGGCTCGGTTCGGCTGGGGGTGTGCGGCCTGGTCGGGCGGGTCAGCCCTGGCGCATCCGGCCCGGGTCCGACACCGGAACGCCCTCGATCGGCTCACCGGAGGCCAGCGCGCCCCGGCTGCGCTGCGAGCCCTCCGCGGCGGCCGCCTCGCGCTCCAGCCGCGCCGCCTCCTCGCGCAGGCGCGCCGCCTTGTCCCGCGCGTCCGGCGCCGCCGCCTCGGGGGCGGCCGGAGCGGCGGCGGGGGCGTCCTCGGAGCCGTCGTCGTGCAGGCCCTTGGTCTCGGCCTTCAGGATCCGCGCCGACTTGCCCAGCGACCGGGCGAGCTGGGGGAGCTTCGCCGATCCGAACAGCAGCAGTACGACCACCAGGATGATCAGAATCTCGGGCGTACCCAGTCCAGCCATGACAATCCTCTTCAGCAGGGGTCCTCAGGACGATCGTACGCCGTCCCCTGGCGCTTGTGGCACTCGAGCGTCCTGAAGTTCGGACAGTTCATCGCGCAACGCCGACTGTTTGGGCGCGAGCCGCCGTCTGGTGCGCTCCAGTTCACGCCCGAACCGCCGCACGCCCAGGTAGACGCGGAACGCGCACCAGGCGAGCACGGCCAGGCCGACGAAGCCCACCGACACCGACACTCCGACCCACGCCACGCCCGCCACGGTAGCCGATCCCCCGGCCCCCCGCCCCATCGGCACCACCCCGACACCGACATCGGACCGGCCACCGGCACGGAGACCGGCACGGGCACCGGCACGGGTTCCGCCGCCGTGCCGGTGCTCACCGCCTGCGGGCGCTCAGCCCATCCCGTACAGCGCCAGCGCGCGGGACGCGTCGCCGCGGACACCGTCCGCCAGCGACTCCGGCGACACCACCCGGCCCTGGTCGCCGAGCCGCAGCGCCAGCCCCCGCACCCACCGCGTGTCGGGCGTGCGCAGCACCACCCGCAGCCGGCCCTCGCCGAGCTCCTCCACGCTCTCGCACGGGTAGTAGTCCGCCACCCACCGGCCGCGCGCCGTCAGCTCCAGCGTCACCGCGACGTCCTGCGGCGACGGCCGGAACAGTCCCGCGTCCACGTCGATCGGCTCGGCCTCCTCCGGCACCTCCGCCGGCACGTCCAGCACCGCCAGGTCGAAGATCCGGTCCAGCTTGAACAGCCGCACCGCCTCCGCCCGCCGGCACCACCCCTCCAGGTAGGTGTTGCCCTCCACCACCAGCAGCCGCATCGGGTCCACGTCCCGCTCGGTGTTCTCGTCCCGCGCCGGCACGTAGTACCGCAGGTGGACGCGGCGGCCCTGCGCGATCGCGTCCCGCAGCGTCCCGAGCCCGGTGCTCGCCGAGTCCGCCGACCCGCCCCGCGCGTCGACCTCCACCGCCACCTTGCTCGACACCGCCGCCGCCGTGCCCGCCGCCGACTCCAGCTTCGCGATCACCCGCGACAGCGCGTCCCGGTCGTGCAGGTCCGGGATGCCCGCCAGCATCCGCAGCGCCACCAGCAGCGCCGACGCCTCGTCCACCTTCAGCCGCAGCGGCCGCGCGATCGACTCCGCCTCCGCCACCGTGATCTCCCCGCCCTCATAGGACAGGTCGATCGGGCAGTACGGGTCCGGCGCCCGCAACTCCACGCACCACAGCAGGTTCAGGTCGTCGATCAGCTGCTTCTCGGTCACCCCGAAAGCCGCCGCCGCCTCGCCCAGCAGCACCGAGTCGCGGTTCACCACGTACGGCACCAGCGCCAGCAGCCGCGCCAGCCGGTCCGTCGACGTCGTCGCCGGCGCCTTGGCCGCCTTCGCCGGCGGCTTCCCCGTCCTCGCGTTCGTCATCGCCCCGCTCACCCCAGCACCGACTTCAGCTGCTGGATGACCGCCTCGCGCAGGTCCGGCGGATCCAGCACCACCACGTCATCGGCGAACCGCGCCAGGTACGGCGCGAACCGCTCCACGTCACGGAACGTCAGGACCGCCTCGTCCCACTCCCCGTCCCCGGCCGGGCGCACGTCCCGCGCCCAGCGCCGCGGCCCCTGCGCCGCGCCGGCCCGCAGCCGCACCGTCGCCGGCCGCGGCTCGGTCACCGGGTCGCCCCAGTCGAACGCGATCTTCCGCACGTCCACCCCGTCCGGGACCGTCACCGACCCGTCCGGGCCGTCCGCCGCGACCTCGCCGACGATGCGGCTCAGCCGGAACACCCGCTCCTCGTCGCGGTCCCGGTCGAACCCCACCACGTACCAGCGGCCCCGCCGCGACACCACGCCCCACGGCTCCAGATGCCGCCGCACCACCGACGTCCGGCCGATCCCCTGGTAGTCGAACGCCACCGGACGGCCGTCGCGGACCGCCTCCCACAGCGCCGGGAACGCCGGATCGCCGGTGTTCACCCGCGGCTCCACGCCCACCGCCGTGGCCACGTCCGTCTCCACCCCCGCCGCACGCAGCTTCAGCAGCGCACCGGAGGCGGCCTCCGCCATGCTCGCGCGCTGCCACACCCGCGCCGCCAGCCCCAGCACCGCCGCCTCGTCCGGCGTCAGATGGATGTCGGGCAGCTCGTAGGCCTGCGGCGGGATCCGGTACCCGATCTCCTCGCCGCCGCCGCCCTGCTGGTCGCTGCCCACCTCCAGCGGCACGCCCAGCTCCCGCAGCTCCTCCTTGTCGCGCTCGAACATCCGCTTGAACGCCTCGTCGGAGTCCGGGTACCCGGGCACCGCCCGCCGGATCTGCTCGGCGGTCAGGTAGCGCCGGGTGGCGAGCAGGCAGACCACCAGATTGAGCAGGCGCTCGGTCTTGCGCCGCGACACTTGGCCACCAACCCCTTCCGCGGAGCCTCGCGCTCCGCCCCTCCGCTCCGCGACCTCCGGCGGCCCCGGCCGGGCCGACGGCCCGATCACGCCCCCGCCCGTCGCCCAGGACGCTACCGTTTCCCGGTGTGATCCGATGGCGCAAAGGCACAGTAGAGGGCATCCGCCGCGAATGGCCGGGGGCGGTCGAACTCGACGTCGTGATCGGGGACGACGGCGCGCACCGCGCACTGGCCTACCCCGACCTGGTCGGACGTCCCGAGCCCGGCGACACCGTCCTGCTCAACACTACGGCCTTGGCGCTGGGTCTCGGCACCGGCGGCTACGCCATGGTCGTCGCGGTCCCCGACCGGCTCCCGCCCGACCCGTCCGGCCCGGGCCACCTCGTCAAGGCCCGCTACACCCCGCTGCAGGCCACCGTCCTCGGCGCCGACGAGCAGGACTCCCCCCACCACGAGGTCCTCCGCGACGCCGACTCCCTCGGCGGCATGCCCGTCGTCGTCGCCGACCTGCACTCCGCCCTCGCGCCGATCCTCGCCGGCCTGCTCGCCGCACGCCCCGGCGCCCGGATCGTCTACCTCATGCCGGACGGCGGCGCGCTGCCGTCCTGGTTCTCCATGTCGATCGCCCGGCTCAAGGACGCCGGCGCCCTCGCCGCCACCGTCACCGCCGGGCAGGCGTTCGGCGGCGACCTGGAGGCCGTCACCGTCCACACCGGCCTCCTCGCCGCCCGGCTGGTCCTCGACGCCGACGCCGTCGTCCTCGCCCAGGGGCCCGGCAACCTCGGCACCGGCACGAAATGGGGCTTCTCCGGCGTCTCGGCGGGCGAGGCCGTCAACGCCGCGTCCGTCCTCGACGGCCGCCCCGTCGCGTCCCTGCGGGTCAGCGAGGGCGACAAGCGCGAACGCCACATCGGCGTCTCCCACCACTGCCTCACCGCCTACGGCCGCGTCGCCCTCGCCCGCGCCGACGTCCCCGTCCCCGAGCTCGGCGGCGGGTTCGGCGCCCGCGTCGCCGCCGAGGCCGCCCCGCTCGGCGACCGGCACACCCTCGTCCCCGTCCCCGTCGACGGCCTCCACGACACGCTCAGGGCCGCCGAGAAGGACTGGGGCGTCCGGCTGTCCACCATGGGCCGCCGCCTCGACGAGGACCTCGCCTACTTCCTCACGGCCGCCGCCGCGGGCCGGCACACCGCCGCCCTGCTCGGCTGACCGCCGCGGGGCCCGCGGCCGCCCGTCACAGCACCGCCGGCTCCGCGCCCGCGGCCCCCTCCTCGTCCACGACCTCGTGCGCTGCGGCCTCGTGCGCCGCGGCCTCCTCGGCCGTGAACGACGACGAGAACGTGAACGCGCGGGGCGACGGCCCCTGCGAACGCAGCAGGTCCAGCCGCTCCAGCGCCTCCTCCACCGTCGGGACGTACCCGGCCGGGATCCACCACAGCACCAGGTGCGCCTCGACGTGCCGCTCGAACCACTCGCGGCGCCGCCGCATCGTCTCCAGGTGCACGGTGCGGTAGACGAAGTCCCACAGCGCCTCCGGCGACTCCCACACCGAGTAGTTGATGATCACGTCGGCGCCGGCCGGCCGCATCCCGGTCGCGTCCGCCTGCCCCTCCTCCACGAGCCGCCACACGAACCCCGGCGCGCCGTCGGCGAGCGCGTTCACCGGGTCCAGGGCCGCCACGAAGTCCGCGGTGCGCGGGTCGTCGAGGGGGTACCGGAGCGTGCCCACGTTGAACTGGGCGAGATGGAAGCCTGCGCGAAGATCCTCGGATGCGGTCATGGCGTCACTCCACCACGCCCCTCGCTTCTATGTCAATCCTCATTGTTTTTAGAAGGTTCGGCCACCACGCAGCACGACCCCGGCCGCGGATCCATCCGCACCCGCACCCCCTCGGACCCCTCCACCAGCCCCTCGAGCAACGCCAGATTCATCCCGCACACCAGCGGGGGGAACCCCTCCGCCACCGCATGGAACGGGCAATTGCGCATCCGCAGAACCTCGCCGCCGCCACCCTGACCAGCCTCGCGGGCCTCGCCGGCGCCGCCCTCGCGGACCGGCTCATAACCACGCTCCTCCAGCACCTTCGCCAACGCATCCAGATCACCGCACGGCGCCCCCGCCGCCAACGCCGCACCCTCACGACGCGCCGCCTCCTGCACCTCCCGATCCAGCCCCGCCCGCTCCGCCACCCCCGCCAGCAGACCCGCCACCGTCCGGTAATCACGCGCCGGCAACGACACCCCGCGCTCCACCCCCGACCGCCGGTACACCTTCGCCGGACGCCCCGCCCCCGGCCCCGACCGCCCCGACAACCGCCGGCTCCCCGCCTCCAGCAGACCCCCGTCCACCAGCTTGTCCAGATGGAACGCCGCCAGCGTCCGCCCCACCCCCACCGCCTCCGCCGCCTCGTTCCGCCCCACCTCGCGGCCCCGGCCCACCACGAACTCGTACAACCGCCGCCGCACCGGATCCTGCAGCAGCGCCACCGCCTCGATGTCCTCCACCCCGCCATTCTAAGAACAGCGCAGATAGAACATAGAAACACCAAGGCCGCCGGGAGGCCCAACACCCCCGGCGGCCCTACGGAACGATCAGTGCGCGCCCAGCAGATCCACCACGAACACCAGCGTGTCCGACCCCCGGATCCCGTACTGCGCCAACCCCTTCGACCCGTAACCCAGCGACGGCGGCACCACCAGCAGCAACCGGCTCCCCACCCGCTGCCCCAGCAACGCCTGATCCCAGCCCTTCATCACCTGGCCCGTCCCCACCACCACACCGAACGGATGCCCCGCCGACCACGACGAATTGAACACCCGCCCATCACGCCAGAAATACCCCGCATACTGCGTCGCCAGCAGCTGCCCCTTCCGCAGCACCGGCCCATCACCCCGCACCAGCGTCCGCACCTGCAACCGCTTCGGCGGCGCCGCCTTCGGCACCGTCACCACCGGCGCCTGCCCCGCCGGCGCATCCGACACCCTCGGCAACGACGGATCGGCCAACGCCGCCTGCTTCACCCCGTGCGGCCCCGACTTCCCCGAATACACACCCAGCACGTCCAGCACGTACACCAGCGTGTCCCCCGACCCCACCTGATGCCGCGCATCACCCGCCGCCCCGAACCCGTCCTTCGGCGGAATCCGCGCCACCACCCGCGACCCCGGCCGCGCCCCCTCCAACGCCTTCACCAGACCCGGCACCAGCTGCCACGTCGAAAAGAACCCCGGCCGCCCCTCCGCATAACTGCTCGCCAGCAGCTTCTTCCCCGACTTGTTCCAGCGGTACCCCACATAGTCCGCCATCACCAGATCACCCTTGCGGGCCGCCGTCCCCTTCCCCTCCTTCAGCGTCTTCACCGCCAGCGACCCCTCAGGACCGCCCTTCGGGAACGACACCTCCGGCAGACGCCCGAACGCGCCCTTCACCGACACCTTCACATCCGGACCACCCGAACACCCTGCCGCCAACGGCACCACAAGAACGGCGACGGCGGGCAAAGCGACGACACGACGGAGAACACGACGGCGCATACGGGTCCTTCGAGGGGTGATGAGCGCTGCTGCGCGCTCACCCTACAACCCAAGTGACCAGCCGGTAGCGCACACCACGCGACACACCCCCACCACACCCGCCCCAGGCGCCGCCGCCCCCGCGACGGCACCCGGACCGGACGTCACATCCCCGCGATCAGCTTGTCCACCCGCTCGTCCACCGACCGGAACGGATCCTTGCACAGCACCGTCCGCTGCGCCTGATCGTTCAACTTCAGATGCACCCAGTCCACCGTGAAATCACGCCGCTTCTCCTGCGCCTTCCGGATGAACTCCCCCCGCAACCGCGCCCGCGTCGTCTGCGGCGGCACCGACTTCGCCTCGAAGATGTCCAGATCCCGCGACACCCGCTCCACCGACCCCCGCTTCTCCAGCAGGTAGTACAACCCCCGATCACGATGCACATCGTGATACGTCAGATCCAGCTGAGCCACCCGCGGCGACGACAACGGCAGATCGTACTTGCGCCGGTACCGCTCGATCAGCTTGTACTTCATCACCCAGTCGATCTCCCGCGACACCAGATCCAGATCGCCCGTCTCCACCGCCCGCAGCGTCCGCTCCCACAGATCCAGCACCCGCTTCGCCGTCGCGTCCCCGCCCCGCGAATCCACGAAGTCCCGCGCCTTCCCGAAGTACTCCTTCTGGATCTCCAGCGAACTCGCCTCGCGCCCGTTCGCCAACCGCACCTTCCGCCGCCCCGTCATGTCATGACTGACCTCCCGGATCGCCCGGATCGGGTTCTCCAGCGTCAGATCACGCATCACCACCCCCGCCTCCACCATCCGCAGCACCAGGTCGGTCGCCCCGACCTTCAGCAGCATCGTCGCCTCGCTCATGTTCGAGTCACCGACGATCACGTGCAGCCGCCGGAACCGCTCCGCGTCCGCATGCGGCTCATCCCGCGTATTGATGATCGGACGCGACCGCGTCGTCGCCGACGACACGCCCTCCCAGATGTGCTCCGCCCGCTGCGACACGCAGTACACCGCACCCCGCGGCGTCTGCAGCACCTTCCCCGCACCACAGATGATCTGCCGCGTCACCAGGTACGGGATCAGCACGTCCGCCAGCCGCCCGAACTCCCCGTGCCGCCCCACCAGATAGTTCTCGTGGCAGCCGTACGAATTCCCCGCCGAATCGGTGTTGTTCTTGAACAGGTAGATGTCGCCGGCGATCCCCTCCTCACGGAGCCGCCGCTCGGCGTCCACCAGCAGACCCTCCAGGATCCGCTCCCCCGCCTTGTCATGCGTCACCAGATCCACGACGCTGTCGCACTCCGGCGTCGCATACTCCGGATGACTCCCCACATCCAGATAGAGCCGCGCACCGTTGCGCAGGAACACGTTGCTGCTCCGGCCCCAGGACACCACCCTGCGGAACAGATAGCGCGCCACCTCGTCCGGTGACAACCGCCGCTGCCCGCGGAAGGTGCAAGTGACGCCGTACTCGTTCTCAAGCCCGAAGATGCGCCTGTCCACACCACGACCCTATGCGGCCCGGCCCCGACTTGGCAGTCTCAAAAGCCCACCGTTTCCCCCACGAAACAAACCCGCCGCGGCCGGACGGCACCACACCACCCGGCCACGACGGGCCAAACTCACCCCGGCGCCACAATCCACCGGCGCCGCCGACAGCCGATCAGTCCTCGCCGTCGCCCAGCACGTCGTCCACATCCTCCACCGACGGACCCGCCGACCCCGCCGACGAACCGCCCGACGAACCGGACGACCCCGCGCCCGAACCACCGTCACCCGCCGCCAGCAACTCCTCGATCCGCCGCGCCGGCAACCGCCGGAACAACCGGTGCTCCCGATTCCGGTCCAGCACCGCGACCTCCAGCGACTTCGCCTCCAGCCGCCGATCCGAATCCTGCGCCTCCAGAGCCCGCACCGCCGTCCGCAGCGCCACCTCCAGCGACGCCCCCTCCTCGTAACCGTCCTTCAGCGCCTGCGCGACCGACTCCGTCTGACCGCCCATCGCCACGTACCCGTGCTCATCCGCCACCGACCCGTCGAACGTCAGCCGGTAGATCTGGTCCGTCTCCGCGTCCTCACCCACCTCCGCGACGACCAACTCCACCTCGTAAGGCTTGTTCGTCTCCGTGAAGATCGTCCCCAGCGACTGCGCGTACACGTTCGCCAGACCCCGCGCCGTCACATCACGACGGTCGTACTGGTACCCGTTGATGTCCGCGTACCGCACCCCGCCCAGCCGCAGGTTCTCGAACTCGTTGTACTTCCCCACCGCCGCGAACGCGATCCGGTCATAGATCTCACTGATCTTGTGCAGCGCCCGCGACGGATTGTCCGCCACGAACAGGATGCCGTCGTCGTACTGCAGCACCACCACACTGCGGCCACGCGCGATCCCCTTGCGCGCATAGTCCGCCTTGTCCTTCATCTGCTGTTCGGGCGACACATAGAACGGCATGGACACCGGTCGGATCCCTTCTATCGCAGCGGGGCGGTCGGACCGCCCGGCGAGTCGTAACGTCCATCCACGACGGCCTGCGCCAACGCGCCCACCTCGTCCTCACCCAGCCGGCGATACCCGTCCGACGTCACCGACGCCACCACCGGGAAGATCCGCCGCGTCAGATCGGGACCGCCCGTCGCCGAATCGTCGTCGGCCGCGTCGTACAGCGCCTGCACGCACGCCAGCGCCGCGTCCTCCGCCGACAGATCCGCCCGGTACAGCTTCTTCAGCGAACCCCGCGCGAACACCGACCCCGAACCGATCGAGTGGAAGTCCCGCTCCTCGTACCGCCCGCCCGCCGGGTCGTAGGAGAAGATCCGCCCCCCGTCCCGCTCCTCGTCATAGCCCGCGAACAGCGGCACCACCGCCAGCCCCTGCATCGCCATCGCCAGGTTCTGCCGCACCATCGTCGCCAGCCGGTTCGCCTTGCCCTCCACCGACAGCGTCCGGCCCTCGCGCTTCTCGTAATGCTCCAGCTCCACCTGGAACAGCCGGACCATCTCGATCCCGATCCCGGCCGTCCCCGCGATCGCGATCGCCGAGAACTCATCCGCCCGGAACACCTTCTCGATGTCCCGCTGCGCGATCACGTTCCCCGCCGTCGCCCGCCGGTCCCCCGCCATCACCACCCCGCCGGGGAAGCTCACCGCGACGATCGTCGTCCCATGCGGGATCTCATCCCCCACCGGCGACACCGGCACCGCGCGCCGGCCCGGCAGCAGCTCCGGCGAGTACACCCCCAGGAACTCCGTGAACGAAGACGTATCCGGGCTCGTGAACAGCCCCGGCAGACGTCCGGTGTGCGAATCGTGGGACGCCACGCGACTCCCTTCCCTCCACCAGGCGCCGGCGGCCCTCGCAACTCCCACCGGCGCAGACGACTACGACCCTACTGTTCAACCCTCACCCGGCGCATGCCGGTGATCCACCACCGCGTCAGCCCACGGCGAACCTTCCCCCGCGAAAGCCCGCCCACCCGTACAGAACGAACACGCGCACGACGGGCCGGCCGTGCGCGCGTGTCGTGCCCCGCCCACGCTCCGGCGACGGTCAGGAGTACACGAACGTGCCGTCCTCGTCCGAGCCGACCCACGTCGGCATGTCGAGCTCCTCGTCGAACGGCAGCGTCTCCTTGCGGTACCGGCCGTCCGCCTCCCAGAACTCCTTCCACCCGCCCTGCGGCACCGTGGTCGGGTCGACGTCCGGAACCGTCAACGACAACCGCGTCCCACCGTCCGCCGTCCCCACCGTCTGCACGAGCCGCCCCTCCACGTAGTCCGCCGCCCGGCGAAGGGTGATCGGGTCGTCGCGAAGCTGCCCCATGCCACTGTTGCAGCCGGTACAGGCCAGGCCGCGTACCGCGCCGGTGGCGTGGTCATGGTCGACGTGCCCCGCCGGTTGGTCGGCGCAGATGGCGCAGAGACCGACCTGCAGCTTCAGGAGCCACTTGGCGTCCTCGTCGTTGATCCCGTACTTCTGCCGCAGGTGGTAGTGCCGCGCCGACTGCAGCCTGTCCCCACGCGTCCGCCAGAACGGATCCCACCGGACGCGGTCCGGCCCTCCGAAGACGGGGGCGCCCACCTCGATGCGCATCCTCCGCGCGTGCGAGCCGCGCAGCTCGAGGTAGTCCGCCGCCAGGCGGAGCACGGCAGGGTCGTCGTGGAACTGGCCGAGCCCGCCGTTGCACTTGAAGCAGAGGATCCGGCGGACCAGGCCGGTGAGATGGCTGTGGTCGACGTGCTTCGCCGGCGCCCGGAGGCAGATGACGCAGACGCCGCCCTGTTCGGCGACCATCCGCTCCACCTCCTGCTCGGTCACCCCGTAGCGCAGCTTGAGCAGGTAATTGCGCTCGCTCCCGTGCTTCTCCCTCTTGTGCTCGGCGATCACCCGGTTGTAGCACGGCTTGCAGTACGTGGCGATTCCGGTTTTCTTCGCTCGGTTACTACCGAACTCGGAAACCGATTTGACCGTTTCACACCGAGGGCAATACTTCATCCCATTCGGCACGATCGAGCGCCGCCGATAGGCGCGGACCTCCTTACCCTGCACAGCCTGCTTTCCCCGATAGGAAGAGGCGTTCCGAAGGCCGAAGCAGGCCTTGCAGTAGAGCGACAGGCCATCCGCTGACGCCTTCCGTTTCCAGAATTCGCCGACCGGCTTGACCTCGCCGCAGTCGCGGCACTTTTTCACGAGCATGGGCGAGACTTTACCAGCCTCGCCCATGCCTTTCGCTAGTTATTGGTGCTCCACCCGGCCGGACATCGTCCATTCTCTGATCGATTCGGACATGTCCGGATTTATCACATTATTGTCCGCCTTTTTGGACGAACCCACGGACGAATTCCTCCGCATTTTCCTCGAGGACTTCGTCAATTTCGTCGAGAATTGAATCGACGTCGTCGGTCAGCTTCTCCTGCCGCTCCTGGACGTCTTCGGTGGTCGTGGCCTCGGTCTCCTCGACCTCTTCCGTGCGCCGGGTGGTCTGCTTCTGACCGCCGGTGTCCTTCGTGGCCATTCCGTACCTCCGCTTCTTGCCGGTACCCCGACCCTATCTCCGATCTTCCTAGACGAGCGGATCTTATGGTCCGTTTCGTCCGGTCGCTCTAGGCGTCGGGGGCCTGATCCGGTTATCGCCCGTCCGCCGACCCATGAAACAGGCAAAGCGGTCACGAAACCGCGACATCACCCGTCGGTGCAGGTCAGCGTGGGATGCCACTCGATAGTGGCACTATCCAACGGGCGCCGTCCAAGATCTGGACGGCGCCCGCGTGTCAGCCCCTGAGGGCCCTGGTTCAGCCCTGGCCGGTCAGCGTGGCCACGAGCTCGGCCGCGGTGCGGCAGCGGTCCAGCAGGGCGCCCACGTGCTGCTTGGTGCCGCGCAGCGGCTCCAGGGTCGGGACGCGCTGGAGCGACTCGCGGCCGGGGACGTCGAAGATGACGGAGTCCCAGGAGGCGGCGGCCACGGAGTCGGCGTACTGGCGCAGGCAGCGACCGCGGAAGTAGGCGCGGGTGTCCTCGGGCGGGTCGTCGATGGCGTGCTCGACCTCGGCCTCGGTGACGAGGTGCTCGACGCGGTCGCGGGACGCCAGCCGGTTGTACAGGCCCTTGTCGGGGCGGATGTCGGCGTACTGCAGGTCGACGAGCTGGAGGCGGGGGTGGGACCAGTCGATGCCGTCGCGGCTGCGGTAGCCCTCCAGGAGGGCGAGCTTGGCGACCCAGTCGAGCTCGCGGGACAGCTGCATGGGGTCGTCGCCGAGGCGGTGCAGGACGGACTCCCAGCGGTCCAGGACGTCCTTGGTCATCTCGTCGACGTCGGCGCCGAAGCGGTCCTCGACGTACTTGCGGGACTGCTCGAGGTACTCCATCTGGAGCTGGACGGCGGTCATCTTGCGGCCGTCGCGCAGGGTGAGCAGGTGCTTGCAGGACGGGTCGTGGGAGACGGCGCGCAGGGCGGCGACGGGCATGTCGACGGACAGGTCGACGGTGAGGAAGCCGTCCTCGATCATGGCGAGGACGAGGGAGGTCGTGCCGAGCTTGAGGTAGGTGGACAGCTCGGCCATGTTGGCGTCGCCGATGATGACGTGCAGGCGGCGGTACTTCTCGGGGTCGGCGTGGGGTTCGTCGCGGGTGTTGATGATGGGGCGCTTGAGGGTGGTCTCGAGGCCGACCTCGACCTCGAAGAAGTCGGCGCGCTGGCTGATCTGGAAGCCGTCGCCGCGTCCGTCGACGCCGATGCCGACGCGGCCGGCGCCGCAGACGACCTGGCGGGAGACGAAGAAGGGGGTGAGGTGGCGGACGATGTCGGCGAAGGGGGTCTCGCGGCGCATGAGGTAGTTCTCATGGCAGCCGTAGGAGGCGCCCTTGTTGTCGGTGTTGTTCTTGTAGAGCTGGATGGGGTGGGTGCCGGGGACCATGGCGGCGCGGGCGGCGGCGTCGGCCATGACGCGTTCGCCGGCCTTGTCCCAGATGACGGCGTCGCGGGGGTTGGTGCATTCGGGGGCGGAGTACTCGGGGTGGGCGTGGTCGACGTAGAGCCGGGCGCCGTTGGTGAGGATGATGTTGGCGAGGCCGAGGTCCTCGTCGGTGAGCTGGGTGGGGTCGGCGACCTCGCGGGCGAGGTCGAAGCCGCGGGCGTCGCGGAGGGGGTTCTCCTCTTCGAAGTCCCAGCGGGCTCTGCGGGCCCGTGCGGCCGATGCCGCGAGGTAGGCGTTGACGACCTGGCTGGAGGTCACCATCGCGTTGGCCCCTGGCTGCCCGGGTACGGAGATGCCGTACTCGGTCTCGATGCCCATCACCCGCCGAACACTCATATCGTCGAGCCTATCGGGGCGGGGAGGGTGGAGCCATGGGGCCGGTCTTTCCCGGGGCGTGTCGGGGTGCCGGGCGGGGTGCGGAACGGCGTGCGGCGGCCGCCCCGTGGTGGGGCGGCCGCCGCGTGGCCGTTCGTGTGGTGCGTCTTACAGGTACTGGCCGGTGTTGGCGACGGTGTCGATGGATCGGCCGGCTTCGGCGCCCTTGGTTCCGGAGACGAGGGTGCGGATGTAGACGATCCGCTCGCCCTTCTTGCCGGAGATGCGGGCCCAGTCGTCGGGGTTGGTGGTGTTGGGCAGGTCCTCGTTCTCGCTGAACTCGTCGACGCAGGCGGCGAGGAGGTGGTTGACGCGCAAGCCCTTCTGGCCGGTGTCGAGGAACTGCTTGATGGCCATCTTCTTGGCGCGGTCGACGATGTTCTGGATCATGGCGCCGGAGTTGAAGTCCTTGAAGAACAGGACTTCCTTGTCGCCGTTGGCGTAGGTGACCTCGAGGAAGCGGTTCTCCTCGCTCTCGGTGTACATCCGCTCGACGGTCCGCTGGATCATCGCCTCGACGGTGGCCTCTTCGGAGCCGCCGTGCTCCTTGAGGTCGTCGGGGTGCAGCGGGAGGCCGCTGAGGATGTACTTGGAGAAGATGTCCTTGGCGGCTTCGGCGTCGGGCCGTTCGATCTTGATCTTGACGTCGAGGCGGCCGGGCCGCAGGATCGCGGGGTCGATCATGTCCTCGCGGTTGGAGGCGCCGATGACGATGACGTTCTCCAGTCCCTCGACGCCGTCGATCTCGCTGAGCAGCTGCGGGACGATGGTGTTCTCGACGTCGGAGGAGACGCCGGATCCGCGGGTGCGGAAGATGGAGTCCATCTCGTCGAAGAAGACGATGACCGGGGTTCCGGCGGAGGCCTTCTCGCGGGCGCGCTGGAAGACCAGGCGGATGTGCCGTTCGGTCTCGCCGACGTACTTGTTGAGGAGTTCGGGGCCCTTGATGTTGAGGAAGAAGCTCTTGCCCTCCTTGCCGGTCTGTTCGGCGACCTTCTTGGCGAGGCTGTTGGCGACGGCCTTGGCGATGAGGGTCTTGCCGCATCCGGGCGGTCCGTAGAGCAGGACGCCCTTGGGGGGCCGGAGCTTGTGCTCGCGGAACAGGTCGGCGTGCAGGTAGGGCAGTTCGACGGCGTCGCGGATCATTTCGATCTGCGAGCCGAGTCCGCCGATCTCCTCGTAGGAGATGTCGGGGACCTCTTCGAGGACGAGTTCTTCGACCTCGGCCTTGTGGATCTTCTCGTAGGCGTAGCCGGAGCGGGGTTCGAGCATCAGGGAGTCGCCGGCGCGCAGCGGGACGCCGCGGAGCGGTTCGGCGAGCTTGATGACGCGTTCCTCGTCGGTGTGCCCGATCACGAGGGCGCGTTCGCCGTCGTCGAAGAGCTCCTTGAGCATGACGACCTCGCCCTGCTCTTCGAACTTGAGGGCTTCGACGACGTTGAGGGCCTCGTTGAGCATGACCTCCTGGCCGCGTTGGAGTTCGTCGACGTCGACGGCGGGGCTGACGTTGACGCGCAGCTTGCGTCCGCCGGTGAAGATGTCGACGGTTCCGTCGTCGCGGGTTTCGAGGAAGACCCCGAAGCCGGAGGGTGGTTGAGCGAGCCTGTCGACCTCCTCCTTGAGCGCCACGATCTGTTCGCGAGCCTCTTTGAGGGTCGCTACGAGTCGCTCGTTCTGGCCTGTCACGGCGGCCAGGTTCGCTTGTGCCTCATGGAGGCGTTCTTCCAGGACACGTACTTGGCGCGGGGATTCCGCGAGCTTGCGGCGCAGCACGGAGATCTCCTCCTCCAGGAAGGAGATCTGCGTTTGGAGGTCCTTGACCTCCTTGTCGTGCTGCGCCCTGCGCGCCCCAGCATCGTCACGAGCGGCCACGCCCCGTCACCTCCTCACGAAGAGAGCCGACGACCTACTGAGACCCTACCTATCTGGAGGGCTTCCGTAACCTGCCCATTCGGTACTCGTGTCGTGCGGGTGTGCTTCGGGTGGTGTCGGGGGGGCGGGCCGGGGGTGGTGTTGGTGGTGGTGTTGTGCTGGGCGGACCTGGGGTTTTGGGTGTCGGGGCGTGTCGGGGTGGAGGGTTTGTCGATTTCGGGGTGTGGGGGGTGGGAGACGGCGTGTCGCGGCGTGGCGGATTGCCGGGTCCTGCCTGGGGTGCGGGGGTGTGTGATCTAGGACTCGGTGGTGCGCCCGGGCGTGGCGTCGGCGGTGGCATCGCCGGAGTCGTCGCCGGCCGTGTCGCCGGGCGTGGTGGTGGCGGGTGCGGGGTGGGCGCCCTTGGCGGGGCGGCGGCGGCGCACGGGCGGGGTGACGCCGTCGGCGAGGCGGCGGGCGGTGACGAGGAAGCCGGTGTGGCCGACCATGCGGTGGTCGGGGCGGACGGCGAGGCCGTCGACGTGCCAGGAGCGCAGGAGGGTCTCGAAGGCGTAGGGCTCGGCGAAGGCGCCGTGGGCGCGCAGGTCCTCGACGACGCGGGACATCTGGGTGGTGGTGGCGATGTAGGCGCAGACCATGCCGCCGGGGATGAGGGCCTTGGCGACGGCGTCGAGGGTCTCCCAGGGGGCGAGCATGTCGAGGACGACGCGGTCGGCCTCGGTCTCGGTGAGGGCGTCCTCGAGGGAGCCGACGGTGAGGCGCCAGGAGGGGTGGGGGCCGCCGAAGAACTTCTCGACGTTGGCGCGGGCGATGTCGGCGAAGTCGGGGCGGCGCTCGTAGGAGGAGACGAGGCCGTGTTCGCCTACGGCGCGCAGGAGGAAGCAGCTGAGGGCGCCGGAGCCGGCGCCGGCCTCGATGACGCGGGCGCCGGGGAAGATGTCGGCCATGGCGACGATCTGGGCGGCGTCCTTGGGGTAGACGACGGCGGCGCCGCGGGGCATGCGGACGGCGAAGTCGGCGAGGAGGGGGCGGAAGGCGAGGTATTCGACGCCGCCGCTGGAGCGGTAGACGGTGCCTTCGGGGCTGCCGATGATGTCGTCGTGGGGGACGGAGCCTTTGTGGGAGTGGTAGAGCTTGCCGGGCTGGAGGGTGATGGTGTTGATGCGGCCTTTGGGGTCGGTGAGCTGAACCTGGTCTCCGGGCCGGAACGGGCCGTGCGGGATGCGGCCGGTGGAGGGGGCGGGCTCGGTGGGCTGGGGTTCGCTCATGGTGGTCAAGGCTAGCGCCGGGGGGCCGCAGCTCAGGCCGTCCGGGCGGGGTGGGGGCGGGGGTCAGACGCCGGCGAAGGCGCGGTCGACGTCGGTGACGGCGAGGACGCCGTAGACGCGGCCGTCGGGTTCGGTGAGGAGGTATTCGGAGGCGGGGTTGCGGCGGAGGGCGTCGATGAGGTCCTCGCCGGTGAGGTCGGCGGGGAGGGTGAGGTCGGGTTCGATGCCGCGGGAGAGTTCGCCGACGGTGATCCAGGGGCGGCGGTGCTCGGGGGTGGCGGTGACGGCCTTCTCGCTGACGAGGCCCTGGGGGGTGCCGTCGTGGTCGGCGACGACGAGGGCGCCGGCGTGGTCGGCGTGGGCGCGGCGGACGGCTTCGGCGAGGGGGGTGTCGGGGGTGACGAGGGTGGCCCGGCGGGCGAGGCGGCGGGCGGACAGCAGGGGGACGCGGTCGCGGAAGCGTTCGGCGCGGATGGCCTGGGTGGCGCCGACCCAGATGAAGGAGGCGACGAGGGCGGACCACAGGAGGGCGAGCCAGCCGATGCCGCCGGTGCCGTCCTCGGTGCGGTAGGTGGCGAGGTAGGCGCCGGCGATGAGGCAGGCGACGGCGACGCCGCGGCCGACCCAGCCGGCGAAGATGGCGCCGCTGCGGCTGTGGCCGGTGGCCTTCCAGACGAGGGCGCGGACGAGGCGTCCGCCGTCGAGGGGCAGGCCGGGCAGCAGGTTGAAGACGCCGACGAGGAGGTTGGCGAAGGTGAGGGCGTCGATGAGCAGGAGGGCGACGTCGGGGAGGGGGAGGACGGCGTGGGCGAGGAGGCCGAGGCCGGCGAGGACGAGGTTGACGAGGGGGCCGGCGAAGGCGATGAGGAATTCGCGGCCGGGGGTGGCGGCCTCGCGTTCGATGGAGGTCTCGCCGCCGAGGATGTGCAGGGTGACGGAGCGGACGGGGAGGCCGAGGACGCGGGCGGTGACGGCGTGGCTGAGTTCGTGGACGAAGACGGAGCCGTAGAGCAGGACGGCGTAGGCGAAGGCGACGATGTAGCTGAGGGGGCGGTCGATGACGCCGTTGACCTGGCCTTCGAACATGACGGTGACGAGGATGGCGACCAGGAACCAGCTGGGCGAGACGTAGACGGGGACGCCGAAGGGGCGGCCCATGTAGAGGCCGGGCCGGGCGTTGGGGCCGCCGTTGCGGGGGCCGGGGTCGCCGGCGGGCGTCTTGCCCTGGGTCGGGGGCGCACTGTTGGTCACATGTCCGATGCTACGGCCCTGTGGGGGCGGGTCGGCGTGCGGTGCGCGGTGTTCTCGGCGGGGTGGGCGGGGGTGCGGGATTTCGTCGGGGGTGTCGCCTACGCTGCTGTGCCATGACGACGACCGAGGCCGGTGGTGGGGTGTCCGTTCCGTCTCCGCGGGGTGGGGGCGGGCCCGTGGTGGAGGGTCCTGTGGTGGAGGGTCCTGTGGTGGTGGGGTCGCTGTCGCCGTCGCGGGCGGGCGATTTCATGACGTGTCCGTTGCTGTACCGGTTCCGGGTGATCGATCGGCTTTCGGAGCGGCCGAGTCCGGCGGCGGCGCGGGGGACGCTGGTGCATGCGGTGCTGGAGCGGCTGTACGACCTGCCGGCGGGCGGACGGACGGTGGGGGCGGCGCTGGAGTTGCTGGGTCCGCAGTGGGAGCGGCTGTTGTCGGCGGAGCCGGAGCTCGCGGGGCTGTTCGGGGAGGACGAGGCCGGGGAGGCGGAGCGGGCGGAGTGGCTTGCGCAGGCGGAGCGGATGGTGGAGCGGTATTTCACGCTGGAGGATCCGCGGCGGCTGGAGCCGGCGGAGCGTGAGCTGTTCGTGGAGACGGTGCTGGATTCGGGGTTGAAGCTGCGGGGGTACATCGACCGGGTGGACGTGGCGCCGTCGGGTGATGTGCGGATCGTGGACTACAAGACGGGGACGGCGCCGCGGGCGGATTTCGAGGCGCGGGCGCTGTTCCAGATGAAGTTCTATGCGCTGGTGCTGTGGCGGTTGCATGGGCGGGTGCCGCGGTTGCTGCAGTTGATGTACCTGGGGAACGGCGAGGTGCTGCGGTACGAGCCGGAGGAGCGGGATCTGCGGGCGACGGAGCGGAAGGTGGAGGCTCTGTGGCAGGCGATCCGGCGGGCGATGGATTCGGGTGAGTGGCGGCCGCGGACGAGCCGGTTGTGCGACTGGTGCGATCACAAGGAGCGGTGCCCGGAGTTCGGGGGCACTCCCCCGCCGTTGCCGGTGGTGCCGGTGCGGCGTCCGTCGCCGGCGGATCTGGAGGGTGCGGCGCAGGGCGGTGCGGCGCGCGAGCGCGATGATCTGTAGCGGTGTCCTCGGCCGTCCGGCGGGGAGGGTGCGGGGGCGCGGCCGCCGCGGGGCGTAGGGGCGGCGTGCGGGGTCATCCTTGGGGAGGATCGCGGATCCGCGTGCAGGAGGGGTTGCGACCTGCTGCGACCTCCTAGGGTGATAGTCGTGTCACCCCGCATCCGTGGTCTTCGTACCTTTCGTGCCTGGCTGCAGGCGCGTCCGCAGGCTGCGGACGCGTTGCTCGCGCTGGGGCTGCTGCTGGTGGGCCTGCCGCAGATGTATCTGCAGGACTTCCCGGAGGACGGCGACTACGGGGCGTTCCGGTCGCCGGACGCGGTGAACGGGCTGATCGTCGTGGTGGTGACGATGGCGCTGGTGTGGCGGCGCCGCAGTCCGCTGCCGGTGCTGCTGGTGATCGTGGCGGGTGAGATGTCGCTGACAGTGTGGGGGTATCCGCCGTCGGTGCCGGACGTGATGGCGTTCCTGATCGCGATCTACAGCCTGGCGGCGCACCGGGGGCTGGCGCAGAGCGCGCTGGGGGGCGTGGCGGGGTTCGTGTCGTTCCTGGTGTCGCTGGTGATGCTGCCGGTGGGGACGTCGCCGGTGGTGCTGGTGAGCGATTGCGCGCTGGTGGCGGGGGTGTGGGTGCTGGGCCGGAACCTGCGGTTGCGGCGGGCGTACTTCGCGGAGCTGGAGGATCGGGCGGCGCGGCTGGAGCGGGCGCGGGGGACGGATGCGCGGGCGGCGCGGATCGAGGAGCGGTCGCGGATCGCGCGGGAGCTGCACGACGTGGTGGCGCACCATGTGAGCGTGATGACGGTGCAGGCGGGGGCGGCGCGGCGGATCATCGACCGGGATCCGGGGAGCGCGCGGGAGGCGATGTCGACGATCGAGGAGGTCGGGCGGACGGCGCTGAGCGAGATGCGGCGGATCGTGGGGGTGCTGCGGACGGAGCGGGACGCCGAGCAGGCGGGGCGGGAGCTGGCGCCGCAGCCGGGTCTGGGGGATCTCGGTGAGCTGCTGGACCATGTGCGGGAGACGGGGTTGTCGGTGCAGTTGTGGATCGAGGGCGAGGCGCGGACGCCGTCGCCGGGGGTGGACGTGGCGGCGTTCCGGTTGATCCAGGAGGCGTTGACGAACACGTTGAAGCATGCGGGGGCGCAGGCGCGGGCGTGGGTGCGGTTGTACTACTCGGATGCGGATCTGACGGTGGAGATCGAGGACGACGGGCGGGGGACGTCGACGATCGTGGCGGACGGGACGGACAATCCGGGGCATGGGCTGGTGGGGATGTACGAGCGGGTGGCGTTGTACGGGGGTGAGCTGCGGATCGGGCCGCGGGTGGGGGGCGGGTTCGGGGTGCGGGCGCGGTTCCCGCTGGAGGCGTGACCGGTGGCCGGGTGCGGGGCGGGATGGGCGGGATCCGGGGCGGGGCGCTGCGGGCGCGGGGAGGGCATAGGGTGACGTTGGCCGGTGCGAGGCGAGGAGCGGGGACGATGGACGTGTGCGGGGTGGCCGGGTGAGCGCGGTGCGGGTGCTGCTCGTCGATGATCAGCCGCTGCTCCGTACGGGGTTCCGGCTGATCCTGGAGGCCGAGGCGGACATCGCGGTGGTCGGCGAGGCCGGGGACGGCGCGGCGGCGGTGGAGATGACGCGGTCGCTGCTGCCGGACGTGGTGCTGATGGACATCCGGATGCCGGGGGTCGACGGGATCGAGGCGACCCGGCGGATCATCCGGGAGGGTGCGGCGTCGCACGATCCGAAGGTGCTGATCCTGACGACGTTCGATCTGGACGAGTACGTGATCGAGGCGGTGCGGGCGGGGGCGAGCGGGTTCCTGCTGAAGGACTCGCCGCCGGAGGACCTGGTGCAGGCGATCCGGATCGTGGCGGAGGGCGACGCGATCGTCGCGCCGAGCGTGACGCGGCGGCTGCTGGACCGGTTCGCGACGCGGCTGCCGGCGGTGCGGGACGCGGCGCCGCCGCCGGGGCTGGACACGCTGACGGCGCGTGAGCGCGAGGTGCTGGCGCATGTGGCGCGGGGGCAGTCGAACGCGGAGATCGCCGCGGAGCTGGTGGTCAGCGAGACGACGGTGAAGACGCACGTGGGGAACGTGCTGGCGAAGCTGGGGTTGCGGGATCGGGTGCAGGCGGTGGTGTACGCCTATGAGACGGGGTTGAGCCGGCCCGGTCAGGGCTGACGCCGCGGGTGGGCGGGCCTCGGCCGGGGGTGGTTTCGGGTCGGGGTCGGGCGGCGCGTCCCTGAGGGTCGTTGTGGTGGTGTTCGTGCAGGTGGGGGCGTGGTTCGCGGGTTCGGGGCCAGGGGTCGCCCCTGACCGTCCCCCACCTTTGCCGGGTGCGGTCTACTCCGGTGGTACGAGCCCGGTGCCGTGTCTCATGCCACGGTTGGAGTGCTAAGTCCATTCCTGGGGTGCATCTGTGGGGGCCGCCGGACTTCTACTGTTCTGTGTGGTGGGCCGCCGGGGGGACGAGAACGCGGTCCGTCGCAGCTCGTTTCCATCACATCCACTCACACAGGGGAGTTCACGTGACGAACACCGCCCCATCGACCGCTGACGCGCACTCCGCGCCGGGGGCGGGCGACTTCGCCGCACGGGCCCACCAGATCGCGAAGGTCTACGGGCGCGGTGACGCCCAGGTGATCGCGCTGGACTCGGTGACCGTGGGGATCCCCCGCGGCCGGTTCACCGCGATCATGGGCCCGTCGGGTTCGGGGAAGTCCACGCTGATGCACTGCATGGCGGGGCTGGACTCGGTGGACTCCGGGCAGGTGTTCATCGGGGACACCGAGCTGACGGGGCTGAAGGACAAGCAGCTGACCCGGCTGCGCCGCGACAAGATCGGGTTCATCTTCCAGGCGTTCAACCTGGTGCCGACGCTGACGGCGCTGGAGAACATCACGCTGCCGATGGACATCGCGGGCCGCAAGGCCGACAACGCGTGGCTGGACACGGTGATCGACACGGTGGGGCTGCGGCCGCGGCTGAAGCACCGTCCGTCGGAGCTGTCGGGCGGCCAGCAGCAGCGCGTCGCGTGCGCGCGGGCGCTGGCGTCCCGCCCGGAGATCATCTTCGCGGACGAGCCGACCGGGAACCTGGACTCGCGGTCCGGCGCGGAGGTGCTGGGGTTCCTGCGCGACTCGGTGCGGCGGATGGGCCAGACGATCGTGATGGTGACGCACGACCCGTCCGCGGCGGCGTACGCCGACCAGGTGCTGTTCCTGTCGGACGGGCAGATCGTCGACACGATGACCTCCCCGACGGCCGAGCGGGTGCTGGAGCGGATGAAGGGCTTCGAGACCGGGGGCCGCCCCGCCGCGCCGGGCGCGCAGGAGCCGGGGGTCGCGGCGCGATGATGGGCAAGGTCACGCTCCGCAACCTGGCGGCGCACAAGATCAGGCTGGTGCTGACGGCCGTCGCGGTGATCCTCGGCGTGGCGTTCGTGGCCGGCACGCTGATCTTCACCGACAGCATGAACAAGCAGTTCGACGACCTGTTCAGCCGGGTCGGCAAGAACATCGCCGTGGACGTGCGGGCCAAGAAGGTCGTCGGCGGCGACGACGGGCAGTCGGCGCAGCCGGTGCCGGCGTCGGTCCTGAAGGCGCTGCGGGGCGTCGACGGGGTGAAGGACCCGCAGGGCAACGTGAACGGGTACGCCGCGGTCGTGGGCCGCGACGGGAAGATCGTCGGCGCGGGCGGGCAGGGCCCGCCGCAGATCGGCTCGAACTGGAACACCGACGGGTCTTTCGACCTGAAGGCGGGCCGCGCGCCGCGCGGCCCCGGCGAGGTGATCATCGACGCGGGGACCGCGAAGAAGGGCCGGTTCTCGGTCGGTGACACGGTCGGGGTCGTGTCGTCGGGGGCGCCGCAGCGGATGCGGATCGTCGGGCTGATCGACACCGGGAACCTGATGGGGGCGAGCGTCACCGCGTTCGACACCCCGACGGCGCAGCGGCTGATGCTGAAGCCCGGCTACTTCAGCGACATCGAGATGGGCTCCACGGGCCCGTCGGAGACGCAGCTGCGCGACCGGGTCGCGAAGGTGCTGCCGAACGGCGTGGAGGCCGTCACCGGCACCAAGATGCGCGACGAGAACAAGAGCGACGTCGCCCAGATCATGGGGTTCTTCCGCACGTTCCTGCTGGTGTTCGCGCTGATCTCGATCTTCGTCGGGGCGTTCATCATCTTCAACACGTTCTCGATGCTGGTGGCGCAGCGGACCCGGGAACTGGCGCTGCTGCGCGCGATCGGCGCGGCGCGCCCGCAGGTGACCCGGGCGGTGATCGGTGAGGCGGTCGCGGTCGGGTTCGTCGGGTCGACGCTGGGCCTGGCGGCCGGCGCGGGCCTGGCGGCGCTGCTGCAGGCGCAGATGGGCGACGCGGGGTCGGGCGGGCTGACGTTCACCGCGACCCCGGTGATCTGGTCGTACGTCGTCGGGATCGTCGTGACGGTGGTGTCGGCGTACTTCCCGGCGCGGCGCGCCGCGAAGGTCCCGCCGGTCGCGGCGATGCGCGACGACGTGGCGCTGCCGCAGCGGACGCTGCGGATCCGGGTGGCGCTCGGTTCGCTGCTGACGCTGGCCGGCGCGGGCCTCATCGCGGCGGGCCTGGCCGGCAACGGCGGGAACCCGGCGGTGCCGGTGGGCGCGGGCGCGTTCGCGGTGTTCATCGGGGTGGCGATGCTCGCGCCGGTGATCAGCGTCCCGGTGGTGAAGGTGCTGGGGTGGCCGTTCGCGCGGCTGATGGGCGCGCCGGGCCGGCTGGCGCGGCAGAACGCGCTGCGCAACCCGCGGCGCACCGCCGCGACGGCCGCCGCGCTGATGATCGGCCTGGCGCTGATCACGACCGTGAACGTGCTGGGCGCGACGATGCGCGCGTCGGTCGACGAGCAGGTGAACTCGCAGTTCGGCGCGGACTACCTGGTGCAGGCCACCGGCGGCGACATCACCGCCGACGCCGCGCAGCGGCTCAAGACGGTGCCGGGGGTGGAGTCGGTGTCGCCGACCTACGAGGGCACCGCGAAGATCGCGGGTCAGCGCGGCACGTACATGTCCGGCGACGTCGCGGTGATCGCCAAGGCGGCGCGGCTGAAGCTGGTGTCGGGCGGCACCTCCATCGGCGCGGACGGGCTGATGGTGAACGAGTCGACCGCCAAGGACAAGGGCTGGCACGTCGGGTCGACGGTGCCGGCGCTGTTCCCGGACGGGCGGACCGAGCAGCTGAGGGTCGCCGGGATCTTCGCCAAGAGCGACCTGATCGGCAGCCGGATCGTCGCGCAGCAGGTGTACCTGCGGCACACGGTGCGCCCGTCGATGGACGCGGTGCTGGTGAACGCGGTGAAGGCGGACGCGCCGACCAGGAAGGCGATCGAGTCGGCGCTGCACGCCTACCCGAACCTGAAGGTGGCGGACCAGTCGTCGCTGAAGAAGGACGCCCGCAAGCAGGTGGACGGGTTCGTGACGTTCCTGTCGATCCTGCTGGCGATGTCGGTGATCATCGCGGCGGTCGGGGTCGTCAACACGCTGGCGCTGTCGGTGATCGAGCGGACCCGGGAGATCGGGCTGCTGCGCGCGATCGGCATCAGCCGGCGGCAGCTGCGCCGGATGATCCGCGTCGAGTCGATCGTCATCGCGGTGTTCGGGGCGGTGCTCGGCATGGGCATCGGCGTGGCGTTCGGCGCGGCGCTGCAGAACGCGCTGAAGAGCCAGGGCCTCAGCGTGCTGGCGGTGCCGTACGGGACGCTGGGGGTGTACCTGGTGGTCGCCGCGGTGATCGGTGTGCTGGCGGCGCTGTGGCCGGCGTGGCGCGCCGGGCGGATGGATGTGCTGAAGGCCATCTCCACGGACTGACCGGCGGCCTCCTCCTCGAAGCCCCGGCCCCCTCGATGGGGGCCGGGGCTTCCTCGTATGCGAAGGCTCCATGCTCTGGGCGGGCCCGGGCCCACGCCGGAGACGGCAGCGGGGACGGCAGCGGGAACGGCAGCGGGAACGGCAGCGGGAACGGCAGCGGGAACGGCAGCGGGAACGGCGAAGCCCCGGTCCCCCTGGAGGGGGCCGGGGCTTCGGCGTGCGAGGCGGGCCCTTGCGGGGCCCGTCCCGTCGCGGCCTACTCGCCGGGCTCGGCGTCGGCCTCGGGGGCCGCGGCGCCGGGCGCCACCGCGGCCTTGGCGACCGCGTCGGTCGCCGACACCGTGGTGTTCTCCGGGAAGTGGCAGGCGGCCTGGTGGCCGTGGCTGAGCTCGATCAGCGGCGGCTCGACCTGCTTGCAGATGTCCTGCGCCTTCCAGCAGCGGGTGTGGAACCGGCATGCGGGCGGCGGGTCCAGCGGGCTCGGCACGTCGCCCTGCAGCCGGATCCGCTCCCGGTTCCCGCGGTCGCTCGGGTCGGGGACCGGCACCGCCGACAGCAGCGCGTTGGTGTAGGGGTGCATCGGCCGCTCGTACAGGTCGTTGCGGTCCGCGATCTCGACGATCTTGCCGAGGTACATGACGGCGACCCGGTCGGAGATGTGCCGGACGACCGACAGGTCGTGCGCGATCACCACGTAGGTGAGGTCGAGCTCGTCCTGCAGGTCCTCCAGCAGGTTGACGACCTGCGCCTGCACCGACACGTCCAGCGCCGACACCGGCTCGTCCGCGACGATCAGCTTCGGCTTGAGCGCCAGCGTGCGGGCGATGCCGATGCGCTGGCGCTGGCCGCCGGAGAACTCGTGCGGGTACCGGTTGTAGTGCTCGGGGTTGAGGCCGACGAGCTCCAGGATCTCCTGGACGGCCTTCTTCACGCCGCTCTCGGTCGCGATGTTCTGCAGCCGGAACGGGGCCCCGACGATCGCGCCGACCGTCTTGCGCGGGTTCAGCGACGAGTACGGGTCCTGGAAGATCATCTGGAGGTCGCGGCGGAGCGGCCGCAGCCGCCCCTGGGACATCTTGGTGATGTCCTGCCCCTCGAAGGTGATCTTGCCGAAGCTGGGGTCCAGCAGCCGCATGATCATCCGGCCGGTGGTGGACTTGCCGCAGCCCGACTCCCCCACCAGGCCGAGGGTCTCGCCCTTGCGGACCGAGAACGACACGCCGTCGACGGCCTTCACCGCCGCGACCTGCCGGCGCAGCACCCCTGCGGTGACGGGGAAGTGCTTGCCGAGGCCGTCCACCTCCAGCAGCATCTCCCCGTCCCGGGCGGGACGGGCCGCTGCCGCGTCGGCGGAGGTCTCCGCGGCGCCGGGGACGGTGGTCCCCGGCGCGGCGGTCTCAGAAGTGCTCACAGTCTTGTTCCCACCCGTGCTCGTCACAGCTTCGGCCGGATCTCGGATTCCCAGATCTCCTGCTTCTTCTCCAGCGGGAGATGGCAGGCCACCTTGTGGCCCGGGACCGCCTCGACCAGGTCGGGCCGCACCGTCGTGGACTTGTCCCCGTTGAGGTCCTTGTAGGCGCACCGCGGGTTGAACGCGCAGCCCTGCGGCACGTTGATCAGGCTCGGCGGGGTGCCCTTGATCGGCATCAGCCGTTCGGTGCGCTCGCGGTCCAGCCGCGGCATCGAGCCGAGCAGCCCCCAGGTGTAGGGGTGCAGCGGCTTGTGGAAGGCGTCCTCCACCGAGGCGTACTCGGCGCACCGGCCCGCGTACATCACCAGGATGTCGTCCGACAGCTCGGCGACCACCCCGAGATCGTGGGTGATCATGATGACGGCGGAGTTGAACTCCTGCTGCAGGTCCCGGATCAGGTCGAGGATCTGCGCCTGGACGGTGACGTCCAGCGCCGTGGTCGGCTCGTCGGCGATCAGCAGCTCGGGGTCGCACGACAGCGCCATCGCGATCATGGCGCGCTGCCGCATGCCGCCGGAGAACTGGTGGGGGTAGTCGTCGACCCGCTTGTCCGGCTTGGGGATGCCGACGCGGCCGAGCATGTCGATGGCGTGCTTGCGCGCCACCTGCTTCGACACGCTGTTGTGCACCCGGTACGCCTCGATGATCTGCGCGCCCACCGTGTAGAAGGGGTGCATCGACGACAGCGGGTCCTGGAAGATCATCGCCATCTTGCGGCCGCGCAGCCGGCGGACCTCGCCGGGCGAGGCGCCGACGAGCTCCTGGCCGTCCAGCCAGATCTCGCCGGACACCCGGGCGTTGCCGCGGTTGTGCAGGCCGAGGATGCCGAGGCTGGTGACGCTCTTGCCGGAGCCGGACTCGCCGACGATGCCGAGCGTGCGGCCCTTCTCCAGCTGGAACGACAGGCCGTCGACGGACTTCACCAGACCGTCGTCGGTCGGGAAGTGGATCTTCAGGTCGCGGACCTCGAGGAACGCCGCGGGAGCCTCCCCGGCGCCCGTGGCGGGCCCGGCGGCCGGCGTGGTGTCGGTCATCAGCCCAGCCTCACTCTCGGGTCGATGATGGCGTACAGGAGGTCGACGATCAGGTTGATCACGACGATGAACGTGGCGGCGAGGGTGGTGACGCCGAGCACCATCGGCAGGTCGCCGGTGCCGATCGAGCTGATCGCCAGCTGGCCGAGGCCGGGGATGCTGAAGGTGTTCTCGGTGAGCACCGCGCCGCCGATCAGCAGCCCGAAGTCGAGGCCGAAGATCGTCAGGATGGGCGTCAGCGAGGCGCGCAGCGCGTGCTTGGTGATGACGGTCTTCTCCGGCAGGCCCTTGGCGCGGGCCGTCCGTATGTAGTCCTCGTTCATCGTTTCCAGCATGCCCGCTCTGGTGAGCCGCGCGTACATCGCGGCGTACAGGAACGCCAGCGTGATCCAGGGCAGCACCAGTGACTCGAACCATGTCAGCGGGTTCTGGCTGAAGCCCACGTAACTGCCGCCGCCGGGGAAGATGCCCAGCTTGTAGGAGAACAGGGCGAGCGAGACCAGACCGGTGAAGTAGATGGGCAGCGACACTCCGCTGAGGGCCACCACCATCGCGGCGCGGTCCCAGATGCTGCCTCTCTTCAGTGCCGAGACGACGCCGGTCGACACGCCGACGATGAGCCAGACGATGGCGGCGCCTATGGCCAGCCCCAGGGTCGCCGGGGCGCGGTCCATCAGCGTCGGGAGCACCGGCTGGCTCGTGCGGAAGGAGTAGCCGAGGCAGGGCGCCGGGCAGTGGTCGGTGACCGGCCCGGCCTTGAAGTCCTCACCGGCCACGATGCCCTTGAGGTAGTGGCCGTACTGCACCACCACCGGCTTGTCCAGGCCGAGCCGTTCCTTGGTGGCCTGGATCGCCTCTGCCGTCGGGGCCTTGCCGACGTAGGACGCCGCGAGCTGGTCGGTGGTCTGCCCCGCCAGCTTCGGAAGCCAGAAGAAGATGCCGAAGGTCACCAGGCTGATGAGCAACAGCATGAGAACGGCGCCGACGAGGCGCCGGATGATGTATGCGAGCACACTGCGCGGCCCCGCCCGCCGACCGGCCGGACCTGTGGGCCCGGTACCGGTCGGCGGGCATCGCCTTCACCTGCCTTCAGATGAACGCATGGACGGAGGGAGAATTACTTCTCCACGCCCATGTTGAGGTAGTCGTACATTCCGCCATAGCCGGCCGTGATGCCGACGTTGGTGACCCGCTTCGGCCGGTAGAGCAGCGCCTTGGCGTAGATCAGCGGGACCTCGACGGCGTCCTGCATGACCATCTGGTCGATGTCGCCGTAGAGCTTGGTCCGCGTCGCCTTGTCGGTGCTGGCGATCGCCTGGTCCAGCGCGGCGTTCACCTTCGGGTTGTCCTCCTCGGCCAGGTTGTTGCCGCCGGAGGGCTTGATGGCCCGGCCGTCGACGATCTGGGAGAGGAAGCCGTAGCCGGTCGGCCAGTCCGCCGCCCACGCCATGAGCATCATGCCGACGCCGTGCTGGTGCACGTAGTTCGGGACGCCGACGTACTTGTTGAAGTAGTCGCCGGCCGGCCACTGCACGATGCTGACGTTGATGCCGACCTTCTTCAGGCTCTGCTGAATGGCCTGCGCCATCGCGACTTCCTTCGGCCGGTCGGACCGGGCCGAGATCTTCGTGCTGAAGCCGGTGGGCTTGCCGCACGCCGCGAGCTCCTGCTTGGCCTTCGCCAGCGTGGCGTCGTCCAGGCCGTTGCCGCCGGCCGCCTGCTTCTGCGGGAACAGGTCGAACTTGCGGTAGCCGTCGACCGTCGGGGGCAGGATCGTGGTCGCGACGTCACCGCCGGCCAGCGGGCCTCCGTAGGCGGTCTGCGCGGCGACCTTGTCGGTCGCGTACTGCACGGCGTTGCGGCAGTGGATGTTGTCCAGCGGCTTGACGTGCTGGTTCAGCGACATGAACCGCAGGTAGCCCTGGATCGGGTTGTCGGTGTAGGGCTTCTGCTGCGGCGTCAGCACCTTCGGCTGCGTGCCGGCCTGCACACCGACGCCCGCGACGTCCATGTCGAGCGAACCGGCCAGCAGGCGGTTGTCGATGTCGTCGGCGTTCTGCTTCAGCTGCAGCTCGATCTTGTCGGGCAGCGCCTTGCGGATCGGGTCGGTGCTCGGGTCCCAGTACGGGTTGCGCGACAGCGTCATCGACTTGCCGCGGGTGTAGTTGTCGACCTTGTACGGGCCGCTGGAGACGATCGACGACTCGTACTTCAGGCCGGTGTCCTTGGCCTTCGGCACCGGGATCGTCTGCGACATCGCCACCAGGTCGTCGAACTCCGAGAACGGCTTCGACAGGTGGAAGACGATCGTGTTGTCGTCCGGCGTCTCGATCGACTTCAGGCCCTCGTCGCTCTTGTCCTTGTAGGGACCCTTGTACGAGGGCTTGTTGTCGACGAGGTAGGTCTTGAAGTACTTCGGACCGAGCTGCATCTCGTCGGTGAAGTTGCTGCGCTCGACGGCGTACTTGACGTCCTTCGAGGTGACGGGCGTGCCGTCGGAGAACTTCACGCCCGTGCGCAGCTTGTAGGTCCAGGTCTTGGCGCCGTCGCTCGACTGGCCGGGGGCCGTCGCCAGGTCCGGGATGATGGTCTTGCTGTCGTCGCCCGCGGCGGGCTTGAAGGTCATCAGGCCGCGGCCGTAGAAGCGCGAGAAGTTCTGGTCCCAGGCGTAGTACTGGTTGCCCGGGTCCGGCGAGTCGAAGTCGTCGGACATGGCGAGGCGGAGGGTGCCGCCCTTCTTGTCCGAAGCGTTGACCACCTTGTTGACCGCGGCGTTGTAGCCGGGCCCGCTCCCCGAGCCGCCCGAGTCGCCGCCGCCGCAGGCGGCGAGGCCCGCCGCGGCGAGCGCGCCGGCCGCGAGGGCCGCGATTGGTCTCATCTTGTTCATGTGCAGGCGCACCCCATTCATTTCGCCGGGTCGGATGAACCCGAGGTCACTTGGCCCGAGGGTCGAGAGCGTCCCGCAGCCCGTCACCGAGCAGGTTGAAGGCGAGGACGGTGATGAAGATCGCCACACCGGGGACGATCATGTACATCGGGTCCGAGGAGTAGATCGGCACCGCGAGGGTCAGCATGCCGCCCCACGACGGGGTCGGCGGGATCACGCCGACGCCGAGGAACGACAGCGCCGCCTCGAACAGGATGTTCGTCGGGATCAGCAGGGTCGAGTAGACCAGGATCGGCGCGACGAGGTTCGGCAGGATCTCCTTGAACAGGATGTAGGAGTTGCGCGCGCCCATGCTGCGGGCCGCGTCGACGAACTCCCGTTCGCGCAGTGAGAGGGTCTGGCCGCGGATGATCCGGCCGATGTAGGGCCAGTTGAAGAACCCGATGACGAAGATCAGCACCCAGATCCGCAGGCCGTTGCCGCTCAGCCCGAACGAGCCGTCGGCGATGACGGCGACCAGCGCGATCGCGAACAGCAGCAGGGGGAACGCCAGGAACGCGTCCATCGCCCGGCTGATGAGCATGTCGACCCAGCCGCCGAAGTAGCCGGCGGTGATGCCGAGGACCGTGCCGATGACCACCGACAGCAGCGTCGCCAGGAACGACACCAGCAGCGAGATCCGGGCGCCGTGCACGATCCGGGCGAGCAGGTCGCGGCCGGTGCCGGGCTCCACCCCGAGGAGGTGGTCGGCGCTGATGCCGGTGTGCCAGATGCCGGTCTTCGGGCGGTTGTACGTCGGGTCGATCAGGTTCTGGTGGTAGGCCAGCGGCGACTGCACCAGCAGCGGCCCGAAGATCGCGAGGAGGATCAGCAGGATCACGATGACGCCGCCGGCGAGCGCGACCTTGTCGCGCTTGAGTCGCATCCAGGCGATCTGTCCCAGGGAGCGTCCCTGGATCGCCTTGCCGTCGACACCGGCGAGGACCGCCTCCGGCTGCGCCTCGGTGTCGGACCCGGTCACCTCAAGGGGTGCGGCCACGCTCTGTACCTCCTACCGTCCGGCCACTGGTTCGGCCTTGCCGCCGCCGGCGCGGTGACCGGCGGTCGCGGAGATCATCCGCTGACCCCGTGCCCGTTACGCCGCGTTTGCTGAAGGGAAAGGTAGCCCCTCGGCCATGAATGTCCATCCGCGAGACGGGCTGCGCCAGTACCCGTATCTGAGTTGTGATCTCGTCGTCATCTCGGGCACACGTGCTCGTCCAACCGGTCGGACAAATCGCCCGAATAGTACGTTCGCCGGTGCCGTGCTCCGCAACACGAACGCGGTCTAGACCGGCAAGCTTTACCGTACTGAGTCCGTTCTGAGATCGATCGTCCGCAGGTCAGCGGCTCCGGACGCAGAAACGGCGGGCCGGGGCGCCCCCATGCTGGGAACGTCCCGGCCCGCCGCCGGTCCCTTCTACGCGCGCTGTCAGGAGATGCCGCGGTCGCGCAGGATCTTCTCGATCTCCGCCAACTCCGGGTCGCCGGACGGCTGCGCGCCGCCCACCTGCCCCTTGGGCCTGGCGCCGCGCCCGGCCGCCTTCGGCTCGCCCGCGCCGCCCGCCGCGGACCTCCCGCCCGCCACGGCCTTCCCGCCGTCGCCGCCCGCGCGGCGGCTCAGCATCGCGCCCGAGGTCAGGTAGAGCAGGACGGCGAGCCCCGCCACCCCGACCCCGGCCCACTTCACCGGGCTGAACGCCAGATCGACGAAGAACTCCGTCACGCCGGTCATCGCCGCGGCCAGCGGCACCAGCGACAGCGCTGCGCCGCGCATCCCCGACGCCGCGCCCCGGCGCCGGTAGACCCCCCAGCTGATGACGAGCCCGACCAGGGTCACCCCGAGGCTGATCAGATCGATCGCCGTATCGCTCATGCCGGCCCCTCACTCCGTACGGTGCTGCTCTGCAGGCGCTGCTCTTTCCATCGTCACACGTCCCGGCCCGGATGCCGCTCCTACCGGCGGACGGTTTGCGGGCATTCCGGCCTCCTCCTCCGGCGTGAGCCGTCCCCTAGGGACCGCCGCCGCCGGCCGGGGTCGTGCCCTGCCCCAATGGGAGTACCTACGGGCCCGTCCGGTTCCCCGGCCGGCGTAGGCGCCCGGCGGGAGATCAACGATGCGCAACGGTTGGACGTCGAACCGGTCGAGCGCGACATCCGCCGGACCTCATCCGACCAGCGACGACAGCCGTTCCAAGGTCACCTCGAGCAGCGATCCGGCCACGGTGCGTCCGGGCGCCGGCGGGATCGGCAGGACGCACGGCACCGCGACCGTGACGCACCCCGCCGCCTCCGCCGCGGCGACCCCGTTCGGGGAGTCCTCCAGCACCACGCAGCGGCCCGGGTCGGCGCCGAGCCGGGCGGTGGCGGTGAGGTAGGGCTCGGGGTCGGGCTTGGTCCGCGCGACCTCGTCGCCGGCGACGCTGAGCGCGAAGAACTCCCGTCCGACGGCGTCCAGCACCGGCTCGATCAGCCGCCGGTGGCTGGAGGACACCAGCGCCGTGGTCATGCCCGCGTCCCTCAGCTCGGCCAGCAGCTCCTTGGCGCCCGGCATCAGCGGCACGCTCTCGCTCAGCCGCTCGTGCATGCCGTCCAGCATCCGCCGCCCGAGCTCCTCGCGGGCGACGTCCGCGCCGGTCAGCTCCAGCATGTAGTCGACGGCGATGCTCAGCGAGCCGCCGACCAGGGCCCGCTGGTGCTCCTCGCTCCACTCCCCGCCGAGCCAGGCGACCACCTGCGTCTCCACCTCGAGCCACACCCGCTCGGAGTCGACGAGCAGCCCGTCCATGTCGAACAGCACGGCCTGAAGGCCTCCGCGCCCGTCCCCCAACTCGTCCTTCCTTCCCTCGTCCCGCCGGCACGCGCGCTCGCGCGCGGTCGTGCGCCGCAGCGCGTCACGCCGGCCCGTCGCCGTTGAGGACGGCCGGGTCGTCGCCCTCCGGCACGGCCGGAAAGGGCCCGTACACGACTCCGGCCTCGATCGGGCCGTCGGTCCGGACACGGTCCAGCCACATCCGCGGCCGCCCCGCCGTCGCCGCCGGCTCCTCACGCGAGGAGCCGTCCCCGCCGCGGGCCGGCCCGAGGCCCCAGACTATCCGCGGCCCGCGGGCGCGTTCCGATCCGTCCACATGGCGGAACACGCGCAAAGGTGCGCATACGGAACCGGACGAGCCGTACAAGAAGACGGTGACGGATGGGTCACCCGACCGATAACGTGCCCCCAGTTACTACCAACGGGTAAGGAACGGCATGAGCGCGTACCGCATGATCCTCGTCGGCACCGACGGCTCGGACTCCTCGTTCGGCGCGGTCGACCGGGCCGCGCAGCTGGCCGCCGCGACCGGCGCCACCCTGCTGCTCGCCTCCGCCTACAGCCCGATGCCCGAGCGCGAGCGCGAGCGCGCCGCCGACCGGCTCGGCGACCTGGCCTACAAGGTGCAGGGCTCCACCCCCGCCGACGACGCGCTGCGCGCCGCGCGCGAGCGGGCCGTCGCCGCGGGCGCCCAGGACATCCGGCAGCAGGCCGTCGAGGGCGACGCCGTCGACGTCATCTCCCAGCTCGCCAAGGAGCACGGAGCCGAGCTGGTGGTGATCGGCAACCGCGGCCTCAACAGCCTCGCCGGCCGCATCCTCGGCTCCGTCCCGGCGAACCTGTCGCACCGGTCCCCCTGCGACGTGCTGATCGTGCACACCACCGACGGCAAGTGACCCGATCGTGACCTCCGTTCCGCCGCGGGCGTACAGCGCGGGGGTCTGGCGGCGGAACGGTGGGGTAGGTCACTGTCAGGACGTAGGCTGACAGCCACCGATCATGAGCGGGGCCCCCGACCCCGGGAATGAGACCCCCGCCGGTGACGCTGTACCCAGGCGTCGGAAGGAGGCAGCGCGTGATCGAGCTGGAGAGCGTGCCGGAGCTCGTCGAACCGGTGCTCGTGGCCGCCTTTGAGGGATGGAACGACGCCGGGGAGGCCGCCAGCGGGGTCATCCAGCACCTGGAGTCCAGCTGGGACGCGGTTCCGGTCGCCGAGCTCGATCCCGACGACTACTACGACTTCCAGGTCACCCGCCCGATCGTGGAGATGGTCGACGGCGAGACCCGCGACATCACCTGGCCCACCACGCGGATCTCCTGGGCGCGGCTTCCCAACGGCAAGGACGTCGTGCTGATCCACGGCATCGAGCCGAACATGCGGTGGCGGTCGTTCTGCCGCGAGCTGGTCGGGCTGATGCTCGAGTTGGACGTGCGCAACGTGGTGCTGCTCGGCGCGCTGCTCGCCGACGCGCCGCACACCCGGCCCGTACCGGTGACCGGCGCCGCGTCCGAGGCCGGGCTGGTCAGCACCCTGCACCTGGAGCCGGCGCGCTACCAGGGCCCCACCGGGATCCTCGGGGTGCTGCAGGACGCCTGCGCCAAGGCCGACCTGGACACCGTGTCGCTGTGGGCCGCGGTCCCGCACTACGTCGCGCAGCCGCCGTCGCCGAAGGCGACGCTGGCACTGCTGCGCCGCGTCGAGGACCTGCTGGACGTCACCGTCCCGCTGGGCGAGCTGCCCGAGGAGGCACGGGCCTGGGAGAACGGCGTCAACGAGCTCGCCGAGGAGGACTCCGAGGTCGCCGAGTACGTGCGCACCCTGGAGGAGCAGAAGGACGCCACCGAGCTGCCCGAGGCGAGCGGCGACGCGATCGCCCGCGAGTTCGAGCGGTACCTGCGGCGCCGCGACCCCGGGTGACCGGCGGCCCGGTCAGTCGCCGGGTTCGTCGGGGCGTTTCACCGACGCGAAGACGATCAGCGCGACGAGGACGCCGGGCAGCATCAGCATGACCAGTTCCATGCGCATGCCGCGGACTCTACCGGGCTACACTCGTGCCGGTAAGAGACCCGCCGGCGATGGCCCGCGCACGCCGACAAGTGCGCCCGCGATGAGCATCAGCGACATGAGGGGCGGCGCCCCCCGGAGGCGGTGACCCGCCCCGCCCGGCCGCAGGCGATCCGCGTGCGGACCCCGCGGGAGCTGCGACGGCAGCGCCGCGGACGGACCCATTCCTGCTGGGACCATCTGATCGCCGCGCCGCTGTGGCCGCTGCACGGCGCGAACCTCGGCACCCTGCTGCGGACCTGCGACGCCGTCGGCGCCTGCCTGGCCGTACCGCGGTTCCCGTGGGTGCCCGATGCGCTGGAGCGCGGCAACACGCTGCGCCGCCGGGCGTGCGTGCACTGGGTGAACGACCCGCTCGGCTGGCTGCAGCGCGCCCGCGACGACCCCGGCACCCGCGTGGTCGGGGTGGAGCTGGCCGACGAGGCGGTGCGGCTCGCCGACCTGCCCGCGGCGCGGACCCGGACAGTGGCCGTCCTCGGCCACGAGCAGCACGGCATCCCCGCCGAGGCGCTCGACCTGCTCGACGAGGCCGTCGAGATCCCGATGGTCGGCGACGGCAGCAGCCTCAACGTCGCCGTCGCCGGGTCCCTCGTGCTGTACAAGCTGGCCGGGCTGCTGTGACCCGCCGGGCGAGCCCGGGGGCCGGGTGCCCGGGGGCCGGGTGCCCGGGGGCCGGGTGCCCGGGGGCCGGGCCGGTCAGAGCGCGACGCCGAGGAGGGCGTCGGCGAGCGCGCGCACCTGCGCGGGCGAGGACGCGTCGGCGCCGTCGGCGGCCGCCCACGCGTCGATCGCGGCGATCGCGGCGGGGGCGTCCAGGTCGTCGGCGAGGCGCTCGCGGACCGTGCCGGCGACCGGCCCCGCGGGCGGCCCGGACGGGCGCGCGACGGCGGCGCGCCAGCGCTCCAGGCGGGCGGCCGCGTCGCGCAGCTGCCCGTCCGTCCACTCCCAGTCGGAGCGGTAGTGGTGGGCGAGCAGCGCCAGCCGGATCGCCATCGGGTCGACGCCGTCGGCGCGCAGCCGCGACACGAACACCAGGTTCCCGCGCGACTTGGACATCTTCTCGCCGTCCAGGCCGACCATGCCGGCGTGCACGTAGGCGCGGGCGTGCGGGCGCTCCCCCGTCGCGACCTGCGCGTGCGAGGCGCCCATCTCGTGGTGCGGGAACGCCAGGTCCGAGCCGCCGCCCTCGACGTCGAAGCCCATGCCGAGGTGCTCGATGGAGATCGCCGAGCACTCCACGTGCCAGCCGGGGCGGCCCTCCCCGAACGGGGAGTCCCAGCCGGGCTCGCCGGGCCGCCGCGCCATCCACACCAGCGCGTCCAGCGGGTCGCGCTTGCCGGGCCGGTCCGGGTCGCCGCCGCGCTCGGCGAACAGCGGCGCCATCTGCTCCCGCGTCAGCCGGCTGACCTGCCCGAACGCGGGGTCGGCGGCGATCGGGAAGTAGACGTCGCCGTCGACCTCGTAGGTGGCGTCGCGGCCGCGCAGCTTCTCGATCATCTCGACGATCAGCGGGATCGACTCGACCGCGCCGATGTAGCGGTCCGGCGGCAGCACCCGCAGCGCCGTCATGTCGTCGCGGAACAGCTGGATCTCCCGGTCCGCGAGCTCCCGCCAGTCCTCCCCGGTCTGCTGGGCACGTTCCAGAAGCGGGTCGTCGACGTCGGTGGCGTTCTGGATGTAGTGGACGGTGTGGCCGAGGTCACGCCACACCCGGTTCACCAGGTCGAACGCCAGGTAGGTGTTGGCGTGCCCGAGGTGGGTCGCGTCGTAGGGCGTGATCCCGCAGACGTACATCCGGGCCGTCTCGCCGGGTTCGGTGGGCCGCACCGCGCCCGTCCCGGTGTCGTACAGGCTGAGCCGCCGCGCCGCGGCGGGCAGTCCCGCGTCGTTGAGGCTGGGGACGTCGGAAGCGGGCCACGATCGCATACGGAAAGCTTATCCATGCCCCCCTCGCGGTATTACTCCGAGATCGCGTTGACCGTCCCGAGTGCCCGCATTGTGATCCGGCGTGGACGGCCCCGCAGGACCCGCGGGAGCGCCGTCAGGACAGCCGCACCCGCGGGTCCAGGAACGAGTAGCCGATATCCACCAGCAGGTTCGCCATGATGACGAAGAACGTCACCATCAGCGTCACCCCGATGATCACCGGGGTGTCGCCCAGCGCGATCGACTGGTACACCAGCTGCCCCACCCCCTGAAGCCCGAACACCTTCTCGGTGACGATCGTGGACCCGATCAGCGCGCCGAGGTCGATGCCGAACTGGGTGACGACCGGGGTCAGCGCCGCCCGCAGGCCGTGCTTGTAGACGACGCGGCGCCGCGACAGCCCCTTCGCCCGCGCCGTCCGGACGTAGTCCTCCCCCAGCACGTCCAGCATCGCGCCGCGCGTCAGCCGCGTGTACGCCGCGACCATCAGGAACGCCAGCGCGATCCACGGCAGGATCATCCGGCGCCAGAAGTGCATCTGCAGCGGCGGGCCCGCCTCGAAGAAGTAGACGCCCGCCTCGCTGAGCTTCGTCGCGAACAGGTACAGCAGCACCAGCGCCATCACGAACGGCGGCGTCGACAGCCCGACCAGCACGAACACCGTCACGACCCGGTCCCACAGGCTGCGCGCCCGGGTCGCCGACAGCACCCCGGTGACCACGCCGCCGACGAACCACAGGATGCCGGCGCCGAACACCAGCCACAGCGTCGTCGGCAGCCGGTCCCCGATCAGCGTCGTCACCGGCTCCCCGTTGATGTAGGACTCGCCGAGGTTGGCGTGCAGCAACCGGCCGAGGAACTGGCCGTACTGCACGATGACCGGCTGGTCCAGCCCCAGGTTGCGGCGGATCTGGTTGAGGGTGTCGGTGGTGGCGCGCGGCCCGCCGATGACCCGCTCCACCGGGACGGGCGAGACGTGCAGGAACACGAACACCAGCGTGGACACCAGCCACAGCACGATCACCGCGTACAGCAGGCGGCGGATGACGAAGCGGATCACAGGCGCTCACTTCCCCCCGGTGGCCCGGTCGCCGCGCGGGTCCAGGGCGTCCCGGATCCCGTCGCCGAGCAGATTGAACGACAGCGTGGTCAGCAGCAGCAGGACGCCCGGCACCGCGAGCAGCCACCACGCGGTCTGGAACACGTCGCTGCCCTCGCCGAGCATCGACCCCCACGACGGCATCGGCAGCCGCACCCCGACGCCGAGGAACGACAGCGTCGCCTCGAACACGATCGACGTCGGGATCAGCAGCGAAGTCAGCACGGTGACCTGCGCGACCAGGTTCGGCAGCACGTCCACGAACATGATCCGCGCGTTCGAGGACCCGAGCGAGCGGGCCGCCTCCACGAACTCCTTCTGCTTCAGCGACAGCACCTGCCCGCGGATGATCCGGCCGAACGCCGCGAACGAGAAGAACGCGATCACCAGGATCGTCAGCGTCAGGCTGGCACCGACCGAGGAGATCTGGAACGTCGTCGCCAGCATGATCGCCACCAGCAGGTAGGGCAGCGCGAGCGTCATGTCCATCAGCCGCGCCAGCAGCGTGTCCGCCACCCCGCCGACGAACCCCGCGAGCACCCCGACCAGCGTCCCGACGATCGAGGCGAGCACCGCCGACAGGATCCCCACCACCAGCGAGATCCGCGCCCCGTAGGCGGCGCGGACCAGCACGTCGCGGCCGAGCTGGTCGGCGCCGAGCAGGAACGTGCCCGACGGGCCGCGCGGCTGCCCGTTCACGTCCAGCCCCGTCTTCGGGAACGTCTGGTCGTAGGGGTGGCCGGTCAGGTGCGCCCACAGCGGCGCGAGGATCGCGTAGACCGCGATCAGCACCAGCACGACGATGGACAGGACCGCGAGCCTGTCGCGCCGGAACCTCGCCCACGCCAGCTGGAACGGGGTGCGGCCCTGCACCCGGGCGGGCGCGGTGCCCGCCGTCGGGTCGACCTCCTGCGCCTCGAGATCGGTGTAGCTGCTCATTCCTCGGCCTCCGGCAGTTCCGGCTGGGTGGAGACCTGCGCGATCGCCGCGTGCTTGTGCGCGAGGCGCTCGCCCGGCTCCACCGGGAAGTGGCAGGCGGTCACGTGGTCGGGCGGATCTCCCTCGCGGGGGACGAGCGGCGGGTCCTCCCGGATGCAGCGGTCCGCGGCCTTCGGGCAGCGCGGATGGAACCGGCAGCCCGACGGCGGGTCGATCGGCGACGGGACGTCGCCGGTCAGCACGATCCGCTCGGCGCGCTCCGCCTCGTCGGGGTCGGCGATCGACGCCGCCGACAGCAGCGCCGCCGTGTAGGGGTGCCGCGGCCGCCCGTACAGGACCTCCGCCTCGGCGGCCTCGCCGACCTTGCCGAGGTACATCACCGCGACCCGGTCGCTGACGTACCGGACGACCGACAGGTCGTGCGCGATGAACACATACGTCAGGCCGAGCTCGTCCTGCAGGTCCTTCAGCAGGTTGATGACCTGCGCCTGGATCGACACGTCCAGCGCCGACACCGGCTCGTCGCACACGATCAGCTTCGGCTTGAGCGCCAGCGCCCGCGCGACCCCGATCCGCTGCCGCTGCCCGCCGGAGAACTCGGCGGGGAACCGGTTGTAGTGCTCGGGGTTCAGCCCGACCAGCTCCATCAGCTCCTGCACGCGGCGCTTGCGCTCGGCGCCCCCGGCGATCGAGTGCACCGCGAACGGGTCGCCGATGATGGAGCCGACGCGGCGGCGCGGGTTCAGCGACCCGTACGGATCCTGGAAGATCATCTGGACGTCGCGGCGGAACGCCTTCAGCCCGGCCTTGCCGAGCCGGGTGATGTCGTCGCCCTCGAACAGGATCCGGCCCGCCGTCACCTGGTGCAGCCCGGTGATGCAGCGCGCCAGCGTCGACTTCCCGCAGCCGGACTCCCCGACGATCCCGAGGGTCTCGCCGCGCCGGACCTCCAGGGCGACGCCGTCGACCGCGTGGACGCGGCCGATCTCCTTCTTGAACACGATCCCCTGCTTGATGGGGAAGTGCTTGTAGACGTCGTCGACCGAGACCAGCACCTCGCCGTGGCCGGCTCCCTGCCCGGAACCGCCGTTCCCGGGGCCGGTCCCGTCGCGCCGCCCGCTCGCCTCCGGGTTCATGCGGTGCCTCCGTCCCCGCGCGTCCCGCCGCCGTCCTCGCCCGGCGGGCCGTCCCGTCCGGCCGTATCCGCGTCCGTGCCCGCGTCCGCGTCCGGGCCGGGCGGCTCGGCGATGGCGTCGACCGCGCCGGACGACTCCGGCGCCCCGCCGTTCGCCGCCGCCGCGGGCCGCGCCCGCACGCGGCCCTCCTCGACCGCCCGCTGCCGCAGCCGCTCGGCGTCCTCGCCGAGCCCCAGCGCCTCGAGCGGCAGCCAGCACGCCGACACGTGCGTCGGGTCGTCGTCGCCGGTCACCGGGTCCAGGACCGGCTCGTCGGTGACGCACCGGTCCATCACGTACTCGCAGCGCGGATGGAACACGCACCCCGTCGGGATGTTGATCAGGCTCGGCGGCTGCCCGGGGATCGGCCGCAGCCGGTCCGCGCCGGCCGCAGCCGACGGCGTCGACTGCAGCAGCCCCTTGGTGTACGGGTGGTGCGGCCGGTAGTACAGGGGCCGCCGCCGCGCCTTCTCCGCGGCCTTCCCGCCGTACATGACCAGCACGTCGTCGGCCATGTCGGCGATCACCCCGAGATCGTGGGTGATCATGATCAGGGCGGTGTCGAACTCGCGCTGCAGCCGCCGCATCAGGTCCAGGATCTGCGCCTGGACGGTCGCGTCCAGCGCGGTCGTCGGCTCGTCCGCGATGATCAGCTTCGGGTTCAGCGCGAGCGCCATCGCGATCATGGCGCGCTGGCGCATCCCGCCGGAGAACTGGTGCGGGTACTCCTCGGCGCGCTGCGCCGGCTGCGGGATGCCGACCGTGCCGAGCATCTCCACCGCGCGCTTGCGGACCGCGTCCCGGCCGGTGTCCGGCTCGTGCGCGCGGATCATCTCCTCGATCTGCCGGCCCACCTTGTACAGCGGGTGCAGGCTCGACAGCGGGTCCTGGAAGATCATCGCGATCTCGGCGCCGCGGATCTGGCGCATCCGCCGCTCCCCCGCGGTGAGCAGGTCGGCGCCCTCGAACAGGGCCTGCCCGCTCACCTTCGCGCCCGGGGTGAGGCCCATCAGCGTCTGGGTGCTGACGCTCTTGCCCGAGCCCGACTCCCCGACGATGCCGAGCGTGCGGCCCCGGTCCACCGCGAACGAGACGCCCCGCACGGCGCGCACCACCCCGTCCGGCGTGCTGAAGGAGACCCGCAGGTCGGTCACCTCGAGAAGACTCATCGACGCCCCTTCGCGTCCTGCATCCGTCCGGCGGACGGCCCGGGCCCGCGCGGGCGGGGACGGGCCGGGCCCGGGCGCGGCGCCGCCGGCGGGCGCCCGGGCGCCGCCGGCTACGAGAGCTTGACCTGGTTGAGGTCGTACGCCTGGTACTGCGGCAGGTACTGCGCGTTCTTCACCCGCGACGAGTGGAAGATCGGGTACTTCTGGTTCATCAGCGGGACGACCGCGGCGTCCTGCATGATCTGCTTGTCGGCCTGCGCCCAGAACCCGGCGGCGGTGTTGACGTCCTTGGCCTTCAGCGCCTGGTCGATGAGCGCGTTGACCTTCGGGTTGTCGTAGTCGCCGTAGTTGGTGGAGTTCGGGCCATACTGGCGGCCGTCGAACAGCGGCACGATGTTGGTGCGGCCGTTGTTGCCGTACCAGTCCGGCACCCAGCCGGGGCCGGCGATGTCCCACTTGCCGGCCTTGGCGTCGGCGGGCGTCACCAGGGTGGTGTTGTAGAAGGTGCCGTTGGTGTCGGGCGTCAGGTTCGCGGTGATGCCGCACGCCTTCAGGTTCGCCTGCACCGACTGCGCGACCTTCGGATGGTTGCTGGAGACCCGGTAGGGGAACTTGAGCGTGAGGCCGTTGGGGTACCCGGCCTGCGCGAGCAGCTGCTTGCACTTGTTCGGGTCGCCGGCGTTGCCGGGCGTCGGGTACAGGTTGAACGGCTGGTAGCCGACGCTGCGCGGCGGGATGACCTGGTTCAGCACCTCGCTGACGTCGGGGCCGCCGTAGATCTGGATCAGCGCGGTCTTGTCGATCGCGTAGTTGATCGCCTGCCGGACCTGCACCTTGCCCAGCGCCTTGTTGTTGTTCGGGCTGAGGGTGTTGAAGACGATGTAGGGGTTGCTGGACGACCCCTCCATGATCTTGAAGTTCGGGTTGGACTTCAGGCTCGGGATCCGCGAGGTGGGCACCGGCTGGTCCCAGGCGAGGTCGGCCGAGCCCTGCTCCATCTGCTGCTGGACGACGTCGGGCGAGTCCTGCCCCATGGTGACCTGGATCCGCTCGGGGTTCTGCGCCCGCGTCGGGTCCGAGGCGGCCTTCCAGTTCTTGTTGCGGTCCAGGACGTACTGCTTGTTCGGCGAGTACGACACGATCTGGTAGGGGCCGTCGGAGACCGTGTGCTGCCGGAACTGCGGGCTGTCGGGGATGTACCCGTCGTACTCGGCGGGGGCGGCCGCCGCGAACTCCAGCGCGAGGATGTTGGTGAAGTCGCTCGCGGGCTGGGTGAGCTTGATGACGAGGGTCTTGTCGTCCTTGGCGGTCAGCCCGGCCACGTTGTGGCCGTTCTGGTAGGCGGCCATCGCGGACGCGCTCTTCGGGTCGACACCGCCGTAGCCCTTGCAGAACGCGCTCATCCCGACGATGGTCTCGGTGTAGTACGCCTTGCCGCCGGACGGCTTGGCGGGGTTGCACACCCGCTTGATGCCGCGGATGAAGTCCTGCGCGGTCACCTCGCGGGCCGGGGTGGTGTTCCACAGCACGCCGGTGCGCAGCTTGATCGTGTACGTCCGGCCGTCCTGGCTGAGGCCCCCGTTCTGCGTGGTGGGGATCTCGGAGGCGACGTCGGGCTGCACCTTGATGGCGTCGTCGAAGTTGTCGGCGGCCTTGAACCCGAACAGCGTCCTGGCGAACTGGCGGGCCAGCATGTTGCCCCAGGTCGTGTAGACGCTGGAGGTGTCGAGGTGGTCCACGTCGGAGGACCCGACGACCTTCAGGGTCCCGCCGGCGCTCCCCCCGCCGCCGCCACCGCCGCCCCCGCAGGACGTCAGCGCGAGCACCGCCGCGCCGAGCCCGGCGGTGAGCGCCGCCCCCCGTCTCACTGCTGTCATCTGCGCACTCCCCCGTCTGCTGATGACCGACTGCCCGGGCGATCCGCGGGCCGGGGCCGCACGGCCCGGCCACGAAGATCGCTTTAGGTAGTCAAATTAGCACCCAGCGTCATGATCGCGCTGATGCGGGGAGGAAAACGCGGCGGCGGGGGCGGGTCAGAGCACGCGCGTCCAGGCGGCCCCGTCACCGGGCGCGCCGGAGAAGTCGTAGCGGACGACGGAGCCGGGGGCGAGCGCCGCCAGGCTGACCGAGGTGGTGCCCCACACGCGTCCGTCGCCCATGTCGAGCAGGGGCAGCAGCGCGCGGTGGTCGGCGCGCGGAAGCCCGTCGCCCTCCAGCAGCGGCAGCCACTCGCCCCACGCCTCGCGCGGACCGTCCTCGGTCCCGGGACGGGGGCGGGCCGCGGCGGCCAGGCGCGGCCGGAAGTGGGCGAGGCGCGCGCCCATGTAGGCGTCCTCGGTCCCGCCCTCCTGCTGCCCCTCGCCTTCCAGCCCGCTGTTGACGATCATGTGGAGGCCGCGGCCGAGGACGCGTTCGACGAGGTCGTGGCCGTCCCAGCTCCACAGCCGCACCCGGTCCGGCTCGGCGCCGACGAGGTGGAACGGGTCGAACGCGGCGAGCTCCAGCTCGCCGAGCTTGCCGTCGGCGGCCATCAGCAGCGGCAGCTCACCGCGGGTGGCGCGCCCCGCCTCGGGCGCCATCCGGCCCCGCCCGTTCAGGACCAGCGCGACGCGCGGCGCTGCGGGGTCCACGGCGAACCAGGTGCCGCCGGCGCGCAGGTCACGGCCGCCGACCAGCCCGGGCCGGTCCGGCCAGTGCCGCCCCGGGGGCTGCCAGTCCCGCACGATGAACTCGTCCCGCACGCCCGCGACGAGCACGGGAACGGCGGCGGAGGATTCGACACTGATGATCGCCGTGCACATCCCCCAATTGGAGCACTCCCCCCAAACCACCCCGAACCCCGACCCCCCACACACACCGCCCCGACCCCGCGAGCTTGAAGCTCAGCCCCCGGTCACGGGCAGGCACGCGGAGCGAGCGCCAGCGAGCGCAGCGGGCCTGCCCGACGACGGATGAGGCGTTTCGCGCGGAGCGCTAGCGGAGCGGGAAACACCTCGCCCGTCGCAACGGGGGTTCCAGGGGGTCGCCCCCTGGGAAACACAGCCACGGGCAGGCACGCGGAGCGAGCCCTGGCGAGCGGAGCGGGCCTGCCCGACGACGGGTGAGGTGTTTCGCGCGGAGCGCTAGCGGAGCGGGAAACACCTCACCCGTCACAACGGGGGTTCCAGGGGGTCGCCCCCCTGGGTCAAAGCGGCGGCCAGGGGATGGCGGGCCAGTCTTCGGGGGGGTAGGGGTGGATGCGGTGCTTGAGCATGAGTTCGACGCGGCGGCGGGTCGCGTCGACCTCGTCGGCGGTCAGCAGTTCGCCGAGGCGGTCGGCGAGGGGGCCGCCGCGCAGGGCGCGGTCGACGCGGGTGAGGGCCTCGGCGGCCTCGGAGGTGAGGGGCTTGCCGCGCCACTGCCACAGGACGGTGCGCAGCTTGTACTCGACGGAGAAGCAGACGCCGTGGTCGCACCCGTAGACGTGGCCGTCGCCGGGCGGCAGCAGGTGCCCGATCTTGCGGTCGGCGTTGTTGACGACGGCGTCGAACACCGCCATGCGGCGGATCGCGTCGTCGTCGGAGCGCGAGAGGGCGACCAGGTCGATGTCGGGGTCGGGTTCCACCCACAGCTGCACCATGCCGGGCCCGTAGGGGCCGTCGCGGTGGACGGTCGGGGGGACGGTGCCCCAGCCCATGGCCTTGGAGACCTCGTAGGCGGCGACCTCGCGTTCGGCGAGGGTGCCGTCGGGGAAGTCCCAGAGCGGCCGCTCGCCGGCGACGGGCTTGTAGACGCAGGCGGCGCTGACGCCGTCGTGCTCGACGGTGCAGTAGAGGGTGGCGTTGGAGGCCTGGACGAGGCGGCCCTCGATCGAGAGACGGCCGGCGAGGAGCAGCCTCTCGGCGGCGGGGACGTCGCGGGGGGAGACCCGGTCGCCGGAGGGGTCGCCGGCGGGGGCCCGGTCCCGGGAGGACTGCGTCATGCGCTCATTCTCCCGGGCGTTCCGCCCTTGATCCAGCGCGGGTCCCGGTCCGGGGCGGCCGCGCCCCGGCGCGGTGTGCCGACCGCGCGCATCTCAGCCCAGGTATCCGTTCTGGCGGGGGCAGACGTGGCCCTCGGCGTTCAGCGGCAGGCCGCACAGCGGGCACGGCGGGCGGCCGGCGGCGACGACCTGCAGGGCCCGCTCGGCGAACGCGCGGGCCTGGGCGGCGCTGATCCGGACGCGCAGCACCGCGATGGCGGGGTCGTCCTCGCCGACCTCGGCGTCGTCCTCGCCCTCGGTGACCTCCTGCGCCTCGATGACGACGCGCTCGTCGTCGGGGTCCCAGGCCAGCGCCATCGTGCCGACCTTGAACTCCTCCTCGACCGGCTGCTCCAGCGGGCCTTCGTCGCGCAGTTCCGACGGGGTGACCGCGGGGACGTGGGCCTCGCCGCCGCTGCGCCGCAGCACCTCGTCCAGCAGCTCCTCGAGCCGTTCGGCCAGCAGCGTCACCTGGAACTTCTCCAGGCCGACGCTGGTGACGCGGCGGCCGGCGCGGGCCTGCAGGTAGAAGGCGCGGTCGCCGGGGCGCCCGACGGCGCCGGCGACGAACCGCTCCGGCAGGTCGTAGGAGATGACGGGCATGACTCCGACCCTACGCGCCGCCGCCGACGACCGCGTCACTTGCCCCGGGTCCGGCTTTCCGGTCATCGTCCCCGTCCGGTTTCGGCAGCAGGCCGGTGACGTCGCCGCCGGTGTCGTTGAGGCGGACGACGAACGGCCGCAGCTCGGTGTAGCGGATCGCGGTCACCGACGCGGGGTCGGCCTGGATGCGCTGGAACTGGTCCAGGTGCAGGCCGAGGGCGTCGGCGACGACGGCCTTGATGATGTCGCCGTGGCTGCACACGGCGTAGACGGCGTCGGGGCCGTGGGCGGCGGCGATGCGCTCGTTCCAGTCGCGGACGGCGGCGACGGCGCGGTGCTGGGCGTCCGCCATGGCCTCGCCGTCCTCGCCGGGGAACCGGGCGGCGCTCGGGTGCGCCTGCACGATCCGCCACAGCGGCTCCTCGGTGAGCTCCTTGAGGGGGCGGCCGGTCCAGTCGCCGTAGCGGACCTCGCCGAACCGCTCGTCGATGTCCACCTTGTCGACGGTGCCGCCGGCGTCGCGGGAGTGCGGGGCGGCGACCGTCCCGGCGGTCTCGACGCACCGGTCGAGGGGGCTGGAGACGACCGCGGCGAGCGGCAGCGCGGCGAGGCGGCCGGCGACCGCGGACGCCTGCGCGCGGCCCCGGTCGTCGAGCCCGACGCCGGGGGTCCAGCCGGCCAGCACCGGCCCGGTCATAGCGGTCAGGCCGTGCCTTACCAGGAGAAGGGTCGTCACAATTGGCCACTGTAGGAGATGCGGGGACCGGATGTGATCAGCGGCGCGATTCCGCGCGGTGCGCCGGATGCGTCACAATGCATGCCGTGATCGTGGACAAGGCCATCTACGCCGGCGGGGTCCGCAGCGACATCGACGGCGACATCAGCGACGCCTTCGACCTGGCGCGCGCCGACGGCGACTGCTTCCTGTGGATCGGCCTGTACGAGCCCGACGAGGAGGAGTTCGAGCTCGTCAAGGACGAGCTGCGGCTGCATCCGCTCGCCGCGGAGGACGCGGTGTCGGCGCATCAGCGGCCGAAGATGGAGCGCTACGACGACACGCTCTTCGTGGTGCTGAAGACCCTCGCCTACGTCGACGAGACGTCCGACATCGAGGTCGGCGAGATCATGGTGTTCCTCGGTCAGGACTTCGCGGTCACGGTCCGGCATGGGGCCGGGAACCCGCTGGGGCCGGTCCGCAAGCGGCTGGAGGAGGACAAGGACCTGCTGGAGCACGGCGCGACGGCGGTGCTGTACGCGGTGTGCGACGAGGTGGTGGACCGGTACGGGCTGGTCGCGCATGAGGTCGAGGTGGACATCATCGGGCTGGAGCGGGCGGTGTTCGACCCGCGGGCCCGCGACGTCACCGCCGACATCTATTCGCTGAAGCGGGAGGTGCTGGAGTTCCGCACCGCCGAGGACCCGCTGGTGCCGGTGCTGCAGGAGATCGTCAAGGGCCGGGTCTCGGAGTGCGCGGGGACCAGGGAGTACTTCCGCGACGTGCTGGACCACCTGCTGCGGGTGGACGCGCAGGTCGACGCGCACAACGAGCTGCTGAACAGCGTGCTGAACGCGCATCTGGCGCTGCTCGGCAAGCGGCAGAACGAGGACATGCGCAAGATCTCCGCGTGGGCGGCGATCATCGCGGTGCCGACCGCGATCGCCGGGATCTACGGGATGAACTTCACGCACATGCCCGAGCTGAAATGGTCGTGGGGCTATCCGGTGGTGCTTTTGGTGATGGCGGCCGTGTGCGTGCTGCTGTACCTCAGGCTGCGCAAGAGCGGCTGGCTGTAGGGCGCCTCTGGCTGTAGGGCGCCTGTAGCGCGCGGGTCAGGCGGTGTCCCGGCCGGACGTCCCGCCGGGGAGCAGTTCGGCCAGCAGCGCGGCCCACAGGTGCGACTCGGTGCCCCGCGACTCCAGGCGGCCGCGCATCCGCTCCACGCCGCCCCTGGTGGGCAGCGCCAGCCACAGCAGCAGCGGGTAGCCGACGACGAACCCGGCGACGAACACCACCACGGCGTGCCCGATCATCGCGAGCGGCAGGCCTAGCAGGATCACGCCCTCGGCAAGCGCGAACCGCAGCATCACCGCCGCCCGGAACTGCGTCAGCGCCAGCCGCGCCGCCTCCGCGGGCTCGGCGCCGGGCGCCATCGGCAGCGGGGCGCGCGGCCCGGCGAGGGCCGCGACCGCCGCCGCCAGCAGCAGCGGCGCGTAGATCCACGGCGGGGCGTCGCCCGCGGCGCCGCCGCGGTTGTCGACGATCAGCGGGGTCAGCGTGAGGATCAGCAGTGGCGCGCCGACCAGCACCAGCATCATCAGGCGCATCCGCCCCAGCACCGTCATGTCCCGCAGCGAGGCGAGGTAGCCGGGGTCGTCGCCGGGTCCGGCGCCGAACACCGGGCCGGCGGGCGGCGCGCCGGCGCCCTCGGGCTGCTGCATCGAGTACGGGGTGGGGCCCATGGCCCGGCACTTTAGCCCGGTGGCGGCCCGCCGGAACAGGGCCCACCAGGAACTTTGCGGGTCAGGTCGCCGAGATCGCGCCGGCCGCGAGCAGGCCGAGCAGGGCGCCGCCGAGCGCGACGCGGTAGTAGACGAACACGTTGGTGGAGTGCCGGGTGAGGAACTTCAGCAGCCAGGCGATGCAGGCGTAGCCGACCACGAACGACACGACGGTCGCGATCAGCGTCGGGACGACCTGCAGCGACCCGTCGAACGCCTTGCGCAGCTCGAACAGGCCCGACAGCACCACCGCGGGGATCGACAGCAGGAAGGAGTAGCGGGCGGCGGCCTCGCGGGTGTAGCCGAGGAACAGCGCGCCGGTCATCGTCGACCCGGACCGCGACGACCCGGGGATCAGCGCGAGCGCCTGGAACCCGCCGATGATCAGGCCGTCGCGCAGGTTGAGGTCGGCGACCTCGCGTTTGCCGATGCCGGCCCACTCGGCGACCATCAGCAGCAGCCCGAGGACGATCAGCGACGACGCGTTCAGCCACAGGTTCCGGGCGCCGCCCTCGATGAAGTCGTTGAGGGCGAGGCCGATGACGGCGACCGGGACGGTGCCGAGGCCGATGTACCAGCCGAGCCGGGCGTCCTGGTGGGGGCGCAGGTCCGGCGTCCACAGGCTCTTGGTCCACGTCGTCAGGATGCGGACGAGGTCGCGCCGGAAGTAGATGACGACGGCGGCCATGGTCCCGAGCTGGATGACGGCGGTGAACGCCGCGCCCGGGTCCTTCCAGCCGAGCAGTTTCGGCACGATGAGCAGGTGGCCGGAGCTGGAGATCGGCAGGAACTCGGTGAGCCCCTGGACGATCCCGAGCACGGTCGCTTCCACGACGTTCACGAGCGGCGGGTCTCCTCCGAATGCGAGATCGGCCACGGCGCCCGATCCCCGGAGAAGCGTATCCGCGGCCCGCCGCGCGCCGGTTCCGGTGCGCCGCCGCCGTCCGCCGGGCGCCCCCTCCCACCTGCGGGAACACCTCCGGCCGTCACCGGCGGGACCGATCATGCTCATGTGCCCGTCACCCGCCGTCCATCCGCGCCCGGGCATGTCGCCGGGCCGGCGCGGACGGTGACGGCGCCGTGGGGCGCCCGCGATGACCGCTACATTGACCGCCTATGAAGGAGCGTCACCTCGGGCGGAGCGGGCTGCTGGTGTCCCGGCTGGGGCTGGGCACCATGACGTGGGGCCAGGACACCGGCCCGGACGAGGCCGCCGCGCAGATCGTGGCGTTCGCGGAGTCCGGCGGCACGCTGGTGGACACCGCCGACGTCTACAGCGACGGCGACAGCGAGCGGATCCTCGGGGCGCTGCTGCGCGAGGTCGTCGACCGCGACGGCCTGGTCATCGCCACCAAGGCGGCGATCCGGCCGAACGGGCGCTACGACGGCTCCCGGCGGCACCTGCTGCGCGCGCTGGACGCGTCCCTGGACCGGATGGACCTCGACCACGTCGACCTGTGGCAGCTGCACGTCTACGACCCGGCGACGCCGCTGGAGGAGACGCTGTCGGCGCTGGACGAGGCGGTCGCGTCGGGACGCGCCCGCTACGTCGGGGTGTCCAACTACGCGGGCTGGCAGGTGTCCAAGGCGGCCGCGTGGCAGCGCGCCTGGCCGGGCCGCGCCCCGATCGTGTCGGCGCAGCTGGAGTACTCGCTGCTCAGCCGCGACATCGAGCGGGAGGTGGTGCCGGCGGCGCTGGACGCCGGCGCGGGGCTGCTGCCGTTCTCACCGCTCGGCCGGGGCGTGCTGACCGGCAAGTACCGCACCGGCATCCCCGCCGGGTCGCGGGCCGCCGCGCCGCGCTTCGCCGACTTCGTCCAGCCGTACCTGGACGAGGAGTGCGCGCGGATCGTGGAGTCGGTGGTGACCGCCGCCGAGGGTCTCGGCGTGTCGCCGCTGAGCGTCGCGCTGGCCTGGGTCCGCGACCGTCCGGGGGTGGCCGCCCCGATCGTGGGGGCCCGCACCGCCGCGCAGCTCGAGGCCATCCTGGACAGCGAGGACCTGACGCTGCCGAACGAGATCCGCGCCGCGCTGGACGACGTCTCCGACATGTCCCCCGCCCACCAGTGACCGTGCCCGACCCGTGACCGCCTCCCCGGCCGCCTACCCGGCCGCGTCCGCGAACGGGGCGCCCGCCTCCGTGACCGGGCGCGCCGTCCGTGGCACGCTCGGGACGGTCCACCGCCAACCGTGAGAAGCCGCGACGGGAAGCCCGTGACCGACACCCCACCTGACATCGACAGCCCCTCGCCCGAGTCCCCGCAGGAGCGCGCCGCCCGCGCCGCCGAGGCGATGCGCGCGGCCGAGGCCGCCGGGGCCCGCGCCGCCGAGGCCGCCCGCGCCGGACGGTCCGCGCAGTCCAAGCCGTCCGGGCAGTCCGGGCCGTCCGGGCCGTCCGCCGGGTCGCAGGCCCCCGCGCCCGCCCAGGCGCCCGCCGACGCCCGCGAGGGCCGGGCCGCGCTCGACGAGCTGGTCGCCTCCGCGGG
>NZ_JAGEPF010000004.1 GCF_017573465.1 Actinomadura violacea
CGGATCACTCCTGCACTGGACCCGCAAAATGATCGAGATCCGGCAACGCCACCCCGTCTTCGGCGTCGGCACCTACGTCGAACTCTCCGCCTCCAACCCCTCCGTCCTCGCCTTCACCCGCGAGATCGACGAGACCGGCCCGGGCCAGGGCGGAGCGGACACCGTGCTGTGCGTGGCGAACCTGTCGCGCTTCCCGCAGCCCGTCGAGCTCGACATGCGGCGCTTCGAGGGCTACTCCCCCGTCGAATGCATGGGCGGCGTGCAGTTCCCCGCCATCGGCGAACTCCCCTACCTGCTCACCCTGCCCGGCCACGGCTTCTACTGGTTCCAGCTGACGCCGCCGGACGTCGCGCCCGCCGACCCCGTCGCGGACCCGCTCACCGAACCCGGAAGCGACGCGGAGAAGGACGGCTGAAGGTGCTGCCACCCGAGCACGTCCTCAGGCGGGACCTCGCGGAGTGGCTGCCCCGGCAGCGGTGGTTCGGCGGCAAGGACAGCCCCATCGAGGACCTGTCGATCGGCACCGCCACCGAACTGCGCGCCGGCGACCCCGCGCTGCACCACCTCGTCCTCGACGTCCGGCAGAAGGGCGCGACCGACCGCTACCAGGTCCTGCTCGGCGTCCGCCGCGACCTGCCCGGACGGCTCGGGTACGCGCGGATCGGCGGGCCGCCCGGCGGCGCCGGCGCGGGATGGCAGGTCTACGACGCCGCGCATGATCCGGACCTGACCCGGACGCTGCTGGAGCACCTGGCCTCCGGGGCTTCGGCCGGCCCGCTGCGCTTCCGGCACGTCCCGGGCGCCCGCATCCGGACGGACCTGACGAGCCTGCCGATTACCGCCGAGCAGAGCAACACCTCGCTGCTGTTCGGCGACGAGTACATCTGCAAGCTGTTCCGCCGGCTCAGCGACGGCGTCAACCTCGACCTGGAGGTCAACCTCGCGCTCACCCGCGCCGGCTGCGAGCACGTCCCCGCCGTCCACGGCTGGATCGAACTCGCCCCCGGCGGCGGCGCGGGCGGCGAGCCCGTCACGCTCGCGCTGCTGTCGGACTACCTGCGCACCGGCGCGGACGGCTGGAGCCTGGCGATCGCGAGCGTCCGCGACTGGTTCGCGCACGCGACGCAGCCGGACGACGACGAATGGGCGGAGCTGGACGCCAGCGCCGCAGGCGGCGACTTCGCCGCCGAGGCCGAGCGGCTCGGCGCCGCGACCGCGCAGGTGCACCGGGCGCTCGCCAACGCGTTCGGGGTGACGGTCGTCCCGGCGGAGGAGATCCGGGTGCTGGCCGCGCGGATGAACGAGGAGCTGACCGGGACGTGCCGCGCCGTGCCCGGCCTCGCGCCGCACGCCAAGGCGCTGACCGGCGCCTTCATCGACCTGGCCGCGCAGGCGGAGCCGCTGCCGGTGCAGCGGGTGCACGGCGACTACCACCTCGGGCAGGTGCTGCGCTCGGAGTCGGGCTGGTCGCTGCTGGACTTCGAGGGCGAGCCGGCCCGCACGCAGAGCGAGCGGCGCGCCCTGTCGCACCCGCTGCGCGACGTCGCGGGGATGCTGCGCTCGTTCGAGTACGCGGCGCGGTTCCTGATCACCGGGTCCGGGACGGTGCCGCTGGAGTCGGGCGGCCACCTGGAGACGCGGGCGCACGCGTGGGCGGCGCGGAACCGGGCCGCGTTCTGCCGCGGCTACGCGGCGGCGGGCGGCGCCGACCCGGCCGCGCACGCGGTGCTGCTGCGCGCGTTCGAGTTCGAGAAGGCGGTCTACGAGGTGCGCTACGAGGCGCGGAACCGGCCGGCCTGGCTGCCGGTGCCGCTGAAATCGCTGGCGCATCTGACCGCTTGATCAAAGGCACCGAATTCCGGCATCAATTCCCTTCCATGATCACGCAAAATCGGCCGGTTCTCCCCCATCCGAGCGCGGTCACCGGGTACCCGATTCAACGGCGGGATGATCAATCGACGAGGGAAAACGGAGAGCACGCGAATGTGCATCGCACGCCACTCACATCGGGACGGCGCCGGTCGCGGCCGGACCCCGCGCCGCGGGACGGCGGCCGCAAGACACCGGACGATCGCCGTGGCCGTCACCGCGACCGCCGCGGGGTTCGCGCTGGCGGTCCCGATGGGCGCCCCGGCCAGCGCCCAGCTCAACCCGACCGTGCTGAAGCGGCTGAACCTGGACGCCGCGACGCTGAGCAAGGTCAGGGCCTACGACCGGTACCGCACCGAGACCGCCGAGCAGCGCTCGGACGCCGAGCGGGCGCTGTCGTTCGCGCGCCGGCAGATCGGCAAGCCGTACCGGTGGGGCGCGACGGGTCCGTCCAGCTACGACTGCTCGGGCCTGGCGATGGCCGCCTGGCGCAGGGCGGGGGTGCGGCTCCCGCGCGTCACCTACTCGCAGTACCGGTCGGTGAAGCGCAAGGTCGGCCTCGGCGCGCTGAGACCCGGCGACCTGGTGTTCTTCCACGGGCGAAGTCACGTCGGCATCTATGTCGGGCACGGCCGCTTCCTGCACGCACCGCATACCGGTGCCCGGGTCAGGATCGACAGGCTCGGGGGCGCCCGAAAACGGCAGTTCGCCGGCGCGGTACGACCAGGAGCTCCGGCAAAACAGACATTTTCCCCGTCCATCCGCGAACTCGTCGACAAGATAGACCGAATGGCGGCGCAGGATCGCGAGGCCCGGCGAAAGCCGCCTGATAAGCAGCGGACCCCCCACCTTCCGCCACCCGATGACACACCGGTCCACCACGCAGGAAAGCCCCCGGCGAACACCCCCGCACATCCCGCGGCCCAGGCACCGCGAAGCGACGGCACGTCGAACCACCTGATGCCTGGCAGACCGGACAGAGATCCGGCCCCGCGGCCGAGGCACGTCAGGCCCGCCGCCCAGAAGCCGCACCACGCGAACACCGGCCACGCGAGCACCGGTCACGCGAACGCCCACCACGCGGGCGCGCAGCATCCGGACGCGAACCAGCCGGACGCCCACGAGGCGGTCAAGCACCAGGCGAGCCCACCGCACGGAGACGCCGGGGACGGCCCCCGGTCCGGCTCCGGCTGGCGGTCCTGGACGCCGTTCGCGCACTCCAAGACGATGAAGGCGCCGGGTCACATTCCCGGCTGAGCTGCGATCCCGGCTGATTCCGACCGCACCGCACCACTGCGCGACCGGCGGGAACGCCGGCGGCGTCACCCTGCCGAGGGGACGCACAGCGCGCCGCCATGGACGCCCGGGCGTCCATGGCGGCGCGCCCGTTTGATCTGGAGCGCACTCCAGGTGCTTGGCTTGGCCCCATGAAGTACACGCAGCTCGGCCGCACCGGCCTGAAGGTCAGCCGCCTCGTCCTCGGCACGATGAACTTCGGCCGCCACACCGACGAGGCCGACGCCCACGCGATCATGGACTCCGCGCTCGGCGCGGGCGTCAACTTCTTCGACACCGCCAACATCTACGGCGGCCAGGGCCGCACCGAGGAGATCCTCGGCGCCTGGTTCGCCAAGGGCGGCGGCCGCCGGGAGAAGACCGTCCTGGCGACGAAGGTGTACGGCGACATGAGCCCCGAGGGCGACCCGTGGCCCAACCGGGACCGGCTGTCGGCGCTGAACATCCGGCGCGCCTGCGAGGCGTCGCTGAAGCGGCTCGGCACCGACCACATCGACCTGTACCAGTTCCACCACATCGACCGGACGACGCCGTGGGAGGAGATCTGGCAGGCCGTCGACGTCCTCGTCCAGCAGGGCAAGGTGCTGTACGCCGGGTCGTCGAACTTCCCCGGCTGGGGCATCGCGCAGGCGAACGAGACGGCCGCGCGGCGCGGCTCGCTCGGCCTGGTCAGCGAGCAGTGCCTGTACAACCTGGTCGAGCGGCGCGCGGAGATGGAGGTGATCCCGGCGGCGCAGGAGTACGGCCTCGGGGTCGTCCCGTGGTCGCCGCTGCACGGCGGGATCCTGGGCGGCGTGCTGCGCAAGCAGAGCGAGGGCCGGACGGCCCGGTCCGGCTCGGGCCTGTGGGCGAAGATGCTGGAGGACCCGGCGGAGCGGGCGCGGGTCCAGGCCTACGAGGACCTCTGCGACAAGCACGGCGTCGAGCCCGGGGACGTCGGCCTCGCCTGGCTGCTGACCCGTCCCGGCGTCACCGGCCCCATCGTCGGGCCCCGCATCCAGGAGCAGTTCGACTCCGCGCTGCGCGCCGTCGACCTGGAGCTGTCGGAGGAGTTCCTGGCCGCGCTGGACGAGATCTTCCCCGGCCCGGGCACCGCGCCCGAAGCGTGGGCCTGGTAGTCCCGGCGGGACGGCGGGCCGGCGGCCCTCAGCGCGACGCGGCGGCCGGGCCGGGGGCCAGGTGGCCGTCGAGCAGGCCGTCGAAGCTCAGCCGGACCAGGTCCTCGCCGAGGGCCGACATCTCGCGCAGCGTCGCGGTCAGCTCGGCCATCTCGGCGAACGCGCGGCCGTAGTCGCGCTGGCGTTCGGGCGACAGCCGGGGGACGCGCATGCGGCGCAGGTCCGTCCGGCTCGACCCGGTGCCGGCGCGGGTGCGGGCGAAGGTCAGGAACCCGGCGAGGAACTCCGGGTCGAGGCGGCCCGGGTCCGGCCGGTAGAGGGTGAGGTACGGGCCGAGCGCGGCGCGCTCGTCGCCGACGACCCGGGCGGTGCCGGCGGCGGCCGCGACCACGTCGCCGGGCTCCAGCATGACGAGGTCGGGGTCGGCGGCGGCCGTGCCGGACGGCCCCGACCCCGAGGCGAGGTCGCCGGCGGTCAGCACGGCGACGTCGCCGCCGGCGGGCAGCCGCGCCGGGGCGTGCCGGACCGCGACGGCGCCGGTGCGCGCCAGCTCGGCGATGGTGGTGAACGGCAGCGGCCGCGGTTCGGGCAGCAGGTCCAGCGCGGGCGGGGCGGGCGCGGCGGCGGCGAACCGGTCCAGCGCGCCGGTGAAGCGGCGGCCGAACGCGGCGCCGGACTGCCGCGGCCGGTGCCGGGCCGGGCCGAGGTCGACCTCGTCGTCCAGCAGGTCGATGACCGGGACGGCGGACTCGGCGCCCGCGCCGCGCTCGTGCCGCCGCCATTCGCGTTCGGCGCGGCCGAGGTCCCCGGCGGCGTCCAGCAGCAGGACCGCGCCGGGCGGCCGCTCGCCGGGCTCGGGGCGGCGCAGCAGCCACAGGTCGGGCCCGCCGGGCGCGAGGGTGATCACGGCGCGGAGCGCGCCGGCGCGCAGCAGGCTGCCGCGGATCCGCCGGCCGGGGCGGCGGCTCGCGACGGCGGGCGGCATCAGCACCGCGGCGCGCCCGCCGGGCCGCACGTGCGCGAGGCAGTGCTGCACCCAGGCGAGTTCCGGCTCGCCGCGCGGCGGCAGCCCGTACTCCCAGCGCGGGTCGCCGGTCAGCTCGCCGTGGCCCCAGACGCGGTCGCCGAACGGCGGGTCGCACACGACGGCGTCGGCGGCCTCGCCCGGGAACGCGTCGCCGCGCAGCGAGTCGGCGGCGACGACGTCGGCGGGCGTCCCGGCGAGCCGCAGCCGCACGGCGGCGATGCGGGCGGCGGCGGGGTCGCTGTCCTGCCCGAGCGCGTGCCGGGCGCCGGACGCCGACAGCAGCAGCGTGCCGAGCCCGCAGGCCGGGTCGAGGACGACGTCGCCCTTGCGGCAGGCGAGCCGGGTCATCAGCCGGGCCACGTCGGGGCGGGTGACGGTGAGGCGCCGCGAGTGCGCCGCCACGTACCGCTCGACGAGCAGGTCGAAGGCGGCGCGGTGCCCGCGCTCGGCCGCCAGGTCGTCCAGCAGCGCGGGCAGGCCGGGGTCGCGCGGGACGGTCCCGGGCCGCGGCGGCATCGCGCCGTCGTCCGGGCGCCGCGCCGCGGTGCCGCCGCGGGTCTCCAGCAGCCGCAGGCCGGCCCAGCCGACGAGGTCGGCGAGCCGGAAGTCGTCGCCGGACGCGCGCAGCCGCTGCCAGAGCCGGTCGCCGGCCGACACCTCGAACGGCTTGCCGTTGCGGGTGAGCCAGTCCTCGACGTCGGCGAGGGAGAACAGCGGGCTGGCGGCGGTGCCGCCGACCGGGCGCGGGAAGTCGTCGTGGCGGCGCCGCCAGTTGCTGACGGTGGCGCGGCCGACGCCCGCGAGCCGGGCGATGTCGCCCGCCGTGACGCCCGGATCACCGCTCATCCCGCCACCCTACTTGATCTTCTGGAACGCCCTTCCGCGCGTGGAACGCCCGTGAATCCGGTCAACGGGCACTCCCCGGGGACGGATCAGGCACGGTGGGGCCGACCGTGGGGCCGGGCGCGGCGCCGCGCCCGCCGGCGCCCGCGACGGCGCCGACCAGCAGCGGCGCCCGCCCCGGCGGGTCCGCCGGGTCCGGCAGGCCGGCGACGACGTCGGCGACGACGCAGGTGATGTTGTCCAGGCCGCCGGCGGCGTCGGCGAGCGCGATGAGGCGGGCGACGGCGACGGCGGGGCGCGCGGCCCCGGCCAGCACGTCGCGGATCGTCCCGGCAGGGACGAAGCCGGAGACGCCGTCGGAGCACAGCAGGTAGCGGTCGCCGGGCGCGGCGTCCTGCCGGAACAGGTCCGGGCGCTGGTCGCCGCCGCTCTGCAGCGCGCGGACGAGCAGCGAGGCGCGCGGGTGGTCCGCCGCCTCGTCAGGGGTGATCCGCCCGCCGTCGACGAGGGACTGCACCATCGTGTGGTCGCGGGTGATCTGGAAGAGGGCGCCGCCGCGCAGCAGGTAGGCGCGGGAGTCGCCGATGTGCGCCACCGCGAACCCGGCGCCGTCCCAGGCCATGGCGGTCAGGGTGGTGCCCATCCCGTGCAGCTCCGGGTCGCCCGCGGCCAGTTCCTCCAGCCGCGCCGACGCCCGCGCCACCGCGGCGGCGAGCGCCGCGGCGGGGTCGCCGCCCGCGGGCGGATCGGCGACGGCGGTGATGGCGGCGGCGCTGGCGACGTCGCCGTGCGGGTGGCCGCCCATGCCGTCGGCGACGGCGAGCAGCGCCGGTCCGGCGAACGCGGAGTCCTCGTTCACGCGCCGCCGCCTGCCGATGTCCGTCCCCGCCGCGTACCGGAGCCAAAGGTGAGCCATGTACGTCAGGAAAGCACGCTAAAACTCGATTCACAAGCAATCCGGCGACGACCTGGCCTTGCGTGAACGGCGGCCGGGGCGGCGCGGGCGCCCGGGCCGGCCGAAAGATCGCCGGGAGGGGGCGAAGCGGTATACCGTTCCAATCGACACCGATCCCCACCTACTGCGCAGATGCGGAGCGGGCCCGTGAACGACGACCAGATCTCGATCGCCGACATCCCCAACGACGTGCCGACCTCGGCGCGCGCCTACGGGTGGCTCCTCGGCGGCAAGGACAACTACGAGGTCGACCGCCAGTTCATCCGGGGGCAGCTGGAGCACCACCCGGCCGGGCTGGACATCACCCGGCAGAACCGGCTGTTCCTGTACCGGGCCGTCCGCTACCTGACGGCCGAGGCCGGCATCAGGCAGTTCATCGACATGGGCTGCGGGCTGCCGACCGACGCCAACGTGCACCAGGTCGCGCGGCAGTTCGCGCCGGACGCGCGCGTCGTCTACGTCGACATCGACCCGATCGTGCTCGCGCACGGCCGCGCGCTGCTCGCCGGCGACGCGTCCACGACGGTGATCACCGCGGACATGCGCGACCAGAACGCGGTGCTGGAGCACGAGGACGTCAAGCGGCTCATCGACTTCTCCGAGCCCGTCGCGACCCTGTTCCTGTCCGTCGGCCACCATCTGCCCGACGCCGACGACCCGAAGGGGATCCTGCACGCCGTCCTCGACCGCGCCGCGCCGGGCAGCCACCTGACCTTCTCGCAGGTGGCGTGCGACGACCCGGTCCGCAGCGCGGAGATGACCGCGCAGGTCACCGGCGCCGGGATCCCGTGGCAGACCCGCACGCCCGCCGAGATCGACGCGCTGCTGTCGGACTTCGACCCGGTGGAGCCGGGCCTGTGCAACCTGGTCGACTGGCGGCCGATGGACCTGCAGCCGCCGCTCGCGCCCGTCCCCGAGGAGCTGCGCCGCTACGAGGGCGCCTCGAAGCTGGACACCGGCATCTACGAGTATGGCGGGGTCCTGCGCAAGCGCTGACCCGAGCGGGCGGGGCCGCTCAGGGCTTGCGCGCCACTCCCCCGAAGGTCGTGACGGCGTCCGGGGGGCCGAACGGGCCGTCCTCCGGACGCCACCGCGACACCGGCACCACGCCCGGCTTCAGCAGGTCGAGCCCGTCGAAGTAGTTCTCGATCCGCTCGGGCGGGCGCAGGTGGTAGGGGACGGCGCCGGTGCCCGCGTACTGGTCGTGGGCCTGTGAGCGCTCGCGGCTGAGGTCGGTGCCGTCGCTCAGCACGAGGTGGCTGCCGGGCGGCAGGCCGCCCATGAGCTCCGCCACGATCGACCGCGGGTCCTCCTCGTCGGAGATGTGCCCCATGATGCCGAGCATCATCACCGCCACCGGGCGGTCGAGGTCGAGCGTCGCCGCCGCGCGGCGCAGGATCCCGCGCGGGTCGCGGGCGTCGGCGTCGATGTAGTCGGTGACGCCCTCGGGCGTGCTGGTCAGCAGCGCGCGGGCGTGCAGCAGGACGAGCGGGTCGTTGTCGACGTACACGATCCGGGCGTCCGGCGCCACGCGCTGCGCGACCTCGTGGGTGTTGTCGACGGTGGGCAGGCCGGTGCCCACGTCGAGGAACTGCCGGATGCCGGCCTCGCCCGCCAGGTGCCGGACGGCGCGGGCGAGGAAGTGCCGGACGGCGCGCGCGACGTCGGTCATGCCCGGATAGACCGTCAGGAACCGGTCGCCGGCCTCCCGGTCGACCGGGTAGTTGTCCTTGCCGCCGAGCCAGTAGTTCCAGATCCGCGCGGAGTGCGGAACGGTCGTGTCGATCCGGGGCTCTTCGCTCATGGGCGCCGTCTTCCGTCCGGGGGCTTCGCGATCAGCGGTCCGTCGCGATCAACGTTAGGGCGCGCGCCCGCCCGGTCAACCCTCTCAGCCGTCATGGGACGGATCCGGACACGTCATGCTAAGTTGCACTGAAAACCGTTTTCATTTTCAGGAGCGAACCGCATGTCCCCTCTGCGATCCCCCCGCCGCGCACCCGCCCTCCGCGCGCCCGCCCTTCGCTCGCTCGGCGCCGCCGCGGCGGCCGTCCCCGCGTTCGCGCTCGCCGCCTGCGGCTCGTCCGAGGCCGCGCCCGCGAAGCGGCCCGGCGGCACCGTGCAGGTCGTCGCCTCGACCAACGTCTACGGCGACATCGCGCGGACGATCGGCGGCGGCAAGGTGAGCGTCACCGCGTTCATCAGCGACCCGGCCCAGGACCCGCACTCCTACGAGGCCGGGACGCGCAACCGCCTCGCGCTCGCCCGGGCCGGCGTCGTGATCGAGAACGGCGGCGGCTACGACGACTTCATGGGCACGATGCTGAAGGCGTCGGCGTCCAAGGCCGAGGTCCTCGACGCGGTGCGGATCTCGGGACGGACGGCGCCCGCGGGCGGCGAGCTGAACGAGCACGTCTGGTACGACCTGCCGTCCATGGCGCTGCTGGCCGACCGGCTGTCGGCCGCGCTCGCCAAGGCCGACCCGGCCGGCGCCGGCACGTTCACCGCGAACGCCACCGCGTTCAAGGCGAAGCTGAAGGACCTGGAGGGCAAGGTCGCCGCGCTCAAGGCCGTGCACTCCGGCGACGGCGTCGCCATCACCGAACCCGTCCCGCTCTACCTCCTCGAAGCCGCCGGCCTGCGCAACGAGACGCCGGAGGAGTTCAGCGAGGCGATCGAGGAGGGCGACGACGTCGCGCCGCGCGCGATGCGCGAGACGCTCGGGCTGTTCGGCGGCAAGAAGGTGAAGGCGCTCGTCTACAACGCGCAGACGAGCGGCCCGCAGACCGAGCAGGTCCAGAAGGCCGCGAAGGACAACGGCGTCCCCGTCGTGCCGGTCACCGAGACCCTGCCGTCCGGCACCGGCTACATCGCCTGGATGGACGGCACCATCGCCGCGCTCGGGAAGGCGCTGTCGTGATCGCGATGCGCGGCGCGGCGCTCCGCTACGGCGAGCGGACGGTGTGGAGCGGCCTCGACCTCGACGTGGCGGCCGGCGAGTTCGTCGCCGTCCTCGGCTCCAACGGATCGGGGAAGACGAGCCTGCTGAAGGTGCTGCTCGGCCTGCGGCGGCCGTCGGCCGGGACGGTGACGGTCGGCGGGCGCCCGCCGCGCCGCGGAAGCGACCTCATCGGCTACGTCCCCCAGCACCGCAGCGTCCCGGCGCACACCCCGCTGCGGGCCCGCGACCTGGTGCGGCTCGGCGTCGACGGGCACCGCTGGGGGCCGCGCCTCCCCCGCCCGGACGCGCGGCGCCGCGTCGCCGACGCGCTGCGCGAGGTCGGCGCGGAGGCGTTCGCGGACGTCCCCGTCGAGCTGCTTTCGGGTGGCGAGCTGCAGCGCGTCCGGGTCGCGCAGGCCCTCGCGTCCGGCCCGCGGCTGCTGCTCTGCGACGAGCCGCTGGCCTCGCTGGACGCCGCGCACCAGCGGATCGTCAGCGCGCTGGTCGCGCGGCGGTGCCGCGAGCACCGCACCGCCGTCGTGTTCGTCACCCACGAGGTCGAGCCGGTGCTGCCGTTCGCCGACCGCGTCCTGCGCATGCCCGGCCCGGCGCCGTCGGAGGCGGGGACGAAGACGGAGGTGGCGTGATGTGGCATGAGATCGTCAACTTCGACGACTACGGCGCGCTGCTCGGCCTCGTCCGCAACTCGCTGATCGCCGGCGCGGTGCTCGGCCTCGTCGGCGGGCTCGCCGGGACGTTCGTCGTGATGCGCGACCTGGCGTTCGCGGTGCACGGCATCAGCGAGCTGTCGTTCGCGGGGGCGGCCGCCGCGCTGCTGCTCGGCACCGGCGTCGCGGGCGGCTCGATCGCGGGCGCGCTGCTGGCCGCCGCGCTCATCGGCGTGCTCGGCACCCGCGCGCGCGACCGCGGCTCGGTCATCGGGGTGCTCATGCCGTTCGGGCTCGGCCTCGGCGTGCTGTTCCTGTCGCTGTACAAGGGACGCGCCGCCAACAAGTTCGGCCTGCTCACCGGGCAGATCGTCGCGATCGACACGCCCCGGCTGTCATGGCTGCTCGGCACGTCCGCGGTCGTGCTGGTGTGCCTGGCGATCATGTGGCGGCCGCTGGCGTTCGCGAGCCTCGACCCGGACGTGGCGGCGGCGCGCGGCGTCCCGGTGCGCCTGCTGTCGCCCGCCTTCATGCTCGTCCTCGGCCTGGCGGTCGCGGTGTCGGTGCAGGTCGTCGGGGCGCTGCTGGTGCTAGCGCTGATCTGCACGCCCGCCGCCGCGGCGGTGCGGGTGACGGCGTCGCCGGTGCTGGTGCCGGTGCTCAGCGCCGCGCTCGCGACCGTGTCGGTGGTCGGCGGGATCCTGCTGTCGCTCGGCGCCGGCGTCCCGATCAGCCCGTACGTCACCACGATCTCGTTCGCGCTGTACGCGGCGTGCCGCGCGGCCGGCGCCGTCCGGGCGCGGCGGGGCCGGACGGCGCGGCGGCGCGACACCGTTCTCACATGATCTCTTGACGCCCGCTCGGCACTGGCGGCCGGGCGGGCCCGGGCGGCCGGTCGCCGTATCCGGAATTCCGGACGCCTGTTCGCCGGGACGTTGCGATTCGCTTACCCGCCGATGGGCATCGCCGCAGGTCGGCAGGGCATCAGCACTCTGCGAACTGCAGGGCGAGAGGGAAGGGGACGCGATGTGGGACTTCGCGGGCCGGGACACCGCCATCGACCTGGGGAGCGCGACGGTGCGGATGCATGTGCGCGACCGCGGGGTCGTCGCGCGCGAGCCGTCACTGCTCGCCCGCTGCCTGCACACCGGCAAGATCCTCGCGCTCGGGCTCCCCGCACAGGAGATGGCCGGCCGCAACCCGGACGTCCGCCTCGTCCGGCCCATCCGTGAGGGCGCCCCCACCGAGACCGACGAGGCCGAGTACCTGATGCGCGCCCTCGTCCGCACCCACCACCGGCGCCGCTACACCGCGCGGCCGCGGCTGGTCGTGACGGTGCCGAGCGGGATGTCGTCCGTGCACTACCGGGCGCTGCAGTTCTCGGCGTTCCAGGCCGGCGCGCGCCGTCTCACGCTCGTGCCGACGCCGATCGCGGCCGCGATCGGGATGGGGCTCACCTCGTCCGGGCGGCCGGAGGTCGTCGTCGTCGCCGACATCGGCGCCGACATCACCGACGTCGGCGTCATCTCCTTCGGCGGGCTCGTCACCTCGCACACCGCGCTCGTCGGCGGCTCGTCGCTGGACCGGGCGATCGTCGCGCTCGTCCGCCGCGAGCACAAGGTGCGGATCTCCCCGGCCAGCGCCGAGGCCGCGAAGCTGGAGGTCGGCGCGGTGCCGCCGATCGGCCGCCGCCCGCTGCGGCAGACCGTCGTGCACGGCCGCGACCTCGGCACCGGGATGCCGCGCGGGATCGTCCTCACCACCGCCGACGTCGCCCGCGCCATCGCCGCGCCGGTCGGGGAGATCGTCGGCGCGATCCAGCAGGGGCTCGCCGGCTGTGGCCCGGAGATCTCCGGGGAGCTGCTCGGCGTCGGCATCACGCTGACCGGCGGCACCGCCCGCCTGCCGGGCCTGGACCGGCTCATCCACGAGCGCACCGGCCTCGCCGCACGCATCGGCGACGACACCGGCGACGCCGCCGTCATCGGCGCCGCCGACGTGCTGCGCTCGTCCGGATCGCAGGAGCCGCCGGCCCGCCGCAGCTCGCCGCGCCCGCACCTGCTCACCACCGTGCCGGAGGGCTGAGGGGTCGCCCGGCCGGGCCCGGGACGGCTAGGCTGCCGTCCGGCAGGGCCGTAGCGCAGAGGTCGACGCACCGCCCGACCAAGGCGGAGGACGCCGGTTCGATTCCGGCCGGTCCTGCCCCTGGTCCGACGAGGGGGACGGGTGGCTCCGGATGTTCCCGCGCTCGGGTCGCCGATGGCGGCGGACGACCTCCGCGCGTGGCAGCGGGTGCGCCGGTACCGCGTCCCCCGCTGGATGATCGAGCAGGCGGAACGGCACCGGCGGGCGGGCGACTGGCGCGGCGCGTGCGCGGCGGCGCGCATGGACGTGACGTTCACGCTGGACGGTGTCGCGCGCGATTTCGGCGCCGGCGTGGCCGGCCGGCTCGCCGCCGACCTGCGGCACTTCGTCCCCGACCTGCTGCGCTGGCACCTGCCGCGCGGTCCGGGCGACATGACCGTGTTCGACGAGCACCTGATGTTCCTCCTCGCCCGGTACGACGACCGGGACGCGATCCTGCAGGTGTCCGGACCGCCGTCGCTGGACGCGCCGCAGCGGCTGCGGCTGACGTTCGGCCCCGACGGCCCGCACACGGGCCGCGACTGGACGGGCGCGCGGCACCTGTTCGACGACCGGTACGGCGGAGGGCTGATCGCCGACTACGGCGGCGCCGGCCGCCTTCCGTTCTTCCACGCCGACGGGACGCCGCGGGCGCCGCACGAGCTGCCCGCGTCCGACCCGGGCCCCGGCGACGCCATGGCGCGCGCGGAATGGTCGATCATGCGGTACGAGGACGGCGACGTCGCCGGGGCCTTCGGCGCCGCGGGCTTCGAGGTCCGGCCGCCGGCGGATCCCGCCGAGCACGGCGGGTTCATGGCCGCCCTCCGGCGGCGCCTGGGACGGCCGCCGGTGCTCGCCGCGCGCCTGCGCCGGCTGGCCGCCGCCGGGAACGGCCCCGTCACCACGGTCATCGGATCGCCGTACCTGTCGCGCGAGATGGTGGCCGCCGAGGCGGACGGGGACGGCGGCCGCCTGCTGCTGAGGCCCCCGGCGCCCGGGGAGTACCGGGACGCCAAGGCGGCGAACGACTGGCATCAGCCCTTCCCCGACGCCGATCTGCTGCGGGCCGGGCTGGTCGCGCCCGACGAGCTGCATCCGCTGGTCCGGTCAGCGCTGTTCCCGGCGCGTGCGGCCGCCGAGGGGCCGGTGGGGCCGCCGGATCCGGAGCCGCCCGGGCCCGTCCGGGTCCGCTGCCGCGGCGAGTGGCACGAGGTCCGGTGGGCCGGCGGCGTGCTGACGGGTCCGCACGGCCCGCAGGATGAGCGGCGCGAGCAGGCGCTGCGCGCGCTCGGCGGGCGGATCTCGGGGTGCTTCACCGTCCGGGGGGTGTGGCGGACCGGCCAAGGCCAGTTGCCCCGTGCACTGCGCCGGCAGCGCGGCGAGCTGTTCCTGCGGGCGGTGCACGGCGACACCCCGGGCGTGCTCCGAATGCTGGACGCCGGAATGGACCCCTGCGTTCACGACGCCCAGGGGCGCAGCCTGCTGCACTTCCTGCACGCCATGAACCACCGCCTGATCATGCCGCGGCTGCTGGCGGCCGGGCTCGACCTGAACGCCCGCGACCGGTCGGGGCGCACGCCGCTGTCCGTCGCGGTCACCGCCCACGGCTCGCCGGCGCTCGTCCGGGCCCTGCTGGAGGCCGGGGCGGACAGGGGGCTCGGGGCCACCGGCCCGGGCTTGCGGGGAGGGTTCCGGCGGCTCGTCGAACGCGCCGAGCGCGAGGACCTGCTTCCGCTCCTCGACGGGTCGTGAAGATCACCGAATTTCGGGTGGTTCGCCAGGTCGGTTCCGTTACGCTGCCGGTGGCGGGGCTGTAGCGCAGAGGTCGACGCACCAATACTGCATGTTGGGGGACGCCGGTTCGAATCCGGTCAGCTCCGTCCCGGATCCGGCTGACGGGGCGAGGGAGTGCAGTGACGGCCGTTGCGCGAGCCGGGGAGCCGCGGCCGACGGCCGGCGACGAGGCGCCCCGTCTTGAGGAGATCCGTCCCGAGGAGTTCCGGCCGGAGGAGATCGCGGCGTGCCTCCGCCTGCTGGAGCGCGCGCGGGGCACCGATCCCGACGATCCGCGCTGGCGGGCCGTCCACGAGGCCGCGTCGCAGCTGCACCGGTCCGGCAAGAAGACGCGGAAGGCGGCCCGCAGAACGCAGCGGCGCGCCGAGGACCTCGAGACGCTCGCCGCGACGACGCGCTTCCAGGACCAGAACCCCGGCGCCGATCCGAAGCCCGAAGCGGAACCGGCGCCGGCCGAGCCGGAGCCGGGACGGACACTGTCGCGCGCGCGGTTCTGCTACGTCTGCAAGACCCCGTACCGGGACGTGCATCCGGACTACCACCTGCTCTGCCCGGAGTGCGCCGCGGAGAACCTGGCGCGCCGGCACGCCCGCTGCGACCTGGCCGGACGGCGCGCGCTGATCACCGGCGGCCGGATCAAGATCGGCTTCCAGGTGGCGCTGAAGATGCTGCGGGACGGCGCGGAGGTGCTGGTCACCACCCGGTTCCCGCGCGACGCGGCGCGCCGGTTCGCGGCCGTCCCCGACTCCGCGGACTGGCTGGACCGGCTGCACGTCCACGGCGTCGACCTGCTGGACATGCCGGGCGTGGCCGGGCTGCTGGACGCGGTGCACGCCCGGTTCGACCACCTGGACGTGCTGGTGAACAACGCGGCGCAGACCGTCCGGCGGCCGCCCGCCTACCACCGTGAGGTGCGCGCGGCGGAGGCGCTGCCGCTGACCGGCGCGGCGGCCCGGGTCGACCTCGCCGGGGGCGGCCGGGCCGCGCTCGACGCCGGTCCGGCCGCGGCGCTCGCCGTCCCGGACGACGCGCTGTTCCCGGCGGGCCGGACCGACGAGACCGGCCAGCCGCTCGACCTGCGCGACCGCAACAGCTGGACCCTGCGGCTGCACGAGGTCGACCCGGGCGAGTGGCTGGAGGTGCAGATGGTGAACGCGTTCGCGCCGTTCCTGCTGACCTCGCGGCTGCGCGGGCTGCTGGAGGCGTCGCCGTTCCCGGACCGGTACGTCGTGCAGGTGTCGGCGATGGAGGGCAGCTTCTCCCGCGAGCACAAGACCGTCCGGCACCCGCACACGAACATGGCGAAGGCGGCGCTGAACATGATGACGCGCACGTCGGCGGCCGACTACGCGGCGGCGGGCGTCCACATGACCAGCGTCGACACCGGCTGGGTGACCGACGAGCGGCCGCATCCGGGCAAGCTCGCCCAGTTCGCCGCCGGGTTCCGCCCGCCGCTGGACGTGATCGACGGCGCGGCCCGGGTGTACGACCCGGTCGTGCGGGGCGTCGGCGGCGAGCGGCTGTCCGGCGTGTTCCTGAAGGACTACCGACCGGTGGAGTGGTGAACAGCATGGAGCCGACCCCCGTACGCTGCCCGGCGATCGAGCACCCGGACGTGCCGCGGGCCGACCCGGCCGCGCTGGCGCCGCTGCTGGCGCGGCTCGCCGACGCCGCGCCGGTCGAGGGCGACGAGGCGTTCCCGCTCGGGACGCTGCGCGGCGACGGCCGCGTGGACCTGTGCAAGCAGGGGCTCGGGGCGGCGGGGGTGGCGCGGCTCGTCCCGGCGGCGGTCGCGTCGCCGCACGCGGTGCACCTGCTGCTCGGGACGAACGCGATGGGCGGCGAGGGCGCGCGGACGATCGCCGGCGCGCTGGAGCCGGGCCACGGCGTCCGGACGCTGTACCTCGGCTGCAACCGCATCGACGGGGACGGCGCGGCGGTGCTCGCGGACCGGCTCGCATCCGACGGGGAGGTGCGTGCGCTGTGGCTGAAGCGCAACCCCGTCGGTGACGCGGGCGCGCGGGCGGTCGCCGCGATGCTGCGCCGCAACACGGCGATCCGGACGCTGGACCTGGTCAACACCGGTCTCGGCATGGACGGCCTGCGTGCGCTGCTCGGCGCGCTGACGGCCCGGGACGTGCCGCTGGAGCGGCTGTTCGTCGGCGGGAACGGCATCGGCCCGGACGCGGCGGACCTGCTGGCCGCGCTGGTCCGCGACGCGGGCGTCCGCGAGCTGTACGCGCCCGCGAACCACCTCGGCGACGAGGGTGCCGCGGTGCTGGCGTCGGCGGCGGAGTCGGCGGGGCGCCCGGTGCGGTTCGGTCTCGGCGGCAACGGCGTCGGGCCGGACGGCGCGCGGTCGCTGGCCGGGGCGCTCGGCGCGATCGAGGCGCTGGACCTGAGCCGGCCGCCGTCGGAGCGGGCACTCGGCGCGCCGCCCAACGCCACCGGCGACGAGGGCGCGGCGGCGCTCGCAGCGGCGCTGCCCGGCAGCCCGCTGCGCCGTCTCGGGCTGAGCCACACCGGCCTGACCGGGCGCGGCGCGAAGACGCTGCTGGCCGGCGTCGGCGCGGAGAGCCGGCTGGAGTACGTCGGTCTCGGCCCGGGCGTCCCGCGCAGGGTGAAGCGCGCGTTCGCGGAGCGGCTGCGCCCGGCGGCCCGCCCGCACCCCGACGTGCACGCGATCGCGAGCGTCTACCGTTGACGGTCTTCCACCCTCCCCCGTCCTGGCGTGAGATCGGGCCGGCCTGGCAGCGCGCCCGCAGGTACGGCCTGCCGCCCGCCGCGGTCGCGAAGGCGGCCGAGCGGCGGCGGGCTGGCGACTGGCGCGGCGCCTGCGCGGCGGCGCGCGTCGACGTCGCGTTCGACCCGGCGGACGTCGCGCGCGAGCACGGCGCGCAGGAGGCGGCCCGGCTGGAGGAGGACCTGCGGCATCTCGTCCCGGACCTGCTGCACTGGCACCTGCCCCGGGACGCGTTCCAGGCCGGGGGCGTGAGCACGTTCACCGCCGGACGGCGGTTCGCGCTCACCCGCTACCGCGCGCCAGGGGCGCCATGGTCTGCGGTGCTGCAGGTCGCGGCACCGCCGACGGCGTTCGCGCCGCAGCGGCCGGCGCTGGAACTGGCGTCCGCGGTCTCGGCGGACGAGGACTGGACCGCCGACCGGTACCTGTTCGACGACCGGCACTGCCACGAGCTGGCCGAGCACTACGGCGGGCACGGGCGCGTCCCGTTCTTCCACGCGGACGGCACGCCCCGCGACCCGGGCGAGCTGCCCGCGTCCGACCCCGGCCCCGGCGATGCCGTTGCCCGGGCCGAATGGGCGCTGCTGCTCGCCGGGCGGCCCGGCGCCGGACGCGCGGAGATCCAGGCGGCCTTCGACGCCGTGGGGATCGGGCTGGTCCTGGAGGAGCATCCGAAGACGCAGCCGTGGGAGCGCGGCCCGTGGTCCGATCTGTCCCGGCTGGGCACGGCGGCGCCGATGCTCGCGCACCGGATCCGGCGCCTGGCGGGGCGCGGCGGCCGCCCGCTGTCCGCGCTGGTCCGGCTGCCGGACCGGCAGGTCACCGTGCGCGTCGAGGCGGGCGGGCGGCGCGAGCGCCCGCTGGTCTGGCCGGCGCACACCGGCGAGACGCGGCGGCGCACGCCCGCCCCGGGATGCTGGCACGACCTGCCCGACCTCGACCTGCTCCGCGGCGGGCTGCTCGCCCCGGACGAACTGCATCCGCTCGTCCGGTCGGCGCTCTTCCCCGGCCGTCCGCCGCAGGACGGCCCTGCCGATGGGCCCGGCCACAGGCTGCCGGCGACGGTGCGGGTGCGCTGTGAAGGGGTGTGGCACAAGGTCAGGCTGGGCGACGGCGACCTGCGGATCCCGCACACCGAGGAGGAGGCGCGCCGCGAGCAGGCGTTCGGCGCGTTCGGCGGCGCGGTCGGCGGCTGCTTCGCGGCCCGCCGGGCCTGGCGGTCGGGGGCGGGCCGGCTGCCGCGCGCGCTGCGGCGGCACCGGAACGAGGTGTTCCTGCGCGCCCGGCACGGCGACGCCGACGGCGTCCTGCGCCTGCTGGACGCCGGGCTCGACCCGCACGTGACGGACGGCCGCGGCTGGACGCTCCTGCACGCCCTCTACGCGATGGACCACGAGGCGCTGCTGCCTCGGCTGCTGGAGGCGGGCCTCGACGTCGACGCCGCCGACCGCGACGGCCGCACGCCGGCGCTCCTCGCCGTCCAGCACCACGGCTCCCCCGCGCTGGTGCGCGCGCTGCTGGACGCCGGGGCGCGCACCGAGATCGCGGCGGCCCCGATGCCGCCGCACGGCCCGTCCACCCTGAGCAAGGCCGCCGAGAAGGCCGAACGCGACGATCTGGAGTTCCTGCCGTGACCACCGAGACCGTGACGGGGCCGCTCGACGCGGCGGACGAGCTGAACCGGCGGGCCGGCGCCTGGCGCGCCGAGCCGGCGCGCAGCGTGCAGCTGGAGGCGCTCGCGCTGGCGGTGTCGGCGAACATCCCGGTGCTGCTGTGGGGCGAGCCGGGCATCGGCAAGTCCGCGGGCATGGAGCGGCTCGCCGAGGGGCTCGGTGTCCCGCTGGAGACGGTCATCGCGAGCGTGCACGAGCCGTCCGACTTCGCCGGGCTGCCGATCATCGGGGACGACCCGGCCGCGACGGGGGTGCCGATGGCGCCGCCGGACTGGGCGGTGCGGCTGGCGGCCGCGGGCCGCGGCGTCGTGTTCTTCGACGAGCTGTCGTCGGCGCCGCCGGCGGTGCAGGCGGCGCTGCTGCGCGTCGTGCTGGAGCGGCGGGTCGGCAGCCTGCGGCTGCCGGCGCCGGTCCGGGTCGTCGCGGCGGCGAACCCGCCGGCGAGCGCGGCGGACGGCTGGCACCTGTCGCCGCCGCTGGCGAACCGGTTCGTCCACCTGCACTGGACGCACGACCCGCGCACGGTGGCGCGCGGGATGGCGGGCACCTGGCCGGAGCTGACCGTCCCGGTGGTGGACGGGTCGAAGGCGTCCGCCGCGATCGCCCGCGCGCGCGGCGCCGTGTCCGGGTTCCTCACGGCGCGGCCCGGGCTCGCGCACCACCTGCCGGAGGACGCCGAGGCGCGGGGCGGCGCATGGCCGTCGCCGCGCAGCTGGGAGATGGCGCTGCGGCTGCTCGCCACCGGGTACGCGACGGGCGCCGGGCAGGAGGCGGTGTCCGCCGCGGTGATCGGCGCGATCGGCGACGGCGCGGGCCTCGAACTGCTCTCCTACCTGGAGGAGCTGGACCTGCCCGACCCCGACCGGGTGCTGGCCGACCCGAAGGCGTTCGCGCTGCCCGAGCGCGGTGACCGGCAGCTGGCGTTCCTGACCGCGGTGGTCTCCTCGGTGCAGGGCGACTGCACCCGCAGGCGGTGGGAGGCGGGCTGGGAGGTGCTGGCGAAGGCGGTCGACGCGGGCGTCCCGGACGTGGCGGCGCGCGCCGCGTCGGACCTGGCTGCGCTGCGCGACGTCCGGTGGCCGGTGCCGCCGGGGATCGACGCGTTCATCGACATCCTGCAGCTGTCCGGCGCGCTGCCGGGCGCGTGACCGCCGTGCTGGACCGGACGAAGCTGCTCGCCGCCCGCTTCAAGGCCGCCGGCGACCGCCCCTACCTGGCGTCCGCGCTGTACTCGCTGACGGTCGTGCCGAGCGGCCGGGTGCCGACGATGGGCGTCGACCGGCACTGGCGGTGCTACGTCTCGCCCGCGTTCGTGGACGCCACGCCCGTCGAGGAGCTGGCGGGCGTGTGGATCCACGAGGTCGCGCACCTGCTGCGCGACCACCACGGCCGCGCGTCCCGGCTGCCGGCCGCCGACCAGCGCGACCACGGGCGGGTCAACATCGCGCAGGACTGCGAGATCAACGACGACCTGCTCGCCGACGGGCTGCCGCTGCCCGCCGGGCGGATGCATCCCCGCGACTTCGGGCTGCCCGAGGGGCGGATGTTCGAGGAGTACCTGAAGGGCGTCCCCGCGCAGCCGCACCACGACTGCGGGTCGGGCGCGCACGGCGTGCCGATGCCGTGGGAGCCGGACGGGGCGGGCGCGCCGTCGGTGCGGGCGACCGAGGCGGAGGCGCTGCGGCGCGCGACCGCCGAGGCGATGCGGGCGCACCAGCGGGCGCGCGGGACGCTGCCCGGCGGGTGGCAGCGGTGGGCCGACCAGGTCCTCGAACCGGTCGTGGACTGGCGGCGGGTGCTGGCGGGCGCGGTGCGGGAGGCGGTCGCGTGGGCGGGCGGCGCCGTCGACTACACCTACCGGCGGCCGTCGCGCCGCACCCCCGCGCTGCGCGGCGCCGTGCTGCCGAGCCTGCGCCGCCCGCTGCCCCGCGTCGCGATCGTGATCGACACGTCCGGGTCCATGGGCGACGACGAGCTGGCGGCGGCGCTCGCCGAGGTCACCGGGGTGCTGCGGGAGGTCGGCGTCCGCGGCAACCGGGTGACCGTGCTGGCCTGCGACGCCGACGTGCAGGCGGTGTCGCGGGTGACGTCGGTCGAGCAGGTCGAGCTCGGCGGGGGCGGCGGCACCGACATGCGGGTCGGGATCGCGCGGGCGCTCGCGCAGCCCGACCGGCCGCAGGTCGTGATCGTCCTCACCGACGGGTACACGCCGTGGCCGGAGGAGTCCCCGTCCTGCCGGCTGATCGCCGTGCTCGTCGGCGACTGCACCTTCGACCCGCCCCGGTGGGTGGAGACGGTCCGGATCGACCGGGCCTCGTAGGGTACGTCTGGACGAGGGAGGCGCCCATGAGCGACGTGCCCGGACGCGACGGCCCCGGCGAGCCGCGCCTGGAGGAGGTGTCCGACGGCGTGTTCGCCTACGTCCAACCGGACGGCACCTGGTGGATCAACAACACCGGCTTCCTCGCCGCCGAGCGCGGGGTGATCAGTGTCGACGCGTGCTCGACCAAGCGCCGCACCCGCGCCTACCTGGACGCGATCCGGACGGTCACCGACCGGCCCGTCCGGACGCTGGTGAACACCCACCACCACGGCGACCACACCTTCGGCAACTACCTGTTCTCCGGCGCCACCATCGTCGGCCACGAGCGGACCCGCGAGAACGCGCTCGCGTGGGGCAGGCCGTTCGACGAGCCGTTCTGGACGAAGGTGGAGTGGGGCGGCGTCGAGGTCGAGCCGCCCTTCCTCACCTACACCGGCGGCGTCACGCTGTGGTCCGGGGACCTGCGCTGCGAGGTCCGGCACGTCGGCACCGCCGCGCACACCACCAACGACTCGATCGTGTGGATCCCGGAGCGCCGCGTGCTGTTCTGCGGCGACCTGCTGTTCAACGGCGGCACCCCGTTCGTGATGCAGGGGTCGGTGGCGGGCGCGATCGCGGTGCTGGAGGAGGTCGTCGCGCCGCTGGACGCGGCGGTGATCGTCCCGGGGCACGGGCCCGTGGCGGGCCCGGAGCTGATCGGCCGCGTCCTCGGCTACCTGCGGTTCCTGCAGGCGACGGCGGCGGACGGCAAGGCCGCCGGGCTGTCCCCGCTGGAGGCAGCCCGGGAGGCCGATCTCGGCGAGTACGCGGAGCTGACCGACTCCGAGCGGATCGTCGGCAACCTGCACCGGGCGTACGCCGAGCTGGACGGCCTGGAGCCGGGCGGCGAGATCGACACCGCCACGGCCCTGCTGGAGATGGTCGACTACAACGGCGGCCGTCCCCTGACCTGCCGGGCCTGACGGCCCGCCCGGCGGTGACGCGGCCGGCTAGGCGGTGACGCGGCCGGCTAGGCGGTGACGCGCTCGTCCCAGTCGACGCGGAACCGCTGCACGAACCCGAACATCTGCTCCGGGTCGACCGGGCCGGCCGGGCCGCCCGCCGACTTCTCCTTGTTCGTCTGCGCGGCGGCAGCGGCGATCGCCTCGACGCGCGGGCGCCGCAGCTCCTCGTAGGCGGTGAACGCGGCGGCCGGGTCCGGCAGGTCGCGCAGGCAGCGGGCTAGCTCCACCGCGCTCTCGATCGCCAGCGACGCGCCCTGCCCCGAGCTCGGCGACGGCGCGTGCGCGGAGTCGCCGACGAGGACCATCCGGCCGCGGTGCCAGTGCGGGACGCGCGGCATGATCTCGATGCCGCCGAGGACGAACAGGTCCTCGGCCCGGCTGTGCCGCAGCAGCGCGCCGCCGGGGACGTCGTCGGCGTGCAGGTCGCGGAGCCGCTCGAGCCACTGCGCGGGCGGCGTGTTCCGCGAGGCGAACGCGGTGGCCGCGTCGGGCTCGGGGACGTTGCTGAACCAGGCGACGCGGCCGTCGGGCGTCCACCAGTAGCCGAGGAACGCGCGGGCGCCGAACGCGAAATACATGGTGTCAGGGTCGGGCATCACGCCGCTGCCGGACGCGGTCCCGCCGATCCCGATGAGCCCGGTGTACTCGGGGCCGGGCGCGGCCGGGTCGATGAGGCGGCGGACGGTGGAGCGGATGCCGTCCGCGCCGACCAGGAGGTCGGCGGTGGCGGTGGTGCCGTCGTCGAAGTGCGCGGTGACGGCGCCGGCGGTCTCCTCCGCGCCGGTCAGCCGCTTCCCGTACTCGATCTTGACGCCGCGGGCGGCGGCGTGGTCGTGCAGGGCGCGGTTCAGGTCGGCCCTGGCCAGGACGTGGCTCGCGGGCAGGCCGGGGAGGCCGGCGAACTCGGCGAACCGGTTGCCCTTGCCGTCCCCCATCGCCATGCCGGGCATCGGGCGGCCGGCGGCGCGGACGGCGTCGGCGGCGCCGATCACCTCCAGCGCGTTGAGGCCGTTCGGCGCGACGGTCAGCGCGGCGCCGCCGTCCTGCTCGGCGGGGTGCGTCTCGTACACGGTCGCGTCGATGCCCGCCTTGCGCAGGGCCAGGGCCGTCACCGGGCCCGCGATGCCGCCGCCGATCACCAGGGCCGTCCGGTCGGGGGTCATGTCGTCTCCTCGCGTCGTCATGGCCTCATAGTCACACTGAAACTAGTTGCAAGTCAACTAGTGTGCATGCGGCTAGTATCGGTGCATGAGCGCACCCGTCCGCAGTTCCCCGCTGGCCCTGACCGTGCTGGCGCTGCTGCACACCCGGCCGCTGCACCCGTACGGGATCCAGCGGCTGATCAAGGAGTGGGGCAAGGAGCAGGTCGTCAACGTCGAGCAGCGCGCGAGCCTGTACCGGACGATCGACCGGCTCAACGCGGCCGGGCTGATCGCCGTCCGGCAGACCGAGCGCGGCAGCCAGTACCCGGAGCGGACCGTCTACGAGGTGACCGAGGCCGGGCGGGAGACGGCGCGGACCTGGATCCGCGCGATGCTCGCGGCGCCGAAGCGGGAGTTCCCCGAGTTCCCGGCGGCGGTGTCGAACGCGATGCTGCTGCCGCCCGCCGAACTGCTGGGCCTGCTGGAGGAGCGCCTGCGGGAACTGGAGAAGGACCTGGCCGGGCTGGACGCGAGCCTCGGCGAGGAGGCGGAGATGGGCCTGCCGCGCGTCACCATGCTCGACACGGAGTACATGCGCGCGGTCACGGCCGCCGAGACCGGCTGGGTGCGCTCGGTCGTCGACGACCTGCGCGCGGGCCGGCTCACCTGGAGCCGGGAGATGCTGGCGGCGTTCGACAGCGGCGCCCGGTGACGGCGCCGCGAGAGAAGACGCACGAGAAAGAGAAGGCGCACGGAAGAGGGAGGGGTGCGGCGCCGTGCGCCGCACCCCTCCCTCGCTTGCCGATGGTCAGGCGCGCCCCGCGTCCGTGATGGACACGATGGAGGCGGTCTGGAACTTCTTGTGGCCCTTGGCATTGGCCTTGACGTTCGTGCTGTAGGTCTTGTACGTCCAGCTCAGGCTGTACTTGATCTTCAGCTTGTGGGTCGTCTTGCAGCGGTTGTGCCAGTACACCGTGACCGAGGTGTTGCCGTCGCCCCAGGACCAGGCGAAGCAGCCGGCGACGCCGCGGTGCACGGACGCCGAGGCGGGGGCGGCGCCGACGCCGACGCCGAGCCCGGCGGTCGCGACGGCGGCGGTGGCGATGACGGCGGCGCGGGTGCGCAGGCCGGTCCTACCCGAACGCGCGGACATGGGAGATCCTCCTCGTTGGCGGGTTGCGGTCGTGGGTGGAGCGGCGGGTCAGCAGGAGCCCTTGGACAGGATGCTGACCTTGTACGGCATGCTGTTGCCGATCTTCTTGTGGCTCTTCTTCTTGGCCGGGGCGACGAAGCACTTGCTGAAGTAGGTGCCGTTCGAGCGCCGGAAGTCCAGCCAGATGGCGCGCTTCTGGGAGCAGTGGTTGTTGTAGTAGACGGTCGTGGAGACGTTGCCGTCACCCCACGAGATGTTGATCTTGCTGCCCTTCGGCGACTTGCAGGACGCGGACTTGTGGTGCGTCGCGGCCGCGGACACCTTGCCGCCGGACGGGGCCGTCGCGGCGGACGCGGCGGGCGCGCCCACGAGGGCGGCGGCCACTCCGGCGCCGAGCAGGGCGGGAACGATCGTGCGGTACTTCACGTTGCGCCTTTCCGTGGAGTCCAGGAGCGCCCGCGGATTGGCCCTGCCGGTCAGGCCGAAAACCCCTCCGCGGACGGTCCAAGGCTGGCACCGGGTGATCTTCGCGCGCAAGGGTCCCGGCGCTCCCGGGCCCCGGTCCGCGCCCCCGGAGCCCGGGCGTGTCGCGGCCGCCGCGCTGCTCAGCGCCGCCGCCCGGGCCGCCAGTGTGAGATGGATCTCGTCAGCGGAGCTCGGCGGTCGCCAGGAGGCGGATGTGCGCGGTGGCCCACGCCTCCGCCGCGCGGTGCGGATCGTCGGCGCCGAGCGTCCCGGCGAGGTCGGCGAGGGTCGCGGCGGCGGTGCGCAGGCCGATGCGCCGCAGGTCGTCGGCGGCGCGGGCGATCCGGTCGCGCAGGCCCGGCAGGACGTGCAGCAGGCCGCGGTGCGCCGCCTCCGCGCAGACGTCGAGTGCGGCGTGGACGACGTCGCCGAGCGGGTCCGGCGCGGCGGCGGACGGGCCGTCGAGCACGGCGGCGCCGTCGCCGGGCGCCAGGTCGGGAACGACGGTGCCCGACGCGGTCAGCACCGCGAACGGGTCGATGACGAGCCCGCCCCGGTCGCGGCGCACCGCGCCGGTGACCATCCGGGGCGCGTCGGCCAGCGCCGCCGCGAGCGCGTCGAGCGCGGCCGGGCGGTACGGGCCGTGCTCGGCGGACACGACCGCCGTCGCGCCCGCCGCGTCCGCGACCACCGCCTCGAGCCGCTGCGCGCCGGGGTGGTAGCCGACGTCGCACACCTCGGCGATCTCGACCGCGCGCACCAGCTCGGCCTCGACGCGCGGCCGCACGAGGCGCGGCGGCAGCGCGTCCAGCGCCCGCTCCTCGGCCTTCAGGTCGCGGACGAGCAGCCCGGCGGGCAGCCCCTCCCAGGCGTTGCCGAGCGGGGTCACGGTCGTCTTGGCGATCCGTCCGGCGGCGACGCGGACGACCCGGCCGGCGCTCCGCGAGGCGCTCTCCGACACCACGTTCGAGGCGGCGAGCGCGCGCAGCGGCGACCCGAGGATCCGGCGCCCGGCGAGGTCGGCGCCGGTGAGCACCTCTCCGTCCGGGACGTTCCAGCGGCGCTTGAGCACCAGGACGACGCCGGTCCCGGCGTGCGCGAGGAACAGGTCGGCGGTGCGGAGCCGGTCGGTGCCACCGACGCGGCAGCCGAGCGCGGTGAGCCGGACGCGGCGCAGCGGCGTCTCGGCGGACTCGTCGGTGCCGAGCACCTGCGAGCGGGTGCCGCCGGCGGCGGATGCCCGGTGCCGCGCGTGCACCTCGGCGATCAGCGCGGCGAACCGCGCGGGATCGTGGCCGGCGTCGCGCTCGTGGTAGGCGGTGAGCTGCCCGGCGAGGTCGTCGACGGCGCCGGCGGGCCAGTGCAGGTTCCGCGCGGCCAGTTCGGCGGCGGTGCGGCGCAGCGCGGTGGCGAGGACGGGCCCGGCGTGCACCGCGCCCTCCAGCAGCACCTGGTCGACGAGGCGGGCGGCCGCGTCGAGGCCGCCGGAGCCGTCCGCGCCCTTCCCTTCGCCGCCGACGTCGAGCCGGACGTCGGTGCCGGTGAGGCCCTGCTCGTCGGCGGCGCGGAACGCCCAGGCGGCCAGCACGGTCATCTCACCGCGGACGGACGCGACGGCGTCGGTGTGCACGTAGCCGAGCTCGCCGGGCACGAGGAACCGGACGGTGCAGGTCTGGAGCTCGACGCGCGCGACGGGGTCGTCCGGCGTCGGCCGGTGGACCGCGGCGGCGTAGCCGGCACGGTGGGCGCGGCGGGCGGCGGTGAGGGCGCGGCGACCGAGGACGGCGGCGAGCGCGTCGTCGTCCAGCGACCCGGGCGACCAGTCGGCCGCCTCGGCCGGGGCCGGCTCCTCCTCGGGCGCATCGGCGGCGGCGCCGCGCTGGTAGGCCAGGACGAGGCCGATCTGATGGCGGCACGTCCCGGTCGCGGCGCAGGTGCAGGTCGCGGCCTCCAGGCCCGCGCCCGCGGGCAGCGCCGCGGTGGTCCCGTCGGGGTACCGGCCCTCGACGCCGCCGTCCGGCGCGACGGTCGTCTCGGGGCCGTTCCCCGCGTCCAGGTCCTTCGTGGCGCGCTTGACCAGCCCCCGGTTGGCGAGGGCGGCGAGCGCGTCCGGCGTCAGCGCGAGCAGGTCGGCGCGCGTCACGATCCGATCCTCTCCGCGACGAACTCGGCGAGCCGGCCGGGCGTCATCGCGCCGACGTGCGCGCCGGCGGCGGCGAGCCGGCGGCCCATCTCGCGGTCGTAGGTGGGGTTGGCGTCGCCGTCCAGCGCGGCGAGTCCGAGCACGCAGGTGCCCTGCTCGGCCAGCCGCCGCACCTCCCGGACGAGCCTCCCGGCGTCGCCGCCCTCGTAGAAGTCGCTGATGACGGCGAGGATCGCGCGGCGCGGGTTGTCGACCAGGCCGGCGCCGTAGGCGACCGCGCGGGCGATGTCGGTGCCGCCGCCGAGCTGCACCTTCATCAGCAGCTCCGCGGGGTCGGTGACGTCGGACGTCAGGTCCACGACGGAGGTGTCGAACGCGACGAGGTGGGTCTTCAGGCCCGGCAGCCCCCACAGGCAGGCGGCGGTGACCGCCGAGTGGATCACCGAGTCGAGCATCGAGCCGGACTGGTCGACCAGCAGGATCATCTGCCACTGCTCGACGTGCCGCCGCGTCCGCGACACGAACCGCGGGTTCTCGATGTAGAGGCGCCGCTCGTCGGGCCGGTAGTGCCGGAGGTTCGCGCGGACCGTCCCGTGGAAGTCGAAGTTGCGGGAGTTGCGGATCCGGCTCGGCCGCCGCGACCGCGTCCCATGGAACGCCTGCCTGACCTCCGTGGCGAGCTTCTCCATGAGTTCCCGCACCACGGCCTCGACGATCCGCCGCGCGAGCGCGAGCACCTCCGGGTTCATCAGGTGCTTGGTGCGCATGACGGCGCGCAGCAGCGCCCGGTCCGGCTCGATCCGCTCCAGCACCGCCGGGTCGGTGACGATGTCGTGGATCTCGTAGCGCTCGACGGCGTCGCGTTCCAGCCGCTCGATCGTCTCCTTGGGGAACAGCCGGTGCACGTCGTCCAGCCAGTCGACGGTGGTGAGCGCGGACGGGCCGTCGCCGCCGGTCCGGTCGTCGGTGCGGCCGTCGCCGTGCGAGGCGCCGCGCCGGACGCCGCGCCGCGCGAGCTCCGGGTCGCGGCCGTAGAGCCAGTCGAGGGCGCGGTCGCGGGCGGCGGCGTCGCCGCCCAGCGGCCCGGCCGCGCCGCCGGCGGGCGCGCCGAGGATGAGCCGCCAGCGTTCCAGGTCCCCGCCGGGACTCTCGGGTGGGGTCATGGTCGTCCTCCGGTGAGTCCGGCGGCGTGCAGGGCGCGGTCGACGCGCTCCTCCAGGGCGCGCGCCTCGGCCACGACGAGCGGGTCGCGGGGCGCGCGCAGCAGCGCGCGGGCGGATCCGCCCTGGCCGCGGCGGGCCAGCAGCCGCCCGGCGATCGTCTCCCGCTCGCGCGGCGGGAAGTACTCGAACGCCTGCCGCAGCGCGGGCAGCGCGATGAGGAAGTCCTCCTCGGTGAGGGCGCCGACCAGCTCGTCCAGGACGGCGAGGACGGTCCCGCCCGGGTCGATGACCTCCTGCCTGGCCAGCGCGAACAGCCCGGCGAGCCAGTCGCCGAACACCCGCGGCGCGGCGGCGCCGCGGACCGCGCGGGCCGGGTCGGCGGTGTCGCCGAGCGCCCGGCCGAGGCCGAACGCCGCGCCGCGCAGGTCGGGCGGCGCGTCGGGGGCGGCGGCGACGCGGCGGGCGACACCGAGCGCCGCGTCCCGGTCGACGCGCAGCGTCCCGGACGCGTGCAGCAGCGCGTCGCGGGCCGCGGCGAGCGCCCCCAGCCGGGCGCGGTCGGCGGGCCCGGGGCCGCCGCGGATCCCTTCGGCGAGCCACAGGATCCGCTCGGTGCACTCCTCGATGACGGTGCCGAACAGCGGGCTGCGGGCCGTGCCGAGGACGTGGTCGTGCCGCCACAGGCCGAGGACGACGTCCAGCGCGCGGCCGAGCGCGCCGACGTCGGAGGCGCCCGCGACCCCGGCGGCGAGGGACGCGGCGATCCGGCCGGACTGCCCGGCGCAGCCGCACAGCGCCGCGTCGAACAGCGCCTCCGCGAGCCGTCCCATGTCGCCGCCCGCGCCGGCCGTCCGCTCGTCCAGGACGGCGGCCGCGGCGTCGCCGAGGGTCGGGCCGTAGGCGCCGGCCTCGATCAGCGCCGCCGTCCGGGTGCCGTCCGGGTCGGACGTGTCGACGTGCCAGACCTCGTCCAGCACCGGGTCGGCGCCGGTCTCGGGGCCCGATTCGCGCCGCACGCCGGGGATGCCGAGGACCCGCAGCCGGTGCAGCGCGCGGCTGCGCTCCAGCCCGCGCGCGGCGGTCAGCTTCAGCGTGATCCGGCCGCCGCCGGCGAGGCCGAGCCGCTCCAGTTCGGCGGCGGCGTCGTGCACGAGCGGCGGCGCGGGCGTGTCGCGGTGCAGGCGGCCGACGCGGTTCCCGCTCAGCGCCGCCACCATCTCCGCGACGGCCGGATGCGCGCCCGGCGCGAGGGGGCCGCGCGACGTCCACGGCAGCCGCTGGTCGAGGTCCTCGCCGACCAGCGCGGACACCAGCCCGTCGAGCAGGTCGGTGCGGGCGGGCGAGCGGTGCCCGCGCAGCCGGGTGAGGCCCTCGGTGAGGGTCCGCGCGGCGATCAGGTCGGCGGTCGACACCACCTGCCTGCGCTGGCGCAGCCGCGTCACGACGGTCTCGGTCAGCGCGGCGGCGGCGCCGTCCGGGCCGTCCTCCCAGAGCCGCTGGTAGTACTCCGGCGACGGCATGCCGGACTGGTAGCCGGTGAACGCGTCGAGCCGCCGGAACGAGTACGGGACGAGGAAGCTGCCGCCCGTCGCGTCCTCCCCCGGCGCGGGCACCTCGGGCCACGCGGTGCCGCCGGCGCGGACGAGGGCTTCGAGCGCGGGCTTGTGGAACCCGCCCGTCACCACGACCACCGGGCGGTCGCCCGCGTCGGCCCGCGCCGCCCGGACCCACGCCGCCATGTACGACTCGCGCTCGGAATCGTCGGGCCCCGGCTCCGCTTCGCCGCGCACCAGGTCGAAGTACGCGTCGAGACGCCCGGGCAGGTCGTCGGCGTCGATCTCGAACAGGTGGTCCCACAGCACGTCGGTGTTGTCGACGGCGAACTCCCGGCACAGCCGCTCGGTGGCGTCGGCGTAGCGGCGCTCGGCGTCGGCGTACCGGTTGCCGCGCGCCGCGAACGCGGGATGCCAGGCGGGCAGGTCGATGAACCGCAGCTCCGCGCCGGCGGCCCGGCCCGCGTTGAGCGCCGTCCACTCCGGCGAGTACCCGCAGAACGGCGACCACGACGAGTGCACCCGCGCCGCGTCCCGGTAGAAGCTGTAGATCGCGATCGGCGGCTCGTGCCCGAGGAGCAGCTCGTCCAGCCGCCCGTTGAAGTCGGCGGGGCCCTCCACCAGGACGTACGCGGGGCGCAGCCGCGCGATCGTGTCGCGGACGAGCCGCGCGCACGCCGGGCTGTGGTGCCGGACGCCGACGAACGTGACGGCCATCAGCCGGGCAGCCGGTGCCGGGCCGCGTGCAGCGCCCTCCACTGCTCGCCGTCGCGCCGCGGCGCCTGCTGCTCCAGGTAGCGGCGCAGCCGGGTCAGGTCGTCCGGGCTGTCCTTGGCGGCCGTCCCGGCGAGGCACTCGACGATGTCGGCGGCGCCGCCCGCCTCGCCGCGCAGGAACCAGCCCCGCACGCCGACCGCGTGCGCGACCGACACCGCCTCCGCCGTGCTCATCACGGCCGACAGCCGGTCCATCGCCCGGCCCTCCTCCGTGGTGGCGTTGCGCAGCTCCCGGAACGTGGTGACCAGCACCTCCAGGACGTCGCGGCGCGGCGCGACGCCGACGCCGCTGCGCTCCAGCAGCCGCGCCGCCTCCTGCTCGACCAGGTCCAGCTCGGTCGCGAAGTCGGCGATCGGGAACACCGTCTCGAAGTTGAACCGCCGCTTCAGCGCGGCGCTCATCTCGTTGACGCCGCGGTCGCGGGTGTTCGCGGTCGCGATGACGTTGAAGCCGTCCCGCGCGAACACCATCGCGTCGGGCCCGGTCAGCTCCGGAATCGCGAGCACCCGGTCCGACAGCGGCGACAGCAGCGAGTCCTGCACCTCCAGCGGGCAGCGGGTGATCTCCTCGAACCGGACGACCTTCCCCTCGGCCATCCCGGTGAGCAGCGGCGCCGGGACCAGCGACCGCGTCGACGGCCCCTCCGACACCAGCAGCGCGTAGTTCCACGAGTACCTGATCTGGTCCTCGGTGGTCGCCGCGCCGCCCTGGATGGTCAGCGTGGACGCGCCGGACACGGCCGCCGCGATCAGCTCCGACAGCAGCGACTTGGCGGTGCCGGGCTCGCCGACCAGCATCAGCCCGCGGCTGGTGGCGAGGGTGACGAGCGCGCGGTCGATCAGCGCGGTGTCGCCGACGAACTTGCGGGTCACGCCGAGCGCGTCGTCGCCGACGACGAACCGGCGCGCGCCGGTCAGGCTCAGCGCCCAGCCGGGCGGGCGCGGCCCCGCGTCGTTCTCGCGGAGCCGCTCCAGCTCGGCGGCGAACCGCACCTCCGCGGGCGGCCTCTGCTGGTCGCCGGTGTCCTGGGGGTCCACGACGTCCTGGGGGTCCACGGTGTCCTGCGGCTCGGTGGTGTCTAGGGGCATGGTGTCCGTTCCGGGGTCAGACGGCGGCTTCGGCGAGCGTGTCCAGGTCGGCGAGGATCTCCGACGCCATGACGGGGTCGAGGTCGCCGAACTTCAGCGGGGTGCCCTTGCGGGGCGAGTAGTCGGCGGGCTTGGTGGCGAACCACACGTAGTCGAGGGTCTGGTGGTCGCCGGTGGCGTCGACCGCGCCGACCGAGATGCCGGGGTCGAGGTCGATGACGACGTACCGGTCGGCGGCGACGCGGCGGGAGATCCACCGCTCGCCGCCCGCGTCCTGCGGCTCACCGCGCGCCCAGCCGCGCTTCACCAGGCCGAGCACCTTCCCGAACGGCACCTTCAGGCCCTCGAACCGCTCCAGCCGCCCGCCGCCGCGCTCCTCCTCGGTCAGCGCGCGGACGGGCCGGTTCAGCTGCGGGAACGGCTGGATGATCTCGTAGTCGGCGAACACCTCCGACCATGCTTCGAGGGCGCCGTCGAGGTGCAGCGGGTGCGCGATGCGGACGCGGGCCTTCTCGGGGAGCGCGAACGCGTCGTCGTCGGCGTCGGCGAAGGTCCCGTCCTCGGCGACGCGGAACGCCGCCGCCGTGCCGCCGTCCTGCGCGATCCAGACGAGGCGGCGGGCGATGTGGCGGACGAGGGGGTGGCGGACGATGAATTCGCCGAACTCCGCCGGCGTCCACTCCCGCTGCGTCACCATGGCCTGCTCCAGGCGCACGAGCTGCCCGGACGCGGCGGCGCGCAGGTCCTTCTTGAGCGCGGCGAACCGCTGGTGCGCGGCCGGGGCGAGCTCCGGGTCGTCCTTCGCGCCGGGCTTCGGGAGGGCCTTGCGGCGCTTGCCGTCCTCGTCGGAGACGAACGGCGCGAGGTGCTCGTCGAGGCCGACGACGAACCGCCGCGGGCCGTAGTCGAGGACCATCGTCCCGGCCGCGTCCAGCCCGAACGTCGGGACGAGCCGGTCGGCGAGCTGCTCGGTGGTGAGGCCGAGCCGGTCCGCGACCTCGCGGATACGCGCCTGCGCCTCGGCCTTCAGGCCCTTGAACTTCACCTTCTGCGCGATGCCGTGCAGGTGCATCAGCGCGACGTCCGACCCGATCTCGGCGAGGACGCCCAGCCCCCTGACGGCGTTCTTGTGCCCGCCCTCCCCCGGCCACGCGCGGATGACGGGCGTCAGCAGCCGCACCGTCTCGTCGTCACCGGTGCGGCCGAGCTGCGTCAGAGCCCACCCGTCCTTGGACGGGGCCCCGGCCTCGCGCCACTGGCGGAACAGCGCCCGGCCGAACGCGGCCACGGAGTCCGGCTCGCAGCGCCCCTTCACCTCGTCCATGCCGGTGGAGGTCGGCAGGGTGAGCAGTTCGAGCAGCCTCCGGACCGCGTCCACGGGCAGCGCCCGGTCGCGGCCGCGCAGCCGCACCTGCGGCAGCGCCGCCGGATCGATCCAGCCCGCGACCTTCGCGGGCCGTTCCAGCCCGGTCCCGGCCGGCGGCGCGGACAGCAGTTCCTCGACGGCCGCCGCCGCCTCGTCGCCGTGGGCATCGCGGGCGGCGGCGACGGCGCCGGCGAGGCCGTGCGCGTCCGTCACGTGGCGCAGGGCGGTTTCGGCCTGTGCCCGCTGCTTGCCCTTCTCGCCGAGGGCCGCCGGGACGAGCGGCCCGACCGCGTCGAGGCCGTTCCGGTCGAGCCAGCGGCGGGCCGGCTCCTGGAACTTCGCCGGCTTGGTCGACCACTCCGCCATCAGCTCCACGACGCCGGCGTCCAGGAACGGCGTCAGGTGGACGGCGTTGGTCTGCGGGCCCTCCACCGAGGTCCGGATCGCGACGGGCAGTGCGTCGATCCCGTAGCGCGCCACCAGGCGCCGCACCCATGGGGCCGGGGAGTACTCGGAGTAGTCGGTGAACTCGGCGAGGAGGGGACGGACCAGCTCCTCCGGTCCGTGCACGATCAGCTGCAACGGGCGGATCTTCTGGTAGCGGGTCCCGTAGACCTCGGCGTAGGCGTCCCAGTCGGTGCCGTCCGGGAGCGGGACGTCCGGGTCGGCGTCCAGCCACGCCTGCCGCTCGCCGTCGCGCCACACGACCCGCGGCTCGGGTGCCCGCAACCCGGGCACGACGGGCCGCCGGACGCGCAGCCACGGCGGATCGGCCAGCACGCGGGGCACTTCATGCGGTTCCGCCGCCGCCACCCGGGTGGACTCCGCCGCGACGCTCCGGACCAGCGCGGCCTCGTCGTCCGGCAGCCCCGGCAGCACCCCCGCCACCAGGTCGGCGTTGGCGTCGAGGTGCGCGCCCAGCAGGTCGGCGGCGCCCGCACGGGCCAGCAGCCGCAGCGCCCGCGCGGGGAACCGCCGCGCCGCCGCGACCAGCGCCGCCCGTGCGTGCTCGCGGTCGATCCGGTCGATCAGGGCCTGGAACGCCTCGTCCGACGGCAGCACGGCGATGGTCTCGAAGATGTGGCGGCGCTCGTCCAGCCTGAGGGACGACTTCCCATCGACCGCGGTGAGGAGGAAGCCCAGTATTCCAGCGCCGATGCCGTCCGCCATCGTGGCGAGCACCGCCCGGCTCGAGGTGTCGGCGGAGAGCGCGGGCGCGGCCGACAGTTGGGACGCGTTGCCGAGCGTGGCGAGCACGAGCCAGTGGCCCTCGGGCCGCACGGGGACGGGAAGCGCGCAGCACTCGTCCACCCAGTCCTCCCGGGTCGGGACCAGGTAGGACGCGACCCATTTCGTCCCCGGCCCGGCCCGGTGCCCCGCCAGGCGCTCGACAGCGGCCGCGTACTCCTCGTCGGACGCCGCGGCCAGCAGCGCCCGGACCCGCCGCAGCACCTCCGGCGCCGCACCTCCCAGGTGGTCGTCGGGGCCGTGGACGGCACCGACCCGGTAGCCGCTCCTGCCGGCACTGCGCAGATAGCTCGCCACCGTCCGGCTGAGCTCCACCAGCGCGCCGGCCGCGAAGCCGAGCCCGTGCTCGGTCACCCAGCCGTCGGCGAACGCCTCGTGGACCTCCCGCCGGTAGTAGGGGCCGACGCCCGCCACCGTGACGGCCGCGACCGCCGCCGCGCCGCGCGGATCGGGGTCCCCGCCGAGGTGCCGCCGCGCCGCGTCGACGAGCGCGGGATCGCCGTGCCCGACCTCCAGGAAAGGGTCCACCGTCCCCGCGGCCCGCTTCAGGTAGGCCTGAGCCGTCCCCGGCGCCGAGCCGTCGACATTGACCTTGGGGCCGGGCGCGCCGCCGCGCCGCGGGTGCAACGCCCGCCGCCACGCCTCGGGGAGCACCAGCGCGTCCTCATCGGGGAGGTGATCTTCCATGCCGCCCCACGCTAGAGGAGCACGCCGACAAACCACCCCGTTTCACGACGTGTCATCTTCGCTCATGTCCCGTTCCGGGGGTCAGACGGCCGCGCCGGCGAGGCGGGTCAGGTCGGCGAGGATCTCGGACGCGGTGACGTCGTCGAGGTCGCCGAAGCGCAGCGGGGCGTCCCTGCTGGAGCGGTACCGGTAGGCGCCGGCCTCCGCGCCGAGCCAGACCGTCTTGAGGGTCTGGTGGTCGCCGGACGCGGCCGGCTCTCCCGCGTAGATGCCGGGCTCCAGGTCGATGACGACATGCCGGTTCCCGGGGACCCGGTGGGAGATCCACTCCTGGACGCCCCCGTCCTGCGGTGCGCCGATCTCCCAGCCGCGGCCGACCAGGCCGAGCACCGTGCCGAGCGGCACCTTCAGATGCTCGAACCTCTCCAGCCGCCCGCCGTCCCGCTCGGCGCCGGTGAGGGTGTGGACGGCGCGGCCGAGCTGCGGGAACGGCTGGAGGATCTCGTAGTCGGCGAACACCTCGGACCACGCGCCGAGCGCGTCGCCGAGCCGGACGGGGTGCGCGAGGCCGATGGCGGCGTGCTCGGGCACCTCGACGAGGTCGTCGCCGACGTCGGCGAAGGTGCGGTCCTCGGCGACCCGGAACGGGGTGACGGCGTCGCCGTCCTGCGCGAACCAGACGAGGCGGCGCGCCACGTGCCGGACGAGGGGGTGGCCGACGACGTGGTCGCCGAACTCGGCGGGGGTCCAGCGGCGCTGCGCGACCATCGCGCCTTCCAGGCGGCGCAGCAGGTCGGCGGCGACGGCGCGGACGTCCTTCTTCAGGTCGGCGAACGCCTGGTACGCGGCCGGCGCGAGGGCCGGGTCGTCCTTCGCGCCGGGCTTCGGCAGGGACTTGCGGACCTTGCCGTCCTCGTCGGCGACGACCGGCCTGAGCGCCTCGTCGAACCCGACGGTGAAGCGGCGCGGGCCGTAGTCGAGCGTCATGGCGCCGTCGCCGTCCAGCCCGAACACCGGGACGATCCGGTCGGCGAGCTGGTCGGTGGACAGCCCGAGCCGGTCGGCGACCTGCCGCATGCGGCGCTGCGCCTCGCGTTCGATGCCCTTGAACTTCACCTTCTGCGCGACGCCGTGCAGGTGCATCAGCGCGACGTCCGACCCGATGCCGGTGAGCACCTCCAGGCCCGTCACCGCGTAGGCGTGCCGCCCGTCGCCGGGCCACGCTCGGATGATCGGCGTGAGGCGGCGGACGGTCGTGTCGTCGCCGGTGCGGCCGAGCTGGACCAGCGCCCAGCCCTCCTTGGACGGGGCGCCCGCGTCCTGCCATTTCTGGAACAGCGCCCAGCCGAACTCCGCCAGCGACGCCGGGTCGCAGGTCGCCCTGACCGTATCGAGGCCGTAAGGGGAAGGGAGGGCGAGCAGCTCGACGAGGTGGGCGGTCGCGGCGGCGGGGAGCGCCTGACCGCCGCCGCGCAGCAGCACCTGCGGGAGGACCTCCGGGTCCGCCCAGCCGGGCGGCTTCGGCGGGGCGGTCTCGCCGGTGTCGACGGGGTGCGCGGCCAGCAGGCCCTCGACCGCGGCGGCGGCCTCGTCGCCATGGGCGGCGCGGGCCGCGTCCACGATCGCGCGGCGCCTGCCCGGGTCGTCGCGGTCGAGGTGGCGCAGCGCCCGGACGGCCGGGCGGCGCGCCCCCTTCGCCTTGCCGAGCGCCGCCGGGACGAGGTACGGGACGGCGTCGAACCCGTGCCGGTCGTACCAGCGCTCGGCGTCGTGGTCACCGCCGCCGAGCCGCCCGGCCATGAACAGCGCCACGTCGGCGTGCAGGAACGGCGCGAGCAGCGTGATCCGCATCCGGTTCTTCTTCACGATGCGCAGCGCCGGCGGCAGCGCGTCGAGGCCATGGCGGGCGATCACCCGCCTCATCCACCGTCCGGTGTCGTACCGGTCGTAGCCCTTCCAGCCGGCGAGCAGCGGCCGGACGAGATCCTCCGGCCCGTGCACCACCGGCGCCATGGACCCGGCGCCGCCCTCGCGGATCGCCCGGGCCAGGGCCGCCGCGTCGCCGCTCGGGGGCGCGCCGACGGAGCCGACGTCGGTGCCGAGCCAGTCCGCGTGCTCGCCGTCCCGCCAGCGCAGCTCCCCCTCGGGTGGCGTGAGGCCCGCGACGACCGGCAGGAACGGGTTCTCCCACGGCGGGGCGGCCAGGATCTCGGGGACGGCGCCCGCCGGAGCCTCCGGCACCCGCGTGGACGTCCCCGCGGCCTTCTCCACGGCCGCGCGCACGTCGTCCGGGAGGCCGGGCAGCGCCTTGACGACGCCGGGACTGGTCCTGATGTGCTCTTCCAGGAGCGCGTCCTCGCCCGCCTCCGCGAGCAGCCGCAGCGCCCGGACCGGGAACCGCTTCAGCGCGTCGCCGAGTTCGGGCTTGAGGTACTTGTGGTCGCGCCGGTCGAGCAGCACGCGCAACGCCTCGTCCGACGGCAGCAACGCGATCGCCTTGGCGACGCGCTTGCGGCCCTCGGCGTCGAGGTACCGGCCGTCGAACTGCTCGAGCAGGAACGGCAGGAGGCCGGGGCCGATCCCGTCCGCCATCGTGGCGAGCACGTCGATGGACGCCCCGCCGAAGTGCAGGCCGATCGCCGGATAGGGCGCCGCGAGCTGCGCGGGCGTGCCGAGCGAGGCCAGCGCGAGCGCGTGCAGTCCCCGGGGGCGTCCGGTGACGATGGGTGCGGCGCAGCACTCCTCCACCCAGTCCCGACGGGTCGGCGCCAGGTAGGACACCAGCCACCGGGCCTCCCAGCCGTCCCGGTGCGCGGCCAGGCGCTCGACCGCCTCGGCGTACACCTCCTCGTCGGCGGCCGCCAGCAGGCCGCGGACCTTGCGCAGACCGTCGGCCGGCGACCCGGGCCCCAACCCGTTCAGCCCGCGGTTCACCCCCGCCCAGCCGCCCTTCCAGGGGCCGTCCTTTCCGGCGCGCTGGCCGGTCGTCCGGGCCAGCTCGGCCACCGCGCAGGCGGCGAACGGCAGGCCCCGCTCGATGATCCAGGAGTCGATGAAGGTCTCGTAGGGCGCGTCGGCCCTCAACAGCGTGAAGTCCAGAACGGCCACGGCCGCGACGGCCGCGGCGCCCACCGGGTCGGGCTCCCCGGCCAGGTGCCGCAGGGCGGCCTCCGCGAGGCCCGGGGCGCCGCTCTTGTCCGGGGCGATCGCCTCCACGGGGCCGCCGGGCTTCCCGATCAGCGCGCGCGCCCTCGCGGGTGCCGCGTCGTCGACCGGGAAGGCCGGGCCGGGCAGCCCGCCGCGCCTCGGGTGCAGCTTGCGGCGCCAGGCGGCCGGAAGCGTCAGAGCGTCCTCGTCGGGCAGCGGGGGGTGATCGTCCATGTCGCCTCACGGTAGAGGAGCGTCCCGGCGGACCACCCCGAGATCGGAAGTGTCGGCGCCCGCCAGCGTAGGGCGGTGCTCCGACATTTCCCCGCGGGCGGTCAGGGCCCGCCGGCCGGGCCGCGCGTCGCGCCCGGACGCGCGGCCACGGACAACTCGCACACCCCGTCCTCGCACGACCGCTCCAGCCGTCCCCGGGACAGGGCCTGCGCGAGCCCCATGAACCAGCAGGCCGGGCAGCCTCGGAGCGCGACCAGGCCGACCGGCGCCAGCACCAGCCCGGCGAGCCCGACCACGGGGACGAGCGCGACCGCGCCCGCCAGCGCACCGAACCCCACCGCACCCCGCGCCAGATGCCGTCCCAGCTCACCGTTCATGGCCGCCCTCCAGCGCCTCGTGGACCGCGGCGCGCGCCCGGTGCAGCCGCGACTTCATCGCGGCCACGCTCAGCCCGAGCGCCTCGGCGGCCATCCGCCCCGGGATCCCCTGCACGTCCCGCATGATCAGGACGCGCCGCTGGTCGGCGGGCAGCGCGGCGATCGCCGCCGCGCCCCGCTCGGCCTCCAGCCGCCGCAGTACGTCGTCCTCCGCCGACGGCACGGCGCCGTCCGGAACCTCCCTGGGCTGCAGCACCGTCCGCGCCCGCCGCAGGCACTCGTTGCGGACGATCCGGAACATCCACGACGCCAGCGCACCCGACGCCCGCAGCGTCCCGATCTTCCGGTACAGGACGATCAGCGCCTCCTGCGCGGCGTCCTCGGCGTCCTGCGGCGACGCGCACAGCGCGTGCGCGAACCGCCGGACATGCGGATGCGACCCCGACACCAGCGCCGCGATCGACTCGGCGTCGCCCCTCTGCGCCCCGGCGACCAGCCGCTCCCCCGGCCAGGCCCGCTCAGCCACGCGACCCCCTCCTGCGCCGCACGACCGCGGCGGTGCACGTGCAGACGAGCAGCGCCGCGCCCGCGACGACCCCTGCGATGAGCATGATGACCTCCGTTCCCGTGCCGGCCCGTTCACCGGCACGCCCATAAGAGGCCCCGCCCCCACGAAAGGATTCGCCCCGCCACGGATGATCGGTCGGGGCGTGTTCGTGCTGGTGGGAGGCGTGCGGGACGATGGTGGCGAGGAAGAGGAGGACGTGTGACGCGTGAACTTGGGGACGGGACGCTGGCGGTGGGGGCCGGGAGGCCGCCCGCGAAGAAGTACGCGCCGCCGTTGCCGGGGCCGGTCTTCGCGGCGCATTTCCACCTGCCGGGCGAGCCGGTGGGGCCTTACACGTACGGGCGCGACACCAATCCGACGTGGACGCTGCTGGAGGCGGCGATCGGCGAACTGGAGGGCGGCGCCGAAGTGACCGCTTTCTCGTCGGGAATGGCGGCGATCGCGGCGGTGCTTCTGTCGCAGGTGCGTTCCGGTGACGTTGTGGTTCTGCCGGACGACTGCTACCAGACGACGCGGGCGTTGAAGGAGCGGCTCGAATCGTACGGGGCGGTCGTGCGGATGGGGCCGACGGCGGGCAATGCGCAGATCGAATTGCTCGACGGGGCCCGGCTGGTGTGGGTGGAGACACCGTCGAATCCGAATCTGGACGTGTGCGATGTCGCGCGGCTGGTCGAGGCGGCGCACGAGGCGGGCGCGCTGGTCGCGGTCGACAACACCCTGGCCACACCGCTCGGGCAGCGTCCGCTGGACCTCGGCGCGGACTTCGCGGTCGCCAGCGACACCAAGGCCCTGACCGGGCACGGCGACCTGCTGCTCGGGCATGTCGCGACGCGGGACGCGGCGCTGGCGGACAGCGTGCGGTTGTGGCGCAAGACGGTGGGCGCCATTCCGGGGCCGATGGAGGCGTGGCTGGCGCACCGTTCGCTGGCCACTCTGGAATTGCGACTGGACCGGCAGGACGCCAATGCGATGGCGCTGGCCGAGGCGCTGAAAGAGCGGCCGGAGGTCGCCGGGTTGCGGTATCCGGGACTGCCGGACGACCCGTCCCATGAAATCGCGTCCAAGCAGATGCGGCGGTTCGGGTGCGTCGTGTCGTTCACGCTGCCGGACGAGGCGTTCGCGGAGCGTTTCCTCGGCGCGATGCGGCTGGTCAACCAGGCGACGAGTTTCGGTTCCGTGCACAGTTCCGCCGAGCGGCGGGGACGCTGGGGCGGCGACGCCGTGGCGCCCGGATTCGTCCGGTTCTCGGTGGGCGTGGAGAACACCGGCGACCTCCTCGCCGACGTGCTCGCGGCCTTGGAGGAGGCCGGGAGCGCCCGCTGAACCCCGCATTCACATCAGGTTCTCCAGGTCGGTGAGGATCTCCGACATCAGGACGGGGGCGACGCCGGCGAAGGGCCCGGCGTCCAGCCCCGGGGGGTACTCGTCGGAGTCGGGGGCGAGCCGGACGCGCGTGATCCGCTGCTCGGGGTGCAGGTCGACGTAGCCGACCGCGATCCCGGGCTCCAGGTCGATGACGACGTGGTCGTGGCCCGCGGGCCGGGAGATCTGGCGCTGGAGGCCGCCGTCCTGCGCGGCGCCGCGCTCCCAGCCCGTCCGGGTCAGGCCGAGGATCTTGCCGAACGGCACCGTGCGGCCCTCGAAGCGGGCGAGGCGGCCGTCCTTGCCCTCACCGTCGGCGAGGGTGAGGACGCGCCGCGCGAGCTGCGGGAACGGCTGGGTGATCTCGTAGTCGGCGAAGGTCTCCGCCCAGGCCGTGACGGCGTCGCCGAGCGGCAGCGGGTGGGCGATGCCGATGCGCGCGCCGCCGGGCAGGGTGAACGCCTCGTCGCCGGCGTCGGCGAGCGTGCCGTCCTCGGCGATCCGGAACGCGGTGCCGTCGGCCGTCCAGACGAGGCGGCGGGCGATGTGGCGCATCAGCGGGTGCCGGACGAAGAGCGCGGTGAACTCCTCCGGCGTCCAGGCGCGGCGGTCGACCATCGCGGCCTCCAGCCGGGCGACCTGCACGGACGCGACGGTGCGGACGTCCTTCTTCAGCGCCGAGAACGCCTTGTGGGCGGCGGGCGCGAGGTCGGGGTCGTCCTTGGCGCCGGGTTTCGGCAGGGCGGCGCGGCGCTTGCCGTCCTCGCTCGTCACGTACGGCCGCAGCTGCTCGTCGAAGCCGACGGTGAAGCGGCGCGGGCCGTAGTCGAGGGTCATCGAGCCGGACGCGTCCAATCCGAACGATGGGACGAGCCGGTCGGCGAGCTCCGCGCCGGTGAGCCCGCGCCGCGCGGCCGCGTTCCGCAGGCTCGCCTTCGCCTGCCGTTGCAGGCCCTTGTACCGGGTGCCGCGCGCGATCCCGTCGAGGTGCATGAGGGCGACGTCCGAGCCGATCTCGGCGAGCACGCCGACCCCGGCGACGGCGCGGTCGTGACCGCTCTGTCCGGGCCATTCCTTGATCAGCGGGGTGAGCCGGCGGACGGTCTCGTCGTCGCCGAACCGGCCGAGGGCGGGCATGACGAACCCGGAGCGCCCCGGCATCCCGGCGTCCCGCCACGCCTCGAACAGCGCCCAGGCGAACGCGGTCAGCGACGCCGGGTCGCAGAGCGCGGCGGTCTCCTCGGCGGCCTCGTGCGCGCCGGGGAACTCTCCGGCGCGCAGCGACATCGACCACAGGTGGACGAGGTTGCGGGCGGCGTCCGGCGCAAGGCGCAGGCCGCTCTCGCGCAGCACGGGCCGGGGCAGCGCGCCGGTGTCGAGCCAGCTCGGCAGCGGCGACGGCTTCGGCTGCTCGTGGCTCGGGCCGGTCTCCTGCGGCGCGTCGGCGAGCAGTGCCGCGACGGCCCGCGCGGCCTCGTCGCCGTGGACGCGGGCCGCCTCCACCACGTCACCCTCGATGATCCGCAGCGCCTGGACGGCGTTGCGGCGCGGGCCGACACGCTTGCCGAGCGCGTCCGGCGCCAGGTACGGGACGGCGTCGAGACCGTGCCGGGCGAACCACGCGCGGGAGAGCTCCTGCGCCGACTTGAGCCGGTAGAGCCAGTCGGCCATCAGCCGCGCGACGTCCGCGCCGAGGAACGGCAGGAGGACGGGCCCGGTCCCGAACGGGTTCGCCTTCGCCATCCGGACCGACACGTCCCACGCCGCCTCCTCGAAGCGCGCGACGATCGGCTTCAGCGAGTGGTCGAAGTTCCAGGTCACCTTGGGCGGCTCCCAGGCGGCCAGCAGCGGGCGGGCGAGGGCCTCGGGCGCGCTCGCCAGGAACCCGGCCTGGCTCGGCAGGTACATCGACCCGTCGCGGACCTTCTCGGCCTCCCGCTCCCAGTCGCCGTCCGCCCACGGCCCGCCGTAGGGCCGCATCGCCGCCCACCGCTCGCGCTCGCCCGGCTCCCAGACGATGCGCCGGCCGCCCGGTGGTTCGAGTCCGGGCACGACGGCGGACCCGGCGACGGCCTTCGGCGCGGCCGGTCTCCGCAGCCACGGCGGGTCGACGAGGTTCGCGGGCAGCGCGTCCCGTGGCGCGTCCTGCATGTCGTCCCCCTCAGCGGGCGCTGGTCAGCGCGGTCAGGTCGGCGATGATCTCGGACGCGGTGACGGGGTCGAGCTCGCCGAACGGCCGCGGGTCCCCCTGGTGCATCCACAGCTCGTCCGGGCGGCGGCAGAGGCAGACCTGCCGCAGTTTCTGGTCGCCCAGCGCGTCCGGGTCGCCGACGGCGATGCCGGGGTCGAGGTCGATGACGACGTGCAGGTTCGCGCCGGCGGGGCGGGAGATCCAGCACTCCACGCCCGCGTCCTGCGGCGCGCCGCGCTCCCAGCCGCGCTTGGTCAGGCTGAGCATCCGGCCGACCGGCACGGTGGCGCCCTCGAACCGGGCGAGGTGGCCGCTCTTGCGCTCCTCGTCGGTCAGCTGGTGGACGGGGCGTCCGAGCTGCGGGAACGGCTGCAGGATCTCGTAGTCGGCGAACACCTCCGACCACGCGGCCACCAGGTCCGTCTTGCCGAGGTGGACGGGATGCATGACGCCGACCACGACCGTCTCCGGCAACTCCAGAGCGCTGTCGTGAGCGCTCGCGAACGTGCCGTCCTCGGCGACCCGGAACGTGATGCTCTTGTACTGGTCCATCTCGACGGCGATCCAGACCAGCCGCCGGACGAGGTGCCCGACCAGCGGGTGCCCGGCGAGCAGCTCCCGGAACTCGGTGAGGGACCAGCGGCGGCCCCGCACCATCGCGGTCTCCAGCCGGGCGAGCAGGTCGGCGGCGACCATGCGGACGTCCTTCTTCAGCACCGAGAACGCCTTGTAGGCGGCGGGCGCGAGGTCGGGGTCGTCCTTGGCGCCGGGCTTGGGCAGGGCCTTGCGGCGCGTGCCGTCCTCGTCGGCGACGTAGGGCCGCAGCTGCTCGTCGAACCCGACGGTGAAGCGGCGCGGCCCGTAGTCGAGCGTCATCGACCCGTCCGGGCCGAGCCCGAAGTCGGGGACGAGCCGGTCGGCGAGCTGCTCGGGCGTCAGCTGCAGCCCCGCCGCGACCTCTTCGATCTTCTCCTGCGCGCGCGTCCGCAGCCCCTTGAACTTCACCTTCTGCGCGATCGAGTGCAGGTGCATGAGCGCGACGTCGGTGCCGATCTCGGCGAGGACGTCCAGGCCCACCACGGCCTTGGCGTGGCCGCCGTCGCCCGGCCACGCGCGGATCACCGGGGTGAGGCGGCGGACGGTGCCGTCGTCGCCGAGCCGGCCGAGCTGCGCCAGCGCCCACCCGTCCTTGGACGGGCCGCCGTTCGCGTCCCAGCGGCGGAACACCGCCCAGCCGAACCCGGCGAGCGAGGCCGGGTCGCACAGGTCGCGGACCACGTCGATCCCGGCGTAGACCTCGCCGGGCTTCGACATCGCCAGCATCGTCAGGACGTGCGCGGCCGCCGCCTCGGGAAGCGCGCGCTCGCGGTCGCGGAGCAGGATCTGCGGCAGCATCCGGACGTCGGCCCAGTCGCCCACCGCGGGGATCTTCGCGGGCAGGATCTCCAGCGGGTCGACGGCGAGCAGCGCCTCGATCGCGCCGGCGGCCTTGTCGCCGTGCGCGCGCGCCGCGTCGACGATGCCGTCGGCACCGTGCTGGGACGCGACGAACCGGAGCGCGGCCTCGGCGGCCCGCCGCTCCGCGCCCGCCTTGCCGAGCGCGCCGGGCAGCAGCGCGGGGACGGTGTCCAAGCCGTGCCGGGTGAACCAGGCGCGCGCCGTGCGGCCCGCCTGCTTCAGCCGGACGAGCCAGTCGGCCATCAGCCGGGCCACCTCGTCGCTCATGTACGGCATCAGGATCGCGCCGACGCCGGCGGGATCGCGCCGTGCCGCGAGCACGGCGGCGTCGAGGGCGTCCAGTTCGAACCGGGCGACGACGACGCGCATCCATTCGTCCACGTACCAGGGCTCGGGCGGGTTCCAGCCGGCCAGCAGCGGCCGGACCAGCTCCTCGGGGCCCTCGACGAACAGCATCGGCTGCATGTGGGCGAGCAGTTCGCCCTTCCGGAACTTCGCGACCTGGGTGGGCCAGTCCAGCCGGTCCACCCACCGCCAGTAGTGGTGCAGGTCGACCGTCCAGTCCTCGCGCTCCCCCGGCCGCCACGCGATCGCCCGGGCGCCGGGCGCGGGCAGGTCCTTGATGACGACCGGCTTGGACTTCGCGCGGGGGCGGTTCCAGGGCGGGTCCACGAGCAGCGGCGGCAGCGACGCGGGATCGGCCTCCGGTGCCCGGGCGCCGTCCTGCCGCGCCTTCCGGACGGTCTCCCGCACCGTCTCCGGCAGCTCGGGAAGCAGCTCGTCGACGAGCGCGGGGTGGGCCGTCAGGTGCGCCGGCAGCAGCTCCGCCACCGCCGGCCGGTCGGCCGCGGCGGCGGCGGCGAGCAGCCGCAGCGCCCGAGCCGGGAACCGCCGCGCCGCCGCCAGCACCTCGGCCTCGGCGTACTTGCGGTCGAGCCGGTCCAGCAGCGCCTGGAACGCGGCGTCCACCGGCAGCACGGCGAGCGCGTCGAGCAGGGTCCGCGAGGTGTCGCCGTCGAGGTAGGGCGCGTCGAGCGCGTCGGTCAGCACGTCCAGGGCCGCCTCCGGGCCGATCCCGTCGACGAGGCTGGTGATGACGCCGGGGCTCCGGCTCTCGAGGACCAGCCCGAACGCGTCCAGCTCCGCCCGCTCCGCCACCGTGCACAGCAGCAGCCACCGCTCGCCCGGGTGGACCGCCGCCATCGTCGCCTGCGGGTCGGCGAGCAGGTCGGCGAACCAGTCGCGCCGGTCGGGCATCAGGTAGGAGGCGACGGCCTTCTGGACGAGGGTGCCGCGATGGCGCGACAGCCCCTCCGCGGCCTCGCCGCACGTCTCGTCGCCGGCGGCGGCGAGCAGGGCGCGCAGCCGCCGGGCGGTGTCCTCCTGGGCCCACCCGCCCAGCCAGGTCTCCTCGGGGCGACGCTCGCGCACGCCTTCCCAACGCCGTTCCATGCCGACGACCTCGAAGGGCGCCCAGAGGCCGGCGCGGGCGACGAAGGCGGACGCGGCGAAGGCCACGCCGTGGTCCTCGGCCCACACGTCCACGAACGGGTCCCGCCGCGTGTACATGACCTGCCCGAGCGGCGCGGCGACGAGGGCGACGGCCGCGGCGCCGACCGGGTCGGGCTCGCCGCGCAGGTGCGCGCGCCCGGCCTCGGCCACCGCGGACGGCGTGCCCGGCAGAGCGAGCACGTCCTCGATCTCCGAGCGGAACTCCGCCAGCATGGCCCGGGCCGTCTCGGCGGCCTTCCGGTCGGCGCGGACCGCCGGCCAGGGGCGCGGCCGGTCGCGGCGGGGATGCAGCCTGCGCAGCCACGCGTCCGGCATCACCAGGGCGTTCTCATCGGGGCGGGCCTCGGCCGCGGTGTCCGTCGTGCTCATGACGGCACCGTAAGGGAGATCACCGACAAACCCGCACCGAATCGCCCGATCCCGGTCATGGGGAGCGGCGCATGTCCTCCTCGACCAGCTCGGCGGCCTTGCGGGCGGCGATGAGGACCGGGTCCCAGACGGGCGAGAACGGCGGCGCGTACCCGAGGTCCAGGCCGGTCATCTCCTCGACCGTCATCCGGTTCCACAGCGCGATGGCCAGGCCGTCGATCCGCTTGGCGGCGTTCTCCTCGCCGACGATCTGCCCGCCGAGCAGCCGGCCCGACCGGCGCTCGACGACCAGCTTGGTCTTCATCGCGGTGGCGTCCGGGAGGTAGCCCGCGCGGGTCGTCGACCCGACCACGACGCTCAGCGTCGCGAACCCGGCGGCGGCCGCCTCGCGCTCGTTCAGCCCGGTCCGCGCGACCTCGGCGTGGCAGATCTTGGAGACGGCGGTGCCGACCACGCCGGGGAACGTGGCGTAGCCGCCGCCGAGGTTGATCCCGGCGACGCGGCCCTGCTTGTTGGCGTGCGTGCCGAGCGCGATCGCGACGGGCAGCCCGGAGACGAGGTGCCGGGTCTCGACGCAGTCGCCCGCCGCCCACACCCGCTCGGTCCGCGTCCGCATCCGCCGGTCGGTGACGATCCCGCCGGTCGGGCCCGTCTCGATCCCGGCGGCGCGCGCGAGGTCGCTGCCCGGCCGGACGCCGAGGCCGAGGATCACCAGGTCGGCGGGGAGCGAACGGCCCCCGGCGCGGACCGCGGTCACCCGCCCGTCCGGGCCGGTGTCGAAGCCCTCGACCCGGTCGCCGAGGTGCAGGTCGACGCCGATGCCGCGGATCGCGTCCGCGACGAGCGCGCCCATGTCCGGGTCGAGCGTGCTCATCGGCTGCTCGGCGCCGTCCACGATCGTCACGTCGAGGCCGCGGGTCACCATCGCCTCGGCCATCTCCAGTCCGATGTAGCCGCCGCCCACCACGACGGCGCGGCGCGGCTTGTCGCGTTCCAGGACGCGGCGGATGCCGATCCCGTCGTCCAGCACCTGCACGCCGTGCACGCCTGCCGCGTCCGCGCCGGGCAGGTCCGGGCGCGCGGGCACCGCGCCGGTCGCGATCACGAGCCGGTCGTAGGGCTCCCAGGTCTCGCCGCCGCCCTCCACCGCGCGGACGCGCACCCGCGCCGCGTCCAGGTCGATCTCGGTCGCCTCGGCGCGCATCCGCAGGTCGATGCCGCGGTCGCGGAACTCGGCGGGCGTCCGCGCGATCAGGTCGTCGGCGTCGCCGATCGCGCCGCCGACGTAGTACGGGATGCCGCACGCCGAGTAGGACGCGAAGTGCCCGCGCTCGATGACGGTGATGTCCAGCTCGCCGTCCCCGCGCCGCCTGCGGGCCTGGGACGCGGCGCTCATCCCTGCCGCGTCGCCCCCGATGATGAGCAGCCGCTCGCGTCCTGCCATGGGCACCTCCCGAAGATCGTCCCCGAGCGTACCCGCGGGCGGGGCCGGTTCAGGGGCGGGTCAGATCCCGTAGACGCGGCGGGCGTTGCCGGACGCGACCAGCGCGGCGACGCGCTCGGCGTCGGCGGACGTCCACGCGCCGTCCTCGACGCCGCCCGCGAGGAACCCGGCGAGGCCGCGCCGGAACAGCAGCGCGCCCAGGTGGTACAGCTCGGCGAGGCCGAACGCGTCGGAGGAGTACAGCACCTTCCCGAACGGCGCGAGCTCCAGCAGCTCGGCGATCAGCGCGGGCGCCCGGTGCCCGAGGTTGTGGGTGGCGAGGCCCGCGTCCACGTACACGTTCGGAAGCACCTGCGCGAGGTACCCGGCCCGCCGGTGGAACGGGTAGTTGTGCAGCAGCAGCGCGGGGGCGCCCGCCGCGTCCATGGCCCGCAGCAGCGAGATGAGCAGCAGCGGGTCGCCGCGGCGCAGGTCGGCGTCGACGTCCCCGTACCCGACGTGGAACTGGACCGGCAGCCCGAGATCGACCGCGCACCAGATCAGGAAGCGGTGCAGGATCTCGTCGCCGACCCGCATCTCCTCCTGCCGCAGCAGGATCCCGGCGGCGCCCGTCACCTCCGCGTCCGACGGCCGCACCCCCGACAGCTCCAGCCCCGCGCGGTAGGCGGCGATCGTCTTGGCGCCCGCCGCGGCCGGCGCGAGGGCGGCGAGGCGGGAGCGGACCTCGTCGGCGAACCCGTGCGCGTCGACGCCTTCCGCCGCGACCTGCTCGGCGACCGTCTCCAGCCGGACGATCTCGTGCGCGCGCGCCCCGGCGAGCCGTCCGAGGGCGGGCGGGTCCAGCAGTGCGCGCGGCGCGTAGCCGGTGTCCACGCACAGCGCCTCCAGCCCGGCCGCGGCGAGGAACCGCCGGTTCACCTCCGCCGCGCCCAGTTCGGCGCGGCGCGCGAGGTAGGCGTCCGGCTCCGCGTGCGCGTCCAGGTCCAGGACGGGCGCGCACCAGCGCCGCAGCGCGAACCCGACCTGCGTGTCGAACATGCTCACCCCGGGCGGCCCGCCCGCCTCCGCCTCGGTGAGCAGCGCCTCGAACGCCGCCCGGTCCGGGTCGTCCTCGAACACTCCGTGGCAGTGGTGGTCGATCAGCGGCAGCGACTCCAGATATTCGAGCACGCCCCGATACCTCCCCCGCAATCGCGGCGGCGTCCCTGAAATCGCGGGGCGTTCTTCCTACGATGCCTCTGCGGGCCCCGCCCCTGCCGTCAGGCCCGCGTCCGCCGCCATGACCGGGAGCCGCACCGTGGAACAGACCTTCGACACCGCCCTCGACGGGCACGAGCGCGCCCGGCTCGGCGCGCGGGCGGCCGAGGCCGCCCGGCGGCTGGCCGGGGAGGACATCGCCGCCGTCGCGCTGACCTGGGTGGACGTCAGCGGGATCACGCGCACCAAGACCGTCCCGGTGGGGCGGCTGGAGCACGCGGCGACCTGGGGCGTCGGGATGTCGCCGGTGTTCGACGTGTTCCTGCTGGACGACTCGATCGTGTCCGGCCGGCACGCCGGCGGCCCGGTCGGCGACCTGCGGCTGCACCCCGACCTGGACCGGCTCGTCCCGCTGGCGGCGCTGCCGGGCTGGGCGCACGCCCCCGCGGACCGGTACGCGCAGGACGGCGCCGTCCACCCCCTCGACGGCCGGGCGCTGCTGCGCCGCGAGACCGGCCGGCTCGCCGCGGCGGGCTGGTCGGTCAGGACGGCGTTCGAGATCGAGTGGGCGGTGTCGACCACCGCGGAGGAGTTCACGCCCGCCTGCCACGGTCCCGCGTACGGGATGACGCGCATCAGCGAGCTGGCCGGCTACCTGCGGGCGCTGCTCACCGCGCTCGAGCGGACGGGCGTCTCGGTCGAGCAGCTACACCCCGAGTACGCGGCCGGGCAGTATGAGCTGTCGGTGGCGGCCGAGGACCCGGTCGGCGCGGCCGACACCGCCGTCCTGGTCCGCGAGACGATCCGGGCGGTGACGCTTGAGCACGGCATGCACGCCACGTTCTCCCCGAAGGTCGTGGCGGGCTCGGTCGGCAACGGCGCGCACGTCCACATCAGCCTGTGGCGGGAGGACACCGGCGACGGCCCGGCGAACGCGATGGCGGGCGGCGCGGGCCCGTGCGGGATGACGGACGCGGGGCAGGCGTTCGCCGCCGGGATCCTGGACCACCTGCCCGCGCTGCTCGCGGTCGGCGCGCCGTCGGTGGCGAGCTACCTGCGGCTCGTCCCGTCGCACTGGGCGGGCGCGTTCGCGTGCTGGGGGCTGGAGAACCGGGAGGCGGCGCTCCGGTTCGTCACCGGCGCGCAGGGCGAGCGGGACCGCGCGGCGAACCTGGAGGTCAAGTGCTTCGACGGCGCCGCGAACCCCTACCTCACCCTCGCGGCGCTGCTCGCGGCGGGACGGGCCGGGCTGGATGCGGGGCGCACGCTCCCGGACCCGGTCGACGTCGATCCGGCCGGGATGGCGGAGGAGGAGCGCGCGGCGCGCGGCGTCCGGGCGCTGCCGGTCTCGCTCGCGGAGGCGGTGGCGGCGTTCGAGCAGGACGCGGTGCTGCGGGACGCGCTGGGCGAGGCGGTGACCGACACGGTCGCGGCGGTCCGCCGCGGCGAGATCGCGCTGTTCGACGGCGCGGCCCCGGAGGAGATCGCCGCCGCGACCCGCTGGCGGCACTAGCGGCCGGGCTCGGGCGGGTCGGCGGCGCCGACGACGGCGCCGGGCGCGAACGGCTGGACGCGCACCTCCAGTTCGCCGCAGGCGCAGCGGGTGTAGCTCACCACCCCCTCGGAGGTGAGGTGCCGGGACAGCACCTCGTAGACCTCGGATCGGGGCCAGCCACAGCGCGGGCAGTCCTGCACGGCGCGTCCTCAGGGAAGCTTGTAAGGGTTAAACTTAGAATGCCATTTACAGCATGGCATGGAGCGGGAGCCGGGGCAATGCGGATAACCGGGTACAAGAGCCACGGGGTGGCGGCAGCCGTCGCCCTGGTCAACGCGGTGACCAGCGCCGACGGCGACGACTCCCCGGACGCGCTGCGGGAGGTGCTGCGCGAGAACGGGTTCTTCTGGCACGAGTTCGAGGCGGCCGACGCCGGGGAGTTCCGCCAGTGGGGGCGGACGCTGCGCCCCTTCTTCGAGGCCCCCGGCCTCGACGAGGCGATGCGGCTGCTGAACGGGCTGATGCTGGAGCTGCCGCTGCACCCGCACCTCGCCGAGCACGACCCGCACGGCGTGCACATGCACTACGCGCCGCCCTCGTCGCGGCTGCCGGTCCGGTTCCGCGCGACCACGCTGATGCATCTCGCGGAGCTGGTCGTCGAGCACGGGATCGACCGGACGGGCGTCTGCGACGCCGAGGGCTGCGACCGGGTGTACGCGGACACCTCGCGGGCGGGGCGGCGCCGGTTCTGCTCGGAGGCGTGCGCGAACCGGACGAACGTGGCGGCGTTTCGAGCCCGCCGGCGAGGCTGAACGGAGCCCGCCGGCGAGGCCGAGCAGGGCCCGCCGGCGGGGCCGGGCAGAGCCCGCCGGCGGGGCTGAGGCAAGCGGATCGGTGTCCCCTTGAGTATTGGGTGCCCGAGAGGGCATGCCGACTCACGTACCGCTGACTCCGACCCTTTTGTGCACAGATGCCTCTTGCGTTCTTCCAACGTCCCGGTTTCCTCGGTGGCGAGGGCCGCGCCGGCCGCTCCCCGATCCAGGTGGCGACGGAGGCCCCGTCGTCGGTGTACCGGGTCGCCCGGCTGACGCTCACCGCCGTCGCCGCGTTCCTGATCGCCCGGTACGTGCTGCCGAGCACCGGCCAGCCGCCGCTGCTGGCCCCGCTGACCGCCCTGCTGGTCGTCCAGCACTCCGTCTACGAGACGATCAAGCACAGCCTGCTGCGGGTGGGCGCGGTCACCTCCGGGGTCATGATCGCGGTCCTGTTCGCCCACGGGGTGGGGTTCTCCTGGTGGAGCCTCGGCCTGTCGATCCTCGCGGCGCTGGTCATCGGGTACGTGCTGCGGCTCGGCGACCAGATGCTGGAGGTGCCGATCAGCGCGATGCTGATCTTCGCGCTGGGCGCGTCCAACTGGCCCGGCGCGGCCGACCGGATCCTGGAGACGCTGGTCGGCGCCGCCACCGGGCTCGTCGCCACGTTCCTGGTGCCGTCGGTGCGGGTGCGGCCCGCGGAGGAGGCCGTCCAGGACGTCGCCGAGCAGCTCCGGGAGCTGATCCAGAAGATCGCCGACGGGCTGCAGGGCGAGCGCGAGGACGGCGAGGCGGCCCGGTGGCAGGAGGACGCGGAGCGGTTCGCCCGCGACATCGGCCGCACCGACCAGGACCTGCGGGACGCGGAGGAGAGCGTCCGGCTCAACCCCCGCACCCAGGCGCGGCGGCTGGTCGACGCGGGGGTGGCGCTGCGCAACGCCGTCGAGACGATGGAGCACTTCACGCTGTCGCTGCGCGGCCTGACCCGGTCGCTGGCCGACGACGAGCGGCTCGGCCCGCGCGGCCGGCTGCTGACCGATCCGACGCTGCGCCGCCAGCTCGGCGACGCGCTGGCGGGGATCGCGGCGAGCGTCGCCGCCTACGGCCGGCTGGCCCGCTCCGACCTCGCCACCGACGCGCGCCCGTACCTGGCGGAGAACGAGCTGGAGGTGCGGGTGGACATCGCCCGGGAGCGGCGCTCGCGGCTCACCCGCAGCCTGCACGAGCGGGCCGCGGCGGGCGACCTGTGGCCGCTGTACGGCGAGGTGTCCATGGACATCGACCGGCTGATCGAGAACCTGCGCGTCGAGCACCGCGCCCGCGCCCGCGAGCACTGGCGGCGGCACCGGGGCCCGACGCGGCACCTGCCGGAGCGGCCGGTCCGGGTCGTCCAGCAGGCGGGGCACCAGCTGCGCCGGGCCGCCGCGTCCGCCGCCGCCGCGGCGGAGCGCACCGCCCGCGACTCCGACGACTTCTACCGCTGACCCCGCGTCCGAGGCGAACGGTCCGTTCACTCGGATCAAAAATAGGGTGACCGGTCTATTGAATTCCTAGACCGGTCGGTCTAGTGTGATGGGCATGGCACCACGGGGCGAGACGAGAGAACGGGTCCTGCGGACGGCGGCGGAGCTGTTCCAGCGGCAGGGCTACCACGGCACCGGGCTGAACCAGGTGCTGGCGGAGAGCGGGGCCCCCAAGGGGTCGCTGTACTTCCACTTCCCGGAAGGCAAGGAGCAGCTGGCGTCGGAGTCGGTGGCACTGGGAGGCCGGGAGGTCGGCGACTCCCTGGCACAGGCGGTCCTGAGCGCGCCCGACGGGCGGGCCGGCGTCGCGGCGATGGGCGAGTACTTCGCCGCCGGCCTGCTGGAGTCCGACTTCACGAAGGGATGCCCGGTCGCGACCGTGGCCCTGGAGTCGGCCGCCGAGAGTGAGCCGATCCGCACGGCGTGCGACGCGGTCTACGGCGAGTGGCAGCAGGGCATCGCGCTGGCGCTGCGCCACTGGGGCGTCGCCGAGGACCGCGCCGACCCGCTCGCCGCGACGGTCCTGTCGTCCCTGCAGGGCGCGGTGATGCTCGCCCGCGTCCAGAAGGACGTCGCGGTGATCCGCACGGTCACCGCCCAGCTCGGCGACCTGATCGACCAAGCCACACTCTAAGGAGACGTCCATGCGCGTGCATCATTTCGACTGTGCCCGGATGCTGGAGATCGAGCCCGCCGACGGACCGGGCAGCCCCTTGAAACCCGCCCATGGCGTCAGCCACGTCCTCGTGGTGGAGACGGACGCGTCGGGGTTGGTGCTGGTGGACGCCGGCATCGGCGCCGGCGACATCGCGGACCCGTCCGGGCGGCTGATGGACGACTGGGTGGAGATGACGCGGCCGGCGCTCGACCCGGCGACGACGGCCGCGGCGCAGATCGAGGCCCTCGGCCTGTCCCCCTCGGACGTCCGGCACATCGTGGTGACGCACCTGCACCGCGACCATGCGGGCGGGCTGAGCGACTTCCCGGACGCCGCGGTGCACCTGTTCGAGGCGGAGCGGGCGGACGGCGGCAAGACCCCGGCGCAGCTCGCCCACGGCCCGAAATGGGTGACCTACGACAGCGGGCCCGGCGACCACTGGAACGGCTTCGACGGCGTCCAGTCCCTTGACGGCGTCGCCGAGGACATCCTGCTGATCCCGCTGCACGGGCACACGCCCGGCCACGCCGGCGTCGCGGTGCGGGACGGCGACCGCTGGCTGCTGCACGCCGGCGACGCGTACATGTACCACGGCGAGGTCGACCGGCCCGAGCCCGTCACGCATCCGCTGATGGAGCTGGTGCAGGCGGGCGGCGAGGTGGACCGCGAGCAGCGGCTCGCCGGCGTCGCCCGGCTCCGGGAGCTGGTCCTCGACCCCGGCAACGGCGTCGAGGTGTTCTCCGCGCACGACCCCTGGGAGTTCGCCCGCTACCTGTAGCCGGCACCGGCTTCCTCCCTGCTCGTTGCGGGTCTTCGCGCACAGTGCGGCCGCGAGGGTGTCCAGGACTGTCATCACGAACAGATCTCGGACGCCCTCGCCCGCATGCGGGGCCGAGACTGCGGAACGCCCGGTCCAGTGAGCGGAGGAACGTGAGCCGTCAACAGCGCGTGCTCGTAGTAGGGGACACCGAGATAGCCCGCCGCACCTGCGGGGCACTGACACGGCAGGGGACGCGCGCGCTCCACCTGCCGCAGCCCGACGACCAGCAGCTCCAGAGCGCGCTGACCGACGAGGTGGACGCGGTCGCGCTGCTGGTGCGCGGCGACGTGATCGCGCTGCGGTACGCGCTGCTGGTGGAGTACCTGCGCCCCGGGATCCGCCTGGTGGTCCTGCTGTTCGACCGCACCATCGCCGACCAGCTGCTGACCACCATGCCCAACTGCCAGATCACCTCCCCCGCCGACATCGCGGTGCCGGCCATCATCGGCGCCTGCATGGGCGACCCCGTCCTCGCCGTCGACACCGCGTCCTACCCGGCCCGCGTCATCAGCGGCACGGACGACGGGATCGGCACCGCCGCCTGGCGTCCGCGGCACCGCGTCCGCAACCTCGCCAGGACGCTCGCGGGGCAGATCCGACCGCACGACCGCACGAGCCGTCTCCTGCTGACCGGGCTGGGCGGGCTCGCCTTCACGCTGCTGCTGGAATGGCTGCTGGCGGTCGTCGCGCTGCACGCCGAACCGCTCACCGCCTTCTACATGGCGACCCGGATCGTCGCCACCGTCGGGCCGGGCGAGACCGGGCACGCACCCGGCTGGTACCTCGCCGCGTCGAGCGCCAACATGCTGCTCGGCCTCGTTTACACCGCCCTGTTCACCGCCGGGATCGTCAACCGCTTCCTGTCGGCGCGCAGCATCGACATCGTCGGCCCGCGCATCCGCCCGACCCGCGACCACGTCGTCGTCGTGGGGCTCGGGCAGGTCAGCCTGCGCCTGTGCATGGCCCTGCGGCGGCTCGGCATCCCGGTGATCGCGGTGGAGCGCGACCCGCGGGCCGCCAACCTCCGGCTCGCCAGATCCGCAGGCATCCCCGTCCTGATCGCGCACGCGCAGGACCGCGAGGTGCTCGCCGACCTCGGCCTCGGACGGGCGCGCGCCCTCGCGGCGATGGGAGCCGACGACCTCGACAACGTGGAGGTCGCCATCGCGGCCCTGGCCATCGCCCCGCGCCTGCACGTCGTCCTGCGCGCCGGCGACAACGCCGTGATCAGCGAGACGAGGTCGCTGTTCTCCATCGGCGAGGTCTGCGACATCACCGCCCTGAGCGTCCACGCCGTCGTCCACGGGCTGAACGGCCATGACCCGCGCTTCGTCTACCCGCACCGCGGCCGCATCGTCGCGCATCCCCCCGCACCGGCGGACTCCGACGCACCAGAGGCCGAACCGGAGGACGCACGGCTCGTCTCCTCGTCGTCCGTCCGGTGCGGTTGCTGAGCCGCCCGGCCCGCTAGGGGTGGTTGAGGCGGTGGGCGAGGGCCGTGTGGCGGCGGCCCGCGCCCGCCGTGCGGACGGCCGCGGCCAGCGCCCGCCGCGACCCGACCAGCACGACCAGCTTCTTCGCGCGGGTGATGCCGGTGTAGAGCAGGTTGCGGCGCAGCATCATCCACGCGCCGGTCGTCAGCGGGATCACGACCGCCGGGTACTCGCTGCCCTGCGAGCGGTGGATCGTGATGGCGTAGGCGTGCGCCAGCTCGTCCAGCTCGTCGAAGGCGTAGTCGATGCTCTCGTCCTCGTCGGTGAGGACGGTCAGCGACTGGTCTTCGAGGGACACCGCGGTGACGACGCCGACCGTCCCGTTGAAGACGCCCGCCTCGCCCTTGTCGTAGTTGTTGCGCAGCTGGGTGACCTTGTCGCCGACGCGGAACACGCGCCCGCCGTAGCGCCGTTCGGGACGGTCGTCCCGGTGCGGGGTGAGGGCCTCCTGGAGCTGCGCGTTCAGCGCGCCCGCCCCGGCGACCCCGCGATGCATCGGCGCGAGGACCTGGACGTCCCGGCGCGGGTCGAGGCCGAACTTGCGCGGGATCCGGTTGGCGACGACGTCGACGGTCAGCTCCGCCGCCTCCTCCTGCTCGTCGCAGGGGAACAGGAAGAAGTCGGGGTAGCCGCGGGTGTGCGGGTGCTCGCCGGTGTTGACGCGGTGCGCGTTCACCACGATCCCGGACTGCTGCGCCTGCCGGAAGATCTTCGTCAGCCGGACGCGCGGGATCACCTCGGCGCCGAGCAGGTCGGCCAGCACCTCGCCCGCGCCGACCGACGGGAGCTGGTCGACGTCGCCGACCAGCAGCAGGTGCGCGCCGCGCGGGACCGCCTTGACCAGCTTGTTCATCAGGATCAGGTCGACCATGGAGGACTCGTCGACCACGACCAGGTCGGCGTCCAGCGGGTTGTCCTGGTCGTACTTGGCGTCGCCGCCGGGCTGCAGCTGCAGCAGCCGGTGGACGGTCGCGGCCTCGTGCCCGGTGAGCTCGGCGAGCCGCTTGGCGGCCCGCCCGGTCGGCGCGACCAGCACGATCCTCGCCTTCTTCGCGGCCGCCAGCTCCACCACCGACCGGACGGTGAAGCTCTTCCCGCAGCCGGGCCCGCCGGTGAGGACGGCGACCCTGGACGTCAGCGCGAGCTTGACGGCCTCCTCCTGCTCGGGCGCGAGCGCCTGCCCGGTGCGCTTCTTCAGCCACGGCAGCGCCTTGTCCCAGTCGACGTCCGCGAACGCCGCGAGCCGGTCCTGCTTCGCGTCGAGCAGCTCGCGCAGCCCGCGCGCCACCGACCGCTCCGCCCGGTGGAACGGGACGAGGTAGACGGCCGGGATCGTCGCGGCGTCCTCGCCGGGCCCGGGGATCGGCTCGCGGACGACGCCCTCGTCGCGGGCCAGCTCGTCCAGCGCCGGGACGATCAGCTCCCGCCCCACGCCGAGGATCTTCTCCGCCGCCGTGACGAGGTTCGGCTCCGGCAGGAAGCAGTGCCCGTCGTCGGCGCCCTCCGACAGCGTGTACTGGAGCCCGGCCTTGATCCTTTCGGGGCTGTCGTGGGGGATCCCCACGGCCTGCGCGATCGTGTCGGCCGTCTTGAACCCGATGCCCCACACGTCCGCCGCGAGCCGGTAGGGCTCCTTCTGCACGGTCTCGACGGACCGGTCGCCGTACTGCTTGTAGATGCGGACGGCCAGCGACGTCGAGACGCCGACGCCCTGCAGGAAGACCATCACCTCCTTGATGGCCTTCTGCTCCTCCCACGCCTCGCCGATCCGCTTGGTGCGCTTCGGGCCGAGCCCGGGGACCTCGACGAGCCGCTGCGGCTCCTCCTCGATGACCCGCAGGATGTCGGTGCCGAAATGGCCGACCATCCGGTCCGCCATCACCGGTCCGATCCCCTTGATCATGCCGGAGCCGAGGTAGCGGCGGATGCCCTGGATCGTCGCCGGCAGCACGGTGCTGTAGGAGTCGACCTCGAACTGCTTGCCGTACTTCGGATGCGACCGCCACCGGCCCGTCAGCTTCAGGCTCTCCCCCACCTGCGCGCCGAGCAGCGCCCCGACGACGGTGAGCAGGTCGTTGCCCGTCCGCTCCGTCGCGACCCGCGCGACCGTGTAGCCGGTGTCCTCGTTGGCGTAGGTGACGCGCTCCAGCACCGCCTCCAGGACCACCGGCCGAGGCGGTTCGGGCTGGCCCGGATGCGGAGAGCGCGACGTCACGAACCTCATCATGGCCGATTCCCGGCACCGTCCCGACCCGATCCCTTGATCACGTCAGCCGCGCCCCTCGGACCCCGTCCCGGGCCGCCGGGAACAGCGGGACGGGACCGGCGCGTTATTCATGATCATGCGACTCGGCGTCAACATCCTCAACTTCGGTCCCCACGCGACCCCGGCGGCGCTGGCGGGCTGGGCCCGGTTCGCCGAGAGCACCGGGTTCGACTTCGCGATGGTCTCCGACCATGTCGCGGTCGCCCCCGACGTCGCCGAGCAGTACCCGGCGCCGTTCTACGACCCGTTCACCACGCTGGCGTGGCTGGCCGCGACGACGGATCGGATCGGGCTGGGCACGACCGTCGCCGTCCTGCCCTACCGGCATCCGCTGCAGCTCGCGCGGATCACCGCCAACCTGGACCGGCTCAGCGGTGGGCGCCTCATCCTGGGCGTGGGCGTCGGCTGGGCGCGGCGGGAGTACGCCGCGCTGGGAGTGCCGTTCGAGCAGCGGGGAGCGCTGGCCGACCGGTACCTGGACGTGCTGGTGGAGTCCTGGACGCAGGATGCGGTCTCCTACGGCGGCGAGACGGTCGATCCGCGCCCGCACCCCGTGCAGACGCCGCACCCGCCGATCTGGGTGGGCGGGCATGCGCCGGGCGCGCTGCGCCGCGTCGCGCGGTTCGGCGACGCCTGGCATCCCATCAACGTCACCCCGCAGTGGCTCCGCACCGAAGGGCTGCCCGCCCTGCGCAAGGCCGCGGAGGAGGCCGGACGTCCGATGCCGGCGCTGGCCCCCCGCATCCGGTTGGACGACGTGGACCGCGCTCTGCGACAGGCCGAGGAGTTCGCCGAACTCGGAGCCACGCACCTGCTGCTGGACACCTACCCCGGCACCCCGGAGCAGATCCGCACCCCTGAACAGGACCAGCAGACGCTGGCCGCCTTCCACGCCCGAGCCGCGTGACCCCGCACGACGCCGCAGGTCAACGAGCGGCGGCCGGCCGGTCGAGGAAGTCGACGATGATCTTCAGCCACTGCTCGGGGCGTTCGGCGAACGGCAGGTGCCCGGCGGGGATCCCGGCGACCCCGACGACGGTGCGCCGCGCGGCGAGTCCTTCCATGATCGGTCCGTAGCTGGCCTCGATGCCGCCGCCCGCACGGTGGGCGAGCAGGAGATGAGCAGCACGCGCACCCCGGGCCAAGGCCGCGATCGCCGCGAGCATCCGCGCCGACATCTACGCGGGCCGCTCCAGCGCGTCGCCGACACCGCGACGGCGGCCTGGCCGACCACCGACCACGCCGCCACCCCGGCCGCGGAGCATGAGGAGTAGCGACGCCCGGGCACGCCGCTCACTTCAGGCCGGGTCGCTCAGGAGGCCGGGTTCCGGACGCGGGCGAGGAACGCCGCCCATTCCTCACAGGTGAACTCCAGGATCGGAGCCGCAGGGAGCGCCTTCGAATCGCGGACGCCGACCATGCCGTCCAAGGAGTGGGCGACCTGGGCGCACATCCAGGTCCACCAGCGCGTCCATTCGGTGATGACGGCCGCGATGCGCGCCGATGCCCGCACGATCGACACCGTCCTCCTCTCCCTGGGCGACGGCCCCCTCGCCCCCTACAGCCGGGAGTTCGTGCGCGAGGCGCAGCGGCTGGTGCTCGCGTGCACGGCCGCACTGACCTGCATGCTGTCGGCGCACCGGCCCGGCGCCGGTCCGCGCGGCGACGAGATCTGCCGGGGCTGCGGCACCTCCGACTGCCGGACGCTGCACGGCGTCGCGGACGTCCTCGCCGCCTACGCCGTCCGCCGCACCCATCACCGGATGCGTTGACTTGCGGCGTGTCGGCCTTAAGAACCGCGTTATAAGGCCGACACGCCGCAAGTCAACGGGGTGCGGCGGGGTGGGCGGGGGCGGGTTTCTTGATCGAAAACGGAACATGCAGATCACCGGGGTCGGGAAGTGATCTTGACGGCCGGGGGCGTGGCCGGATCCGGCAGCGGTTCTGGATCTTCCGTTGATCGCGACGTACGTTCCGGGCGCACCCGTACCGCACGTACTGGGAGGTATCGCTGGTGTTCCGCTCCCGAACCCCGGCACTGGCGGCCCTGAGCGCCGCCGCCGTCACTCTCGCAGCCGCCGCCCTCGACGCCGCACCCGCCACCGCGCAACCGGGCGGGAACGATCCAATCGCCGGTTTCACCGCGCAGAGCTCCCGCTGGCAGCGCCAGTACGAGAAGGCGTTCAGCGCCATCCCGTCCCCGAAGGAGGCCCGCTCGCTCGACGCCGAGCTGTCCAGCGAGCCCGCCGTCACCACGACGACCGGCGACTGGCACCGCGTGCAGCGGATCGTCCGGCGGTTCCGGTCGTACGGCCTGAAACCGCAGGTCAAGACGTATTACGCGTACACGTCGCTGCCGAAGAAGGTCAGCCTGCAGATGACCGCGCCGCAGCGCGCGGCGCTGCCCGTCAAGGAGAAGCGGCGGCCCTGGCAGCGGCACTGGGACGAGGTCATCCCCGCGCACAACGGGCTGTCGCCGTCCGGGGACGTGCAGGGCGAGGTCGTCTACGCCAACTACGGCCGCCCGCAGGACTTCGAGCAGCTCCAGAAGGCCGGCGTCTCGGTCAAGGGCAAGATCGCCCTCGTTCGGTACGGCGCGGTGTTCCGCGGCATCAAGCCGCGCGACGCCGCCCGGTACGGCGCCAAGGGCGTGCTGATCTACTCCGACCCGGCCGACGACGGGTTCACCAAGGGCGCGGTGTACCCGGACGGCCCGTGGCGCGCGCCCGACGGCATCCAGCGCGGCAGCGTCGCGCAGATCCAGCTGGCGTCCGGCGACCCGCTGACGCCCGGCTGGTCGGACGACTCGCCGAACGCGCGCCGCCTCAAGCCGTCGCAGGCGCCGATGCTGCAGGGGCTCGTCCCGACGCTGCCGATCTCCTACGGCGCCGCCGAGCCGCTGCTGCGCTCGCTGACCGGCGCGCAGGCGCCGAAGGACTGGCAGGGCGGCCTGCCGTTCACCTACCGCGTCGGCCCCGGCGGCACGAAGGCGCACCTGGACCTGAAGAACACCTTCCAGGTCCGCAAGCTGTGGGACGTCACGGTGACGATCCCGGGCAGCGAGCATCCCGACCAGCAGGTCGTGCTCGGCGGGCACCACGACGCGTGGGCGTACGGCAGCGACGACAACCTGTCCGGCGCGGAGAACGTCCTGCAGATCGGCCGCGCGCTCGGCACGCTGCTCAAGCAGGGCTGGCGGCCCAAGCGGACGGTCGTCCTCGCCACCTGGGACGGCGAGGAGTACGGCCTGTTCGGCTCCACCGAGTACGCCGAGCAGCAGGCCGAACGGCTCCGCAACGCCGTCGCGTACGTGAACATGGACGGCGCGGGCGGCTCGGACTTCGGCGCCGCCGCGACGCCCGCGCTGGACCAGTCCGTCATCGACGCGGCCAAGGAGGTCGGCTGGCCCGGCACCAGCGGGACGGCCTACGACGCGTGGAAGGCGCAGAACGGCGGGCAGACACCGATCGACCGGATCGGCGGCGGCTCGGACTTCCAGACGTTCTTCCAGCGCTACGGCGTGCCCGCGATGAATCTCGGCTCGTCCTCGACGGGGTCGTCCGGCAACTACCACTGCTCGTGCGACGACTTCTACTGGATGTCGCACTTCGGCGACCCGACCTGGGAGTACCACGCGGCGATGTCGCGGCTCGTCGGGATCGCGACGCTACGGCTGGCCGACGCGGACGTCATCGCGATGCGCTACTCCCCCTACGCGGCGGAGACCGCCCAGTACCTTTCCGCGTTCGCCGACCAGCAGCGCAAGCAGCTCGGCAAGGTGGTCGTGGACGTCTCGCGCGACATCGACCAGGCCAAGGCGTGGCAGAAGGCCGCGGACGCGTTACAGGCGCGCGCGCAGCAGGCCCTCGGCAAGGGCGACACGGCGGAGTTCCGGCGGCTGAACGCCAAGCTCATGCAGGACGAGCGCGATCTGCTGACCCAGTCGGGTCTGCCGGGCCGTCCCTGGTACCGGCACCAGATCTACGCGCCCGGCATGGACACCGGCTACGCCACGCAACGGCTCCCCGGCCTGAACGACGCCCTGTTCCTGCAGAACGACCCGGCGACCGCGAAGTCCTATGAGGCGCGCCTGTACGCCTCCCTGCGCGCGGCCACTCGCACCCTCGCCCCCTAGGAGAACCCATGAAACGCGTTCTCTCGCTCGCCGCGGCGGCCGTCACCGGTTCAGCGCTGGTGGCCGCCGCCGTCCCGGCGGGCGCGGCGCCGTCCCGCAACGGCGGCACGGCCCCGTCCATCTCGAAGGAGCCGTTCGGCACGCTCGCGGACGGCACGAAGGTCGACCGGTACACCCTCACCAACGGCCACGGCGTCCGCGTGCGGATCCTCACCTACGGCGGGATCGTCCAGACCCTGGAGACGCCGGACCGGCACGGCCGCGAGGCCGACATCGTCCTCGGCTTCCGGACGCTGAAGGACTACGTCGACAAGAACGGCGGCCCGTACTTCGGCGCGCTCATCGGCCGCTACGCCAACCGGATCGCCAAGGGGCGGTTCACCCTCGACGGCAAGACCTACCAGCTAGCCATCAACAACGGCCCGAACAGCCTGCACGGCGGCCTCAAGGGCTTCAACACCAAGGTGTGGAAGGCGCAGCCCATCAAGCACGGCGGCAGCGTCGCGCTGCGGCTCGACTACACCAGCGCGGACGGCGAGGAGCACTACCCCGGCACGCTCAAGACGACCGTCACCTACACGCTCGGCACCGACGGCCGGTTCCGCGTCGACTACCACGCCACGACCGACAAGGCGACGGTCGTCAACCTCACCAACCACTCCTACTTCAACCTCGCCGGCGAGGGGACGGGCGACGTCTACGGGCAGCGCCTGCGGATCAACGCGGCCCGGTACACGCCGACCGACACCACCCAGATCCCGACCGGGAAGATCGTGCCGGTGAAGGGCACGCCGTTCGACTTCACCCGGCCGCACGCCATCGGCGAGCGGATCCGCGACGACGACCCGCAGCTGCTCATCGGGCAGGGCTACGACCACAACTTCGTGCTGAACCAGCGGCGGCCCGGCGAGATGACCGAGGCGGCCCGGGTCACCGAGCCGCGCTCCGGGCGGATCCTGGAGATCAGCACGACGCAGCCCGGCGTGCAGTTCTACTCCGGCAACTTCCTGGACGGGACGCTCGTCGGCACCGGCGGCCACGCCTACCGGCAGGGCGACGGGTTCGCGCTGGAGACCCAGCACTTCCCCGACTCCCCCAACCAGCCGGGCTTCCCGTCCACCGTGCTGCGCCCCGGCCAGGCGTTCGACGCGAGCACCGTCTACCGGTTCTCGGCCCGCTGATCCGGCGGGGCCGCGCGGCCCGCGGACCGCGCGGCCCCGGCCGCCCACCAGATCCCCATATGACCCCGCGAACCACCATGATCACGCTACAGTGCCGATGATCATGAAGCGGGACGAGCAGGGGGACCGGTGGATCGGCTCAGCCGGCGTGACTTCGGCAAGATGATGGGGCTCACCGGGCTCGGTCTCACGGCGCCCGCCCTGGCGGGCGGCTGCGCGACCGAGACCCGGCAGGCGGCGCGGACCGCCGCGGCGGCGCGGACGTGGCGCGTCACGGGAGCCGCCGGGTCGGGCCTCGGCGGCTTCGACTCGGCCGTCAAGACCCTCATGCAGGCCCGCAACATCCCCGCCGGGGCGCTCGCCGTCATGCGCAAGGGGAAGCTCGTGCTGGCGCGCGGCTACAGCTGGAGCGACGACGCCTCGCTGAGCGTCCAGCCGACCTCCCTGTTCCGGCTCGCGAGCCTGAGCAAGGCCGTCACCGCCACCGCCGTCATGACGCTGGTCCAGGCCGGGAAGCTCAGCCTGGACGCGCCCGTGACGAGCCTGCTGACGCTGACGCCCCCGGCCGGCGGGTCGCTGGACCCGCGCCTCGGGCAGGTCACCGTCCGGCGGCTGCTCCAGCACCTCGGCGGCTGGGACCGCAACATCTCCGGCGACCCGACCACCAAGGACCGCAGCATGGCCGCGCTGCTCGGCGTGCCCCTCCCCGTCACGAAGGAGGACATGGTCCGCTACGGGGCGGGATGGAAGCTCGACCACGACCCCGGCACCACCTACGCCTACAGCAACTACGGCTACCTGCTCCTCGGCCAGATCGTGGAGAAGGTGTCGGGGACGTCCTACGCCTCCTACGTCCAGCAGAAGGTCCTGGCCCCGGTCGGCATCACGCGCATGCGGCCCGGCAAGTCCCTCCAGAAGGACCGCGCGCCCGGCGAGGTCCCGTACTTCTCGCAGTACACGGGTCCGTCGGTGTTCGACGCGGCGGGGACGACCGTGCCCACCCCCTACGGCGGCTACAACGTGGAGAACCGCACGGCGATGGGCGGATGGCTCGCCTCGGCCGTCGACTACGTCCGGTTCACCGAGATCTTCGACGGCGGCACGAGCGTGCTGAACTCCGCGTCCATCGCCTCGGTCTTCGCCAAGCCCGAGACGGGGCTGAACTCCGGCGGCTCCTACTACGGCTTCGGCTGGTTCGCCAGGGACGTCACGGGCGGCCGCAACACCTGGCACGACGGCTCCGACCCCGGGACGAGCACGATCGTGACGCGCCGCTACGACGGCGTGACATGGGCCCTGCTGTTCGACCAGCGCGACGACCCGTCCGGCCTCGCCTACAGCTACGACGCCTTCAGCGCCCCGCTGCACACGGTCGCGAACGGGCTGAGCGGCTGGCCCTCCGTGGACCTGTTCGGCAACTACTTCTAGCCAGCCGGGCGGCGGGACCCCCCGGGCGTCTCCCCGGCCGCCACCTCCAGCACGCCCGTCTCGGTGACCAGCGCGGTCACCAGGCGGGCGGGGGTGACGTCGAAGGCGGGGTTGGACGCGCCGGCGCCGTCCGGGGCCGTCCGGACGCCGCCCCAGGCCAGCACCTCGCCCGGGTCGCGCTCCTCGATCGGGATCAGGTCGCCGGACGCGAGCGACAGGTCCACGGTGCTCCACGGCGCGGCGACCACGAAGGGGACGCCCGCCGCCGCGCACGCCAGCGCGACGCCCACCGAGCCGACCTTGTTGGCGGTGTCGCCGTTGGCGGCGATCCGGTCGGCGCCGATGATCGCGACGTCCACCATCCCGCGCAGGATCGCCCCCGGCGCGGCGCCGTCCGCCTGCACCAGGCACCGGATCCCGGCGCGGACCAGCTCCCAGGCCGTGAGGCGGGCGCCCTGCAGCAGCGGGCGCGTCTCGTCGGCGTAGACCGTCTCGACACGGCCGCGGTCGTGCAGTTCCCGGACGACGCCGAGGGCCGTCCCCCAGCCGGCGGTCGCGAGAGCGCCCGCGTTGCAGTGCGTGAGGATGCGCAAGGGGCGGTCCTGCGCGCGCGCCGTGATCCAGTCGGCGCCGAACGCGCCGATGGCCCGGTTGTTGCGGATGTCCTCGTCCAGGAGGGCCTGCGCCTCGGCGACCACCGCGTCCACGCCCTTGGCGGCCAGCGGGGCGGCCCGGTCGACACCTGCCGCGAGGTTCACCGCGGTCGGACGTGCCTCGCGGACCCGTGCGATCGCCGCGTCGCGCGCCGCGTCGTCCCAGCCCTCGCGCTCGGCCTGGAGCATCGCGATGGCGACGCCGAACGCGCCGGCCACGCCGAGCGCGGGCGCGCCGCGCACCACCAGCCGCCGGATCGCGTCCACGAGGGCGTCGACGTCGCGCACCACCACATGCTCGACGCGCCCGGGCAGCACGGTCTGATCCAGCAGCCGCAGCCCGTCCCCGGCCCACTCCACGGTCCGCACGTCGTCGGTCATACCGCCCATTCTGCCCGCCGGACGGCGTGAAGCCGTACCCGGCAAGGCTTTTCGCCGCCCGGAGCCGCCCCGGACATCCATACCGTGACCTGCGGTAACTTGACACGAGTCGAACCTGTGTTCGAAATTATGGGGAGGGGCCGAGAGGAGGGACGACCGTGCCGGAGGCGGCGCTGCGGGACCTGGCGAGGTCGCTGGAGCACGCGTCCGCGCCGCCCGCCCGCGCGGTCCCCGTGCTGCACGCGCTGCGCCCGGTGGTGCCCGGCGGGCTGCGCCCCGGCTCGGCCGTCGGGCTCGACGGCCCCGGCGCGGCCTCGCTGGCCCTCGCGCTCGTCGCGGGCGTCTCCCGGCACGGCGGCGCCGACGGCGAGGGCGGCTGGTGCGGGATCGTCGGCGTCCCGTCGTTCGGCGTCGTCGCCGCCGCCGGGATGGGCGCCGAACCCGAGCGGCTGCTGCTCGTCGACGACCCCGGCGACCGCTGGCCCGACGTCGTCGCCGCGCTCGCCGAGGCGGTCGAGCTGGTGCTGCTGTGCCCGCCGGAGCGGCCCGGCGCCGCCGCCGTCCGCCGGCTGTCGGCGCTCGCCCGCAAGCACGGCTGCGTCCTCACCCTGACCGGCCCGTTCGCCCGCGACTGGCCGGGCGTCCGGCTGCGCCTGCGGCTGGACGCCGTCGCCTGGGAGGGCGTCGGCGACGGGCACGGGCGGCTGCGCGGCCGCCGCGCCCGGGTCGTCGCCGAAGGCCGCGACGCCCCGGGCCGGGGCCGCCGCGCGGACCTGTGGCTGCCCGCCGCCGACGGCGGCGTCCGGCCCGCCGAGCCGGTGCGGCCGCCGCTGGAGATCGTCCCGCCGGCCGCGGTGCGGGACGGCGCGCCCGTCCACACCCGCCGCGACGGCGCACCGGCCGCCGTCCGCGCGCTACCGGCACAGGCCATGGACCCGGCGCACGCCGGCGGGAAGGGGATCGCGTGACGCGGGTGCTGGCGGTGTGGTGCCCGGACTGGCCCGTGACGGCCGTCGGGGTGGACGCCGGGACGGCCGGGGCCGCGGTGGTCCAGGGGCGGATCGCGGCCTGCTCGGCGGCGGCGCGGGCCGAGGGCGTCCGGCGCGGGCAGAAGCTGCGGGACGCGCAGCGCCGGTGCCCCGGCCTGGTCGTGCGCGAGCGCGACACCGACGCGGAAGGGCGGCTGTTCGAGGCGGTCGTCGAGGCGGTCGCGGAACTGGCGCCGCGCGTCGAGGTGGTGCGGCCCGGGCTGTGCGCGATCGCGGCGCGCGGACCGGCGCGGTTCTACGGCGGCGAGGAGGCGCTGCGGGTCCTGGTGCAGGACACGGTCGTCGAGGCCGGACACGACTGCGGGTCCGGGATCGCGGACGGGCTGTTCGCCGCCGAGCTCGCCGCGCGCGCCGGGCAGGGCGGCGTGGTCGTGCCGGAGGGCGGCGCGGCGGCGTTCCTCGCGCCGTACCCGCTGTCGGTGCTCGACCGCCCGGAGCTGGCCGACCTGCTGGCGCGCCTCGGCGTCAGGACGCTCGGCGCGTTCGCGGACCTGCCGTCCGGGCACGTCGCGGGCCGGTTCGGCACGGACGGGGCGCTGGCGCACCGGCTGGCGCGCGGCGAGGAGCCCCGCCCGATCGCGCCCGTCCGGGCGGCGGCGGACCTGTCGGTCCGCGCGGCGTTCGACCCGCCCGCCGAGCACGCCGAGCAGGTGGTGTTCGCGGCGAAGCGGCTGGCCGACGAGCTGCACGCGGGCCTGGCGGCGGGCGGCCTCTCGTGCGTGCGGCTTGAGGTCGAGGCGGGGTTCGCCGACGGGCACGTCCTGCGGCGGCTGTGGCGGCACGACGGGCGGCTGTCGTCGCTGGCCGTCGCCGAGCGGGTGCGGTGGCAGCTGTCGGCGTGGCGGGACGGCCGCCCGGCCGCCGGCACCGACCCGGAGGGCATCGAGGCGCCCGCCGAAGAGGAGGCCGTGTGGGGCGGCGTGACGTGGCTGGAGCTGGCGCCCGACCAGCTCGTCCCGGACGGCGGGCGACAGGAGGCGCTGTGGGGCCGGACCGCCGTCACCGACCGCATCGCCCGCGCCGCCGACCGGATCCAGGGGCTGCTCGGGCACGGCGCGATCACCCGTCCGGTGCTGGCGGGCGGGCGCGGGCCGGGCGAGCAGGTCGTCCGGGTGCCGGTCGGCGACCTGCCGCCGGCGAACCTCCCGGACGGGCCGTGGCCGGGGCGGCTGACCGCGCCCGCGCCCGCCGTCGTGCCGGTGGCGGCGCCCGAGGCGCGGCTTCTCGACGCGGACGGGGAGCCGGTCGTGGTGTCGGCGCGGTGCGCGGTGTCGGCGCCGCCCGCCGCACTGCTGGTCGGCGGCCGTCCGGCGGCGGTGACCGGCTGGACGGGCCCATGGCCGGCCGACGAGCGCTGGTGGGACCCGGAGAAGGCGCGCCGCCGCGCCCGGTTCCAGGTCGTCACCGAGACCGGCGCCGCCTACCTCCTGGCCGTCGAGCACGGCCACTGGCACGTGGAGGCGACCTATGACTAGCCGCCCCCCTCTCGTTGACTTGCGGCGTGTCGGCCTTAAACGGCGGCTTTTAAGGCCGACACGCCGCAAGTCAACGTGGGGGGCGGGCGAGGGCGGGGGGCTTCGTGGGTTGGCATAATCCGCCGATCTCGTGGCGGGAGTTCGAGGAGAAGCTGTCGTGGCGGCCCGGCGGGCGGGCCCCGCAGGAGGCGCCGGACGAGCCGGAGGCGCCGCGCCGCGCGGAGGGCGGCGTGCCGTGGGCGGAGCTGCACGTCCATTCGTCGTTCAGCTTCCTCGACGGCGCCAGCTCCCCGGACGCGCTGGTCGCGGAGGCGGCGCGGCTCGGCGTCGAGACGATGGCGATCACCGACCACGACGGGATGTACGGGGCGGTCCAGTTCGCGCAGGCGGCGCACGAGGCGGGCATCGAGACGGTGTTCGGCTCCGAGCTGAGCCTCGGGCTGCCGGGCCCGCAGACCGGCGAACCCGACCCGGCGGGCCGGCATCTGCTGGTCCTCGCGCGAGGGCCGGAGGGCTACGCGCGGCTCTGCTCGGCGATCACCGGGGCGCAGCTCGCGGGCGGGCGCAAGGGCCGTCCGGTGTACGACCTGGACGCCCTCGCCGAGGCCCACGACGGCCACTGGGCGGTGCTGACCGGGTGCCGGAAGGGCCCGGTTCCGGCCGCGCTGGAGTCCGGCGGCCCCGACGCGGCGGAGCGGGAACTGCGGCGGATGGTGGAGATGTTCGGCCGCGAGAACGTGTTCGTGGAGCTGGTCGACCACGACCAGCCGGACGACGACGAGCGCAACGACGTGCTGTTCGAGCTGGCCGCACGCGTCGGCGTGGACGCCGTCGCGTCCAACAACGTGCACTTCGCCGCGCCGGGCGCCGACGCGCGGCTCGCGCAGGCGATGGCGGCGGTGCGGGCGCGCCGCGGCATGGACGACATGGTCGGGTGGCTGCCCGCGGGCGGCACCGCGCACCCGCGCAGCGGCGCGGAGATGGCCCAGCGCCTCGCACGCTTCCCCGGTGTCCTCGAACGGACGGTGGAGCTGGGCCGCGAGTGCCGGTTCGGGTTCGACGTGGTCGCGCCGCGCCTGCCCGACTGGCCCGTCCCGGACGGCCACAGCGAGGCGTCCTGGCTGCGGCACCTGGTGAAGGAGGGCGCGCTGAAGCGGTACGGGCCGCCGGAGGCCGAGCGGGTCGCGGGCGCGTACGCGCAGATCGCCAAGGAGCTGGACGTCATCGAGCAGCTCAAGTTCCCCGGCTACTTCCTGATCGTCCACGACATCGTCGAGTTCTGCCGGAACGAGGGGATCCTGTGCCAGGGGCGCGGGTCGGCGGCGAACTCGGCGGTCTGCTACGCGCTCGGCATCACCGGGGTCGACGCCGTCCGGCACGGGCTGCTGTTCGAGCGGTTCCTGTCCCCGGGACGCGACGGCCCGCCGGACATCGACCTCGACATCGAGCACAAGCGCCGCGAGGAGGCCATCCAGTACGTCTACAACAAGTACGGGCGGCAGTGCACGGCGCAGGTCGCGAACGTCATCAGCTACCGGCCGCGCATGGCCGTCCGGGACGCTGCGCGCGCGCTCGGTTTCTCCCCCGGCCAGCAGGACGCGTGGTCCAAGAGCATCGACCCGCGCGACCCGGTCGGCACCGAGACCGACATCCCCGCGCCCGTCATGGAGCTGGCGAACCGGATGCTGACGCTCCCCCGCCACCTCGGCATCCACTCCGGCGGCATGGTCATCGCGGACCGCCCCGTCGGCGAGATCTGCCCGATCGAATGGGCGACGATGCCGAACCGCAGCGTCCTGCAATGGGACAAGGACGACTGCGCGGCGGCCGGCCTGGTGAAGTTCGACCTGCTCGGCCTCGGCATGCTCGCAGCCCTGCACGACTGCTTCGACCTGGTCGCCGAGCACCACGGGCCGCGGCACGACCTCCAGTCGATCCCGCCGGAGGACCCCGAGGTCTACGACATGCTGTGCGACGCCGACACCGTCGGGGTGTTCCAGGTCGAGTCCCGCGCGCAGATGGCGACGCTGCCGCGGCTGCGCCCGCGCGAGTTCTACGACCTGGTGGTCGAGGTCGCGCTGATCCGCCCCGGCCCGATCCAGGGCGGGTCCGTCCACCCGTACCTGCGGCGCCGCAAGGGCCTCGAACCGGCCGCCTGCCCGCACCCGCTGATGGAGCCGGCGCTGCGCCGCACGCTCGGCGTCCCGCTGTTCCAGGAGCAGATGATGCAGCTCGCCGTGGACTGCGCGGGCTTCACCCCGAACGAGGCCGACCAGCTCCGGCAGGCGATGGGCGCCAAACGCGCGCCCGAACGCGTCGAGCGGCTCCGCAAGCGGCTGCTGGACGGGATGGCCGAGCGCGGCGTCCCCGCCGCCATCGCCGAGAGCGTCTACGAGAAGATCCTCGGCTTCACCGGGTTCGGGTTCCCCGAGTCGCACGCGCAGAGCTTCGCGCACCTGGTGTACGCGAGCGCCTGGCTGAAGCGGCACTTCCCCGCCGCGTTCACGGCGGCGCTCGTCCGCAACCAGCCGATGGGGTTCTACAGCTCGCAGTCGCTGCTGGCGGACGCGCGGCGGCACGGCGTCGTCGTCCGCGGCGTCGACATCAACGCCAGCGACGTGCATCCGACGCTGGAGGAGCCCATCGAGGTGACGTCGGACCATCCGCACGCGCCCGCCGCGCCGCAGCCCGCGATCCGCGCCGGCCTCACCGGCATCCGCAACCTCGGCGACGACACCGCCGAACTGATCGCCGCCGGACGGCCCTACACGAGCATGGAGGACCTGGCCCGGCGCGTCCCCCTGCCGGCGGCCGCGCTGGAGGCGCTCGCGACCGCCGGCGCGTTCGAGAGCCTCGGCATGACGCGGCGCGAGGCGCTGTGGGCGGCGGGCGCGCTCGCCGGCACCGGCCCCGGGCAGCTCGAAGGCGTCACGCCCGGCGCGGCCGCCCCCGCGCTGCCGCCGATGACGCCGATCGAGGAGACCCTCGCCGACCTGTGGGCCACCGGCGTCTCCCACACCCACCCCGTCGCGCACGTCCGCGGCGCGCTCGACGAACTCGGCGCCCTGTCGTCCGAGCGGCTGGCGAGGACGCCGGCCGACACCAACGTCGTCGTCGCGGGCCTGGTCACCCACCGGCAGCGCCCCCCGACCGCCGGCGGCATCGTCTTCATGACGCTGGAGGACGAGACCGGCATCATCAACGTCGTCTGCCCGCCGCAGGTCTTCCAGCGGTACCGGGGCCTCGCCGTCGACTCGCAGGCGCTGCTGGTCGGCGGGCGCCTCGAACGCGCCGACGGCGTCGCCAACGTCCGCGCCACCCGGCTGCGCCGCCTCCCCGTCCCCGGCAAGGTCCGCGCCCGCAACTTCCACTGAGCGCGGGCCGAACGCGGGCACTGCCGGGCGCGTCCCATATGTGTCATCGTTGTCACGGAGAGGGTCGCGTGCCGCCGCGGGGCGGCCGCCAAGGCGCGGCTCCGGCGAAAGGCAGAGCGCCGATGGAGAGCCCACGGTCGCAACCACGGGGCCCCGCGCCGGCACCCCGCGAGCTGGGTCCGGACGACCCGGTGCAGGTCGGCCGGTACCGCATCGAGGCCCGGATCGGCGAGGGCGGGATGGGCGCGGTCTACCTCGGCCGCGACCCCGGCGGGCGGGCCGTCGCGGTGAAGGTCGTCCGCCCCGACCTCGCCGGCGACCGGATGTTCCTCGCCCGCTTCCACGACGAGGCCGCGCACGCCGAGCGGGTCGCGTCGTTCTGCACCGCGCAGGTGCTGGAGCACGGGACCGACCTCGGCCTCGCCTACCTGGTCACCGAGTACATCGAGGGGCCCTCGCTGCTCGACCACGTCACCGGCACCGGGCCGCTGTCGCCGGGGATGCTGCACGGCGTCGCGGTCGGCGTCGCCGCCGCGCTGGTCGCGATCCACAGCGCGGGCCTCGTGCACCGCGACCTCAAGCCCAGCAACGTGCTGCTGTCCATCTCCGGCCCCCGCGTGATCGACTTCGGCATCGCGCGGGCGCTGGACGCGGCGTCCTCGCACACCCGGACCGGGCAGGTCGTCGGCACCCCCGGCTGGTTCGCGCCCGAGCAGATCACCGCGCAGCGCGTCACCACCGCGGTGGACGTGTTCGCGTGGGGCTGCCTGGTCGCCTTCGCCGCGACCGGCCGCAACCCGTTCGGGCAGGGCTCCTTCGAGATCCTCGCGGCCCGCGCGGTGCACGCCGAACCCGAGATCGGGGCGGTGCCGGACGCGCTGGCCGGAGTCGTCCAAGCCGCGCTGCGCAAGGACCCGGAGCGGCGGCCGAGCGCCCGCGACCTGCTGCTGGAGCTGGTCGGCGGCGCCGGCGAGGCCGCCGTGTCGCACACGCTCGGCGCGTCGTGGACGACCCCGCCCGTCCCGCGCCCGGACGTCACGTCCCGCGACCCCGGCGTCACGTCCCGGGACCCGGGCGGCGCCGGACCGGTGCCGCACCCGGCGACCGCGCCCGCGAACGCACCGGCCGGGCCGACACTCTCGAGCGAACGCCGGCAGCAGATCCCGCACGCCGACACCCTGCCGTCCCACGAGATCGCGCCGGTTCCCGCGCGGCGCGACCGGCGCAAGCCGCTGATCGCGGCGGCGGCCGCCGCGCTGGTGGTCGCCGCGGCCGCGGCCGGCGGCGCGTACCTGCTCACCCGCCCGAGCGGGCACCACGGCGGATCCGGCACCGGAGACACCGCCGCGGGCGGGCTCCCGGCCGGGCCGATGCTCGTCCGGATCGACACCGCGCGCGGCTGGCCGAAGGACTGCCACGCCGACATCGGCACCTACACGCCCGGCGCCGCCGCCCCCCGCACGCTCGTCGGCGGGCCGGCCTGCGACACGCTCCCGGAGCGGTCACCGGACGGCAAGCACATCGCGTTCAGCCGCTCGGCCGACGGGACCGACTCCGCATGGGTGATGAACGCCGACGGCACCGGCCCGCAGAAGGTCACCGACATCGCCGGCGGGCGCGTCACCTGGTCACCCGACGGCACCCGCCTGGCCTACATGAGCGGCACCGGCGGCACCCGCCAGATCTCCACGATCACCCTCGCGGGCCGCACCGTCACCCGGCTGACCGACGACGGCTCGGCGAAGGACGACCCGATGTGGTCGTCCACCGGGAAGATCGTCTTCTGGAGCCGCAAGGACGGCGCCGAGCAGATCTACACCCTCGACCCCGAGCACCCGTCCCGGCCGTGGACGCGGCTGACCAAGGACGGCGTCCGCTCGGTGGACCCGGAATGGTCGCCGGACGGCTCGAAGATCGCCTACACGCACGGGACCTCCGCGCTCAGCGGCATCTGGGTGATGAACGCGGACGGCTCGAACGCGCACGCGCTCACCAGCGGCGCCCAGCACGACATGGACCCGGGCTGGTCGGGCAACGGCCGCTGGATCTGCTACGTCCGCGGCCCGGTCGGCGAACCCGTGATCCACGCCATCCGCGCCGACGGTACCGACGACCGCGTCATCACCCCGGCCGGGCACACCCTCGGCCACCCGAACTGGTCGTAGACAGGGAGGTCAGCCGGCCAGGGAGTCCAGGCGGCGCAGGATCACGCCCTCGCGGAGCGCCCACGGGCAGATCTCCAGCTCCTTCAGCTCGAACAGGTCCATGGCCGCGTCCGCCACGATCGCGCCGGCGAGCAGCTGCGGCGCCCGCGACTCCGACACCCCGGGCAGCTCCGCGCGCTCGGCGGACGTCAGCTTCGCGAGCTTCTCGGTCCAGTCGGTGAGGTCGGCGTCCTGCAGGACGCGCCGCTGGTACGGTCCATCGGCCGAGGGCGCCGCCCCCGCGATCCGGGCCAGCTGCCGGAACGTCTTGGACGTCGCCACCGCGTGGTCGGCGGGCCCGTACCGGGACACCTCGCCGACGTGCCGGGCGATCTCCGCGCGGACGTGCCGGCGCAGCGCGCGGACCTCGTCGGCGGGCGGCGGGTCCGCGGTGAACCAGTCGCGGGTCAGGCGGCCCGCGCCGAGCGGCAGCGAGAACGCCGCGTCCGGCTCCTCGTCGATGCCGGACGCGATCTCCAGGGAGCCGCCGCCGATGTCGACGACCAGCAGCCGCCCCGACGACCAGCCGAACCAGCGGCGGACGGCGAGGAACGTCAGCCGCGCCTCGTCCTCGCCGGACAGCACGTCGATGCCGACCCGCTTCTCCGCCCGGATCCGGTCGAGGACCTCCTCGCCGTTGGCGGCGTCGCGGACGGCGGAGGTGGCGAACGCGACCAGGTCCTCGACGCCCTTGTCCTCGGCGACCTGCAGGGCCTCGTCGACGAACTCGCGCAGCAGCCGCTCGCCCCGCTCGGAGAGGCGGTCGCCGTCCTCCAGGTGCGCGGCGAGGCGCAGCTCCGCCTTGTGGGAGAACGCGGGGATCGGCCGCGCCCCCTGATGGGCGTCCACCACCAGCAGGTGCACCGTGTTCGAGCCCACGTCCAGCACGCCGAGTCGCATGTCCTCGACGGTATCGGACACCCGCGCGGCGAGACCGCCAGACCGCCCTTCACGGAACAGAACACCCGTGGCACTACGGTGGGGCGCATGGACGGGCAGGAGGCGCGGCGCTGGCGGGTGCCGCCCAAGGTCGTCGTGGCCAAGTGCGCGGCCGCCGCCGCGGTCGCGGCGCTGGCCGCGCTGAGCGGCGGCGACTCGGAGCGGCTGCTGCTGGCGGGCGTCGCGGCGCTCGGCCTCGCGGCCGTCGCGCTGCGCGACCTGCTGGCGCCCGTCCGGGTGGCCGCCGACCGCGACGGCGTCACGGTCGTCACCGGGTACGCGGGGCACCGCCGCGTCCCGTGGGAGGCGGTGACCGCGATCCGGGTGGACGAGCGGCGCCGGCTGCTGCTGCACACCCGGCTGCTGGAGATCGAGACCGCCGACGACCTGCACCTGTTCAGCGCCTTCGACCTCGGCGCCGACGTCCACGACGTAGCGGACGCCCTCTACCACCTCAGAGCCCGCACCACCCGCTGACCGAACCACGTTCACTTGCGGCGTGTCGGCCTTAAGAAGGCGGTCTTAAGGCCGACACGCCGCAAGTGGACGTCAGGCGGGGAGGTCGTCGGGGGTGGGGTAGGAGGTCTGGGCGCCGGGGCGGCGGACGGCGGCGGCGCCGACGCGGGTGGCGTAGCGGGCGGCGTCGCGCAGCGAGTCGCCGCGGGCGAGGCGCAGGCAGAGCGCGGCGGTGAACGCGTCGCCGGCGCCGGTGGTGTCGACCGCGTCCACCTTCGGGGAGGCGATCGCGGTGGTGCCCTCGGCGTCGGCGACGACGACGCCGTCGGCGCCGAGGGTGATCACGGCCGAGCGGGGGCCGGAGCGCAGCAGCGCCCCGGCCGTCTCCTCGGGTCCGGCGGTGCCGCCGAGCAGGTAGGCGGCCTCGTGCTCGTTGACGACGAGGGGGTCGCAGAGCGCGAGGACGCCGGCGGGGACGGGCGCCGTCGGCGACAGGTTCAGCACGACGCGGGCGCCCGCCGAGGCCGCCGCGCGGGCGGCGGCCTCGATCGCGGGCATCGGCACCTCGAGCTGGAACGTCACCACGGACGCGGCGGCGATCATGTCGCGGGCCGCGGCGACGTCGTCCGGGGTGAGCCGGGCGTTCGCGCCGGGCGAGACGATGATGCTGTTGTCGCCGTCCGGGCCGACGGTGATCAGCGCGACGCCGCTCGGGCCCGGCGTGACCGCCAGGTGCGCGAGGTCGACGCCGGCGCCGGCGAGCGCGTCGCGCAGCAGCGCGCCGTGCCCGTCGTCGCCGACGCGGCCGACGATCCCGACCCGGCCGCCGAGCCGGGCGGCGGCGACCGCCTGGTTGGCGCCCTTGCCGCCCGGGTGGGTGGCGAGGTCGGAGCCGAGGACGGTCTCCCCCGGGTCCGGCCGCCGGTCGACGCCGACCACCAGGTCCGCGTTGACCGAGCCGACCACGACGACGTCGTACTTCTCCGGCACGGCGTGCCCCTTCCTACTGCGTGGCGAACTGGGCGGCGTTCTCCGGCGTGGCGATCTTCACCGGCACCGGCGCGTTGGCGACCAGCCTGCCGCCCTTGGCGGCCTTGAGGGCGCTGTCCACGGCCATCTTGCCGAGCAGCCGGGGCTGCTGCGCGACGGTCGCGTTCAGGGTGCCGGCCTGGACGGCCTTGATGCCGTCCGGCGTGCCGTCGAAGGCGACGACCTTGATCTGCTTGCCGGCCTTGCCGCCGAGCGCCTTGATCGCGCCGAGCGCCATCTCGTCGTTCTCGGCGAACACCCCGTTGACGTCGGGGTGGGACTGGAGCAGGTTCGTCATGACGTCCAGGCCCTTGGTCCGGTCGAAGTCGGCGGGCTGCTTGGCGACGACCTGGATGCCGGGGTACTGCTTGAGGCCCTCACTGAAGCCCTGCCCGCGCTCGCGGGAGGCGGAGGTGCCCGGCTGCCCCTGGATCACGACGATCTTGCCCTTGCCGCCGAGGAGCTTCGCCATCTGCGCCGCGGCGTCCTTGCCGCCCGCGACGTTGTCGGACGCGACGAGCTGCTCGACCTTGGCGCCGTTGACGGTGCGGTCGGCGGCGACGACGGGGATGTCCGCCCGGTTCGCGGCCTTCACCGCGGGCGCCGCGGCGTCGGAGTCGACCGGGTTGATGACGATCGCCTTCATGCCCTGGCTGGCATAGTTCTGCACCTGGTTGACCTGCTGCGACGCGTCGTTCTGCGCGTCGCCGACGGTCAGCTTCACGCCGAGCCTCTTCGCCTCGTCCTGCGCGCCCTGGCGGAACTGGACGAAGAACGGGTTGTTCAGCGTGGACACCGACAGCCCGATCTTCACCGAGCCGCCGCCGGCCGCGCCGCCCGACTTGGAGCCGTTGCCGCCGGTGGTGGCGACGACCGCGGCGAGCGCGACGATCACCGCGACGACCGCGGCGCCGCCCGCCCAGAACGTCGCGGGGCGGACCTTCAGGCCGCGCCGCCGGACGGTGTCCAGCAGCACCGCCGCCGCGATCACGACGCCGATGACGACCTGCTGCCAGAACGCCGACACCGACAGCAGGTTCAGGCCGTTGCGCAGCACCGCGAGGATCAGCGCGCCGACCAGGGTGCCGAACGCCTTGCCCTTGCCGCCGGACAGGCTCGCCCCGCCGATCACGACGGCGGCGATCGCGTCCAGCTCGTAGCCGTTGGCGGCCTGCGGCTGCGCGGAGGCGAGCCGGGACGCCAGCACGATGCCGGCGACGGCCGCGAACGCGCCGGACAGCGCGTAGGTGACGAGCTTCTGCCGGTTCACCCGAATGCCCGACAGCCGCGCGGCCTCTTCGTTGCCGCCGATCGCGTACATCGCGCGCCCGCTGTAGGTGCGGGCGAGGATCAGCGCGGTCAGCAGCCCCATCACGATCATCACGATGACCGGGACCGGCAGGTACTTGCCGATGGTGTCGCCGAGGTGGGTGACCGCGCCGGGGAACGCGATCGGGCTGCCGTCGGAGATCACCAGCGCGAGGCCGCGCGCGACGCCGAGCATCGCCAGCGTCGCGATGAACGGCGGCAGCTTCCCGTAGGTGATCAGCGCCCCGTTGACCAGGCCGGCGACGACGCCGACCACGACCGCGGCGATCAGCGCGAGCGGCCATGGCAGCCCGTGCTGCGTCGCCGTCCAGGCCAGCACCACCGCCGACAGCGCGGCGACCGCGCCGACCGACAGGTCGATCCCGGCGGTGACGATGACGAACGTGACGCCGAACGCCAGGATCGCGGTGACCGCGGCCTGCACGCCGACGTTCAGCAGGTTGGTGACCGTCAGGAAGTCACCGGACGCGATGGCCAGCGCGATCACCAGGATGATCAGCCCGGCCAGCGCGCCGTTCTCGCCCAGCAGCCGGCCCGCGGCGCGCGCCGCGCCGCCGGACCGCGGCTCCTGCGGCCGCTTGCGCAACGTCTCAGTGGACATCGTCGTTCTCCTCGTCCTTCTCCGCACTGCCCGGACCGGCGACGGCGAGCGCCATCACCGCGTCCTGCGTCGCCTCGGCCGCCGGCAGCTCGCCGGCCAGCCGGCCCCGCGCCATCACCAGCACCCGGTCGCTCATCCCCAGCACCTCGGGCAGGTCGCTGGAGATCATGAGCACCGCGTGCCCGGAGGCGGTGAGGGCGTTGATCAGCTCGTAGATCTCGACCTTCGCGCCGACGTCGATGCCGCGCGTCGGCTCGTCCAGCACCAGCACCTTCGCGTCGGCGAGCAGCCACTTGCCGATCACGACCTTCTGCTGGTTGCCGCCGGACAGGGTGCGGACCTCCTGCCGCAGCCCGCTCATCCGCACGTTCAGCCTCCCGGCGATCTCGCCGGCGTCCTTGCGCTGCCCGGCCCGGTCGACGAGCCCGCCGCGGCTGAACCGGCCGAGCGTCACCAGGCCGAGGTTCTCCTGGACGTCGGCGCCGAGCACGAGGCCCTGACCCTTGCGGTCCTCGGGGACGAGCCCGACCCCGGCCTCCATCGCCGCGTGGACGTCGCCGGGCGGCAGCGACCTGCCGTCCACGATCACCTCGCCGCGGTCGGGACGGTCCGCGCCGAAGATCGCGCGGGCGACCTCGGTGCGCCCGGCGCCGACCAGCCCGGCCAGCCCGACGACCTCGCCCGCGCGGACCTCGAACGACACGTCCTCGAACACGCCGTCACGGGTCAGGCCCTTGACCTGCAGCAGCGGCGCGCCGGCCTCGGTGCGCTCGCGCGGGTACTGCTGGTCGATCGAGCGGCCGACCATCAGCCGGACCAGCTCGTCCTGCGGGGTGTCCGCCGGGACCTCCGCGACGGACCTGCCGTCGCGCAGCACCGTCACCCGGTCGCCGATCCGCGGGATCTCCTCCAGGTGGTGGGTGATGAAGATGACCGCGACGCCCTGCTCGCGGAGCCTCGCGACGATGCCGAACAGCCGGTCGACCTCGCCGGTGGTGAGCACCGCGGTCGGCTCGTCCATGATCAGCACGCGCGCGTCCAGGCTGAGCGCCTTGGCGATCTCCACCATCTGGCTGCGCGCGATGCCGAGGCCCGCCATCCGGTCGTCCGGATCGGCCTGGACGCCGACCTTCGCCAGCAGCTCCCGCGCGGCGGCGTTCATCGCCCGGCGGTCGAGGAGCCCGAACCGGCGCGGCTGGCGGCCGAGGAACAGGTTCTCGGCGACCGTCATCTCCGGGACGAGGTTGAACTCCTGGTAGATGGTCGCGATGCCGAGCCGCTCGGCGTCCTGCGCCGTGCGGATCGAGACCTCGCGGCCGTCGACCTCGATCGTCCCGGCATCGGGGCGGTGCGCGCCGGACAGCGTCTTGATCAGCGTGCTCTTGCCGGCGCCGTTCTCGCCGAGGAGCACGTGCACCTCGCCGGGCCGCAGGCCGAAGTCGACGCCGTCGAGCGCGAGCACGCCCGGGAACGCCTTGCGCAGCCCGCGCACCCGGAGGATCTCCCTGTCCTTCGACGGCTCATCGGCAGGCAGGCTCATGGGCGGCCACTCCCTTCGCTTCCGTTTCCTTCATCGCCGGGTTCGCCGCAGGAGCGGCGCACGACCAGCCGCGCGTCCAGCACCGCCGGCTCCACCGGCCGGCCGTCGATCCGCTCCAGCAGCGCGCGCACCGCGCGCCGCCCGAGCTCCTGGACGGGCTGGCCGATCGCGGTGACCGGCGGGTCCACATGGGTGAACCACGGGACGTCGTCGTAGGAGGCGATCCCCACGTCCGCGGGGATCCGCAGGCGGCGGGCGCGGATCTCGTCCAGCGCGCCGAGCGCCATCAGGTTGTCCCCCGCGAAGATCACCTCGGGCGGTTCGGGCAGGTCGAGCAGCCGGGCGGCGGCGGCCCGGCCGCTGGCCGCCTGGAAGTCGCCCGCCTCCAGGTACTCGGGCCGGACGGGGAGCCCGGCGGCCTCCAGCGCCGCCTTGAACGCCTCGGTCCGCTCGCGTCCGGTGGACAGCAGCGCGGGGCCCGACACGAACGCGATCCGGCGGTGCCCGAGCCGCGCCAGGTGCAGTACCAGCTCGCCGATCGCGGCGGCTCCGTCGGCGCGGACCGTCGGGACGTCCAGCCCGGGCAGGGTGCGGTCGAGGAACACCAGCGGCGCGCCGCCGGAGACGACGTCGCGGACCAGCGGCGTGATCTCCGCCGTGGGGCACAGCAGCAGGCCGTCGACGCGCTGCTCGAGCAGGGTCCGGACGTAGTGGTCCTGGCGTTCGGGCCGCTCGTCGGCGTTGCCGATGACGACCGAGTACCCGGACGCGCGCGCCTGGTCCTCGATCGCGCGGGCCAGCTCGGTGAAGAACGGGTTGAGGATGTCGCCGATGACCAGCCCGATCGTGCGGGTGGTGTCGGTGCGCAGCGAGCGGGCGACGGCGTTCGGCCGGTAGCCGAGCTCGTCGACGGCCGCGAGGACGCGGGCCCGCGTCGCGTCGGTGACCGACGCGCTGTCGTTGAGGACGCGCGAGACGGTCGCGACGGAGACGCCGGCGAGCCGCGCGACGTCCTTCACCCCGGCCAAGGCCCACCTCCGAGCGAAAACGTTCTTGTAAACGATTACATCGTGCTCTTGTAAACGATTACACGACGCGCCGCATTCCCGCAAGCGGCGACCGCCCGAAATGTTCCACGAACCGCCCCGGCCGGGCCCTACTCGGCGTGCAACTCGGCCAGGTCCAGCACGCCCGCGAGCTCCTCCACGGTGGCGTAGTAGCCGACGATCTCGCCGCGCCTGGTCACCAGGAACGCGTCGCCGCCGCGCACGCCCGCGAGGCCGGCCCAGACCCCGTGCGCCCCCGACAGCCGCACCGCCGTCACGCGCAGGCCGCCCGGCCCCGTCCAGCTCCCCCGCTCATCCCCCATGCACGGAACGCTACGCTGCGTGACTTTTCGTCATTCACGCAGGTCGGCGGCCATCGTCCGACGGGTCCTATAGCGTGGGGCGCCGTGAGCGAGGTGCATGAGTCCCGGCTGGCGCGCCGGGTGTCGGACGCCGCCGGCGAGCTGCTGAAGCGGTCCCGGGCCGTGGCCCCGGTGGAGGTTTTCGTCCGGCTCGGCTGGATCCGGGCCGCGACCGTCGACGAGTGGCGGCAGGGCCGGCACGACCACCTGCACGCCGCGATGGCCGTCCGCCCCGACAAGATCGAGACCGCGCTGCGCGCCCTGCGGGCCTGGGCCGAGGCGAACGGCCTGGAGCCCGCCGAGACCCCCTACGCCGCCGCCACCCGCGACCACCGCGAGCTGCGCTTCACCGCCGCCGGGCGCGACGCCGCCGAACGCGACCACCGCACGCACTGGCTGTCGCCCGACCTCACGCCCGCGCAGCGCGAGCGCCTCGCCGCCCGGCAGGCCAAGGCGCCCGACATCACCGTCCTCATGCCGGACGGCGCGTGGACGTGCGGCGGCTGCCACTCCCCCGGCGACCTGCAGATCGTCGAGGACGGCGAGCCGATCTGCCTGGACTGCGCCGACCTCGGGCACCTGGTGCTCCTGCCGTCCGGGAACGCCGCGCTGAGCCGCCGCGCGAAGAAGGAGAGCGGGCTGTCGGCGGTCGTCGTCCAGCACAACCGGCGCCGCAAGCGCTACGAGCGGCGCGGTGTGCTGGTCGAGGAGGCGGCGCTGGAGCGCGCCGAGGAGCAGTGCCTCGCCGACGAGGACGTGCGCGCCCGCCGCCGCGAACGCGACCGGGAGCGCCGCGCCGGGCAGGACGCCGACTTCCAGGACCGGATGGCCGCCGAGATCGTCCGGCTGTTCCCGAGCTGCCCCGAGGGCCGCGCCGAGGAGATCGCCCGGCACGCCGGGCTGCGCGGCAGCGGCCGCGTCGGCCGCACCGCCGCGGGCCGCGACCTGGACGCCGAGGCCGTCACCCTCGCCGTCATCGCCTCGATCCGGCACCTCGACACCGGCTACGACGCGCTGCTGATGTCCGGGGTGCCGCGCCGCGAGGCCCGCGACCGGATCCGCGCCGACGTCGACGCGGCCCTCGCCGCCTGGCGCCGCCGCCCCTGACCGCCCGCCGCCTCCCGCCGCCTCCCGCTCGCCGCCTCTGGCCGCCTCCGGCGTTCCGGTTGCCCGGCCCCGGCGGCCAGAGGATCATGTCCGCGTGACCGACGCCACCGAGGATCTCGACCCCGGCACCCCCAACGTCGCCCGGATGTACGACTACTGGCTCGGCGGCAAGGACAACTTCGCCGCCGACCGGGAGGCCGCCGCCCGGATCGTCGAGATCTCCGAGGGCCGCGTCGTGCGCGGCGTCCGGCTGAACCGGGCCTTCGTGCGCGCCGCGGTCCGCGACGCCGCGCGCGCCGGGATCGCGCAGTTCCTCGACCTCGGGTCCGGGCTCCCGACGCAGGAGAACGTGCACGAGGCCGTCCGCGACGTCCGCCCGGACGCGCGCACCGTCTACGTCGACAACGACCCGGTCGTGTGCGCGCACGGGCGGGCGCTGCTGGCGGACTCGCCGCACGTCGGGTTCGTCCAGGGCGACCTGCGCCGCCCCGAGGAGATCATGGCGCACCCGACGGTCCGCAGGATGATCGACTTCTCCGCGCCGGTGGCGGTGATGCTGGTGTCGGTGCTGCACTTCGTGGACGACGCCGAGGACCCCGCCGCGCTCGTCGCCCGGTACCGGGACGCGATGGCGCCGGGCGGCCGGCTCGTCCTGTCCCATCTGGCCTCGGACGCGTTCCCGGAGGCGATGGCGAAGGCCGAGCGGGTCTACGAGGACGCCAGCGCCCGCCTCGGCGCCCGGCCGAGCGCGCAGATCCGCGGCTTCTTCGACGGGTTCGAGTTGCTGCCGCCCGGCCTGACCGGCCCGCGCGAGTGGCTGGACGGCGGCGTGCGGACCGACGGCGAGCGGTTCGCCGGGCTGGTGGGCGTCGGCGAGAAGCACTGAACCGGGCGCGGCGGACGGCGCGTCAGGCCATCTCGAAGGTGGCGGGGTCGGGGCCGACCCGGGTGCCCTTGTCCAGCTCGCCGATCGCCTGCATCTCCTCCGGCGCGAGGTCGAAGCCGAACACGTCGATGTTCTCGGCGATCCGCCGCGGCGTCACCGACTTCGGGATCACCACGTTGCCGACCTGCACGTGCCAGCGCAGCACCACCTGCGCCGGGGTCCGGCCGTGCGCCTGCGCGATGCGGGCGAGCGCCGGGTCGTCCAGCAGCCCCTGGCCCTGCCCGAGCGGCGCCCACGCCTCGGTGTGGATGCCGTTCTCCTGGTGGAAGGCGCGCAGCCCGTCCTGCTGGAAGTAGGGGTGCAACTCGATCTGGTTGACCGCGGGCACCGTGCCGGATTCGTCCATCACGCGGCGCAGCGCGTCGACGGTGAAGTTGGAGACGCCGATCGACCGGATCCGGCCGTCCTCCTTGAGCTTCTCGAACGCCCGCCAGGTGTCCATGTAGGTGTCGTGGCCGGGCATCGGCCAGTGGATCAGGTAAAGGTCGAGGTAATCGAGGCCGAGGCGGCGCATGCTCGCGTCGAACGCCCGGAGCGTCTGGTCGTAGCCCTGGTCGCTGTTCCACAGCTTGGTGGTGATGAACAGCTCCTCGCGCGGCAGCCCGGACGCGCGCAGCGCCCGGCCCGTGCCCTCCTCGTTGCCGTAGGCGCTGGCGGTGTCGACGCTGCGGTAGCCGTCGCGCAGCGCGACCTCCACGGCGTGCTCGGCCTCCTCGTCCGACACCTGGAACACCCCGAAGCCGAGCTGCGGCATCATCGCCCCGTCGTTGAGCCTGACGTCAGGTACGGTCATGGTCCTCCCCCTCGGATGGTGCCTGCCCGGAATCCGCCGGTTCCGGAATCGCCGTGCCAGGAGAGCCGTGCCCACCAGATCGCCGGACGAACCTGTGAGCCGGCTCCCACCGGCATACTGGGACGGCGCGCACATCGGGGTGGAACGCTGCGACCGGGGGCACGGGTGACGACGCTTTATCTGGCACGGCACGGCGAGACCGTGTGGCACGAGGAGAACCGGTACGCCGGCGTCAGCGACGTCGCGCTGTCCGAGCGGGGCCGCCGGCAGGCCGCCGCCCTCGGCCGCTGGGCCGCCGGCCGCGAGATCGGCGCGGTATGGGCGTCGCCGCTCGGCCGCGCCCGCGGCACCGCCGCGCCCGCCGCGAACGCGCTCGGCCTGCCGCTGAAGGTGGACACCGACCTGAGCGAGCTCGACTTCGGCACCGCCGAGGGGCGGATACTCGCCGAGATGCCCGCGGACGAGGTCGCCGCGTTCCGCGCCGACCCGGCGCGCTCGCCGTTCCCCGGCGCCGAAGACCCGGTCAAGGCGGCGGCGCGCGGCGCCGCCGTGCTGCGCCACATCGCCGACGCCGAGCCGGGCGCGCGCGTCCTGGTCGTCACGCACAGCACGCTGCTGCGGCTCACGCTGTGCGAGCTGCTCGGCGTCCCGCTGCCGGCCTACCGGCGGGTGCTCCCGCGGGTCCGCAACTGCGCGATCACCGAACTCGACCTCTCCGGCGGGACCGCCGCCCTGATCGCCTACAACCTGCCCACCGGCGACGAGTGACCCGGCCCGCCGCCGGAGGCGTCCTCACACGATGAGCAGCGTCTTCCCGGCGACCGACCGGGCCTCCATCGCCGCGTGCGCGTCGGCGGCGCGCTCCAGCGGCAGCCGCTGCCCGATCACCGGGCGGATCCGGCCCGCCGCGGCCGCCTCCAGCATCCGCCGCGTCCGCTCCTTCGCGCCGTCCCCGAACCCCATCAGCTGCTCGATCCCGAACACCGTCACGCCGCGCTCGGCCGCCTCGTCCGGCGGGATCACCGTCGCCGCGCCGCTCGACGCCCCGTGCACGGAGAACCGCCCGCCCCGGACCACCGCGCCGAACGCCTCGCGGCCGATCTCGCCGCCCACGCCGTCGAACACGACGTCGGCCCCGCCGGCCGCGTCCAGCACCCGCTTCGCCCAGCCCGGCGCCGAGTAGTCGACGGCCTCCGCGCCCAGCTCACGGACCAGCGCGAGCTTCGCCTCGCCCCGCGCGGCGCCGACGACCCGGGCCCCCGCCGACAGCGCCAGCTGCACGAGCAGGCTCCCCAGCCCGCCCGCCGCCGCCTCGACCAGCACCCGGTCGCCGGCGCGGACCCCCGCGCCCTCGAACAGGCCCAGCGCCGTCCCGCCGTCGTTCAGCAGCGCCGCCGCCTCCGGCAGGCCGAGGCCGTCCGGCACCGGGACGAGGCCGTCCACGTCCGCGACGGCCCGCTCCGCGTTGCCGCCCAGGTGGCCCGCGGTCCCGGTGGCGACCCGCCGGCCCAGCCACTCCGGCGGCACGCCGTCCCCGATCGCGACGACCCGCCCGGCCACCCCGCCGCCCGGCACGTACGGCGGCTCCGGCAGCGGCGGACCGGGGGTGATCCCCCGCCGCAGCTGGGTCTCCACGAAGTTGATCTCCGCGACCGCCACCGCGACGACCACCTGCCCCGGGCCCGCGGACGGCTCCGGCGCCTCCCCCGCCACCAGGACGTCCGGACCCCCGAACCGCGTCACGCGCACGACCTTCATCGGCCTCTCCCTTCGCTCCCGGACACGCTCGCATCTCAACCGGACTTGAGGTCAAACCGCGGCCCGCGATGAGTTCCGGGCCGCGGGCCGGTCATAACCCTCGACGACGCACCGGACGAGAGGTGGACAGCGATGACCGACCGTGAACCGATCGACGTCAGCGACCTCGACATCTACGACAGCGGCGGCCCCATGCCGTGGGAGCGGGCCCGCACCGCGCTGGTCAAGGGCCTGCCGCGGATGGAGACGCCCGTCTTCCTCGGCACCGTCCGCCCGGACGGCCGGCCCCACGCGGCGGGCATCGGCGCGCTGTGGCACGACGGCGACCTGTACTTCACCAGCGGGCCGGGCACGCGCAAGTCCCGCAACCTCGCCGCGAACCCGGCGTGCACGCTGTCGGCCCGGCTGGAGGGCCTGGACCTCGTCCTCGAAGGCGAGGCGGAGCGGGTCACCGACCCGGCCGTGCTGGAACCGGTCGCCGCCGCCTACCGCGACGGGGGCTGGCCCGCGCAGGTCGACGGCGACGCGTTCACCGCCCCCTACAGCGCGCAGAGCGCCGGCCCGCCGCCGTGGCACGTGTACCGGTTCACCGTCCACGCCGCGATCGGCGTGGCGTTCGTCGAGCCGTACGCCGCGACCCGCTGGACCTTCCGCACCTGACGCCCCGCATTGTGGCCGCGCACCGGCCGGGCTTACCGTCCGATCATGACCGCAAGGCTGTGGGGGCTCGCCCTGCTCCTGGTGACACTGATCGTCAACTGGCTCGCCTTCGTCGTGGTCCAGACCGAGACGAGCGGCACCGTGGCCATCGCGCACGTCCACGACTGCAACAGCGGCCGAGGAGGCATGTGCTCGGGCACGTGGACGGACGAGGGCGGGCGGGCCGGGTCCGGTGAGATCCTGGGGGCCGGGCATTCCATGATCGGCCAGGACGCACGGGTGCGCCTGGGCGCGCTCGGGCCGATCGCGCAGGGTGCCTGGGAGATGCCCGCGGGGCTCGTCTCGCTGGCCGTGGTGGCCGACGCGGCGTTGATCGTCCTGGCTTGGCGGCTCCGGCACCGACGCGCGGGCCGTGCCCTGACGCCGCGGACCAGAGTGGTGCGGTGAACGAACCGCCGCTGACGCGGCCGGGAACCGTTCGGCCGCGGGCGGGCAAGAAGGGGCGTCCCGATCCAGAGCCGAGAGGCCCCCACCATGAGCGAGACGAGCCGGGCCGAGGCCGATGACGCCTCCGTCATCGCACGCTCCCGGCGCGAGCCGGAGGCGTTCGCGGAGATCTTCCGCCGGCACGCGCCCGACATCAAGCGCTACGTCACCCGCAGGCTCGGCGCCGACGCGGCCGAGGACGTCGTCGCCGAGACCTTCCTGGCGGCGTTCGGCCGGCGGCATGCCTACGACCTGGCGCGCCCGCACGCGCGCCCGTGGCTGTACGGCATCGCCACCAACCTGATGGGCCGGCACGTCCGGACGGAGGTCCGGTGGCTGCGCGCCCTGCGGAGCACCGGCGCCGACCCGGTGACGGCTACCCGGAGGTCGCGCGGCCGCGCGCCGTCCCCGGCGGTTCCGGCTCGCCGTCGCGGCGACCGCGGGAGTCGCGGCCGCAGCCGTGACCGCGGGCGTGGTCGTCGCCGGCTCCGGCGGGGAGTCGCCGCACCGTGCCCCGGCCGTCCACACGATGCCGGTCGCGCACGTGGAGCTGCTCCAGCACGCCGCGGACGCGGTGGACCGGGCGCCGGAGCTGCACCCGAGGCCCGGCCAGTTCCTCGTCTACCGACCACGGCCATGAACCCGGTGGACAGCAACAGCGGCAAGAGCTATAGCCGCTACCTGTCGCGCGTGAGGCGCACGATCTGGCTGCCCGTGGACGGCGACGCGACGCACGGCGTCCTGGAGACGGACGTGCTGCCCCCCAAGCCCTACCCCGGGTACGCGATCCCGCCCGAGGCCCGTAAGGAGGCCGGGCACTCCGGTCCGGCGAAGGCCGCGGACTTCGACCACCGCGCGGAGTGGCTGCGCACCGACTACGCCTACCTGAGCCGTCTGCCCGCCGACCCGGCCGGGATGTACGAGCACCTGTACTCCCACCTCGGCGCCGGGCCGGAGGCCGACGGCCAGGCATGGCAGAACGTCGGCAGCATGCTCACCGAGGCGTACATGCCGGCCGCGCAGCGCAAGGCGCTGTTCCGGGCCGCCGCCGCCATTGCGGGCGTGCGAACCGTCGGCAAGGCCGTGGACGCCGCGGGCCGCACCGGCGTCGCGGTGTCCCTGGACGTCCCCGGTAGCGGGCAGCGCGACGAGTACATCTTCGCCCCGAAGACGTACTCGTACCTGGGGCAGCGGACGGTCGTCACCGACGCGTCGATCGCCCGCGCGCCGGCGGGCACCGTCGTGACCTCGACGGCGCAGCTGAGCGTCCGCCTCGTCGACCGCGCCCCCACGGTCGCCCCCGGCTGACCCGCCGCAAATCCATTGCGGCGGCCGCCTTTCCCCGCGAATCATGTGCCCATGGGCGAACTGCTCGGCTTCTGCGTGGTCGCGAACGTGGCGCGGGAAACGGAGTCCGGTGAAGGCGGATTGGAGATCCGGTCCGGGCTGCGGCATTTCTCCGGCGGGACGAGGCTGTGGGTGCTGCCGCCCCAGTGGGGCGACGGCGGCGAGGCCGTCGTGGTCGCGGGCAGGCACCGCGGGAGGCGCGGCGGCCACGTCCGGATGGTGGTCCAGCGCCGCCACCTGGAGGACTTCCGGGTCAAGGGGATCTACGACCCCGCGCTGATGCGGGTGCTGACCGCCCCGGACGAGCGCGGCAAGGTCAGGTTCTGGGAGGGCCGGGAGGAGGCGGAGGAGGCCGTCGCCTGGTGGAGCCGGAGGACTCTGCCGGCCCAGAACCACGAACTCGACTTTCCGCGTGACCTCGGGGACGTGAGCGATCCGCCGCCGATGGAACTGCGCAAGGGCGGGCGCCTTTATTACCTGGCGTATTTCAATGCGCATCGGGCCGTCTACTCGTTGCTCCCGCCGCCGGTCGAGGAGGTGGGGCCGCCCTCCGGCGGGTGACCGGAGGGCGGCCCGGGTGCGTCAGGCGGTGCCGTGGAACGTCCAGGTGCCGGAGCCGACCTTGGCGGGCTCGGCGGCGCCGGGGACGTGGACCTCGGCGGTGCCGCCGGCCGGGACGGTGACGGTCAGCGTGACCTTGCGGCCGTCGCGCGTCCAGGACGAGCGGGCCTCGCCGTACGGGGTCCGCCGGGTCACCGACGCGCTGGTCAGGTCGCCGACGATGGCCGGGTCGATGACCAGGTTCCGGTAGCCGGTGGAGCCGGCGGCCTGCTGGAGGCCGGCGAGGCGGGAAGTGAACCACGAGTCGATCGAGCCGAGCATGAAGTGGTCCTGGGACTGGCCGCTGCCGCCGTCCCAGGACTCGCCGAGCGCGGTGTTGCCGTGCACGACCTGGTAGCCGTAGCTGGGGCTGTCGGTCTGCGTGGCGATCTCGTAGACGATGTCGTCGGGCAGGACGCGGAACGCCGACGGCAGCGAGATCTCGCCGAGCTGCAGGTGGTAGCCGGCGTCCTTCACGCTGGACACCAGGTGGTCGAGGAGCTTCTGCCGGTCGGCCGCGGGGACGGCGCCCATGTCGAGGGCGAGGGCCTCGGCGCCCTGGCCGCCGCCCGCGAAGGTGCCGGTGGAGGCGTCGTAGTACTTGGCGGTGAGGGACTTGACGCTCTGCTCGGCCTTGGCCTTGTAGGCGGCTGCGTCCTCGGTCTGGCCGAGCACCCCGGCGATCTTCGCGAGGGTGTCGTTGACGCGCCAGTAGCCGTAGGTGCCCGACACCATCTTCGGGAACGTCCGGTCGAGGGTGAACCAGTCGCCGAGGCTGTAGTCGGTCAGCCCGTCGGTGGCGCGGGCCTCCAGGTACGCGGAGTACTTCTTCATCTGCGCGTAGTACGTCCGCATCGTCTCGGTGTCGCCGTAGTTCCGGTACAGCTGCCACGGGACGACGACGAACGCGCCGCCCCAGTTGGGGTCGTCGCGGTAGGCGCCGGCGAGCACGGTGTAGTCCGGCACGGTGGACGGGATGAGCCCCGCGTCGGTCTGCGCGTCCGCCATGTCCCGGACGACCTTGCGCAGCTGGGCGTGCACGTCGTAGTTGGCGGCGAGGGCGTCGCCGACGAGGTGGTCCTGCTCCAGCCAGCCGAGCTTCTCCCGGCTCGGGCAGTCGGTGAAGATGCTCTGCATGTTGTTCTCGATGGCGCGGCGGATGAGGCCGTGGATGCCGTCGATGAGCTCGTTGGACGAGCTGAACGACCCGGCGGAGGCGTTGTCGGCGTGCAGCACCTGCCCCCGGACGTTGATCGTCGCACCGGCGGGCAGCCCGCGGACCTCCAGGTACCGGAACGAGTGGTAGGAGAACCGCGGGTGCCAGGTCTCGGCGCGCGCGGTGCGGGTCGTGTACTGGTCCCAGATCGGCGCGCCGACGTTGCTGATCGACTGGTTCGCGCGGCCGTCCTTGAGGCTCTCGGACGGGTAGACGCGGACGGCGGTGCCGGCGGGCGCGGTCACGGTGATCTCGGGGCGTCCGGCGACGACGCGGCCGACGTCGAACACCTGGTAGCCGTCGCCGGACCCGACCTGCTTGCCGGGCAGCGTCTCGATGACGCGGACGGGTTCGGTGTCGCGGCCGCTGAGCGCGCCGGGCGCGGCCACCGGGACGGCCTGCTCCCACCCGGAGCGGGACGCGCCGGGCCGGTCCCAGCCGGGGCGTTCGCGGCGGGCGTCGTGGTCCTCGCCGCCGTACCAGTTGGAGGAGGTGACGGGCCCGAGGACGGTCTTCCACGTCCCGTCGCTGGCGACCCGCACGACCTGCCCGTTCGCGAGCGTGATCTCCAGCTGCGCCATCAGCTTCGGGTCGCTGATCGTGCCGGAGAACTTGCGGTACCGGTCGGGGGTGGAGATGACGTTGGCGTTGCCGTTGCCGAGTTCGACGCCGAGCGTGTTGCCGCCGGGCCGCAGCATCTTGGTGACGTCGTAGGTGGCGTACTGGACGCGTTCGGCGTAGGCGGTGTTGGCGGGTTCGAGCTCGGCGTCGCCGATGCGGCGGCCGTTGAGGCGCGCCTCGTAGACGCCGAGGCCGGCGACGTAGAGGCGGGCGTCGCGGACGCCGCGCGGCAGCGCGAAGTCCTTGGCGAAGATCGGCAGCGCTTCGGGGACGGGCGACTCGGGCGGCGCCTGCCCGGTGACGGTCGCCTTGTTCTCGAAGGGGCCGTCGGCGGCCCCGGACGCGCCGACGGTGAAGTCGGCGGGCGCGTAGGGGACCTTGCCGCCCTCGACGGGCTGGTCGGTGCGCGGGAAGAGCAGCACCTCGTCGAACGCCTTGGCGTCCTTGAGGTCGACGGTCAGCGTCAGCGGCGCGTCCGACACGTCCGCCTTGGTGTAGGCGGAGCTGGACCAGCCGGCGAACTCCTGGTTCGTCGTCTCGGTGCCGTCGGTGAGGTAGCGGGTGCCCCACTTGCGGTTCACGTTGCCGCCGTTGTCGGACGCGGTGACGGTCCTGCCGGCGGCGAGGTTCGTGCCCGGGTCGGCGGAGTCGCGGACCTCCAGTTCGGCGAGCTGGAGCCGGTACGTCTTATCCGGCACCTGCTCGACCATCGGCAGGCCGAGCTTGGTCACGTCGAGGCGGACGTACCGGGCGGTGGTCTTCGGCAGCTTCACCACGATCGGGTCGGGCTTCTTGGTGCTGGTCTGCCAGTCCTTCTGGCCGATCCAGCGGCCCCGCCAGTCGCTCTGCGCGGTGAGGCCGGTCTCGAACCAGGACGGCGCCGACCAGCCGGACGCCTTCGGGCCCGTCCACACGCGGACGCGCCAGTACACACGGGTGCGGCTGCCGAGCTTCTTGCCCGCGTAGTCGGCGCGCTGGGCGGCGGAGGCGACGCGGCCGGAGTCCCACAGGTCGGGACGTCCCCGGTGCAGCGCGTTCTCGCTGGTGGCGGCCTGGATCTGGTAGGCGGTCTGGGCCGTGTTCCGGCCACCGCCCAACTGCCAGCTGAGCGGCGGGGTCGTGTCGTCGATGCCGAGCGCCCGGGACAGGTCGTCGGCCCGCAGGCCGGTGGCGCCCGCGCGGGCGTCGGCGTGCGCGGGCGGGGCGAGGAGGGCCAGCGGCAGGACGGCGGTCACCGCTGCGGCCGCGAGGCCGCGGATCGGCTTGTGCAAGGGGGGTTCTCCTAGGGGCGGCCCTGCGCGTGCAGGGAGGCGATCTCGGCGGCCGTCAGGACGTGGTCGTAGAGGCGGAAGCCTGTGACCTGGCCGTCCATGGCCGGGTTGCGGGTGTCCTGGGAGCGGCCGAGGTAGTTGTGCGTGGTGGCGCCGAGCGCGAGCGGGCTCATGACGAGGCCGTCGTTGCGCCCGGCCGGGGTGCCGTCGACGTAGAGCACGGCCGATCCGGCTCCGGCGGTGACGGCGAGGTGGGTCCAGGCGCCGGTGGGGAGGGCGGACGGCGCGTCGGCGTGGTCCTCGCCGTCCATGCCGGTGATCTTCATGGTGAACCGGGCGGTGCCGGACCCGGTGCGGGCGATGACGGCGAAGTACGTCGTCTTGTTGAAGCCGAGGTCGAACACGCGCGTGTTGTTGGCGAGCGTGCCGAGGTCCAGCCAGACGGAAACGGTCAGCGCGTCGAGGCCGGACAGGAGCCCGGCCGGCAGCGCGACGTGGCCGCCCGTCCCGTCGAGGGCGACGGCGCCGCCGTCGTCGGCCCACGCCGCGCCGGACACCAGCGACGCGTCCGGCCAGCGGCCCGTCGCATCGGCGAGGCTCCGCCCTGTGAGGGGGAAATGCGCCAGCAGCGTGGGCTTGTGGCGGGGCGCGGGCGTCGCCCAGTACACGGTGTAGCGCTCGTGCTGGACCTCGGCGAACGGCTTCAGCCGCACGGTCGCGCCGTCCGCCGACGCGGTGTAGTTCAGCGGGGCCCGGCGGTCGGCGCGCAGCGAGCGCGGGTCGATCGCCGGGAACGCGTTGAGCGTCCGGTCGCCGTACTCGCCCGCCAGCACGACCGGGCCGACGCTGACGGCTTGGACGCACGGGTTGTCGGGCGCCTTCCGCCAGACCGGCGCCATCGGCATCGCGACCTCGACGGTGTCGCCGCGCTTCCAGTGCCGCTCGATCGCCGCGTACGAGCCGGGTCGGGCCTTCACCGGAACGGCGGCGCCGTTCACCCGGATCCGCGGGCGGGCGCCCCGCGCGTCCAGCCAGCCCGGCACGCGGATCTTCAAAGTGAACCGGGACGACCCGGACGTCACCGTCAGCCGCGTCCGATCGGCATGCGGGTATCCGGTCTCCTGCCGGATCCCGATCCCGCGTTCCTTCCACGTCACCTCGGACGGGATGAACAGGTTGACGTACAACTCGTCACCGGAATGGAAATAGATGCTGTCGGCGAATTTCGTCGCCGTCTCCATGCCCGTTCCGTGGTCGCAGGAGAAATTGTCGTAGTCGGAGCTGTAACTGCCGGGCGCCGCCTTCAGCCCGCCCTTGACCTCGCGCTGCGAGCCGGGCCACAGGCCGGTGTAGTAGGTGACGAACCCGTGCTCGGAGTCGGGATCCTGCTCGCCGAGCATCTGGTTGAGCAGCGTCCACTCGTAGTGGTCCATGTAGGCGGACTCGGACGGGTCGTGCAGGAACAGCAGCCGCGAGAGCTTCAGCATGTTGTAGGAGTTGCAGTTCTCGCAGGTGTCGGACCCGAGCCGGCCGGCGATCTCGCCGGGCGGGCCGAACAGCTCGTTGTTGCTGTTCCCGCCGATCACGTAGGAATGGTGGTGGACGACGGTGTCCCAGAAATACGCGGCGATGCCGTGGTAGCGGCTCTCGCCCGTCGCCTCGTACTCGCGGACCGCGCCGACGATCTTCGGGATCTGGGTGTTGGCGTGCAGGCCGTCGAGGGCGTCGCGGCGCTCGGCGAGCGGCCCGAAGACGGCCTCGTGGTCGAAGCAGCGGGCCGTCGCCAGATGCTCGGGGTCGCCGGTGACCTGGTACAGCTCGGCGAGCACGTCGTTCATGCCGCCGAACTCGACGCCGAGCACCTTCTGCATCTGGTCGGTGGTCAGCTTGCCGGTGCGGGTCCCAGCCCACGAGGCCATCCCCTTGAGCACGGTCAACGCCTGCGCGTTGCCGCTCAGCCGGTACTGGTCGAGCAGCCCGGCCATGATCTTGTGGAGCGTGTAGTACGGCGCCCAGGGGTGGCCGCCCGCCTCCAGCTGGTCGAAGACGGCCTCCTCGAACGCCGACAGGTATCCGGCGCCGAACCCGGCCGACGGCGCCGCCGCCTGGCATTTCGCCAGCTCACCGACGATGTACCGGGCCTTGGCGGCGTACGCGTCGTCGCCGGTGTTCGCGTGCGCCTGCGCGAGCGCCGACAGCAGGTGCCCGGTGGAGTGGCCGCGCAGCTGCACGTCCGGCGCCTCCCAGCCGCCGCACGGCTGCGCCGACGACGGCAGCCCCACGTTCAGCCGGAAGGTGTGCAGCAGCCGGTCGGCGTCGACGAACTTGAGATATGCGCAGGTCCGGGCCATGTTCGCGCGGAACGGGCCGTCCAGCAGCGTGACGTCCGACAGCGGGAACGGCGCGAGCACCGGCTTCGGCGAGACGCGGACGGTCCCGGCGCGCGCGGGCGGTGCGGGCAGGGCGGGGAGGGCGAGCGCCGCCGAAGCGGCGCCCGCCGTACCGAGGAACGCCCTGCGGTTCAGGGCGTTCGTCATGCCCGCTCGCTCCGGAGGGTGTGGTTCCCGTGCAGGCCGTCGACGTAGACGTACTCGCCGTCGGTGCGGACGCCCTTCATCAGCGCCCGGGTGCCGTCCCACACGAGGTGCCCGTCGACCCGGACCTTGATCCGCTCGCCGAACGTCGGCACGCCGGCGCGTCCGGTCGCGGCGCGTGGCGCCTTCAGCTTCGCCGTGTAGGCGCCCTTGGAGATCTTCCAGGAGCCCTCGATGGCGCCGAGCGTCGTGGTGATGCGGCCTTGCGCGAACGCGAGGTCGGCGGTGTGCGGGACGAAGTCGAACGACCGCCCGCCCGTCCCGGTCGGGTTCAGCCCGAGGACACCGAAGGTCAGCGCGGTGACGGGGCCGGTCGCCCAGGCGTGCGCGAGGCTGGTGTAGGCGCTGCAGAAGACGCAGCCGTCGCCGGGGTTGCGGTACGACTCCCAGAACGTGCTGCCGGTGCCCTGCGGGTTACCGAGCATGTAGCCCCACTCGCGGCGGATGATGTCGACGCCGGCCTGGTCGGCGGCCTGCCCGCCGGCGGCGAAGTGCGCGTTGACCTCGATCGAGCCGGAGAAGACGCCCGGGTTGCCCTTGTTCTCGGGCGCGGTGGAGGCGACCTCGTTCCAGTTGCCCTTCAGCTCGGCGCTGATGCGGCGGGCCTGCTCCTGGTCGGCGAGGCCGTACCAGACCGCGAGCGAGTTGCCGTCCTGCGGGTGGATCGCGTTGTCGGGGTAGAACTTGTAAGCGCCCGCCGCGTCGTCCCAGAAGTTGGCGTTGATCGCGGTGCGCAGCGCGGCGGCGCGCTGCGCGTAGGACGCCGCGAGGCCGGCATCGCCCTGCGTGCGGGCGAGCTGCGCGCCGGTGTCGAGGACGCGCCACAGCAGCACGTTCGCGATGAGGTTCTCGCCCTTGGCGAGGATCCGCACGGAGTCGGACGTGCCGGTGATCGACAGCAGCCCCTTGGCGTCGACCTTCGCCGAGCTGTAGTCGACGGCCTTCTTGTACTTGTCCCAGATCCCGGAGATCCAGCGCGCGTCACCCGTGTACTTGTAGTAGTCCCAGCTCGCGGCGAGGGTCCACAGGTGGTAGGTGTCCGAGCCGTACTTGTTCAGCTCCGGTCCGGCGTAGGGCAGCTCGCCGGTGTCGCGCTGGTGCTGGTAGATCACGTCGAGCGAGTTGCGGGCGGACGCGGTGTCGTCGAACGCCGCGTAAGCGGTCGGGATCTCGATTCCGAGGTCGCCGGGCCAGACCGTCCGGTCGCGCTTGGCGCCGTCCACGAGGATGGACGTGCCGGAGCCGATGTCGCCGGTGTTGTCCCACAGCGCCGCGGGCGCCTCCCAGACGCGGCCGGTCTTCGGCGAGATCGTGTTCAGCTGGACGGTGTAGGCCCCCGCGTACCAGATCCGGTTCAGCAGGTCGTCGCTGGAGTAGAAGTAGTTCGCGTACTTCGACGGGTCCTTCACCTGCGGCGCCGGCGTGTAGTACAGCGACACCTTGTCCAGGTCGACGCTGCCGCCCGACTGCATGAAGATCGTCAGATAGCGGAAGCCGCCGCGCAGGTACTTCTCCGGCGTGGTGTAGGTGGTGCGGCCGTCCACGTCGGCGGTGAGGGCGCCGTCGCGACTGCGCGGCCCGCCGGTGGACGCGTCGCTGTCCGTGGCGACGTAGGTGGACGACTCGTTGAACGCCAGCCCGACCTGCTGCGCGCCGTCCGACCCGGCGAAGTGCAGGGTGGTGAGGCCGCCGACCTCCTTGCCGAAGTCGAGCGTGACGTACGACCCGGCGCCGCTGAGCGTGGTCCTGTGCCCCTTGAGGACGGCGGACGGGTTCGTGACGTCGCCGCTGGTGTTGTAGACGGCAACGGGCCTGATCGTCCGGGACGACGGCGACAGGTTGTACCGCTCCCAGGGCGCCGAGCCGTGGCCGTGCCCATTTCCGTTGCCGTTGCCGGGGGCGGCCGAGGCCGGCACGGCCTGGGCGGCGAGCAGGGCGGACATTCCCAAGGCCAGGGCGGCGATGCGCGGCCTCGTTACGCTGTGATGCATGGATTCCTCGGATTCCGTTCCGTATGCGGGAAGGGGTCGACAGGGGTTCACGTGCGGGAGGGCGGGCCAACGCCCTCCCGCACTCGTTTCTCGAAAGCGGGTCGGCGGGAGCGGGTCAGCGGGTGCGGATCACCGCCTCGCCGTACGGGACGAGCCGGACCGGCCCGATCAGCCCGTACGCCTGGCGCGCCGCCCCGCCGTAGACGCCGGGGTCGGACACCCGCAGCCGGTTGTTCAGCGTCGTGGCGACCTCGACCTCGATCGTGTTGGTGCCGCGCCGCAGGTACGGGCCGACGTCCACGGTCGGGTACAGCACGCTGACCGGCGGGACGCGGCGCCCGTTCACCGACACCCGGCAGGTGTCGAAGACCTCGCCGAGGTCCAGGACCGCGCCGGCGCCGCCGTCCCACGTCACGGTCGTCGTGTAGGTGCCGATGCCGGAGACGTCCGCGAGCTCGGGGATGTCCGGCCACGCCTTGAGGGCGTCGAGCGACAGGTCGTGGTGCTTCGTGCCGTCCGGGGTCATGTCCTCGACGCGCAGCCGCCAGGTCGTGAGCGTCTGCGCGGCAGGGACGGCGCCGATCGCCGTCGTGACGGTGCGCCCGTTCGCGAGGGTGGTGGCGTAGGTCCCGGCGCTGGTCGCGCGGGCGACGAGCCGCTGCCCGTCCACCCGCACCTCCGTCTGCGCGGCGGTCGCGGACGGGTGGTGCCCGCCGCGCGCCAGGATGATCACGGTCGCCTCGGACGGCTGGAGCGCGATCCGGACCGTGACGGTGTCGCCGTCCGCCTTGTAGACCGCGACGGGTTCGGTCTCGCCGGTCCACAGGTCCAGCCGGTACGGGACGGCCTTGCGGTCGGCGCGGGTGAACGACACGTCGTGGTCGATCGCGGCGACCGGCGGCTTGACCGTCTCGGCGTGCTTGCCGTTGCACAGGTAGAAGTAGTCGACGCGGCCGTCCTGCCGGTGCGCGTTGAGCAGCGTGGAGCTCTCCGCGTAACGCACCTCGGGCCGCAGGCCGAGGGCGTCGAGCGCGCCCGGCACGCCGTCCTCCGCCGCGACGTTCTTCACGCGTGGTAGCGCAAACATCTCCTTGATGACGGCACGCAGGGCGTCGTTCTCTCCGTTCTTCGGAATGCCCGGGACCGTCGCGGCCGACCAGTCGCCCAGGAAGACCAGCGGCAAGCCCGCCTTGGCGAGCTTCAGCATCGTGCGGGCGGTGTCGAGCGGGAGCGTGCACGCGTTGCCGTTGAAGCGGTCGCCCTCGACGAACAGCACCTGGTAGGCGGGGCCGTCGGGGGCGAGCCGCCCGTCCCGGACCTTCGCCGACGGCAGGTCCAGCAGCGGCGCGCTGATCATCTGGTGCGTCCAGCCGAGCGGGACGCCGTACTTGGTGAACCAGCCGACGCCGATGCCGGTCTTGGTGTAGCCCTTCTGCCGGAACACCGCCACGTCGATACGGCTCCGGCCGGCCCGCATGGTCTGGTGGACGCGCGCGAGGTACGCGGCGACGTCGGAGACGTGCCGCCAGGTCGGCTGGCGCGGCCCCCACGACTCGGCGAACCCGATGCCGCCGTTGTACGGCGTGAACGCCGCGAACCCGGGCCAGGCCGCGCCGGGCGCGGTCGCATACGAGAACCCATGGAAGACCGTCTGGTTCAGACCGGCCGCGTAGGCGCCGCCCATGGTGCGCAACAGCTTGTCCCACGTCGTGTTGTAGGCGCCGCCCTGGTACGCCCCTGCCTCGCAGGACAGCACTTCCCGGCCCGCCATGTCGCGTCCGCCGGCGAGCGCGCGGTAGTCGTCCAGGTTCCGGAACCCGAGCGACTCCCCTTCGGGGACGTCCAGGATCGCCGCCGTGTGGATGGCGTCGGTCTGCAGCCCGTACGGCTGGGCGCGCAGTTTTAGCCCGATCGAGTGCGCCCACGTCCGCAGCGCCTCGAAGTGGTGCTCGTTCAGCAGGTCGGAGACCGTCAGCCAGAAGTCGTGCCGCGCCTGCGCGGTCCGGTCCGCCTCATAGGCGTGGACGGTGTTCTCCTTGTTCAGGACGATCACCGGCAGGTACGGCGTCAGGTCGTAGCCGCGCCGCCGCCTGAACTCGGCGGGCAGGTCCGGCGTCCAGTTGAGGGCGGGCGTCTCCAGCTCGATCGAGTCCTCGAACAGCGTCGCGCCGGCCTTGCGGATCAGCTTGCGGACGCGCGGGGTGAGCAGCCGCGCCTCCCAGAACGCGGTGACCGCGCGGGTGCCCGCCTTGCTGAAGTGGTCGACGACGTAGGACTCGGGGCTGCTGTGCGGGCCGCCCTCGGGCTGCTGCCCGCTGCCGCGCCGCCAGTACGACAGCAGCACCCAGTCGCCGCCGTCCGGGGCCGTCCAGGTGATCCGCCCGTCCTTGGCCTGCGCGGTGAGGTCGGTGAAGGAGGCGAAGTCGAGCCCGGTCTCCTTGCGGGTGGCGTTCGCCGTGTCGATCTTCACGGCGTGGACGGCGACGAGGTCGCGCTTCGTCACGCCCTTCGCCGGTGCGGCGACGGGCTCGGGCACCGGGCCGTCGTGCGTCGCGCCGCCCGCGACCGTCGCCGTCCCGTAGGCCAGCTCCTGGACGGCGGCGTCGTCGTCCGGGGTGATGGTCGGGACGGCGGCGGGCCAGGCCGGGCCGATCGTCAGGTCCACGGTCAGGCCGCGCCGCGCCGCCTGGTCCAGGGCGGCCTCGACGCCGGCGACCCACGCCGCCGTGCCCCAGCCGTGCCCGGCCGGGTCCAGCACGGACGCGTCCCGGATGCTGTGGTGCACGGCGGAGATCTCGCCGCCGCCGAAACCGGCGTCGGCCATCTGGTCGATCTCGCGGCGGATCTCGGCGGGGTCGACCAGCCCGTCCGGCCACCACCAGCGGAACCGCGGCCGCACGGCCGCGGCGGGCCGGGCGAGGCCGGCCGCCCCCGGCGCCGCGGCGGTGCCGGCGACCGCCTCTCCCCCGAGCGCCGGGGCCGCGGCCGCCACGACGGCGGCGGCGGTGCCGATCTGCAGCACCCGCCGGCGGGTCAGGCCGCGCGGCCCCTGCTCGTTACGGTCGTCGTTCACTTGCTCATTCCTCCTGTTTCGATCGCGCCGGTCAGGTGCGCGCGATCACGGTCGTGCGGCCGGAGCCGACCGGGCCGATGGCGAGCAGCGGTCCGGTCGCGTCCCGGCCCGTGGTGCGGGCGGCGCGGGCGTTCGGCCCGGTGACGCGGACGCCCCGGGGGTCGGTGCCGCCGAGTTCCACGACGAGGCGGGCGACGGTGTTGGGCGGCACGTCCACGTCGAGGCGGTAGCCCTTCGCGCGGTCGAGCGCGACGGCGACGGGGCCGCGGACCGTCGGCACGGTGCCGGAGATCCGGGTGAGCCCGCCGGGCCGGGGCCGCACCTCGATCGCCGCCGCGCCCGGCGCGGTGATCTCCACCCCGAGCACGTGGCGGGGGATCGCGTTCGCGGGCGCCGAACCCCAGGCGTGCGAGAACGTCATGTTGCTCTTGAGCGAGGGGTCCCACGCCTCGCCGACGATGGTCGCGCCGAGGTCGTCCATGAGGTGCAGCCAGGAGTTGGTGCCTGTCGCGGTCATCAGCCCGATCGCGTCCTTGGCCCGGCCCGTCGCGAACAGCGCGTCCAGCAGGAACTGCGCGCCGTAGACGCTGACCTTCATGCCGCCGTCGGCGAGCGTCTTCCCGAGCGCCTGGACCACGGAGTCCGGGACGGTGCCCTGACCCGCGACGCCGAGCGCCACCGGGAACGCGGTGGCGTGCTGCGCGCTGTGGGTCGTCCCGGTGCCGTCGACGAACCGGCCGTTGGACGCGTCCAGCAGCGTCTTGCGCATCGCGTTCGCGAGCGCGTCGGCCTTCGCCCGCCAGTTCTTGGCGTCGGCGGTCCTGCCGAGGACGGCCGCGATGTCGGCCATCGCGGTGAACGCCGCGTACTGGCAGGCGTTCACCACGGTGTTGACCTCGGTGAACACGTAGCCGTCGCGGTTGGAGACCGGCCAGTCGACCAGGTCGCCGAGGTCCTGGCTGGACGCGCCGGGCTTCTTGTGCACCAGGCCGTCGTCACCGAGGTAGGACGTCAGGTGCTTGGCGGCGAGCAGGTCGTAGTCGGCGGCGAGCTGGTCGGGGTCGCCGGTGTGCAGGTAGTCCCGCCAGGCCGACATCACGTTCATCAGCCGGTACTCGGTCGGCCAGGTGTGGTTGCGGGCCAGGTAGGCGTCGGACGCGCGGGCCAGCGCGAACGACCGCTGCACCGCGTACTCCGACGCCTGGTTGATCAGCGCGTCGCCCTCGTACGGGCCGCGCTCGCGGGTCGGGGTGTCGATGTAGAGGTCACCGCGCGTGGCCTCGATCGAGTACCGGCACATCTCGTACACCCGGTCGAGATCGCGGCTGGAGCTGGAGAACGAGGCGTCGGAGTCGCGCCAGTCGAGACGCCAGGCCAGGCCCGTGGCGGCGTCCGACAGGTCGAGGCCGTCGTCGCAGATCAGCTGCGCGTAGCGGAAGCCGCGGTAGCCCCAGTGCTCGGCGGACTGGCGGCCGTCGCGCAGCGTCCAGACCTCCTTGTAGGTGACGCCCGCGCGCAGCGCGTACCGGACGGTCCCGTCGGCGTTGAGCTCCTCGCCGAGCCGGACCTCGATCGTCTGCCCGGCCCTGCCGCGCACCGACAGCCGCAGCCCGCCCGCGATCTCCTTGCCGAGGTCGACGAGCCAGGTGCCGGGCGCGACCTTCCGCACCGACGCGGGCCGGACGTCGTGCAGCCGGACCGGTTCGACCAGCGCCGGCACCAGCCCCTCGATCGCGGGCTTGACCTGCGGGGCGTCCCAGCCGGAGTCGTCGAAGCCCGGGCTCGTCCAGCCGGCCGGCTCCTTGCGCAGGTCCCAGTACTCCTGCGGGCCCACGTAGTAGGACGTGCCGATCGTGCCGGCGGCGGGCAGCATCCCGGCCTGGCGTCGCGCCTTCCACGCCTTGCCGCTGGCGAACGTCGCGGTCGTCCCGTCGGCGTAGGTGACGGCGAGCTGCGCGACGAACCGCTTGTCCTCGGTGGTGAACGCGAGGGCGGCCAGCGCGTTGCGGCGGCCCGGTTCCAGCAGGCCGGTGACGTCGAACGAGTGGTAGCGGGGCGCGCCCGCCCCGGCCCGCTGGGACGCGAACCCGGCGACCTCGCCGTTGACCCAGATCTTCGCCGGGTACTGCCGGACGGGCGTGGGCGACTGCGCGGCGACGTGCAGGACGGCGGCGGCGATCGGCTTGCGCGCCGGGGTGAACTCGGTGCGCAGCAGCGCCCAGTCGTCGTCCGCCGCACCGGCCGACGACAGCGTCGACTGGCCCTTGCCGAGCGTCAGGACGCCGCCGGACACGGTCCCGGCGGTGAACGTGCCGGGCCCGTCGGTGAAGTCCTCGCTGATCAGGGCCTTGCCGTCGGGTGCGGTGAAGGTGACGTCGTCCCACTGGTTCGCCTCGGTGGAGCCGTTGCGCATCCCGACGGTGCCGGTGGCGTACGTGGCGTCGGTCGTGGTGTCGACGGCCGTCCCGTCGATCGAGGTCGTGAACGTCGAGCCCTTCATCTCGACGCTGACCTCGTACCAGCGGCCCGTCTCGATCGGGACGCCGACCGCCTTCTCCTCCAGCACCCGGTACGTCCCGTTCACGCACACGTGCTTCTTCAGCACGCCGGGCGATCCGGCGCGCAACTGCCACAGGTAGTTCGCGCTCGCGGAGGACGCGCGGAACCACAGGCCCGCCGCCACTGCGGTGATCTGCACACGCGCCTTGAGCACGCCGTCGCCGGGCGCCGGGCCGGCCGGGACCCAGATCGGGTCGGCCTTCCAGCCGTCCAGGCCGGTCGCGACCAGCGTCGGCGCCGACCAGCGCGACGCCTTGTGCCCGTCGAACGTCCGGACCCGCCACCAGTACGCCGTTCCGGCCGCGAGCGCGGGCCCGCCGTACGGGACGGCGACCGACGCGGCGGACGCGACGCGCCCGCTGTCCCAGTGGTACGGGCCCCGGCCCAGCCGGGACGGGGTCGTGGCGAACTGCACCTGGTAGTGCGTCTGCTTCGTCCCGGGTCCGAGGTCGGCGACCTGCCAGCTCAGCCGCGGCTTCGCCGCCGTGACGCCGAGGCCGTCCGGCAGCAGCGACGTCAGCAGCCCCGACGGGGTGCGCGCCGCGGCGCCCTTCCCGGCGGGCGCGGCGGCGGCCGTCCCGGCGGGCCCGAGGACGATCGCGCCGGTCGCGCCGATCGCCGACGCGCCGAGGAACCGCCGCCTGCTCAGCGCCTCCGTCACTTGGTGGCTCCCTCGAAGGTCCAGTCGCCGGAGCCGACCTGGAAGACGGCGCGGTCGTTCTCGATGCCGACCCATTTCGCGTCCTTGGGCGCGGTGGGCCGGGTCTTGCCGCCGAACAGCGGGAACTCGACGCGGGCCGTCGTGTTGGGCGGGACGGTGGCGTCGAGCCGCACCGACTTGCCGGTGCGGCGCCACGACGCGGCGGCGCGTCCGCGCGGAGTCTCGTAGGTCGCGGCGGCGCGGGTGACGTCGCCGACGACGGCCGGGCGGACGAGCAGCGTCGCGTAGCCGATCGAGTCGCCGGTCTGCGACAGCCCCGTGAGCCCGGCGTGGAACCACTCGTCGATCGCGCCGAGCATGAAGTGGTTCTGCGAGTTCCCGGACGTCGGGCCGTCCCAGTTCTCCGTCAGCGACGTCGCGCCGTGCACGACCTGGTAGCCGTAGCTGGGGTTGCCGGTCTGGGTGGCGACGGCGTGGATGACGTCGTCGCGTCCGGCGGCCGACAGCACGCGGAACACCGACGGCAGCGCGATCTCGCCGACGGTCAGGTGGTAGCCCTTGCCGGTGATGCTCTGCACGAGGTGGCCGAGCACCTTGTCCTTGGACGCGGCGGGGACGACGCCCATGTCGAGGGCGAGCGCGTCGCACGCCTGGCTGCCGGACCCGTAGGTGCCGCCGGTCGCGTACTTGCCGTTGAACGCGTCGCCGATGTCCCCGGCGAGCTTGGTGTACTTGGCGGCGTCGTCGCCCTTGCCGATGACCTTGGCGATGGACGCCAGCGCCGTCACGGCCCGGTGGTAGCCGAACGTGGCGGTGACACCGAGCGGGGTGCTGTTGTCGAAGGTGATCCAGTCGCCGAGGCCGTAGTCGAGCAGGTTCCCCTTCGCCTTGGACGACAGGTAGTCCACGTACCGGACCATGTTCGGGTAGTAGGTGCGGAGCGTCGCCTCGTCGCCGTACGCCCGGTACATCTGCCAGGGCGCGAACACGATGACGTTGCCCCAGTTCGGGTCGTCGCGGAACCCGCCGGAGAACACGGTGTACTCGGGCGCGATGTCCGGGACGAGCCCGTCGGACGTCTGCGCCTCGGCGATGTCGCGGACGAGCTCGCCGTAGTAGGCGGTCACGTCGTAGTTGCGGGCGACGGCCGGGAAGACGAGGTTCGCCTGCTCCAGCCAGCCGAGCTTCTCGCGGTGCGGGCAGTCGGTGAGGACCGAGTACATGTTGCTCTGCACGGCCCGGTCGATGATCCGGTGGATGTCGTTGAGCAGGCCGTTGGAGTTGGTGAACGACCCGGCGGTGTCGTTGGCGGCGCGGAGCACGATGCCGGTGACGGTCCCCTCGTCCGGCACGGACGGCAGCCCTTCGAGCTGCACGTACCGGAAGCCGTGGTAGCAGAACCGGGGATGCCAGGTCTCGGTGCCCTTCCCCGACAGGGTGTAGGAGTCCCAGATCGGCGAGCCGGTGGTGCCCTGGCTGACGGTGCCGTCGGCGTTGAGCAGCTCGCCGGGGCGCATCGTCACCTTCGTCCCGGCCGGGCCGCTGACCCGCAGCTCCGCCCAGCCGGCGAAGTTCGTCCCGAGGTCGACGACGTGCACGCCGTCCTTCGGCTGCGTGATCTTCTTGGTGTGGAAGGTGCCGGCGCGTTCGATCGGCGGGGCCATCCGCGCGGTGAGCTTCGCGGTCGGGGCGTCGCGGCGGACGGCGGCCGTCCAGTCCGCCGGGACGCGGCGGGCGTCGAAGTCCTCGCCGCCGTACCAGCCGCTGAACGTGGTCGCCCCGAGCGCGGTCTTCCACGACGCGTCCGACGCGACGACCTCGCGCGACCCGTCGGTGTAGGTGATCTCCAGCTGGCCGAGGAACGCGGGCTTCCCGTCCGAGCGGGTGAGCTTCTGGTAGCGGCCCGGCGTGGCCGGGACGTTCGCCATGCCGTTGCCGACCTCGGCCTGGATCGTGTTGCCGCCCTTGCGCAGCAGCCGCGTCACGTCGTAGGTCGAGTAGACGATGCGCTGCTTGTACGCGGTGTACGGCGGTTCGAGGACGGCGTCGCTGACCGGCCGCCCGTTCACGGTGACGTCGAGGACGCCGAGCGCCGTCGCGTACAGCCGCGCCGAGCGGACGCGCTTGCCGAGGCCGAACTCCTTCTTGAACAGCGGGAGCGCCTCGGGCTGGGCGTGCAGCGGCGGCGGCGCCTGCTGGCCCTTGACCGTCGCGGCGGTGTCGAACGTCTTGCCGTCGTTGGAGGTCTGCACGGTGAAGTCCTCGGGGAAGTTCGCGGTCTTCCCGTCGTCGGTCATCACGTCGGTGCGCGGATAGAGCAGCACCCGGTCGAACCGCCGCTCCTCGCCGAGGTCGATCTGCACCCAGATCGGGGTAGCGAGATCCTGGTTCTCGTACTGCATGCTCGTGTAGCCGAACGGGGCGGCGTCGCTGGTCAGCGACCCGTCGGTGAGCGCCTTCGGCTCCCACTGGCCCCCGACGGTGTAGCTCTCCGACGCGGTCACCGGCGCGTGCAGCGCCACGTCCGCGCCGGACGCGCCGTCCTGCACCTGGACCTCGGCGAGCTGCAGCCGCGACACCTTGTACGGCCAGCCCTCCTTGATCGGGAGGCCGAGCCTGGTCACGTTCAGCCGGACGTACCGGGCGGTGCGGGCGGTGAACGCGACCGTCGCCGGGGCCGGCTTCGGGTCGGACCAGGCCGGGTGGCCGATCCACTGCGCCGTCCAGTCGGACGCGGCGAGCAGGCCCGCCTCGAAGTGCGCGGGCTCGCTCCACGCGGACGCGCGGCCCCGCTCGTCCCACACCCGGACCTGCCACGACACCCGCTGCCGCGAGCCGAGGCCGCGGCCGGCGTAGGCGGCGGAGACCGCGCCGCCCGCGACCTTGCCGGAGTCCCACAGGTCGGGGCGGTGCAGCCGGGCGTCCGCGCTCGCCGCGCGGACCTGGTACGCGGTCTGCGCCGCGTTGCGCGGCCCGGCGGCGAACCGCCAGCTCAGCGTCGGGTTCGCCGCGTCGATGCCCAGCGGCGACCGCAGGTGCGCGGCCTGCAGGCCGGTGGGCGTCAGCGTCCTGGCGCGGGCGGGCGCCGCCGGCGCGGCGCTCGCCGCGGACGGGAGCACGCCGGTGGCGGTCACCGCGGCGGCCGCGACGCCGCCGGCCTGCACGAATCGTCTCCTGCTCAGCTCATTCGTCATCGAAAGACCCTTCAGGCGTGCGTCGAGTGGAAGGTGAGGCGGCCGGACCCGGCCTGGAAGACGGCGTAGCCGTCCTTCATGCCGGTGAAGCGGGCGCCGCCCGGGCCGGAGACGCGGACGTCGCGGGCCGAGCGCGCCGGGACGCGGATCTCGGCGGTGACGTTGACGGGGACGTCCACCGAGAGCGAGACGCCGTTCCCGTGCCGCGTCCACCGGACGCCGACGTCACCGCGCTGGACCGGGATCGTGCCCGTCGCGCCGCTGAGCCCCGACAGCGGCGGCTGGATCCGCACGGAGGCGGACGCCGGTGCGGTCACGGTGACGCCGAGCAGCGACCGCTGCACGTCGGCGAGGGACGTGGAGCCCCACGGGTGCGAGAAGCTCTGCCCGGTCTCGGGCGCGTCCCACGACTCCCACGTGAACGTGCCGCCGCGGGCGAGGATGTTGCCCCAGCCGGGTCCCTTGGTGTCGGTGAGGCGGGTGACGACGTCGCCGGGACGGCCCGCGTCGTCGAGCGCCTGCAGCAGCCGGTGCGCGGTCATCGGCCCCATCTGCATGCCGAGCCCGGCGATGTAGGTGCCGATCGCCTCGCGGGACTCGGCGGGCGCGATCCCGTACGCGACCGCATAGGCATTGGCGATCTGCGAGGCGTGCGTGCTCTGCGTGCCGTCGCTCTTCAGTCCGTCGATGTAGATGCCGTCGGCGCGGCGGAGCTTGGCGTTGATGTTGCCGGTGAGGGTCCCGGCCTCCTTGCGCAGCGCCGCCGCGTCGTCGGTCTTGCCGAGCGCGTCGGCGGCGCGGGCGGTGGCGTTCAGGACGTCCACGCCGAGGACGTTGATGACGGTCCGGGCGGCGGTGTCCATGTCGTGGCCGTAGCGCATCGTCGCGGGCCAGTCGACGATGCCGTACTTGTACTGCCCGGAGCCGCCTTCGAGGTTGGTGACCAGGCCCGTCCCGGAGTCGATGTAGCGGCGGACGTAGCCGGCGACCGCGTTCATCACCGGGTACGCCTGCGCGAGGGTGGTCGCATCGCCGGACTGCTCGAAGTAGTCCCACACCCAGCCGGGGAACATCTCGGTGTAGTCCGGGATGTCGCGCTTGCCGTCGCCGTTCGGGTAGACGGAGTTGAGCCGCCCGTCCGGCCAGTAGCGGGCCTGCGAGGCGATGAACTCGCGGATCGCCTGCCGGGTGAGCCGCCGCTCGCCGAACGCGGCCATCGCGGCGGTCGAGGTGTCGACGGCGTCGCCGAGGAACTGGCCCTTCTCCCGGGTCGGGGTGTCGAGGAACTGCGACTGCGACCCGTAGAGCGCGGACCGCGCCATCATGTCGTAGGCCGCGTTCACCCCCTTGTCGGACGTGCGGACGGTCGCGGTGCGGTCGACGGAGTTGTGCTGCACGACCGCCGAGATGTCGTCGGGGTCCACGCCCGAGTCCGGGCCGATCTCGAAGTAGCGGAACCCTTCGTAGGTGAAGGCGCGGAACGTCTGGTCGCCGTCGCGCTGGGTGTAGCCGTAGGTCATGTCGGTGCTCTGGTTGTCGCTCTTGGAGCGCGACACCGTCCCGTCTTCGGCGAGCAGGTATCCGGCGTGCATGTCGACGTGCCGCCCGGCCGTCCCGTCGCGGAACCGGACGACCGGCACCGCCGGGATCACCTTCCCGAAGTCGGCGACCAGCGCGCCCGACGCCAGCTTCGTCACCTTCACCGGGTGGACGGTCTGGTACGCCAGCGACGTCTCCTGCCCGTGGACGTGCTTGAACGTCGAGGTCGGGTGCGCGCCGACGACCTGCGGCGCCGCCCACGACGAGGCGTCGAAGCCGGGCCGGTCCCAGCCGAGCGGCTCGGCGGTGCCGTCGACGTCCTCCACCCAGTCGCCGCCGTCGCCGTTGCGGCGCGGCGCCGTCTTCCACGGGCCGCGCGCCACCTTCCAGGTGCCGTCGCTGGCGACGACCTGCCGCGTGCCGTCGGCGTGGTCGATGACGAGCCGGACGAGCAGCCCCGGCTCGCCCTTCGGCCGTCCCTGCCCGGACCCGTACCAGTGGTAGACCGCGCCGATCGTCGCGTCCCGGCCCGCCTTGAGCTGCGAGGTGACGTCGACGGTCTTGTAGAACAGGTCGTCGGCGTACTCGAACGCCGGTCCCCGGTCGACCGTCGCGCCGTTGAGGCGCAGGTCGTACTGCTGGTCGGCGGAGATGTGGACGCGGGCCTTCACGATCGGCGACGTCCCGACGGTGAAGTCCTTGCGGGCGAGGGTGTAGTCGTCGGACTCGCCGGTGGTGCGGCGGATCCAGGACGCGCCCCACTGCTCGTCGCTGAGCCCGGTGTCGAACTCGGCGGTCCGCGACCACGGCGACGCCTTGCCCGTGCGGTCCCAGGTGCGGACCTTCCAGGTGTAGGACGTCTCGGCCGCCAGCGCCGGCCCTGCGTACGGGACGTACTCCTGGCTCGCGGACTTCACCCGTCCGCTGTCCCAGACGGTCTTGCCGGACGCGTCGCGGACGGCGATCTCGTAGGCGGACTGGATCTCGCCCGGGTCGACGTCGCGGGGCCGCCATCCGAACTGCGGCGCGCCCTCGACGCTGAGCGGGCGGGCCTGGTCGCCGACGGTCAGATCGGCCGGCGCCTGCGGCGCGTGCCCCGCCTTGAGCGCGGCCTGAGCGGTCCCGGGCAGCGCCACGACGGCGGAGGCGGCGAGGACCGCGACGCCGGTGACCAGGGATGTCGAGATGCGGTGCATGGTTCTCCTCATTCGGCGAAGCGGTACCGGAAGCGGCCGCTCGGGGCGGCGTCTCCGCTGGTCAGGACGTCGAGAATGGCGCCGTCGCGCTGCATGTTGTCGATCCACTTGAAGTCGAGCCGCAGCGGCCGGCGCGGGTCGGCGCCGACGAGCCGCCGCGGCACCGCGAGTTCCAGCTCGTTGCCGCGCGCCGCGTAGGACACGTCCGCGACGTGCCGCCACGACCATCCGCCGCGGCTCGCCTCCAGGGACGTCCGGTGGCCGTCGCGGACGCGGCGGTTCACCACGAACCGGAACCCCTCCCAGCCGCCGTGCTCGCCGTCGCCGTGCTCATCGGCGCCGCCGATGTCGAGGAAGAGCAGCATCCAGTTGCGGCCGTCCGCCGGCGTGAGGGGTTCGCGGGTGCGGGCGTAGAAGTAGAGGTGCTCGCGGTCGCGGGCGACCTTGGCGGCGATGATGTCGTTGCGCCCGCTGGTCTCCACGTACGGTCCGGCGCCGCCCCAGCCGGGGTGGTCGCGGTGCGCGGTGTCGCCGATGTGGTCGCGGTATTCCGGGCCGACGTCCTGCCAATCCTCGAACCGGCCGTTCACCGGGATGGTGCGCTGCGCGGTCGGGCGGGGCAGCGGGCGGACGCCCTTGAAGCGGCGGATGTTGGCGACGAGCTGGTAGTAGTAGGCGTCCTGGTAGGCGTCGCCCTCCGGGAAGCCGCCCTCGGGGCCGCCGCGCAGCGGCTCGATGTCGCGGCTGTGCTCCCAGTCGAACTGGTCCACGAACACGACGGGCGCGTCCACGCCGTTGAACGACGTCATCCGCTGGGCGACCCATTCGTTCCAGCCGGTCACGAACACGAACTCCGGGTCGGTGGCGAGCGCCCGGCCCCACTGCTCCTGGACGTTCAGCCCCTCGGGGGTCCGGGACCGGTCGGCGGCCGGCTCGCCGCCGCGGGCGCTGCGGCCGAGCGCGCGCGGCTCGCTCATCGCGCCGAGCCGTCCGTCGACGGCGTTCTGCGTGACGCCCACCGTCATCTGCTCCGCGGCGCCGGACGCGTCGCGGAACACGTGCTGGGGGCTGACCTCCAGCCAGCCCCACTGGTTCGGCTTCGCGGGGCCGGTGAAGTAGCTGGGCTGCGCGGAGCGGAAGGTGAAGAAGGAACGGATCTCGTCCACGCCGTCGCCGAGCAGGTCCGGGTCGGCGAGGATCAGCGGCTTGCCGTCCCAGCGGAACCACAGGTCCGCGTGGACGCCGGGCTTGTAGAGGTCGGCGTACAGGTCGGAGACGACCTGGCGGGGCGTGCCGAACGGCGCCAGGAACGCCACTTGCGGGGTGGTGCCGCCGTCCGCGCGGACGGCGGCGAACGTGTCGAGCAGGATGCGGTAGTTCGAGCGGTAGGTGAACCCGTTGGTGACGTCGAAGACGACCGTGTCGACGCCCGCGTCCGCGAGCATGGTGGCGTGCCTGCGGATGACCCAGGCGTCGTCGGAGAGGTAGTAGCCGAAGTACGGTTCGGCCCAGTGGTGGAAGTGCCCCATCGGGCCCCACGCCGGATCGTCCCCGTCGTGGATCGCGCCGGGGTCCGCGGTGAGGATGCGGCTGATGTCATGGGGGCCGCTGGTCGAATGCTGCCCCAGCCACAGGAAGTAGAAGACGCCGACGAAGCGATCCTTGCGGGGGCCTCCGACGTCCTCGTGCAGCGGCAGGGACCGGCCGAGCCCGTCGGTGGCGGCCCAGGTGTCGCTCATCGTGTCCCACCCGGGGGCCGGCGCGCCGGCCTGCGGGCCGCCGTCCGCGCGGGCGGGACCCGCGATGACGCCGGGCAGGGCCAGCGACAGCGACAGCGCCGCCGCCCCGGTGCCCGCCGCGCGCAGCACGTCGCGGCGGTCGACACCCGGCCTGTCCTGAGCGCCGGGCGTGCCGTTGGAACCGGTCATGAGGGCGACCTCCAGTTCAGTTCGTTCGGCTTGCGGTGTCCGCCGGGCGGGGCCGGGGCGGGCCGTGCCCGCGGGGGCGGCGGCCGCCCCGGCCCTTCCCGGCCTACGGCCGTACGGAGAAGCCGCTCATCTGCACGTTGGCGTTGACGGAGTCCCAGCTCCTGGTGACGGCGATGCGCACGTACCGGGCGCTGACCTTGTCGAACGTGGTCGTGCCGCCCTCCTTGGGCGTGTCGGTCGCGGTGGCGACGGTGCGCCACGTCCGGCCGTCCTGCGAGACCTCGACGGCGTAGTCGCGCGCCCCGTAGTTGGAGCGGCCGCCGACGACGACCGAGCCGATCTCGACGGGCGCGCCGAGGTCGACCCCGTACCGCACCGGGTCGTTCGCGGTCGGTCCCTGACCGGCGGCGCGGCCCCACGACACCCAGAACGTGCTCGCCGAGCCGTCCACGGCGAGCTTCGCCGGGTAGCGGTCCTGGCCCGCGTCCGCGATCACCCGCGGGAACGGCGCGCCGCCCGGGTTGAGCGCGAGGTCGCCGGAGTGCCGCAGGGTCACCGCGGTCTCGGCGGACGGCCCGGCGTCGCTGCGCGCGGTCACCTTGAGCGTGCTGGTGCCGGACGAGACGCCCTTGTCGCGCACGTCGATCGGCACCGTCACCGAGCCGCCCGCGGGCACCGCGACCTTGCCCTGCTGCGGCTTCGCGGTGATCCCGTCGGCGCCCGACGCGGCGACCGTCACGTTCGCCGTGCGGCCGGAGGCGTTGGTGACCAGCACGTTCGCGCGGTTGTAGCCGCCGTCCGCCAGCGGCAGCTCGGGTTCGAGCGCCTCGGCGGCCAGCACCGGCCGGTCGCCGCCGGTCGCGGTGAGGGTGAGCGGGCCGAACAGCCCGTAGTCCATCGGCGCCCGCGAGGACGCGCCGGTGCCGGGCGCGACCCGGACCGCGTTGAGCAGCGTCGAGGCGACCCGCACGGTGATCGTGTTGTCGCCCGGCCGCAGGTACCGGCCGACCTGGACGTGCCGCAGGTCCGCCTGGTCGAGCGGCGGCAGGTCGTGCCCGTTGACGTTCACCCGGACGGTGTCGACCGGCGTGCCGAGATCGAGTTCGGCGGCGTCGATGCCCTTCCAGCCGTCGTCGAGCGTGACGTGCGCGGTGTAGGTGCCGACGCCCGACACGTCCTTCAGGTCCACCGGGTAGCCGCCGGACGTGGTGATCGCCGACCAGGCGGGCAGCGCGCCGTTCTCCCCGGCCTTCACGGTGACCGGGCCGAGCGTCTTGTGCGCGGTGTCGCCGGGCAGGCCGGACGCTCCGGGGCCCCACGAGTCCACCGACAGCGACCACTCGTTCAGCTTCACCGGCTGCGGGACGGCCGCCGTCCCCTGCTTCCCAGGCCGGCCGGGCTTGCCCTGGCCGGGGAAGGTGGCGTCGTGCCGCGGCGTGACCGCGATGACCGTGGCGTCGTTCCCGGCGAGCCGCACGGGAACGGTGACCGTCCCATGGCCGGTCGTGTAGTCCGTGATCGGGGTGATCTTCCCGGTCCAGGTGTCGAGCTTGTAGGGGACGCCGTCGCCGGTCAGGGTGACGGTCTGCGCGGTCGTGGTGTTCGTCTGGTTGTACAGGTAGTAGTAATCGGTCGAGCCCGCCTGGCGGCGCACGTCGAGGAGCGCGCCCGAGCCGTCGTGCGGCGTCGCGGCCGGGGCGACGCGCAGGCGGCGCAGCGCGTCCGGCGCGTCCGCCTCGCTCGCCGCCCGCACCACGGTCCGCTGCCGGACGAGCTGGGACATCACCGAGGTGAGCCGCGCGTCCTGGCGGCCCGCGTCGCCGTCACCGGGCACCGCGCTCGGCAGGTCTCCGACGATCACGACGGGCAGGCCCTGCCGGGCCAGCTTCAGCAGCTTCTCGGCCGCGGCCACCGGCATCGTCTTCTGGTCCTTCAGCAGCACCGCGTGGTAGGCGGAGCCGTTGCGGAACAGGGCGCCGCCGGAGTAGGAGGCGTCCTTGCGCCGGAGCTGCGCCGGGCTGAGGTACTCGTAGGTGTAGCCGGACGACGCCAGCGCCGAGGAGTCCTGGATCAGCTTGTTCGACCCGGACCCGGTGGTGCCGGTGCCGTTCATGCCGAAGTCCTGCCAGTACACGGCGAGGTCGAAGCGGGGCTTGCCCTGCCGCAGCACGAGCTGCATCCGGGCGACGCTGTCGTTGATCGCCCGGTAGTCGGCCCAGTTCGGGCCGCCCTTGTCGCCCCACGCCTCGGAGTAGGAGGTGTTGCCGCCGTAGGTCATCCCGGGCCACACCGACGACGGTCCGGCGCCCGCGGGTCCCCGGCTCAGGTACGGGAAGCCGTGCCAGACGACCTGGTTCACGCCGCCGGCGAAGCCGCGGTAGACGGCCTGCAGGTTCGAGGCGTCCGACCCGGCGCCCGCCGTCGAGCCCCACACCGTGCCGGAGAACGCGCAGCACTCGTCCGACACCACCGGCTGCCCGGACAGGTGCGCGCCCGTCGCGACGACCCGGTAGTCCTGCACGTTGCTGTAGGCGCCGACCGACTGCCCGAACGCCAGCGACTCGCCCTCGGGCACGTCGATGTGGGACGCGGCCTCGAAGACGTCCACCGGGATGCCGTACGGCTGGATGCGGGTCTTGATGTGGTGCTTGTGCGCCCATTCGCGCAGCACGTCGAGGCGGTTGCGGATGTAGAGGTCGCTGAGCGTCTGTCGGTAGTCGGTCCGGACGCGGGCGCCGACGCCGCCGCCGAAGTCGAAGAACGGCTTGTCGGTGATGCCCTGGTCGCCGGCGCCGGCGAGGGCGGGCAGCACGTCGACCGGCGAGTAGCCGCGCAGCTTCGTCCACTGGCCGACCAGCTCCGACGTCCACTTCTGCGTGGAGCCGAGCTCGAGCGAGTCCTCGAACAGGTCGGTCTCACCGATCCGGGCGAGCAGCTTGCGCACGTCGGAGGTGAGGATGTTCTTGTCGTAAAAGTCGGTGGTGGCCTTCGCGCCGGCCTCGCTGAACGGGTCGAGCGCGTAGTTGGTGCCGGTCGCGGTGTAGCCGGTCAGGGACTGCCCGCTGGGCGTCTGGTAGAAGGCGATCAGCGCGTACGTGCTCTTGTCGTCGCCCGGGAAGTCGACCGCGACGTTTCCCTGCGCGTCCACCTTCGACGTCACGTCGGTGACGCTCGAACGCTCCAGCATCCGCGGGGCGCTCGACGAGGCGCTGCACCCGGCGTCGGAGCACTTGGCGACCAGCGCGGCGACGAGCGTCTTCTTCGCACCGGCGGGCGGCGCGACGTTGAAGTTCGTCGGCAGCCCACCGGACCGGCTCGTGCCGCCCTTGCGGAACTCGTAGGAGAAGACGATCTGCTGCTGGGCGCTCGGGTCGTTGACGTCGTCGACCGTGGGGACGGTCGCGGGCCAGCGCGGGCCGATGGTGAGGTCGAGGCCGAGGCCCTTGTCCTTCGCCTGGGCCAGCATCGTCCGGGTCTTCTGCGCCCAGAGCGGGGTGCCCCAGCCGTAGGTCTTCAGGAACTCGGGGGTGTTGTTGCCGGCACCCTCGACGCTGAACGGCGCGACCTCGGCGCCGCCGCCGCCCGCCTTCTTGATCTGGTCGAGCTCCTTGCCGAGCTCCTTGTCGTCGGTGTAGGCGAGCGGCTGCCACCAGCGGTACTTGGGCCGGACGGACGCGGGCGGGTCGGCGAACGTGCCGCGGGTCAGGGCCGGCACGGTCGGCCCGAACGACCCCGCGCCCTCAGCCGCGCCGGCGACGGCGAGACCGGACACGGCGAGCAGTGCGGCCACTGGCACGGCGACGAGCCGCGCCGACCTCCGGCGGACGCCGCCCGGGGGCGGCGGAACCTTGGAGCGGGTCATGAGGAGTAGGCCTCCAGTTCGATGACGCGGCTGTAGTTGTGGTCGTTGGAGTCGTGGACGAGCAGCCGCAGCGCGGACGCCGACACGGGGGCGAAGGTCTTCTCGACGGTCCCGGCGGTGTTGCCGGTGACGGTCGCGACGGTCGTCCACTGGCCGTCCACCTGCGCCTGGACGTCGAAGTCGCGCAGCCCGGACTTCGACGCGGGGCTGCTGGAGCTGTCGAGCGTGTAGACCTTGACCCGGCGGAGCTTCTGCGGGTCCTTCCAGGTCGCGGTGAGGGTGTCGGGGAAGGACTTCGACGTGTCGTCGTTCCAGCCGCCGACGCCGTTCAGCCAGACACCGGAGTCGGTGCCGCCGTCGTTGGCCCACGCGGGCGACGACCCGCTGTGGGTGCTGGACGCCGACATGGCCGCGGAGCGGACGAGGTTCCCCGTGACGAGGACCGGCGCCGTCGCGGTCTCGTCGTCGGCCGTGACGGTGACGGTGCCCTTCGTCCCGTCCGCGCCCGAGCCCTTCACCGCGACGGGGATCTCCGTCGAGCCGCCCGCCGGGATCGTGACCCGGGCGGGCGCGGACGCGGTGAACCCGGCCGACGCGGTCGCCTTCACCGGGACGGTGACGGCGCGCCGCTCCAGGTTCGTCACGCGGAACCGGGCGTCGGTGGCCGCGCCGCCCGTCACCGGGATGTTCACGCCGAACGGCGGCTCGACGGCGAGCTGCGTCCGGTCCTGCCGGACGGCGTCGGGCGTGCGGACGGTGAACGTCCACGCCCCCGACCCGACCTCGTACACGGCGTGCCCGTTCTGGACGCCGAGCGGGCGCGCGCCCGCCGGGGCCTTCGCGGCGGACGCGCCGAGCAGCGGCACCTCGACGCGGGCGGGCGCGCCGGGCGGGACGGTCACGTCGAGCCGCAGGTCGCGCCCGGACCGGCGCCATGCGCTGGACACCGTCCCGCGCGGGGTGTCGTAGGAGGACGAGGCGCGGGTGAGGTCGCCGACGACGGCGGGCCGGATCACGAGGTCGGAGTAGCCGACCGAGCCGCCGGCCTGCCGGATCCCGGCGAGGCCGGCGCCGAACCACTCGTCGATCGCGCCGAGCATGAAGTGGTTCTGCGAGCCGTAGCCGGTCGGGCCGTCCCAGTACTCGGTGAGCGCGGTCGCGCCGTGCACCACCTGGTAGCCGTAGCTGGGGTTGGTGACCTGCTGCGCGACGGCGAGGATCACGTCGTCGCGGCCCGCCGCCGACAGCGTCCGGAACACCGACGGCAGCGCGATCTCGCCGACCGTCAGGTGGTAGCCGTTCTCCTTGATCGTCGAGACGAGGTGGTCGAGGACGGCCTGCTTCTGGTCGGCGGGGACGATGCCGAGGTCGAGCGCGAACGCGTCCCCGGCCTGGCTGCCCGAACCGTAGGTGTGCTTGTCGGTGTCGAGGTACTTGGCGTTGAACGCGTCCGCGATGTCACCGGCCAGCTTGGTGTACTTGGTCGCGTCGTCGTCCTTGCCGAGCAGCTTGGCGATCTTCGCGAGCGCGGTGGCGCTGCGCTGGTAGCCGTAGGTCGCGGCCACGCCGGTCGGGGTGGTCTTGTCGACGGCGGCCCAGTCGCCGAGGCCGTAGTCGAGCAGGTTCCCCTTCGCCTTGGACGTCAGGTAGTCCAGATAGCGCTGCATGTTCGGGTAGAAGTCGCGCAGCGGCTTGGCGTCCCCGTACGTCACGTAGTGCTGCCAGGCGGACAGGATGATCGCGCTGCCCCAGTTCGGGTCGTCCCACACGCCGCCGGAGAACGTCACGTACGCAGGCGCGATGTCGGGGACGAGCCCGGTGGAGGTCTGCGCCTCGGCCATGTTGCGCAGCAGCGCCGGGTAGTAGGCGGCGACGTCGTACTCGCGGGTGACCGACCCCTGGACGAGCTGGTCCTCCTCCAGCCAGCCGAGCTTCTCCCGGTCGGGGCAGTCGGTGAGGATCGACATCATGTTGCCCTGGACGGCCCGGTCGATGATCTTGTGGATGCCGTTGAGCAGCAGGTCGGAGCTGTCGAACGAGCCGGCGGAGGCGTTCCCGGCGCGCAGGATCGTCGCGCCGACCATGTCGCCGGACGGCGCCGAGCCGAGCCCGCTGATCTGGATGTAGCGGAAGCCGTGGTAGACGAACCGCGGGTGCCAGGTCTCGGTGCCGGTGCCCGCGAGCGTGTAGGTGTCCATGACCGGCGGGTTCTGCGCACCGCCCGCGATCATCGTGCCCTGCTCGACGAGGCCGTCCGCGCCGAGCCGCTCCCCCGGCTTGATCGTCAGCTTCTCACCGCGCCTCCCCCGGGCCCGCAGCTCCGGCCACCCGACGATGTTCTCGCCGAGGTCGAAGACGTAGGTGTCCTTCTCCGGGTGCGTGACCTTGACGGTCTTGCGCGTGCCGACCGGGACGATCGCCGGGGACATCCGCGCCGTCACCGCGATGCCCGGGTCGGGGGCCTCTGCGGCCGGCTTCCACGACGCCAGGTTCGCCGACGGACCGTCCCAGCCCTTCTGCGCGAGCCGGGCGTCCTCGTCCTCGCCGCCGTACCACTGGCTGAACGTGGTCGGCCCGAGGTCGGTGCGCCAGGACGAGTCGGTCGCGACCCGCGCGGTCGTCCCGTCCTTGAGCGTGACCTCCAGCTGCGCGAGCAGCTTCGGCGGCCCCTGCGCGCCGACGTACTTGGTGAAGCGGTCGTTGGTGGCGGTGACGTTGTAGGTGCCGTTGCCGAGCCGGACGCCGATCGCGTTCCCGCCGCGCCGCAGCAGCTTCGTCACGTCGTACGCCGCGTACTCGACGCGCTTCTTGTAGTCGGTGTTCGGCGGTTCGAGGACGGCGTCGCTGACCGGCTTCCCGTTGATCGTCGCGTCGTAGATGCCGAGCGCGGTGATGTACAGCCGCGCCGACCGGACGGTGTTCTTCAGCGAGAACTGCCGCGCCAGCAGCGGCAGCGCCGGCATGGACGTCTGGTACGCGGGCGGCGGAGCCTGGTCGGTGACGGTCTTGACCACGGCGAACGGGCCGTCCGCCGCATCCGAGGTCTGCACGGTGTAGTCGACGGGGAAGTTCGGGGTCTTCCCGTCGCTCGTCATCACGTCGGTGCGCGGATACAGCTTCACCGACGCGACGTCCTTGGCCGCGCCGAGGTCGAGCTGCAGCCAGATGTGGTGGCCCGCGTCCTGCGACTTGTAGGCGTTGCTGGTGTAGCCGAACGGCGCCTTCTGCGTGGTGAGCGACCCGTCGGTGAGGAACTCCGGCATCCACTTGCCGGGGTATTCACGGACCTCGGACGCGGTGACCGCCGCGCCCTTCGCCACGTTCGTCCCGGACGGGTCGAGCGCCTCGATCTCGGCGAGCTGCAGCCGGGACAGCAGCGACCCGCTCTCGGTGATCGGCAGGCCCAGCTTGGACACGTCGACCCGCAGGTAGCGGGCCTTCGTCCCGGCGGGCAGGGCGACCGTGACGGGGCTCGGAGCCCGGTTCAGCCACCGGTCGTCGGTGATCCACTTGCCGGACCAGTCGTCCTTGCCGAGCAGGCCCATCTCGAACCGGGCCGGGGAGCTCCAGGCGGACGCGCGCCCGGAGCCGTCCCACACCCGGACCCGCCACCACACCTGGCGGCGGGAGGTGAGCGCCGCGCCCCGGTAGACGGCGTTCGCGGTGCCGGACGACACCTTCCCCGAGTCCCACAGGTCGGCGCGGCCGAGCCCGTTCCGGGAGGTGGCGGCCTCGACCTGGTAGGCGGCCTGCGCGGCGCCGCGGCCGGGCGCGGTGAGCCGCCAGCTGAGCGTGGGCGCCGTGTCGTCGATGCCGAGCGGGTCGTCGAGCGCGTCGGTGCGCAGCCCGAAGGCGCGCAGGCCGGCCGCGTCGGCGCGCGCCGGGACCGTCCCGGCGGCGCCGATCAGCAGCGGCAGGAGTGCCGCGGGCAGGGCGACGCGTGTCGCGGATGTACGCATTCAGGCTCCCCGGACGGTGGTGAGGAACTTCAGGTCGCGGCCGGGCTCCGGCGTGAAGGTCGCGCCGCTGTCATGGCTGACGGCGGACGCGCCGCCCCGGTACGGGTCGTGGTCGTTGTAGGCGACGCCGTAGCAGCCGATCGTGGTGGTGGAGGAGATCCGGACGGTGTAGTGCGCGCCGGGCCGGACCCGAATCCGCGGGTGGACGGTGACGTTCCGCGCCGACCAGCCGATCTGCTCGGCGGGCACGGATCCGGACCAGAGCGTCCGGGCGCCGTCGGTGACCTCGACGGTCAGCGGCTCGGACGGCGGGGTGCGCTCCACGCGGCCCTGCTCGGTGCCGTCCTTGAACGCGGTGACGGACAGGGAGTCGAGGCGGCCGCCGCGTCCCGCCGTGAACGACTGCTCGCGCCGGACGTCCCCGGCGACGTCGCAGCCGGCGCGGAAGCCGGCGGCGCCGCTGCTCTGGTCGAGGCCGGGGACGGTCCGCTGCCGTCCCGGGTGGCCCGGGTCGAGGCGGACGGTCGCGTTGCCGCACCGGACGGGCACGATCGCCCCGTCGGCGCCGAACGTGAGCGGCTCCCACTGGTAGTTCGCGAGGGCCTCGTTGGTGTGGCCGTCCCACAGGTCGCTGAAGTACAGGTGGATCGGGTCGCCGTGGCGCTGCGGGAGCGTCGCGACCTGGGCGGGCTGGCCGCCGCAGGAGTTCTCGGTGATGCTCGTCCCGGCGGTCGGGACGACCCACTTCGCCAGGTCGCCGGAGAAGTCGTCGGCGAGCAGCTCCCGCCCGTCCGCCGAGGTCACCCGGACGTTGTCGAACTTCGCCGACTCCAGGTTCGCGCCGTTCCACTCGCGGAACCCGACCTTGCCCACCGGGTACGTGGCGTCGGTGTAGGTGTCGACCCGCACGCCGTCGATCGACGTCGTGAGCGTGGACCCGGACACGGTGACCGCGACGTGGTGCCACTCCCCCGCGACGATCGGCTTGTCGAGCTGGACGACGTGGCTCGCGGTGGTGGCGCCGGCGCGGCGCAGCACGCTCAGCTTCCCGTTGGCCGTGCCGGAGCCGGCCAGCAGGAACAGGTAGCCATGGTCGTCCTGATTCATCCGGACGGAGAACCCGGCCTGCGCGGCCGTTCCCGACGCGGTCGGCAGCGGCGCGACGTCGAAGGAGAAGGTGTAGTCGGACCAGTCCTCGCCCTGCTGCGACAGGCCGTACAGGCCGCCGCGCGCGGTGAGCGCGCCGTCCTCGGCGGTCCAGGCGTCGCGGCCCTTCCACGGCCCGAGCGGGCTCTTCGCGGTGAGGTAGGACGTGCCGGTGCCGGTGCAGTAGCCGCAGTTCGGGTCCGACATCGTCAGGTAGTAGGTGCCGTTCCGCTTGAAGATCGACGGCGCCTCGACCCGGGTCACGCCCGTCACGTCGTACGGGCCGGCGGCGCGCAGGTAGTCGGGCGTCAGCTTGATGACGGCGATGTGCCAGCCGGCGTTGCTGCACGCGAGATAGCCGGTGCCGTCGTCGTCGACGAACACGTCGAGGTCGGCGGTGCAGTGCGTCCCGGCGGGCAGGTCGGGCACGGGCTGCTCGGTGAACGGACCGGTCGGCCGGTCGGCGGTGTAGACGCGGAACCGGTCCGCGGCCTCCTGGTCGTTCACCCACATCACGTACTTGCCGGTCGCCTTGTCGTAGACCGTGTGCGGGCGGAAGCAGAACTTGCAGGAGCGGGCCTTCACGACGTAGCCGCGGTCGGTCCAGTGCGCGAGGTCCGGCGAGGAGTACACCTTGAAGCCGCAGAACGTGCTGTTGACCTGCCACTGGTAGCCGCAGTCGTAGCTCGTCCCGTACAGGTAGTAGGTGCCGCCGAACCGCTGGAGAGCGCCGTCGTGGGCGTCGACCGCGTTGCCGTCGGTGTCGAACCGGACGGTCTGCCCACCGTCCGGCCCGACGTTGGTGATCGGGGTGGTGGTCGCCGCCTGCGCGGGCAGGGCGGAGAGCGCGCCGAGGAGCAGCGCGAGGACCGCGGCGAGCGCGAGGACGCGGCCTCGCCGGGACCGGGGTGGGGGGATCGTGCGCATGGACGGGGCGTCCTCTCGGAGCTGCGCGGGGGTGGGGGGCGGCGCGTCGTCCGTTTCCGGGCATGCGGAACAGAGCCCGTGGCCGTGCGGGCGGGGTTGCACGGCCGCGGGCCTGCGCCCGTCATCGCCTAGGGACGGATCCCCCGATCGCGCCTAGTGAGAGTTCGAGTCCGGCAGGGTCGTGGTGCTCGGGTGGTCCGGTCGGTCAGGGGTTCACGGTGACCAGTTCGATCTCCAGGAGGTCGGCGAGGGCCTTCAGGTCGGCGACGCGGTGGCCGGTGCCGAGGGCCCAGTGGTGGGAGATGCCGGTGGCGCTCCAGGCGTCGACCCACTCGCCGGGGTCGCAGCCGAAGTCCACCCGGGACGTCGTGTTGCCGATCCGCAGCAGCGGCCCGTCCACGGTCTCGCCCTCGGACGCGACGAACGCGAACCGGCCGTCGCGGCGCTGGATGACGCCGAACGCGGTGACCGGGCCGTGCTTGACGTCGAACTCCACGGACACGCCGTAGCCGCGCTTGCCGTGGTAGACGCCGAGGCCGCGCAGCAGCGGGCGGCGGGCGCTGATCGCCAGGTGGGCGGGCCCGTCGTGGCCCATCTCGACGTGCCCGCGGTGGAAGTCGAGCGCCTGCAGCTCGGTGAACGAGCCGCCCGTGCCGAGCCGGTCGGCGATCAGCATGGCGAGGGAGGTGCGCAGCTCGTACTCGCCGGCCGCCGGGATGCCGCGGGCGGTGAGCAGCGACGCGCCGAGGATCATCCCGGCGCCGAGCCGCTCGTGCACCTCGCCGTCCAGGCCACGGTGGTAGTAGGCGAGGCTGTCCAGCTCGAAGTCCTCGACGAGCCGGTCCAGGCCCACCGACACCCGCGCCGCCCACGCCAGGTCGTCGTCGTTGACGGAGGCGTCCAGCTCGAAGATCTTCTCCGCCTCCGCCTTCTTCGCGGCGGCCTCGGCGTCGGTGACCTTCTCCACCCGGACGCGCAGGTCGTCGAACTCCAGCACCTCGACGTGCCCGCCGAAGTTCGCGCTGACCAGCGTCAGGTCGGTGGACACGTCCAGCATGCCCGGGTACAGGTGGCCCATCAGGCCGTGCCGGCCGCGGCGCAGCGCCGCGCGCACCCCGGCGGCCCGCACCCAGCGGCCGATCTTCGCCCAGGCCCGCTCGTCCTCCAGGTAGCCGGAGACCGAGCGGAACGGGACGCCGCACCGCGCGAACGCGTTCGCCATCTCCGGCAGCGGGCACGCGCCGCAGTAGGCGAGCCACTGCCCGGTGTCGAACGTGGCGTGGTCCATCGACTCGGTCGGCTGCAGGTTGATCAGCAACACCGGGGCGTCCGCCCGCTGCGCGACGGGGACGAGCATCGTCGCCGTCATGTAGGTGGTGAGGAACCCGACGATGATGTCGCATCCCGCCGCGCGCAGCTTCTCGGCCGCGGCCGCGCCCTCCTGCGCGTCGGAGATGAACCCGACGTCGACCACCTCGGCGCCGAGGCCGCGCATCCGCTCGGACACCCGCTCCGCCGACCGCTTCAGCTGCGGAAGCAGATCGGGGAACTGCGGCCAGTACGCGCCGAGCCCGCCGGCCACGAGACCGACCTTCACGGGCGGTGGCGCCCCGGTGTTGCCTGCCATGCCTGTTCCCTCCTGTTACCTGGCCGTCCCTGTCATTCGGCTGTCAGGGTGTGGCGGCCGGACGGCGCGCCGTCCACGTACACGTACTTCCCATCGCTCGTCACGCCGCGCGCGGTGGCCTTGCCGTGCGCCCAGACCGTCCGGCCGTCCAGGGTGACCCGGGAGGTGGACGAGCCGACCGGGACGGCGAGCCGCCCGGACGTGCCGCGCGGTGCGGTGACGTCCAGCCGGAACGTGTGCCCGGTGGTCCGCCACGACGCGGCGATGGCGCCGCGCGGCGTCGGGACGGTCCCCTCGGCCCACTTCAGCCCGCCGGTGAACGGGACGACCGCCCACGACGAGTAGCCCGGACCGGTCGGCTGGACGCCGAGGACGCGGGTGGTGAGGGTGACGGTCGGGCCACTCGCCCAGCCGTGCGCGAGGCTGGAGAACTGCTTGAGGTTCGGGGTGCCGTCCGGCTGCATGTGCTCCCAGAACGTCGAGCCGGGGTCTTGCCGGAGCTGGTGGCCCCAGAACGTCCGGATCAGGTCGAGGCCGGACGCGTCGCCGGTGCCGAGGCGCGCGTCGGTCTCGAACGAGCTGGGCAGCGGCGCGTAGAACGGCGGCAGGCTCGCGTTCGGCGTGGACTGCGAGACGGTCAGCGACCCGTACTGCGACCAGTTGTTCTTGCGCAGGTAGGCGAGCGCGCGGGTGGCGCGGCCGCCGTCGGCGATGCCGGCGAGGACGGCGGTGGCGTTGGCGTCCTGCGGGTAGGCGCCGGGGATCTCCCGGGACAGCCGGTAGGCGCCCGCCTTCTCGTCCCACAGCTGGTCGTTGATCGCCTTCTTCACCGTGGCGGACCGGTCGCCGTAGGTCGTGGCGGCCGGCGCGTCGCCGCGCGCCTTCGCCATGGCGGCCATCTGCGTGAGGTTGCGGGCGTACAGGGCGTTGACGTAGGTCTCGTGGCCGCAGTCGGAGTAGCCGTAGTGGCCGCAGGAGCCGACGTCGCCGAACGCGATGAGGCCCTTGTCGTCCTTGGCGCGGACCGACTCCAGCCACGCCGTCGCCTTGGTCAGCTGCGGCCACCACTTGTCCAGGTAGCCGCGGTCGCCGGTGTAGAGCCAGTGCTCGTACATGTTGTTGACGAACCAGGTGACGTACTCGCCGTAGGTGCGCAGCTCGTCGGCGTTGTGCTGGCCGACCTGGCTCTCGGCGGGCATGAACCCGTCGGGGAGCTGCTGGGAGGCCAGCGACGACAGCGAGTTGTCGACCGCCTCCAGGTCGTTGGTGGACAGGTAGGTGACGGGGGCCTGCACGGCGAGGTCGCCCTGCCAGACGATCCGGTCGCGCTTGCCGCCGTCATAGATGACGGACTTTTTCGGGTCGGCGAACGGGACCTGCGCGTCCGCGTGGTCGCCCTCGCCGGCGGCGTACGGCCAGCTCTTGGCGGTGTTGGACGCGCCGGTGTTCACCTGCACCGTGTAGGCGCCCGCGTACCAGATCTTGTTCAGCTCGTTGTCGCTGGACAGGAAGTGGCCCTGATAGCCGTCGAGGTCGCGCTGGTTCGGGGCGGCGGTGAAGTCGACGGACACCCCGTCGATGTCGACGGTTCCGGGGCCGTCGAGGAACAGCGTCGCGTAGCGGAACCCGCCGCGCAGCACGCCGTCGCGGATCGTCGCGGGCAGCTTCTTGCCGTCGAGCGGCAGGGCGTGGCTGTCGGTGTCCTGCGTGTAGGGCTGGCCGGGGAAGCCGTTCCAGATGTTCGCGGTGTCGCAGCCCGGCGCGATCTTGCCTTCGCCGTCGTTGGCGTCCGGGGTCAGCGCGGCGTACCGGATCGACTCGGAGAAGCAGGCGCGGAGCTTCGGCGGGGTGGACGAGGCGCCCTTCACCCGGACCTTCAGGTGCCCGGCGACCTCCTTGCCGAAGTCGATGACCAGCAGCGGCGAGCCGGTGCGGTCGGCGGCGCCGGTGAGGCGGACCGAGCCGCCGCCGTCGCGCAGCGCCGCTTCCGGCGACCCGTCGATCCGGCCCTGCCGCGGGTCGGCCTTGTAGACCTTGGCGGGACGGACGGTGCGGCTCGACGGCGACAGCACGTACGGGCGCCACTGGCCCTGGTGCGGGGTGTAGGACGCGTCCTGCCACGGGCCGCGCGGGTGCGGGGCCGCCGACGCGGGCAGGGCGAGGGATGCCGTGCCCGACACCGTCAGGGCGACGGCGATCGCGGCGCGGGCGAGGGAGCGGCGTGCGGTGGTGGGGGGAACCATCATCACTCCAGGTCAGCGGGAGGCGGTCAGGACGGACGAGCCGGTCAGGCCGGGCACCTGCACGAGCCCGTCGCGGACGGTGACGCCCGGCTTCACGGCGGTGCCGTTCCGCCAGACGACCGAGCCGTTCACCCGGACCTCGGACGCGCCGGACGCGGGCACCCCGGCCGTGGCGGTCGTGCCGCCGGGCGCGGCGACCCGCAGCGTGAAGGTCTTCCCGCGCTGCTTCCAGGCGGCGGTGATGTCGCCGTGCGGCGTCGGCACCTTGCCCTCCGCCCAGCTCAGGCCGTTCGCGGGATGGGGCAGGACGGTGAACGCCGAGAACCCGCCGGCGGTCGGGGTGACGCCGAGGACCTGGTTGGTGAGGAACGAGGTCGGCGCTGCGGCCCAGCCGTGCGAGAGGCTGGTGTAGGAGCCGAGCTGCGGCGCGCCCGCGCTGCTGACGTTCTCCCAGAGGGTGCCGGGAGCGTCCTTGCCGAGCATCGGGTACCAGGTGCGCTGCAGCAGCGACATCGCGCCCGCCATGTCGTCCTGGGAGACGTGGGCGAGCAGCGACTGGCCGGACACGAACGGGCTGATGTACTGCGGGACGGTCCCGCCGGCCTTGTCCACGGTCAGGTCGCCGTGCGCGTTGGAGAGCCGGTCGCCGAAGAACTTCAGCACCGACTTCGCGCGGTCGCCGGTGGCGACTCCGGCGACGACCGCCATCGCGTTGCCGTCCTGCGGGTGGTTCCCGTCGGCCGGGCCGACCTTGTACGCGCCGGCGTCCGCGTCCCACAGGACGTCGTTGACGGCCTTGGCGGTGCGGGCGGCGGCGTCGCGGTAGGTCTTGGCGAGCGCCGCGTCGCCCTGCGCGTCGGCGGCCTGCGCGGCCTGGCCCAGCACGTGGACGTACAGCGACGAGACGTAGGTGCCCTTGCCCTCGTTGCCGTAGCCCCAGGTGCCGCCCGCGCCCTTCATGTCGAGCAGCCCGTCGGAGCCGACCTTGGACTGCATCCACGCGACGTTCTTCTTCATGGCGTCGTACCACTTGTCGAAGAACGCCTTGTCGCCGGTGTACAGGTAGTGCGTCCAGTAGTTGTTGACCCACCAGGCGGCGTACTCGCCCCAGCCCATGTTGTAGCCGAGCTTGTCGGTCAGGTAGAGGCCGGGGATCTGGCCCTGCGGCGACTGGCCCTTGGCCATGAACGCGACGGCGTTGGCGGACGGGTCGCTCTGCCCGGTCGTCAGGTAGGACACCGCGTCGGAGACGGCGTTGTCGCCGCCCCAGATCATCCGGTCGCGCTTGGCGCCGTCGCTGATGACGCTGTCGCCCTCGCCGACGATCGCGTCGTTGCGGACCGGTCCCTCCTGCCCGGGATAGGGGCGGCCGGTCTTCGGGTCGATCGTCGACATCTGGACGGTGTAGGCGCCCGCGTACCAGAGCCGGTTCAGGGTGTCGTCGCTGGACAGGAACGCGCCCTCGTAGCCGTCGAGGTCGGGGTTGGCGGGGTCGGCGGTGAACTTCAGCCGCAGGTCCGACAGCCGCACCTCGCCGGGGCCGTCCAGGAACACCATCAGGTAGCGGAACCCGCCGCGGATGACCGGGTCGGTCATCGCGGTTCGCCCGGCCTTGGTGTCGAGGTAGTGGGTCTCGGTGGCGAGGCCGACGGGGTCCTGGCTGTAGTCGGACGCGGTGGTGAGGTACTGGTCGCTCTCGCTGAACGCCAGGCCGAGCTTCGGCGTGCCCTTGCGGACGTCGGCGGTCACCTGGACCTGACCGCCGACCTCCTTGCCGAAGTCGTAGATGACGTAGGGGCGGCCGTACTCGTTGGAGGCGAGCGTGGTCGTCCCGCCGTGGAACGCTCCCACCGGGTTGCGGACGGTGCCGCCGTAGGGCGCGGTGGACGCGCGGCCGTGCTGGGCGAGCGTCCAGACGGCGTGGATGCGGGCGCCCTGACCGGGGTCGTCGGCGTTGCGGAACTCGACCTTGATGGTTCCGGACGGCCCGACGAGCCGCGCCGGGACGTCCACCGCGTAGTGGACGAGCCCGTCCTTGTCGCCGCTCCACACCCCGGCCTGCTTGGGGTCGGGCTTGCGCTCGTGGACGACCGTCCCGTTCACGAGGACGTCGTAGTGGGCGGTCGCGCTGCCGGCCTCCTCGACCCGCAGCGTCACCGGGCCGGGCCCGGCGCGCATCGTGTAGGCGAAGCCCGCGCCGGCCTCGCCGCCGGTCTGGCGGACCATGACGCCGTCGGCCTTGCCGGCCGTGGACGTCCCGGCCTGCAGGTCGTGGCCGGCGGTCTCGGACGCGGCGGAGTCGGCGGACACGTGGTCGCCGTTGACCCCGTACGCCTCCGACGCCTTCGCGGGGCGCACCGTCCGGCCGGACGGTGCGAGGACGTAGTGGCCCGCGCGCGACAGCGCCGGCAGGCCGAGCGGGTCGCGGGCGGAGGCGGAGGCGGAGGCGGCGCCGGCGGGGACGGCGACGAGGGCGGCGGCTGCGAGGGCGAGGGTGGTGACGGCGGACACGCGTGCTCGTGCGAACTTCTCGGCCGTGGGCATCGTTATCCCTTCGGGTTCACTTGGTCGAGCGGGCCCATGGGAGGGAAGGCCGGCGGCCCGGGTGGGGACGGCGCGGCGGCCCGGCAGTGGAGTGCCGGGCGCCGGCGCGCGGTCCGGGCCGCCGGCCCGAACTCTGGTTCTCTCGTCGGCGGGCTCCGGGTCAGCGCAGGAAGGCGGCGGCGACTCCGGCGTCCACCGGGATGTGCAGTCCGGTGGTGTGGGTCAGGTCCCCGCCGGTCAGGGCGAAGACGGCGGCCGCGACGTGCTCGGGCAGCACCTCGCGCTTCAGCAGCGTCCGCTGGGCGTAGAACTCGCCCAGCCTCTCCTCCTCCACTCCGTAGACGGCGGCGCGCTTGGCGCCCCAGCCGCCGGCGAAGATGCCGGAGCCGCGGACCACGCCGTCGGGGTTGATGCCGTTGACGCGGACGCCGTGCTCGCCGAGCTCGGCGGCCAGCAGCCGGACCTGGTGCGCCTGGTCGGCCTTGGTCGCGCCGTAGGCGATGTTGTTGGGGCCGGCGAACACGCCGTTCTTGGAGGCGATGTAGACGATGTCGCCGCCCATCCCCTGCTCGATCATCACGCGGGCGGTCTCCCGGGAGACCAGGAACGAGCCGCGCGCCATGACGTCGTGCTGGAGGTCCCAGTCGGCGACGGTGGTGTCCAGCAGCGGCTTGGAGATCGACAGGCCGGCGTTGTTGACGACCAGGTCGACGCCGCCGAACGCCAGCACCGCGCCACGGACGGCCGCGGCGATCTCGTCCTCGGAGGTGACGTCCGCGCCGACGGCGACGGCGACGTCCGCGACCCGCGGCGCGTTCGCGCCGATCGCGGCGGCGACCTTCTCGGCGGCGCCGAGGTCGCGGTCGGCGACGACGACGCAGGCGCCCTCGGCGGCCAGCCGGCGGGCGGTGGCCGCGCCGATCCCGGAGCCGCCGCCGGTGACCAGCGCGACGCGGGTCGCGAGCGGCTTCGGCTTGGGCATCCGGCGGAGCTTGGCCTCCTCCAGCTCCCAGTACTCGATGCGGAACTTCTCCGCCTCGTCGATCGGCGCGTACGACGACAGCGCCTCCGCGCCGCGCATCACGTTGATCGCGTTGACGTAGAACTCGCCGGCGACCCGCGCGGTCTGCTTGTTCGCGCCGAACGAGAACATCCCGACGCCCGGGACCAGCACGATCGCCGGGTCGGCGCCGCGCATCGCGGGCGAGTCCGGGACGGCGTGCCGGTCGTAGTAGGCCGCGTACTCCTCGCGGTAGGCGGCGTGCAGTTCCTTCAGGCGCGCCTTGACGTCGTCGAGCGGCGCGTCCGGCGGCAGGTCCAGCACCATCGGGCGGACCTTGGTGCGCAGGAAGTGGTCCGGGCAGGACGTGCCGAGTGCGGCGAGCCGCGGGTGCTCGGCGCGGGAGACGAAGTCGAGGACGGCCTCGGAGTCGGTGAAGTGCCCGACCTGCGGCTTGTCGGTCGACGCCAGGCCGCGGATCAGCGGGAACAGCGCGGCGGCGCGGGCGTGCCGCTCGTCCTGCGGCAGCACCGGGTGGATCACCGCGCCGAACGGGTCGGCCTTGCCGTGCTCGGCGATGTACGCCTCGGCGGTGCGGATGATGTCGAGCGAGTTGGCCTTGCACTCCTCGCTCGTCTCGCCCCAGGCGGTGATGCCGTGCCCACCGAGGATCACGCCGATGGCCTGCGGGTTCGCCTTCTTGATCGCGGCGATGTCGAGGCCGAGCTGGAAGCCGGGGCGCCGCCACGGCACCCACGCGACCCGGTCGCCGAAGATCCGCCGGGTCAGCTCCTCGCCGTCGGCGGCCGTCGCGATCGCGATGCCGGAGTCGGGGTGCAGGTGGTCGACGTGCGCCGCCTCGACGAGCCCGTGCATCGCGGTGTCGATGGACGGCGCCGCGCCGCCCTTGCCGTGCAGGCAGTAGTCGAACGCGGCGACCATCTCGTCCTCGCGCTCGACGCCCGGGTAGACGTCCACGAGGGCGCGCATCCGGTCGATGCGCAGGACGGCCAGGCCCTTCTCGGTGAGCGTGCCGAGGTCCCCGCCGGAGCCCTTCACCCACATCAGCTCGACGTCGCGGGCCGTCACGGGGTCGGTGACGCTGCCCTTCGCCGAGGCGTTGCCGCCCGCGTAGTTGGTGTTGCGCGGGTCCGAGCCGAGGGTGTTGGCCCGTTCCAGCAGCTGCTCCACCTCGGGTGGAGTGGTCATCGGTGCTCTCTCCTTATCGGGTTCGGCGGCCTGTCGTTCGACGGCGTGGTCAGGCGCCCCAGCCGGCCGCCTGGCCGTCCTTGCGCTCCGCCACGACCCGCTCGAAGTAGCCGGACGCCTTGTAGGCGGCGACCGGGTCGGCGTGCAGGCCCATCTCCTCGCGCAACTCCGCCAGCAGCGGCCGCACGTCGGTGTTGTAGGCGTCCATGAACACCGCGTTGGCCTCCAGCACGTCACCGGACTCCTGCGCGGCGCGCAGCGCGTCCGCGTCCAGCAGCAGCGCCTTCGCGGTGGCCTCCTGCACGTTCATCACCGAGCGGATCTGGCCGTGGATCTTCGGCTCGATGTTGTGGCACTGGTCGAGCATGAACGCCACGCCCGTCTCGGCGTCGTAGCCGCCGCCCCGCACCACCTCGTACATGATCCGGAACAGCTGGAACGGGTCGGCGGCGCCCACCATCAGGTCGTCGTCGGCGTAGAAGCGGGAGTTGAAGTCGAACCCGCCGAGCTTCCCCTCGCGCAGCAGGAACGCGACGATGAACTCGATGTTGGTGCCGGGCGCGTGGTGCCCGGTGTCCACGACGACCTGCGCCTTCGGGCCGAGCTTGAGGCAGTGCGCGTAGGAGGCGCCCCAGTCCGGCAGGTCGGTCATGTAGAACGCCGGCTCGAACAGCTTGTACTCCAGCAGGAACCGCTGGTCGTCGCCGAGCCGCTCGTAAACGGCGGCGAGCGCCTCCGCCATCCGGTCCTGGCGGGCGCGGACGTCGTCCTGGCCGGGGTAGTTCGTCCCGTCGGAGAACCACAGCTTCAGGTCCCTGGACCCGACCGCGTCCATGATGTCGACGCATTCGAGCAGGTGGTCCAGGGCCTTGCGGCGGATCTTCGGGTCGGGGTTGGTGACGCTGCCGAGCATGTAGTCGTCGTCCTGGAACACGTTGGTGTTCACCGCGCCGATCCGCACGCCCTTCTCCTCGGCGTGCGCGGCGAGCGCGGCGTAGTCGTCCACCTTGTCCCACGGGATGTGCACGGCGACGGTCGGCGCGGCACCGGTGAAGCGGTGCACCTGCGCGGCGTCGTCGATCTTCTCCTGCGGGGTGCGCGGCACCCCCTGCTGGGCGAAGACCTTGAACCGGGTCCCCGAGTTGCCGTACGCCCAGGAGGGAGTCTCGATCTGCTGGCGGCGCAGGGCGTCCTTCACCGCGCTGGTGTCGTTCACGGGTGTTACCTCACGTTTCTGCTGTCCGGGGCCGCCGCCGAGCGGGGCGGCGGCCCTCAGTCGAGATGGAAGACCTCGGGGAGCGGCCGCATCCCCTCGTCGGGGCGGCCGTCGAGGTCCTCGAAGAACGGCGCCATCTCCGCCTGCCAGCGGGCGTTGACGCCGGTGCGGGCCATCGCGTCCTGCGCGGCGGCGAAGTCGTCGGTCTCCAGGTAGCCGACGAGCAGGCCGTCCTCGCGCAGGAAGAGCGAGTAGTTGTGCCAGCCGGTCGCGCGCAGCGCGTCCTGCATCTCCGGCCAGACCGCCTGGTGGCGTTCCTTGTACTCCTCCAGGCGGTCCTGCCGGACCTTCAGCAGGAAGCAGACGCGCTTCGTGCCGTCAGCCGCCATCGATCAGAAGTGGTACTGGTCGATGTTCTTGGCGTCGAAGACCGTCGGCGGGCCGAGGATGACCTCGCCGTTGGCGCCGATGGTGCGCTCGCCGAGCTTGCCGGCCTTGAACGTCTCGCCCTGCTTGCCGGTGATCTGCCCGGACGACAGCGCCGCCGCGGCGTAGGAGGCGAGGTAGCCGAGGTTCTTCGGGTCCCACAGTTCGAACGACTTGACCGTGCCGTCCTTGATGAACTTGCGCATCTGGTCCGGCGTGCCGAGGCCGGTCAGCGTGACCTTGCCCTTGTACTTGGAGCCGTCGATGTAGCGGGCGGCGGCGGCGATGCCGACCGTGGTGGGCGAGATGATGCCCTTGAGGTTCGGGTACGCCTGCAGCAGGCCCTGGGTCTGCTGGAACGACTTCTGGTCGTCGTCGTCACCGTAGGCGATCTTGACGAGCTTCATGCCGGAGTACTCCGGCTTCTTCAGCTCGTCCTGCATGTACTTGATCCAGGTGTTCTGGTTGGTGGCGTTCGCGGTCGCCGACAGGATCGCGATGTCGCCCTTGCCGCCGATCTGGTCGGCCAGCAGCTTGACCTCGCTGCGGCCGATCTCCTCGGAGCTGGCCTGGTTGATGAACACGTTGCGGCACTCGGGCGCGGTGTCGGAGTCGTAGGCGACGACCTTGATCTTCTTGGCCATGGCCTGCTTCAGCGGGCCGCACACCGCGTTCTGGTCGTTGGCCGCGATGAGGATCGCGTCGTGCCGCTGCTGGATCAGCGTGTTGATGTAGGACACCTGCGAGGACGCCGACGCGTCGGACGGGCCGACCTCCTTGGCCGAGCCGCCGTACTCCTTGGCGGCCGCGATGCCGGCGTTGTCGACGATCGTCTCGTAGGGGTTGTTCACCTGCTTGGGCAGGAACGCGATCTTCAGGCCCTTCTTGAGGGGCGCGTTCGGGTCCGCCTTGCCGTCGCCCGCGGCGGCCTTGTTCCCCGAGTCGGACGAGGAGTCCTTGGTGGTGCCGCCGCACGCGGCGAGGGAGAGGGCGAGTGCGCCCGCGGACGCGACGGCCACGAGGCGGCGCGGGGCGCGCAAACGAAGGGTCATCACGGAGTGCCTTTCGGGATTCCAGGTCGTGCTCTGGGGTGGGTTCTTCGGACGCGGCAGGGGGCGAAGGCGGATCATGGTGCGGCGGCGGAGGGCACGGGTCGCGCGCCCCGCCGCCGGCCTTGTGCCTCGCGCACCACGGCGATCAGCCGCGGGGTGAGGACGCTGATGATGAGCAGCAGCCCGGTGACGATCGACTGGACCTCGGTGGAGACGTCGTTGAGCATCAGCAGGTTGCGCAGCAGGCCGATGAGCAGCACCGCGGCGATGACGCCGCCGAGGGTGCCCTTGCCGCCGTCGAAGTCGATGCCGCCGAGCAGCACCGCCGCGATGACGGTGAGCTCCAGGCCGAGGCCGTTGTCGGCGCGGGCGCTGCCGTAGCGGAGGGTGAAGACGATGCCGGCGAACCCGGCGACGAGCCCGGACACCACGAACAGGACCAGCTTGAGGCGCTTGACCCGGATGCCGGCGAAGTACGCGGCGTCCTCCTGGGAGCCGATCGCGAACAGCGACCGTCCGACGCCGGTGGCGTGCAGCACCACCGCGGTGATGATCGCCAGGACGGCGAACAGCGCGATCGGGTACGGGATCGGCATGCCGGGGATCGACTCGGTCGCCAGGTTCGTGTACCGGGTGGGGAACTCGGAGATGGCCTCGGTGCCGAGCACCACGTAGGCCAGGCCCCGGTACAGGGTCATGGTGCCGATCGTCACCGCGAGGGACGGCAGCCCGAGCCGGGTGACCAGCAGTCCGTTGACCAGGCCGCAGACGACGCCGACGACCAGCACGATCGGGATGATCGTCTCGATCGCCATGCCGCCGTCCCACAGCTTGCCGGTGAGGGCGCTGCACAGCCCGAGCACGGACGCGACCGACAGGTCGACCTGCCCGCACACCACCAGCAGCGTCATCGGCAGCGCGATGAGCGCGATCTCGCTGAGGTCGCCGAGCGCGAACGACAGGTTGTCGGTGTTGGCGAAGTCGGGCGAGAACCCGGCGCCGCCGGCGAACACGATGACCAGCAGGGCGGTGACGGCGGTCTCCCACCGCAGCAGCCGGCCGAGGCTCAGGCCGCGCGGGGCGCTCTTCGTGTCAGTGGTCACGACACCTTTCCTTTCGGCGCCTCGTCCTTGGTGGCCTTCGCGGTCGCGGCGGCGGATCCGGCGGCGGGCCCGGCGCCGGGCGGCGCGGAGCCGTCGTCGCGGTGCACCCCGGACTCCAGCGACCGCTGCTTGAGCGCCTTGGTGACGCGCAGGGCCAGCAGCCGGTCCACGCTGATCGCCAGCAGCAGCAGGACGCCGGTGATGGCGTCCTGCCAGAACGAGTTGACCTTGAGCACCACCAGCACGCTGCCGATGGTGGTGAGCAGCAGCGCGCCGAGCGCCGCCCCGTACACGGTGCCGACGCCGCCGGTGATCGCGACGCCGCCGACGACGACGGCGCTGACGACCTTCAGCTCCCAGCCGTGCGCGGCGTCGGCGACGACGGTGCCGAACCGGGCCAGCCACAGCACCCCAGCGAGGCCGGCGAGGCCGCCGCTGACGAGGTAGGCGGTGAGGACGCGGCGGCGCAGCGAGATGCCGGCGAGGCGCGCGGCCTCGGGGCTGGACCCGATCGCGTAGAACTCCCGTCCCGAGGAGTAGGAGCGCAGGTAGTAGCCCATCATCAGCATCACGACGACGGTGATGACCGGCAGGTAGGGGACGCCGAGGACGGAGTCGTTGCCGAGTGACAGCACCGAGGACGGCAGGTCCGCGGCGCCGATCTGCTCGCCGTGCGCGATCTTGTAGTCGAGGCCCTGGATCACGTAGAGGGTGCCGAGCGTGACGACCAGGGCCGGTACTTTGCAGAAGCTGACGAGCAGCCCGTTGACGAGCCCGCAGGCGAGCCCGATCACGATGCCGAGCAGCACCACCAGCACCACGTTGCGGTCGCCGCCGGAGGCGAACTTGCCGGTGGTGAACGCGACGAGCCCGACGACGGAGCCGACCGACAGGTCGATGTTGCGGGTGACGACCACCATCGACTGGCCGACGGCCAGCAGCGCCAGGATCGAGGCGTTGAGGAAGATGTCCTTGACGCCCTGCCCGGACAGGAACCGGTGGTTGGCCAGCTCGGTGCCGACGACCAGCACCACCAGCGCGCCGAGGATGCTCAGCTCGCGGGCGCGCAGCACCAGCTCGACCAGGCGGCGGCCGCCGCCCGGCGGCCCGCCGGATCCCGGCCTGGCCGGGGACTGGGTGAGCACGGTCATGGGTCAGGCCGCCTTTCCGGTTCCGGCGCGCCCGGTCGCGGCGGCCATCACGCTCTCCTCGGTCGCGTCCGCGCGGTCGATCTCGGCGGTCAGCCGGCCCTCGTGCATGACCAGGACGCGGTCGGCCATGCCGATCACCTCCGGCAGGTCGGAGGAGATCATCAGCACCGCGAGGTCCTGCGCGGCGAGCTCCGACAGCAGCCGGTGCACCTCGGCCTTGGTGCCGACGTCGATGCCGCGGGTCGGCTCGTCCACGATGAGCACGGTCGGCTCGGTGGCGAGCCACTTGGCGAGCACGACCTTCTGCTGGTTGCCGCCCGACAGGACGCCGACGGTGTCGGTGAGCCGGGCGTACTTGAGCTGGAGGCGCAGCGCCCAGTCGGCGGCGCGGTTGCGCTCCACCTTCCGGGAGATGAGGGGGCCGCGCCCGGTCTCCTTGCGCAGCGAGCGCAGCTGGGTGAGGCCCATGTTCCGCTCGATGGACATGTCCATCACCAGGCCCTGCTGGCGGCGGTCCTCGGGGACGAGCGCGAGCCCGGCCGACATCGCGGCCGTCGGGCTGCCCGCGGGCAGCTTCTTCCCCGCCACTTCGACGGAGCCCGCGTCCCAGCGGTCCACGCCGAAGATGGCGCGGGCGACCTCGCTGCGTCCGGCGCCGACCAGCCCGGCCAGCGCGACGATCTCACCGCGCCGCACCTCGAAGGAGATGTCGGTGAAGGCGCCCTCGCGGGTGAGCCGGCCGACCTTCAGCGCGACCTCGCCGGGCGTCACGTCCTGCTTGGGGTAGAGCGCGTCCAGGTCGCGGCCGACCATCCGGCGGACGAGGTCGTCGGCGGTGAGGTCCTCGACCTTGTCGGTGCCGACGTAGGTGCCGTCGCGCAGCGTGGTGACCCGCTGGCAGATCTCGAAGATCTCCTCCAGCCGGTGCGAGATGAACAGGATCGCGCAGCCCTGCTCGCGCAGCGTGCGGGTGACGTTGAACAGCCGCTCGACCTCCTGGCCGGTGAGCGCGGCGGTCGGCTCGTCCATGATGAGCACCCGCGCGTCCCGGGAGATGGCCTTGGCGATCTCGACGACCTGCTGGTCGGCGATGGACAGGCCGCGGGCGGGCTGCTGCGGGTCCAGCGCGACGCCGAGCCGCCGGAACAGCTTCGCGGTCTCGGCGTGCACGGTGCGGCGGTCGATGCGGCCGAGCCCGGCGCGCGGCTGGCGGCCCATGAAGATGTTCTCCGCGACCGACAGGTCGGGGAACAGCGTCGGCTCCTGGTAGATGACGGCGACGCCGGCGGCCTGCGCGTCGGCGGGGCCGTTGAACGCCACGGGCTCGCCGTCGACCCGGACCTCGCCCGCGTCGGGGCGGTGCACGCCTGCGAACGTTTTTACGACGGTGGACTTGCCCGCGCCGTTCTCACCGGCGAGCGCGTGCACCTCGCCGGCGTGCAGCTCGAGGGTGACGCCCTGCAGGGCCCGCACGGCGCCGAACGACTTACTCACGTTGACCAGTGCCAATGTCGGCGGCGTCGACCTGCCGGGTGCACTCATGGCCACCCTCCTCGCACGGGGAGTCTGTGACGGATGGATGAAAAACGTTTTAACGTGATGTTGCGGAGGACGCTAGATGTGAGCCGGAGCACCCGTCAAGAGGGAACTTCGCCCGGGGATGCCCCGGACCCTGCGGAAACCCTTACGGCACCGGGGGCGGACGAGTTTGCGAAGATCCTCCCGTCCGGGTCCGGACAGCCCGTTCCGGGGGCGACCAGTTCCGACAGCGGGGTTGACACGTTTTAATCCGATGACCCAAAGTGAGCGGCGGCACACCAGCGGAGCGACCGGGGGCAAGATTGAGCACAGACGACACCGGGCGCCCCGGAGCGAGCACGCCCGCCGCCGGCGGAGGCACGGTCGGGATCAAGCAGGTCGCGGCGCACGCCGGCGTCTCGCCGGGCACCGTGTCCAACGTGCTGAACCGGCCCGAGCGGGTCGCCGCCGCGACCCGCGCCCGCGTCGAGCAGGCCATCGTGGAGCTCGGCTTCGTCCGCAACGGGTCGGCGTCCACGCTGCGCGCCGGGCACTCCAGCACGATCGGGCTGATGGTGCTGGACCTGGCGAACCCGTTCTTCACCGACGTCGCGCGCGGCGTCGAGGACGTCGCCAGCGAGCGCGGCTACGCGGTGATCCTGTCCTCCTCCGGCGAGTCCGACGAGCGCGAGCAGCGCAACCTGCGGGTGCTCGCCGAGCAGCGGGTCCGCGGCGTGCTGCTGACCCCCGTCGGCGACGAGGGCGGCAACGCCGACCGGCTGCGCGACCGCGGCGTGCCCGTCGTCCTGCTGGACCACCCGACGCCCCGCGCCAACCAGTGCTCGGTCGCCGTCGACGACGTCGCGGGCGGCGAGCTGGCGGTGACGCACCTGCTGGACGACGGCGCCCGCACGCTCGGCTTCGTCACGGGCCCGCCGGGGCTGCGGCAGTGCGCGGACCGGCGGCGCGGCGCGCTGCGGGCGCTGCGCGCCGCGTGCCTCGGCCGCGACGTGCTGCGCGAGGTGTCCGTCGGCGCGATGAACGCCCGCGCCGGGCAGGAGGCGGCCCGGCGGCTGCTGGAGTCCGGCGCCCCGCTGCCCGAGGCGATCTTCTGCGCCAACGACCTGCTCGCCCTCGGCGTGCTGCGGGTGCTGCTGCAGGCCGGCGTGAAGGTGCCGACTGACGTGGCGCTCATCGGGTACGACGACATCGAGTTCTCGGCGGCGGCCGCGGTCCCGCTGAGCTCGGTGCGGCAGCCCACCTACCAGCTCGGACGCATCGCGACCGAGCTGCTGCTCGAGGAGTGCGACGAGTCGGGCGGACACGCCCACCAGCAGGTCATGTTCCAGCCCGAGCTGGTGGTCCGCGAGTCCAGCCGGGCCGCCGCCGACGACCGGGAGAGCAACTCGGCATGAAGGTCGCGCTGTTCCTGACGTGCGTGAACGACACGATGTATCCCGGGACCGGGCGCGCGATGGTGCGGCTGCTGCGGCGGCTCGGCCACGAGGTCGAGTTCCCCGAGGCGCAGACGTGCTGCGGCCAGATGCACCTCAACACCGGTTACCGGACGCAGGCGCTGCACATGGTGAAGGGCTTCGCGGAGACGTTCGAGCCGTACGACGCGGTCGTGACACCGTCGGCGTCGTGCGGCGCGATGATCCGCGACTGGCATCCGAGGCTGGCGCCGCGCACCGCGGGCGTCGCGTCGCGGGTGTACGAGCTGTCGGAGTTCCTGGTGGACGTCCTCGGCGTCACCGACGTCGGCGCCTACTTCCCGCACCGCGTCACCTACCACCCCACCTGCCATTCGCTGCGGATGCTGCACGTCGGCGACCGGCCGCAGCGGCTGCTGCGCGAGGTCCGCGGCATCGACCTGGTCGACCTGCCGGACGCGCGGGAGTGCTGCGGGTTCGGCGGGACGTTCGCGCTGAAGAACTCCGAGGTGTCGGCCGCGATGTGCGCGGACAAGGTCACCGCGGTGCGGGAGACGAAGGCCGAGGTGCTGTGCGCCGCCGACAACTCGTGCCTGATGCACATCGGCGGCGCGCTGTCGCGCACCCGCGCGCCGGTGCGGACCGTCCACCTGGCCGAGATCCTCGCGTCCACCGAGGGGGACCCCTCATGAGCACGGAAGCGATGCCGACCTATGTCGGGATGCCGTCGTTCCCGGACGCGGCGCGCCGCGCGGTCGCCGACACGCGGCTGCGCGGCAACCTCGCGCACGCCACCACCACGATCCGCGACAAGCGCGCCGCCGCCGTCGCCGAGCTGGACGACTGGTCCGCGCTGCGCGAGGCCGGCAAGCAGATCAAGGACCACGTCCTCGCCAACCTCGGGCACTACCTGCGGCAGCTGGAGGAGAAGGTCACCGAGGCCGGCGGGACGGTGCACTGGGCGCGCGACGCCGCCGAGGCGAACCGGATCGTCACCGACCTGGTGAAGGCGACGGGCGAGACCGAGGTCGTCAAGGTCAAGTCGATGGCCACGCAGGAGATCGGGCTCAACGAGGCGCTCGCCGAGCACGGGATCACCGCCTACGAGACCGACCTCGCGGAGCTGATCGTCCAGCTCGGGCACGACCGGCCGTCGCACATCCTCGTCCCGGCGATCCACCGGAACCGGTCCGACATCCGCGACATCTTCCTGCGCGAGATGGAGGACGTCCCGGAGGGTCTCACCGACTCCCCCGCCGCGCTGGCGGAGGCAGCGCGCCGCCACCTGCGCGCCAAGTTCCTGTCGGCGAAGGTCGGGGTCTCCGGCGTGAACTTCGCCGTCGCCGACACCGGCACGCTCGTCGTGCTGGAGTCGGAGGGCAACGGCCGGATGTGCCTGACCATGCCCGAGACGCTGATCTCGGTGATGGGCGTGGAGAAGATCGTGCCGAGCTGGCGGGACCTGGAGGTGTTCCTCCAGCTGCTCCCCCGCTCGTCCACGGCCGAGCGCATGAACCCCTACACCTCGGCGTGGACAGGCGTGCATCCCGGTGACGGGCCGCAGACGTTCCATCTCGTCCTGCTGGACAACGGCCGCACCGACACCCTCGCCGACGAGGTGGGGCGGCAGGCTCTGCGCTGCATCCGCTGCTCGGCGTGCCTGAACGTGTGCCCGGTCTACCAGCGCGCCGGCGGCCACGCCTACGGCTCGCCCTACCCCGGCCCGATCGGCGCGATCCTGTCGCCGCAGATCAGGGGCATCGGATCGGAGGTGGACGCGTCGCTGCCGTACGCGTCGTCGCTGTGCGGGGCGTGCTTCGAGGCGTGCCCGGTCGCCATCGACATCCCCGAGGTGCTGGTGCACCTGCGGGCCCGCGCGGTGGAGAGCGGCCCGCGCCATCCCCTCGAACGGGTCGCGATGACCGCCGCCGGATGGACGCTGCGCTCCCCCACCCGCCTCGCGCTCGCGCAGCGCGCCGCGTCCGCGAGCCGCCGCATCGTCGCGCCGCGCGGCCGGATCCGGCGGCTGCCGGGGCCGCTGAACGCCTGGACCGAGACGCGGGACGCCCCCGCACCGCCGCCCGAGTCGTTCCGCGCCTGGTGGAAGCGGACGGACGGCGGCCGCACGGAAGGGAACGAGCAGTGAGCGCGCGCGAGGACGTCCTCCGCCGGATCGACGGGATCGTGCCGGCCCGCCCGGCCGCCGAGGTCGCCGCCGGATACGCCGCGATCGACCGCGGCTACCTGCGCCGCCACCACGAGGACGGCGTGCTGGACCTGTTCGCCGAGCGGGTCGCCGACTACCGCGCGACGGTCGTGCGCGTCCCGGCGGCGGAGCTGGCCGCGACGGTCGCCGACCGTCTCGCCGCCCGCCCCGGGGCCTACGGGATCCCGTCGGACCTGCCGGAGGAGTGGACGGCGCAGGTCGCCGGCGAGCTGGTGCGGGGGCCGGACGTCGCCGCGCTCGACGGGCTGGCGGGCGCGGTCACCGGCTGCGCCGCCGCGATCGCCGAGACCGGCACGATCGTCCTGGACCACGGCCCGGCGCAGGGCCCGCGCGCGCTGTCGCTCGTCCCGGACTACCACCTGATCGTCGTGCTGGCGGGGCAGGTGGCGCCGGACGTGCCGGAGGCGCTGGAGCGGCTCGACCCGCACCGCCCGCTGACGTTCGTGTCCGGGCCGTCCGCGACCAGCGACATCGAACTGTCGCGCGTCGAGGGCGTGCACGGGCCCCGCACTCTGGAAGTCGTGATCGCGCAATGACCGAGACCTTCGCCGCCGTGGACCTCGGCGCGTCCAGCGGGCGCGTCATGGCCGGACGGGTCGGCCCCGGCACGCTCGAACTGCAGGAGGTCCGGCGGTTCCCGAACCGGCCGGTCCGGGTGAACGGCACCCTGCACTGGGACGTCCTCGGCCTCTACGGCAACGTCCTCGACGGGCTGCGCGCCGCGCCCGCCGGGCTCGCGTCGGTCGGCATCGACTCGTGGGCCGTCGACTACGGGCTGCTCGACGCGGACGGGAAACTGATCGGCAACCCCGTCCACTACCGCGACGCCCGCACCGACGGGGTCATGGAACGGATCCGCGCCGAGGTCGGCGACGACCTGCTCTATCAGACGTCCGGCCTGCAGTTCCTGCCGTTCAACACGCTCTACCAGCTCGCCGCCGACGACCTGGCGCGCGCCCGCACCATGCTGATGGTCCCCGACCTGCTCGCGCACTGGCTGACCGGCGCGGTCGGCGCCGAGCGGACCAACGCGTCGACGACCGGCCTGCTGGACGTGCGGGACGGCGCGTGGTCGCGCGACCTGGTCGCGCGCCTCGGCCTGCCCGCCGGCATCCTGCCGCCGATCCGCGAACCGGGCGAGGTGCTCGGGACGCTCCGCCCGGACGTGGCGGAGGAGACCGGCCACCCGGCGACGCTCCCGGTCGTCGCGGTCGGGTCGCACGACACCGCGTCCGCCGTCGCCGCCGTCCCCACGACCACCGACCGGTTCGCCTACATCTCCTGCGGCACCTGGTCGCTGGTCGGCGTGGAACTGCGCGAGCCCGTGCTGACCGAGGCGAGCCGCAAGGCCAACTTCACCAACGAGGGCGGCGTCGACGGCACCGTCCGCTACCTGCGCAACGTCATGGGGCTGTGGCTGCTGCAGGAGTCGATGCGCGCCTGGGGGAACCCGGACCTGCCGTCCCTGCTCGCCGAGGCCGCCGGCGTCCCGGGCCTGCGCAGCATCGTCGACCCCGACGACCCCGAGTTCCTGCCGCCCGGCGACATGCCCGCGCGGATCGCCGCGCACTGCCGCCGCCGCGGGTTCCCCGAGCCCGCGACGCGCGCCGAGACCGTCCGCTGCATCATGGACAGCCTCGCGCTGGCGCACCGCGCGACGCTGCGGCAGGCGTCCCGGCTGTCCGGGCAGGAGATCGACGTGGTGCACCTGGTCGGCGGCGGCAGCCGCAACGAGCTGCTGTGCCGGCTGACCGCCGACGCGTCCGGGCTGCCGGTCGTGGCCGGGCCGGTCGAGGCGACCGCGCTCGGCAACGTCCTCACCCAGGCCCGCGCGCACGGCCTCGCCGGCACCCTCGCCGAGTCCCGCGCGCTGGTCGCCGCGACGCAGCCGCTGCGCCGCTACGAGCCGTCCGGCGACGACGCCCGCTGGGCCGGCGCCGCCGCCCGCCTCGGCCTCGCCCCGTGACGTGCGGTGGCGGGAATGTCACGTTCCCGGGACGGTTTACCTCCCCCCGGTTGACACGCGGGGTGCGGCGGCGGTTGATAGCAGGGACGCGCGGGGCGTGTTGTCCCGCTCTTATTGACGATCGACCCGATAAGGTAAAACCCGCTTGAAGGACCGGGAACAACGACGACAAGCATGATCACGGCGTGTCGGCCGCCTGTCTCTGTTGGGGTGTGGACATGAGCGACGCCGGTGCTCCGCTGGTGGGGCGACGGGACGCGCTCGGCGCGCTGAGCCGCGCCCTGGACGCGGCCGCCACGGGCTACGGCTTCCTCGCGCTGGTCGGCGAGCCCGGCGCCGGCAAGACCCGGCTGCTGAACGAGCTGGCCGACGGCGCGAGCGCCCGCAAGCTGCCCTACCTGGCCGGACGCGCCGCCGAGTTCGAGCAGGAGATGCCGTTCGGCGCCGTCGTCGACGCGCTCGACGACCGGCTCGAGGACGACGTCCCCGAGCTGTCCCCCGCCGCGCTGCGGCTGCTCGGCACCGTCTTCCCCGCGCTCGCCGACCGCGTCGCCGGCACCGGCGCCGGGCACGCCCCCGACGGCGCCGCCGACCCGGTCGCCCGCTACCAGCTGCACCGCAGTGTCCGGCACCTGCTGGAACGCCTCGCCGCACCGTCCGGGCTGGTGCTGATCCTCGACGACCTGCACTGGGCCGACGACGCCACCATCGAGCTGATGGACCACCTCGTCCGGCACCCGCCGCGCGCGAACGTGCTGGTCGCGGTCGCCTACCGGCCCGCGCAGGCGTCGCCGCGGCTGGCGGCGCTGGCCGACGCGGCCGGGCTCGTCGGCACCCGGGTGCCGGTGGACCCGCTGAATCGCGACGAGGTCGCGGAGTTCCTCGGCCCGGACGTCCCCCGCCCCCGCTGCGAGCAGCTCTACAAGGCCAGCGGCGGCAACCCGTTCTACCTGGAGGCGCTGGCCCGGATGGGCCGCCGCGACGACCGGCTCCTCGGCGAGGACGGGATCGAGCGGCACGACTGGGAGCGCGGCGTGGCGAACCTGACCGAGGTGCCGCCCGCCGTCCGGACCGCCCTGCAGGTCGAGCTGAGCGCGCTGCCGCCCGAGGCGCTGCTGATGGCGCGCGGCGCCGCCGTCGCCGCGGACGTGTTCGAGCCGGCGCTGGCGGCGGTCGCCGCGGAGATGGCGCAGGAGGACGCGCTCGCCGCGCTGGACGCACTGACCGCGCACGACGTCGTCCGCCCGACCGCGGGCGGCCGGTTCCGGTTCCGGCATCCGCTGGTGCGGCACGTCGCGTACGCCTCGACGGCGGCGGGCTGGCGGTTCGCGGCGCATTCGCGGGTGTCGGCGCGGCTCGCCGCGCTCGGCGCCCCGGCGGCGGTGCGCGCCCACCACGTGCTGCGCTCGGCGCGGTTCGGCGACCGCGAGGCGATCTGGACGCTCGTCGAGGCGGCCCGCGTTGTCGCGCTCCAAGCGCCCGGCACCGCCGCGTACTGGCTGGAGGCGGCGCTGCGCCTGATGCCGGACGGCACGGACCCGTCCGGCGGGTCCGCGAACGGCGCGTCCGCCAATGGCGCGTCCGCCAATGGCGCGTCCGCGAACGGCGCGGGCGGCGACGGCGCCTACCCGGACCGGATCCAGCTGCTGGTGGAGCTGGCGCACGCGCAGGCGGTCAGCGGGCACGCCGAGGAGGGCCGCGAGACGGCCCGCACCCTGCTGAGCCTGCTGCCGCCCGACGACACCGTCCGGCGGGCCCGCACGGTGCAGCTGTGCGCGGTGATGGACCGGCAGATCGGCCGCATCCACGAGGCCCGCGCCCTGGTGCTGGACGAGCTGCGCCGCATCACCGACCGGCAGACCCCCGAGGCGGTGCTGCTGCGGATCCGCCTGGTCGCCGACCGGATCCAGCGGATCGACACCCGCGGCTCCCACGCCGTCCTGGAGACCATCCCCGAGAGCGCACCGCAGTGGGGGCCGGGCCTCGTCGCGGCGGTCGCGGCGATGCGGCCGATGGTGTCCTACGGGCGCGGCGAGGTCGCGGAGGCCATCGCCTACGCCGAGGCCGCCGACCAGCGGTTCTCCGCCGCGTCCGACGGCGACTTCGCCGACTGCCTGGACTACATGGTCTGGCTGGTGTTCGCCGAGGCGTTCCTCGGACTGCACGACAGCGCGGTCCGGCACGCCACCCGGCTGGTGGCGATCACCCGCGCGACGGGGCAGACGTTCATCCTCGGCTACATGCTGGCCGGGCTGTCCCGTGTGCTGATGCTGCAGGGCCGGCTGGAGGAGGCCGCGGCCGCCGCCGACGAGGCCACCGCGGTCGGCCGCGAGCTGCGCTCCCCCGAGGTGATGGCCTACGGGCTGATCCAGCAGTGCCTGACGGCGAGCTGGACCGGCGACCACGACCGGGCGCTGCGGGCCGGCGAGGAGGCCGTCGCGCAGGACACCGGGTCGGGCGAGTGGTGGACGCACATGGCGCACGTCGCGCTCGCCACCGCGACGATCAACGCGGGCCGCACCGAGGAGGGCGCGCAGGCCCTGGTCGAGGCGTGCGGCGACGGCACGAACGGGCTGGACTTCAGCACGCTGGTGATGTGCGCCGAGCAGCTGTCCTGCGCGCGGGCCGCCGCCGGGGACGGCGCGGGCGCCGCCGGCTGGGCCGACATCGCCGAGGCCATCGCGCACCCGGCGCTGACCGGCGACGTCGGGCTGGCGCGGCTGGCCCGGGCGCACGCCGTCCGGGTGGACGACCCGGCGGGCGCCGCGCGGCTCGCGGCGGAGGGGGCGGGGATGCTGGCGGGCGCCGGGCGCCGCCCGGAGGCCGCGCGCGCCGACCTGACCGCCGGGATCGCGCACGCGGCGGCCGACGAGCGCGCCGAGGCCCGCGAGCGGCTGCGCGCCGCCGCGGAGGTCTTCGAGGAGTGCGGGATGGACGGGCTGCACGCGCAGGCCGTCCGGGAGCAGCGGCGGCTCGGCGTGCGGGTGCCGGGCGGCGGCCGCACCGCCCCCGCCAAGGGCCGCAAGGGCGCCGGCAAGGGCGACCTGCCGTTCGGGCTGTCGCCCCGCGAGCACGAGATCGCGCTGCTGGTCGCGGAGGGGTGCAGCAACCAGCAGATCGCCGAGCGGCTGTTCCTCAGCGTCCGGACGGTCGAGACGCACCTGTCCCGGGTGTTCGCCAAGATCGGCGTGCCGTCCCGGGTCGGGGTGGCGACCGCCATGAACCGGACGGGCTGAACGAGCCTCTAACTGCACGTACGTGGTCATCCGGGACACCGCGTCCCCCATCGCACGTAAGTACGGGTTCTCCACGATGCCGGGCGGACGACCGCGTTTGGCAAGGTTGGGGCGTCAGGAAGCCGGAGGGAATGCCATGGACCAGCGGATCGCGCGCTTCACGCACGCGGGCGTCGCCGACGCCGAGGTCTCCGTGCACCCCTTCGCGACCGAGGACGGCCTCGGCCTGAACCTCACCCGCTTCCGCCGCGCCGACTGCGACGACGTCGTCCTGCTGGTGCACGGGCTCACGACCTCCAGCGACATGTACATCATGCCGGAGCACGAGAACCTGGTGAACTTCCTGCACGACTCGGGGTTCGGGGACGTGTGGGCGCTGGACTTCCGGATGAGCGGCCGGTTCCCCTACGACGCCGAGACGCACCGCTTCACCCTCGACGACGTCGCGCAGTACGACCACCCGGCCGCGCTCGCCGAGCTGCGCCGGCACATCGGGGACCGCCGGGTGCACGTGATCACGCACTGCCTCGGATCGGTGTCGTTCGCGATGGCGGTGTTCGCCGGAACCGTCACCGGCATCACCAGCCTGACCTGCAACAGCGTCGCGCTGACGCCGCGGACGTCGCGCTGGTCGAGGATCAAGCTCGGGTACGGGCCGGCGGCGCTGGAGTACGTGCTCGGCCCCTCGCACCTCGACCCGCGGTACGGCACCGCACCCGTGCTGACCCGCGGCTGGATGATCGCCAAGGCGGTCGGGCCGTTCCACCCGGGCTGCGACGAGCCCGCCTGCCACATGCTCAGCTTCATGTGGGGCGGCGGCAAGCCGATCTTCACGCACGCGAAGATGTCGCCGGTCACGCACGGCCGGCTGCCGGACCTGTTCGGCTCCGTCGGCGTGCACTACTACCGGCACGTCCACAAGATGGTGAAGGCCGGCCGCGCGGTGAAGTACGACCCGCGCGACCCCCGCCACGCCGCCCTGCCCGCCGACTACCTCGAGGGCGCCGCCGACGTCACGACCCCGATCCTGTTCCTCACCGGAGACCGCAACCACGTGTTCACCGACTCCAACATCGTCTGCCATCGCATGCTCGAGGCGGTCACGCCCGGCCTGCACGAGCTGGAGATCCTCCCCGGCTACGGGCACCAGGACCCGTTCATGGGCGCCGCGTCCGCCGCCGAGGTGTTCCCGCAGGTGCTGGACTTCCTCAAGCGGAAGGCGGGCTGACATGGGCGCCCCCCGCGGAAGCGCCGAGCACGCCGACACCGTCGTCGTCGGCTCCGGGTTCGGCGGTTCGGTGACCGCGTACCGGCTGGCGGAGGCCGGCCGGCAGGTGGTGCTGCTGGAGCGCGGGCAGCCGTACCCGCCGGGCGGCTTCCCCCGCTCCCCCGCGCAGATGGGCCGCGCGTTCTGGGACCCGGCGGCCGGGCTGTACGGGATGTTCGACGTGTGGAGCTTCCAGGGCTGCGACTCCGTCGTGTCGTCCGGCCTCGGCGGCGGCTCGCTGATCTACGCGAACGTGCTGCTGCGCAAGGACGAGCACTGGTTCGTGCACGACGAGCCGATGCGCGGCGGCGGGTACGAGTCCTGGCCGATCTCCCGCGCCGACCTCGACCCGCACTACGACGCGGTCGAGAAGATGCTCGGCGCGACGCCGTACCCGCTGGACCGGGCGCCGTTCGACGACACCCCGAAGACGCACGCGATGCAGGACGCGGCCGCCGAGCTGGGCCTGGACATCACGCTGCCGCCGCTGGCGGTGAGCTTCGCCGACCGCCCCGGCGGCACCCCCGGGGTCGGCCTGCCGATCGCCGACCCCGCCTACGGCAACCTGCACGGCGTCGGGCGGCGGACGTGCCGGCTGTGCGGCGAGTGCGACATCGGCTGCAACGAGGGCGCCAAGAACAGCCTCGACCACACCTACCTGTCCGCGGCGGCGCACCACGGCGCCGACATCCGCACCTCGCACGAGGTGAAGGCGATCCGGCCGCGGCCGGGCGGCGGGTACGAGGTCGACTACGTCCACCACGCCGACCTCGCCGCCAAGGAGAAGCGGCCGGAGGTCTTCACGATCTCCTGCGACCGGCTGATCCTCGGCGCCGGCACCTACGGGACGACGTTCCTGCTGCTGAAGTCGCGGGAGGCGTTCCCGGGGCTCAGCGAGGCGCTCGGCAGCCGGTTCAGCGGCAACGGCGACCTGCTGACGTTCCTGCTGAACGCCAAGGACCGCAACCGGGTCCGCCCGCTGGACGCCGCACGCGGCCCGGTGATCACCACCGCGATCCGGTTGCCCGACGAGGTCGACGGGGTGCCCGGCGCGGGCCGCGGCGCCTACATCGAGGACGGCGGCTACCCCGGCTTCACCGACTGGATCGTGCAGGGCTTCGACACCGGCCACGAGATCGAGCGGGCCGTGAAGTTCCTGTGGGGGCGGTTCACCGAGTTCTACAAGGACGCGCCGGACACCAACCTGTCCAAAGAGATCTCCGACCTGATCGGGGACGGGGCGCTGACGGTCAGTTCGCTGCCGCTGCTCGGCATGGGCCGCGACACCGCGGACGGGCGGCTGCACCTCAAGGACGGCCGGCTCGCCGCGGACTGGACGACTGAGACCAGCGAGGCGCTGTTCACCCGCGTCCGCAAGACCATGCAGGGCATCGCGGACGTGCTCGGCGCGCACTACGCCGACAACCCGATGTGGTTCCGCAAGCGGATCGTCACGGTGCATCCGCTGGGCGGCGCCCCGATGGGGGCGCATCCGGGCGAGGGCGTCTGCGACGCCTTCGGCGAGGTGTTCGGGTTCCCGGGCCTGTACATCGCCGACGGGGCGGCGATGCCGGGCCCGGTGGGCCCGAATCCCTCGCTCACGATCGCGGCGCAGGCCGACCGGCTCGCGACGCGGCTGCTGGAGGACCTGCCCGCCCGCGGGGGTGCGGGCGGGGCAGGGACTCCGGTGGCGGCAGGCACGGGGGCGGAGTATTCGGGGGCGCAGGGTGCGGGGACCGTCCCGTCCGACACGGGGGCCGAGCCGGCCGGGGGTGCCGGCTCGCCGGACGGGGCGGGGCGCGACTCGGCGTACGGCCAGGGCTCGGGGAGCCGCGGGGGTCCGGGGGGACCGTCCGCCGCGGCGCCCGGCCGTACGTCGCTGTCGTTCACCGAGGAGATGAAGGGGTTCATCACCTTCGGGGAGCGCGACCCGCGGGCCGGGGAGCTGGCCGGCGGGCGGATCCCGCTGGCGTTCCGGCTGACGATCACCGCGCACGACGTGGACCGGTTCCTGCGCGAGCCGGGCCACACCGCGACGGCCGAGGGGTGGGTCGACGCGGCGGGGCACGGGGGGCGCCGCGAGGTGGAGCGGGGGTGGTTCGACCTGTTCGTCCCGGACGGCGGGGAGGACCGCCGGCTGATGAAGTACCGGCTGTACTTCACCGACGGGGCGGGCCGGCCGCTCACCCTCGCGGGGCGCAAGAACGTCCTGCACGGTCCGCCGACGCGGATCTGGCCGGACACCTCCACGCTGTACGTGCGGCTGCTGGAGGGGCACGTCCCGGAGGAGGCGGAGGACGGGGCGCCGGTCGCGGGGGCGGGCGTCCTGCACATCCAGCTGACCGACTTCGCGCGGCAGCTGGCGACGTTCCGCACGTCCGGCCCGGACGGCCTGGAATCGCTGCTGCGGTTCGGCCGGTTCTTCGCCGGGGAGCTGTGGGAGGTGTACGGCCCGGACCACGCGGGCTGATCGAGGGGGGCTCGATCGTGCAGGCCGAGGGAACTGCGGGGTGCTCTCGGCCTGCACCTTTTTCTTGGTGGACCGTTTTGGCGGCGGACCGCCCGGCGGCAAAGGGCGGCTAGAGGTCGCCGGCGCGGCGGGCGGGGCAGTCGGGCGGGCAGTGCTCGGCGTGCGCGGGCAGCCAGCGGCTGAAGGCGTCGATCATCGCCTTCAGGCCGAGGCGCAGCACCGCGCCGGTGCCGGGGACCAGCGGCTCGAACTCGGCGTGCCAGCGGATGAAGGTGCCGGTGCCGCGCTGGTCGAGGTACACGTCGCAGCGGTAGTGGCGGACGGGCAGGCCCTTGAGCGCGATGTAGCCGAAGTGGGTGTCGGGCTCGTAGGCGACGGTCTGCTCGGCAGCGGGCCAGATCGTCTTGACGGCGCCGACGCCGTAGGTGGTGGTGTCGCCCTTGCGGGTCTGCTTGGCGGGGGTGGGGAACCTGCCCCACGCGCCCCACGCCTCGGGCACGGCGAGGTGCCGGAAGATCTCGCCGGGCGTGGCGGTGGTGGCGGCGGTCGCCTCGATCTCGTAGGGCATGGTGGGCCTCTCCCCGTCGTGACTACCGAACGGTAGCCAGCCGGGTACCGGCGCACAAGCCCTTCACGGCGCGTCACGGCGGCCCTTCACGGCACGTCAGGGCGCGGCGAGCCGGCTCCCGTAGACGGCGCGGGCGCGGTCGAGGAGGTCGAGGTGGGCGGCGAGCTGCCCGGGCCCGTCGAGGCGGGCGGCGCCGCGGATCATCTCCTCCAGGCCGTCGAGGTAGTCCAGGCACCAGCGCAGGTCGTCGGCGCGGGCCACGTGCCGGCCGTCCAGGTGCAGGTGGACGGGGCTGGTGTGGGCGTACGCGCCGCCGCGGCTCATCGACCGCGGGTGCGGCGGCCCCGACGCGACGGCGACGACGTAGGTGGGGTGCTCGGCGGTGAACTCGGCGGTGACCTCGCCGGGCGGGCCTTCGGCGATGACGCCGTCGGCGGTCCGCAGCTGGACGCCCGCCACCTCGGGGCCGACGGTCCGGGCCGTCACGGTGACGCGGTCGCCGGCCGCGAGGTCGAGGACGGCGCCGGGGCCGTGCCCGTTCACCTCCAGCTCCAGCCAGGGGCCGGTGGTGGCGAAGGTGCGGCCGCCCCGGACGGCGTCGGCGAACGACGCCGCGGTGAGGGGGCCGTCGACGCGGGCGTAGACGCGTCCCCAGCCGGGCGGGCTGGACTGGTTGCCGCGCCGCTGGAAGGACAGCATCGCGTCCGTCCCGGCGGTGGCGGCGAGCCGGTTGCCGGCGCCGAGAAGCCGCCGGTACATGACGGCGGTGGCCTGGATCGAGGAGTGGTTGACGACGTCGAGGGAGTCCAGGAGGCCGAGCGCGGCGTCGGCGACGATCTCGCGGGCCGAGCAGTTGCGGCCGGAGGTCAGCAGCGCGGCGGGCGGGTCGGCGTCGTCCGCGGGGAGGTGGAACGGGTGGCTGTAGCCCATGAGCGCGCCGCGTTCGCGCAGCTCGCGGTAGCCGTCGCCGTTCGGCGGCCAGTCGGGGGCGCCGAGGAACCCGGTGTGGTAGCGGCCTGGCGGCGCGTCCACGCCGAACGCGTACAGGTGGCCGAGCAGGTCGTTGCGGTATTCGACGCCGAGCCGCGCGAGGTGGGTGGCGTCGGACCAGGGAAGGTCGTCGCCGGCCCAGTGCTCCAGGGCCTCCCGGTCGTAGACGCGGTCGCCCGCGACGTTCCCGGCGACGAGGTTGAGGACGTGCAGGTCCTCGCCCTGCTGCACGGCGGCGGCATGTGCGGGCGTACCGACGGTGTCGCCGGTCCAGTTCATGTGGACGTGCATGTCGCCGCCGTACCAGCCCTTGGCGGCCGCGTCGTAGAGCCGCTGCGGGGCGAGCTCGACGACGGTCTCCTCCCCGGCCGCCGGGATGACGGCCTTCTCGGCGGTGTCGTGCTCCATGCCACGGGTGACGCGGACGGTGAGCGGCTCGGCGGGGACGTCGAGGACGACGTCGTCGCCGTGGAAGTAGGGCGTGCGGTGCGCGTCGATCCGCTCCGGCGCACCGCTGGGGTACCAGCCCTGGCCGTCGGCGCCGACGACCGTCCAGCGGCAGGGGAACCCGGCGCGCAGCCGCAGCCGCCCGGTCGGGACGCGCCGGACCAGCGCGTCGAGCGCGACCGGCGTGCCGTCGGCGGTGACGCGGCTGCCGGAGGTGAGGGGGACGAGCCGGACGCCGCCGGGCGGGATCGCGTGGTCGGCGCCGTCCACGCGGACGGTGGCGGGCGACGTGCGGGAGGAGTCGATGAGGAGCGTGGTGCGCAGTTCCCGCCCGTCGGGCAGGGTGCGCGGGACGGTCTCCAGGGACGCACCGTCCGGGGTGAGGCGCAGCGCGGCGAGGTTGTCCAGGACGCGTCCGGCGAGGGCGTCGCGGACGACCTCGGCGGCGACGAGTTCGGGGACGCGCGCGTCGATCTCCTCCGGCGTCGCGTCCGGGTGGCGTGCGAGGAGCTGCTGGAGGCCGGTGATCCAGAAGTCGGTCTCGTCCAGCAGGAAGGCGCTCGTCTCGATCTGCCGGACGAAGCCGTTGGCGGGCTCTCCCCAGGTCGGTCCGTGCTCGCGCAGCAGTTCCCGGTACTCCTCCAGGGCCCTCGCGACCGCGGCCGGTACCGCCGGATCGGCGTCGCACATCGTCGTCTCCCGGTGGTGGGGGGACCGTCAGCGTTGCACGGAACCGGTACGTCGCCTAGGGCCGCTTCCGGCCCCGGGTGCGCCTTCCACGCCGCGGGTGGGCGAATGCACCACCGCGTATATGGATCATGCTCCGCGGGGGTTATGTCGTCTGCGCGCGCGCACGGAACGCTGCGGTCTTGACGCGGTTCTGGCAGGCGGTCGAGCAGAACCGGCGCTTGCCGTTGCGGGAGGTGTCGACGTAGACGCGGTCGCAGTGCGGCGCGGTGCACACGCCGAGGCGGTCGTAGAGCTCGCCGCCGAGGACGACGGCGAGGCCGGTCGCGCAGGACGCGCCCCAGTCGGCGGTGATGGTGTCGCCGACGCCGTGGAAGTGCACGTGCCAGGGCTCCCCGTCGTGGCGTTCGAGGCGGGGCCTGGCCTGGGTCTCCTCCAGCAGGCGGTTGACCCGCTCGGCGGCGGCGTCGAGGTCGCCGGCGGTGACGGCCTCGAAGACGGCGCGCAGCTCGCGGGCGACGGCGGCCAGCTCGGCGGCCTGGGCGGCGGTGAGCCGGCGCGGCCAGCCGGCCCGCTCGAGGAACGCCTCGCCCGCGGCGACGGCGTCGGGCACGGTGTGCGGGCGGCCGCGGCTCTCCCCTTCGGTGAGCGCGTTGACCAGCGCGACGGTGTCCGCCACCACGCCATCGGTGTGACTGTTGAAGTTCACTTGACCAGTTACGCCTTTCCGGTTTAGCGTGTAACCGTTCAAAGGCTACATGACAGTCACAGGAGGGGCCATGACGCTGCTCGACCAGGAGACCGCCGGCACCTGGATCGCGCGCTGGGACGCCCAGCAGGAGGGCTACGTGCCCGACCGCGAGGAGCGCTTCACCGCGATGATCGACGCGGTCGAGGCCGCCGCCGGCCGCCCCGACCCGCTCGTGCTGGACCTCGGCTGCGGGCCCGGCTCGCTGGCCGGCCGGATCCTGGACCGGATCCCCGGCGCCACCGTCGTCGCCATCGACACCGACCCGCTCCTGCTCTCGCTCGGCCGCGCCGTGCACGCCGGCCGGGACGGCATCGCCTTCACCGCGCTCGACCTGCGCGAACCCGGCTGGGCCGCGCGGCTGCGGCTGCCCCGGCAGGCCGACGTCGCCGTCTCCACCACCGCGCTGCACTGGATCTCCCCCGCCGGCCTGCGCGTCGTCTACGCCGAGCTGGCGACGCTGCTGCGGCCCGGCGGACTGTTCCTCAACGGCGACAACCTGCACGTCGACGACGTCACGCCCGGTCTTGCCGGGCTGGACGACGCGCTGGGCGAGCGGCGGCGGGCGCGCCACGCCGCCGCCGGCGCCCGCCCGGAGAACTGGGAGCAGTGGTGGGAGGCGATCGGCGCCGACCCCGCGTTCGCCGAGCTGCGCGGCGCGAGCACCGAGGAGGTGACCGGCCACCACGGCTCGCCGTCGCGGCTGCTGTCCGCGCACGCCGAGGCGCTGCGCGCGGCCGGCTTCGCCGAGGTCGGCACCCTGTGGCAGCACGGCGACAACCGCCTGCTCGCCGCCCTGCTCGCCGGCTGACCGGCGCCCCGTGCCCGCGCCCCGGTCCGGGGCGCGGGCACGCCGCTTGGCCTGGACGGACCGGCAGGCCGTACGCTCATGATCGTTCGCGTCCGCCGGACGGCGGCGGCGCCCGGCGACGGTGAGGATCGACGATGAGCACAGCGGGACAGGACGCCCCGGTCACCCTGGTCACCGGCGGCGGCAGCGGGATCGGCGCGGCCACCGTCCGGCTGCTGCTCGGCCGCGGCCACCGCGTCGCGATCACCGGTCGCGGCGAGGACCGGCTGAAGGCGTTCGCCGCCGAGGCCGGCGCCGGGGACGCGCTGCTGCTCTTCCCGGGCGACGCGTCCGACCCCGCGGCGGTCGGCGCCGCGGTGGACGGGACGGTCGGGCGGTTCGGGCGGCTGGACCACGTCGTCGCCAACGCCGGGTTCTCCACGCACGACGACCTGGCGAACGGCGACCCGGAGCAGTGGCGGGAGATGCTGCTGACCAACGTGCTCGGCCCGGCCGTGCTGATCAGGGCGGCGCTGCCCGCGCTGCGCGCCGCCGGCGGCCGGATCGTGCTGGTCGGCAGCACCGCGGGCGTGAAGAACACGCCCGGCAACTTCTACTCGGTCACCAAGTTCGCCGTGTCGGCGCTGGCGGAGAACGCGCGGGTGCTGGTCACCGGCTCGGGCGTCGGCGTCACGCTCGTCTCCCCCGGACGGGTCGAGTCGCCGTTCTGGGACTCCCGGGGCAGCGGCGGCGCGCCGGACGGGCCGATCATGACGTCGGAGAACGTCGCGGAGTCGATCGTGTGGGCGCTGGCGCAGCCGGCGGGCGTCGAGGTCAACTCCGTGGTGCTGCGGCCGTCCGGTCAGGTGCACTGACGGCGCGGGGCCGGGCGGCCGTCGCCGGCCCGGCCCCGCCGCCGGGAACGCCGGTCAGGAGCGGGCCATCCCGTACAGGTACTCGACGTGCAGTTTCAGGACCAGCCGCCCGTCCTGCACCATCACCCGCCGGTACTCGTCCCAGTCGGGGTGCTCGCCGCGGATGTCGCGGTACACCTCGACCAGCTCGTCCACGGCCGCGTCGTGCGGGTCGGCGGCGACCGCCGTCAGCTCCGCGGTCCCCTCGGCGACCGCGTAGGACCAGCCGTCCGGCGCGCTGACGTGCAGGCTCGCGCGCGGGTCGCGGCGCAGGTTGCGGGCCTTGGCCCGGTCGGCGGTGATCGAGACGCGGATCAGCCGGGACCCCGCGTCGAAGTGGTAGTTGACGTTGGACAGCTGGGGCCGCCCGTCCCGCTTGAGCGTGGCCAGCACGCCGAGGTCGCGCTCCTGCAGCAGCTTCACCAGCGCCGCGTCGTCCGCCATCGTCCGCCTCCCGGGTCGTGATCGTTTCCAGGGTACGACCGCGCCCGGTCCCGATCACTTCCCGGGGAGACGGTCCCGGACACCACCGGTCAGCGCGCCGCCAGCGCCGGGAAGTCGAACACGCGGGCGTCGCCGCCCGGCCCCCCGCCCGGCCCGCCGGCCCCGCCGGTCCCGCCGCTCTCGCCGCCGGGGCCGCCCGCCGGGGCGAGCGCCGCCCGGTCGGTGAGGATGTGGCCGCGGAACACCGCGCCCTTGGCGGTGACCTTCACGGCCTGGAACGCCTCCGGGCGCAGCGCGCAGAACCCGGTGCGGACGACGTCGTCGAACAGCGAGTCCGAGACCACGTAGGCCAGGTCGCGCTCGGGGTCGCTGGCCAGCAGGCGGCGCAGCGGCCCCGCGTCCAGCAGCCGCTGGACGACGATGGGCGCGTCGCCCGCGGGCCCGAACGGCCCGGCGGTCAGCGTGCCGTGGTGCAGCGACAGCCGCACCCGTAGCCGGAACCGGGCGCCCGCCTCGAGCGCGGCCCGGTTGGTCTCGCGCAGCGCGCCCGCGAGCCCGATGACGAAGTCGCCCGCCACCGGCGCGGGGTCGATCCCGTCCGGCAGCGTGGCCAGCTCGCCGTCGCCGCCGACCTGCTTGCCCCAGCGGGCCCGGTCGAGGCCGACGCCGCGCGCGGCGCGGTCCAGCGCGTCCGACAGCTGGCGCTGCGCGAGCAGCTGCTCGCTGGTGTCGCGCTTGCTGTACCCCTGGATGTCCACCGCCATCAGCAGGCGGTAGTGCAGCGGGTGCCGTTCGTTCCCTTCCACTCCGAATCCGCCCCTCGTCCTCCGAGCAAACAAAGGGCCGGTTGCCCCGCATTCGCTCCACTGTGGAGTGAGTGTTGCCTGATGGAGGATCGCCGCGGTCGTCCGGTGTCAAAGGGGGGTCGTGCGTCGTCTCCTCCGCTCTCGTGTGACGTCTCTTCGCGGCCACTTGGACGGGACGGCGGCGCCCTCGGCGCCCTCAAGTAAGTAATACCTAGCGAACCAGGTAGGGCGCTACCGGAATAACCGCCGCGAAAGCGGCGCGTGCCCGGCGGGCCCGATGCCGTTTCCGGTCCCGCTTGAACCGGCCGTCGCCCCCGTCGCGTACTGCCTCCCGACGCGACACCCGGCGCACCCGCGCACCGTCCCGTGCGCCGCGTCCCCGCCCCCGCACCCGCCGGAGAGCACGATGGCCAACAGATCGTCCACCGCAGCGCCGTCCCGCGCCCGCCCGCCCGCCGCGGCCGGCCCGTGGAGCTGGTTCCGCGGCCCGCGGCCCGCCGGCGCGGTCGACGACCAGGTGATCGTGACCGAGCTGTACCGGGTGTACGGCCGGCCGCTGCTGTCGTTCGTGCTGCGGCTCACCGGCGGCGACCGGCACTGGGCCGAGGACGTGGTGCAGGAGACGATGATCCGCGCCTGGCGCAGCGCGCACCAGCTCGATGAGAACGCCGCGTCGCTGCTGCCGTGGCTGGCGACCGTCGCGCGCCGGATCGTGATCGACGACCAGCGCCGCAAGAACGCCCGCCCGCAGGAGGCGGGCGAGGGGCCGCTGGAGAACATGCGCGTCCCCGACGGGCTGGAGGATCTGCTGCGCTCGGTCGTCGTCTCCGAGGCGCTGCTCGCGCTGTCGCCCGCGCACCGCGAGGTCCTCAACGAGACCTTCTTCCGGGACCGGTCGGTGAACGAGGCCGCCCGGCGCCTCGGCATCCCGGTCGGGACCGTGAAGTCGCGCGTCTACTACGCGCTGCGGGCGCTGCGGGTCGCCCTGGAGGAGAGGGGCGTGACGCCATGACCGCGCCCGCCGCGCACGTCGACGTCGGCGCCTACGCCCTCGGCCTGCTGGAGGAGCCGGACCGGCGCGCGTTCGAGGCGCACCTGTCGGCCTGCCTGCCCTGCCACGAGGAACTGGCGGCGCTCAGCGGCGTCGCCGCGACGCTGGACGGCATCGGCCCGATCGCCGAGGCGCCCGGCGGCCTGCCCGAGCCGGCGCCGGTCCCCGAGCTGCTGCACCGGCGCATCCGGCGCGAGCGCCGCGGCCGCGCGGCGCGGGCGCTGGCGGGCGCCGCCGCGGGGCTCGTCCTGCTGGCCGGGGCGCTCGGCGGCGGGTACGCCGTCGGCGCCGACAAGCCCCCCGCCCGCGCCGCGGCGGGCGGCGGCGACGGGACGGCGGCGCTGCTGCGCGACGGGCGCCGGGTGAGCGCGTCGGACGCGGGGACGGGCGCGTCCGGGACCGTCGCGATGCAGGGCACCCCCTGGGGCAGCCGGGTCGCGCTGCAGCTCGGCAAGGTCCGCGGGCCGCTGGAATGCGAGCTGGTCGCGGTGGACGGCGCGGGCCGCGCGCACACCGTCGCGGGCTGGTCCGTGCCCGCCAAGGGGTACGGGCTGCCGGGGTCGCCGCAGCCGCGGCTGACCGTGCAGGGCGGCGCCGCGGTCAAGCCCGCCGACATCAGCCGGTTCGAGGTCCGCACGCTCGGCCCCCGAGGGCGGACGCTGCTCACCGTCCCCGCCTGACCGGGAGGTCAGGGCGTGACGGGGACCACGGAGGCGCGTCCAATAGGCTGGTCGGATGAGCAGGACCCGACCGTCGCCCGGCCCGCGGCTGATGCTGCCCGGCCTCCGCGACGTCTACGCGGCGTTCGTCCGGGAGGCGGACGCGCTGCCCGCGCTGCCCGGCGCGCTGCAGGCCGAGGTGTGGACGTCCGCGCAGCTCGGGACGCTGGAGGCCGCCGCCCCGCACGAGGCGGGCCGGCGCGCGGCGCTCGGCGACCTGATCATGTCGCTGCGGGCGGCGGCGACGCCCGGCGCCCGCGCGTTCCTGCGCGCGCTCGCCGCGATCGGCCCGGCCGTCGGCCGCACCGCCGCGGGCAAGGCGGCGGACGCGCTGCGCGATCTCCCCGAGGCGCCCTGGACGGGCATGCTGGGCCGGGTCGTCCCCGGTCAGGCGTGGCTGATCCAGGAGGGCCCGCTCGACGGCGACCGCCTGGTCTGCGAGTTCCGCTACGAGGGCGCGGGCACGGCGGGCATGCACGCCCTCGCCGTCCGGCTGTCCTACGGCGACTCCCCCATCGAGGTCGTGATCGCCGGCGACGTCCCGGCGCTGATGACGGCGGCGCGGCAGGCGATGCAAGCCGAGCTGTGCGTCGTCCAGCCCTACGACGGCGCCGCCGTGGGCGAGCGGCTCCGCGCCGCGTTGAACGGCACGGAACCGCTGCCTGAGGCGTGCTATCCGGCGCTGGCGCTGGCCCGCCACCGCGCCGGACTCCTCCCCTAGCGACCGAGGGCGCGGTGGCGGCGGACGGCCAGCGGGAAGAACACCGCGGTGATCACCAGCGGCCACGCGACCGCGAGCAGGACGCTGTGCCCGGCCGCCCATGAGCCGCTCGCCAGCGCCGTCCGGGACGGGTCGCCGAACAGGCCGCGGCACGCGGTGACGGTCGCCGACATCGGGTTCCACTCGGCGGCGGCGCCCAGCCAGCCCGGCATGGTGCTCGGCGCGACGAGCGCGCTGGACAGGAACCCGACCGGCCACACCAGGATCTGGATCATCATGACCGACTCGGGGCCCTTGGCGACCAGGCCGAGGTAGACCCCGACCCAGATCAGCGCGAACCGCAGGAGCAGCAGCAGGCCGAGGCCCGCGAGCGCCGCGCCCGCCCCGCCGTGCACGCGCCAGCCGATCAGCACGCCGCACAGCGCCATGACGGCGAGGACGAGCAGCGAGTCGACCAGGTCGGCGGCGCCGCGGCCGACGACGACGGCCGACGGCGCCATCGGCATCGCGCGGAACCGGTCCGCGACGCCCCGGGCGGCGTCGACGGCGATCGCGGTGAAGGTGCTCTCGACGCCGAACACCATCGTCATGGCGAACATGCCGGGGACGATGAACGCCCGGTAGTCCCCGCCGGGGACCTCCATCTGGCCGCCGAACAGGTAGCCCATCATCAGCACGACCATCACCGGGAACAGCAGGTTCATCGCCAGCTGCTCGGGGCGCCGCACCCAGTGGGTGAGGGCGCGCAGCGTGAGCGTCCAGCCGTCGGCGGCGGCCCAGCGCAGCCGCCCGAGCGGGGTGCGCGGCAGCTGCGGGACATGCGGGACCACGGTCACGCGGAGACCTCCTCGTCGTTCTTCGCGGGCTCGTCCTTCGCGGGCTCGTCCTTCGCGGGCTCGTCCTTCGCGGGCCCGTCCTGTCCTCGGGGCGGGCCTCCGGTGAGGTGCAGGAACACCTCGTCGAGCGTGGGACGGCGCACGCCGATGTCGGCGACCCGCACGCCCGCCTCGTCCAGCGCGCGGACGGCGGCGGTGAGCGCGGCGACCCGGTCGGGAACGGGCGCGGCGACCGCCAGGGATCCGGCGTCCACCTCCGGCTCGGCGGCCGAGACGCGGCCGGCGACGGCGGCGGCGGTGCCGAGGTCGCCGGGGTCCTCGACGACGATCCGCAGGTGGTCGCCGCCGATCCGGGACTTCAGCCGGTCCGGCGAGCCCTCGGCGATCACCCGGCCGCGGTCGACCACCGACACCGCGTCGGCGAGCCGGTCGGCCTCCTCCAGGTACTGCGTGGTGAGCAGGACCGTGGTGCCGCCGCCGGCGAGCGCGCGGACCGCGTCCCACACCTCGATGCGGCTGCGCGGGTCGAGGCCGGTGGTCGGCTCGTCGAGGAACAGCACGGCGGGCGCGAGGATCATCCCGGCGGCCAGGTCCAGGCGGCGCCGCATGCCGCCGGAGTACCCGGCGGCGGGACGGTCGGCCGCGTCGGCGAGCCCGAACCGCTCCAGCAGCTCGCCGGCGCGCAGGCGCGCCCGGCGGACGCCGAGGTGGTGCAGGCGGCCGAACATGACGAGGTTCTGCCGGCCGGTGAGCACCTCGTCGACCGCGGCGTACTGGCCGACGAGGCCGATCCGGGTCCGGACCAGGGCGGGGGCGCGGACGACGTCGTGCCCGGCGACGGCGGCGCGGCCCCCGTCCGGGCGGGCGAGCGTGGCGAGCACGCGCACGCAGGTGGTCTTGCCGGCGCCGTTGGGGCCGAGCAGGCCGTGCACGGTGCCGGCGGGCACCCGCAGGTCCAGCCCGTCGAGGGCGGCGGTGCCGCCGTAGGTCTTGCGCAGTCCGGCCGCGTCGACCGCGAACTGTGTCTCTGTCATGGGTCTCCCGAAACTCCGTACGCAATACGGATTAACCATCGCGGAGACTATAACGTACGTCGTACAGAGTTTCATCCCTGGGAGGATGGCGAACGTGACGACCGAGTACAGCGGGGACGGCGACCCCCGGCGCAGCCTGGAACTGCTGTGGGGCGTGCCGGACCGGCCCAAGCGCGGCCCCAAGCCCAAGCTCACCGCCGAGCGGATCGTCCGGACCGCGATCGCCGTCGCCGACGCCGAGGGGCTGGACGCGCTGTCCATGCGCCGCATCGCCGACGAGCTCGGCGTCGCACCGATGTCGATCTACACCTACGTCCCCGGCAAGGCCGAGCTGATCGACGTCATGCTCGACCGCGCGATGGCCGAGCTCACCCCCGCCGACGGCGCCGCGGGCGGCTGGCGGGCCCGGCTCGAGCACATCGCCCGCGACAACTGGGACCTGTACCACCGCCACCCGTGGCTGCTGCACGTCGCCGCCGTCCGCCCGCCGATGGGGCCCGCCGTGTTCGGCAAGTACGAGTTCGAACTGCGCGCCGTCGACGGCATCGGCCTCACCGACCTGGAGATGGACTCGGTCGTCGCGCTCGTCACCGGCTTCGCCGAGAGCTCGGCGCGCGTCTCGGTCAACGCCGCCGAGGCCGAGCGGCGCAGCGGCATGACCGACGCGCAGTGGTGGGAGGCCGTCGCGCCGCTGCTGGAGGAGATCGACACCGGCGGGGAGGACTACCCGCTCAGCAACCGCGTCGGCACCGCCGCCGGCAAGGAGTACAACGCCGCCGTCGGCCCCGCGCACGCCTTCGAGTTCGGCCTCGCCCGCATCCTCGACGGCATCGAGGTCCTCGTCGCCTCCCGCGCCTGAACACGTTCACTTGCGGCGTGTCGTCCTCATCCGGGCCGTCTTGAGGACGACACGCCGCAACTCAACGGACTAGCGGCGGGGGTTGGTGCGGCGGGTGGCGGCCGCCGTCGTCGGGTCCTCCGGCCAGGGGTGCCTGGGGTAGCGGCCGCGCAGCTCCGCCCGGACGGCCTTGTAGCCCTCGCGCCAGAACGTCGCGAGGTCGGCGGTGACGGCCGCCGGACGGCCCGCCGGCGACAGCAGGTGCACCACGAGCGGCACCCGCCCGCCCGCGAGCCGGGGCGCCGCGTCCCAGCCGAACAGCTCCTGCAGCTTCACCGCCAGCACCGGCCGCTCCCCGCCGTAGTCCACCCGGACCCGCGAGCCCGACGGCACCTCGATCCGCTCCGGTGCGTACTCCTCCAGCCGCGACGCCGCCTCCCACGGCAGCAGGCCGCGCAGCATCGCCGCCACGTCGACCCGCCGCAGGTCCGACCGGCGCCGCGCGCCCGCCAGCCACTCCGGCGCGCGCTCCAGCAGCGCCGCGTCGCCGACCGCGGGCCACGGCTCCCCCAGCGCGCCGTGCAGGAACGCCAGCCGCTCCCGCAGCGCGGCGGCCGCGGGCGTCCAGTTCAGCAGCCCGAGGCCCTCGGCGCGGATCCCGTCCAGCAGCGCGGCCCGCACCAGGTCCGGGCCGGGGTCGCGCAGCGGCCGGGCGTCCAGCTCGATCGCGCCGAGCCGCTCGACGCGGCGCGCCACCACGTCGCCGTCGCGCCAGGCGACCTCGTCCGCCGTCTCCAGCAGCGGCGCGGCGGCGGACCGCGCCGCGTCCTCGTCGATCACGACGGCCTGCCGGACCCGCGCCGACGCCGACCCCGCCGGGCGGTCCGCCGCCGCCACGGCCAGCCACTGCGCCCGCGCCCCGGCGAGGGCCGACCCGTCGGCGAGCACGCCGCCGGTCCCGGACGCCATCAGGTACCCGCCGCCGCCCGGCCGCGCCCGCGCCACCCGCTCCGGGAACGCCAGCGCCACCACGGTGCCCGCCACCAGGTCGTCGCCGCCCCGCGCGGGCTCGGCGTCCCGGGCGCCGGCGGCGGTGAGGGCCTTGGCGAGGCGGCGGGTCTCGTCGCGCCAGCGGGCGGCGTGCGCGTCGGCGGGACGGGACTGGCGGCGCAGGGCGCGCCAGGCGGCGGTCAGGTCGTCGCCCGCGGCCCGGGGCGGCGGCTCGGACAGCAGCGCGACGATCTGCGCGGCGTCGCGCGCGCCGACCGCGCGGGCGCCGTCGAGGAGCGCGCGGGCCAGCCGGGGGTGCAGGCCGACGCCCGCCAGCCGGCGCCCCCGCGGCGTCACCCGGCCGTCGCGGACGGCGCCGAGCGCGTGCAGGACGGCGCGCGCGGCGTCCATCGCGGCGGGCGGCGGCGGGTCCGGCAGGGCGAGGCCGGCCGCGTCCGGCTCGCCCCAGCAGGCCGCCTGGAGCGCGAAGCCGGTGAGGTCGGCGAGCTCGATCTCCGGGCGCGGCCGCGCGGGCAGCCGGTCGTGCTCGGCCTGCGTCCAGCACCGGTAGACGGTGCCGGGCGCCTCGCGTCCGGCGCGGCCGGCGCGCTGCTCGGCGGTGGCGCGGGACGCGCGGACGGTGGTGAGCGCGCCGAGCCCGCGGGCGTGGTCGGTGCGGGGCTCGCGGGCCAGGCCGGCGTCCACGACGACCCGCACGCCGGGGACGGTGAGGCTGGACTCGGCGACGGAGGTCGCGAGGACGACGCGGCGCCCGGTCGCGGGTGCGAGGACGGCGTCCTGCACCGCCGGCGGCGCCTGCCCGTGCACCTGCAGCACCTCGGCGGGGACGCCGGCGAGCTGCCCGGCGACGCGGGAGATCTCCCCCACGCCGGGCAGGAAGCACAGCACGTCGCCGTCGCGTTCGGCGAGCGCGCGGCGGACGGTCGCGGCGACGTGCGCGAGCAGCGCCGGGTCGACCCGCATGCCGTGCGGCGGCGGGACGGGACGCGGCGGCGGCGCCCACACCGTCTCGACGGGGTGCAGCGCCGCCTCCGTCTCCACCACCGGCACGGGGCCGCCGTCGCCGCCGAGCAGGCGGGCCCAGGGCCCGGTGTCGGCGGTGGCGGACGCGGCGACCAGCCGCAGGTCGGGGCGGAGCGTCGCGCGGACGTCCAGCAGGAACGCCAGCGCGGTGTCGGCGTCGAGGTGCCGCTCGTGGCATTCGTCGAGGATGACCGTGCCGACGCCGCCGAGCTCGGGATCGTCCTGGAGGCGCTGGAGCAGCACCCCGGTGGTGACGACGTCGACGCGCGAGCCTGGGCGGGACTCGCCGCGGACGGTGACGCCGACGCTCTGCCCGGCGCGCTCGCCGAGCAGCCAGGCCATGCGGCGGGCGGCGGCGCGCGCGGCGAGGCGCCGGGGTTCCAGCACGAGGAGCTTGCCGTCCGGGGCCGGGGCGGGGGCCGGGCCGGTGGTGAGGGCGAGGCCGGCCAGCGCGAGCGGGACGAGGGTGGTCTTGCCGGTGCCGGGCGGCGCGGCGAGGACGGCGGCGCCGCGGGCGGCCAGCGCGGCGCGCAGTCCGGGGACGGCGTGGCGGACGGGCAGGTCCTCGGCGGCGCTGATGTGCATCGGTCCAGTGTGGCGGCAGATGACGGTACCGGTGGCCGCGGGTGATCGTCCATGTGAGAAATGCCACCGCCGCCAAAGGCGCCCTGCGGGTTACGGTGATAGTTGCATCGCGCATTTCATAATTCGCCAGGAACGCCCTAAAGGTCTTCCCCGGAATCGTCCCGGCAACCGCCGCGAAACACCAGGTAAGCAATGCCGCGGGCCGGGAAGTTGCTTTACCGTTTGGTTTCCCTCACCTCGCCGCGTGTGGCGGCAATCGGCCGCCTTTCGCCATAATGAGGCCGTCATCGCAGGTGCTGGAGGTTTGGGGATGCTGGGCGAGTCCATCTATATCCGCGGGCGCGAGGCGTTCACCGGTGGTTCACCGCAGGCGGTTTACGAGGAGCTCTGGCAGCGCGGCCGAAAAGCCCGGTTGCGGACCCGCGCAATTCTGGCGGTTGCGGCACTGGTGTTGTGCGGGATGCTGGTGAACGCTGTTTTCGGCGTCGTGGCGGCGGTCCTGCTCGCGTCCGCGGACGCGCTGGTGCACTGGCGCCTTTACAACGCGTCCCGGGTGTGGCGGCGCGGGCTGCGCGGCGTCGCGCGGATGGACCGGACGCTGCGCCTCACGCTCGGCCGGCGCGGCCACCGGGTGCTGCACGGCCGGGTCGTGCCCGGGCACGAGACCGCGGACGAGCTGGTCGTCGGGCCCGGCGGCGTGTGGCTGGTGCACAACGAGGCATGGGCGCCGGACGCGGAGATCTCCCAGCACGGCGGCCGGCTGTTCATCAACGGCCGCACCCAGTCCAAGCTGGTGGGCGGGCTGACCGCGCGGGCCGCCGCCGCGGAGCGGCTGATCTCCGAGAAGTACGGCGCGCCGGTGACGGTGACGCCCATGCTGGCCGTGCACGGCGGCAAGCTGGAACGCGCGCCGTTCACCGCGGACGGGATCGTGTTCGCGCCGCCGCTGCGGCTGGTGCGCTGGATGCACCGCAACCCGACCGCCGAGCATTCCGCCGAGGAGGTCGAGGCGATCGCGCGGGCCGCGGTCCACGGCCTGCCGATCGGCGGGCGCATGATGACCGACGCTCCCCCGCCGCCGTCGCGGGTCGCCGCCGAGCCGCCCGCCGACGCCCCGCTGACCGCCGGCGCCGACCCGGCCGCGGGCCCGGTGACCGCCGACCCGGTGCCTGCGGAGGTCGCCGCCGGTGAGGCCGGTGGCGGCGACGCGGTCACCACGGCGGCCTGACCCGCCTGCGCGGCGACGGGAACGAGGACCGATGACCGTGGTGCAGAGGAACGTGGTGCAGAGGAACGAGCTCCGCGCGCCCCCCGGGACCGGCGCGGGACCGGCGGGCGCGCGGTCCCAGGCCGTCCGGCCGAGGTGGGGCGCGGGTTCAGCCGCCGGCGCGTGCGCGGCGGGCGGTGCGGCGCAGCCACAGCAGTCCCACCACCGGCAGCACCAGCGGGACGAACCCGTAGCCCTCGCCGTACCCGGACCAGACCGTGGCGTCCGGGAACGCCGAGCGGTCGACGAGGCTGAGCGTGCCGATCGCCAGCACGCCGGCCAGTTCCACCGAGCAGGCCGTGATGGCGACCCGGAACGACGTCCGGCCGCCGCGGGCCAGCGCGACCGTCGCCAGGACGTAGACGGCCGCGGCGAACGCCGACAGGGAGTAGGCCAGCGGCGCGTCGGAGAACTGGGTGCCGATCTGCACGCCCGCGCGCGCACCGGCCGCGAGCGCGAAGATAGCGTAGACGGCGACGAGCAGCCGGCCGGGGCCGCTGCCGGTGCCCGTCCGGACGCGCTCGCCGCCGGTACGGGCGGCGGCCGGTTCGCCGGTGACGCCGGTGTCGGGCTCAGGCACTGCCGCTCCACAGCTGGTTCATTCGGACGATCATGACGGCGACGGCGATCCCGGCGACCACCAGCACCGCGGACCCCCACCGGGTCCGCTCCATCAGCCCCCAGGCGGCGCCCGCGACCGGGATCAGCAGGACGCCCAGCAGGTAGCCGATGAACGTGGCGGGGTGCTTGGGCCCCTCGTCGCCCGACAGCTTGACGAACCCGACGACGGCCTGCGCGGCCAGCAGCAGCTCCAGCACCCCGAGCCCGATCAGGTCGGGGAGGCCCATCGCCCGCCCGCGCAGCGCCGTCACCAGCGCGTACCCGGCGATGAGCAGCGCCACCACGATGATCGCGGTGGCCAGGACGGTCGTCACGCCCTAGAGAGTACTACCGGCTGTAGAGCACGCGGTCCGGGCAGGGGGCGGGCCGTGGCAGCATGGCGAGCGTGAATTCGCTCCAGTGGCTCAACCTGACCCGGCACGGTGAGAGCACCGGCAACCTCGCCTACCAGGCGGTCGAGGGCACCGACGCCGAGGAGACGGGGATCGTCGAGCGCGACGCCGACACCCCGCTGTCGGAGCGCGGCCGGGCGCAGGCGGCGGCGCTGGGCCGCTGGCTCGCCGCGCTCCCCGAGGACGAGCGGCCGACGCTCGTCGCGGTCTCCCCCTACCTGCGGACGCTCGACACCGCCCGCATCGCGCTCGCCGAGACGTCCTACGCCCACCCGCAGGACCCGGACGGCCTGCGGATGACCGTGGACGAGCGGATCCGCGACCGCGAGCAGGGCATCCTGCAGGGCCTGACCTGGACCGGGGTGCAGCGGCGCCACCCCGCGGAGGCGGACCGGCTCAAGCAGCTCGGCAAGTTCTACTACCGTCCGCCCGGCGGCGAGTCGTGGGCGGACCTCGCGCTGCGGCTGCGCAGCTTCTACCGCGACCTGGAGGCCGACGCCCCCGGCGGCCGGGCGCTGGTGGTGACGCACGACGCGATCGTCGTGATGACCCGCTACCTGGTCGAGGGCCTGTCGGAGCGGGAGGTGCTGGAGGTGGAGAAGGAGCCGGTCGCGAACGCGTCGGTGACGCGGTGGCGGCACGACGGCGGCGGGCTGAGCGCCGTCTGCTACAACGAGTGCGGCCACCTGATCAAGGCCGGTGTCGGCTCCCCCTGACCGCTAGTCGCTCAGCAGCCGGGCGCGGCGGGTCGCGACGGCCGGCCGCCGCGGGTCGTCGTGCGGCAGGACGTCCCTGAGCCGCTCCAGCGCCTCCAGGTCTCCGCGGCCCTGCTCGGTCTGGGCGTAGGTCCACAGCGCGTCGGCGCCGCCGCGGTCCAGCGCGGACCGGCGCAGCCGCACCGCCAGCTCGTCGCGTTCGGCGCGCACCGCGGGCGCGTCCGAGCGCGGCAGCAGCTCCCCGTCGTAGAGCCGCACGGCGGCGGCGACGTCGCCCTCGTCCAGCAGCCGCCGGACGGTGAGGAAGTCGGCGTCGATCGCGCAGTCCAGCCGGTACGGCTTGGCGCGGACGACCCCGCCGAGCTGGGCGCGCAGCCGGTGGATCTCGGCGCGGACCGTCACCGGGCTGCCGTCGTCGCCGTACAGGTGCCAGGACAGCCGGTCGCCGCTGAGGCCCTCGGGGTGCAGCGCGAGCAGCGCGAGGATCTCCGCGTGCCGCAGCGTCAGCGGCAGGTGCGCGCCGTCGAGCCGCGCGGACGGCTGGTCGGTGCCGAGCAGCGCGAGGGTGAGCAGCGGCCGCCGGTCCGGGCCGGGGACGGGCGCGGCGCCGGACGGCGGCCGCAACAGGTACACCTCGCCGAGCGGCTCGGCGAGCGCGAGCCGCCCGTCCGGCAGGGTGACGGCGCCGCCCTCGGACGGGACCTCCAGCCGCACGCCCCGCCAGTCCTCGCGGCCGGCGGCGAGGATCCGGCCGGTCGCGGTGACCAGCACGCCGCCGTCGCGGGGGTGCCCGAGGAACCGCTCGCGCAGCCGCTCGTCGCGCCGCCGCATGTCGTTCTCCAGCCGGGACTCGGCGAGCCGGGCGGCCGCGGCGACCAGCGCGACCGTCGCCGGGTGCAGCGCGTCGACGGTGGCGCTGACGTCGATGCAGCCGATCAGCCGGCCGCTGTCGGGGTCGGTGATCGGGGCGCCGGCGCAGGACCAGCGGTGCAGGACCTGCGCGACGTGCTCGGTGGCGTAGACGTACTCGGCGCGGCCGGTGGCGAGGGCGGTGCCGATGCCGTTGGTGCCGACGGCGCCCTCGGACCAGCAGAACCCCTCCATCAGCCCGATCCGCTCGGCCGCCCGGCGCACGGCGGGCGGCCCCTGCGTCCACAGCGCGCGGCCCGCCTCGTCGGTGATCACCATCAGGTGCTCGGTCTCGTCGGCGACGTTGCGCAGCAGGTCGCGCAGCAGCGGCAGGTGCGGGTCGAGCGGGTGGGCGCCGCGGGCGTCGGCGACGGTGTCGCGGTCGAACACCAGCGGCGCCGCGGCGACCGCGGCGTCCACGCCGGCGTCGCGCGAGCGCCGCCACGACTCGGTGATCGGCGGCCGCGCCGCGATCGCCTGGTTCTGCACCACCATCAGCGCCTTTCCCTGCGGAGACAACCTCGACGGGTTTGAGGATCGGCCCATCGGGCGGGCCTTGCAAGCGGTTCGGGGGAACCGGGCCGGGCCGGTTGCGGGCACGGTGCGTGATCGGGCGGTCGCAACGTGCATGCAACGTCGGGGCGCCTAACGTTCCGTCCCGCTGGGAGCCGAGGGCCATCCTGTGGGCCCCGCCGTCCCGAGCGCGTCCGGGGGGAATGCGCACGGGGCGGCGGGCCGGGCCCGGGCGCGCCGCTCCCGCGCACGAGGGGGGATTGGAGACCGATGCTCTGCCTGAGGTGTCACCGGGTGCGCCCGGCGCTCGACCGGACGGACTACACCGCCGACCGCGCCCTGCTCATCGTCCGCCGCGGGCTGTGCGGGTGCGGCGCCGCGCCGGCGCGCCCAGGCCGCCGGCGCCGGGCGGCCGCGCCCGCCGAGACGTCCGGGGGCGTGCCCGGCAACACGCCCGGCCGGCCCTCCGGGCGGACGTCCGGTGAAACCCCGGGAGCGGGGCCGAAACCGGCGAACAACCCGGAAAGTACATCTCCCGTTTCCCGGCGGTTCGCCTAGAGTTTAAGGAGAATCCACTCGACAGCCCCCTGGGGGGAGCCATGACCGTGATCCCGGGTCTCGTCCGCCGCGCCGCCACCGAGGCGGAGCACCGGCTGCGCGCCGGTGCGGGTCTGCTCGTCAGACTGGGCCGGGACCTGGAACGGTCGGCGGAACTGGAACGGTTCCTGCCCTCCTGCGGGGAGCGGGTGCGCCGGCTGGAGGATACCGTCCGGGCGCAGGACGCGGCGCTGCGCACCCGCGAGGAGGAGGTGCGCGGGCTGCGCGCCGAGATGGACTCGCTGGTCGCGCAGCTCAACGACCGGCTGCTGCCGCGCATCGACGAGCGGATGGACGACACCGAGCGGGACCTGGCCGCGGTCGCCACCAGCCTGATCCGCACCGGCCGCGACACCGCGGGGCACCGCACCCGGCTGGAGGCGGCCGAGCGGCGGATCGGCGACCTGCGCACCAAGCTCGCGCAGCTGGAGCAGCGCGCGGGCCTGTGGCGGGACCTGCAGGCGAGCATGGCGCGGCTCGGTGAGGACGTGGACGCGCTGCGCGCCCGGGCGGCGCTGCGCGCGGCCGAGCCGGCGGCCGCCGAGCCCGCGGTCGCGCCCGTCGCGCCCGTCGCGCCCGTCGCGCCGGTCGTCACCGACCGCGTCACCGACCGTCCCGCCTGAGCGTCCGGCCGCACCGGCGCCCCGGGGGGTTCGGGACGGCTTCGGGTGTTCGGGACAATGGGGGCATGACCTTCGCCATTCCCGACCCCAAGCGCGGCTTCGCCAGCGACAACCAGGCAAGCGTCCACCCGGAGATCCTCGCGGCGATGGCCGCGGTGAACGAGGGGCATCAGCCCGCCTACGGCGAGGACGCCGTCACGGCGCGGCTGCGCGAGGTGGTGCGCGGGCATTTCGGCGCGGCGGCGGAGGTGTTCCCGGTGTTCAACGGGACGGGCGCGAACGTGGTGTCGCTGCAGGCGATGTCGCGGCCGTGGAGCGCGGTGGTGTGCCCGGAGTCGGCGCACATCGACACCGACGAGTGCGGCGCGGCGGAGAAGATCGCCGGGCTGAAGCTGGTCACGGTGCCGGCGCCGGACGGGAAGCTGACGCCGGAGCTGGTCGAGCGGTACGCGACGGGGTTCGGCAACATCCAGCGCCGCCAGCCGTCCGCGGTGTCGATCACGCAGAGCACCGAGCTCGGCACCGTCTACACCCCGGAGGAGGTCGCGGCGGTCGCCGCCGCGGCGCACGAGCGCGGCCTCGGCGTGCACATGGACGGCGCGCGGATCGCGAACGCCGCCGCCGCGCTCGGCGTGCCGATGCGCGCGTTCACCACCGACGCGGGCGTGGACGTGCTGTCGTTCGGCGGCACCAAGAACGGGCTGCTGCTCGGCGAGGCCGTCGTCGTCCTGAACCCCGGCGCGGTCGAGGGGCTGGCGTTCCTGCGCAAGTCGAGCATGCAGCTGGCGTCGAAGATGCGGTACGTGTCGGCGCAGCTCGTCGCGCTGCTGGACGGCGACCTGTGGCTGCGCAACGCCGCGCACGCGAACGCGATGGCGCGGCGGCTGGCGGACGCGGCGGGCGCGCTGCCCGGCGTGCGGATCACGCAGGACGTGCAGGCGAACACGGTGTTCGCGGTCGTCCCGAAGGACGCGGCGGAGCGGCTGCGCAAGCGGTTCGCCTTCTACACCTGGGACGCGCGGACGGGCGAGGTCCGCTGGGTGTGCTCGTTCGACACCGCCGAGGGGGACGTGGACGCGTTCGCGGCGGCGCTCGCCGAGGAGCTGGCCGCCTGACCTGCGGGGCGTCCCGCGCGCGGGCTTCGGGCCGTCCCGATCATCGGGAGCCAAGCGAACGCTTCGTAGGCCGGCGGGTTATCGTGGCCCCGAACTGGATTCGGTATCAGGAGGGCGAGCCCGAGATGACCAACCGCACCTTCGTCGTGGGCGTGGGCATGACCAAGTTCGAGAAGCCGGGCTCCCGCGACTGGGACTACCCCGACATGGCCAAGGAGGCCGTCGGCAACGCGCTGCAGGACGCGGGCGTCCCCTACGACAAGATCGAGATGGCGTACGCCGGCTCGATGTACGGGTCGATGGGCCAGCGCGCCCTCTACGAGACCGGCATGACCGGCATCCCGGTGATGACCGTCATGAACGCCTGCGCGACCGGGTCCAGCGCGCTGTTCCTCGCCCGCCAGGCCGTCCGCGGCGGGCTCGCCGACTGCGCGCTCGCGCTCGGCATGGAGAAGATGAAGAAGGGCTCGCTCGGCGCGGGCGTCGGCGAGTCGAAGGTCACCATCATCGACCACCACCTGCGCTCGATGACCGCGGGCCGCGAGTGGGAGCTGGACAAGGCGCCGATGCCGCAGATGTTCGGCAACGCCGGTCGCGAGCACATGGAGAAGTACGGCTCGACCCCCGAGCACTACGCGTGGATCGGCTGGAAGAACCACAAGCACTCGGTGAACAACCCGTACGCGCAGTTCCAGACCGAGTACTCGTTCGAGGACGTCAAGAACGCCCCGATGATCTTCGACCCGCTGACCAAGCTGCAGTGCTCCCCGACCTCCGACGGCGCCGCCGCCGCGGTGGTGGTCAGCGAGCGGTTCGTCGACGAGCACGGCCTGTGGGACCAGGCCGTGGAGATCGCCGGCCACCACATCGCCACCGACACCCCCGAGAGCTTCGCCGACAACTCCTCGATCCAGGTCGTCGGGTTCGGCGTCTCGCAGCTCGCCGCGCGCAAGGCGATGGACGAGGCGCAGGTGTCGATCGAGGACGTCGACGTCATCGAGCTGCACGACTGCTTCAGCGCCAACGAGCTCATCACCTACGAGGCGCTCGGCATGGCCGGCGTCGGCGAGGGCCACAAGCTCGTCGACGACAAGGCCACCACCTACGGCGGCAAGTGGGTCGTCAACCCCTCCGGCGGCCTGATCTCCAAGGGCCACCCGCTGGGCGCGACGGGCCTGGCGCAGTGCGCCGAGCTGACCTGGCAGCTGCGCGGCAAGGCCGGCAACCGGCAGGTCGAGGGCGCCCGCGTCGCGCTGCAGCACAACATCGGCCTCGGCAGCGCCTGCGCCGTCGCCGTGTACAAGCCCGCCTCCGCCTGACCCCGGCCCGAACGACGTTCACTTGCGGCGTGTCGTCCTCAAGAGAGCCGTTTTAAGGACGACACGCCGCAACTCAACGCGCGGCGGTCAGGCGTCGGGGGCGGTGTGGACGCGGGTCCCGTCGACGTAGGTGAGGTGGACGCGGGTCTCGCCGATGGCCGCGGCGGGCCCCGCGAACGGGTCGCGGTCCAGGACGACGAGGTCGGCGCGGTTGCCGGGACGCAGCGAGCCGGTGTCGTCGAGGTGGTTCACGTAGGCGGACCCGGCGGTGTAGGCGGCGAGCGCGGTGGCGAGGTCGAGCGCCTGCTCCGGCAGGAACGGCTCGTCCCCGCCGCCCGGCAGGACGCGGTTGACCGCGACGTGGATCCCCTCGAGCGGCGCGGCGCTGCTCACCGGCCAGTCGCTGCCCGCCGCGAGCGTCGCCCCGGCGCGCAGCAGGTCGCCGAACGGGTACTGCCACGCGGCGCGCTCGGGGCCGAGGAACGGGATGGTCAGCTCGTCCATCTGCGGTTCGTGCGCGGCCCACAGCGGCTGCATGTTCGCGGTCGCGCCCAGCGCCCGGAACCGTCCGACGTCGTCGGGGTGGACGACCTGGAGATGCGCCAGGTGCGGCCGGGTGTCGCGCCACCCGTTGGCGGCGCGGGCGGCGGCGACGGCGTCGAGCGCCTCCCGGACGGCGCGGTCGCCGAGCGAGTGGAAGTGGACCTGGAAGCCGCGGGCGTCCAGCGCGGTGACGTACCCGGGCAGCGCCTCGGGGTCGACGAAGCTGAGGCCGCTGTTGGCGGTCGCGCAGCCACAGCCGTCCAGGTAGGGGGCCGTCATGGCGGCGGTGAAGTTCTCCGCGACGCCGTCCTGCATGATCTTCACGCTGGTGCAGCGCAGCCGGCCGCCGGTGAGCCGCTCCCGCCGCTCCAGCAGATCGGGGATCTGCTCCTCGCCACGGGCGCGCGACCACCACAGCGCGCCGACGACCGTCGCGGTCAGCGACCCGTCGGCGGCCGCGGCGGCGTAGGCGTCGGACACGTCGGGGTAGCCGTCGGACCCGCACACCAGCGCGTCCTGCCAGGCGGTGACGCCGAGGCCGTGCAGCATCTCCTGGGCGCGCAGCAGCCCGGCGACCCGGTCGTCGCGGGTGCGGGCGGGCAGGAACCGGCCGACGAGGATCATCGCGCCCTCCTGCAGCATGCCGGTGGGACGCCCCTCGGCGTCGCGCTCGATCCGCCCGTCCGGCGGGTCGGGGGTGCCCGCGCCGACCCCGGCGAGCTCCAGCGCCCGGCTGTTGGCCCACGCGCCGTGGTGGTCGCGGTTCACCAGGTAGACGGGCCGGTCGGGCACGGCGGCGTCGAGCGCCTCGCGGGTCGGGGTGCCGCCCTCGAAGCTCTCCATCGACCACCCGCCCCCGGTGATCCACTCCCGCTCCGGGTGCGCGCCGGCGTAGGCGCGGACGCGCCGCAGGTACTCCCCCGGGTCGACGGTGCCGGTCAGGTCGCACTCGCCGAGCTCGATGCCGCCCATGACGGCGTGGACGTGCGCGTCCTGGAAACCGGGCAGCAGCGGCCGGCCGCGCAGGTCCACGACCTCGGTCTTCGGGCCCGCGAGGTCGCGGACCTCGTCGTGGCCGACGGCGGTGATCCGCCCGCCGGTGACGGCGAGCGCGGTGGCGCGGCTGCGCGCCGGGTCCATGGTCAGCACGGGTCCGCCGGTGAACAGCAGGTCGGCGGGCTTGCGGGTCATGAAGGCGGTCTCCTCGGATCGGCGGACGGGACGGTGCGTCACAGTTCGGCGGCGGGCCGGGCGGCGGACCCGGGCAGCAGGTCGGGGGCGTCGGCGTCGGTGGCCTGCCCGCCATGGAAGTACGGGGACCGGCGGACCCACTTCGCCCACGCGGCGGCGGCCAGCCCCGACCCCACCATCAGCGCGGGCATCGACAGCTCGAACCAGCCGTTGTCGGCGCGCAGCGCGAAGTGGTCGGTGGAGGTGGCGAAGTCCGCGCACAGCAGCGCGCCGAGGACGAACAGGGTCAGCGCGCCCGCGACCGGCAGCACCACCGCCCGCACGCCCTCCCGGAACGAGGTGCGCAGCAGCCCGCGGAACCGGACCGCGGCGGCCAGCGCCGTCAGCCCGTAGTACAGCGCGACGACGATCCCGATCGCGTTGACGGCGGCCTCGATGAGCGTGCTGACCTTGGGGATGACCAGCGCGAACCCGGCGACGAGCGCGGCGATGACGCCGATCAGCACGGTCCCGGCGGCGGGCGTGCCGAACCGCGGGTGCACCCGCGTCCACACCGCCCCGAGCGTCCGGTCGCGGCCCATCGCGAACATGCCCCGGACGGTCGGGATGACGCCGGCCTGCAGCGACGCGACGGCGGAGAAGGTCAGCGCGATCAGCGGCAGGACGGCGAGGGGCTGGTGGGCGAGCCGCGCGCCGAAGTAGGTGAGGCCCTGCGCGCCGTGGTCGGCCATCTCGCCGGCCGACAGCACCCGCTGGAACGCGACCGAGCCGAGCAGGAACAGCGCGAGCATGGTGAACAGCGAGATGAGCCCGGCGCGGGACGCGTCGCGGTGGTCGCGGACCTCCTCGCTGACGCTGAACACCGCGTCGAACCCCCAGTAGGTGAAGACCGACAGCACCATCCCCTGCGCGAGCGCGTGCAGGGACGGGAACCCGAACGGGTTGAACCATTCCAGGCTGAACGGGTGGTCGCCGACGACCAGGCCGTAGCCGCAGAAGCCGAGCAGCACCAGGTACTCGAACACCAGCAGCCAGCGCTGGAACCGCGCGGCGAGGTTCACGCCGGCGACGGCCGTCCCGGTCACCGCCACGAGCACCACCATCCCGAGCAGGGTGGCCTGCAGGTTGGAGTCGGGGTTCAGCGCCAGCCCGCCGATGCGGTGCAGGTGGGCCTCGCCGGCGAGCAGCATCAGCGCCGAGCCGGTGACCGTGGTGGTGTAGGCGAGGAAGACGATCGTGCCGACGATGTTGACCCAGCCGACGAGGAAGCCGAGCCACGGGCTGAGCACGCGCCCGACCCACACGTAGGCGTTGCCGGCGTTCGGCTCCACCCGGTTGAGCCGGGCGAACGCGCCGCCGATGCACAGCACCGGCAGGAACGCCAGCAGCGCCAGGATCGGCCCGTGCAGCCCGACGACGCCGACGATCACGCCGGTGCCGATGCCGATGCTGGTGGTGGCGGCGGTGCTGGACGCGGCGATGACGACGCCGTCGACGACGCCCAGCGACCGCTTCAGCGCAGGGCCGCCGGGCGGGGCGGGGGCAGGGGTGGGATGCATGGGCGACCGATCCGGGAGGGCGGGGACGCGATGACCGGTTCGCCCTGGTTGGCGGCCGGTGGATCCATATGAAATAGCGCGCCCGCTTCTGTGGTCAATGGTGTTGTCATAAGGTGGCGACCGTCCCGCCCGCGCGCCCCCGGGAGCCCCCATGGACCGCACGACCCCGCAGCCCGATCGCGTCATCGCGCGCAAGCGCCGCCGCCGCCCCACCAAGTCCGGGGTCGTGCTGTCCCACGAGCTGATCGTCGGCACCGCGATCCGGCTGCTCGGCCAGGGCGGCGACGACGCGCTCACCGTCCGGCGGCTCGGCACCGCGCTCGGCGCCGACCCGTCCTCGATCTACCGGTACTTCCGCGACACCGACGACCTCGTCCTCGCGGTCGCCGACGAGCTGATCGGTCGCACCCTCGCCGGCACCCGCACCGCCGGCGGCTGGCGCGAGCAGCTGCGCCGCGTCGGCGAGCACCTGCACGCCACCTATGTGGCGCACCCGCAGGTCGCGCTGCTCGCCGCGTCCCGCGTCACCCGCCGCCCCAACGAGATCCGCGCCGTCGAGGCGGGCCTCGGCATCTTCCGCGAGGCCGGCTTCCCGCCCGCGCTCGCGGCCCGCCACTACCACCAGTTCGTCGACCTCACACTCGGGTTCGCGGCGCTGGACGCGGCGGCGAACGCGCTGCCCGCCGAGGCCGCAGCCGCCGACCGCGCGGCGTGGACGGCCACCTACGCCCGGCTGGACCCGGACACCCACCCGCACATCAGCGCCTGCGCGAGCCCGCTGGCCGCGACGATGGTCACCAGCGCCTACCCCGGTGCGCTCGCCCTGTTCCTGGACGGCCTGGAGGCCCGCCTCGCCGAGATCACGGCGCCTGGCACAGGTCGATGAACGTCCTGCACAGGTCGAGGTTGAAGGTGTCCACTCCCCTGCCCAGCAGCGTGCCGTCCGGGCCCGGGACGCGGATCAGCCCGCCGAGCCCGCGGAACAGCTCGTCCAGCACGTCCATCAGCACCGGCAGCCGCCGGTTCTGCCACGCCAGCACCTGCACGACGTTCGCCGTCCCGTCGGCCATCCGCCCGAGGTCCGCGCCGTGGTCGCGGAGCGTCCCGCCGACCCGGTCCGACAGCTCGCCCGCCGCGTCCAGCAGCTGCGACACCTTGTCGGGACGCCCGTAGAGCACGGGCGCGAGCCGGTCGACGTCGCCGGCCGCGCCCGTGATCGCGCCGCCGCGCCCGGCGAGGGTCCCGGACACCCCGGTCACGTCGCCGATCAGCCGCCGGATCTCCGGCTCGCGCACGTGGACGGCGTCGGCGAGCGAGGCGCCGTCGACGATCGTCCGGTGCAGCGCGGGTCCCTCCCCGTCCAGCCCGGACGCCAGCGTCCGCATGATCGTCGCGACGTCGGACGGGTCGATCGCGGCGGTGAGGCCGTAGGCGCGGTCGGTGACACCCGTCAGCTCCCGCGGGTCCGAGGTGCGGGTGATCAGCGCGCCGTCGCGCAGCGCGGGCCCGGCGCCGAGGTCGAGGACCAGGTCCTTCGGCCCGAAGACCGACACCGGCTCGATCGCCGCCCGCGTGGTGGCGGGAACGGTGACACCGGCCCGCACCCGGATCCCCACGGCGACCCGGCCGTCCCGCCGCAGCCGGACGGTCTCGACGCGGCCGACCGCGATGCCGCGCACCTTCACGTCCGACCTGCCGGGATCGAGGCCCTCCCCCGCGGTCGAGAACACCGTGGTGTACCGGTGCACCCGCCCCGGCGACGGGCTCGCGGCCACCACCACGGCGGCGGCCGCGACCGCCAGCGCCGCGAGCCCGGCGACCGCGTACAGGAGGCGGCTGCGCGCGGACAGGTGCTCGTCGCTCATGGCGGGGTCCCTTCGCGAGGTCCCTGTGGGGCCGCCATTGCACCCGCGCGGGCCCGGGGCGGGCTATGCGCCCGGCGACGAAGCTTCGCGGCGGCGCTGTGCCCCGCCCCACAAAAGTACGCTCATGGAGCATTTGAACATGCGACAGAAATTGACTCTTGTCTCATCCCGCGTACGCTGGATGTAAGTGAACACTGGCCAGGAGGTGCGATGCCCGCCCCAGCATCCGGCCCCACCGCCGCCGCTCCACCGCCCGCCCGCGCCGCCGCCACCGCGCCCCTCGACCCCGGCACCCTGCTCTGGCGGCACGCCGCCGACCTGCGCTCCCTGCTCCCCGGCGCCGCCGCCGGCCTGATGCAGCTGATGCACCCCGGCATCGGCGCCGGCGTCACCGAGCACTCCGCGTTCTTCGACGCCCCCTTCGACCGCATCCACCGGTCCGTCCCGCAGATCTGGGCGACGATCCTCGCCCCCGACGGCGCCGCCCGCGCCCGCACCATCCGCGACCTGCACCGCGGCATCGGCGGCGTCGACGAGCGCGCCCGCCGCTACCACGCCCTCGAACCCGAGACGTTCTGGTGGGCGCACGCCACCTTCACCTGGGAGATCTTCAAGGCCGCCGAGCTGTTCCACCCCGGCACCCTCACCGCCGAGGACCATGAGCAGATGTACGCCGAGACCGTCACCTGGTACGCCCGCTACGGCGTCAGCATGCGCCCCGTCCCCGCCGACTACGCCGCGTTCCAGTCCAAGTTCTGGCACATTTGCGCCGAACGCCTCGAACTCACCCCCGCCGCCGCGCGCGCCCTGGAGATCGCCAAGCACGGCTCGGACACCGTCACGCTGCTGCCCGTCGGCGGCCCCCGCCTCGACCGCGCCGGACGCCTCGTCGCCGAACGCCCGCTGCGCCTGATCACCTTCGGCTGCCTGCCCGCCATCGTCCGCGACCGCTTCGACATCCCGTGGAGCGCGCTCGACCAGGCGCAGTTCACCGCGCTCGCCGTCGCCAACCGGCAGGGCTACCGGATGGTCCCGAGCGGCATCAACCACTGGGCCCTGCGCAGCATGCTCCGCTACATCGGCGCCCACACCCGCGCCCAGCGGTACGTGTTCGCGGGCACGGCCCCGCCGCGCGACGGCCGATCCGCGCGCCACGCCTGACGCCCGGCCCGCACCGGCTTCGGCGCGGCCCGGCCCGGCTTGGGTGCGGTCCGGACGCGGCTCAGTGGGCCGGGGCCGCGGCCGCGCGCTGGTCGCTCAACTCCTCGCACGCCGTGAGGACACGGTCCACGTCGCCATCGGTCAGACCGGCGTGCACCGAAAAGCGGAGCAGGGGCCGGGACGAGGGCACCCCCGGGAACAGCGCGGCACCGAAGACACCCCGGCCGACCAGCTCGTCCCGCAGCCGGACCGCGTCCGCCTCCGTGGCGATCTCCATCGCGATGATCTGCGTGTCGGCGCCGGCCGCCTCGAACCCGAGCGCCGCCAGCCCGCCGCGCAGCCGCCCCGCCGCCGCCCGGACCCGCTCCCGCCGCCAGCCGTCGGCCTCCACCAAGTCCAGCGCCGCCGCGAGCCCCGCCACCTCGCGCGCGGGCAGCGCCGGACCGGACGCGGCGGCCCCGAGCACGCCCGCGAACGCGGGGTGATCGCAGGCGATCAGGCCGGCGCGCGCGCAGAACGCCTTGCCGAGCCCGGCGGTGCGGAAGGCGACCCGGCCCGTCAGGCCCAGCTCGCCCACCAGGCCCTCGCCGCGCGGGCCGCGCACCCCGATGGCGTGCGACTCGTCCACGACCAGCAGGCACCCGTACTCCTCGGCGATCTCCACCAGGCCGCCGAGCGGGCCCACCGACCCGTCCGTGCCGTAGACGGCGTCGGCGCAGATCACGCCGGGCCCGCCCGCCTCGACACGGTGGCGCAGGTCGGCGAGGTCGTTGTGGTCGAAGCGGACCGCCACGGCGCCGGCCGCCCGCGCGCCCTCCCACAGCGACGGGTGCGCCATCGCGTCCAGATAGACGGGCGTGCCGGGACCGGCCGCAAGCCGGAGCGCGCCCGTCCCCGCGTCCCGGCCGGACGGGCACAGCACCCCGCGCCGCGCCCCGAGCCCCTGGGCGAAACGCTCGCCGAGCAGGGCCTGCGGGTGGTCCTCGGCGAGGTCCGGGCCGTGCGCGGACGCCGCCGGCGCGCCGCGGCGCCCGGCCCGCATCGCCCTTGTGACGCGCGGATGCTCGCCGATGGCCAGGTAGTCGCCGCAGGTCAGCACGATCGCGCGCGGCCCCGTCCTGGCCCGCGGCGCCGCTGCGGTCCGGTGCGCCCGGCGGCCGTCCGCGGATCCGCGCAGCAGCCTGATGCGTTCGCCCAGTCGCTGGTGGGCGCTGGTCATCGGTCGTCACACTCCCCGGTCACGAGGCGGCCACGTAACGTAGTTCTCTCTAATCATAGAGTGAAAGGAATCTATGGCGCGTACGAAAGGAAGCTATGGCGTGGACCAATTCGCGGGGCCGTTGGCGAGCGCTCCGCGAGTGGAACGAATGATTCCGTTCTGCTATACTCGTCACCATGAACGAGATCACCGTCTCCGGCTGGAGCCTCCTCGACACCGCCCACGAGGCCCTGCGCTCCACCGTCCGCGGCATCACCACCGCCGACCTGGGCCGCCCCACCCCGTGCTCGGACTGGACGGTCACCCAGGTCCTCCAGCACGCGGCCGGGGACCAGCTCGCCTTCGCGGCCTCCATCACCGGTGGCCCCGGCCCCGACTTCAACCCCTTCGCCCCGTCCGGCACCCTCGACGGCGAGCCGATCGGCCTGCTCGAGCCGGCCCTCACCGCCTGCGCCGCCGCGTGGGCCACGGTGGACCGCGACGCCGCCGAGGCGCCGGTCCCCGTCCCGCCCGGCTCGCTCGCCCCCTGGCTCGGTGCCGGCGCCGCCGCCCTCGACGCCGCCGTGCACGCCTGGGACATCGCCGTCGCGACCGGCCAGGAGTCGCCGCTCACCGCCGGCCTCGCGCGGGAGCTGCACAAGGTCGCGACCGAGATCGTCGAGCCGCTGCGCCAGTTCGGCGCCTACGCCGCCGCGATCGACGCGCCCGGCGACGAGGTCGCGGACCTGCTGCACTACCTCGGCCGCGACCCCGCCTGGAAGGCCTGATCCCCGGCCGGGCCGGACGCCGCGATCCCGCGCGTCCGGCCCGACGCCTTTACGTTGTAGATCATTAGATCCGGAACACCGTGCGGGCGTTGCCGGACAGGAACGCCTCCGTGGCCGCCTCGTCCAGGCCCAGCTCGTCCAGGCCCTTCAGCGCCCGCTCCGGCGTGATCATGGGGAAGTTCGTGCCGAACATGACCTTGTGGCGCCGGTCCTGCGCCATGTACCGGACGAGCTCCGGCGGGTACCGGCGGACCGTGTACGCCGACGTGTCGACGTAGACGTTCGGATGCTTGCGGCACACCGCGACCATCTCCTCCGTCCACGGGTACCCGACGTGGCCGCCGACGATGACCAGCTCCGGGAAGTCCAGCGCGACCTGGTCGACGTACGGGATCGGCCGCCCCGTCTCGCTCGGCCGCAGCGGGCCGGTGTGCCCGACCTGCGTGCAGAACGGGACCCCGAGCTCCACGCACTCGGCGAACAGCGGATAGAACCGCCGGTCCGTCGGCGGCAGCTCCCACAGCCACGGCACCACCCGCAGGGCCTTGAACCCCAGCTCGTTCACGCACCGCCGCAGCTCCCGGACGGCCTCCATCGGCTTGCGCAGGTCCACCGACGCCACGCCCGCCAGCCGGTCCGGCGCCTGCGCGACGAACGAGGCGACCTCGTCGTTGCTCACGAGCGCGCCCTCCGGGCCGTACCAGGCGCTGATCAGCCCGACGTCCACCCCGCCGGCGTCCATCGCGCCGACCGTGACCGCGACCGGGACCTCCTCCTCCGGCGGCTTCTGCCCCGTCCACCGCCACAGCGAGTCCAGCATCTCGTGCTGCAGGAACCGGACCGTTCCATGCTGCATCCACGCATCGACGATCATTCCGTCTCCCCTTGACGAGCCGATTATGGTGCGCGGCCCGCGCCGGCGCACTGGTAGCCTCGGCCGCATGTCCAGCCCGGAGGCGAACAGACGCTGACCCCCGGCGCGCCCGGCCATGACGGCCGCCGCGCCGCGGTGCGGGCCGCCCTCCGACGCGATCGCGTCGCCACGAGGGCTCTTCCTTCACGCCGCCGCCGTCGATGACGGCCGTCCGCGGCATGCCCCCACCGGTTCAGCGCACCCACGTTCGCCGTCTCGGGAGTCTCGCCTTGCCACTCGCCGTCTACGTCCTCGGGCTCGCCGTGTTCGCCCAGGGCACCTCGGAATTCATGCTGTCGGGCCTGCTGCCCGGCATCGCCGCCGGCCTGCACGTCTCCGTGCCCGCCGCCGGGCTGCTCACCTCCGCCTTCGCCGTCGGCATGGCGGTGGGCGCACCGGCCATGTCGCTGCTCGCCCGCCGCTGGCCGCGCCGCCGCGCCCTGCTCGGCTTCCTGTCCGCCTTCGTCGCCGCCCACGTGGCCGGCGCCGTCACCACCAGCTACGCCGTGCTGCTCGCCACCCGTGTCGCCGCCGCGCTCGCCAACGCCGGCTTCTGGGCGGTCGCGCTCGCCGCCGCCGTCGCGCTCGTCCCGCCGGACGCCCGGGCCCGCGCCACGTCCATCGTGGTCGGCGGCGTCACCGTCGCCTGCGTCGCGGGCGTCCCCGCCGGCGCGCTGCTCGGCGGCCACCTCGGGTGGCGGTCGGCGTTCTGGGCGGTCGCCCTGGTGTCGCTGCCCGCGCTGGCCGCCATCGCCCGGACGATCCCCGACGACCGCTCCCCCGCCACGAGCGCGGCCGGCGAGCTGCGCGTCCTGGCCTCCCGCCCGCTGCTGGTGACCCTCGCGATGAACGCGCTGTTCCAGGGCGCGACGTTCTGCACCTTCACCTACCTCGCGCCGCTCGCGACGCACGTCACCGGCCTCGCCGACGCCTGGGTGCCCGCACTGCTCGCGCTGTTCGGGCTCGGCTCCTTCGCCGGCGTGACGATCGGCGGCCGGATCGCCGACGCCCGCCCGTCCGCCCTGATCGCGGGCGGGATGACCGCGCTCGCCGCCGGCTGGGCGGCCCTCGCCCTCACCGCCGGCTCCCCCGCCGCCGCGGTGCCGCTCGTGTTCGTCCAGGGCATGCTCGCGTTCGGCACCGGCCCCGCGCTGATCGCCCGCGTCCTGCGGCTGGCCGGGGACGCGCCGACGCTGGCCGGCGGACTCACCACCGCCGCGTTCAACGCCGGCGCGACGGCCGGCCCGTGGCTCGGCGGCCTCGTGATCGGGGCGGGCCTCGGCTACCGCTCCCCCGCCTGGGTGAGCGCGCTGCTCATGGCCGCGGCGCTCGGCACGGCGGCGTTCGCGCTGCGGCTCAGGTCTGGTTCTGCAGCGACGCCTTCGCCGACCCGGTGAGCGCGGGCAGGTAGCCCAGCCGGTGCCCCTTGGCGGTCGGGTGGTAGCTGGAGCCGATCGGGATCGTCACCGCGTGCAGCCAGTCGTCGCCGGAGCACAGCTCGTGCCCGGCGAACTCGTCGCGGACGTCCGACCAGGTGAATCCGGCCCGCCCGGCCGCCGCCTTGACGGTGCCGTCGAGCACGTCCGCCGCGCCGTTGAGGGCCGTCCGCTTGGCGTTGCTCAGGCCCACGCACACGCTCACGATCTTGTAGAGGTGCGGGTACCCGAGCACCACGACCCGCGCGCCCGGCGCCTTGGCCCGGATCTTGCCGTACAGCGAGTCGAGCCTGCCGGGCAGCGTGTTCTTCATGAAGCCCTCCGCCGACGCCACCGCGCTCTCGCACGTCGACGCCGAGTGCAGCACGCACGTCTGCATCACGTCGCTGAACCCGGCGTCGTTCCCGCCGACGGTCATGCTGACCAGCGTCGTCGCCGAGCTCAGCGCGCCGAGCTGGCCCGACGCCACCGTCGCGGTCGTCGCGCCCGAGCACGCGACGAACTTGAACGAACTCGTCGTGTGGGCCGCGGCCCACAGCTCCGCATAGGCGTTCTTGCTGCGGTTGCACGACCCGCTCGCGGGGTCGTAGTCCCCCGCTCCGGTGCCGGACGAGTACGAGTCGCCGAGGGCGACGTAGTTCGTCCCGGCCGCCGAGGCGGACCCGGACCAGCTGATCATTCCGGCGGCGAAGGCCACCGCACCGAAAGCGGCGACACAGGGGCGGGAGAGACGCATCTGCACTCCGGAGCGACGTACCGAATTATGTCCCCCACCACATACCCGCCCGACCATTCCCCCAAGCCCCGACCTGATCAACTTTCTTTTGTCACATTCCGCCATTGAAATGGCGGACGGCAGGGCATCACCGCATTCGCGACAAACGTGGCAACCCACCGGTCACACGAGCAACACGAGCACCGGCGGCGCCCCCCTGCGGCCGCTCCCGCGATGCGCCTCCGCTTCGGACGTACCGCACCCCCCATTTCTCCCGAGCCAGAAAAAGGCGAAACACGAAACATCGCCATTCCCCTTGCACGCCCGCCGCCGCGAACGCACTCTTGCTCCCGATGACTCCCGCTGTTCGGATGGACGGCATGACGGTTCGCGCGAACGAGGGTCCGGCGGATTTCGGGAAAGAACTTCGGAGAAGGCGGCTCGCGGCGGGCATGTCGCTCGCTCGACTCGCCGGCCGCGTGCATTACAGCAAGGGGCACCTGAGCCTGGTCGAGCGCGGCGTCCGGGCGCCGGCCCGCGACCTCGCCCGGCTCTGCGACACCGAACTGCGCGCGGGCGGCGCCCTCGCCGCGCTCGCGGGCGGCCCCGCCACGCCCGGGCCCGGGCTCGGGGAAGCGAAAGGCGCAGACCAGGAAGCGGAGGTGTGGCTGATGCGGCTGTCCGCAGACGGACCGAGCTGGTTCCAGCCCGTGAGCCGGCGGCAGGCGGTGGCCGCCGGCGCCGCGTCGATCGCGGGGATCGGCATCGGGCGCGCCGGACCCGCGGCCGCCGACGACACCACGCTGCCGGAGCTGTACCGCTCGATGCTCGCGCAGTACCGGCGGCTCGGCCAGGCCGTCGCGCCCGGGCTCGTCCTGCCCGTCCTCATCGCACAGACCCACACGCTCCGCGAACTGGCGACGCACGCCGGCCCGCGCACGCGCGCCGAACTGCTGCGGCTGGCCTCGCGCTACGCCGAGTACGTCGGCTGGCTCGTCCAGGAGACCGGCAACGACGAGTCCGCCCTCTGGTGGACCCGGCACGCCGTCGAGCTCGCCACCGCCGGCGGCGACCGAGAACTCACCGCGTACGGGCTGGTGCGCAACGCCCAGGTCACCCTCTACCGCGACGACGCCCGCAGCACGATCGACCTCGCCAAGCGAGCACAGGCCGGGCCGGTCTCGCCGCGCGTCCTCGGGCTCGCCGCGCAACGGGAGGCCCAAGGCCACGCCCTCGCCGGCGACCACGCCGCCTGCATGCGCTGCCTCGACCGGGCCCATGACCTGCTCGCCGCAGCGGCGCGCGAGCACGACGCCCCGGTCCTCGGCACCACCAACGTGGCCGACCCCGCCGAGATGGGACGCGGCTGGTGCCTCCACGAGCTAGGACGCCCCCAGGCCGCCGCCGAAATCCTCGACGCCCAGCTCGCCCGCGTACCCGCCGACGCCGTCAGGACCCGCATCCGCTACGGCATGCGGCGAACGCTGGCCGTGGCGGCATCCGGCGAGATCGACCGCGCCTGCGAGCAGACCCGCGAACTCCTCGGCGGGGCGACCACCGTCGCCTCCGCCACCATCGCCACGGACCTGCGCAAACTCGCGCGCACGCTGGCGCGCCACCCGGGAAGCCGGGCCGTGCGCGAGCTTGCTCCCGAACTCGGAACGGCCTTGCGGAACACGAGCCCATAGAAAGGGACGGGACATGCACGAGGTGTTCATCAACTACCGCACGGGGGACGGCGACGAGGCCGCGTTCGCGATCGAGCGGGAACTGTCCCGCCGCTTCGGCGACAATGCGGTCTTCCGCGCGTCGAAGTCCATCCCGCCCGGCGGAAACTTCCCGGAGGAACTGCTCCGCGCCGTCCAGAACTGCAGCGTCCTGCTCGCCGTCATAGGGCCGGACTGGCACACCGACCCTCGTCTCGGGGACGACCGCGACTGGGTGCGGCGCGAGATCCTGGAGGCGTACGCCGGCGCGACGATGGTCATTCCCGTGCTCAAAGGCAGGACCACCGAGCGGCTTCGCGCCGACCTGCTGCCCCCGGAGCTCCGCCGCCTCGCCGACGCGCAGTCGCTCCGCCTGGACGTCCGGGACGGCGAATCCGGCCTCGCCCGCATCGCGGAGGTCGTCGCGAACGCGGTACCGGCGCTGAGGGAAGCGGCCACATCCGGCTCGACCGGGAACGACACGGTGCGCAACACGTCTTCCGACGTGTCCGGAACCGTCGTCCAGGCGCGCGACGTCTCCGGCGCCGTCGGCAACTCCGGCCCCGTGATCCGCGACGTCCACGGACCCGTCCATGCCGGCTCGGGCGACATGAACAACTACTCCCACACCTTCTCCGGCGACGGCGCCACTTACGTCCAGGGCGACCATCACGGCGACATCTCCCATCGCTTCGGCGGAAAGAGCGACGACGGAGCCGAACGATGACCACATCCACCGGCCCCTATGTGTTCGGCAGCCGCGGGCCCGTGAACGCGGGCCCAGGAGACCAGAACAACACCTTCAACAGCATCGTCCTCGAAGACGCGAACGGACGGTCGCCTCGACAGGAGGCCGCCGACCAGCTGCGATGGCTCTGGCGGCGTTTCGTCGAGCCGCCCGGTTTCGGGGCGGCGGCCGACGCGCTGCGGCGCAACGGCACCGTCTTCCTCGACGGTGAACCGGGAAGCGGGAGGTTCGCGGCGGCGAAGATGCTGCTGTGGAGTCCCGAGCACGCCGGCCGGGCGCTTCACGAGATCGTGCTGCAGGAGCAGCGCGGCGACTGCCTGGACCTCGATCATGTCGGCGACGACGACCATGTCTGGCTCGACCTGTCCGCCGCCGACCCGGACGTCTGGATCAAGGTGCACGGCGAGTTGTCCGGTCTGCGGAGCCGCGCCTGGGCGCGGGGCGCCCGTCTCGCGGTCATCCTGCCTCATGCGGGCACCCCGGCGCGGCGGGCCCTGGACCTGCGGTCCGATCTCGGTCGGTTCCGCGTGCGGATCGGCCGTCCCGGCGACAGGGAGGTCCTGTTGCGCCACCTGCGGTCGGAAGGCGTCCCCGTCCCCCGCCCGCTTCCGCCGATCCCCTACCTGGACGCCGGGCTCTCCGTCGACCGGATAGCGCGTTACGCCCGCCTGATCGCCGAGGCGTACGCGGACGCCCGGGACGGTGAATTCGCCGTCTGGTGCCGGGTCGCGTACCAAGCGCTCGCCGGGTGGCGAGACCAGGTGGCCGAACGCATCGACGACCTGAAGGGAGGGAAGCGGCGAGCGTTCCTCCTCGTGACGGCGATGCTTCACGGCGCCCACGCCGAGGTCGTGCACCACGCCGCCGCCGCTTTCCTGCGGACGGTACGGGCGGCGCCCGCCGAGGACCCGGCGCTCGAGGACGCCACGCTTCATCGGCGGCTCCACGAAATCCACGCGACACTCGACGATTCCGGGCACGTGCGTTTCGTCGATCTGGACTACGACGCGGCGGTCCGAGCGCATTTCTGGACCCACATGCCCGGACTCCAGCAGTACTTGTGGGAGTGGGTGGCCGAGACCGTCCCGCAGCCCGGCCTCTCCGGCATCGAGCGCAGTGACCTGGTCGACCGTTTCGCCGAACTGTGCCTCAATGACCGGCACCGCGAAGCGCTCATGAACCTGCTGGAGACATGGACGGCAACACCGCCATCGAAACCCCGCATCGAGGCCGCGGCACGGATCCTCCAACGTGGTTTGCGGGACCGCCGCCACGGCCGCTTCTTCCGCCGGAAGATCTACGACTGGGCGCAACGAAGTGGCCTTCCGGAATGCCTCGCCACAGTGCTCGTCGTCGCCTGCCGCGACGAGATGGCGGTCGGCCACCCCGACGAGGCGATCGTCCGCCTGCATCACATGGCGCGGCGTGAGCAGGGCACGAGGGCTCGCGACGCCCTCGCCGGCCTCGTCCGCGATGACCCGCGGCTCCTGCGCCGCATGCTCGATCGGCTCGCGATGCCGAGCACGGACGAACAAAGGCGGGTCTCCGACGCACGGATCTTCCTCGCGCTCGCCGACCCGGCGCTGCTCATCGATCCTGGTGCTTGCAGTCGTCCGCTCCTGGCCGAGGCGGCCGTCCAGGAGCGGTTGGCCGACGGGTGGAGTCGCGCCCTCGGCTGCCTCACCGAGGGCGAGTGGGCGCCGTCCGCGCGCGACTGGCTGCGCAACGCCGCCGCTGACGAGCGGTGCCGGGACCTGCTGCTCGACCTTCTCCTCGCGGGATGCGCGCACCGTCCGCGCGTCCTCGCCCGCATGTACACGCTGGCGCGGGAGGCCGCGCCGCGCACCGACCTGGAGGATCTCGTGCTCCGCAAGATCAGGACGGGCAGGAGGGCCGAATCCGCATGAGCGAGTTCGAGGGGGCGGGCCCCTTGCACACAGGCCGCGTCCTTCCGGTGTTCTTCCCGCTGCTGATCGGCGGGTTGCTGCTGGCCATGCTGGTGCTGCTGGCGCCGGCGTTCGTCTGGGCGCCCGTCCTCGCGGTCGCGGCGCTCGGCGGGCTCGCGTTCCTCTTCCGCCGGACGTTCCGTCCCGCGCCGCCACGAGAGTTCGGGTACGTGCCGGACGCCGCACCCTCCACGGAGGTGGGCCGCATCACCGAGGTGCGCCTCCCGAGCAGCCGCCCGGACTACTTCTTCGTCTTCTCCGCGAACGTGGTGTGGCGGCGCGGGGACGTCCTCGAGGAGCACCCGGCGGTGAACCTCGACGCGCTCGCGCGGAACGCGATCGTCCGGCGCGCCCACGACATCGTCCGGCTGTGGGATCCCGAGCACCTCTCGCTGGTAGCGCACGAGCTGGGCGGCGCGCTGGCGGAGATGCAGGCGGACGCGACCGGCCGCGTCCGCGCGATGGCCCAGGCGGTGAAACTCTCGCTGCCCGAGGACGACCGGAAGCGGCTCGATGAACTCGCCACGGTGCGCAAGACGGAGGCCGTCTGGGAGCACGAGCGCAAGCAGGAGCAGAGCCGGCGGCGCTACCTCGGCGAGGACGCCCTGAAGGACCAGGGCAGCGCCGTAGTGTGGTGGCTCGCCCGCAACGACGGAGCGCTGGACGGCACCGTCGACCGCATCGAGGCACTCAAGCATCTGGCCGACGCCGCGAACAACCTGCAACCGCCGCCCGGCCCCGAGCGGTCCGCCGCCGACCACTTCGGCGCGATGCTCGACCGCCTCGGCCTGTCCGCGGACGACCCGCAGCGCAACCTCCTCGCCCGCGAGGTCGCCGACGCGATCGCGCACAACGGCCACCCCGGCGTCGCCGACGAGATCAAGGACCGCTTCGACCCGCCCCGTACCGCAGACGGCCCGGACGCACCGGATCCGGCGTCCGAATCCCGGCCGCCACCGGGGGACGGCCACTGACCGTCCGGTACAGGCCGCGGCGGCGCGAAGGCCGTCGCGGCCTCGGTCCGAGCCGGTGCCACCGCCCCGTAAACGAGAGCACGAGCCGAACCGTCCCACTCATCGGCGGCGCCGCCGCCCCTTCCCGTACAACTGAAGAGAGGCCGGGTACGCGTGTCCGAGGGAGCCGACCGCACGGGCGGGGCCGCATGACCCGCAGCAAGCCGCTGACCTCCAGAGATCCGGAACGGATCGGCGAACACAGCCTCCTCGGGCGGCTCGGCGAGGGCGGGCAAGGCGTCGTCTACCTCGCCGAAGACCCGTCCGGCAGGCAGGTCGCGCTGAAGGTCCTGCACGACCGCGGCGGCTCGCGGGACGGATTCCTCAGGGAGACATCGGCGGCCCGCAAGGTGGCGCCGTTCTGCACCGCCGAGATCCTGCACGTCGGTGAGGACGACGACCTGCCCTACGTCGTCACCGAACTCATCGACGGCCCCTCACTGCGCGAACTGGTGGACGAGAAGGGCCCGCAGGACGGCCCCGCCCTCTACCGCCTCGCGATCGGCACGGCGACGGCGCTCGCGGCCATCCACCAGGCCGGCGTCGTGCACCGCGACTTCAAACCCGGCAACGTCCTGGTCGGGCCGGATGGCCCCCGCGTGATCGACTTCGGCATAGCCCGCTCCATGGACGCGACTCTCACCGCCACGAGCAGCATCGTCGGCACCCCGTCGTACATGGCACCCGAGCAACTCGCCGGGGAGCCGGTCGGCCCGCCGGCGGACGTCTTCGCCTGGGGCGCCACCATCGCCTACGCCGCCAACGGCCGACCGCCCTACGGCCAGGACACCATTCCCGCGGTCATGAACCGCATCGTCAAGGGCAAGCCCGACCTCGGCGGCCTCACCGGCCCCCTTCGCGACCTGGTCGCCGAGTCCCTCCACAAGGACCCGTCCCGCCGCCCCGAGAGCCGCGGCCTCCTCCTTCGCCTCCTCGAACACTCCCAGGGCCCGATCGCCGCGTCGGAGGCCCTGGCCGAGGGTCGTGCCCTCGCCATGGCCGACGACCGGACCCTCGCCAACCGCACCGCCCGCTGGGCTACCGCCCCACGCCCCACCCGCCCGCTCTTCCAGCGCCGCGTCCTCCTCGCAGGCATCGCCACCGCGACCGTCCTCCTCGTCCTCACCACCGCCCTGGCCGTCCGCCAGGCTCCCTCCGGACGGTCCGCGGCCTCGCCTCGCACAACCGGCGCGGCGGCACCGCCCGCACAGCCCACCGCCCCCAAGGATGTCGCGGCGGCCGTCGAGCAGGCGGTCTCCCAGCGCAAGACGGCCGCCTTCACGGCGAACGGCCAGATCGCGGACGGCAACGACTCCTTCGTTTCACACGGCAGGCTGCATTTCCGACCCGGATCGAGCACGAACTACGACCTCACTGTTCGCAATCCCGACTCCGAGACGGAATCCAGCGACGCCCGGATCATCTTGCTGGGAAACTGCGGATACCTCAGAAGCGAACCGCAGAGATGCCGTCCGACGAACGGCCAGCAGATGGACGCGTACGCCTTTCTGGCGAGTGAGGTCCGCTGGGTCACGTCCCCATACGACATCCTCGAACTCCTGCGAAACTCAACGGCCCTGAAGCGGGATACGGACTCGGGCACCATCACCTATCGCGGAAGCACCCGGCTCGCCCCGCTCATCGACGACGGGCCGGTCGCCCCCTTCTACCGGATCTTCAGCTCCAGAGTCACGAACATCACGTTCACGCTCGTCACCGCCCGGGACCACCTTCCCGAGCGCCTGGACATCGACCTCTGGACGCGGATCGATCCGCGGATAACCGCCCACTCCCTCTACTCCGCCACGTACACCGACTGGGGCAAGAGCGGCACGATCACCCGCGCCTACTGACCGATGAACAGAGACGCCCGCGCCTTCTGCATGGGCATCATCCATGTGTCCTCCATGGCCCTTCGCCGCGTGAAGGCCGTGGTGACGGGCGGAGAGCCGGTCGGCCTCAGGTCGGCCGGCAGATGTTCTCGGCGAGGTCCGCGACCTGGGCGAGGAGGTCGGAAGGCGGGAGGGTCAGGTCGAGGGACGTCTCCACGATGTGCAGCCCGTTCACGCCCACGATGCTGTGCGCGTGCGGTTCGCCCATGCCCGCCGCGTACACGAGGTGACCGCGTTCCAAACCCATCACCGTGCAGTACGCGAGCATCTGATACAGGTCGCTCTCGTGCTTGCCCGGTTCGAGCTCGACCTTGTACTTGGCGTCCACCACGGCGGCCGGACGGCCGTCGGCGGTGTCGTGGACGAGGTCGGGACGGAGTTTCACCCGGCGCGCGTGATCCAGGTGGTGGCGCCGGTCCTGGAGCCGCGTCCTCCCGCCATACGGACGCAGGGCCTCGGCGAGGGCGACGCACAGGAAGTCCTCGAAGACGCGCCACATCTCCAGCATGAGTCCGTCCACGCGGACGCCTGTGCCGTCGTCGAGTTCGTAGGACGCGCCGCGCAGCACGAGTTCCGCCAGCCCGAGCGCGGTGCCGTAGCGGCTGTTCAGCCGGGTCGGCGTCCATTCCGGCAGTGCCCGTCCGGCGACGAGCCGTGTCACGCCGTCCAGCCGGAGAAGCAGGTGCCTGAGCAGTTTGCGGGTGCCCGCCGGGACGTCCGGCAACCGCAGAAGCCGGTGCGTCGCGGCGAGCAGCACCTGGTTTTCGGGGATGTCGACGGTGTAGTCGTCGTATCGGACCTCGACCGGCACCGGGAACCCGTGGCGGCGCTGGATCTGGTCGATCACACGGATGCGCCCGCGGACGACCGGCAGCGCCTCCTCGATCTCGCGGTAGCCGAGAAGGACGCCCTGCCGCAGCGTCCGTTCGGCGGCGCGCGCGAAGGCGTGGGCGAGCGCGGGCAGCAGTTCGGGGTGCTCTCCCGCGTCGACCGCCTCCTCTCGCCAGCCCCGGGGCTTGCGCGCGTAGGTGAGCAGGAAGAACAGCCGGTCGATGGGCGTCTTCGGCTGGACCCGCAACTCCACCGTGTGCGCGGCGGGGCCGACTCGGGCGGCGCCGACGAGCCCGTTGTCGCGCAACCGCCACAGCCCGAGCCGCGGCCCCGGCGCGATCCGCACCAGCTCCGACGCGGCCAGTGCGGTCGCCTGCTCGCCCGTCAGCTCGTGCTCTGTCCAGGGGCCGTTCTCTCGGAGCCGGACGAGCGTCACCGCAGCCGGTTCCGCAGCGCGTCGAGTCCGTAGCGCGCTTTCACGTCGGTGCCATCACCGTAGTGGTGCTCTTCCAGCAGCGGGATGATCTGCGTCCGCCAGATCCTTTCGAGCATGACGTCGTCGTCGACGCCCTCCCGCATGAGGTAGGACGGCCCGATCCGGAAGTCGCGGTCGTCGATGCGGCTGTTCAGCTCGGCGAGCAGCCGGGCCGGCTCGTCCGGAAGCCCCTCATTCTTCAACCATTGGGCGAGCATGCCGTCGGTGGGCGGCTCATCGGGGTGCAGTTCCGTGAACCAGAACCGGCGCCGCATCGCCGCGTCGACGAGCGCGATGGACCGGTCGGCGGTGTTCATCGTGCCGATGATGAAAACGTTCTTCGGGAGCGTGAAGCCCTTGTCGTCCTCCGGGGCGTAGAGCAGGTTGATGGGCTGGTCCCGGTACTCCAGCAGGAAGTACAGCTCACCGAAGATCTTCGCGAGATTGCCCCGGTTGATCTCGTCGATGATCAGCACGTACGGCCGCCCCGGATGGGCCAGCGCCGCGCTGACGAGCCGCCGGAACGGGCCGCGCACCAGATCGAGCGAGACCGTCCCGTCCTCGCCCTTCCTGGGCCGGTACCCCTCGAAGAAGTCCTCGTAGGAATAGGCGGGATGGAATTGGACGAGCTGGACGTTCTCCGGCCGTCCGGACGTCAGGTGCCGTGCGAGGTGCCGCGCCAGGTAGGTCTTCCCGGTGCCGGGCGGCCCGTAGAAGATGAGCTGCGGCCGCTCCCGGAGCAGCTCAACACACTCCTGCAGCCACTCCTGCTTGACGAGAAGCTCCTCTGCCAGCTTCCCGGTGACGTCCGGCAACCGCACCTCGATATCGATGACCGGTCCCGGCTCGCCGAGCAGTTTGTCCAGTTCGGGCACGAGCGGGGTGAGTTCGACGAGGTCGGCGTCAGGATTGCTGACGAGCGCCGCGAAGTCGGCGGGCAGTTCGTCGTAGTCGAGCGGCTCCTCGGCGTTGCGCCACTCGACGGGCCGCTGGAGGTTCGCGCGGTGTTCGACGCTGCCGGCGAAGGACGGCTCTCCGGTGATGACCCCGAGGTAGACGGCGCTGCCCTCGTTGGTGACGACGATGTCGTTCTCCCTCATGCGCGAGAGGAAGGCATGGTATTCGCCGGTGAGCCGCTCACGCTCCTGCGCACCCGTCCCGGAGTAGTCCTCCCGGACCGCGTCGCGGACCCGTTCGGCGGGCGCGCCGGACGGCAGGTCGCGCAATCTGGAGGCGGCGAGCGAGCAGACGCCTTCGGGCAGCCAGAGCCCGGTGATCAGATCACCACCGCGAAGGTTGGACGCCCGCACCAGCCACGCCCGCCGCGCCGCCGGATCGACGACCACGGGAATCACGACGGTCTCACGTGCCGGCGTCCGGCGCAGCCCGTCGGCCTTGCCGTCGAACGCTAGGACGCCGTCCTCGGAGAGCAGCCCGAGCCATTCCTCACGCTCCTCCTCGGTGAGATGGGCTTCGCGCGGCGGCGTGCCGTCATCGGAGAGCAGCCTATGCCAGCCGTCGGGCCGGGTGCCCAGCAACAATCCGAGAAGGGCGGTTTCCTCGACGTTGGCTTCGGACGCCACATCCGCGAGGGACGCCCACCTGCCTTCAGGAAGAGCCTCGACCATGGCCACCGCACCCTGGAGAGGATTCCTGTACTCCTCCCAATACCTGTACGCGCGGCCCAGCTCCGCGTAGAAGGACACCTTGTCGGGGCATGCGTCCAGGGCGTACCGCCCCCGACCGGTCACGAACCACCGCCGCCGGGCCTTACAGACCAAACCGGCCTTCACCAGCCCTATGCTGGCGAACTGCAGCTCGGTGTAGGAGTCGTCGTCCCACGAGTCGCCCGCGATCTCTCGCCATCGCGCCTCCAGGTCGGGATTCGTCTCGAAGAGCCGCCTGTGCAGCTCCCGGTAACGGACGCCGGAGGCGGCCTCGGCCGGATCGGCTTCCACCAGCAGCCGCATTGCGACGAAGAGCATTTCCGCGGTGAGTTCGCTTCGACTCGTCACCCGATCAAGATTCGCAGAACATAGGCACCCAAACCAGGCATTTGCTGCTACCGGCCGCTTTTGGCGCACAGGCGGCGGTCCGGCGATGGAGCCGAGGAACCGCCGCCCGCGTCGCGCTGTCCTTACTTTCCTTTGCGGTAGTGCCCGTACTCGCGGACGAGGATGTCGAACGGCATGGACGGCCAGCGGCTGAGCGCGCCGGTCTCCCGGTCGACCACGAGTACCGGACTCACGTCGTCGCCGCCGTCGAGGGCGCGGCGGACGAGGAATCCCTCCGGGAATTCCTCGACGACAAGGGGGACGGGACGGCCACCGGCGGCGAAGTGGGCATCGGCGCGGCGCCAGGCTTCGGCGCGGTCGACGGCGACGGGGCGGACGGCGTAGGCGGCGAGGACGTCGGAGACGCCTTGCAGTGTCCGGCAGTCGGGGGTGCCGCAACCACGGCAGATCTCGCGCCCCCTCGAATCGTCGCCGGGCCGGTGGGTCGCCATGACGCACGTCAGTGCGGCCGTGCAGGCGAGCACGAGTCGCCGCGCCTCCACGGCGAACCGCCTGCTGTAGGGGTCGAGGCGGTCCTCCCGGCCGAGCGCGGCCTCGATGGCGTGCGCGTCGGCCCGCATCGCGGCGGTCATCACCCCGTGCACCCGCTGGTGCACCTGGTGGTGGGTCCAGGCGGCCTGTCTCACGCGGCCCACTCCCCCGCGAACACGGCGGTGACGGTGCGGCCCGTGTCGTTGCCGTGCCAGCCCCAACTCTCGGCGGTGAGCGAGACGGTGCGCAGGCCGCGCCCGCATTCGGCGAGTTCGGCTGCCTGGACCACGACCGGCTCGCCGGGCCCGCCCTGGTCGGCGACGGACACCGCGACGCGGCCGGCGTGCCGCGCGACCTCCACGATGAAGGCGCCGCCCGCCTGTCCGCTCTTGGTGTGCCGGAGCGCGTTCACCACGAACTCGTCGGCGGCGAGCAGGACGTCGTCGAGGTAAGGGCAGCCGTCCAGCAGGCAGCCGACGAAGCGGCGCACGGCGCGGGCCTGCTCGGCGCCGCCGGGGAACGAGCGCCGCCAGCACAGCGGCGCGGACTCTGCTGCCAGCAGCATTGCCGGGGGCATCGGGACTCCTCGGATCGTGACGAACGTGATGGTTGCGGATCGTTGAGGTCGTCCCTCAGCGACACGTCGATCGTCACAGACAGAAGTCGTCCGGGCACGAAGAATCAGCACCGATCACGCCCGGACGGACTTATCAGCACCATCGCTCACTGGACGTACGACATTCGCATCTTCGATTTCCGCACGTGCGCGCTTCTCCGGGGCCTCGACTTCACGGCACAGCACTCGCCACAAAGTCGGATATGCCCGGCATATACCAGTTACCGGTCAGTTCGTGGGGGACGCGGAAGAGACGGTGCCGGTTGCGCGGTTCCCGTGCTTCGGCGCACTCCGGACAGGTCATCGAATTCCGGTTGCGCCGGGACGCCTGTGATTGGTGTGGTTCGTGGCTGCGAATCAAACGCGTGCGGATCGAGAACTACCGGTGTCTGCGGGACGTGGACATCCGTTTCGACGACATCACGACCTTCATCGGGCCGAACGGCGTGGGCAAGTCGGCCGTCCTGCGGGCACTGGACTGGTTCTTCAACGGGACGGCGCAGACGCTGACCGAGGAGGACGTCTGGGCGGGCGCCGAGCACAAGCGGATCAGTGTGGAGGTCGAGTTCTGCGGCCTCACCGATCTGGACCGGGCCGCGCTCGGCAAGTACGCGGCCGGAACCGCGGACTCCGTCCGGCTCTGGCGACGCTGGGAGGACGGCACCGCGAAGCTGTCGGGCCGAGCACTCGCCTACCCGCCGTTCGAGGACGTGCGGCGGCCGGAGAAGGCCGGCGAGCGCACCAAGCGCTACCGGACGCTGCGCGGTGAACGGCCCGACCTGCTTCTGCCGGCCGCCGGCAGCGCGCAGGCGGCCGAGGACGCGATGACCGCGTGGGAGCGCGACAACCCGGCACATCTCGTCGCGACGGAACTGGCGGCCGACGGCCACTTCTTCGGTTTCGCGGGCCAGGCCAAGATGACCGGGCTGTTCGACTACGTGTTCGTCAGCGCGGACCTGCGTGCCGTCGAGGAGGGCCGCGACGCGAAGGGGTCGATCATCGGGCGGATCATGGACCAGGCCGTCGACCGCGGCCAGGCGGAGCGCGACCTGCTCGACTTGCAGGCGATGTTCAACGACGACCGCGGCAGGATCCACGCCGAGCACTTCGAGGCGCAGCTGGAGGAGCTGTCGGACGAGCTGACCCGGGAGGTCGAGCAGCTCACCCGCGGGCGCAGGCTGCGCGTCACGTCGCACATCCCGGAGATGCGGGTGCCGCAGCCGCTGTTCCAGGTGTCGGTCGAGGACGGCACCGCCAACACTCGCGTCGACCAGCAGGGCCATGGATTCCAGCGGGCGGTGCTCATCACCGCGCTGCGGGTGCTGGCGGAGCGCAAGGCCGCGGAGGCGAGCCGGACGGTGTTCCTGGCGATCGAGGAGCCGGAGTTGTTCCAGCATCCCGTTCAGGCGCGGACGTTCGCGTCTGTGCTCCGAAGGCTCGCCGCCGAGCCCGAGCGCGGGATCCAGATCTCCTACGCCACGCACAGCCCGTACTTCCTGGAAACGGACGGCTTCCATCAGATCCGTCGGATGACCCGCGCGAAGGAGGACGGCGCCCGTCCGTCCGCCTCCACTCCAGCACGCAGCAGGCCGTCAGGGACCTGCTCGAGATGTCGGTGGGCGACGCGGGCCTCGCCCGGAAGATCGCTCGGGCCTACCTGACCGACATGCCGGAAGCCATGTTCGCCCGCGCCGTGATCCTGGTGGAGGGCGTCACCGACAAGGGAGTACTGGAAGGCTGCGGGACCCGCGAGGACCCGCTGAACACCAACGGGATCATGGTGGTGAAAGTCGAGGGCAAGCAGAACCTGCGACTGCCGTATGCCATCCTCACCACGCTCGGTATCCCGACGTATGCGGTCTTCGACGGGGACCGGCACAACGCCGAGCGCAAGGCCGAGGACACCGACGAGAAGCTCGCCGCCCGAATCGGGAAGGAGACCCGTAAGAACCGCGATCTCCTGTCCCTGTTCGGCGCCGCAGAGGAGGACTGGCCGGAGACGACCGTGGCGAACGGCTATGCGGTGTTCCGCGACACGCTCGAAGACTTTCTCAAGAGCGAGTGGACGGACTGGGAGACCACCAAGAAGCAGCTCATCGCCGACGGCCACGGTACCGAAGGCAAGAGCGAGCACACCTACTACCAGGCCACCCTGCAGACCGAGACGCTCCCGCCGGCCAGGCTGAAGGAGATCATCGCCCGCGTCCAGCACATGGCCAAGGAGAACTGACCGGCGTGCCGTGGGCCTGGACGTCTGGACCGCGTCCGGCCGTGGTGCTGGTGGCCGCCGGCACCACGGCCGTGCTCTGGCGCGGCCTTCCGGCTACCGGTGGTCAGCGGCTCTGGTTGCGGAGGAACGCCTCGATCATCATCGCGGCTTCACGCTCCTCGGTTTCGGATTGATCCGTGTCCTCCTCCCAGGCCACGCTTTTGAAGAGCCCCGTCCCGAGCCACTCATTGAGTGGCTTGTCAAGATCCTCGCCGTTGGCTTCGGCGGTGTACCGGCTCTGTGCGGAGTACACCAACCGCAACTCACCGCCGAGCACGTGGTAGCGGTCATGTTCCGGAAACAACCGGCGGTGCATGTCCAGATCCCGGTCGAGTTCGATCCCGCCGAGGTAGGTGTTGGTCTCTTCTTTCAGCACCGTGTCGAGGTCGGCCATCTGCCCCTGCGTGAGCCCTGAGACCGTCGCGACCGCGAGGTTGCGGGAGCGGATGAGCGCGGACAGCCCGGGCACGGTGAAGGTCTTCCACAGAGCGGGTTCACGGGCGAGGAGGTGCGCGGTGATGTCGTCGACGCGGATAGTGCGTGGGGGAATCAGGCTCGCCACGGCGACACGCAGGTCACGGCGGAACTCCGGGACCACCCGCGATGCCTGGGCCAGCACGTCGCGGTCGATGTCACCCGGCATGACCTCATCCTCGTTGAAGATGAGCACGGCACTCGAACGCTTCACGATCATCTCCTTCATCTGCTGGTCGATATCCGGTGGCATCTCTTCGGATATCGACAGTTCATTGCGGAAGTCGGCGGTGGTCAGCTGCTCGAGAGGATCGGGAGACGCCACGATGTAATCCCATAGGGAGACTTCGGCGGTCGTCGGTTGACCGAAGACGAGCGCGGAGATTCGGATACGGCCGTCCTCTGACACGGCGGCCACCATGCCGAGACCGGAATAGATCTGCGGTTGCTCTGCGGCGTCATGAAGAGTGCCACCGGCCGTCGACGTGGTGAGCCATTGCGGGTCGAAGGTCACTACCACACGATGGTCACCGACCGGGAAGACGAGGTGCGGATCGCGGGAGAGCCTGTTGGCCGGCGGCTCCGGCGGCGCCGCCGGAGGGTTGACGCATCGCATGGACGCCTCGAACGACACGAGGGCACCGCGCGGCAGCTTGCCCACGGTCGACTCGTCGAGCACGACCGCATCCGCGTTCCAGGTCTCGAACAGCGCCCTGGCCTGGCCCACGAACAGAGCAGGAGCAACGCCTTGACCGTGGAAGGGCCTCGTGACGTCGAGTCCGCTGGCCTCCGCCGCGCGCGTGACGGCGGCGCCCGCGGAGAGCATCGCCACCCGGGGCAGGTTGACGAAGTCGACGCTGGCGAAGCGTGCACGCCAGGCTCGTGCCGCCCTCCGCAGTTCCTCGGAGAGCTCCTCGGTACTGAGGGGCGCCACGGGTGTCTCGTTTGATGAATACACGTTCATGGACCCGTAGACGTTTGCGACCTGCACCACCCGCTCGGCGTCTCTGCCTGAATATTCGTTCCGGGCGCCCTCAGCCTTGGGGTTGCTCTTCTCGTCGTCGTCCCGTTCCACCGTCCGCCCCCGTCAGGGTCATCGCACTTGCGAGCTCAGCTGATCACTGACGACCCTAGAGCAGCGGCGAACTGTCATCGGTCAAATCGGCAACAATGGCGGTCACATCGCCATTTGACCGCCCTGGCCGGACGGCTTGATGGGGCCGCGGTGGGTCTTGGGGACGGGGAGCACCGCGACGGCCTCGAGGTCGGACACTGTGACCAGCGGGCCCGCGCAGATCTCACCCAAGAGGGCGTCCTGATCGGGTTCCAGGCGTACGAGCAGGCCGAGGACATGCAGCAGGTCGCGGAGGTCGTTGTTGAACCGGTAGTCCCACTCGCTCGCGTTGATCAGGTCGAGGGGCGAGGCGACCTTGGGGCGCCTAGGCCGCCGCAGCCGGTATCCGACCCACTTGGACACGACGCGCATGCCGCCGGCGTTGTACGCCCACACCTCGGGAGGGACCGGACCGACCCGGCCTTCGTCCCCGATGAGGAGCGTCTCGGTTTCCTCGTCGTATCCGACGCTGTCCGGCATTCGCGTCGTAGTGGCGGGAATCCCGGGGTGAATGCGCGGGCTTTCCGCGTCACGGAGCCGAGGGGCTTGGTGTGGACGCCCCTTGATCTCATCGGTGAAGCGGGTGCCGTAGGTGTGCAGCCAGATGACCGCCCGGCCGAGTTCGACGGCGCGGGACCAAAGGGCGGCGTCGCCGGTGAGCGGGATCCGGAGACCTGGGTTGACGAGGTGTTCCCGGAAGCGTCGCGTGTAGCCGGAGTGCGCGGCCACTGCGGCGATGTAGGCGAAAACGTCCTCGTCGGCGACCCCTTTCTCGAAGAGGCCGGACAGGTACCGCGACACGCCCGGCGCCACGTTCGGCGTCCGCCGGGCGTCCCGGTAGAGCGGGAGTACCCGACCTCCGTGATGCCCTTGGAAGTAGTCCACATCAGGCACGAACGGCGCAAAGGTCAGTGCGACGCCCTCCTTCAGGACGTTGCTGTGCGGCTCGTGGGCGTAGACCTGGTCTTCCGAGCAGGCCGCCCAGAGATCGGGACTCGGTCGATCGACGACCCGCGGATCGAGGATGAGGTACTGCCGGTCGAAGCTCCGATAGGAGTAGCGGACGATGTGCGGTGGCTCGCTCTCGTCTCTGAGCGCGACGGACGGGCGGGGCCGGCCCGGGATTTCTCTCGGCATGCCGTCGATGGTCCGGTCGGTCTCCCTCATGAGGAGACGACGCTCCTGCGCCGGGCTGTTGATCAGCCGGGTCCAGCGTTCTTCGAGTACGTCCTCTGACGGGGCGATGACCCATGTCCGCTTTGCCATCGTGCCGGTGGTGTGCCAGGGCAGCAGGTCGCCGAGCGCCGGGGCGGAACGCCAGTCGGTGCCGGAGGCGGGACGGAACCCCGCCGTCCACTCGCGCGGGCACGGCGTCCAGCCGCCGGCGTCCGGCTTCAGCGATTCCAGGGCCGCGAGCTTCTCCTCCTGGAGGCCGGTGGCCTTCCGGTAGTGGACCTCGGCCGGACGGCGGGGGTCGGCGTCGCCCTTCCTGATGAAGACGGCGATGGCGAGGGGCTGCCGGACCTTCGGGAACAGCCGGGTCGGCACCGGCGGCCAGTCGCCCTCCGGTGAAAGGTCGATGATCCAGCCCTCGTCGGCGACCCCGCGGAGGTGCTTGCGCATGCCCGCGAAGGCGTCCCCGGACAGGTAGTAGGACGGGGTGATGAACGCGACCAGGCCGGCGGGCTCGTCCGGGTGCGCCTCGAACGCCTTCCAGATCGCCCATCGCCAGTAGAAGACCCATGTCGCCGACAGGTTGTAGTCGAGCCGGCCGTGCTGCCGGAACTCGTCCAGCGACGGGCGGTGGACGATGTCGTCCGGCTTGCCCGAATCTCGCCTGTCCTCGATCCAGGGAGCGGGGTCGCGCATGTGCGCCCGGTCGAGGTAGGGCGGGTTTCCGATCACGGCCATCACCGGGAGATCCCGTTTCACCCGGTTGGCTCCGGCGCGCTGCTTCTGCAACTCGGCGTACATCCGCCCGAAGGCGATCTCCTGCAGGTCCGGGTCGTCGAAGGTGTCGGCGAAGAAGCGCATCTCCTGCGGCGGGACGTCCGCTCCGTACCCGCGGAGGAGGTCATGCAGCCGCAGCTCCGCGACGGCGTAGGGAGTGACCTGCCGCTCGAAGCCGATCAGCCGGTTCTGGAAGAGGTGGCGCAGGCGCTGCTCGGTCCCGTCGCGCTGGACGGTCCGCACCACGCTTCTGACGATCTCGACGAGGAACGTTCCCGTGCCCATCGCCGGATCGACGACGATGACGTCGTCCGCCGCGTACCCCTCCGAGCGGTCCAGCTTCTGCTTCAGGACGAGGTCGGTGAACCGCACCATCGCGGCGGCGAGGCGGTCCGGCGTGTAGTACGACCCGCTGCGGCGCCTGAGCTTGGGGTCGTACGCCTCCAGAAACGCCTCGTACAGGAGCGCGTGGGCATTGACGTCGGCGCTCTCGAGGCCGTCCCAGTCGACCGCGCCGGTGACCCGCTTGAGGGTTTCGATCACGAAGAGGTTGTCGGCGGCCTCCGGATCGGAAAGGACGCCGAGGGCCTTGCCGATGAGCGCGTGCTGCTTGCCGAGCTGCCGCCCGATGGTCGGGAGATCGCGTCCGTCGAAGGAGATGCCGGCGGCGCGGGCCAGCAGCAGCGCGAAGGTGATCGTCTGGGCGTAGGAGTCGGCGAAATCGGCAGGTTCGCTCATGCGGGGGAAGAGGATGCTGCGCCATTCCTCCGCCAGCGTGGTGAACGGCTTTTCGCCTCGGACGAGCCGTTCGTGCTCCAGTACCTCCATCACCTCTTCGCGCAGGTAGCGGCAGAGACGGGCTGTCGTCTGGACCAGGTCGCGCAGGCCGCGGGGCGGGTCGGGAGCCCAGATCAGGAATTCATGCAGGACGCGGGCGAGTTCATCGTCGACCGGACGCAGCGAGCGCCCGGCCCGGTCGAGGGCACCGTCCAGCTCGGCGACCTGACCGACGCGGACGCCGTTCCGGTAAAGCGCGAAGCACCGTCCTGTGCACAGCAGGACGTTGGGCAGGAGGCTCAGTTTCTGCCATTGGAGGCGGTCGTGCGAACGCGCCGGCCAGTGCTTCGGGTCCGGGCTCTTGGAGGGCGCCTTCACCTCGATGTGCCCGACCCGTCCACTGGACACGTCGACGGCGAAGTCCGGACGCACCGACAGTTCGCGGAGGGAGACCTCGGCGTGAATGGTCACCCGCAGCCCGAGGGCGTCACCCGCGGCGCGGACGAGTTGGGCGATCGGGTCCTGGATCTGGTATTCCTCACCCCCGAGTCCGGCGGCGAGGGGCTCCCGCACCGCCGCGCCGAAGGCGGAGACGGCCTTGGCGAGCTTTCCGGGAAAACCCGGAGGCGGCCCGGCCGCGCTCACCGGCGAGGAACGGTTCGCGGCAGCCTCGACCATGCACCCTCCCGAGCACCTCTCCTCTCATAAACCATCACCTCAACGAAATGTCACTACCTGTGACCGGATTCCGCCACAGGATAAGCGGACGAACGATCCCAGGTATAACAGGAAACTCAAAGGCATCTTTGGCAACAACGCCCGAATGCCAAGGTTTCGCGAACCGCTCGCAGCGTTGGGGAACCGCACGTTCCACCGGATCACCCGGCGGCCCGCCGATCTCTACAAATGACCCAAGATTCGCAAGTCGGACGACGCGCCGCCGGACCGGACGACGGCGTCCCGGCCCCGCCCCATCACAGGGCCCGCGCCCTCCACCGGAATCCCGCACGTGCGAAATTCGTGTGTGCGGATTTCGCCGCGCGGGTTCGAACCCGGTCCTGATCGAGCGTTCGACCGGACATGACCGTTACATTGCCGGTGAGTGGTCGACAGCAGAGAGTCACAGATCGACACAGATGGTGATCATCTCGACATCGGGAGGACGGCCATGCCCAGCCCCTACGTACGCCGCCGGCAACTGGCGGCCGAGATCCGCGCACTCCGCGAGTCGCACGGACTGACCACCGAGCAGCTCGGCCAGATGGTCTTCCACTCCCGCACGAAGATCACCCGGCTGGAGAACGCCCAGGTCCGCCCGGACCTCGCGGAGATCATGAACATGCTCGACATCCTGGAGATCACCGGGAGCAGGTACGACCGGCTCCTCCAGCTCGCCCGCGAGGCCGCCCAGAAGGGCTGGTGGGACCGCTACGGCATGTCCATGGGCCCCCGCCAGAAGCTCGCAGCCGACCTCGAATACAACGCCCACGACATCCGGTGCTACGACCAGACCGCGATCCCCGGCGCCCTGCAGTGCCCCGAGTTCCTCGCCGCCCTGGTCGAACTCGATGAGAGCCAGGACACGATCAATTACAAACCGGAGCGGATGGCACAGGCCCGTGCACAGCGACAGCGCGAGCTTCTCCGGCCAGGCGGCCCGTCCTACGAGGTCGTTCTGGATGAATACCTCATTCACCGCCTGGCTGTGCCGCCGGAGGTCATGGCTGCCCAGCTCCGTCATCTCATCTCGATCGTCTCAGGGCAGGAGCTGATCAGCGTGCGGGTGCTCCCGCACGACGTACAGATCCCCGGAGGTCATCTCCCCCAGTCGTCGTTCTACCTCTACAGGTTTCCTGAGTCGGGCGACCCGCCGATGGCGGTGGTCGACACCGTCACCACTGACATCGTTCTGACCAAGCATGCAGAAGTCTCGCGGTATACCGGGATGTACGACCGCCTGAGGGAGGCCGCCCTGTCCTCCGAAGACAGCGTCGCCTTCCTCGAACGGGTGGCAAACCGGCCCACCGACCAGACAGGATCGGGAACATGACCAAGGACTTCCAGAGCTGGCGCAAGTCACGCCACAGCAACCCGGACGGCCACTGCGTCGAAGCGGGCCGCGCCACCGATGGCACGATCGGCGTTCGCGACACCAAGCTCCACGGCACCAGCCCCATCCTGGAGTTCACTCAGGACGAGTGGCGGGCCCTCCTCGGCAAGATCCGCCCGGACACTCGCTGAGCACGCTCCCCGACCACCGGCGGCCTTGAGACGAGCCATCTCGTCTCAAGGCCGCCGTCGTTTCCAGGCCCGCTCGCGCTTAACGCTCGGGGTGGCGCGGGCCCCGCCCTGGAGGCGGATCGAGGATGGTCTTGTACGGCTCTTTCGTCTCGATCGCCTTCGCCATCGCGTCGTACACGTCCAGGATCAGCGCCTTCGTCCGCTTGAACCGCTCAGCGTCGTTCCGCCGGAATGCCCCGAAGCTGTCCAAGATGTAGCCGACGTCGTTCCGCTCCACACCGTAAAGGTGGAAGTAGGCGGCATCCACCTCGGCCCGCATGGCGAACCGCCGCTCCTCATCCCACACGAACGGCATTCCCTCATCGCCCAGATCTTGCGCCAAGGCCACCATGTCTGACGACGTATACGAGAGTTCGAGAAAGCGATTTTCGATCCACTTTCGCAACGTGAGCACACCATTCCACAGCAATGCACCGGAAAGGCCGCTAGGATCAAGAACGGGAAGTTGCTTCACAACAAAATACGCCAGCGAAGTACCAACGTATTTTTGGCGACAAACATAGTCCAAAACAAAGCTGCTCAGGTTCGCAAGCAGACAGGCTCCATCGGCAACACAATCCTCGGTCGGCTGAGGCGTGAGAGGATTCGGGGGTGGGTGGTCGGGGTGTGGTGCGGCGGGGGCTTGTTTGGGTGTGGCGGAGGTTGGGCGGGCGGGTGCAGTGGCGGCTCGCGCGGCTCAGGCATGACACGTTCCTCGTCTACGCTGCCGGGGTCGTCCGGGACGAGCAGGGGCGGATCCTGCTCCTGAGGCATCGGCTCTGGCCCGAGTACCGCGCGTGGGGGCTGCCCGGCGGATACGTGAACGCGGGCGAGCGGCTGGAGGACGGGGTGGCCCGCGAGGTGCGGGAGGAGACCTCCCTGGAGGTGGAGGTCAACGGGACTCCGTTCCACCTCGCCGGCGGTTTCCAGCAGCGGGTGGAGGCGTACTACGAGGCCAGGGTGACGGGTGGACGGCTCGTACTCGACCCCGGGGAGATCCTCGAGGCGCGCTGGTGCGGGCCCGACGAAGTGCCGGACGAGATGTCGGTGCGGCTAAGGCCTCTAGTCGTGTCCCTGTTCCGCTCCTGAGCGTCTAACGGGACGAACGAGACGCTGCTCGCAGGCGTCCCATGTGTCATGCGGGTCTTTCGGTGGGGTGTTCTCTTCTCCGTTCTGCTGGTCGTCGGCATGGCGTGGCCCGCGCAGGCGGCGGAGGAACACATCAGGGACTATCGGGCCGACCTCACAATCCGTCCTAACGGTCTTGTGCACGTCCACGAGGTGATCGCCTACGACTTCGGGGACGCGCGGGACAGGCACGGGATCGAGCGCGTCATCCCCGACCGCGACGGCAGACGCCTCTACGACATCGAGCACGTACAGGTGACCGCGGACGGGAAACAGATCGAATCGCACACTGCGCGTGGGGCGGATGCACTGACGATTCGAATCGGCGACAAGCACGCCACGGTCAGCGGTGTACAGACCTATGCGATCGACTACGACGTGGCGCGCGCGCTGACTCCGCACAAGGACCACGAAGAGCTGTACTGGGACGCGATCGGCACCGGTTGGAACGTGCCCATCGACGCGGCGACCGTTCGGGTGAACGCCCCGGCCTCGCCGACGTACGCCGGCTGTTTCGCCGGACGCGAGGGCGGCCATGACGCCTGCGGCGGCCGAACGGTCAGTGGAAACGACGCCTCGTTCGGGCAGCGGCTCGGCGCGCATCAGGGAATGACGGTCGAGATCGGGTTGCCCAAGGGCGTGGTGCACGTGCCACCGCCGCGTTATGACCGGCCCGCCTGGGCCGTGACGTGGGCGGGCTACACGGTGCTCGGCCTGGTCTGCGCGTTCTTGCTGGGTGGCCGGGCATGGGTCCGGTGGCGGCGGCGTCCGCGCCCCGGTTCGGACCTGCTCGCGCTGGTGGGGCCAGCGGAGGCGGCGCTGTTCCTGCCGAAGAGGCGGCGCCCGCGGTTCCACGACGACCTCGCGGCGGTCCTGGTCGATCTCGCCGTCCGCGGGCACCTCCACATCCGCGACAACGGGAAGTGGCTGACCCTGACTCGCCGTTCGGACGCCGAACCGTCCCGACCGTACGAGCGTGCGCTGCTGGAGGAGGTGTTCGAGTCGAAGGACAAGGCGCGGCTCACCGCCGCGCGACGGCGCGAGATCGCCTCGTCGGTGCCGCTCCACCGGATGACGCACGCCGCTCTGCGCGATCGAAAGCTCGTCCGGAGGTTCGGCGGCTACGACTACGAAGTGGCGCAGCGAGTGCTGGGGATCGCCGCCTTGGTGGCCGGCGTCGTCCTGATCGTCGTCGACCTGTGGGGCCGCTTCAATGGCTACTCGTTCTCCGTGAGCGACCTGACCGCCGCGGGGATCGCCCTGGGGATCGCGGGAACGGTCGCGCTGGGCACCTTGAGACGGATCGAGCCTTACAACTTCGCCGGTACCCGAGTCCGGGCGCTGCTGGAGGACTATCCGTTGAGCGCGCGCCTCAAGCAGCCCGGCGGCGAGCGCCACCTCCCTTACGCCATGGCACTCGGTTTCTGGTCCGCCGTCGAAGAATTCGGCGCCGAGAACGCCGATCAGCTCGACTGGTACACCTACACCGGGGACAGCGAAAAGGCGATCGATCGATTCACCGCCCTCAGCTGGCTTTTCGAAGACCCAAGCCACACGCCGACGCGCTCGTCCGACGGACGATGGTCCTCGCCCTCTAGGAGCAGCGGCCACTCGAGCTCGACCACATACACGCCCCCTCCCAATTACGACACCGGCAGCGGAACGGCAGGCGGCGGTCACGTGGGCGGAGGAGGCGGAGGAGGCAGCGGCTCAAGCTGGTAACCCCACCCACGCTTGCCCACTAGCGCAGGCCGGTTTAGAGCATCTTTGTGGTCAGGTGGGTGTGGGGCGTGGTGGCGAAGGGTTCGCCGCCGGGGGCCTGGTCGGACGAGTGGGGCGGGTTCTGCTCGTCCCCCGAGCTCGGTGCCGAGGGCTCCGAGGTGGGCGGTGGCTCGCTCGATTCGGGGGGCGAGGGCTCTTCGGTGGGCGTGGACGGTTCGTCGGTTGGGGGCGATGGCTGTTCGGTGGGTGGCGTGGGTGATTCGGTGGGCGGCGTGGGGGGTTCCGTGGGCGGCGTGGGGGGTTCCGTGGGCGAGGAGGGGGGTTTGGGTGAGGTGTCGGGTTCGCCGGGTTCGCAGTCGATGCCGTCGTGGTCGCGGTCGGTGTACCAGTAGTACTCGGGGTCGACGCCCCTGACGTAGTCGTAGTAGCCGTGGGCGTTGGCCTCCTTGCAGGTGCGGAAGCGCGGGTCGAGGCCGGGCCGGCCCGGGGTGGGGCCGCTGGGCACGGGGGCGGGGACGGTCTTGGTCACCGGAGGCGGCGGGCTCCCCGGCGGGGACGAGGTCACCGTCCGGGTGGGCTCGTGCTGGGTCTGCTGCTGGGACTGCTCTCCGCAGGCGCCGAGGAGCGCGACGGCGGACAGCCCGGCGAAGGCTGCGGCCAGCCGCCGCGGACGGGTGCCCGGCCGCGGCGGAGTCGGAGGAAGCGGCATGGAAGCGACTTTCCACCCCACAGACCCCTTTAAGGGCATGGAACCCCAAGGTTCCCCCAAAGCTCGGTAGGCGGCGGGAGGGACGAGTGTCCGGAGGCGGACATGGTGGTGCAAGGTTCAACTATTGGGGCGGAGGCTCCTAGGATGGGGGGCTTACAGAGCGTCAGGTGCCGGGAAAGGGTGCGGAGTTGGCTCAGCTGGCCATCGCCAATTCGTTCATGCCGCAGTACGCCAAGCTGGAGCCGAAGGTCCGCAGGAGCGTGGAGGCGGCGTTCGCGAAGTTCGCCGCGCACACCGAGGCCGGGCTGCACCTGGAGAAGCTGAACAACGCGAAAGACCCCCGGATCCGGACGATCCGGATCGACCTGTTCTGGCGCGGAGTCGTGCTGGCGCCGGAGCAGGGCGACGTGTACTGCCTGCTCGCGGTGCTCGGGCACGACGACGCGATCGCCTACGCCAAGAGCCGGAAGTTCTCGGTCAACCAGGCGATCGGGGTGCTGGAGGTCCGCGACCAGGTCGCGCTGGACCAGATGTCGCCCGCGCTGGAGAAGGCCGCCGAGGGCACTGTTTTCCGGCTGCTCGGGCACGTTTTCGACAAGGACCTGATCCGGCTCGGAATCGACGAGGAACTGATTCCGCTCGTCCGGTTGCTGACGACCGAGGCGCATTTGCAGGCGCTGGAGAAACTGCTGCCGGAGCCGCAGTACATCGCGCTGCTCGCGCTGGCGACGGGGCAGAACGTCCAGCAGGCGTGGGCGGAGGTCGCGCAGTGCCTTCCGGCGGAGGAGGAGCCGCGGCCGGTCGACCCGGACGACCTGGTCACGGCGATGCGGCGGACGCCCGGGGAGGTCGCGTTCGTCAGCGGTCCGGAGGAGCTCGCCGACATCCTCGCGCACCCGTTCGACACGTGGCGGATCTTCCTGCATCCGGTGCAGCGGCGGGTGGCGCTGCGGCCGTCCTACAGCGGCCCGGCGCAGGTCACGGGCGGTGCGGGGACGGGCAAGACGGTCACGGCCCTGCACCGGGCGCGGTTCCTGGCGGAAAAGGGCGGCCGGGTGCTGCTCACGACCTTCACCAAGAACCTGGCGCAGGCGCTGGACCGGCAATTGGGACTGCTCGTCGACGACGAGGAGGTGAAGGGCCGCATTCACGTGAAGAACGTGGACGCCATCACCTATTCGGTCGTCGGCCGGCACCATCGGCCGAACATCGCCGGTCCGGACGTGCTCGATTCCCTGTGGGAGGACGCGGCGGCCGGGACGCCGTTCTCACCGGCGTTCCTGAGCCGGGAATGGGAGCAGATCATCCTCGCGCAGGACCTGCAGACCGAGGACGAGTACCTGGCGTGCACGCGGACGGGACGCGGCGTCCCGCTGGGGAAGGCGCAGCGGTCGGTGGTGTGGCGGGCCGTCCGGGAGGTGACCGGCGGGCTCGCGGCGGCCGGGAAGTCGACGTTCCCGCAGCTGGCGAACGAGGCCGCCGACCTGGCGGAGCGGCCCGAGTACGACCACGTGATCATCGACGAGGCGCAGGACATCCATCCGGCGCAGTGGCGGCTGCTGCGCCGGCTCGTCGCCGAGGGCCCGGACGACCTGTTCATCGTCGGGGACCCGCACCAGCGGATCTACGACAGCCACGTGTCGCTGGCGAGCCTCGGCATCAACGTGCGGGGGCGCAGCACGAAGCTGCGGCTCAACTACCGGACCACGCAGGAGATCCTCGCCTGGTCCGTGCCGCTGCTGGGGCTGGGGCCGGCGCAGGGCCTGGACGACTCCGCCGACACGCTGGACGGCTACCGGTCCCCGATCCACGGGCGCCGCCCCGGGGTGCGGCCGTTCACCGACCCGGACGAGGAGCTGGACGGGCTCGCCGCGCAGGTGCGGGCCTGGCTGGACGAGGGCGTCGAGCCGAGCGCGATCGGCGTCGCCACCCGCTACAACTACGTCGCACGCAGGATCGTCGAGCGGTTGAAGGACACCGGGATCGCGGCGTACCACGTGCCGAGCAAGTCGGCGGGTGTCCGGGTCGGAACGATGCACAAGATGAAGGGGCTTGAGTTCCGGTGCGTCGCGGTGGTCGGGGCGGACGAGAACTCGCTGCCGTCGGCCCGCGCCATCACGCCGGAGGAGGAGGACCCGAAGGCGCACGCACAGGACGTCCAGAAGGAGCGGTGCCTGCTCTTCGTGGCGTGCACGCGCGCGCGGGACAACCTGTACGTGTCGTATGCGTCGTCGCCTAGCCCGTTCCTGCCTGCGTGAGTTCGTCCAGCAGGGCCGTGAGGTCGGCCATCTGCGGATGGTGGTCGCCATAGAGGCCCTGTAGGTCGTCCACCAAGGAGGAGAGCTGTTCGCGGGCCTCGTCGGTGCGGCCTGCGGCGAGGTTCAGGCGCGCGATGCTCTCCCTTAGCCGGAACGCGGACGCGTTATAGGGGCCTTCGTGGGCGACCTCGTCGAGCAGTTCGCGCATGTGCCCGAGGGCGGTGTCGGTGGCGCCCAGTTGCGCCTGGCAGATCGCCTCGCGTTCGCGGCAGTGCAGGACGTCGCGGTCGTCGGGGCCGCTCCATTCCGCCAGGGCCACGGCGGCGGCGCGATAGGCGTGGACGGCCCGCCGGTAGTCGCCTCCGTTGAAGAGCACGTCGGCGAGGTCCAGGCGCAGCCCCGCGAACTCGGGGTCGTCGTCGCCGAGCGCTATGCGGGCGGGCTCCGCGGTCTCGGAGAGCAGTTCGGCGGCCTGCGTGTACCGTCCGGCGGCGGCGAGCTCGGCCGCCTCCTCGCGTATCCGGGCGACGTCGTCCGGCGTGGGCAGCTCAGCGGGCTCTTCCGTACGTGGCGCCGGTGCACTGCCCGTCAGTTGGATGCGGGTGACGGCGTTGGAGTACAGGCGTGATGGTGCAGTCGCGTCCACGGCTCCCGGCAACGGTTCCAGCGCCGCGACGAACTCCATGAGGCGGTGGTAGACCTCCTCGGCGTCGCCCGGGCGGTCGGCCGGTTGCTTCGCGAGAAGCTGCAGGACGAGCGCGTCGAGACCAGGCGGAACGTCCGTGCTTAGCCGGCGGGGTGGCGTGGGTGTCTCGTCCTCATGGCGGCGCATCACCTCATACGGCGTCGCCCCAGGGAACACCTGGCGTCCGGTGAGCATCTCGTACAGGACGCAGCCGACGGAGTACAGATCGCTTTGCGGACCGGGACTCCCATACACCTGCTCCACAGCGGTGTAGCCGGGCGTGTAGGGCGCGCCTAGGCCGGTCGTGGTCCGCCGTACATCCCCTGGGCCGAGCCCAACGGCAGCGCCGAAATCGAGAACTTTCACCGAGCCGTCCCGGCACAGCATCAGGTTGCTCGGCTTCAGGTCACGGTGCACCAGCGGACGCTGATGCGCGACGCTCAGCACTGCGCACACCTGCGCCGCGATGAGCGCGGCCCACGACACCGGCAGCCTCTCGTAGGCATCGAGGAGATGGTCGACCGTCATGCCCTCGACGTACTGCATCACCAAGTAGAACGAACCATCGTGGCTGCCGAAGTCGTAGACCGTCGGGACACCTGGATGCTCGAACCAGGCCGTGCTACGCGCTTCCTGCTCGAACCGCCCGACGAGCGACTCGTCCCCCACACGCGTGAACTTGACGGCGAGGCGGCGGTCGAGGACCCGGTCGTAGGCGCGCCACACCTCGCCCATGCCGCCGCGCCCGATCGGCTGATCGAGCTCATAGCGTCCGCGCTCCCCGAGGAGATCGCCCCGCTGCAACGCCCACCTCTTCTGCCGGGGTCGGCCTTCCCGACGCATCCCGCGCGTCCGGAATCAGCCTTCCGGACGCAGCGTACCGGCGCCGAGCCCCTCCAGGCCGAGCCGCACGACCGTCCCGCCCAGCTCCTGAAGCTCCCGCAGGCCCGCCTCCAGGTCGGCCAGGCGTCGGAACGCGGCGCCGAGCTCCTCCTGTTCGCCGCGGGTGAGGCGCGGCAGCCGGGCGCGGCGGACGTCGAAGCGGGCGGTCGAGGTCGAGCTGCGCAGCCGGGCGTCGCGCGCGCCGAGCCGCAGCCAGCCGGCGACGAAGTCGGGGTCGGCGCGGGCGGGGTCGACGCGGACCAGCGCCAGGCCGGGGCCGAGCACCGCGCCGCCGTCGCGGACGACGCGCGCCACCGGGTGGCGGGCGGCCATCGGGACGACGACGTCTCCGGCGGCGATGCGGACGTCGTCGGGGCCGGGCGCGGCCGAACCGGTGGCGCCGCGGCCTTCGATGACGTCGTCCAGGGTCAGGGCCGGGTCCGGGCCCTCCTCCGGCTTCACCTTGACGCCGGAGCGCAGGATCTCCAGGACTCCGCCCTTGGCGAGTTCACCGATCGTCGTCATGGCCGCTTCGTCGCGCGCCTGGGCCTCGGTGAGGGCGGACAGCCCCGACACCACGCCCGGTAGCTCGGCCATCTTCTGCTCTAGGCGTTCCCATTCCGCGGTGAACGCGCCTACGGATTCCGTCGCGCCGCCCTGCGGCAGATAGCGCGCGGGTGTCAGATCCACCTCGTCGTCGAGCAGATCGATGATGCGGACGACGACGCTGCGGCCGGTGCCGTCGTCCGCGGCCTCGGGCTTACGGAGGTAGCGGCGCCATGCCTCCAGAGCCACGTCCTGGAAGGCGTCGGGCTCCGCTGAGGTGTCGACCATGAGGACGTCGTCGGCGGGGTGGTCTCCTGGGGCGGGCCTCCTCAGGATCCACACCGTCAGCGCGACCGCCATGTTCGGGACGGCGCCTGCGGGCAGCCCTATGACCGCCCTTAGCGTGCCCCTACGGAGCAGCTCGGAGCGTATGCGTCGGCCGGAACGGCGGTTGGCCACGGCCGGAGGCATCAGCATGACGACGCTTCCGCCGGGACGCGCGTGCGCGAGGCCGTGCTGGAGCCATGCGAGTTCCGACTCCATGCGCGGTGGCAGCCCGTACTCCCAGCGCGGGTCCCCGGTCAGCTCCTCGTAGCCCCAGCTTCGGTCGTTGAAGGGCGGGTTCGAGACGACGAGGTCGGCCGTCCGGCCGGTGAACGCGTCCGCGCGAAGCGAGTCACCGGGACATACCTCCGCGCGCGCGCCGAGCAACGCCAAGCGGATCGCGGTCATGCGCGCCGTCGTGTCGTCGATCTCCTCGCCGAGCAGCAGGCCGGTGCCGTCCCCGGACGTCTCGTGCGCCATGGTCAGAAACGCCCCCGTCCCGCATGCGGGGTCGAACACGGTGGCGTCCGCTTCCGCTCCCGCGTCGTCGGGCCGATGGGCACTGCGGCCGAGGTCCAGCATCAGCCGGACGACCGGCTCCGGCGTCAGGTAGACGCGGCGGCTGTGGTGCTCCAGGTAGCGGGTGCGCAGGAACTCGAACGTCTCGGCGGCGCCCAGCTCGTCCGCGAGCTCGGCGAGCGTCCGGACGACCGCGACCTGCTCGCCTGACAGCCGGCGCGGTAGCGCGGCGGCGTCCGCCAGGCCGGGGACGAGCGCGGCCGCATCGCGGAGCGCCCCCGGCAGGCCGACGGCGACGTCCTTGTCCGGCCTGCTGGAAAGGCCGCGCCATCCGGCCGGGTCGCCGTTCAGGTAGAGCAGGAAGGCGCCCGCAAACGCCAGGACGCCCGCGAGGTCGGCGTCCCCGGCGACGGTTTGGCGGAGCGTCTGCCACACGCGCTCGCGCACCGGCGACCCGGTCAGCTTGCCCTGCCCGAGCAGCCAGCCCTCCACCTCGGCGAGGGAGAACGCGGGGCTGACCGCGGTCCCGCCGACCGGCCGCGGGAAGTCGTCGTGGCGGCGCCGCCAGTTGCTCACGGCCGCCCGCCCGACGCCCGCCAGGCGGGCGATGTCCGCCGCGGTCACCGTCGCGTCGTTCGTCACGGGCACTCCCATCAGCCGAGCCCAGGGCCGGTTCCGGCGGCCTCAGCCTAGCGCCCCGGTTCCGGCCGCGTTTCAGCGGTTGATCACATTCACACTAGCCACCTCGTGATGCCCAGACCAGCCCACAGCGACCCGTATGAAATTGGTTGATTGCATTCACAGTCTCTCGTGTGGTTTGCTGTGTACGTCACCGCCCCCGAAGAGCGGAGTTGACCGATCATGTACGCCCCGACGATGCCGCTCACCGAGTTCGATGGCGCGCAGGCGATCGCCCCGCCGGCCGTCGCCGCCCGCACCCAGCGGCTGCGCGCATGCGCGACCCGCGCCGCGGGATGCGCGTGCTGTGGCGTCGCACGACGGCTGCTGTGGCTGTGCTTCGCCGCCGTCCGGCACGGTGACGCCGGAATCGCCGAAATGCTCGCCACCGAGGCCGAGCACTACGTCGACCGCGGGACCCATCCGGAGGGCTGCCCGCAGGTCCCGCGCCCCGCCGGACGGCGCGGCGGCAGGACGCCGGCACAGGGGCGGGTGCCCGGCCCGGCCGGGCGCTCAGGCGTCCTCGTCGCCGCGACCGACGCCGGCTGGCGGCGCGGCACCTGCGGGCTCGGCTACGTCGTCGACGACGGCCGGTGGGGCATGCACGGCTGGACGTTCGGCCCGCAGGACCCGACCGGCCCCGCGAGGGTCCTGGTCAGCGAACTGCGCGCGGTCGGGCTGCTGCTCGACCGGCTGGACGGCGACGGCGCCGACGCCGGTCTGGTGCTGCTGCTCGACAGCCTCCCGGCGCTGCGGTACCTGCGGGCCTGGCGGCGCGGCGACACCGGCCGCATGCCGAACGGCTACGACCTGCGGCCCCGCCGCTACGGCGCCGTCCCCTCGCTCGTCCGGCTCGCCGGCCGGGTGGCGCGGATGCCCGGGCTGCGCGTCGAGCACGTCAAGGGGCATTCCGGTCACCCGCTCAACGAGGCCGCCGACTCGCTCGCGTCGATCGCCCGGCGCCGCGCCATCGAGGTCTTCGACTCCACCGCCCGCGCCGGAAGCCTCGTCGAGGCGTTCCTGCGGGACTGGCACCACTCCCCCGACTCATCCGGCCTCGCGGCCTGACCGATCCATGGAGCCCGACATGGCCCCCGACCAGCCCCACGCCCCGCGCCCCGTCCCGCCGTCGGTGCCCCAGCCCCCGCCCGGCGCCGTCTTGCCCCCGCCGGGTGTGGTCCCGCCGCCGCCCGGCCACTTTCCCCGCTACAACGGCCCCGTTCCACCGCCCGGATATCCGCCGCCTAAGCAGAAGGGCAAGGGCTGCCTGTACGCGGTCATCGGTACCGTCGCAACGCTCTTCCTCATGGGCGCTTGCGGCGTGATCGTGGGCGCGACAGCGGACAGCCCATCGGCGACACCGAGCACGTCCCACGCAACGTCCGCGCGTAAGGCGTCCAGCCCGAAGAGCACTCCGAGCAGGACCGCCAAGGCGACACCATCGAAGACGGTCGTCGTGAACGGAATCGGCCGGGAGTACCGCGACGGAAAGTTCGCCTTCACCGTCACCAAGGTGAAGAAGGGCGTGAAGCGGGTCGGGGACGAGTATTTCGGCAACACCGCACAGGGCCAGTACGTCCTCATCTACGTGACCGTCGAGAACATCGGCGACAAGGCCCGCACCTTCACCGCCGGGAACCAGACCCTCTACGACACCAAGGGACGCAAGTTCGACACCGACGGCGGCGCCACCGTGATGATGGGCGACGAGTCGAAGTCGTTCCTCGAGCAGATCAACCCGGGCAACTCCGTCGACGGGATCCTCATCTTCGACGTCCCGCGCGGCATCCGCCTCAAGGCCCTGGACCTGCACGACTCCGTGTTCTCCGGCGGCGTCACCGTCCCCCTCGGCAACCGCTGACCGTCCTTCGAGGAAGAACCCCTTGTCTGAGATCTCTTGGGCACTGACCGTGCCGCAGCCCGCGGCGTGGGCGATCGCCCACGGCCATCAGGACGTCTACGACCGCTCCTACTCCACCGAACGGCGCGGCCTGCTCGCCATCTGCGCCGGCGAGTCGACCGACGAGGTCCTGCTACGGCGGACCGCCGAGTTGACGGGCCTCCCGCAGGAGGAGGTCATAGCGGCCTGCACGGGCCGGAACGAGATCGTCGCCGTGGCGCGGCTCGTGGACGTGTGCGACGGACGGTCCTGCACCTGCGGGCCCTGGGCCGGCAGGCGGTTCGTCCACTGGCGCCTCGCGGACACGGTGCTCCTTCCCGATCCGGTGCCCGCACCGCGCGCGCTTGGGATCTGGCGGATGCAGCCCGTCCTCGCCGGAGAGGTCGAGGAGCAGTGGCGGGCCGCGTCGGGCGCCGGGCGGTCCCGCGCGGTCGGCGGGCGCCGCGACTCCGCCGCGCTGCGCGACGAACTGCTGCCGCTCCCGTCCACCGCGGAGGGGTACCGGCGGGTCCTGCTGCTCGGCACCACCGGTGCGGGCAAGACCACCGCCGTCCGGCAGCTGCTCGGCACCGACCCGGCGACCGAGCGGTTCCCGTCCACGTCCGCGGCGAAGACCACCGTCGCCGACACCGAGATCATCATGTCCGGCGGCGGCCGCTACCACGCCGCGGTCACCTTCGCCGGACGCGACGAGATCGCCGGGCACCTGCGCGACAACGTGTGGGAGACAGCGAAGGCGGTGTTCGAAAGGCGGCCCCCGGACGTCGTCCAGGACAAGCTCCTCGACCACGTCAGCCAGCGCTTCAGGTTCAGCCACGTGCTGGGCCGCGCGGCTCCGCCCGGGCCCGCCGGCCCGGACGACGACGTCGACGAGTTCGAGGACGAGGCGGACGGCGACGAGGCGCCGGGCGTGCGGGCGGCCGATCCCGCGACGACGGAACTCGTCCGGTCCGCGGTCCAGGCCGTCCGGGCCGTCGTCGCGGGAGAGCTCGCCGGCCTTTCCGTCCGCCGTGCGCCCGGCGACGACGACCGCACCGACGAGGAGATCGTCGAGGACGAACTCGAGAACCGCGTCCGCCGCTCCGCCGTCTGCGAGCGGATCGTCGAGACGCTGCTGGCGGAGATCGCCGCGCGCTTCGACCTGCTCGAAGCGGGCGACCTGCACCGGGACGGCGACGGCTGGCCGGTGTCGTGGACCTGGGACTCAGGCGACCGCGCCGAGTTCCTGCGGGTCGTCACCCGGTTCTCCAGCAATCGGGCCGCCCTCTTCGGGCGGCTGCTGACGCCGCTCGTCGACGGGATCCGGGTCCGCGGACCGTTCCGGCCGCTGTGGGCGGAACGCGAGGCACGGCTCGTCCTCATCGACGGCGAGGGCCTCGGGCACATCCCCGGATCGGTCGCCGCGGTCTCGACCCGGCTGCGCAGGCGGCTGGACGAGGTCGACGCGATCGTCCTGGTCGACAACGCCCAGCAGCCCATGCAGGCCGCCCCCGTCGCCGTGATGCGCACGGCCGCCGCTACCGGCAACGGCGAGAAACTCCATTTCCTCTTCACCCACTTCGACCTCGTCACCGGGGACAACCTGCACACGGTCGCCGACCGGAAGAGGCATGTGCTGGCCTCCGCCGAGAACGTGTTGAACGAGATCCGCGAAGAACTCGGGATCGCCGAAAGGGTCCTGCGGCGCCGGCTGGACGAGGCACGGCATTTCGTGGGCGGCATCGAAAGGGCCCTCGCCCCGGACCGTGCCGATCCGCGACCGAAGGCGGCCGCCCGCACGATGCGGGAGCTCAACGCCCTGCTCGATGCACTGACGGCGGACCCCGTCCCGGTCGAGACGGGCCCGTCCCGGCCCGTCTACCGGACCGCGGACCTGACCGAAGCGGTGGCGGAGGCCGCCCGCGGCTTTCACGGCCAGTGGCGCGCCACGCTCGGCCTCGCCCACGACCCCCGCGTGCCGAAACGGCACTGGGCGAGTGTGAAGGCGCTGACCAGGCGCCTCGCCGAGGGGCATACCGACGAGTACCAGGATCTGCGTCCCGCCGCGAGCCTGCGCACGATGCTGGAGGACGCCGTCTACCGGATGCTCCAGCGGCCGGTGCGATGGACGGGGCCGGAGCCGGACGCGGAAGATCAGGAGGTCGTCGTCGGCGACGTCTCCGGCGCCCTGACACGCCGCCTCATCGGACTCGTCGACCGGCTCGTCACGGAAGAGCCCCGCCCCATTTGGAAGCGCGCCTACGAGGAGCACGGAAAGGGCTCGACGGTCCGCCGGGCGCATCTCGTCCTCGATGGCATCTATGCGGAGGCCGTTCCCTTCCCGACGAACAGGACTGCATACGAGAACAGTTTCTCCGACGCGGTGGCCGCCGCATTCAAAGAGGCCGCCGCAGAATTGGACCTCGCTCTCGAATGACGCGGCCCTCCTCCCACGGTCAGGACGTGGCGGCCACCCGGTCGGTGAACGAGCCGTGGAAGCCCATCGGGATGTGGTGGCGCAGGTGGGCGACGGCGAGCGGCTCGGCCTCGACGTCCCGGGCATCCAGGATCAGCAGGCGCGAGCGGTGCTCGTCCGGGTCGTAGGCGAGGGTCAGCAACCAGCCGTCCCCTTCGTCCGCGTCGGGCGCACGGGGCACGAACACCGGCTCGCCGAACCCATGCCCGGGCGGCAGTTCGTGGGTCGTCCGGCGGCCGGTGACGTGGTCGTACGCGTGAACGCCCGTACTGGTCTTCGTCCGGCCGGCGAAATAGGTGTAACGGTGCGGGCGCCCGGCCTGCCGGACGTCGGCGTGCGGCAGTTCCATCGGCCCCGCGCACACTTCCTGCTCCTCGATCCTTCCGGACGGGGTGACGCGGTAGCGCATCAGCGCGTCACCCCAGGGGAAGTCGCTGGTCCGGAAGTCGCGGAACCTGGTGGCCACCTGGTCCCAGTCGGCGAATCGCACGAATTCCACAACGATGTCGTCGCCGTCTTCGAAGGCATTGACGAAATGAAACCCGAGCAGAGCCTCATGCTCGATAATCCGCCCTTTACCGCCGTCCCGCGGAACGATCGCAAAACACGTCGGACGATGCGGCTCATACGTTAGGGCGTCCGCAATGGACCCGGTTCCCAGCAGGATCGGCGCCACCTTCGGAATGACCGGGTTGATGACGAACACCAGATGGCGCCGAGTGAGCGCGAAGTCATGGTTCCACGGACTGTACGGCAGCGATATCCGCGGCATGTGCTGCAGCTTCCCGCCCGGGTCGACCCGGTAGCAGCGCAGGCTCCGCAGCCGCGTGAAGTCCATTCCGAAGTTGAACAGCTCGCCGGTCTCCGGACAGCGCGACGGATGCGCCGAGAAGGCGGACATCAGCTTCAGCCGTCCATCGAACGAATGCTCGCCGATGGTCTCGAGGCTGTCGGGATCCAGCCGGTACGGACGGCCCCCTTCCCACAGCGCCAGCAACTGCCCGCCGTGCAGGATCACCCCAGTGTTGGCGACGTTCGCCGGCGGCCGCAGCATGTTGCCCGCCACCCCGCCCGGCCGCTGCGTCCCGAGCCCGCGCAGCCCGACCCGCCCTTTCCGCTGCCCGAAACGGTAATGCCTCGTTCTTACGTACCGATTCCGGTAATGGATCCGCCCGTCACCCGGGAACGCGAACAGCGACAGCATTCCGTCACCGTCGAAAATGTGGTCGAGCAGGGTCTCGCCGACCTGCCAGCGCCCTGGACCGTTCCGATAGAGCGTCCCGACCAGACCGTCCGGAAGGCGCCCGTCGATCTCGCCGATCTCATAGTCGTGCTCCTCGGCGAGCGCCTCGTAAAGCCCATGCCACGCCTCGACGCCCTCGACCGCTGCGGTCACGTCCGACTCCTCACCGACGAGATCCCGGTCAGCGAAGCGTCCCACACCGTCCGCACGTAGTTCAATACCTAACGACTACCCCTCACCAGGCAACTCACACCGCCCCCGAAGTATCCACTCCCGAGCAGGCGCAACCCGGCGCCACAACGGCAGCCCGAAATGCCGGTATCCCTCGACAGTGCCTTTGACAGCCGCGTTGCGCTTCGGAAAGATCGCTGTTCAAGTCCCCGCGCCTCATGGTTCCTCGCTCCCCACACGGAGGTACTCGTGCCGCCGACGCCCCCAGGCCTGCCGCCGAACACGCGCGCCTGGCCCGGACTCGACAGCAAGGGCCCCGACCTCGTCGTCGGCGACTTGAAGACCCTGGCGCGCAGGCTCGAGAAGCAACTCGAGGAAGTGATCTCGACGGCCACCGCCCACCTGCAGGCCGCCGGCTCCGCCGCGCCCACCGCCTACGGCCAGTGGGACGCCGCCTCCCAGCTCGCCTCGACGGCGTCCACGGCGCACGCCGCGATCACCGACCACCACATGCGGTTCATCTACGCCATGCAGGCCGTCGTGAAGAAGCTCTACGCAACGGCACACGTCTACGACGAGCACGAAGCCGCGATCGAGGCAAAGATCCGGAAGCTCAACCGGCTGCTCGGCGGGGATCCGATGCCCCCGACCAAGAAGACGTCAACACCGAAGACATCGGACGCGGGACCGACATGGCCTGTTTCAGGTTCCGGACCGACATGGCCACTGGCAGGGGACTAGGACGATGACCACCTACAAGGACTCCCCTCTCCGTGCCTCGCCCCCGTCGGGCTCTCCGAACGCCTACACGTCCAAGGAACAGATCACGGCATATCTTCGGAACGTCGATCCGGGGACGGTGACCGCTTCCGGCCAGGCGTATCTCGAGCTGGCGAACAGCTATGACAAGGCGACGACCGAGCTCCGCGGATTCGCCCGTGAGCTGAGCGAAGCATGGAAGGGCCCGGCGTCGAACGCCGCCCAAGCAAAATTGCGGGAGCTCTTCAGCGCGGCCTTCGAGATCTCTTCCCGTTCCCAGCAGATCGGCACCGCGGTCACGACACACGGTGCCAGCTACCTCGCCTGGTACAAATCCAGCATGCCCACGCCGAAGACGGTCGAAGAGGCCCGGCAATGGATGCAAGGTGCGAATGAGCGCGCATCCGAAACCTGGAGCGCCATCCCTGCCGACATTTCCACGGGGCTCCCCTCGGTCACGACGAAGCGGAACGAGTTCGGTGCGCCGGCGACCGGCTCCTGGGGCGGCGCCGGACCGGGGGGCGCCGGTGGTGGAAACGCGGGCGCCCCCGGCGGCGGAACCGGGCCAGGCTCGGGCACGCCGGAAGGAGTGACCGGTGGTCACTCGAATCCGTCCAACAGTCATGCACCGCGGAGTCACACTGCCCCTCTCTTCGGAGACCGGCCCGGCCACGCCGTCGGCCAAGCCGGCAACAACGGCGATCACATCGACGGGGAACCGCTTCCGCCGGGCGATGGCGGGGGGACCGAGCTCTCTGGTCTCGGCCCCACCGGAACGGCCGGGAGCGGTCTGATGCCCGGCGGGACCGGCGGCCCCGGCATCGGGGGTGGCGCCATCGGCGGTGGCATCCGGCCAAGTGGCTCGGCAGGCCCCGGACTACCTGGTGGCGGCATCGGGGCCGGCCTTCCCGGCGCCGGCAGCGGGCCCCTCGGCGCTGGAGGCGGTCTCGTTCCCGGTCCCGGTGCCATCGGCGGTTCGTACGGTCAAGGCGCCGCCGGCAGCGGGAGAAGCCCGCTCGCCGGGCGTCCTGGCGCACCGAGTGCGGGGGTTCCAGGGACTAGCGGTCACGGCGGCCGGAACGACAAAGAACGTGAGCGCGGCGCCTGGTTGTCGGACGATCCGAGTATTTGGGACGGAGACGTCGAAGCCGTTCCCGGCGTCATCGGCGATGCTCCGCCGAAGCCCGTCGAGACCGAGCACCCCACCCGAACTGAGAAGACCGACGAGGCAGCACTACTACGCAAAGTACTTGCTCGTTTGGCCGAGCTCGAGGCACACACCGATAACACCCCTCCCTCTCCGGCTCCACCGCGAATGGAGTGGACGGATTGAGCGTCCGAAAACTGAGGCACCGTGTCTGCGTCATGGGAGCGGCTATCGCGGTGGCGTACGGGGCTGCGGCCCCCTCTGCGCTCGCGGCCCCGACGCCACGATCAGACGAGTGGTGGTTTCGCGCTTGGTCGGTTCAAGACAAGGTCTGGCCGCTCAGCAAAGGCACAGGGACGACCGTCGCGCTGATAGACACCGGGGTGAACGCGAAACTTCCCGAGCTGTCCGGCGCCGTCCTCCCAGGTCTGGACACGGCCGGCGGGCGCACCGATGGCCGGGTCGACTTCGACGGACAGGGCCACGGCACCGCAATGGCCGCGCTCATCGCCGGGCGCGGCGGCGGCACCACTGGGTTCACCGGCCTGGCTCCAGAGGCGAAGATATTGCCCGTCCGGCTCGTGGACCACAGCGAGGGTGATTGGACCAGCGCAATTTCGCAGGGCATCAAGTATGCCGTCGACCACGGGGTCAAAGTCGTCAATATGTCGATCGGCCAGCAGGCGTTTCAGTGTCCGCAAGAATTGCAGGACGCGATCGCCTATGCGATTCAGCACAATGTCGTCCTCGTCGCGGCCGCCGGCAACGCGGGGCCGACCAGTAACGCACCGGAAATTCCCGCCAGATGCCCCGGGGTGCTCACCATCGGAGCTGTGACCAAGGAATCAAAAGCCTGGTCGGGCTCAGTTCCGCACGGCTACGTCACACTGGCCGCCCCCGGGGCGCAGATGGGAGCAGTGGGCAAGGACGGCACTTACTACCCGGACAGCCGTGGCACCAGCGGCGCGGCGGCGTTGACTTCCGCCGCAATAGCACTGATACGGGCACGCAATCCGTCCATGCCGGGGCGGACCGTCGTCCAGCGGCTCATCGCCACAGCGATGCGAATAGGCGACAAGAAATGGAGCCCGAAAACCGGATACGGAGTGATACTCGTCCGCGGCGCGATGGATCCCGTCAACTACCCCGTACCGGCCAACGCGCCCAATCCCGTCTACGACGCCTTCGACAAGTGGAAAGCGTCGACCTACCGCGCACCTTCAAGTCCGCCGACGGCCGCGAAACCGAAGGCCAATCAGCCAAGTGGAATCGGGACATCCACCATCATCGCCGGAGGGGCCGCGGTCGTGCTGGTGGTCGGTGGTCTGGTCGCCGGGGTTCTCTTGGTGAGCCGTAGGCGCGGGCTCGACCGTACTCCTCATTCGTAGGACGCTGACAAGGAAGAATCCAGTGACCGAGACTCGGCAGTTCAACCCTGCGCATCTGCGGGAGACCGGGAAGTCGGCGGACGACCTCGGCGACCACGTCCAGAAGGCGCTGAAGAAGCTGGAAGACGCGCACCAGGGCGTCAAGGCGGGCGCGGACGGCTTCGCCTTCGCGGGTGCGCTCGGCAAGGTCTTCGACTCGTGGGACCACCGGCTGGGAGCGCTGCGCGGCGAGTGCTGGTCGATCGCCGCCACCTTTCGCGCCAACGCCGGCAAGGACCAGGCGACGGAGCAGGGCCTCGTGACCGGGATGAACAAGAACTTCAACGACCTGATCAATTTCAGGACGGGCGACTGACATGGTGTCGATGGAGCAACTCCGGAAACTCGATCTGGCGCCGGTGAAGACGGCGGCCGACGGCTGGGGCGGCCTCATGGGCGACATGGAGGCCGGCCAGCACACCACGGACCGCCAGGTCATGGCTCCGCTCCACGGCACCTGGCAGGGCAAGGACGCGGAGGCTGCGTTCCAGCGCCTGTCCCGGCTGAGCCAGAACTTCGAGTACGGGATGACCGAGTCCGGCGACGTCCGGACGTTGCTGGCGTCGATGCACACGGAACTCGGCGCCCAGCAGAAGTCCCTCCAGCAGGCGCTTACGGACGCGGCCCGGCTCGGCTTCACCGTGAGCCCTGACGGCCGGGTCGGCTATCCGGCCTCTCCCCCGATGCTGAACGGCGGCACCGCCACGGGTTCCGGCGCCGCGCCTTTCGGTGCGCCAGCGGGCGACAACAGAGCGCAGGCGCAGGCCATAGCCGACCGGATCCGCCGCGCGGTCACGCAGGCGACGGCGATCGACGAGAAGTACGCCGACGCCCTCTCCAAACTCGCCGCCACGGCCGACATCCAGGTGACCACGAAGACGTGGGCGGACGCCCGTGGAGACGGGAGGCTGACGACCCGCCTCGCCGACGCGGGGCTCGGGCTGCAGATCCCGGACGGCAAGGACCCGAAGAAGACGGCGGCCTGGTGGCGCGGACTCACCCCCGAGCAGCGGCAGGAGTACATCACCACGCACCCCGACAAGATCGGCGCCTTGGACGGCCTGCCCGCCGAGGTCCGCGACCAGGCGAACCGCCTGGTCCTCCGCGAGACCCGAGCCGACGTCCAGCAACGCCTCGACGCGATGCCCTCGGCCCCACCGAAAATCACCACCATCAACGGGCACGCTGCACCGAACCCCGCCTATGACGAGTGGAAGAAACAGCAGGACGAGCTCACCGGGCAGCTCAAGGGCATGGACGCCCTGCAGTCGAATCTCGACACGGCCGGCCTCAAGAACCTTCCGGACGGCTACCTCCTCGGATTCGACACCCGCGGAAACGGTCACGCGATTCTCGCGCGAGGAAATCCCGACACCGCCACCCATACCGGCGTCTACGTCCCAGGGACCTATGCGAAACTGGCCGAGATCCGCAAGGATCTGAACCGCAGCGATAATCTGTGGCTGACCTCGAACGGGATGACCCACGCGGGGTCCGTGTCCACGATCACCTGGCTCGGCTACGACGCGCCACAGAGCATTCCTTTGGAAGCACCTTTCCGTAGTTATGCGGACAACGGAGCGCCCGCGCTGAATCGGTTCGCCGACGGCCTGCATACTTCTCACCAGGGCGATCCGACCCACATGACCATGATCGGCCACAGTTACGGCACGACGGTCATCGGGTCGGCGGCAACTCATGGCCATCTTCAGACGAACGACATCATTTTCGCGGGAAGTCCAGGCGTGGAGGCGGCCCGGGCCTCGGACCTGGGCATCGGGTCTCAGCACGTGTACACGGAGCGAGCGCCCAGGGATCCGGTTCCGCCGCTGGGCATGCACACCGAACTACCTGGACGGATCGGAGGGCTTGCCTCCATCCCGGGCAGCGCCATGTTCGGCGGCCGAACTCTGGACTACGGGACGGACCCGGAGGGGTGGGATCTCGGGCATGCACACAGCAGTTACTGGAACCCCTTCTCCACAAGCCTGAACAACCAGGCGAAGGTGCTGACCGGCAATATGACCGGAGAGTAGATGACAACCCATCGAAGGCTTCGTCCGCCACGAAATCTCCTGGCGGTGGCCGCACTGTTCGTTGTCCTGATCGGAATGACCGAGGGATGTGGCAACTCCGTGAATCATGCCCAGCCGAAGCCGAAAGTGGCGGACCCGGACACGATCAGAGCACAGATCGAAAAGCATTTGACCGAAGTCAGCGAGATGGCGAGCCTGCCGAAGGCGAAGACCAAGCCGCCTGCGGCGCTGATCAACACCGACGTCGGAGACACAAAGAACGGATACTCCCTGAACGGCGTATGGTCGGCCTACGGGCTCCCGGCAGAAGACTTGAAATCGGGCTATGAACGCACGGTCAAGGCACTTCCTGCGGCAGGATGGAAGGTGGTGAGGGTCGGCAAGGACGCCGCCATGAAGCAGGATCCGGAATGCTGGGCCGAACATACCGCGGACCACGCCAGGCTCACGCTCGAACTGATCCTGGGAAAGAACGGCGCGACTCTCATGGCAAGGATGGAGTCCCCCGTTTATGTGGCGCCGCCGGGCGTCGACTTGAACACGAAGACGTGAACCGGGTGAGAGAACGAACCGCAAGGGCTCCGGCTGGAACGTCGATCATTTCCTTGTCCTTGTCGGCGGCTCATGGGGCCGCCGTCCTAGGTGTTGGCCGTAAGGCCGGGACGGCGGGGCGGGCAACCTGGGGGGTGGGTCGGGCGTCCCACCTGGCACAAGGGGACTTTTAGGGTAGGAGTCAGGGCTTGACCGACCGCAGGGGCGCCATCGGCGACGCACGGGGGCACGAGGTGACCGGGGACGCGACGGCGCGGACGCGGATCGGGCACCTGTACGACTACCTCGGCGCGCTGGCGCAGGAGGTGTACGCCAAGCCCGTCCGGCATCTCGGCGACTATGACGCGGTCGCGTCGCCGGAGGTGCTGCCGCTGTATGCGTCCGTGCGGGTCGGGGAGGCGGCCGGGGACGCGTGGCTGCGCGTCGGGAAGACGCCGAAGCCGCGGCCGCCCGCGTGTCCGCCGGCGATCGCCGACGTGCTCCAGGACGTGGCGCGGGACGATCCCTCAGAGCCGCCCGAGCTGCCCGAGGACGCGGACGAGAAGGAGCGGGCGGTCTTCGAGCGGTGGCGCGCGGACGTGTGGGACCCGTGGGCGGAGACGGCCCGGGTCGCCGTGGCGGCGCGGGAGCTGTACGAGACGCTGTTCCGGCTGCGGCAGCGGATGCGCGCCGACGAGGCGACGCACGAGCTGGTGTGGGGGCACGGCGTCCTCGGCTGGAACCACGGCGGGCACCGGATCTGCCATCCGCTGCTGGTGACACGGATGCGGATCGTGTTCGAGCAGGAGTCCGGCGAGATCGCGATCGTCCCGGACGGGGCGCCGGTGCTGGAGACGGACTTCCTGCAGGGCCTCGGCGTCGCCGGGCTGGACCGGCTGGAGGAGCTGCGGGGCACGGCGCCGGACCCGTGGGCGCCGGAGGAGGCGCGCCCGTTCTACCGGCGGGTGGTGACGCCGCTGGGGCTGGACGGGCGGCTCGCGGCCGGGGACGGGCTGCCGGAGGTCGGGGACGCGCCGGTGGTCGGCGAGACGTGGCGGCTGGTGGTCCGCAAGCGCCGGGTGATGTTCCTGCGGTTCTTCGAGCGGCTCAAGAAGGCGGTCGAGGAAGGCGACCGGTTGCCGGCGCCGATGGTGGCGCTGGCGGCCGGGGAGGACGCGGCGCGGGACGTCCTGGCGGCCGGGGCGGACGACTGGGCGCCGGTCGCCGAGCGGCTGCTGCTGCCGCTGGCCGCCAACGACGAGCAGGAGCAGATCGCGCGGAAGCTGGCGCGGCACAGCGGGGTGACGGTGCAGGGCCCGCCCGGCACCGGCAAGAGCCACACCATCGCGAACCTGGTATCGCACCTGGTCGCGCACGGGAAGCGAGTGCTGGTCACCGCGCACAAGGACCAGGCATTGGCCGTCCTGCGGGAGAAGATCCCGAAGGAGCTGCGGGACCTGTCGCTGGCGGTGCTGGGCTCCTCGTCGGCGCATCTGACGGAGCTGCAGGGGTCGGTGCAGGCGATCACGGCGGCGGCCGACAGCGTGAACGTGGAGCGCGAGAAGAGCGCCGTGGCGGCGCTGCGGGAGCGGCTCGACGAGGTCGAGCGGGACGTGCTGGTGTTGCGCAAGCGGCTGCGCGAGTCGCTCGAGCGGGAGCAGGAGACCCTGGAGATCGGCGGGCTGCCGCGCCGGGCGGCGGACGTGGCGGCGTGGCTGGCTGAGCACGAGGACGGCTTCGGCCGCATCCCGGACGCGCTGGCCGAGTCGGCGGTCCCGCCGCTGAGCGGCCCGGAGCTCGTCGAGCTGTACGGGCTGGCCGCCGCGATCGGGGAGCGGGACGCGGCCGCCGCGGCCACGGACCTGCCGCCCGCCGAGCGGCTGCCGGCCGGCGCGGAGCTCGGGGCGCGGTGGGACGAGCTGCGGCGGCTCGACGAGGCCCTCGCCGGCTACCGGGACTACGTCGAGGACCTGGCGCGGGTGGACGCGGCCGGGGACGCCGAGCTGGGCGAGCTGGCGGAGCGGTGCGGGAGCGCCGGGCGCGGTCTCGGCGGGCTGCAAGAGCCGTGGCTGCTGCGGCTGCGGGACCAGGTCGTCCAGGGGCAGCAGTGGCATGCGCTGTGGGCGGAGCACGCGCGGCGGCTCGGGACGGACGCGGCGGAGTGCGCGCGGCTGCGGACGGCGTGCGCGGGGGCGGCGGTGGAGGTTCCGCCAGGCCCGTACCGGGAGACGCTGTCGCTGCTGGAGCAGGCGCGGGCGCGGTTCGCGCAGGGCAAGCGGGTCTCGCCGCTCACGCAGCGGGCGCTCGCCCAGTTCCTGAAGGCGGCGACCCTGGACGGTGAGTCGCCGCGGACGGTCGCCGACGTCGACCGGATCGCCGCGTTCGTGGAGCTGCGGCGGCGGCGCGAGAGCGCGGCGCGGCTGTGGAACGACGAGCTGGTCGCGACGCTCGGCGCGCCGGAGCCGCAGGGCGGGGCCGTCGAGATCTGGATCGACGCGAAGGTCCGGCAGATCGTCGCGGCGCTGACGTGGGAGACGGCGGGCTGGCCGGATCTGCGCGGGCGGCTGTGCCGGGTGATGTCCGCCGAGACGGTGCCGGCGCGGCCCGTCCCGGACGATCTGCACCGGCTCGCCGATGTCCTCGGCGGTCTGCGGGCCCGCGCCCGGCAGCGGCAGCTGCAGGGCGAGATGGACGCTCTCGCCGGCTTCCTGGCGGAGGGCCGGGGCCGTCCTGGCGCGAGCCCGCTGTGGACGGACCTCGCGACCGCCGCCGCGCAGCAGGACCGGCACGTGTGGGAGGCGGCGCTCGCGTCGTCGGTCCGGCTGGCGGCGCTGCGCCCGCGGGCGCAGCGGCTGGGCGTGCTGCACGACCGGCTGGCGGCGGTGGCGCCGCGCTGGGCCGCGCTGATCCGCTCGACCGGCGGCGACGTCGCCGAGTGCGGTGACCCGGCGCGGCTGGACCTGCTGTGGCGGTGGCGGCAGGCGGAGACCTGGCTGCGCGCGATCATCGACGCGGGCGACCTGGCCTCCGTCCAGCGGCGGCTCGACGAGGCGCAGGACGAGCAGCGGCGCCACACCCTGGACCTGACGCGGCGCGCGGCGTGGCTGGCGATGAAGCGCAACCTCGGCGCGACGCAGCGGCAGGCCCTGGTCGGCTGGCTGCAGACCCTCCGCAAGATCGGCAAGGGCACCGGCGCGGGCGCGAACAAGTGGCGGGCCGAGGCGCAGCGGCTGATGCCGGAGGCCATGGGCGCGGTGCCCGTGTGGATCATGCCGTACTACCGGGTGGCGGAGTCGTTCGATCCGGCCGTCGCGCCCCGTTTCGACGTCGTCGTCATCGACGAGAGCAGCCAGTGCGACGTGTTCGCGCTGGGCCTGCTCGGGCTCGGGCACAAGGTCGTGGTGGTGGGCGACGACAAGCAGATCAGCCCGTCCGCCGTCGGCGTCCGCCGCGACCGGGTGGACGAACTGATCCGCACGCATCTGCCCGATTTCCCCAACGCGCTGCTGCTGGACATGGAGTCCAGCCTCTATGACGCGTCCGCGCGGCTGTTCCCGGGCGTGGTGCGGCTGCGCGAGCATTTCCGCTGCCTGCCGCGCATCATCGAGTTCTCGTCGCAGCACTACTACGGCGGCGAGATCCAGCCGCTGCGGGAGGAGTCCGCCGACCGGCCGCCGGGGCCGATCGTCCGGGCGGTGCACGTGCCGGACGGCGTCCGGCGCGACCTGCCCATCGGCAACGTCAACGAGGCCGAGGCGGACGCGCTCGTCGACCAGGTCGTCCAATGCTGCTCCGACCCGGCCTACAACGGCCGGACGATGGGCGTCATCTCGCTGCTCGGGACGAGCCGCCAGGCCCAGTACATCGACCAGGCGCTGCTGGCCAAGCTCGGCCCGGAGGAGTACGAGCGGCGGCGGCTGCGCTGCGGCGACGCCTACGGCTTCCAGGGCGACGAGCGCGACGTCGTCTTCATCAGCGTCGTGGCCGACTCGAACCGGGCCCCGTTCACCTCGCGGCAGTACGAGCAGCGGGTCAACGTCGCCGCGAGCCGCGCCCGCGACCAGATGTGGGTCTTCCACAGCGTGAAGCCGCACGAGCTGCATCCCGACGACCAGCGCGGGCACCTGATCCGGTACGCGACGGACGGGCAGCGCTCCGCCGACCTCGCCCGCGACCTCGAAGCGCGCTGCGACTCCGACTTCGAGCGCCGCGTCCTGCGGATGCTGCTCGCCCGCGACTACCTGGTCACCCCGCAGCACCCCGTCGGCAACCTGCGGATCGACCTGGTCGTCCGCGGCGGGGACGGCGCCAAGCTCGCCATCGAGTGCGACGGCGACAAGTTCCACGGGCCCGACCAGTGGGAGGACGACCTGCGCCGCCAGACCGTCCTCGAACGGCTGGGCTGGCGTTTCTGGCGGGTCCGCGGCAGCGTCTTCTACCGCGACCCCGAAGCCGCGATGTCCGGCCTGTGGCCCCTCCTCGACGACCTCGGCATCACCCCCGGCCCCGCACCGGACACGGACCCGGCGCCGGCGCGGCCGCCGGTTCCGCCCGCGAACCCGGCACCAGTGCGAGTCGGCGTGGCTCCGGGGCCGGACGACTTCATCACCGCGTTCGACGTCTTCGCTCCCCCGCCGGCGCCCGCCCCGGAGCCCGAGCCGGGGCCCCAAGCGCCGGCGCACGCCGAGCCGTCCCGCGCGCCGGAGCCGTCCGGACCGATCGCGCCGCCGGACGTACCGACGGGCGGCGTCGCCACCATCGACCAGGTCCGCGCCTGGGCGCGCGCGACGGGCCGCCACGTCGGCGCCCGCGGGCGCCTCGCCAAGGCCGTCATCGACGACTACAACTGGGAGCACCCCGAGGCCCTCTACGACCCCGACCACTGATCTCCCGGTGCTCCGACGCGCGGCCCGGCGCGGTGAACGCCGGGGTCAGCGGGCCGCGGCGCGGGGGGACAGGAGTTTGGTGCGGAGGAGGCCGCCTAGGCCCTTGGCGGAGGCGGCGAGGAAGGTCGTCCAGTCGAAGTAGTCGCGCCACAGCGTGATGCGGCCGTCGTGGACCTCGAAGGTGCCGCAGACCCAGAACTCGGCGCGCCACGCGCCCGCTTCCAGGACGTCGGTGCGCTCGGTGAGGACGACGGGGCCGTTCGCGGCGATGTTGTGCAGGCGGGCCTCGAAACCGGTGCCGTAGCGGGTCATGGCGCGCAGCGTCTTCTCGACGGCGGGCAGGCCGCGCGCGGGCGGGAGGGGGACGTTCTGGTAGACCATGCCCGGGGCGGCGAAGCCGAGGGCCCGGTCGACGTCGAGGGCCTCGAGGGCGGAGAGGAAGTCCCGGACGGTCTGGATCTCGGTCATGGAGGACCACGGTACTGGAGGAGATACGCCACAATCAGGGCCATGCTGTACGGCATTCTGGGGCCGGTCGAGGTCCGTGGCGGCGGGGCGGAGACCGTGCCGGTGGGAGGCCCGCGGGTGCGGGCCCTGCTGGCGATGCTGGCGCTGGACGCCGGGCGCGTCGTGACGGGCGAGCGGCTGATCGACGGCCTGTACGGGGAGGAGCCGCCCGCCGGGGCGGCCAACGCGCTGCAGTCGCAGGTCTCGCGGCTGCGGCGGGGGCTCGGCGACGCCGGGCTGGTCGAGGGGCATCCCGCCGGGTACCGGCTGCTGGCCGACCGGGAGGCGGTCGACGCGCACCGGTTCGAGGCGCTCGCCCGCGACGGGCGGCGCGCCCTCGGGGCGGGCGACCGGACGCGGGCGTCGGTGCTGCTGCGGGAGGCGCTGGAGCTGTGGCGGGGGCCCGCGCTGGCGGACGTGCGCTCGGCGCCGTTCGCGGAGGCGCAGGCGGCGCGGCTGGAGGAGGCGCGGGCGGCGGTCGCCGAGGACCACGCGGAGGCGCGGCTGGCGCTCGGCGAGTTCGACGCGGTGATCGCCGGGCTGCGCGAGCTGCTGGAGTCGCGGCCGCTGCGGGAGCGGGCGCGGGCGCTGCTGATGCGCGCGCTCTACGGGGCCGGGCGGCAGGCCGAGGCCCTGGCGGTGTTCGAGGACGGCCGCCGCGTCCTCGCCGACGAGCTGGGCGCCGACCCGTCGCCGGAGCTGGCGGACGTGCACCTGGCGATCCTGCGCGGCGATCTGGAGGGGCCCGCGGCGGCGGAGCCGGAGCGGGACGTCCGGCTGAACCTGCCGGCGCAGTTCACCAGCTTCGTCGGGCGCGACGAGGAGGTCGGGCGGGTCGGCGCGATGCTGGCCGAGGGCCGGCTCGTGACGCTGCTCGGGCCGGGCGGCGCGGGCAAGACGCGGCTGGCGGTCGAGGCGGCGGGACGCGAGGAGGGCGAGGTCTGCTTCGTCGACCTGGCGCCCGTCGACCGGACCGAGGTGACCAAAGCGGTGCTCGGCGCGCTCGGGCTGCGCGAGAGCGGGATGATGCCGGGTCCCGGGGAGCGTCCGGCGGACGGGGCGGAGCGCCTGGTCATGGCGCTGAGCGGGCGGCGGATGCTGCTCGTGCTGGACAACTGCGAGCACGTGGTGGCGACCGTCGCGCCGGTGGCGCACCGGCTGCTGAGCGCGTGCCCGGAGCTGCGGGTGCTGGCGACGAGCCGGGAGGCGCTGGCGATCACCGGGGAGGCGCTGTGGCCGCTGCCGCCGCTGGCGCTGCCGCCGGAGGGGACGCCCGCCGCGGAGGTCACCGGGTACCCGGCGGTGCGGCTGTTCGCCGACCGGGCCGCGGCGGTCCGTCCCGACTTCGCGGTCGACGCGGGCAACGTGGGCGCGGTGCTGCGGATCTGCGGGGCGCTGGACGGGCTGCCGCTGGCGATCGAGCTGGCGGCGGCGCGGCTGCGGTCGCTGCCGGTGGAGCAGGTCGCGACCCGGCTGGACGACCGGTTCCGGCTGCTGTCGCGCGGCAACCGGACGGCGGCGCCCCGGCACCAGACGCTGCGCGCCGTCGTGGAGTGGAGCTGGGAGCTGCTGGACGAGGCGGAGCAGACGCTCGCGCGGCGGCTGACGGTGTTCACCGGCGGCCTGACGATGGAGGCGGCGGCGCAGGTCTGCGACCTGGACGACGCCGACGAGCTGCTCGTGGAGCTGGCCGACAAGTCGCTGCTGCAGAGCGACGGGACCCGGTACCGGATGCTCGACACGGTCCGGGCGTTCTGCGCCGAGCGGCTCGCGGAGGCGGGCGAGGAGGAGCGGTTCCAGCGGGCGCACGCCGCGTACTTCCTGGACCTGGCGCGGCGCGCGGAGCCGCACCTGCGGGGCGCCGAGCAGCTGGAGTGGCTCGGGCTGCTGGCCGCCGACCACGGCAACCTGCACGCGGCGCTGCGCCGGTCCGTCCGGCTCGACACCGTGCTCGCGCTGCGGATGGTCGCGGCGCTGTCGTGGTACTGGTGGCTGCGCGGCCGGATCGAGGGCGCGTCGATCGCGTCGGAGCTGCTGGACGTCGTGGGCCTCGACCCGCCGGAAGGGTGCGAGGAGGAGTACGTCCTCTGCGTGATGAACGCGGTGTCGGCGGGCGCGACCGGCGACCGGGCGCAGGCGTGGCTGGACCGGGCGGAGACGCTGCTGCACGGCATCCACCGGGTGCTGACCTACCCGTCCACGATCGTGCAGTACGCGCTCACGGCGGGGCCGAGCCGGACGCGGTTCTCGGTGTTCGCGGTGCACGTCGGGCAGGACCCGTGGGCGCAGGCGCTGATCCACATGAGCGACGGGTTCCTGCACCAGTTCAGCGGCGACGCCGCCGGCGCGGAGGAGTCGTGCACGGCGGCGGTCGCGAAGTTCCGGGCGTGCGGCGACCGGTGGGGCACCGCGAACTCCCTCGACCCGCTCGCGCAGATCGCGGACCTGCGCGGCGACCGGGAGCGGGCGCTGGAGCTGCTGGACGAGGCGCTCGAGCTGACCGGGCAGCTCGGCGCGCTGGAGGACACCGCCGACCTGCTGTACCGGCGCGCGGAGGTGCTGGTCCGCGCGGGCGACCCGGACCGGGCGGCCGCCGAGCTGGAGCGGGGCATCGAGCTGGCCCGGCGGGCGGGCGCCCCCGACAAGGTCGCCGGCGGGTACAACGGGCTCGGCGGGATCGCGCGGCTGCGCGGCGACCTCGGCGAGGCGCGGCGGCTGTACGAGGCGGCGCTGACGCGGTTCGCGTCGGAGCGGTTCATCGCGCGGGCGGTGCGCGGGACGGCGCTGGTCGGGCTCGGCTGGATCACGGCCGCGGAGGGCGACGCCGGGCGGGCGCGGGAGCTGTTCCGCGAGGCGCTGACGATCTCGTCCGACCATCCGATCTTCACCTACCAGGCGGGGGCGGCGGTCGGGCTGGCGGGCGCCGCGCTCGCGGACGGCGACGCGGGGCGCGCGGCGCGGCTGGTGGGGGTGGCGGCGCGGCTGCGCGGGCCGCAGGTCCCCGCGGACGCCGACGCGGAGCGGGTCGAGGCGGGCGTGCGGGCGGCGCTCGGCGGCGACCGCTACGACGCCGCGTTCGCCGAGGGCGCCGCGCTCGCCCGCGAGGAGGCGCTCGCGGAGCTCGGCGTCGCCGCCGAGGCCGCCCAGGCCGCCGAGGCCGGCTCCCTGCGGGAGCTCGCCGGGGACTGACCGCCCTGGCCGGCGTGCCGCCGCACCGGCGCACCGCGGTCGCGGCGGGACGGTCAGCGGACGGTGCGCGGCCTGTCAGCGCGCCCGGCGACTCTTGCGGACATGTACTCCTCAGCCCGCAAATGGGGCACGTTCGCGATCTGCTGCCTCCTCGCCATCGTGCCGAACATCGACATGACCGCGCTCAACCAGGCGGTCCCGCACCTGAGCGCCGACCTGCACCCCTCGGGCACGCAGATCCTGTGGATCGCCGACGCCTACGGGTTCGCGCTCGCCGGGCTGCTGATCACCATGGGCGGGATCGGCGACCGCATCGGGCACAAGCGGCTGCTGCTGATGGGCACCGCGCTGTTCGCCGTCGCCTCGGCGGTGACCGCGTACGCGCCGAGCGCCGAGCTGCTGATCGCCGCGCGGGCGCTGCTCGGCGTGGCCGGCGCGACCCTGATGCCGTCCGGGCTGTCGCTGATCCGCCGGGTGTTCAGCGAGCCGAAGGAGCGGACGATGGCGATCGGCATCTTCAGCGGCATCGGCGGGCTCGCGGTGGGCCTCGGGCCGGTCATCGGCGGCGCGCTGCTGGACCACTTCTGGTGGGGCTCGGTCTTCCTGATCAACGTCCCGATCATGGTCGTGGCGCTCGCCGCCGGGGCGTTCGTGCTGCCCGAGACCCGCACCGCGGTGACCGGCCGGCTGGACCTGGTCAGCGTGCCGCTGTCGATCGCCGGCGTCCTCGGCGCGGTCTACGCGGTGAAGGAGGCCGCGGCGCACGGCGCGGCCGAGCCGAAGGTGGCCGTCGCCGCGGTCGTGGGCGTCGCCGCGCTGGCCGCGTTCTGGATCCGGCAGACCCGGATCGCCGAGCCGCTGATCGACGTCCGGCTGTTCCGCCGCGCCGCGTTCTCCGGCTCGGTCGGCACCAACATGTTCGCGATGTTCGCCCTGGTCGCCCAGTCGCTGATCTTCTCGCTGTTCTTCCAGATGGCGCTCGGCTGGTCGCCGCTGAAGGCCGGGCTGGCGGGGCTGCCGGGCGCCGCGGGCGCCATGGTCGGCGGCGCCGCGCTCGCCCCGCCGCTGATCAACGCGCTCGGCCGCGCCCGGGTCGTCGCGATCGGCATGCTGGTCTCCGCCGGCGGGTTCTCGCTCTTCCTCACCATCGGGCTGGACACCACGTACTGGGTGATGCTGGCGGGGATGCTGATGTCGGGCATCGGGATGGGCATGGCGCTGACGACCACCGCCGACACCGTGCTCGCCTCGGTCCCCAAGGACCGCTCCGGCGCCGCGTCCGCGATCTCCGAGACGGCCACCGAGCTGGGCGGCGCGCTCGGCATGGCGATCCTCGGCAGCGTGCTGAACGCGGTCTACCGCGACTCCCTGCACCTTCCGGCGAACGTCCCGGCGCCCGCGGCGGCCGCGGCCCGCGACTCGCTCGCCGGCGCGTTCGAGGCCGCGTCGGCGCTGCCCGCCAAGGTCGCCGGCCCGTTCCTCGGCGCCGCCCGCGACGCGTTCGTGGACGGCATGCACGGCGCCCTGCTGTGCAGCGCGGCCCTGGCCGCCCTGGTCGGGGTCTTCGCCCTGGTGACGCTCCGCTCCGTCCCCAAGGTCATCCCGGACGCCGCCGAGGACGCCGCCGAGGCGCCTGTCCAGGCCACCGCCCCCACCCGGTGACCGCCCCGACCCGATAGCCGCCTTACGGCGATGCCCGGCCCGCTCCAGGGCCGGGCATCGCCGTTTGGAAAAAGTGATATCACTTTGCTATGTTGGTGCTGACAACGAGGAGGTGGCCGGCATGGTGGACGCGACGGCGAAGGTGGAGATGCCGCGGCCGCGGGTCGAGGAGCGACCGGCGCGCGACCGGGGCGGCTGGCCGATGGCGGGACTGGCCCTGGTGCTGGTGCTGGCCGGGATCGGCGCGCTCGTCGCCGGGATCAGCGGCGAGGGCGCGGCGTCGGTCGCCGGCGTGGTGGCCGGGATCGCGCTGATCATCGTCGGGCTGGTCGTGGCGCTCGGGCTGACGCCGGTCGCGCCCGGCGAGTCGCGGGTCCTGCAGCTGCTCGGCCGGTACAAGGGCACCGTCCGCGAGGACGGGCTGCGCTGGGTGAACCCGCTGACGGACCGGCGGAAGGTCTCGACCCGGATCCGCAACCACGAGACGGGCCTGGCGAAGGTCAACGACCTGGACGGCAACCCGATCGAGATCTCGGCGGTGGTCGTCTGGCAGGTGCGCGACACCGCGCGCGCGGTGTTCGAGGTGGACGACTTCGTCGAGTTCGTCGCGTTCCAGACCGAGGCGGCCGTCCGGCACATCGCGGGCAGCTTCCCCTACGACGCGGCCGACCGGACCTCGCTGCGCGACAACGCCGACGAGATCACCGGGCAGCTCTCGGAGGAGCTGCGGCAGCGGGTGGCCTCGGCGGGGGTGGACATCGTGGAGTCGCGGATCACCCGGCTGGCGTACGCGCCGGAGATCGCGCAGGCGATGCTGCGCCGCCAGCAGGCGGGCGCGGTCGTCGCGGCGCGGGAGCGGATCGTGGACGGGGCGGTCGGCATGGTGCAGCGGGCGCTGGACCGGCTGGACGAGGAGGACGTCGTGGAACTGGACGAGGAGCGCAAGGCGGCGATGGTCAGCAACCTGCTGGTCGTGCTGTGCGCCGATCGGGACGCGCAGCCGGTGGTGAACACCGGCACGCTCTACCAGTGACCGCGGGCAGTGGCGACCGAGCGCAAGAAGATCCTGCTGCGGCTCGACCCGGCCGTGCACGACGCGCTGGCCCGGTGGGCCGGGGACGAGCTGCGCAGCACCAACGCCCAGATCGAGTTCCTGCTGCGGCAGGCGCTGGCCGACGCCGGGCGGATGCCCGGGTCGGCGGGGCGGATGCGGCGGCCGGGCCGGCCGCGCAAGGCGCCGGACGAGAACGGGGTGTCCGGCGAGCGGCAGGCTCCAGCCGAGGAGCGGGCTCCCGGCGGGCACGGGGATCCGGACGGGTCTGAGGTTCCGGACGGGCACGGGGCACCGGGCGAGCGCGGCTCGCGGCCGGTGGAAGGCGAGGAGTAGGGATGGTCGAGGTTCCGGAGACGCTGCCGGCGAGGATGTACCTGCTGGCCTACGACCTGCGCAAGCAGCGGATGACGGCGCGCGGCGCGCAGCTCGGGTACGTGCTGCGGGCGGCGGCGCTGACCGAGCTGTTCCTGGACGGGCGGCTGGAGGAGCAGCGGGGCCGGCCGGTGCCGGGCACGCCGGGCGAGGACCCGTACGGGCTGCTGGCGCGGATCGCGGCGTCGCGGCCGCGGTCCTGGCAGTACTGGGTGCGCAAGGACGCGCGGCCGCTCGTCCGGACGGTGCGCGACGAGCTGGAGCGGGGCAGCTGGATCCGGGTGCGGGGGCGCCGGGTGCTGGGCCTGTTCCCGGCCGACGAGGTCACCGTGAAGGACCCGCGGGTGGTGAAGGAGCTGTGGGGCGGGGCGTCCTCGGCGCTGCGGGGCCGTCCGGTGGCGCACGTGAACAGCTACGACGCGGCGGCGGTGGCGCTGGCGGCGGCGGGCGAGCTGAAGTCGGTGCTGCCCGGGCCGGACCGCCGGCGGCACCGGCGGCGGATCGCGGAGCTGACGGCGCGGTCGGGTCCGGCGGCGCCGGCGGTCCGCAAGGTCATCCGCGCGCAGCGCGCGGTGGCGGCGTCCGCCGGCTCCTGATCCGGACGGTCACTCGATGACGAGCTCGACGGGGACGTTGCCGCGGGTGGCGTTGGAGTAGGGGCAGACCTGGTGGGCGCGTTCCACCAGGTCCCGTCCGTTCTCCAGGCCGTCGGGGAGCTCGACGCGCAGGACGACGCTGAGGCCGAACCCCTCGTCGACACTGCCGCCGATGCCGACCTCGGCGGTGACGGAGACGTCGCGGACGTCCTGGCGGGAGCCGCGGGCGAAGGCGCCGAGGGCGCTGGCGAAGCAGGCGGCGTAGCCCGCCGCGAACAGCTGCTCGGGGTTGGCGCCCTCGCCGGTGCCGCCCATCTCGCGGGGCGGGGCGAGGGCGAGGTCGAGGCGCCCGTCGGAGCTGACGGCGCGGCCGTCCCGCCCGTTGGCGGTGGCGACGGCGGTGTAGTGGACGTCCATGGCGGTCCCTTCAATCGGTTGTGCCCAATTGAATTGCACGCATCTAAAGCGGGTCCAGTGCGGAGACCTACAAACTTCCAAACGTCGAACTTGTAACGGCCCACCACCGCCGGGGCGGGGGCGGTCGCCATAGCGTTCTCGGACATGGACCCCGAACGCGTTGTCTATCCCCTGATGAAGTTCGTCGTTCTCGGACCCGCGATGCGGGTGGCCTTCCTCCCCCGGGTGAGCGGCCTGCGGAACGTCCCGCGCACGGGGCCGGTGATCCTGGCGGCCAACCACCTGGCGTTCATCGACTCGTTCGTGCTGCCGCTGATCGTGCCCCGCCGGGTCCACTTCCTGGGCAAGCACGAGTACTTCACCGGGGCCGGCGTGAAGGGCCGGGCGACCGCGACGTTCTTCCGCGGCGTCGGCGCGATCGCGGTGGACCGCTCGGGCGGGCGGGCCGCGCTCGACGCCCTCGACACCTGCGCGTCCGTGCTGGAGCGCGGCGACGTCTTCGCGATCCACCCCGAGGGGACCCGGTCGCCGGACGGGCGGCTCTACCGCGGCCGGACGGGCGTGGCGCGGCTGGCGATGCGCACCGGCGCGCCGGTCGTGCCGGTGGCGATCAAGGGCACCGACAAGGTGCAGCCGCGCGGGCGGGCCGTCCCGAAGCCGGGCCGGATCGAGGTGCGGCTCGGCGCGCCGATGCGGTTCGCCGGACGCGACGAGGGGATGCCGCGCGGCAAGGTCGCGCGGGTCGTCACCGACGAGATCATGGAGGCGATCCAGGCCCTGTCGGGGCAGGAGTACGTGGACGACTACGCGCCGCGGCCCGCCGCCACCCCCTGAAAAACCGGTCGTCGCGCCGGTCCGGGCGCCGGTACCGTCCCGGTCCATGGACGAGCCGTTCGGACGGTACCTCAACGTCGTCGACGTCGAGGCGACGTGCTGGGAGCACAAGGCGCCCGGGCAGGTGCACGAGATCATCGAGATCGGGCTGTGCGTCGTCGACCTGGCGGCGCGGCGGCGCGTCGCGAAGCACCGGGTCCTCGTGCGGCCGGAGCGGTCGCGGGTCAGCGGGTTCTGCACGGAGCTGACGGGGCTGACGCAGGACGAGGTGGACGGCGGGCTCTCCTTCGCCGAGGCGTGCGCGCTGCTGGAGCGCGAGCACCGGTCCCACAACCGGGCCTGGGCGAGCTGGGGCGACTACGACCGCAAGCAGTTCGAGCGGCAGTGCGCCGGGGGCGTCCGGTACCCGTTCGGGCGGCGGCACACCAACGCCAAGGCCGCCTACTCCGCCGCGCACGCGCTGCCTCGGAGGCTCGGCATGGCTGGGGCGCTGCGGCACGCGGGGCTGCCGCTGGAGGGCCGGCACCACAGCGGCGCGGACGACGCGTGGAACATCGGCGCGCTCGTCCTCGACGTCGCCGGACGAGGCGCCTGGCCAGGCGGAACGGGTGCGGCGGGCGGGGGCGGCGGGGCGTCCGGGGGCTGACGCGGAGGTTTGAGCGCGGGCGCCGGGGCACGTCTCAAGGGGACGGACGCCGCAGACGACGGAGACGCGACATGGACATCAGCCTGGACCTCCTGCTCCCTCGGGAGACGGCGAGCGTCCCCGCGACGCGCAAGATCCTCGACGCGTCGCTGCAGGCCCTGGGCGTGGACGAGCAGATCCGCGACGACATCGAGGTGATGCTGACCGAGGCGTGCACCAACGTGATCAAGCACGCCCGGCACGGCGACGACTACACGGTGCGGGCCGCGATCCACGACGAGCGGTGCGTGATCAAGGTGATCGACTCCGGCCGGGGCTTCGACGCCGAGCAGATCCCCGAGCCCGACCCGGTGTCGGAGGCGGGCCGCGGCCTGATGATCATACGGTCGCTGGCCGACGACGTGCGGTTCGACTCCTACCCCGAGGACGGGGCGCTCGTCGCGCTGGAGAAGCACCTGGACTACGCGGCCGGCAGCATCGGCGGCCGGCTGGCCGACACCGGTTCTTCCCACCACTGACGCGAGGCCGCCGGCGTGGCGGGCGCGGCGCTGACGCCACGCCCGCCGCGCCGTCAGCGCGCGACCCGCAGCACGGCCACCGCGACCAGCAGCGCGGCGCCGGCGAACACCGCGCCGGCGGTGAACGCGGCGTCCATGTCGTGCATGAGCGCGGCCGTGCTGGTGTGCCCCGAGCCGAACACGGTCACCATGACCGCCGAGCCGAGCGACCCGCCCGACCACAGCATCGTCTGCGCGACGCCGGACGCGGCGCCGGAGTCCGCGGGGTCGACGCTGCCGAGGATCGTCGCGTTCAGCGGCATGATCGACAGGCCGCCGCCCGCGCCCATCAGCAGGAACGGGCCGAGCACCCCGGCCGCGTACCCGTCGCCCGGCGCGAGCCGCGTGAGCCACAGCAGGCCGGCGAGCGCGCACGCCATCCCGGCGATGACCAGGACGCGGGCGCCGAACCGGGCCAGCAGGCGCGGCGCGAGGCGGACCGTCACGAACTGGAGCCCGACGAACGGCAGGAACGCGGCGCCGGCCTGGAGCGGCCCGTAGCCGAGGACCTGCTGCAGGTAGAGGGTGCAGAAGAAGAACGCGCCGAAGTTCGCCCCGACCAGCAGCAGCTGGCACAGGTAGGACGCGGCGCGGTCGCGGCCGCTGAGCAGCCACAGCGGCATGAGCGGCCGCTCGGTGCGGTGCTCGACGGCGACGAACGCGGCGAGCAGCACGGCGGCGGCGCCGAACGCGGCGAGCGCCCGGCCGTCGCCCCAGCCGTCCGAGCCGGCCCGGATCAGCGCGTAGACCAGCGACGTCATGCCGGCGGTGGACAGCACGGCGCCCGCCGCGTCGAAGCGGCCGGGGCGGCGCGCGGTCTCGGTGAGCACCCGCGGGGCGAGCAGCGCCAGCGCGATGCCGACCGGCACGTTGACGAAGAAGACGAGCCGCCAGGACGCCGCCTCGGTGAGCACGCCGCCGACGAGCATGCCGACGGCGGCGCCGGCGCCGGTCACGGCGGAGAACACGCTGAGCGCGCGGACCCGGGCGGGGCCCTCGAAGTTGGTGGCGATCAGCGCCATCGCGCTCGGCGCGGCGACGGCGGCGGCGACGCCCTGGGCGGCGCGGGCGGCCAGCAGCCACCAGCCCGCCTCCGCGAACCCGCCGAGCAGCGACGCGGCGGTGAACAGCGCGACGCCGGCGGCGAACGTGCGGCGGCGGCCGAACACGTCCCCGGCGCGCCCGCCGAGCAGCAGCAGCCCGCCGAATGCGAGCATGTAGGAGTTCTGGACCCAGGCGAGCCCCCCGGTCGACAGCCCGAGGCCCGCCCGGACGTCCGGGAGCGCGATGGTGACGACGGAGGTGTCGAGGCCGATCATGAGCTGGCAGCCCACGATGACGGCGAGGACGACGCCCGGGCGGTGGAGACGATGATGGACGCGGGCGCCGGCCGGCGGAGCCATGGGCTCCTGCGGCGCGGCCGTCCGCCCGTGCGGTGCGGCGGGCACGGTGAACCTCCGGAACGAGATTTAAGGAACGGCGAAGTACACTATGTGGGGAACGTACCACCGATCGGCACGGAAGAGAACGTTCGCGTTCACTATTTTCGGGAGCATGCGGTGACCCCGGCCACCCGCAGGCGCGGCGACGCGCTCGAGGCCGCGATCTTCGACGCGGTGTTCGCGCAGCTCGAAGCGGTCGGCTACCGGAAGCTGACCATGGAGGGCGTCGCGTCCGCCGCCCGCACCGGCAAGGCCGCCCTCTACCGGCGGTGGTCGTCCAAGGACGAGCTCATCACCGACGCGCTCAAGCACGTCCTGCCCGAGCCGCCCGCACCGGAGCCGAGCGGCGACGTCCGCGCGGACGTGCTGCGGCTGTGCCGGACGTTCCAGCGGACGATCGAGGCCTGCCACGGCGCGCCGGTCCGCATCCTCAAGGAGGAGACCGCCCGCGAGGACGGCAAGGGCCTCATGCACGACGTCGTGCAGTCGCGGATGACCGGCCCGGTCAAGGAGGCGCTCTACCGCGTCCTGGAGGACGGCGCCGAGCGCGGCGAGGTCCGCCCCGGGGCGGTGACCCGGCAGGTCGCCAACGTCGGCCCGGCGATGATCGTGTACCAGAACCTCACCGAGGCGCCCGAGGTCACCGACGCGTTCATCGTCGCGCTGGTCGACGACGTCATCATGCCGATGCTCCGCCCCTGACCGGGCGGACCGCCGGGGCGTGCCCGCGAGACGGCGCTCAGAGCGCCATCTCGTCCCTGCGCGCCGCCCCGTTCTCGCCCGGCGCCTCGTCGACGACCACGCGGTGGTGCCAGTACGGCGGCGCGATGCCCTCCTTGCGCAGCGCGCGGTGCAGCCGCTTCAGGAACTCGTGCTTGATCCGGAACTGGTCGCCGAACTCGTCGGAGCGCAGGATGACGTGGAAGCCGACCGTGGAGTCGTTGAAGTCGTCGAAGCGCACCAGGACGTCGGCGTCCTCCACGCCGCCCTGCACGTCCGCCATCACGTCCTTGCCCACGGCGACCAGGAGCTTCTCCACCGCGTCCAGGTCGACGTCGTAGGCGACCTTGGCGTACACCATCACCGACATGTCCTGCGCCGGGCGGTGGTAGTTGGTGAGGATCGTGTCGCTGAACCGCTGGTTCGGGATCACCTCGATGTTGTCGGACAGCGTCCGGATCGAGGTGTTCCGCCAGTTGATGTCGACGACGTAGCCCTCCTGGCCGGTGGCCAGCTTGATGTAGTCGCCCGGCTCGATCGTCTTGGACGCCAGCACGTAGACGCCCGCGATCACGTTCGCGAGGGTGTCCTGCAGCGCCAGCGCGACCGCCAGGCCGCCGACGCCCAGCGCGCCGAGCAGCGGCGTGATCGACACCCCGAGGCTCTGCAGCATGATCAGGACGCCGATCCCCATCACCACCACGCGGGTGATGTTGGCGAAGATCGTCACGTTCGCCGCGGTGCCCTGCCGGGCGGACGCCACCGAGGTGACCGCGCCCGCGATCATCCGGGCCAGCGCGAACGAGACCACCAGGATCGTCGCCGCGGTCAGCATCCGGCCCGCCACCGTCAGCGTGCCGCGCGGCAGCTCCAGCGTCTTCGCCGCGAACCACGCGCCGGTGAGCAGCGCCAGCGGCACCGCCAGGTCGCGCACCAGCCGCGCCACCAGGTCGTCCCACTCCCAGCGGGTGTCCCCGGCCCGGCGGAACAGCCGCGCGGTCAGGATCCGGAGCACGACCGCGATCGCGAGCGCCGCCACCATCACGACGGCGGCGGCGACGAACCGCTCCCAGCTCACCCCGTGAAAGGCGTGTGGCATCGTTCGCTCCTCCTCCGGCGGCCCGTGCCGCCCGTCCATCGGCCGGGCGCAATCCTTGCCGCAAAACGCACCCGATCGTAGTGAAACCTCGCAATTCTGCGAGACACCTCACAGCCGGGTCCCCGCCGCCCGGCGGATACGATCGATCAAGTGGTAGGCGTGGAGAGGATGCGCCGGCTCGGGGTCACGGCGCTCGGACTGCGGAACGGCCCCCACAAGGTGACGGTCGACCGCGACCTGGAGGTCCCGGCCGCCGACGGCGTGACGCTGCTCGCCGACCGGTACGCCCCGGCCGACGTCGAGCGCGCGCCCGTCGTGCTCGTCCGCTCGCCGTACGGGCGGCGCGGGCCGTTCGGGCTCATGTGCGGGCAGGCGTTCGCCTCGCACGGCTTCCAGGCCGTGGTGCAGAGCGTGCGCGGCGGCTTCGGGTCCGGCGGCGTGTTCGAGGCCCTCGACGAGCGCGAGGACGGCCTCGCCACCATCGCGTGGCTGAAGGACCAGCCGTGGTTCGGCGGCACCTTCGCGATGCACGGCCCGAGCTACCTCGGCTACGTCCAGTGGGCGGTCGCCGCCGAGGCCGGGCCCGCGCTGAAGGCCCTGTCGATGCAGGTCACCGCGTCCACCTTCCGCGACGCGGTCAACGTCGGCGGGACGTTCGCGCTGGAGTCCGCGCTCATCTGGGTCGACCTCACCGCCCGGATGAAGAACTCGCTGTCCGGCATCACCACCGGCATCATGTCGCCGCGCCGCGCCCGGCGCGCCGCCCTGTCCGGCCGCCCGCTCGCCGAGCTCGACCGGCTCGCGACCGGCGGGCAGCAGCGCTTCTTCCAGGAACTCCTCGTCAACGGCCCCGACACCCCGTTCTGGGACAAGCGGGACTTCAGCCCCACCGTCTCGCAGGTGGACGCGCCGGTGAACATGACCGGCGGCTGGTACGACATCTTCCTGCCGTGGCAGCTCAAGGACTACGCCGCGCTCCGCGCCGCCGGGCACCGCCCCTACCTCACCATCGGCCCCTGGTTCCACGCCGACCAGCGGATGATGCGCGGCTCCGTGCACGAGTCCGTCAAGTGGTTCCGCGCGCACCTGCTCGGCGACCCGTCCGGGCTGCGGGAGCGGCCCGTGCGGCTGCTGGTCACCGGCGCCGACGAGTGGCGCGAGTTCCCCGACTGGCCCGTCCCCGGGATGCGCGAGGAGCGCTGGCACCTGCAGCCCGCCGGCGCCCTCTCCCCCGACACGCCGCCCGAGTCCGAACCCGACACCTACCGGTACGACCCCGAGCACCCGACGCCGTTCCTCGGCGGCCCCACCCTGCTCGGCGAGACCCACCCCGTCGCCGACCAGCGCCGCCTCGAACGCCGCCGCGACGTCCTCGTCTACACCTCGCCCGTGCTGGACGACGACCTGGAGATCATCGGCCCGGTCACCGCCGACCTGCACGTCCGCTCCAACCGCGAGCACACCGACTTCGTCGTCCGGCTCTGCGACGTCACCCCGGACGGCGAGTCCCTCAACCTGTGCGAGGGCATGCGGCGGCTCGTCCCCGGCACGCCCGAGCCCGGCGAGGACGGCGTCCGCCGCGTCACCGTCGAGCTGTGGCCCGCCGGGCACCGCTTCCGCCGCGGCCACCGCGTCCGCGTCCAGGTGGCGAGCGGCGCCTACCCGCGCGTCGCCCGCAACCCCGGCACCGGCGCCCCGATCGGCACCGCCACCGAGATGCTCACCGCCGACCAGGAGATCCTGCACACCCCCGCCCACCCGAGCGCCATCGTCCTCCCGGTGGTCCCCGCCACCTAGCGACCAGGGCCGAGCAGGCCCGCCCCACAGCACCCGCAGCGCAGGGCGCACCGAACCCCGCGAGCGCTGCGCCGGGGAGGGGGCGGTCTGCGCGCGCGGGCGGTCGAGCGCTGACGCGAGGTTGACGTCGCCCCACGCGTCCGGTGTCGCAGTTCGGTCCGCACGGCCTCCTCTTGCTTTTCCGCGCACTGGCCGGACGGTCCCTGCCGTGGCGTAAGGCGCCACGGCAGATCACACAAACGAAAGGAACAACAATGTCCGATATTTCGGCTAGAGCCGACTCCGCAGGAGACCCGCCGGACGGGGGTCCTGAAGCGGCTCCGAAGAACACCGGCCTGCTCCGCGCGCTGCGGAACCATCGCAACTTCCGGCTGGCCATGACGGGGCAGGGCATCTCCGGCGTCGGCAGCTGGATGCAGGTGACCGCCCAGGAGTGGCTGGTGCTGGACCTGACGCACGGCAGCGGCGCCGCGGTCGGCATCACGGTCGGGCTGCAGGTGCTGCCGATGGTGCTGTTCGGCATGTACGGCAGCGTCCTGGCCGACCGGTACCCCAAGCGGCGCATCCTCCTGGTCAGCCAGGCGGCGATGGGCACGCTCGCGCTGGTGCTCGGCCTGCTCACCGTCACCGGTTCCGTCAGGCTGTGGAACGTCTACGCTCTGGCGTTCGGTCACGGCCTGGCCGTGGTGCTGAACAACCCGGCCTGGGTGGCGTTCACCCGGGAGCTGGTGGGGCGCGATGAACTGCCCAACGCCGTGGGCCTGAACAGCGCGACGCTCAACATGACGAGGATCGTCGGCCCGGCCGTCGGAGGCGTACTGATCGCCGCCGTCGGGACGGGTCCGGTCTTCCTCATCAACGCCGCGTCGTTCGGTGTCATGGAACTCGTGCTCTGTCTCATGCGTGAGAAGGAGCTGTTCGCCAAGAAACCGGTGCCACGGGCGAAGGGGCAGCTGCGCGAGGGCCTGCGCTACGTCCGGGGGCACCGCGACCTGGCCATGGTGATGACCGTCATGCTGCTGGTCTCCGCGTTCGGCATGAACTTCGCGGTGACCAATGCCCTGATGAGCCGAGAGGTCTTCCGTACCGGAGCCTCGTCGTTCGGCCTCGTCACGACGATGATGGCCGTCGGCGGGCTGGTCGGCGCGCTGCTCTCGGCTCGCCGGAGGCGGCCGAGTACGCGCGGCATGCTGACCGCGGCGACGGCCTTCTCGGTGCTGGTCATCGCGAGCGGACTGATGCCGACCTATGCGGCGTTCGCGGCCATGCAACTGGCCACGGGCCTGGCGATGACGACGTTCGGCACGACGGCCTCCTCGCTCGTGCAGCTGAACGCTCCGGAGGCGATGTCCGGCCGAGTGACGGGCCTGTACCTGCTGGTGGTCAGCGCGGGCTCCCCGATCAGCTATCCCCTGATCGGCTGGCTGGCCGAGAACTTCGGACCGCGCTCGACTCTGATCGTCGGGGGCCTCGGCTCCCTGGTCTCAGTGGCGGCCACCCTCGCCCTCATGGCGCCGGTGACCGCAGGACTGCGCGGACGCAGAGCAGCACTGCGGCCCTGAACAACACCGCCGGCACGCAGTGCCGGCTCAACAGGCACTCACCAAGTGCTCCGACCAAGGGCCCGGCATCAGCCGGGCCTGCTCCTTTGGACGGCCTGCTGCCTTACACGCCGAGTGCTCAGCGGAGCTGAGGGTGCTTGGTCACTTGCGGGCTCGCAGCGCCTCCAGCGCCTTGTCCGCGTGGGTGTTCATGCGGACCTCGCTCTTGACGACCGCGAGGACGCGGCGGTCGGTGTCGATGACGAAGGTCTGGCGCTTGGTCGGGAGGAGGGCGAGGCCGCGCTTGACGCCGAAGCGGGCGCGGACGGTGCCGTCGGGGTCGGACAGCAGCGGGTAGGCGAAGGAGTGCTTGTCCGCGAACTCCTTCTGCTTGGCGACGGGGTCGGCGCTGACGCCGACGGGGTGGGCGCCGACCTCGGCGAGCTCGGCGACGAGGTCGCGGAAGTGGCAGGCCTCGGCGGTGCAGCCGGGGGTCAGCGCGGCCGGGTAGAAGAACAGGACGACCGGGCCCTGCTCCAGCAGGCCGGTCAGGGTGCGCGGTTCGCCCGTCTGGTCGGGCAGTTCGAAGTCGTCGACGACGTCACCGGCGTTCATCCGACGACCGTAGCCCTCAGGCGCGCGCGGCGGGAGGGCGGGGCGCGCCGAGGAGGGCGGCGATGCGGTCCGCGGTCCAGGTGCCGGAGGCGCCGGGACAGGCGGCGAGGTAGGCGGCGGCGCGGGCCGGCGGCCAGTCGTGCGCCTCGCGCAGGCCGTTGCCGAGCATGGCGAGGTACGGCGCGGTGGGCGCGTTCAGCTCGGCGGCGGACGAGGGGTGCGGCGCGGTGAAGGTGAGCATCGGGTGGCCGCCGCGCTCGCCGACCTTGACGACGGTCTCGTAGCGGCCGGGGCCGAGGCGCTGGCGGCCGTGCGCGACGGCCTCCGACAGGTCGTGGTCGGTGCCGACGTCGCGCCGCATCTCCTGGGAGACGACGTCGCAGAACTGACGGCGGGTCAGCAGGTAGGCGCGGGCGGGGACGCGCCCGGGCAGGGCGGGGTCGTAGAAGGCCATGCCGCCGCCCCACACCCGGGACGTCAGCGCGAAGTAGATGCCGCCCGGCAGCGTGACCGACAGCTCGGCGCGGGCCGGGCGCGGGTCGCGGCAGCCGGGGTAGCGGTGGGCGCCGCCGTCGGGACGTCCGCCGGACAGGTAGCAGCCGAACCTCGCGCGGAAGAGGTTCGAGCCGTACGCGACGTACCAGAGCGAACTTTCGTCCATCCCTTCCAGTATCCACCCTGGTGAGGGGGCATGGAGGGGGCGCGATGGGGAGAGCGTTCCGATTCGCGAGGTTTGACGGGGAGAGCGGCCGGAAATAGTCTCCAGCGAGTCAGGTGTCTACGACGCAGATACCTCCAGGCTTCCCCTGTGTTGTCCCGGAGGATACGTCATGCACCGCACGCTGAACATCGCTCTCGTGTCCGCCTCCGACCTTGACGGCGAACACCTGCAGTCAGTCCACGTCCGGGATCTCGCCCGTTCGCTCGCCCGCACGGACGCGGGCCACCAGGTCACGGTCTACGCGCGGCGCCAGGACGAGGACGCCCGCGGCCGGGTCCGGCTCGGACCGGGCGCGACCCTCGTGCACCTGGACGCCGGCCCGGCCCGCCCGCTGACCGACGACGAGCTGCTCGAGCACGTCCGCGACTTCGCCGACGAGCTGCGGCACCGCTGGTCCGGCGCCGGACGCCCCGACCTCGTGCACGCGCACGGCTGGATCGGCGGCCTCGCCGCCTGCGCCGTCGCCCGCGAGCTCGGCATCCCCTTCGCGCAGAGCTACCACGGCGTCGCCGCCGCCGAGCGGCACGCCGGCCGGCAGGTGCACCCGCACCGCGACCGGCTGGAGAAGGCCATCGGCCGCGGCGCCGACATCGTGCTGACCGGCCACGCCGAGGAGGCGGGCGCGGTGGTGCGGATGGGCGTGCCCCGCCCGTCGGTCGCGGTCGTCCCCTACGCCGTGGACTCCGAGCACTTCGCGCAGGCCGGCCCGGCGATGCCGCACGGCGACCGGGACCGGCTGGTGATGGTCTGCGACGACCTGGAGTCCGGTGACGTGGCGACCGCGCTGCGCGCGCTGGTGCACGTGCCCGACGCCGAGCTGGCCGTGGCGGGCGGGCCCGCCCGCGAGGACCTGGAGAACGACGCCGTCGTGCACCGGCTGATGCTGCTGGCCAAGGAGCTGCACGTCGCCGACCGCGTCATCTTCCTCGGCCGGCTGCCGCGCAAGGCGCTGCCGAAGCTGCTGCGCACCGCGAGCCTGGTGCTGTGCCTGACCCCGGCGCAGCCGTGCCCGACGACGCCGCTGGAGGCCATGGCCTGCGGCGTGCCGGTGGTGGCGACGCCCGCCGGCGGCAACACCGACGAGGTGCTCGACAAGATCACCGGGCTGCACGTGCCGGCCGGGCGGCCCGCGGTCATCGGCCGCACGGTGCGCCGGCTGCTCGGCGAGGAGACCACGCTGCACGGCTACTCGATCGCCGCGGCCGACCGGGCCCGGTCCCGGTACTCCTGGGACCGGATCGCGGCCGAGACGCTGCGCGCCTACGACCGGGTGCTGCCGGTCCCCGAGCCCGAGCCGGTCCCCGAGGACGAGGCGGAGGGCGCCGCCGAGCGGGTGCCCGCCCTCGCCGGCTGACGCGCCCGCCCGAGCACGGGCCCCGGATCCACCCCCGCGGGATCCGGGGCCCGCTCACGTCCGGCGCCGCGCGGGGGCCGCCTTGCCCGGGCGCAGACCACGTCTTCGCAGCTCACAGGGCATGTCTTCGCAGGTCAGGGGGTAGTCCCCCGCACTGTGAACACTTCTCGACGCATGGAGATCGGCTGGCCCGTGCTGGGCCTCACCGTCACCGCCGACCTCGACGAACGCAACGCCGTCCTCGCCGACGCGATCTGGGACGCGCTGCCGTACCGGAGCCTGCAGGGGCACGCCCTCGTCGCCGGCCATCACCTCTACCACGTCGCGCCGGTCCACGACGTGCTCCATCTGCCCGCCGCGCACCGGGTGGACCGCCGGACGGTCCCGGACGGCACGCTGTTCTGCTCGCGGCTCCAGCATCTCGGCATCAAGTACGGGGAGCTGACCGAGCCGATGGCGGCGACGCCGATCGGGCGGGTCGCGGACGGGGACCTGGACGCGCTCGCCGAGGCGGGGCGGGCCGTGTGGGAGGCGGTGTACTCGTCCAAGAAGCCGATCGTGGCGGAGGTGCGCCGCGCCGGGGAGCCGGGCGGGCACCGGGTGCCGCGGCTGACGGCGGCCGACCCGGAGATGGACGCGCTGGTCGGCGACGTGCACGCCGAGACCGAGCGGATCTGGCTGGACCCGCCGCGGGAGCTGGTGGACCTGCACGACGGGCGCATCGCGTCGCGCGCCGGGACGCACGGGACGGTCCTGACGACGCTGCTGTTCGTCAACGGCGAGACGAGGCCGCTGGGGTACAACGCGTACAGCGGCCTGGTGCGGGCGGCGCACGAAGGGGTGCCGCTGGAGCCGCTGCGGCGGATGGCGCACTCGCTGATCGCGGTGCCCGCGGAGTTCCTCGCCTACTGCGGGCTGGAGAGGCTCGGTGCGTTCACCGAGCGGCTGCTCGACGGCCTGGACCGGCTGGACAGGCGGCAGGACTTCACCGCGGTGATGGCGCACATGGCGCTGTACGTGAACTGCCTCGGCGGATGGAACCTGCACCTGTTCCCGTGGAGCGTCGGCGACCATCTGCGGCAGGCCGAGGCCGCGTCATGAGCCGCGCTCGCCGGCCGGACGGGCCGGCGGTGGTGATCGGGGGCGGGGTCGTCGGGCTGTCGGCGGCATGCCATCTGGCGGAGGCGGGCGTCCGCACCGTGCTGCTGGAGCGCGACGGGCTCGGGTCCGGCGCGTCGCGGGCGACGGCGGACGTCGTCCGCACCTACTTCCCCGGCAATCCGGTCAGCTCGGCGATGGCCGTGCGGAGCCTCGCCGCGTACCGGGCGTTCGCCGGCCGGGCCGGGAGCCCGGTTCCGCTCCGGCGGGTCGGCTACCTGGTGCTGTTCAGCGAGCCGGAGCAGGTCGCGGCGTGCGAGGCGGACCTGCCCGCGCAGCGCGCCGCGGGCGTGGAGGTGGAGCTGATCGGCGCGGACGAGGCGCGGCGCCACAACCCGCTGCTCGGCGACGTCCCGCTGCTCGCGGCGGCATGGGCGCCGGACGCGTACGTCTCGGACACCGCCGCGATCGTCGCCGGGTTCGCGGAGGCGGCGCGGCGGGCGGGCGCGGAACTGCGGACGGGCTGCCCGGTCAAGGCGATCGACATCGGGACGGGCCGGCTCGACACCGGCGACGGCCTGCTCGCCGCGCACGCCGTCGTGTGCGCGGCGGGCGCCTGGTCGGCGCCGCTGGCCCGCTCGGCCGGGGTGGAGCTGCCGCTCGGCGACCCGGTCGAGCAGGAGCTGCTGGAGTGCGGGCGGCCGCCGTCCGGGACGCCGTTGCCGGACGTCCCGATGACGCTGCACGCGGTGAGCGGCCTGCTCGTCCGCAAGCGCGGGGACGGGCTGCTGGTCGGCATGGGGTATCCGGGGCTCGACCGGGACGGGTGGCGGGCGCGGGTGCGCGAGCGGCTCGCGGAGGTGTACCCGGCGCTGGCGGGGGCGGAAGTGCGGACGGCGTTCACCGGCGTCCGCGACGCGAGCCCCGACCGGACCGAGTTCATCGGGCGGCTGCCGGGCGCGGTCCCGTTCCTGTACGCGGCCGGGTTCTCCGGGCACGGGCTGTGCACGGCGCCGGCCGCCGGGGAGCTGGTCCGCGACCTGTACTTCGGCCGCACGCCGGACGTCGACGCCGGGCGGCTCGCCGCGTCCCCGGAGCGGGTGTGACGGCCCCGGAGCCGGCCCGGTTCGCGCTGGATCCGGCGGCCGCGGACGTGCACGGGGAGAACGACCGGCTGCGCGAGGCGGGCGCGCTGGTGCCGGTGGAGATCGAGGGGGTGCGGGCGTGGGCGGCGGCGCGGCATGCGGCGCTGGAGACGGTCCTCGCCCATCCGGACCTGTCGCGGGACGTCCGGCACTGGTCGGCGGAGGGCCGGCGGTCGCTGCGCGCCGGCGGGTCGCTCGCGCCGATCGTGCTGGCCGAGACGATGCTCAACGCCGAGGGCGAGGAGCACCGGCGGCTGCGCGGCCCGCTGTCGCGGGTGTTCTCGGCGCGCCGGATCGGCGCGATGCGCCCCCGGGTGGAGGCGGTGACGGCGGGGTTCCTGGACCGGCTGGCGGGACTGCCGCCCGGCCCGGTCGACCTGCGCCGGGAGTTCGCGTACCCGCTGCCCTGCGAGGTCATCTCGGACGTCATGGGCATACCGCCGGAACGCCGGGCGGAGCTGGCCGGCAACGACCACGTCCTCACGACGACGCGCGGCACGCCGGAGCGCCTGGCGAGCGCGCGCGCCGGGCGGGACGCGGTGATCCGGGAGACCGTCGAGGAGCGGCGCCGCTCCCCCGCCGACGACCTGATCAGCGACCTCGTCGCGCTGGAGGGCGGGGAGCTGACCGGCGGCGAGGTGTTCGACACCGTCCAGGAGCTGTACGTCGCGGGCCACGTCACGACCGTCAACCTGATCACGAACGCGGTGCGGCTGCTGCTCGCGGACCCCGGCCAGCTCGACCTGCTGCGCGGCGGCGCGCGGCCGTGGAGCGCGGCGGTCGAGGAGGCGCTGCGGCTGGAGTCACCGCTGCGGCACTTCCCGATGCGCTACGCCGTCCGGGACGTGGAGATCTGCGGCGTCACGGTCCGCAAGGGCGAGGCCGTCCTCGCGTGCTTCGCCGCCGCCGGCCGCGATCCCGGCCGGTACGGGGGGCGGGCGGCGCGGTTCGACGTGGCGTCCGACCCGCCGCCGCACCTGTCGTTCGGGCACGGCCCGCACTTCTGCCTCGGCGCGCCGCTCGGCCGGCTCGTGGGCGAGGTCGCGCTGTCGATGCTGTTCGCGGCGTTCCCCGGGCTCGCGCTCGCCAAGCCGGCGGACGAGCTGGACCCGGTCCGGTCGGTGCTCGCGCTCAGCACCGCGACCCTGCCGGTGCTGCTCGGCGGGGGCGCCCGGTGAGCGGCGGGCTCGGGGCCGCCCTGCTGGACGGGCTGCGGGCGGCGGGGCCGCGCGAGGTGCTGGTGCACGGGCGGCTGCGGCTGTCCGGCGACGACGTCCTCGACATGGTCGCGTCGGCGGCCGGACGGCTGGCGGCGAGCGGCGTCCGGCGGGGCGACACGGTCGCGTGCCTGTACGGGACCGGCACGGAGTCGCCCGTCGCCCGGGTCGTCGCGCTCGCGCTCGGCTGCCGGTTCGTCCATGTCTGGGGCGGCGTGCCGGCCGAGGTCGTCGCGCGGGCGATGCGGGCGCTGGACGCGTCGGCGCTGCTGTACGCGCCGTCGCGGCGGGAGGAGGCGGGGGAGCTGCTCGCCGCCTGCCCGGTGGGCGTCCGCGAGGCCCTCGACGACGACCTGTACCTCGCGCCCGCGGGCGGCGCCGTGGACATGCCCGGCGTCCCGGACGGGCCCTCCCTGGTGACCTTCAGCAGCGGCACGACCGGGCGGAACAAGACCATGGCCTACGACGCGGCCGCCGAGGCCGCGCACCTCGCCGCCGCGCAGGCCATGTACGGGCCGCCGCCGTGGCGGCTGCTCGTCACGCCCCGCTCGCGGTACCTGCCGGACATGTTCGTGATCTGGACGCTCGCGGGCGGCGGCACCGTCGTCCTCGAACCGGACGCGCGGCCGGACCGGCTCGCGGAGGCGATCGAGCGGGAGGCGGCGACGCACCTGATGGCGGGCCGCCCCGTCGACCTGTACGCGCTCGCCGAGCACCTGGAGGACGCGCCCGCCGACCTGACGACGCTGCGCCTGATCGTCTACGGCGGCGCCGCCGCCGTGCCCGCCCGCACCGCGCGGGCCGCCGGGCGGCTCGGGCCCCTGCTGATGCAGAACTACGGGACGTCCGAGGGCGGGTTCCTCACCGTGCTGGAGCCGCGCGACCACGCCCGGCCCGAGCTGCTGATGTCGGTCGGGCGGGCCGTGCCGGGCGTCGAGCTGCGGGTCCGCGGCCGGGACGGGGCGGACCTGCCCGCCGGCGAGGCCGGCGAGGTGTGGGCGCGGTCGGCGCAGCGGATGAGCGGGTACGTCGGCGACCCCGCGCGCACCGCCGCGGCGTCCCGGGACGGCTGGCTGCGCACCGGCGACGTCGGCCGGCTGGACGCCGGCGGGCACCTGTTCCTGCTCGACCGGGCCGAGGACCGGCTCCCCGGCGGCCTGTACGCCCATCCGATCGAGCACGTGCTCACCGGCCACCCGGCCGTGCTGGACGCCGCCGTGTTCGCGCTGCCGCACACCACCGCGTCCAGCACCGCCGCGTCCAGCACCGCCGGACGCGTCCTGGCGGGCGTCGTGGTCGGGCGGGGCGGCCGGCCGGTCGATCTCGACGGGCTCCGCGCGCTGGTGCGCGGCGCGCTCGGCGCCCGCTGCGAGCCGCGGCACCTGTGGGAGATCGACGAGCTGCCGCGCACGCCCGGCGGCAAGCCCGACAAGGCCGCGCTCGCCACCCGGTTCGCGGCGGGCGCGGACGGTCCCGGGTAGCGGGCGCCCGGGCCCGGTCCGCGGCGGTTCATCCCGTCCGCTGGGATACTGTGCGGGATGACGGAAAGGGGCGGCGGGTGCTGATCGGCAGGACCGCCGAGCTGGCGGAGCTGACCGGCGCGCTCGACCGGGCCGCCGCGGGCGGCGCCGCCGTGGTGCTGGTCAGCGGCGACGCCGGCGTCGGCAAGACGCATCTGGTGGGCACGCTCACCGCCACCGCCCGCGAGCGCGGCTTCACCGTGCTGGCCGGGCAGTGCGCGGAGCTCGGCGAGAGCATGCCGTACCTGCCGCTGGCGGACGCGCTGTGGAACGCCTCGCGCGGCGCCGGCCCCGAAGGACCGGACGTGCGGGCCGCACTGGAGTCCCGCCCGGTGCTGCGGCGGCTGCTCCCCGACGGCGACGGCGCCCCGGACGCCGCGTCCGAGCTCGGCCAGCAGCAGCTGTTCGGCGCGGTGCTCGGCCTGCTCGGCGAGCTGGGCGCGCCCACCGGGGAGCGGGACCGGCCCGTCCTGCTCGTCCTGGAGGACCTGCACTGGGCCGACCGGTCGACCCGCCACCTGCTGACCTTCCTCAGCCGGGTGCTGTCGCGCGAGCGGGTCTGCCTCGTCGGCACCTACCGTTCCGACGACCTGCACCGCCGGCACCCGCTGCGGCCGGTGGTCGCCGAGCTGCTGCGGCTGCCGACCGTGACCGGCGTCGAGGTCCGCCCGTTCGGGCCGGGCGAGACCGCCGAGTACCTCGCCGGGCTGGCGGGCGGCGCCGTGCCGGTGACCGCCGCGACCGTCGACCGGGTGCACCGGCGCTCGGAGGGCAACGCGTTCTACGCCGCCGAGCTGTACTCCGCGGAGAGCACCGGCGAGGACCTGCCCGCCGGCCTCGCGGACCTGCTGCTGTCGCGGGTCGAGCGGCTCTCGGACGGCGCGCAGCGCGTCGTGCGGGTCGCCGCGGTCGCCGGCCGCCGCATCGACGACGAGCTGGTCCGGCGGGCGGCGGGCCTGGACGAGGCCGCGGTCGGCGAGGCGCTGCGCGAGGTCGTCTCGCACCAGCTGCTCGTCCCGGCGGGCACCGGCTACACCTTCCGGCACGCGCTGCTGCGCGAGGCCGTCTACGCCGACCTGCTGCCGGGCGAGCGGACCCGGCTGCACGCCGACTTCGCGCGGCTGTTCGCCGCCGGCCCGGACGATCCGCCGGGCGGGCGCCGCGGGTCGGCCGCGGAGCTGGCGCACCACAGCCTCGCCGCGCACGACCTGCCGACCGCGTTCGCCGCGTCGGTGCGGGCGGGCCGGGAGGCCGAGCGGCTCGGCGCGCCCGACGAGGCGTTCGAGCACTACGACCGGGCACTGGAGCTGTGGGAGGCGGTGCCCGACCCGGAGGGCGCGTCGGGCACCGACCGGATGGGGCTGTCGCTGGACACCGTCCGCACCTCGGGGCGGGCCGGCGAGCAGCGCCGCGCGATCTCCCGGCTGCGGCGCCTGCTGGAGCTCGCCGACCCCGCGGACGCGGTGCTCGGCGCCCGGATCCGGGACCGGCTCGCCGAGTACCTCTCCGACGTCGACGAGGACGACGAGTCGCAGGAGATGGCCCGCGCCGCGGTGGCGATGCTGCCGCCGGACCCGCCGCGGCCCGAGCGCGCCGCCGCCCTGTCCACCTACGCCCGGACCCTGCTGTACCAGGACGAGCACGGCGAGATGCCCGCGGTCGCCGAGGAGGCGGTCGAGCTGGCGCGCGCCACCGGCGCCACCGGCGCCGAGGCGAGCCTGCTGGTGACGCTCGGGGTGTTCCGGGAGTCGCGGGAGGCCGACCCGGACGTGGTCGAGGTGTTCGAGCGGGCCCGCGACCTGGCGCTGGAGGGCGGCCGCCAGGTGGTCGCGCTGCGCGCCGCGTTCCACCACGCGCGCGCGAAGTTCGACCGCGGCGACCTCGCGGGCGCCACCGCCGCGGCCGGCGAGGCCGTGAAGTGGACGCTGGACGCCGGGCTCGGCTGGAGCACCTACGGGACGGTCCTGCGCTGCCTGCAGTACCTGATCCACTACACCGCCGGCGACTGGGCGGAGGCGGACCGGCTCGCCGGCGAGTTCGGTGTCCGGGTGGCGCGTGCGCCGGAGGCGCAGGTGTCGGCGTACGCGCTGTTCACCGAGGTCGCCCAGGGCAGTCCGGCGGTGGCGGAGCGGCTGCGCTGGATCGAGCCGCTGTGGGAGCGGGACGCGTTCCTCAACTACGTCGCCCACGGTCTGGCCGCCGAGCACGAGCTCTGGAACGGCGACCCCGGCGCCGCCGTCGAGCACGTCGAGCGGACCCTGCGGGAGAGCAACTACAACCTGGAGGTCCCCGTCGTCCGCATCGCGGCGATCGGCCTGTGGGCGCACGCCGAGCGGGCGGCCCTCGCCCGCGCCGCCGCGGACGAGGAGACGGTCCGCGCCGCGACCGAGGCGGGCGACGACCTGATCGCGCGGGCCCGCCGCATCACGACGACCACCTCCGACGGATGGCCCCGCGGATGGCTCGGCGTCGAGGGGCGCGCCTGGCTGGCCCGCGCCGAGGCGGAGCGGCGCCGCCTCGACGGCGTGCACGACGTCGGCCTGTGGCGCCGGGCGACCGACCTGTTCACCTACGGCGACCCGGACGGCGGGTTCGTGTACGAGGTGGCGCGGTCGCGGTGGCGGCTCGCGGAGGCCCTCGCCGAGAACGGCGACCGGAAGGCGGCCGCCGAGGAGTGGCGGCGGGCGCACGCGGCGGCCGAGCGGCTCGGGGCGAAGCCGCTGCTGGCGGCGCTTCGCGACCTCGGCTCCCGGGCCCGGCTGGACACCGGGCGGCCCGCCTCCCCCGGTCCGTCCGGGCCGTTCGAGGCGCTGACCGCCCGGGAGCGGGAGGTGCTGAAGCTGGTCGCGGAGGGGCGCAACAACAAGGAGATCGCGGCGGCGCTGTTCATCTCGCCGAAGACGGCGAGCGTGCACGTCTCCAACATCCTCGCCAAGCTGAACGTCAGCGGCCGCACCCAGGCCGCGGCCCTCGCGCTCCGCCACGGCGAATTCCTCGGGTGACGCCTGAGGTGGCGCCTGAGGTGACACTGCTCGCCGAGCACGACGACGCGGTGACCGCCCTGCGGATCGTCGCCTGGCCGGGCCGGCGGGCGGTGTTCAGCATCGCCCGGGACGGGGTCGCGCGGGTGACCGGCCTCGACGACGGCGCCGAGCTCTGCGCCTGGGACGTGCCCGCCGGCGGCTCGTGGGCGATGTCCGGCGGCCCGGACCCGCTGCTGATCGGCCGTGCGACGACGTCGGTGTCGGCGTACGCGCCGGACGGCACGCTGCGATGGACCCGCCGGGCGGCGCCTCCCACGTGGACGTGGCTCTGGACGAGGCTGTGGTGCGGCGCGGAGGCATTCGCCTGCGAGGAGGACGGCGCATACGTCGTGAGGGCGACGGCCGACGGCGCGCCGCTGGGACGGCCGATGCACGCGCAGGCGATGCTCACCTCGTCCGACGGCACGGCCCTGCGCGCCCTCGTCCCCGACGGAGACGCCGCGCGGCTGGTCGATCCGGTGACCGGTGCGGAGATCGGCGAGGTGCCATGGCCGGAAGGGACCGTCCCGCTGGGCCTGGCCGGCCCGGACGACCGGTGGCTGCTGGCATCCGGCTCGGAGAGCGCGCCCGGAGGGTACCTGGACTGGTCTCCCCGCAGGTGGTGGCTCAGCGGGAGCGGGGACGTCCGGCTGTGGGACCGGGAGAGCGGCCGGTGGACGGCGGCGGGCGGCGCGTTCGCGGTCACCGCCGGGGAGTTCTCGCGGTCGCTGCGCATCGCCGGGGACTGGTACGCGCTGACGGGCACCGGCCAGGAGGAGTGCCGCCTGCTGCTGTGGCGGCTGCCGGGATGCGAGCCCGCCGCCGAACTCGCCCGCACCGACCTGAGCATCGGCCGCTACCGGAGCCCGTCGCGCGAGCGGGCCGCGGTGACGGACGACGCGCGGACGCTGGTGATCGGCGGTGACGACGGCAGGGTGGTCCGGGTGGCGCTGCCTTCCGATCCCGCCGCCATGCCCGCGCCGCGGCACGAGTACCACTCCGAGGGCGGCGGCTACCACGGCGGTTCTGTGGCGGCCCTCGGCACCGAACCGCCGATCGCGTTCTTCCAGACCGAGCACTACGAGAGCGACCACAGCTGGGGCCTCCGCCTGGACACCGCCCGGCCGGACTGGTCGTCCGTGCTCTTCGACGCGCACTACGGGCACACCGTCTCCGTCCCCTTCGCAAGGACCGGCGTCATGAACGGCGAGCCGGTCGCGGCGGTCAACGCGGCGCACGGCTTCGAGACGTGGTCGCCGTCGGGCGGGTACCGGCGCGTCCGTGCGTCGGTCCCGGCCGAGGACGCGGTCATCGGGACCTGCGACCACGACCGCCCAGCGCTGGCCGCCTGGTTCTTCGACGGCCTCACCGTCTTCCACCTGGACGACGGCGAGGTCTGCGAGGACGCCCTGACGCGCCGCGCGGACGACGGCGAGCGGCTCGCGCTGGTGGCCGGACGCCCGGTCGTCGCGCGCCTCGACCCCGGCGTGGGCATCGAGTACGACGCGCTCGGTACCGAAGGACCCGAGTGGGGCTGGATCCCGCTGGCGGACGACTGCCCACCCGGATGCGCGCCCGAGTGCTGGGGGAAATGGTCGATCGTCCACGCCGACGACCAGGGCAGGGTCCTGGTCGTGCAGCACGGCGGGGCGATCCACCGGTACGACCTGGCGGCCGAGGCGCACCTCGGCGCGCCGGTCACCGGCGTGCGCGGGACCTTCCACGGCGCGCGCACCGGCCGGCTGCGGGACCGCGACGTCGTCCTCGTCATGGCGGGCACCGTGCTGTCGGTCCACGACGCCATGACCGGCGCCCGCCTCGAACGGATCGCGGCGCACACCCGGGTGTTCGACGCGGCCACGACGGGCGACGGGCGGATCGTCGCCATGACCGACAACGGCGGACTCATTCACACCGCGCAGACCCCGGCATGAACGCGATATTGACCGGCATCACCGGCTCCGCTATTCTCCTTTGCGTGACTGCCGGGTCGGCCATGGGCCACGAGCGAGTGAGGCACCCGGCCTCCGAGTGAGCCGGAGGCGGGCGCGCAGCCCGCCCTGCCCTTCCCTTCTTCTTTCATCTTCCGCATAGCGCGACGTCAGCGGCATGCCCGCGCGACGCCGCCGGCCGCGGACACCTCCCTTTTCCGCACGCATTTCAGCGTGCCGTTTCCGCGCACCCTTTCGCGCACGCCTTTTCCGCGTGCCGCTTTGCGCGCCGTTTCCGCATGCCGTTCAACGGCCTGCGCGCCTCCCCTTCCACAATCGCTTCGCCATGCCCGAAAACAGAGAGGACGACCACCGCAGAATGGATTTCAACAAGCAGGTCATCGAGGAGTTCCGCGCGAACGGCGGCCGGGTCGGCGGCCCGTTCGAGGGCGGCCGGCTGCTCCTGCTGACCACCACCGGGGCGCGGACCGGCGCCCCGCGCACCACGCCGCTCGGCTACCTGCCGGACGGCCTCGGACGCGTCCTCGTCATCGCGTCCGCGGGCGGGTCGCCGAAGCACCCCGCCTGGTTCCACAACATCGTCGCGGATCCCCGCGTGACGGTGGAGAGCGGAGCGTTCAAGTACGAGGCCGAAGCGGTCGTCCTGGAGGGCGACGAACGGGACCGCGCGTTCGCGCGGGCCGTGGAGAGCGACCCGGGCTGGGCCGAGTACGAGACGAAGTCGGGCCGGACGCTCCCGGTCGTCGCGCTGGTGCAGACGACCGAGGGGCCGCCGCCCGGGCCGGAGCGCCCCGGCGACATGCTCGTCGCGGTGCACGACGCGTTCCGCGACGAGCTGCGGCGGATCCGCGCGGAGGTCGCCGCGTCCGGGCCGGTGCTCGGCGCGCAGCTGCGGGTGAACTGCCTGGTGCTGTGCCAGGGGCTCGGCAACCACCACGCCGGCGAGGACCTAATGCTGTTCCCGGGCGTCGAGGCGGGACGCCCCGAGCTGGGTCCGGCGCTGGCGCTGATGCGCGAGGAGCACGAGGCGATCAAGGCGATCCTGGACGCGCTGCAGGCCGTCCTCGCCGCCGGCGCCCCCGACCGGGCCGCCCTCGCCGCCGAGGTGGACCGGCTCACCGCGGACCTGGAGGCGCACCTGGACCGGGAGGAGGACGTGCTCGTCCCGGTCCTGAACGCCGCCGCCGGGCCGCGCTGAGCACGGCCGCGGCGGCGGGGCACGGAGCCTAGGCGGTGCCGCGCAGGAAGTCCGTGACGAGCCGGTTGAACTCGTCCGCGTGCTCGATCATCGCCCAGTGCCCGCACCGGTTCAGCAGGACGAGCCGACTGTCGGGAATGGCGGCGAGCAGGTGGAGCGAGGTCTCGAACGGCACGACGCGGTCGTCGCGTCCGTGGATCAGCAGGGCCGGGACCTGGACGCGCGGCAGCAGCGCGGGGTCCGCCCAGACCGGGAGCGGCGCCCCCTTCGGCAGTCCGTCGACGTAGTTGCGCAGGTGCTCGGGGCGGGCGAGGGCCGCGTCGGAACGGGCCTCGCACAGCTCCGGCGTGGCGAAGCGGGCCGTGTCGAAGCACATGATCTCGACGAGCCGCCGCATGTTGTCCGGGCTCGGGTCGCGGTAGGTCTCGATGAGGACCTTGAGGCCCTCGGAGGGGCCGCCGCCGGGGGCGAAGAGGGAGGTGACCGGGCCCACCGGCGGCCCCATGGTGACCAGGTGGGTGATCCGGTCCGGGTGCTCGGTGGCGAGCCGGATCGAGGTCTGCCCGCCCATCGAGTTCCCGACGAACGCGGCCTTGCCGATGCCGAGCGCGTCGAGGAACTGGACGGCCGCCTCGACGTGGTCGAGGCGGTCGACCGTCGCCGCGTCCGACTCGCCCCAGCCGGGCATGTCCACCGCGTACACGTGGAAGTGCTCGGCGAGGGCCTCGATGTTGCCGGCGAAGTTGCTCCAGCCCGTCGCGCCGGGGCCGCTTCCGTGCAGCAGGATCACCGGCTGCCCTTCGCCCGCCTCGTGGTAGCGGAGCTTCCAGTCCCTGGTCTGGACGGTGCGTGCGGCGTCGGCCTGGGTCAGCGGCATCAGCGGGTTTCCTTTCCGGTCGCCTGGGACAGCAGTTCCGCGACGGCCTCGGGCGGCCGGTGGCCCCAGCTGTGCAGCCGGTCCAGCGTCCTGACCTGCCAGGTGTCGTCGTCGATGAGCAGGCCGCCCCAGCCGTACTCGACGCTGAAGCCGGACGGGGTCCGCACGTAGAAGCTGAACATGTGGTCGTTGGGGTGCATGCCGAGCGTCATCTCGAACGGCTGCCCGGCGTCCATGCAGCGGTCGTAGGCCATGCCGACGTCGCGGACGTCGGTCACCTCGACCATGAAGTGGTGGGTCCGCTTCGGGTGCGGCATGTCGCCGAACGCGACCGAGTGGTGGCGCGGGTTGCAGCGCAGGAAGATCAGGTCGGCGACGGCGCCGGGCGCGAGCTCCTCGACGATCCGGTCGGAGATCCGGAAGCCGAGCAGCCCCTCGTAGAACTCCAGGTAGGTCTCGCGCGCGACGCCCTTGGACAGCAGCACCTGGTGGCCCGCGCCGCCGGCGCCGGTGACGAAGTCGCCGAGCAGCGTGTCGGAGTGGAACGGGGTGCCGGCGTCGGCGAAGCCGGTGACCAGCTCGACGCGGTTGCCCATCGGGTCCGCGGTCACCGCGATGCGGTCGACCCTGCGGGAGGCGGCGAGCGCCGCGTCGCCCTCGTCGACCTCGATGCCGGCGGCGGTGAGCCGGGCGATGAGCGCGTCGAGGGCGGCGTCGCCGGCGACCTCGTAGCCGCTGGCGGCCAGGTCGTCGGCTGGACCGCGCTCCACGAGCCAGCGGTAGGACTTCCGGTCGGTGCGCAGGGCGATGGCGTCGGCGGTCTTGTCGGCGAGCTGCATGCCCAGCAGCTCAACGCCGAAGCGCTCCCAGTCGTCGAGGCTGCTCGCCTCGTAGACGACGTAGGCCAGCTCCTTCACTTCGGTCATCGGCACGTGCTCCTTTCTCGATGCCGCGTCGGGGCGGTGTGTCAGGCGGGGACGGCGAGGCCGGAGACGTCGGCGGCCGCGACGAACCGGTCCGGGCGGACTGCGACGGCGCGGACGCCGTACCGCGCCAGCCAGGGCAGCAGCACCTCGTCGAGGTCGACCAGCTCGTCCGGTCCCCGCGTGTAGGCGGTCTTCGGGCGGATCGCGATGTAGCGGGCGCCGAGCGCGTCCCAGGCGGCCCGCTCGTCGGCGGTGAGCAGCCCGGCGGGGTCGGTGTCCGCGCCGAGCAGCACGAAGCCGTCGCCGAGCAGGTCGTCGAGGCGCGCCATCCGCCCGGCCGTGTCGCCCGCGACGGGCTGCGGGACCATCCGGCCGACGATGCTCGCGTCGCCGACCGGCCCGCGGATCCAGCCCGCCTCCAGCACCGGCGGCGCGATCAGCGGCGGTTCGAACGGCGTGACGGTGCCCTCCGGCACCCGGTTCATCTCCTCGATCTCCGCCGGGGTCGCCTCCTGCTTGATGACCCGGCCGAGCCCGACGGCGAGACCGGTGTAGAACGCGGCGTTCGGCCGCCGCTCGGTCTCGTAGGTGCCGAGCCAGCTCTCGTCGAGCTCGCCCTTGAGGACGCGGGCCATCTTCCAGCCCAGGTTGTGGGCGTCCCGCATCCCGGTCTGCATCCCGGCACCGGCCCACGGCGGCATGAGGTGGGCGGCGTCGCCGGCGAGGAAGACCCGGCCGCTGCGCCAGGTGTCGGCCATCCGGGTGTGGTGGCGGTAGAAGGCCCACTGGTGGATCGAGACGTCGTCGGTGGTGACGCCCAGCGCCTTCAGCAGCGGCCACACGTCGTCCTCGGACGCGAAGTCGGCCTCGGTCTCGTGCGGCGCGAGCGGGATCTCCCAGCGGTGGTTGCCGGCGGACAGCGCGATGTCGACGACCGGGCGCTTGCCGTCGGACCAGAACGTGAGGAAGTCGCGGTCGGGCCACCAGCGCTTGACGCGGCAGTCGATGACGATCCACTGCACGTCGATCGTGTCGCCGTCCAGGCGGCTGCCGATCATGGCGCGGGTGGCGCTGCCGCCGCCGTCCGCGCCGATCGCGTACCGGGCGCGGACGGTGCGCGCCTCCCCCGTCGCGGCGTCCGTCGTGGTCACCGTGACGCCGTCGGCGTCCTGCTCCAGCCCGGTCACCTCGGCGCCGTACCGGACGTCGATCAGGTCGCCGTGCTCGGCGGCGCACGCGCGCAGCTCCGCCTCCATGACCGGCTGGTAGATGTTGTAGAAGCGGGGCCCCGGGCCGAGCGCCGACGGCGGATGCTCGACGCGCATGATCTCGGTGCCGTCGTAGGTCACCCAGCGCAGCGCCCGCTGCGGCTCGATCACCTTGGCGATCCGCTCGCCGATGCCGAGGCTCTGGAGGATCCGCATCGTCCAGTCGTTGACGGTGACGGCGCGGGCGCGCGGGTAGATGTCGCGGTCCCGCTCGAACGCGACCGCCGAGACGCCGTGCCTGGCGAGGGTCAGGGCGGCGGTCACGCCGGTGGGGCCGTAGCCGACGATCGCGACGTCGGCGTCGAAATGCTGGGTCATACGGGCTCCGGGGCGGCTTCGGATCAAGTATTGGACCGATCGTTCGGTACAACAGTGGCCACCCTCACATGCTTCCCGGACGGCTGTCCACGAGATTCCGCTGTGCAGAAAACGTCGGCGGACCGCGGGCGGAGCAGGGCATCTATGCTTCGACGCGTGGTGGAGGAGAAGACCGGCAACCGCCGTGGCCGCAGGTCCCGGGAGGAGATCCTGGACGTCGCGTCCCGGATCATGGCGGAGCGCGGCTACGCCGCCACCTCACTGTCGGTGCTCAGCCGCGAGACCGGCCTGCCGAAGAGCGCGGTGTACCACCACTTCGAGTCCAAGGCGGGGCTGCTGTCGGCGGTCATGGCGCGCGGCGCCGAGGAGTTCTACGCGGCGATGCGGCGGGCCCAGGCGGGCGGCCCCGAGGGTGGCACCCCGCGCGAGCGGCTGACCTGGTACCTGCTGCGCACCGGCGAGGTGTTCCTGGCCCGCCAGGAGTTCCTGCGCCTGCACCTCATCCTGGTCATGAGCGCCGAGGCCGCCGAGGCCGAGGTCGACTCGATCATCGAGCGGGTGCGCCGCGACGGCCGCGCGCACATGAACCGGATGATCGCGCTGTCGTTCGCGCCGGAGGGCGAGGAGATCGCGCAGGCCGTCGCGGACCGGCTGGACTACTTCGGCATCGCCGGGTTCGACGGCGCCTTCGTCGCCATGCAGGCCGAACCCCACCGTGACCTGCCCGACCAGATGCGGCTGCTCGCCGAGGCGATCGCCGCGCTCGGCGAGGCGCGGGCCGCCGAACTGCGCGCCCGCTGAACGGCGCCGGCGGCCCGGCTTCGGGGCGGCGGGGCCGGGTCAGAGGAGGCCGCGGCCGGTGATCAGCGGCAGGTCGAGGGCGGTGAGCAGCCCGGGCGGCGCCTCGACGACCGCGGGGACCGCGTTGACCAGCCGCATCGCGGTCGCCTTCAGGCCCGCGGTGTTGTGGTCGCCGTCGCCGCCGAGCAGCTGGAGGTCGACGGTGTAGTCCGGCTCGCCGCGCACCTCGACCCGGTAGCAGCCGGCGCCGGCGGGCTGCGGCCAGTCCGGGGCGAGGTCGTCGCGCAGCCGGGTGACGTGCTCCAGCACGAGCACGGGCTCGCCGCCGCGCATTCCGCGCACCTCGAAGCGCAGCGCGGCGGCGGTGCCCTTCTCGACCGTCCCGGCGGACACCTCGAAGGTCTCGGGGGCGGGCAACCGGGTGTAGTGCTCGGTGACCTCGTCCAGCTCGACGCCGAGCCCGGCGGCGAGCTGGCGGACGACGCTGCCCCACGCCATCGTCAGCACGCCCGGCTGCAGCAGCATCGGCGTCTCGTCGAGGGACCGGCCGAAACCCATGATGTCGAACAGGACGGTGCCCTGGTCGTAGGTGGCGTAGTTGAGGATCTCCATGCAGCGGACCTGGTCGATCCGCTCGCTGATGCCGGTGACGGCCAGCGGCAGCGCGTCGTTGGCGAAGCCGGGGTCGATGCCGTTGACGAACAGCGACGCGCCGCCCGCCTCCGCCGCCTCCCGCACCGGATCGGACATCTCCGGCGGGACGACGCCGTCGGGGAACTGCAGGAACACCGGGCTGCTGGAGACGACGTTGACGCCCGCGCGCAGGATGCGGCACAGGTCGTCGATGGCCTCCATCAGCCGGACGTCGGCCATCGAGGTGTAGACGACGCAGTCGGGGCGCAGCGCGAGCAGCTCCTCCTCCGACCCGGTCGCGGCGACGCCGAGCTCGCGGCCGAGCCCGGCCAGCTCGCCGGCGTCCTTCCCGTACTTGGCGGGGTTCGACACCCACACCCCGGCGAGTTCGAGGTCGGGGCGGGCGTCGATGCCCGCGATCGCGTGCCGGCCGACGTTGCCGGTGCTCCACTGGACGACGCGGTACGTCACAGGTCCTCCAGGCCGAGGTCGAGGTTCGGGACGTCGATGCCGCCGTCGACGCGCAGCAGGCCGCCGGTGACGTAGGCGGACGCGGGCGAGGCGAGGTACAGGACGGCCGCGGCGACGTCCTCGGGGTCGCCGATGCGGCCGAGCGGGGTGCTCTTCTCCATCTGCGTGCGCAGCCCGTCGTCGGTCATCACGATGTCGAGCGCGGACGTGGCGACCGAGCCGACGGCGACCGCGTTGACGCGGATCCGCGGCGCGAGGTCGGCGGCGGCGAGCCGGGTGTACTGGGCGAGGGCGGCCTTGGCCGTGCCGTAGGCGAGGTAGCCGCGGCCGGCGACCCGGCCCATCACCGAGGAGATGTTGACGACGGCGCCCGGCGCGGACCCGGTGGCGGACTCCAGGATGTGCGGGACCGCGGCGCGGGTCAGCGCGTGCGCGGTGCTCACATTGAACTGGAACGCGTTCTCGAGATACCGGGGCGAGGTGTGCAGGAAGGGGCGCGGGACGGTGCCGCCCATGTTGTTGACGACGATGTCGAGGCGCCCGAGGCCCTCGACGGCGCGGGCGGCGAGGCCGGCCGCCGCGTCCGGCTCGCTCAGGTCGGCCGGGACGACGAGCGCGCGCCGGCCGGCCGCCTCGATCTCCGCGGCGACCTTGCGCAGCTGCTCCTCGGTGCGGGCGGAGACCACCACGTCGGCGCCCGCCTGGGCGAGCGCGACCGCGGTCGCCGCGCCGATCCCCCGGCCCGCGCCGGTCACCACCGCGACCCTGCCCTCGATTCGGAACCGGTCCTGGATCACCGGCGTCACCTCCGGTCGCTCGCCCGTGCCCGCTAGCCTAGACAGAAACTAGAACCTGTTTCAATACACTGGGCGGGGCGGTGCGCTCACGCGAGCAGGTCGGTCTCCCGGCCCGTCCCGGCCGCGCGGGCCGCCCGGTAGGCCGTCCAGCTCAGCGCGAGGTCCTGCCAGGGCAGGCCGACCGGCGCGTACACCGTCACCTCGCCGTCCTTCACCCGGCCCGGCACCTCACCGAGCAGCAGGTCGCGCAGCGTCCCGGCGGCGTGCTTGACGTCCAGGCCGGCGCCCGCGAGCACGCCCATCTCGACCGCGAGCGGCACGTCGTCCACGACGACGCGGGCGCCCTCCAGCAGGTCGGCGCCCAGCTCGGCCTTGCCGGGCTCGTCCGCGCCGAGCGAGGTGACGTGGGTGCCCGGCGCGACGTCGGCGGCGTGCAGCAGCGGGCGGCGCGCCCACGTCGCGACGACGGCGATCCCGGCGTCCCGCACCGCGGCCCGCGGGTCGGCGGCCACCGAAGCCTCGATCCCCAGCCGGCCGCCGTGCCGCTCGGCGAACGCCGCGGCGCGGCCGGCGTCCAGGTCGCAGACGGTCAGCCCGCGCACCGGCCGCAGCTCCGCCAGGCCCCGCAGCACCAGCTCCGCCTGCGCGCCCGCGCCGATCACCGCGACGGTGTCGGCCGCGGAACGGGCCAGCGCGTGCGTGCCCAGCGCGGCGGCGAGGCCCGTGCGCCAGGCGGTGACGGTGGCCGAGTCCAGCAGCGCGAGCAGCTCGCCTGTGCCGAGGTCGTGCAGGCACACGACGCCGCGCAGCGCGGGCCGCGACCCGGGGAACTTGGCGTTCACCTTGACCGTGTAGGCGGGGATCCCCTCCACCACGCCGGGCAGCAGCGCCGTGGCGGTGCCCTGGCCGGGCAGCTTCGCCACGACGCGCCGCGCGACGGTGCCGTCCTGCGCCGCGGTGAAACCGCGGCGCAGCGCGTCGAGGCACTCGGCGGGGACGAGCAGCGATTCCAGTTCGGAACGGGACAGAAGCAAGGTCACCGGACCATTCTCCCGTTCCCGCCCTCGGGTGTCACGCTCGTCCCAGGCGTCCCGCCGGTCACTCCGGACGGCGGTGCGCCGCGGTCAGCTCGTCCCATCCGGCCAGCCAGTCGTTGCCCTGGCCGTCGACGAACGAGCCGGGCGGCGGCGTCACGCCGTGTGCGCGCAGCCACTCCCCCGGGCGGCGCATCCCGGGCCGGACGCTGCCGTCGCTCGGCATGAGCTGCGGCGGGATCGGCCCCGGCATCGCCAGCGGGGCGTGCGCCTCGCTCGCCACCTCGGCCTGGTCCTTCTCCTCGGCCATCCCGATCGGGCCCTCGCGGCGCGCGTTGAAGAACTGGTTGACCGCCGGGTGCGTGCTGGACAGCACCATCTCGCGCGGGCCGAACATCACCAGCCCGCGCCGGAACAGCAGGCCGAGGTTGTCCGGCAGCACCCGGGCGGTGCCGATGTCGTGCGTGACGATCAGGAACGTCGCGCCCATCTCGGCGTTGAGGTCGACGAACAGCTGGTTCAGGTAGGCGGTGCGGACCGGGTCGAGCCCGGAGTCCGGCTCGTCGGCGAGGATGATGTCGGGGTCGAGGACCAGCGCGCGGGCCAGCCCGGCGCGCTTCTTCATGCCGCCGGAGATCTCCCCGGGCAGCTTCTGCTCGGAGCCGGTGAGCCCCACCATCTCCATCTTCTCCAACACGATCCGGCGGATCTCCGACTCGCCCTTCTTCGTGTGCTCGCGCAGCGGGAACGCGATGTTGTCGAAGATGTTCATCGAACCGAACAGGGCGCCGTCCTGGAAGAGCACGCCGAAGTGGCGGCGCATCTCGTAGAGCCGGCCCTCGGCGAGCCGGGGGACGTCGCCGCCGCCGACGTAGACGTGGCCGCGGTCGGGGCGCAGCAGCCCGACGAGGTTCTTCAGGAACACCGACTTGCCGGTGCCGGACGGCCCGAGCAGCGCGGAGATCTCGCCCGCCGGGACGGTGAGCGACACGTCCTCCCAGATGACCTGCCGCCCGAACGACTTCTTCAGCCCTTCCACCCGGATCTCGACTCCCATGGGCACTCCCGTGCCGGGGAACCGGGGGCGGGGGGATCCGCGTCATATGTCCGGTCCCCCGTCGCCTCGACCCTACGACGCGCAGCCGCGCGCCGGGAGGCCCATTGGACGCCGCGGCCGGGCCCGCCGCCCGGCCGCCGGATCCGCGCGCCCGGCGGGAGGGCCGCCGCCCCGCCCGCGACCGGGCGCGCGCACCCATGGTGACAAGACGATCACCGGCACTTAGGCACTTTCTTCCCTTTCGTCCCGGATGACGCTTCTTCCACGATGTGCGGGACCTCCGGCGCACCACACGGGTGCGCCCAATCCCCCCTGGAGGCACAGTGAAGATCCGTCACGCACGCATCGGCGGCGCCGTCACCCTGACGGCGACCGGGCTGCTGGCGACCGCCCTGGCCGGCGTCCCCGCCGCGCACGCGGCGTCCCCGACCGCCCCGTCCACCGCATCGGCCGCGGCCGGGCGGAGCGCGGTGGCCGCGGCGCTCGCCCAGCGGCTCGGCGCGCACACCGCCGGCTCCTACCTGAAGGGAGACCGACTCGTCGTCACGGTGACCGACGCCGCGTCCGCGCGGGCCGTCCGCGCCGCCGGCGCCGTCCCGCAGACCGTCGCCCGCAGCGGCGCCGACCTGAAGAAGGTCATGGCCGCGCTCAAGCGCGACGCGACCGTCCCCGGCACCGCCTGGGCCGCCGACCCCGCCACCGACCAGGTCGTCCTCACCATGGACGGCACCGTCAAGGGCTCCGCGCTCAAGAAGGTGAAGGCCGCCGCCGCCCGGCAGGGCACGGCCGTCCGCACCGAGCGCGTCGCCGGGGCGTTCCGCACGTTCACCCGCGGCGGCGAGGCCATCTACACCAGCGGCGCCCGGTGCTCGCTCGGCTTCAACGTCCGCAGCGGCAGCACGTACTACTTCCTCACCGCCGGGCACTGCACCAACATCGGCACGACCTGGACCGACTCGTCCGGCCGCACCCTCGGCCGCACCGTCCGCAGCGTGTTCCCCGGGCACGACTACGGGCTCGTCCAGTACAGCTCCACCCCCGCCGACACCCAGGGCTCCGTCAGCCTCTACGGCAGCGGCACCCGCGACATCACCGGCGCCGCCAACGCCGCGGTCGGCCAGACCGTGTACCGCAGCGGCAGCACCACCGGCCTGCACAGCGGCCGCGTCACCGCGCTCAACCAGACGGTGAACTACCAGGAGGGCAGCGTCAGCGGCCTGATCCGCACCACGGTGTGCGCCGAGCCGGGCGACAGCGGCGGCTCGCTGTTCGCCGGGTCGAGCGCGCTCGGGCTCACCTCCGGCGGCAGCGGCGACTGCACGTCCGGCGGCACGACGTTCTTCCAGCCCGTCACCGCCGCGCTGAGCGCCTTCGGCGTCTCGATCTACTAGCCGGCCACGGCGCCCCGCAGAAGCTCCCAGTCGGCCGGTAGCCGTACCGAACACCGTTCACTTGCGGCGTGTCGTCCTCATGGGGCGCCCCATGAGGACGACACGCCGCAACTCGACGTCAGGCGGGGACTTCGAGGGTGCGGTGGATCTCGGCGATGACCTCGGGCCGCCGGTCGGTCAGGTAGAAGTGGCCGCCGGGCAGCACCCGCAGGGCGAAGCGCCCGCCGGTGACCTCCGCCCAGCCCTTGGCCTGCGGCTCGGTCACGTGCGCGTCGGCGTCCCCGATGATCGCGGTGACCGGGACGGTCAGCCGCGTCCCGCCGCGGTGCTCGTAGGACTCGATCAGCGCGAAGTCGTTGCGCACGTACGGCAGGACCAGCTCGCGCAGCTCCGGGTCCTGCAGCGCCTCGGCGTCGGTGCCGCCGAGCTCCACCATCGCCTCGACCACGCCGTCGTCGTCGCGGTCAGCGATCCGCTCGTCGCCGCGGTCGTGCGGGGGGCGCGCGCCGGAGACGAAGACGTGCACCGGCGGGGTGCCGCGCTCCTGCAGCAGCCGCGCCACCTCGTAGGCCAGCACGGCGCCCATGCTGTGCCCGAACAGCGCCGCCGGACGGTCCATCAGCGGCGCCATCGCGCCGGCGATCAGCCGGGCGAGCTGGTGCGGGTCGGTGACGAACGCGTCCGCCATCCGGTCCGCGCGGCCCGGGTACTGGACGGCCTGCACCTCGACGGCCGGGCTGACCGCCTTCGCCCACGGCCGGTAGAACACCGCCGACCCGCCCGCGTGCGGCAGGCAGAACAGCCGCATCGACGCCCACGGCCGGGTCTGCGGGCAGCGGAACCAGCTCACGTGATCAGCTCCTCCTCCTGGTACCGGCCGGACTCCGCGCGCGGGTCGTGCGGCAGCGGCCACGGCGCGACCCGCGGGTCCGGGACCAGCTTGGCAGCGGTCGTCTCCGCCGCCACCTTGAAGCCGCGGCGCCGGTAGTTGGCCATCGCGTTCGGATGATCGAGGGTGCTGGTGCGCAGCCACACGCGCGACGCGGCGCCGCTCCCGCGGGCCCACAGCACGCCGCGCTGCCACGCCCGCCGCGCGCACTGCTCGACCAGGTAGCCGCCGTAGCCGCGGCCGACGAACGCGGGGGTCAGCCCGACGAGGTGGATCTCGGTGTCGCCGCCCGGCTGGGCCTCCAACTCGAAGAACCCGGCGATCGTCCCCTCGGCCATCACCAGCCAGGTGGACAGCTCGGGGCGCTCCACCCAGGCCCGCCAGTCGGCGTGCGTCCACGGGAAGCGGTCCGTCCAGCAGACGCGGGCGCCGACCATCGCGTACAGAGCCCGGCTGACGTCCGCGGACGGCACCCCGGCCAGGGTGAAGGTCATCTCGACGCCGGGCAGCGGCGCGGGCCGCAGGTCGGCGGCGTCGAGCATCTCCATCGCCCACTCGGTGACCGCGGGGATCTCCAGGGCGCGCCCCGCCGCCGGGTCACTCACCCATGGCCTCGACGAGGCTCTTCGGCCGCATGTCGGTCCAGTTCTCCTCGATGTACTCCAGGCAGGCCTGCCGGGTGTCCTCGGCCTTGGCGACCGTCCACCCGGCGGGGACCTCGGCGAACGACGGCCACAGCGAGTGCTGGCCCTCGTCGTTGACGAGGACGACGTACGTGCCGTCGGCGTCCTCGAAGGGGTTCGTCATCGCAGTCCCTTTCCAGTTCTTCCCGGTGTCTCGTCGTTGACGTGCAGTTTGTCGAGTTTCGCGGCGAGCACGGCGCCCATCTCGGCGGCGGGGCCCGGCTCCAGCAGGAAGTGGTGCTCGACGTCCAGGGGGTAGTCCTCGATCTGCCCCTCGACGAGCGGCCCCCAGTTGGACGGCCCGGTCGGCGAGTCCGCGGTGCGGCCCTGCAGGGCGGTGAAGAAGACGACGTCGCCGCGGTACCGGCCGGGCCGGTACCGCTCGGCCTGGTGGAGGCCGTTCTCGTAGTTGCGGTAGACGTTGACGAGGTCGTCCTCGCGGAGGGTGGCGAGGGCGTCGTCGCGTTCGGCGAGCACGGCCATGATCTGGGCCATGTCGGGGTTGCCGTCGGCGGCGACCATCTTCGCGTCGATCCCGATGGACTCCAGCAGCTCCGGCAGGATCTCCCGCTTCTCCGACTCGAGGTCCTGGGTGTGGTAGGCGTCGATGAGCGCGAGCAGCCCGACGCGCTCACCGGCGGCCTGGAGGCGGACGGCCATCTCGTAGGCGATGAGGCCGCCGAGCGACCAGCCCGCGAGGTGGTAGGGCCCGGACGGCTGCACGCTCCGAATCTGCTCCAGGTAGTCCTGCGCCATCTCCTCGACGGAGCCGGGCAGGTCCGCGCGGGTGAACGCGCTGCCCTGCAGCCCGTAGATCGGCTGGTCGGGGCCGAGGTGCCGCTGGAACTGCAGGTAGCTCCAGGCGAGCCCGCCGGCGGGGTGGACGAAGAAGACCGGCGGCCGCGTCCCGGTGGTGCGGATCGGCAGCAGCACCTCGAAGCCGAGCAGGTCCTCGGGCTCGCCGGCGCGCAGCAGCGCCTCGACGGTCTGGTGGGTGAACACGTCGCGGGGCGTCAGCTCGATCCCGGCCTGGCGGGCGCGGATGACGAGCTTCAGCGCGGCGATGCTGTCGCCGCCGAGGTCGAAGAAGCTGACGTCGGCGCCGACCCGGTCGAGGCCGAGGACGCCGGCGACGATGCCGCAGAGCGCCTCCTCCTCGGGGGTGGCGGGGTCGCGTCCGGCGGCGGCCTCGGCGTAGTCGGGGGCGGGCAGGGCGCGCCGGTCGAGCTTGCCGTTCGGGCCGATGGGGAAGGTGTCGAGCCGGACGAACGCGGCGGGCACCATGTACTCCGGCAGCCGCCCGGCCAGGAACTCCTTGAGGCCGTCGGCCGACGGGGCGATGACGTAGGCGACGATCGTCTTGACGCCCAGGGTGTCCTGGCGGGCGACGACGGCGGCGTTCGCGACGGCCGGGTGCGCGGTGAGGGCGGCCTCGATCTCGCCGAGCTCGATCCGGAACCCGCGGACCTTCACCTGCTGGTCGGCGCGGTCGACGTATTCGAGCGCGCCGTCGGGGCGGTGCCGGACGAGGTCGCCCGTCCGGTACATGCGCGACCCGGGCGGCCCGAACGGGTCGGGGACGAAGCGCTCGCCCGTCAGGGACGCGCGCCGCAGGTAGCCGCGGCCGACGCCCGGCCCCGCGATGTACGCCTCGCCGACCGTGCCGGGCGGGACGGGCCGCAGCGCCGGGTCGAGGACGTACAGCGCCCGGTCGTCCATCGGGCGGCCGAGCAGCGCGGACGTCTCGGCGGGGTGGGCGGCCAGCCGGGCCCGCTGCCGGTCGATCGTGGTGTAGGTGGTCGCCTCGGTGGGGCCGTAGACGTTGCCGACCTCGGTGTCCGGGCAGGCGGCGAGGACCTTGCGGATCGCGGCGGTGGAGCCGGCCTCGCCGCCGGTGAGCACCTCGCGGAGTCCCGCGAACGCCTGCGGGCGCTCCTCGGCGACCAGGTTGAACAGCGTCGTGGTGAGGAACAGGCCGGTGAGGCCGTGCGCGCGGACGAGGCCCTCGATCGCCTCGCCGCCGAGGTGGCCGGGCGGCGCGACGACGGTCGCGCCGCCGTGCAGCAGCGGCGTCCAGATCTCGTAGATGTGCGCGTCGAAGGCGTGCGGTGAGTGGAAGAGGACGCGGTCGTGGGCGCCGCCGCGCAGCTCGCCGTCGGTGGCGAGGCTGACGGCGTCGCGGTGGCGGAGCATGACGCCCTTCGGCACGCCGGTGGAGCCGGAGGTGAACAGCACGCAGGCGAGCTGCTCGGGGTGGCATGGGACGTCCGGTGCGGTGGCGGGCTGCGCGGCGGTGTCCGGGTCGTCGTCGAGGACGAGGACGTGCGCGGGGGTGTCGAGGCCGGCGACGCGGCCGCGCATGGCGGTGTCGACGAGCACGACGGGCGCGGCGACCTCGGCGACGGCCCACGCCGTCCGCTCGGGCGGGTAGCCGTGGTGGATCGGCGCGTAGGCGCCGCCCGCCTTCAGGACGGCGAGGGACGCCACGACGATGTCCGCAGACCGTTCCAGCAGGACGGCGACGGGCGTCTCGCGGCGGACGCCGAGCCCGATGAGGCGGTGCGCCAGCCGGTTCGCGCGCTCGTCCAGCTCCGCGTAGGTGAGCGTCTCGCCGCCCGCGACGACGGCCTCAGCGTCCGGGGTCTTCGCGAGCCGATCGGCGAAGCGGCCGGTCACCGTGCCGGGCGCGCGCTGCGTGCCCGTTCCCTGCCAGGCGCGCAGGACGAGGTCGCGCTCGTCGTCCTCCAGCACGTCGATGCGGCCGAGCGGCAGGTCGGGGCGGTGCGCGACGGACTCCAGGACGCGGACGAACCGCCGCATCAGCCGCTGCCCCTCGTCCTCGGTGAACAGGTCGGTGCGGAAGTCCAGCCGCAGCGACAGCCCCCGGCCCGGCACGGCGGCGAGGGCCAGCGGGTAGTGGGTGGCGTCGTGGCCGTCGACGTTGTGCAGGGTGAGGCCGCCGAGGTCGGTGCCGGCGGCGTCGGGGTCGAACGGGTAGTTCTCCAGGACGGTCATCGTGTCGAACAGCGGGCCGGTGCCGGCGAGCCGCTGGACGTCCGACAGCCCGAGGTGGTGGTGCTGCATCAGCGCGGCCTGCTCGTCCTGCAGGCGGGTGAGGGCGGCGGCGACGGTGTCGCCGGGGCGGACCCGGACGCGGATCGGCAGCGTGTTGATGAACAGGCCGATCATCTGCTCGACGCCGGGCAGCTCCGGCGGGCGCCCCGACACGGCGGCGCCGAACACCACGTCCGTGGACCCGGTGAGGCCGCCGAGCAGGGCGCCCCAGCCGAGCTGGAGCACCGTGTTGAGGGTGACGCCCTGGGCGCGGGCGCGCGCCGACAGCGCCGAGGTGAGGTCCTCGGTGAGCCGGATCCGGACGCGTCCGGGCGCCTGCGCGCCGGGCTCGCCGGCGCCGGGCGCGACGAACGTCGGCCCGTCGACGCCGTCGAGCGCGCGCCGCCAGGCGTCCTCGGCGGCGACGCGGTCCTGGGCGGCGATCCACGCGAGGTAGTTCTTGTACGGGGCGACGCGCGGCATGCCGGTGTCGTCGCCCTTGGCCAGGTACAGCGCGAACAGCTCGGTCTGCAGGACGGGCGTCGACCAGCCGTCCAGCAGGATGTGGTGGTTGGTGAACACCATCCGGTGCAGGCCGTCCGCCAGCCTGATCAGCAGGAAGCGCAGCAGCGGCGGACGGGCCATGTCGAACGGGCGGGCCCGCTCGGCCTCGGCGAGCTCCCGCGCCCGCGCGTCCCGCTCGGCCTCGGGCAGGCCGGTCAGGTCGGCGTCCTCCCAGGGCAGCCGGACCTCCCGGTGCACGACCTGGACGGGCGAGCCCTCCTTGCGCTGCCGGAACCCGGCGCGCAGGTTCGCGTGCCGGCGCAGCAGGGTCGCGGCGGCGGCGCGCAGCGCGCCGGTGTCGAGGGGGCCGCGCAGGTCGAACACGATCTGCGCGGTGTAGACGTCGTGCCCCGAGTCGTACAGGGCGTGGAAGAACAGGCCCTGCTGCAACGGGGACAGCGGGAGGATGTCCTCAAGCTGCGACTTGCTCAATCCAGCTCCCATTCACCGTCGAGTTCGGCGGCGAGCTCGTCGATCTCGTCCTGGCTGACGTCGACCAGGGACAGGTCGGAGGGGGTGAAGCCGCCCACGGGCCCGTCGGCGGGCGCGTCCACGACGTGCGCGACGAGGCCGCGCAGCGCCGCGAACCAGCGGTCGGCGAGGTCGCGGACGGCGTGCTCGTCGAACAGCCCGGCGGCGTAGGTCCAGGTGGCGGACAGTTCGGGCCCGTCCGGCAGGTCGCGGGTGTGCGCGTTGACCTCGACGGCGTGGACGAGGCCGAGCGCGCCGTCCTGCCCGCCGCTGAGCGCGTCGGCGTCGGCCTGCCCGGCGGGACCCCAGTCGGTCGCCTCGGGCACGGCGGACCGGCCGAGGTAGTTGAACGCGATCTGCGGGTGCGGGCGGCCGCCGAGCCGCCGTCCGGCGGCCGGGTTGAGGTGCCGCAGCAGCCCGTACCCGATCCCGTTGTCGGGGATCTCCCGCAGCTGCTCCTTCACCCGCTTCAGCGCGGTGCCGACGGCCTGCCCGCCCTCGCGGACGTCGCCGGGCTCCACCCAGCCCGCGTCGAGCCGCACGGGGTAGATCGCGGTGAACCAGCCGGCGGTGCGGGACAGGTCGACGCCCGGCACGACCTCCTCGCGGCCGTGCCCCTCCAGGTCGATGAGGACGGCGGTGTCGTCGCACACGCCCCGGTCGCGGCGCCATTCGGCGACCGCGAGGGCGAGGCCGGTGAGCAGGACGTCGTTGGCGCGGCCGTGGAACGCGGCCGGGACGTCGGTGAGCAGCGGCCCGGTGACGTCGGCGGGCAGGTCGACGGTGAGGTGCCGGGCCGTCCCGAACGTGTCGGCCTTCGCGTTCAAGGGGCGGGCGCCGAGGACGGGGTCGGGGGTGTTGAGGACGTCCTCCCACAGCGGCAGCTCGGCGGTGCGCGACGGGTCGGACGCCTCCGCGACCAGGCGCTGCGCCCAGCGGCGGAACGAGGTCGGGACCGGTTCGAGCGTCCCGCCCGCCCACGCGGCGACGAGGTCGGGCAGCAGGATCCGCCAGGACACGCCGTCCACGACGAGGTGGTGCAGGGTCAGCAGCAGGCGGCCGGACGCGCCGGGCCCGGCGTCGAACCAGACGAGCTGCGCGACCGTGCCGGCCTCGGGGTCGAGGCGGTCGCGGGCGGCGCGGGCGTGCTCGGCGAGGACGGCGCGCAGCGCGTCGCCGTCGAGGCCGGTGACGTCGACGCGGTGGACCAGCGGCGCCGCGTCGACCGCGCCGGGCTCGGCGACCTCGAACTCGCCGTCGCGGACGTGGAGCCGCAGCATGTCGTGGTGGTCGAGGACGGTCTGCAGCGCCGCCGCCAGCTTCCCGGCGCCGAGGTCCGGCGGGACCTGGAGCAGCATCCGCTGGCTGTAGCCGGCGGTCGGGCCGTCCAGCTCCTGGAACCAGCGCATGATCGGGGTGGCCGGGACCTGGCCGACGCCCGCGCCGGGCGCCTCCGCCTCGACCCGCTCGCCCTCGCCGACGGGCCGCGACGCCGCCGCCAGCTCCTCGACCGTCTGGTGCTGGAACACCTCGCGGGGCGTGACGACCAGGCCGGACTGCCGCGCTCGCGACACGAGTTGGATGGCGATGATCGAGTCGCCGCCGAGGTCGAAGAACCCATCGTCGATCCCGACCCGCTCCAGGTTGAGCACCTCGGCGAACAGCCCGGCGAGGGTCTCCTCCTCCGGGGTGCGCGGCGCGCGCGACGACGCCTTCGCGGAGAAGTCGGGCGCGGGCAGCGCCCTGCGGTCGAGCTTGCCGTTCGTGGTCAGCGGCAGCGCGTCCAGCTCCACGACGGCCGCCGGGACCATGTAGTCGGGCAGGTCGTTCCCGGTGAACTTGCGCAGCTCCGCCGGGCCGACGTCGCCGGTCGCCACGACGTAGGCGATCAGGCGGTCGTCGCGGACGACCACGGCCGCGTCCGCCACGGCATCGTGCCTGGTCAGCACGGACTGGATCTCGCCGAGCTCGATCCGGAACCCGCGCAGCTGCACCTGCTGGTCGGCGCGGCCCAGGTACTCCAGCGAGCCGTCGGCGCGCCAGCGGCCGAGGTCGCCGGTGCGGTACATGCGGGTGCCGGGCTTGCCGTGCGGGTCGGCGACGAACCGTTCCGCGGTCAGACCGGGGCGGTTGAGGTAGCCGCGCGCCAGGCCGGGGCCCGCCACGTACATCTCCCCCGCCACGCCGGGCGGGACCGGCTGGAGCCGGTCGTCCAGCACGTAGACGCGCAGGTCGGGAATGCCTGCGCCGATGACGCTGCCCGGCGCCGTGGCCGCGGTGACCCGGTCGAGCGCGATGTACGAGACGTGGACGGTCGTCTCGGTGATCCCGTACATGTTGACGAGCGTCGGCGCGTCCTCCGCGTGCCGCGAGTACCAGTCTTCGAGGCGTCCGAGGTCGAGGGCCTCGCCGCCGAAGACGACGTACCGGAGCGCGAGATCCGAGCCCGGGTTCGCCTTGTCGGCGGCCATGAGCTGGTAGAACGCCGACGGCGTCTGGTTCAGGACGGTGACCCGCTCGTCGGCCAGCAGCTTCAGGAACTCGTCCGGCGACCGCGACGTCAGGTACGGCACGACCACGAGACGGCCGCCGTGCAGCAGCGGCCCCCACAGCTCCCACACCGAGAAGTCGAACGCGTAGGAGTGGAACAGCGTCCACACGTCGTCCGGGCCGAAGTGGAACCACTCCTCGGTGGAGCCCAGCAGCCGGATGACGTTCTGGTGGGGGATGACGACGCCCTTGGGACGCCCCGTCGAACCCGAGGTGTAGATGACGTACGCCGGGTTGTCGGGCGAGATCTCGACACGCAGGTCGGAGTCGTCGTAGCCGGACGCGTCCAGGTCGTCCGGACGCAAGGTCAGGACGGGCTTGGCGTCCTCGACCATGTACGCGATGCGGTCCTCGGGGTAGTCGGGGTCGATCGGGACGTACGCCGCCCCGGCCTTCAGGACGGCCAGGACCGCGACCACGAGATCGGCGGAGCGCGGCAGTGCGAGCGCGACGAACTGCTCCGGGCCGACACCCTGCTCGGCAAGGCGCCGCGCCAGCCGGTTCGCCCGCGCGTTCACCTCCCCGTACGTCAGCGACACACCTTCGAACGACACCGCCACCGCATCAGGACGCGCCGCCGCATGCGCCTCGAACAGCGCCGGGATCGTCGACCGCTCCACTTCGGGCGCCTTGCCGCCCGCCCACTTGCGCAGGAGGGTGCGGCGTTCGGCGCGTTCCAGGATCTCGGCGGTGCCGATGGGGGCGTCCGGGTCGGCGACGAGGTCGCGGACGAGCCGCTCGAACCGTCCGGCGATCGTGGCGGCGGTCGCCGGGTCGAACAGGTCGAGGGCGTATTCGAGGCCCGCCTCGATCCCACCGGGCGCGCCGTCGCCGCCGTGCCGTTCCTCCAGGTAGAGGGACAGGTCGTACTTCGCGGTCCCGGCGGTGAGCGGTTCGGCGCCGCCAGTGAGGCCGTCCATCTCCAGGCGCGCCTCGGGGTTGTTCTGGAACGACAGCGCGACCTGGAACAGCGGGTGCCGGGCCATCGACCGCGCCGGGTTCAGCACCTCGACGAGCCGCTCGAACGGCAGGTCCTGGTGGCCGTAGGCGGCGAGGTCGGTCTCCTTCACCCGCGCGACCAGCTCGCGGAACGACGGGTCGCCGGAGGTGTCGGTGCGCAGCACCAGCATGTTCACGAACATGCCGACGAGATCGTCCAGGGCCTCGTCGGTACGGCCCGCGATCGGCGACCCGACCGGCACGTCCGTGCCCGCGCCCAGCCGCGTCAGCAGCGCCGCGAACGCGGCCTGCATGACCATGAACAGGCTGGCGCCGCTCTCGCGGGCGAGGCGCAGCAGGCCCGCGTGCAGGTCGGCGTCCAGCTCGAAGGCGTGCGTGCCGCCCCGGTACGACGCCTCCGCCGGACGCGGCCGGTCCGTGGGCAGCCGCAGCTCTTCCGGGAGCCCGGCGAGCGCGCCGTGCCAGTACGCGATCTGCTGCGAGATCAGGCTGTCCGGGTCGTCCTCGGACCCGAACAGCTCGCGCTGCCAGAGCGTGTAGTCGGCGTACTGGACGGGCAGCGGCGCCCAGTCCGGCGCGCGGCCCTCCGCGCGGGCCGCGTAGGCGAGGACCACGTCGCGGGCCAGCGGCGCCATCGACCAGCCGTCCGCAGCGATGTGGTGCAGCACCATCACCAAGACGTGCGCGCCCCCGTCGAGGGCGAACAGCCGGGCGCGCAGCGGCGGCTCCACCGACAGGTCGAAGCCGCGCCCGACCTCGGCGGCGAGCGCCGCCGGCAGCGCCGCCTCGGCGACCGGGGCGATGTCGAGGCGCGGGCGGGCGGCGGCCGGGTCCAGGACGAGCTGGCGGGCGCTGCCGGACCCGTCCGGGAAGATCGTCCGCAGCGACTCGTGCCGCTCGGTGACGTCGGCGAGGGCGGCGCGCAGTGCGTCCAGCTCGAGGGCGCCGTCCAGCCGCAGCGCGACCGGCATGTTGAACGTCGCGGACGCGCCCTCGAACCGGTTGAGGAACCAGAGCCGCTGCTGCGCATGCGACAGCGGCACGACCTCGGGGCGCTCGGCGCGGCGCAGCGGCGGCCGCACGTCGCCGGCGGCCCCGGCGAGGCGTTCGGCGAGGCCCGCGACCGTCGGGGCCTCGAACAGCGCCCGGACGGGCAGCTCGGCGCCGAGCGCGGTCCGGATACGGCCGACGAGGCGGGTCGCGGTGAGCGAGTCGCCGCCGAGGTCGAAGAAGCCGTCGTCGACGCCGACGCGCGGCACGCCGAGGATCTCCGCGAACAGCCCGCAGAGGATCTCCTCCTGCGGGGAGCGCGGCGCGCGGCTCACCGCCGCGCCGGTGTCGGGCGCGGGCAGCGCGGACCGGTCCAGCTTCCCGTTCACGGTCAGCGGCAGCGCGTCCAGCACGGTGAACGCCGGGACCATGTAGTCGGGCAGCCGCTCGGCCGCGAACCGCCGCAGCGCGGCGACGTCCACGCCCGCCGTCCGGTCCGCGGGCACCACGTAGGCGGCGAGCCGCTTGTCGCCGGGCCGGTCCTCGCGGACGAGCACGGCGGCCTGCGCGACGCCGCCGAACCCGGCGACCACGTTCTCGATCTCGCCGGGCTCGACCCGGAACCCGCGGATCTTGACCTGGTCGTCGGCGCGGCCGACGTACTCGACGGTGCCGTCCGGCAGCCGGCGGGCGAGGTCGCCGGTGCGGTACATGCGGTCGCCGGGCGCGCCGAACGGGTCGGCGACGAACCGCTCGGCGGACAGCGCCGGCCGCCCCAGGTAGCCGCGCGCGAGCTGCGCGCCCGCCAGGTACAGCTCGCCGGGGACGCCGGCGGGCGCGGGCTGGAGCGCGGCGTCCAGCACGTAGGCGCGGGTGTTGCGGTGCGGCGCGCCGATGGAGACCCGCTCGGAGCGCGCGACGACCTGGTTCATCGTGTCGATGGTCGACTCGGTCGGGCCGTACAGGTTCCGGGTGGTCAGGCCGGGGATCGCGCGCAGTTCCGCCCACAGCGCGTCGCTGACGGCCTCCCCGCCGAGCAGCAGGTGCGAGGGCAGGTGCCGGCCGTCGTCGCTGAGCAGGCCCGCTTCGCGGAGCGACGCGAAGTGCGACGGGGTCGTGTTGACCAGGTCGATCCGCGCGCGCGCCACGTACGCCGTGTACGCCTCGACGTCGCGGCGCGTCGCGTCGTCGATGAGGTGCAGCTCGTGGCCGTGCATCATCCACAGCAGCCCGTGGAACGAGGTGTCGAACGAGAACGAGGCGAGGTGCGCGAACCGCATCCGCCGTCCCCCGGCGGCGTCGATCGCCGGGTCCATGAACGCGTCCCGGTGCGCCTCGTAGTAGTTCAGGAGGCCGGCGTGCGGGACGGTCACGCCCTTCGGACGTCCCGTGGAGCCCGAGGTGTAGATGACGTAGGCGGCGTTGCCCGGGTGGAGCGGCCGGACGCGGTCGGCGCCGGCGGGATCGTGCGTCGGCCCGTCCTCGCCCAAGGGAAGGTCATCGGCGGTGATCGTGAGGGCGGGACGGCAGTCGTCCAGCATGTACGCGATGCGGTCCGCCGGATACTCGGGATCGATCGGCACGTACGCGGCGCCCGCCTTCAGCACGCCGAGGATCGCCACGACGATCTCGGGCGTGCGCGGCAGGACGATCGCGACGCGGTCCTCGGCGCCGATCCCCCGCGCGATCAGCTCGTGCGCGAGCCGGTTGGCGCGCGCGTTCAGCTCCGCATAGGTGAGGGACGCGTCGCCGCAGACGAGGGCGGTGTCGTCCGGGGTGCGGGCGGCCTGGGCCTCGAACAGCGCGGGCAGCGTGTCGGCCGGGAGGTCGGCGGCGGTGTCGTTCCAGCGCGCGAGGGCGGCGCGCTCGTCCTCGCTCGCCAGCGCGACCGCGCCGATGAGCTGGGACGAGTCGTCCGCGAACGCCTCCAGGAAGCGGCGGACGCGGGCGAGCAGGGCCTCGACGACGTCGCGCTCGAACACGTCGGGCCGGTAGTGCAGGCGCAGCGACAGCCGGTCGTCCGGCACCGCGACGAACGACAGCGGGAAGTGGGTCGCGTCGTAGGAGTCGGCGTTGGCGATGCGAACGCCGTTCAGCGAGCCGTCCAGCATCGCCGGGTCGAACGGGTAGTTCTCCAGCACCGTCATCGTGTCGAACAGCGCGCCGCCGTGGCCCGCGACCCGCTGGATGTCGGTGAGGCCGAGGTGGTGGTGCGCCAGCAGCGCGGTCTGCTCCTCCTGGAGCCGTTCCATCAGCGCCGCGAGGGACTCGTCCGGGCGGTGCCGGACGCGGATCGGCAGCGTGTTGATGAACAGGCCGATCATCTGCTCGATGCCGGGCAGTTCCGGCGGGCGCCCCGAGACGGTTGCGCCGAACACCACGTCCTCGCTGCCGAGGAACCGGCCGAGGACGAGGCCCCACGCGCCCTGCAGCACGGTGCTGAGCGTGACGCCGTGCCGCCGGGCGGCGCGGGACAGCCGGCGCGTGGTGCGCTCGTCCAGCTCCGTGATGGTGCGTTCCGGCGGGCGCGGCGCGCGCGCGGCGGCCTCCGGTGCGACGAGGCTCGGCTCCTCCACCCCGCCGAGGGCGCGGCGCCACGCCTCCTCGGCGGCGGCGCGGTCCTGTTTCGCCAGCCACGCCAGGTAGTTCTTGTACGGGGTGACGCGCGGGAACCCGGCGTCGTGGCCGCCCTGCACGTACAGCATGAACAGCTCGGTCGCCAGGATCGGCGTGGACCAGCCGTCCAGCAGGATGTGGTGGTTGGTGAAGATCAGCCGGTACCGCTCCGGGCCCGTCCGGACGAGCACGAACCGCAGCAGCGGCGGCGCGGTCATGTCGAAGCCCCGGGCCCGCTCCCGCGCGACGACCGCGTCGGCCTCGGCGGCGTCCGCCGCGTCGGTCTCCTCCCACGGCGGCTCGACGGTGCGCGGGATCACCTGCACAGGGCGCGACAGGTCCTCGTCCCAGAACGCGGCGCGCAGGTTGGAGTGCCGGCGCAGCAGCGTCCCGGCGGCCGTCCGCAGCGCCGCCGCGTCGACCGGCCCTTCGAGGTCGAGGACGATCTGCGCGGTGTAGACGTCGCCGCCGTCCGCACCATCGCCGCCGCCGTCGGCGTCGAAGAGGGCGTGGAAGAAGAAGCCCTGCTGCAAGGGAGACAGCGGCAGGATGTCCTCGAGGTCCCCCCGGTTCACTGGCCCCTCCACGCGTTCTGCAGCTTGTCGATCTCGCTCTGGTCCAGGTCCACGAGCAGGTCGGACGGGGTGAAGCCGCCGGCCGGCGCGGCGTCGCCGGCGGCCGCCGCGGCGACGTGCGCGACGAGGCCGCGCAGCGCGGTCGCCCAGCCGTCGGCCAGCTCCCGGACGGCGCTCTCCTCCAGCAGCTCGCCGGGCCACGTCCAGGTCGCCGACAGCACCGGCCCGCCGGGCAGGTCGCGGGTGATCGCGTTGATCTCCAGGACGTGTGCGACCGGCATCCGCGGGTCCTCGCCGGCGGGCGTCTCCTCCGGCGCGATCGTCCAGTCGCCGTCCCCGTCGCCGGGCGCGACGCGGCCGAGGTAGTTGAACGCGATCGGCGCGGCGGGCGGCTCGGCGAGCTCCTCGGCCGCGTCGCCGCCGCCGTGGCGCAGCAGGCCGTAGCCGATGCCGCCGTCCGGGACGGCGCGGAGCTGCTCCTTCACCTTCTTGATGGCGGTGCCGACGGCGGCGCCGCCGTCGCGGACCGCGGCCCAGTCGGCGGTGCCCGCGTCGAGCCGGACGGGGTGGATGGTGGTGAACCACCCGGCGGTGCGGGACAGGTCGACGCCGGGCACGACGTCCTCGCGGCCGTGGCCTTCGAGGTCGATGAGCACGTCGGTGCCGCGGCCGGCGCCGTGGTGGCGGCGCCACTGCGCGACGGCGAGGGCGAGGCCGGTGAGCAGGACGTCGTTGGCGCGGCCGTGGAACGCCGCCGGGACGTCGGTGAGCAGCGGTCCGGTGACGCCGGCGGGCAGCTCGACGGTCAGCGACCGGGCGCGGGCGGCGATGTCGACGCGCGGGTCGAGGGCGCGCGCGGCGAGCCGCTGCGGCGGGCCGTCCACGATGTCGAGCCAGTCCTCCAGCTCGTCCTCGCGGTCGGCGGCGGTGGCGGTGAGCCGCTGCGCCCACCGGCGGAACGAGGTCGGGACGGGGTCCAGGGCCCCGCCCGCCCACGCGGTGACGAGGTCGGGCAGCAGGACCCGCCAGGTGACGCCGTCCACGACGAGGTGGTGCAGGACGACGAGGAGCCGGCCCTGGTCGCGGCCCGCGTCGAACCACACGAGCTGCGCGGTCGTGCCGGCCTCGGGGTCGAGGCGGTCGCGGGCGGCGGCGGCCTGCTCGCCGATGACGACGGCGAGCTTGTCGGCGTCCAGGCCCGCGACGTCGACCCGGGTGACGAGGGCGGCGGCGTCCACGGCGCCGGCCTGCCGGACGACCGGCTGCCACCGGTCGCCGTCGACGTCCAGGCGGAGCCGGAGGACGTCGTGGTGGTCCAGGACGGTCTGGAACGCGGCCGCCAGCTCGTCGGCGCCGAGCGCGGGCGGGGTGCGCAGCAGCATCGACTGGTGGAAGCCCGTGATCAGGGACGCGTCGCCGCCGACCCGGTCGCGGAGCCACGCGACGATCGGGGTGACGGGGACGGGTCCGACGCCCGCGCCGGGCGCCTCCGCCTCGACCCGCTCGTCCTCGCCGGCCGGCCGGGCGACGGCGGCGAGCTCCTCGACGGTCTGGTGCTGGAACACGTCGCGGGGCGTGATGACCAGGCCGGACTGCCGCGCCCGCGAGACGAGCTGGATGGCGATGATCGAGTCGCCGCCGAGGTCGAAGAACCCGTCGTCGATCCCGACCCGCTCCAGGTTCAGGACCTCCCGGTACAGGCCGGCGAGGGTCTCCTCCTCGGCGGTGCGCGGCGCGCGCGACGACGCCTTCGCGGAGAAGTCGGGCGCGGGCAGCGCCTTGCGGTCGAGCTTGCCGTTGACGGTGAGCGGCAGCGCGTCCAGCTCCACGACGACGGCCGGGACCATGTGGTCGGGCAGGTCGTTCCCGGCGAACCTGCGCAGCTCCGCCGGGTCGACGGGCAGGGAGGCGACGACGTAGGCGACGAGGCGGTCGTCGCGGACGACGACGGCCGCGTCCGCGACGGCGTCGTGGCGGGCCAGCGCCGCCTCGATCTCGCCGAGTTCGATGCGGAATCCGCGCAGCTGCACCTGCTGGTCGCTGCGGCCGAGGTATTCGAGGCGGCCGTCGTTCAGCCAGCGCCCGACGTCGCCGGTCCGGTACATGCGGGTGCCGGGCTCGCCATGCGGGTCGGCGACGAACCGCTCGGCGGACAGGCCGGGACGGTTGAGGTAGCCGCGCGCGAGCCCCGGGCCCGCCACGTACAACTCGCCCACCACGCCGGGCGGGACCGGCTGAAGCCGGTCGTCCAGGACGTAGACGCGCAGGTCAGGAATGCCGGTGCCGATGACGCTGCCGGGCGCGGCCGAGGCGTAGGCCCGGTCGAGCGCGATGTACGAGACGTGCACCGTCGTCTCAGTGATCCCGTACATGTTGACGAGGGTCGGCGCGTCCTCCGCGTGCCGGGAGTACCAGTCCTCCAGGCGGCCCGGCTCCAGGGCTTCACCGCCGAAGACGACGTACCGCAGCGCCAGGTCCGAGCCCGGGTTCGCCTTGTCGGCGGCCATGAGCTGGTAGAACGCCGACGGCGTCTGGTTCAGGACGGTGACCCGCTCGTCCACCAGCAGCTTCAGGAACTCGTCCGGCGACCGCGACGTCAGGTACGGCACCACGACGAGACGTCCGCCGTAGAGCAGCGAGCCCCACAGCTCCCAGACGGTGAAGTCGAACGCATAGGAGTGGAACAGCGTCCACACGTCGTCCGGGCCGAAGTCGAACCAGTGCTCCGTCGAACGCAGCAGCCGCACGACGTTCTGGTGCGGGACGACGACGCCCTTGGGGCGCCCCGTTGAACCCGACGTGTAGATGACGTAGGCCGGGTGGTCGGGCGAGATGGCCACGCCGAGGTTCGAGTCGTCGTAGCCGGACGCGTCGAGATCGTCCGGGCCGATGGTGAGGACGGGCTTGGCGTCCTCGACCATGTACGCGATGCGGTCCTCGGGGTAGTCCGGGTCCATCGGGACATAGGCGGCGCCCGACTTCAGCACGGCGATGATCGCGACGACCAGGTCGGCCGAGCGCGGCAGCTTCAGCGCGACGAGCTGCTCCGGACCGACGCCCTGCTCGGCAAGGCGCCGCGCAAGCCGGTTCGCCCGCGCGTTCACCTCCCCGTACGTCAGCGACACACCTTCGAACGACACCGCCACCGCGTCAGGACGCGCCGCTGCCTGCGCCTCGAACAGCGCCGGGATCGTCGACCGCTCCGCCTCCGCCGCCTTGCCGCCGGCCCATTCGCCGAGGATCAGGTCGCGTTCGGCGGGGTCGAGGACGCCCGCGGCGCCGATGGGCGCGTCCGGGTCGGCGAGGAGCGCGGTCAGGTACCGCTCGAAACGGGCGACGAACCGCTCCGCCGTCGCCGGGTCGTACAGGTCGAGCGCGTACTCCAGCTCGCCGTCGAGGCCGTCCTCGCGCTCGGTGAGGATCATCAGCAGGTCGAAGCGGGACACGCCCGCGTGCAGCGGCTCGACCTCGGCGGTGAAGCCGGGCATCTCCAGCCGCGCCTCGGGGTTGTTCTGGAAGGTCAGGCCGACCTGGAACAGCGGGTGCCGGGCCAGGTGGCGCGGCGGGTTGAGCACCTCGACGAGCCGCTCGAACGGGACGTCCTGGTGCGCGTAGGCGGCGAGGTCGGTCTCCTTCACCCGCGCGACCAGCTCGCGGAACGACGGGTCGCCGGAGGTGTCGGTGCGGAAGACCAGCATGTTCACGAACATGCCGACGAGGTCGTCCAGGGCCTCGTCGGTGCGGCCCGCGATCGGCGACCCGACCGGCACGTCCGTGCCCGCACCCAGCCGCGTCAGCAGCGCCGCGAACGCGGCCTGCGCCACCATGAAGGGGCTGGCGCCGGTCTCCAGGGACAGCTTCCGCAGCGCCGCGTGCACGCCGGCGCCGAGCCGGAAGCGGGCCGTCGCGCCCCGGTAGGACGCCTCCGCCGGACGCGGCCGGTCGGCGGGCAGCTCCAGTTCCTCGGGCAGCCCGGCCAGTGCGTCGCGCCAGTAGGCGATCTGCTGGGAGATCAGGCTGTCGGGGTCGTCCTCGGACCCGAACAGCTCCTGCTGCCAGAGCGTGTAGTCGGCGTACTGGACGGGCAGCGGCGCCCAGTCCGGGGCGGCACCCTGCGCGCGGGAGGCGTAGGCGGTGAGGACGTCGCGGGCGAGCGGCGCCATCGACCAGCCGTCGCCGCCGACGTGCTGCAGGAGCAGCAGCACGACGTGCTCGTCCGGCGCGAGCCGGAACAGGTGGGTGCGCAGCGGCGGCTCGGCGGAGATGTCGAAGGCGTAGCCGGCGGCCATCGCCAGCCGCGCCGGCAGCCCCGCCTCGGTGGTCTCGGTGATCTCCAGTTCCGGGCGGGCCGCGGCCGGGTCCAGCACCTGCTGGCGCGGCACGCCGCCGCTGTCGGGCAGGATCGTGCGGAGCGTCTCGTGCCGCTCCACGATGTCGCCGACGGCGGCGCGCAGCGCGGCGACGTCGAGCGGGCCGCGGATCCGCAGCGCGATCGGCATGTTGTAGGTCGCGGACGGCCCCTCGAACCGGTTGAGGAACCACTGCCGCTGCTGCGCGTACGACGGCGGGACGGTACCGGGCCGCTCCCGCCGCTCCAGCGCGGGGCGTCCGGGCGCGGCGTCCCGGCGGTCCAGCAGCGCGGCGAGCCCGGCGGCGGTCGGCGCCTCGAACAGCGCGCGGACGGGCAGCTCGGCGTCCAGCAGCCGGCGGACGCGGCTGACGACCCGCATCGCGATCAACGAGTTGCCGCCGAGCGCGAAGAAGTCGTCGTCGGCGCCGACCCGGCCGAGGCCGAGCAGGTCGGCGAAGACGGCGGCAACCGCCTCCTCCCGCTCCCCGGAGGGGGCCCGGAACGCGGTGGCGGGGGCGGCGGGCGCGAGGTCGGGCTTCGGCAGCGCCTTGGTGTCGACCTTGCCGTTCGGGGTGAGCGGCAGCTCCTCCAGCACGACGACGGCGGCGGGCACCATCGACTCGGGCAGGTGCGCGCGGACGTGCGCGCGCAGCTCCTCGGGGTCGGGGGCCTGGCCGGGCGCGGCGACGACGTAGGCGACGAGGCGCTTGTCCGCCGGGCCTTCGGCGGGGCTCTCGGCGAGGTCGACGACGGTGACGCCGGGCAGGTCGAGGCCGTCCACGGTGACGGCGGCGCGGGTGGCGGCCACCTGCTCCAGGGCGTTCAGGTACCAGCCGGTGAGCCGGTCGGCGGTGCCGGCGTCGAACAGGTCGCGGGCGTACTCCAGGATGCCGGTGAGGCCGCCGTCCGGGGCGTCCTCCAGCAGGAACTCCAGGTCGAACTTCGCGACGCCCGGGTCCACCGGCTCGACCGCGACGTTCAGGCCGGGCAGCTCGACGGACGCCTCGGGGTTGTTCTGCAGGGTCAGCATCACCTGGAACAGCGGGTGCCGGGCCAGCGACCGGACCGGGTTCAGCGCCTCGACGAGCCGCTCGAACGGGACGTCCTGGTGGGCGTAGGCGGCGAGGTCGGTCTCGCGGACCCGCGCCAGCAGCTCGGCGAACGACGGGTCGCCGGAGGTGTCGGTGCGCAGCACGAGGGTGTTGACGAACACGCCGACGAGGTCGTCGAGGGCCTGGTCGGTGCGGCCCGCGATCGGCGAGCCGATCGGCACGTCGGTGCCGGCGCCGAGCCGGGTGAGCAGCGCGGCGAGCGCGGCCTGCAGCACCATGAACACGCTGACCTGGTGGTCGCGGGCGACGGCCCGCAGCGCCTCGTGCAGGTCCGCGGGGACCTCGAACGCGGCGCGCCCGCCGCGGTAGGACGCGCGGTCGGGGCGCGGCCGGTCCAGCGGCAGGGCGATCTGGTCGGGCAGCCCGGCGAGGGCGTCCTTCCAGTAGGCGATCTGGCGGGCGGCGAGGCCGTCCGGGTCGTCCTCGGCGCCGAGCAGCTCGCGCTGCCAGAGCGCGTAGTCGGCGTACTGGACGAGCAGCGGCGCCCACTCGGGCGCCTTCCCGTCGCGGCGCGCCAGGTAGGCGGTGACGACGTCGCGGGCGAGCGGCGCCATCGACCAGCCGTCGCCTGCGATGTGGTGCAGGACGAGCAGCAGCAGGTGCTCGTCCTGGCCCGCCTCGTTCGCGCCAAGGCGGTACAGGTGCGCGCGGACGGGCGGTTCGGACGCCAGGTCGAAGCCGCGGGTGGCGTCGGCGAACAGCGCCCCGAACAGGTCATCGGGGTCGGCGTCCCCGACCGTCAGCGACGGGTCGGCGCCGGCCGGGTCCAGGATGATCTGGACCGGTTCGCCGTCGGCGTCGCCGAAGACGGTGCGCAGCGACTCGTGCCGGGCGACCACGTCGCGGAGCGCGGCGCGCATCGCGCCGACGTCCACCGCGCCGGTCAGCCGCAGCGGGATCGGCAGGTTGTAGGTCGCGGTCAGGCCCTCGAGGCGGTTGAGGAACCAGAGCCGCTCCTGCGCGTGCGACACCGGCAGCGGCTCGGGCCGCTTCATGGGCCGCAGCGGAGGACGCTGCGCGTCGCCGCCGGACGCGGCGATCCGCTCGGCGAGGCCCGCGACCGTCGGCGTCTCGAACAGCGCCCGGACGGGCAGCTCCACGTTCAGCGCGGCGCGCGCCCGCGCGACGACGCGGGTCGCCTTCAGCGAGTCGCCGCCGTGGTCGAAGAACCCGTCGTCGACGCCGACCCGGTCGACGCCGAGGACGTCGGCGAAGATGCCGGCGAGGATCTCCTCGCGGGCGTCGCGCGGGCCCCGCGCGGTCTCCGACGCGGCGAGGTCCGGCTCTGGCAGCGCGGCCCGGTCCAGCTTCCCGTTCGGGCTGAGCGGCATCGCGTCCAGCGCCACGATCGCCGGCGGCACCATGTACGCGGGCAGCGTCGTCCCGACGAACGCGCGCAGCTCCTGCGCGGACACCGGATGCTCCGCCGGGCCGACGACGTAGCCGACGAGGACGGTGTCGCCGGCGGCGTCGCGGCGGGCGACGACGACGCTCTGCGTCACGGCCGGGTGCGCCGACAGCGCCGCCTCGATCTCGCCCAGCTCGATCCGGAACCCGCGCACCTTGACCTGGTGGTCGAGGCGGCCGAGGTACTCGATGTCCCCGTCCTCGTTCCAGCGGACGAGGTCACCGGTCCGGTACATCCGCTCGCCGGGCCCGCCGAACGGGCACGCCACGAACCGGTCGGCGGTCAGCCCCGGGCGGCGCAGGTAGCCGCGCGCGAGGCCGTCGCCCGCCACGTACAGCTCGCCGGGCACCCCGACCGGGACGGGCCGCAGCCGCTCGTCCAGCACGTACGCGCGGGTGTTGGCCATCGGGCCGCCGATCGGCGCCATCCCGGAGGCGTTGCCGTCGTCGAACCAGCCCGTCACGAAGACCGTCGCCTCGGTGGGGCCGTAGATGTTGGAGATCCGCGCGTCCGGCAGCAGCGCCCGGACGTCGCGCAGCAGCCGCGGCGAGAGCGCCTCCCCGCCGAGCGCCACGTCCCCGACGTCGAGCCGGAAGTCCTTCCGGGCGAGCAGCACCGACACCGCGGACGGCACGCCGCTGATCAGCGAGCCGGACCAGCCGCCGCGCTCGGCGACCTCCAGCAGGTCCCGGACGACCTCGATCTCGCCGCCGATCGTCAGCGGCACCAGCCACTCGAACAGCGACACGTCGAAGTTCAGCGACGTGGAGAACAGGACGCGGCGCATCCGCTCGGGCCCGTAGCTCACCATCGACTCGGCGCAGAAGTCGACCACGTTCGCGTGCGAGATGACGACGCCCTTCGGGCGGCCCGTCGAACCCGAGGTGTAGATGACGTAGGCGGGGTTGCCCGGGCGCAGCGGCCGGACGCGCTCGGCGTCGGTGAGGTCGCCGCCGGGCAGGGCGCCGAGGTCCAGCGCGTCGAGCTCGACGCGGGGCGTGCCGCCGGGCAGCTCGGCCGCGCGGGTGGTGATGACGCAGGCGGGCGCGGCGTCGTCCAGCATGTAGGCGACGCGGTCCGCCGGGTAGGCGAGGTCGATCGGCTGGTAGGCGGCGCCCGCCTTCAGCACGGCCAGCGAGGCGACGACGAGGTCCTCGTCGCGCGGGAGGGCGAGCGCGACGAAGTCCTCGGCGCCGACGCCGCGCGCCACGAGGTGGCGGGCGAGCCGGTTCGCGCGCGCGTTGAGGTCGGCGTAGGAGAGGCGCACGTCACCGGCGACGACGGCGGTCCGCTCGGGGGTCCGCGCCGCCTGCGCCTCGACGAGCTCCGGGACGGCGGCGGGCGCGACCGGGTGCGCCGTGTCGTTCCACCCGCGCAGGACGAGGTCGCGCTCGGCGTCGTCGAGCAGCTCCACGTCCCGCAGCGGCGTCGACGGGTCCGCCTCGCCGAGCGTGCGCATGAACCGGACGTACCGCTCCTGGTGCGCGGCGACCTGCTCCTCGGTATAGAGGTCGGGGTGCGCCTCGAAGTCGACGCGCATCCCCGCGCCGTCGAGGTTGTCGTAGATGTTGATCGCCAGGTCGTCGATCGGGCCGATCGTGAGGGCGTGCATCCGCGCCGGCAGGCCGTCGAAGTCCAGCCGGTAGTCGAACGCCATGATGTTGATGACCGGCCCGTACAGGCGGCGCCGCTCGCCGAGCAGCTTCAGGTCGCGCAGCAGGTCCTCGCGGCGGTACCGCTGGTGGCGCAGTGCCCGCGCGCTCGCCCGCGTCGCCGCGCGGACCAGCTCGTCCACCGTCATGTCCGGGCGGACGTGCACGCGCAGCGGCAGGATCGTCGACAGCATCGCCGGGGTCTCCCGGGCGGCCTGCGTGGTGCGGCCGCTGACCGCGAGGCCGAGGATGACGTCCTCGGTGCCGGTCATCCGCGCCACGTACGCGGCGGTCGCCGCGATCGCCAGGCCCTGCGGGGCGGTGCGCAGCCGCCGCGCGCCGGCCGCGAGCTCCGCGGACTGCTCCGGCGAAACGATCTTGATGCGGCTGATGAAGCCGGCGGTCGGCTCGGCCATGTCGTCGGCGAGGCTCACCGCGACCGGCCTGTCGGCGAACCGCTCCGTCCAGTAGGCGCGGTCCCGCTCGAACCGCTCCGACGCCCGGTACTCCGCGTCCTCGGCGAGGACGCGGCGGTAGTCGCCGAGCTCCGCCGGGACGTACTCGCCGCCGTTGGCCAGCGAGGTGTACACCTCGGCGGCCCGGTGCATGATCAGCGGGCCGCTGTAGCCGTCCTGGACCGCGTGGTGGATGCGGATGAACCACCGGTGCAGCTCCGGCGACAGCCGCAGCATCGCCGAGACCCACAGCCGCTCGCCGTCCAGCGGCAGCGGCTCGGCCATCCGCGCCTTCATCCACGCGTCCGCCGCCGCCTCCGGGTCGGGCTCGCCGGACAGGTCGACCAGGGGCAGCGAGGCGCTCGCCTCCGGGTCGAGGAGCTGCCGCACCGCGCCGTCCCGCTCGCTGAACCGGACGTGCAGCGCGAGCACCTCGTGCGCGCCGATCCGCGCGATCCGGTCGAAGAGTTCGTAGTCGAGCGGGCCCTCGATCTCGATGTACTGCGCGATATGGATCGGCGTTTCGGGCGCCAGCTGCTGCGCGTACCAGACGCTCTGCTGAGCGGCCGATAGAGGAACGTACTCGGAGGACGACATCAAGCGGTGCTTTCCCGGTCGAAGGGGGTTTGCTTTACGCCAGGCAACGGCGTCCGGAAGGCGCCGGCGGGCGGAAATTCAAAGAGCATGACCACAGAACTGATCGGGCTGGTCCCCGTCCCCTTTCACCCGAGTCCCTTCCGGGAACACGGCGGCGCGCGAACCCGGGGGTCGACGCCCCGTGGTCCCGCCGATACAGAGCGCCGCCGCTTTCCGCCCTCGCCCGGGACCCGCCCCCGCGCCCCTTCGTCCTACTCAGGAGTAGCGAGGCCACAGTTAACCAGCCCGTCACATGCCTCGCAATCCCCTCGAAAGTAGAACTTGGCCTCGCCAATTGCTCACGGGAGTGACAAAAGACCCGGTCACCGACGTGGCCCGTGACGGCCCGGACGCTCATCCGCTGACAAAGGTTGACGACCGAACACGGACAATGCGATTACGGAGCGTTAAATGATCTCCGGTCGGCGGGGTCCGCGGCCCGCCCTACCTGGCCGGGTACTCGTGCACCACGACCGCCACGGCGCGCACCCCGGGGTGGCGCTGCAGCACCGCCTCGATCTCGCCCAGCTCCATCCGCACGCCGGCGATCTTCACCTGCCGGTCGACCCGCCCCAGGTACTGCAGGGTGGGGCGGTCCTCGCCGCCCTCCCCCGCGGGCAGCAGCCGCACCGCGTCGCCCGTCCGGTAGAGCCGCCCGGTCGGCGACGCCGCCTCGAACGGGTCCCGGTGGAACGCCTCCCGGGTCCGCTCGTCATCGCCCAGGTAGCCGCGGCCGACGGCGACGCCGCCGACGAACAGCTCACCGGTCTCGCCGTCCTCGCACGCCGTCCACGTCCCGTCGTCGCCCTCCCGCAGGACGTAGAGGCTCGCGTTGACGACGGGGGTGCCGATCGGCAGCCGCAGCAGGTCGAGGTCCCCTGCGGTCACGGTGTGGTGGGTGACGTCGTCGGAGCATTCGGTGGGGCCGTAGGCGTTGAGCAGCCGGGCGTGCGGCATCGCCTCCAGCCAGCGTCGTGCCAGCTCGGCGGGCAGTTCCTCGCCGGTCGCGATCATCCAGCGCAGGCCGCCCAGGCTCCCGTCGGCGGCGCCCGGCAGGTCGTCCAGCAGGTGCCGGACCATGGTCGGGACCAGCTCGACGACGCTGATGCCCCGCTCGTCGACCGCGCGCGCGAACGCCGCCGGATCGTGCGCGACCTCGTCGCCGACCACGTCGACCCGCCCGCCGACCAGCAGCGGCGCCAGCATCTGCCAGATCGAGATGTCGAAGCCGAGCGGCGCGGTGAACGCGACCGCGTCGTCCCCGGTCAGCCCCAGGTCGACGATCTTCGCCCAGAGGTGGTTGACCATCCCCTGGTGCTCGACGACCGCGCCCTTCGGCCGGCCCGTGGACCCGGAGGTGAACAGCACGTACCGGGGACGGTCCAGGCCGTGCAGGCGCGGCGCGCCCGCCCACGGCTCCAGGTCCGCCGCGTCCGCGGCCCGCAGCACCCGGCACCCGGCCTGCGCGGCGCCCTCCAGCAGCGCCGGGGCGCTCCCGCCCTCGTCCACCGCCACCAGCACCGACGCGCCCGCCTGGTCCAGCACGTCGCGGACCCGCCCGGCCGGCCAGGTCTCGTCGGCCGGCACGTACAGCGCGCCGACCAGCTCGATCGCCAGGAACGCCGCCACCACCGCGGCGCAGCGCCCGCCGCCGACCCCGACGACCGTGCCGGGCTCGACGCCCGCCGCGTCCAGCAGCGCGGCCAGCCGGCGCGCCCGTGCCGCCAGCTCCGCGTAGCTCAGCGACCGCGGCCCGTCTGCCACCGCGGGCCGGTCCCGCTCCGCCGCGAACCGCTCCACCCGGACGATCAGCGGGTCGAACAGGTCGGCCTCCAGCTCGCGGACCATCCCGTGCCGCACCGCCAGCTCCCGCGCCCGGTCCGCCTCGCCGGCGGGCACGGCGAGGACGGGCAGCCCGTCCAGGGGCAGCAGCCGATCCACGGCCGGACCGCGAGCGCTCATCTTCACTCTCCGTGATGTCGTTCTTCTCCACCGTCATCGGCAAAAGAAGTGGAGGCCATAGCTTATGTCCGGCCCCGGCGCGCACCGCTCCGGATTCCGGAGATTGGACCCTACTCGCAGGTAATCGGGGGTTGCGACGGAACATGCCCGAAGGTACGGTGAGGCTCCGCCATGGTCTGGCGTGAGACCCGCGGCGACTTCGGGGGAAGATGAGGGAATTGCTTCTTCATTCAAAGGTGACAGCGTGCCGATAATCACCTCGCCGCAGGATTTCAATGTCGACGACCTTTACGTCGATCTACGCCGCGTCATCGACCGGCCGCTCTTCCTCAAATGCGAGGGATTCAATTTCGCCGGATCGGTGAAACTGAAGGCGGCGGCCGCGATGGTGGAGGCCGCGCAGCGCGAGGGCCTGCTCGCCCCGGGCTCGACGATCGTCGAGTCCTCGTCCGGCAACCTCGGCATCGCGCTCAGCCTGATCGCCGCCGACCGCGGCCTGCGGTTCGTCTGCGTCACCGACCCGCGCTGCAACCCCGCCTCGGTGCGGCTCATGCGCGCGCTCGGCGCGGAGGTCCGCGTCATCGCCGACAAGGACGCCAACGGCGGCTACCTCGGCGGCCGCATCAAGTACGTCCGGGAGCTGTGCGCGTCCGGCGGCGGGTACGTCTGGCTGAACCAGTACGCCAACCGCAACAACTGGCTCGCCCACTACCGCGGGACCGCGCCCGCGATCGACAAGCAGTTCCCCGACCTGGAGGTCCTCTTCGTCGGGGCCGGCACCACCGGCACCCTCATGGGCTGCGCCCGCTACTTCCGCGAGCACCGCCGGCCCGTCACGATCGTGGCGGTCGACGCGGTCGGCTCGGTCACCTTCGGCGGCATCCCCGAGCGCCGCATGGTGCCCGGCCTCGGCACCAGCGCCAGGCCCGCGCTCGTCGACGAGTCCCTCATCGACGACGTCGTGCACGTCGCCGAGCCCGACACGATCCGCACCGTGCACGCCCTCGCCGCGCGCGGGTTCCTGTTCGGCGGCTCGACCGGCACCGTCGTGTCCGGCGCGTCCCGCTGGCTGGACGCCAAGTACCCCGGCGAGCAGCCCGTCGCCGTCGCCATCGCGCCCGACCTCGGCGAACGCTACCTCGACTCGCTCTACGACGAGGGCTGGCTCGGCGAGCACTTCGGCGACGTGCTCGCCGGCCTCGATCTCCCGGCCGCCGGTATCGTCGGCGTCTGATCATCCCGAGCAGCGAGAAAAGGACACGGAGCTCCCCATGACGCAGGCCCCCACGTTCGCCGTGATCTCCGGCGCCCAGGTGCACGACGCCGTCGCCGGACGCGAGGAGGAGGTCATCGGCATGGTCGAGGCCGCCTACCGGCTGCACGGGGAGGGGCTGACCGTCAACCCCGACTCCTACTTCCTGCGCTTCCCGGACCGGCCCGCCGACCGGATCATCGCGCTGCCCGCCTCGGTCAAGGGCGGCGTCGGCGTGCACGGCATCAAGTGGATCTCCAGCTTCCCCGGCAACGTCGCGAACGGCGTCCCCCGCGCGTCCGCGGTGCTGATCCTCAACGACGCCGAGACCGGCTACCCGTTCGCGTGCCTGGAGAGCTCCATCATCTCCGCCGCGCGGACCGCCGCGTCGGCGTCCCTCGCCGCCGCGACCCTCGCCGACAAGCGCGGCGACCGGCCCCGCCGGGTCGGCTTCATCGGCGTCGGCCTCATCGCCCGGTACATCCACACCTACCTGGCGGGCAACGGCTTCGCGTTCGACGAGCTCGGCGTCCACGACCTGTCCCGCGAGCACGCCGAGGGCTTCAAGGGCTACCTGGAGCGGTCCGAGAAGGGCACCGTCACGATCCACGACTCGGCCGAGTCGCTGATCCGCTCGTCCGACCTGGTCGTCTTCGCGACCGTCGCCGGCGAGCCGCACGTCACCGACCCGGCCTGGTTCGCGCACAACCCGCTCGTCCTGCACGTGTCCCTGCGCGACCTCTCCCCCGAGATCATCCTGTCCGCCTACAACGTGGTGGACGACGTCGAGCACTGCATGAAGGCCAACACGTCCCCGCACCTGGCCGAGCAGAAGGTCGGGAACCGCGATTTCGTCGCCGGCACCCTCTACGACGTCCTCACCGGCGCCACCACCCCGCCCGCCGACAAGCCGGTCGTCTTCTCCCCGTTCGGCCTCGGCGTCCTCGACCTCGCGGTCGCCAAGTACGTCCACGACCAGGTCACCGCCGCCGGGAACCTGCACACGGTCCCCGGCTTCTTCCACGAGATGAAGCGCTACGGCTGACGCCTCGCCTCAGGTGGGACGCCCGCCCGCGCGGCGTCCCACCTGGTCACGCGAACTCGGCCGTGTCCAGCTCGATTCCGAACGGCTCCGGCAGCGAGATCGCCTTCCCGAACGGCACCCGGTCGCTGAACTCGTAGTCCTTGCCGTCAGGTCCGCTGAACAGGGTCACCCTCTGCTCCTGGCGGTCCACCAGCAGGTAGAGCGGGATACCTGCGCGTGCGTAGCCGTACCGCTTGGCCTCCCGGTCCAGCTCCGGCCGGGAGGACGTCACCTCGACCACCATCGCGACACCGTCCGGCTCGACGGGCATCCACGAAGGTGCGCCCCGCAGGAGGCCCAGATCAGCGGGGGCGAACGTGGCATCCGGGATCACGTGGCTCTTCGGATGCGGGCCACCGGACGGCACCACCAGGCCCTTGTGCCCGGAGAAGTCGAATTCGGTGGCACTGTGCCTCAGTACCTGGGCAACGATCTTCGAGATGCACAGCTCGTGGTCGCCTACGGGGGGTGGGGTCACGACGATCTCTCCGTCGACGAGTTCGGCTCGATATCCATCCGGGAGGTCGAGGGACAGGAAGTCGTTCAGGAGGATGTCCTCCTGAGTCCGGGGCTCATGAACCATCGTCGTCATGCCCTGCTCCTTTCCTCGCGAGCGAGTATATGAGCGGAGCGCCACCCTTCGCATACAGATCGTAGTCAACGGTGCGTTCGTCCTCAGCCTACGGTTCCCGTGCGCCGGCGTCCGCATACTCACCGGGCAAATAGATCGGCGGGGAGCGGGCACGTTCTCGTCATGGACGAGCGAGACGATCCGCGTGGGGACGTTCAGGAGCTGAGCGACTTCGAGCTGGGGGTGTACGAGACCGTGGCGGAGATCGACGTCGAGGGCCGCGCGGCGGACTTCGAGACGATCGAGGAGCTGATGGAGGCGCCCGAAGAGGATCTCTGGGCGGCGCTGGGCCATCTGGTGTCGGTCAACCACCTGCACTCCACCCCGAAGGGGTACGTCCTGGGCCCGCACGACTGGGACGCGTAGCCGCCGACCTGGGCGGGGGACGTCCCGGTGAGCGGGAGCGGGTGGACCCGGGCGGGTGCGGGACGGAAGTATGGTCCACTGCCGTACACGTGCCGGGTCAGGGAGGCCGCCGGATGGAGCTCGTCGTCACCGAGGAACAGCGGGAGCTGCGCGACGCGCTGCGGCGGTTCTTCGCCGACCGGTCGCCGTCCGCCGAGGTGCGGCGGCTGATGGAGACGGCCGAGGGCTACGACCCGAAGATGTGGGCGCAGATGGCCGAGCAGCTCGGGCTGCAGGGCCTCGCGGTGCCCGAGGAGCACGGCGGCGCGGGCTTCGGCGTGCGGGAGTTGGCCGTCGTGTTCGAGGAGATGGGGCGGGCGGTCGTGTGCGCGCCGTTCCTCGCGACGATCACGGCGGCGGCGGCGCTGCAGGCCGGGGACGGCGGGCACGACCTGCTGCCCGGCATCGCGGACGGCTCGACGATCGCGACGCTCGCCGTCGCGGAGGACGCCGGGAGCTGGGACGTCGGCGCCGTGGAGGCGCGGGTCGAGGGCGGTGTCCTGCGCGGCACCAAGAGCTTCGTGCTGGACGGGTGCCTCGCCGGGCTGCTCCTCGTGGCGGCCCGCGACGGCGACGAGGTCGGGCTGTACGCGGTGGACGCCGGCGCCGAAGGCGTGACCCGGACGTCCATGCCGACGCTCGACCAGACGCGCAAGCTGGCGCGGATCGGGTTCGACGGGGCCCCGGCACGCAAGGTCGGCGGCGCGGACGCGATCCGGCACGCCCTCGACGTCGCGGCGGTGGCGCTGGCGGCCGAGCAGCTCGGCGGCGCGCAGCGGACGCTGGACATGACGGTCGAGTACGCGAAGGTGCGGCACCAGTTCGGCCGGCCGATCGGGTCGTTCCAGGCGATCAAGCACCGGTGCGCGGACATGTTCGTGCTGGTGGAGTCGGCGCGGTCGGCGGTGCTGAACGCGTCGGCGGCCGCCGACGAGGCCCCGGAGGAGCTGCCGCACGCGGCGGCGCTGGCGAAGGCGTACTGCTCGGACGCGTTCTTCCACACCGCGGGCGAGGCGATCCAGCTGCACGGCGGCATCGGGTTCACCTGGGAGCACGACGCGCACCTGTACTTCAAGCGGGCGCAGGGGTCCCGGCAGCTGTTCGGGGCGCCGGACGCGCACCGCGAGCGCCTCGCCGCGCTCGCCGGCATCACGGGTGCAGCCTGAGCCCCTTCAGGGCCTTGTCCACGCCGTTCTTCGGGCCGTGGGCGGCGAACCCGACGAGCGGCATGTCCTCGGCGGTGACGGCGCGGACGGTGGCGCGGTTGGCCTCGTCGTGGCCGGTCTTGAACATGTCCTCGATGTAGACGGCGACGTCCATCCCGCGGGCGAGGGCCCGCGCGTGGGCGGCCCTGATGGCCTCGGCATCGGCCTCGTAGACGAGGACGGGCTGGCGGAACATCGCGAGGTAGGCGTTGCCGGAGGCGTCCTCGTAGGGGTCGCCGATGACGCCGGGCACTCCCCCGGCCACGGCGCTCGCCAGGAACGCGGTGACGTTGAGCCGCTGCCAGGCGGCCAGGTCGTCGCGGACCACGATGCCGATCTTGGTGTCGAAGCGCATGCCGTCCAGGCTGGCGGGACGGACGGGCGGCGGTCTTGAACGCTCGTGCGCCCAGAAGCAGGCCAGACTGGAACCGTGGACTGGAGCAGGTACTGGCGGTCGCCCGACCGCCCGCTGGAGGCGATGCACGCGCACTTCGAGCGGCACGCCTACCACCGGCACAGCCACGAGACGTACTCGTTCGGCGTGACCGAGGACGGCTATCAGGCGTTCAAGTGCCGGGGCGGCGCCCATACGAGCGCCGCCGGGATGGTCATCGCGTTCAACCCGGACGACCCGCACGACGGCCGTCCGGCGGACGCGCTGGGCTTCACCTACCGGATCGTGCACATCGGCCCGGAGCTGGTGGCGGGGGTGCTGGCCGACATCGGGGGGCGTCCGGCGGGGCTCCCGCTGTTCGAGGCGCCGGTGGTCGGCGATCCCGTCCTCGCCCGGAGCCTGCGGGCCCTGCACGGCGCGCTGCTCGGCGGGGCGCCCGCGCTGCGCCGGGACGAGCTGCTCACCGCGGCGGTCGGCGCGATGGTGAACCGGGCCGCGTCCGGGCGGCTGCGCGTCGGGCCGTCGTCCGGCGCCGCGGCGCGGGCCCGGCGCCGTCTGGAGGAGCGCTACCTGGACGACGTCGGGGCGGACGAGCTGGCCGAGGCGGCGGGGTGCAGCAGGTTCGCGCTGTACCGGGCGTTCCGGCGGGCGTACGGGATGGCGCCGAGCGACTACCAGCGGCAGTTGCGGCTGCGGGCGGCGCGGGTCCGGCTGGCGCGCGGCGAGCCGATCGGGGAGGTCGCGGCGGCGACGGGGTTCGCCGACCAGAGCCATCTGACGCGCTGGTTCGTCCGCTGCTACGCGATGACGCCGGGGAAGTATCGTGCCGCCTGCGGCGATTGAGGAAGAATGTCGCCCATGATGCGGGCGAGCGGTGCGATGTTCGGGCTGGCGTACGGGGACGCGCTGGGCGCGCCCACCGAGTTCCTCACCATGAAGCAGATCGGGCGGCGCTTCGGTGAGCACGGTCCGACGCAGCTGAACGGCGATCCGGCGCTCGTCACCGACGACACCCAGATGGCGATCGCGGTCGGGCTCGCCCTGCTGGACGCCCTGGCGAACCCGCCGTTCACCGCCGACCTGGTCGCGCCGATGTGGCGGCGGCGGTTCGTGGACTGGCTGAACAGCCCCGACAACAACCGCGCTCCGGGGCACACGTGCCTGCGGGCCTGCCGTGGCCTCGCGGCCGGTCGGCCGTGGGTGGAGGCGACCGTCGCGGGTTCCAAGGGCTGCGGTGCGAACATGCGCGTGGCGCCGGTCGGCCTCGCGCCGGGCCTGACGGACGAGACGCGCGCCGGTGCGTCGCAGCTGCAGGCGGCGATGACGCACGGGCATCCGACCGGCCTGGCGGCGAGCGAGCTGACGGCGTTCGCCGTCCGGTGGCTGGCCGACGGCATGGCGCCCGCGGACCTGCCCGCCGCGCTGCGCGACCGCTGCCACGGGCAGCGGACCGCCTACCACGAGCGGTGGCTCGGCACGCTGTGGCAGCAGCCCGGCATGGACGCGCCGGAGACGTTCATCGCGCGTGGCTGGGACGAGTGCCTGGACGTCCTCGACCGGCTGGACGCGGCGCTGGCCCGCGCCGACCGCGCGTCCGACCCGTGCGAGATCACCGGTGCCGGCTGGTGCGCGGAGGAGGCCCTCGCCACCGGGCTGCTGTGCTTCCTGCTGTTCCCGGACGAACCCGTCGAGGCGATCTGGCGCGGTGCGGCGAGCTCCGGCGACTCCGACTCGATCGCGTGCCTGGCGGGCGCGTTCGCGGGCGCGCACCTCGGCATGGACGCCTGGCCGGGCGAGTGGGCCGGGCGGATCGAGTACGCGGACGAGCTGGCCCGGATCGGGTCCGCCTGGGACTAGGCCGCCGGCGGCCTGAGCATCCCCCAGTGAAGAGGCTTGACGTCACGCGACCCGAAAGCTAATCTCCTTAGCCATAGGGCTACACGGAACAACGGAGCGCGTGATGAGCGACCAGACGCAGTACCTCGACCTTCCCGGCGGGCGCCTCGCCTACGACGACGAGGGCGACGGTCCGCTCATCGTGTGCCTGCCGTCCATGCTCGACCTGCGGTCGCAGTTCCGGTTCCTCAGGCCGCGGCTGCTCGAGGCCGGGTACCGGGTCGTCACCGTCGACCAGCGCGGGATGGGCGAGAGCAGCGCGGCCTGGCCCGAGTACGGCAGCACGCCGCTGGCGCACGACCTGATGGCGCTGCTGCGGCACCTCGACGCCGGGCCGGCCCTGGTCTACGGCTGCTCGAACGGGGCGGCGGCCGCCGTCTACGCCGCCGCCGAGGCGCCCGAGCTGGTCAAGGGCCTGGTGCTGGCGGCGCCGTTCGTCCGCAACGCACAGGCCGGCCTGGCCATGAAGCTGACGATGTCGCTCTTCCGCATCCCCGGCCTGGCGCTGCCGCTGTACATGTCGTACTACCCGAAGTGGGAGCCGAAGCGCCCCGCGGACTTCGACGAGCACGCGGCGCTGCTGAAGGCCAACTTCAAGGAGCCGGGACGCGGCAAGGTCATCGCGTCGTACATGGGCATGTCGCATGACGAGGCCGAGGCGCGGCTGGACAAGGTCACCGCCCCGGTCCTGGTCATCATGGGCACCGCCGACGTCGACTGGCCCGACCCGGCCGCCGAGGCGCGGTGGGTGGCCGGACGGCTCGACGGCGAGGTGGTCATGCTGGACGGCGCCGGGCACCACCCGCACGTGGAGTTCCCCGCCGAGATCACCGACGCCGTCCGCGCGTTCGACGCCGGCCTCTAAGGCGCGGCGGTCCAGCCCGTCCAGGCGTCGATGGTGATCGCGATGACCGGGCCCTCGGGCGGGCGGTCCCGGTACTGGGCATAGCGGGCGGCGAGGAGCCGGACGGGTTCGGCGCGGCGCGCGTCGTCCTCGACCACGGCGGCGTGGCCGTCGACGCGGACCCACCAGAGCCGGTCCCAGTCGTCCTCGTAGTGGTCGGCGAGCAGGGCGACGCGCGGGTTGGCGCGGACGTTCGCCAGCCGCCGCAGGTCGCGCGTGCTCTTCGGCTTGTGGTCGACGGCGGTGTAGACCGACCCGCGGTGCACGGCGAACGTGACGGGCACCAGGTGCGGGCGGCCGTCCTCCCCGACGGTCGCGAGCCGGGCGACGGGGACGCTCGCGAGCAGCCGGCGCGCGTCGTCCGGTGAGAGCTTGGGCACGGGGTGCAGCCTGTCACGGCGCGGCGGCGGTTCCCAGGCTCCCCCGCGCGGGCGAGGCGGATCACTCGCGGGCGGGAGGCCCGCGGGGGCGCCGCCCGGAAGGCTCGGACGCGTGGAAGCGATCTTCAGACGGTGGCCGGCGTGGGCCGGGTACGCGGGCGGTGCGTGGGCGGCGGGCGCCGCGGTGCTCGCCCTCTACTGGGGCGCCGGCGGGACGGCCGGGTATCCGCTGCGGGACGTGCGGGGCGCGCACGCGGCGGCGTGGCCGATCGGGGCGGTCCTGCTGGTCGGCGGGATCATGGCGGTGTCGAGCGTCCGCGAGACCGGGCGGCTCATGCCGCGCTCGTGGCCGCTCGCGGCGCTCTGGGCGGCCTGCGCGGTGGCGGGCGCAGGCACGTTCGGGATCGTCATGAGCGCGCTCCAGCTGCTGTTCACCGGGACGGTGGACGACTGGCCGGTGTTCGGCGTCGAGGCGTCCTGCGCGGTCGGTGCGGCCCTGCTCGCGGGGGCGGCCGTGGCGTTCCGGCGCCGGACCGAAGGGGCGTGCGCGCGCTGCGGCCGCGTGCACGCCGGGACGGGCGCCGCGAAGGCTCCGGCGCCGGTGACGGACGCGCCGCGCGGCGTCCGTCGGGCGGCGTGGGCGGGCGTGCTGGCGTTCGTGCCGTACATGGCGATGAAGACGACGTGGGCGTTCGGCGGGACGTTCGCGGGGATCCCGGGCGACGAGGTCGTCGCGGAGTTCCGCCGCGACGGCGCGTCCGGGCTCATCCTCACGCTGGAGAGGTACGGGCTGGACTTCACCACGCTGTCGGCGCTCGCCGGGATCTTCCTGCTGCTGGGGCTGACGCACCGGTGGGGGCAGGTGTTCCCGCGCTGGGCGCCGCCGCTCACCGGGCGCCGGGTGCCGCGCTGGCTGCCGCTCGTCCCCGCCTGGCTGGGGGCGGCGACGCTCGGTCCGTACGGGGTCGTCGGGACGTTCGCCTACCTGCTGCCGATCGCCGCCGGTCTGCGGGACCTCCCGCACGACGGGCTCATGGGCGGATGGTCCGGGTGGACGGTCGCGGCGTGCGGGATCGGCGCGTTCGGCGTCTACGGGATCGCGCTCGGCGCCGCCGCGCTGTCCTACCAGCGCCGCACCCGGCCGAGATGCGTCAGTCCTTGAAGTCCGGCGGGCGGTTCTGCTTGCGCGCCGCGATGGCCTCGTCGAAGTTCCGCGTGGTGAGCCGGACGTACAGCTGGCCGAGGCCCTCCTGGCCCATGTGCGCGTCGAGGCTCGACGCGTCCAGCCCGGACCACAGCGACCGCTTGGTCAGCTCGACGCCGGGACGGCTGAACCCGGCGATCCGCTCGGCGAGGTCGTAGGAGGCGTCGAGCAGCTTGTCGCCGGGGACGGTGCGGGAGACCAGGCCGATCCGCTCGGCCTCGGCGGCGTCCACGTCCCGGCCCGACAGCATGATCTCGAACGCGCGGGACGCGCCGATCGCGCGCGGCAGCAGGTAGGACAGGCCGAGTTCGCTGGCGGTCAGCCCGTTGTTGATGCCGGCGGCGCGGAACAGCGCGGTCTCCGACGCGAGCCGGATGTCGGCGGCCAGGCTCAGGCACAGTCCGCCGCCGATCGCCGGGCCGTTGATCGCCGCGATCACCGGCTGGTGGACGCGGCGCATCGCGCGGACGACGTCGTCCAGCAGCTCCATCGAGCGCAGCGCGATCGTCGACAGGGTCAGGCCGTCGATGCCGGGGGGCGCGCCGGCCGACTCCAGGTCGGCGCCGGAGCAGAAGCCGCGCCCGGCGCCGGTGACGACGACGGCGCGGGTGTCGTTGTCGCGGCTCACCTCTTCGAGGGCCTCGCGGAAGGGCACCATGACGTCGAACGCCATCGCGTTCATCCGCTCGGGCCGGTTGAGGGTGATGAGCGTGACGTGCGGGCGCGGCTTGTCGATCAGGACGAACGGCAACGTGACCTCCCGGTTGGCCTAGCAAGCGCTAGGTTACACAGGCGGGAACTCCGGCGGCGTGAGGCCCCGCTCGACCACCTTCGCCAGCTGCTCGTCGGTCAGGATCCGCGGCTCCCCGATCGTCTTCGCCCGCACGTAGACGCCGCACAGCCACTCCAGCAGCCGCGCGTTCTCGAACGCCTCGTCCAGGTCGCGGCCGATCGTGACGCCGCCGTGGTTGGCCATCAGCGCGGCCCGCTTGCCGCCCGCCATCGCGGCCCGGACGTTCTCCGCCAGCTCCGGCGTCCCGTAGGTGGCGTACTCGGCGACCTTCACCACGCCGCCCAGCAGAAGCGTGTTGTAGTGGATCGGCGGCAGCTCGGTCATCGTCGTCGCCACGACCGCGCCGTACGTCGAGTGCGTGTGGACGATCGCCGCCGCGGGCGTCTCCTCGTACAGCGCGAGATGCATCGGGGTCTCCGACGACGGCGCGCGGCCGCCCTCCACGAGCCGGGCGTCCAGGTTCACGACCGGGCAGTCCTGCGGCCGCATCCGGTCGAGCATCATCCCGCCCGGCGTCACCGCGACAAGGTCCCCCGACCGTACGCTGACGTTGCCCGACGCCCCGGTCACCAGGCCCGTCTCGGCCAGCCTGCGGCCCACCGCGCACAGCGCGCGCCGCTCGTCCTCCAACAGCATGCGAATCCCTCTCACGTTCTCGGCCCTGCCCGTCGTACGCTACGGCCCTGACGATCACGAAGGAGACCCCGGCATGGCAACTGTGGTCACGGTCGGAGCGCACATCCTGGACGTGCTCGCCCGCCCCGTCGCGGGCATCCCCGACGGCCAGGACACCGTGGTCGTCGACCAGATCAGGGCGACCGCCGCGGGCGCCGCCGCCGGGACCGCGGTCGCGCTCGCGCGGCTCGGCAACCGGGTCGTCTCGGTCGGCGCGGTCGGCGACGACGACCTCGGCGACCTGCTCGTCACGATCATGAACCGGAACGGGGTGGACGTCACCGGGCTCGTCCGCCGCACCGCCGAGCAGACCAGCGCCTCGATCCTGCCGATCCGCCCGGACGGCGGCCGGCCGAGCTTCCACGTCCCCGGCGCGAACCTCACCCTCACCGCGCACGCGGTCGAGCCCGGCCTGCTCACCGCCGCGAACGCCGTCCACCTCGGCGGCCCCGACGTCACGTTCGGGCTGAACGACCCGGACTTCTTCGCGGCGCTCGACGCGGCCCGCGCGTCCGGCACGATCGTCACCATGGACCTGCTGTCCAACATGCCCGACCTGGTCAAGGGCACCGGCTCGTTCCTCCCGCACGTCGACCACTTCCTGCCCAACGAGGAGCAGGCCGCCGCGATGACCGGCGAGGACGACCCGGAGAAGGCCGCCCGCGCCCTGCTCGCCGAGGGGCCCGCCTCGGTCGTCGTCACGCTCGGCGCCGAGGGCAGCCTCGTCGCGACCGCCGGCGGCGGCGTGCACCGGCTGCCCGCCCTGCCCGTCGAGGTCGTCGACACCACCGGCTGCGGCGACGCGTACTGCGCCGGGTTCATCACCGGCCTCGGCCAGGGCCGCGACGTCCTGGAGTCCGCGCGCTGGGGCACCGCCGCCGCCGCGACCGTCGCCCAGGGCCTCGGCTCCGACGCGAACCTCACCGACCTCGACGCCGTCCTCGCCCTCCTCCGTTGACTTGCGGCGTGTCGTCCTTAAAACCGCCGGCTTAAGGACGACACGCCGCAAGTCAACGGGCGGGCTGCCAGTAGGGGTCGCGGAGGAGGCGCTTGTAGAGCTTGCCGGTGGGGGTGCGGGGCATCGCGTCGACGAAGTCGACCGAGCGCGGCGCCTTGTAGCCGGCGAGCGACGCGCGGACGTGCCCGATCAGCTCGTCCGCGAGCGCGGTCGACGGCCCGGCGCCGTCGGCGAGCTCGACGGCGGCCTTCACCTGCTCGCCGAACTCCTCGTCCGGGACGCCGAACACCGCCACGTCGCGGACCGCCGGATGGGTGATCAGCACGCCCTCGATCTCCGCCGGGTAGATGTTCACGCCGCCGCTGATGATCATGTCGATGATCCGGTCGGCGAGGAACAGGTAGCCGTCCTCGTCCAGGTATCCGGCGTCGCCGGTGGTGAACAGGCCGTCGGCGCGGTGCACCGAGCGGGTCTTCTCCTCGTCGCCCCAGTACTCCACGTCGTCGCCGCTGGCGTAGCGGAACCAGATCTGGCCGCGCTCGCCCGGCGCCGCCGGCTCGCCGTCCTCGCGCAGGACGTGCACCTCGGTGGTGGGCAGCGGGCGGCCGACGCTGCCGGGCCGCTCCAGCCACTCGGGCGCGGTGATCACGCTGTTCACCGACGCCTCGGTGGACCCGTAGTACTCGTGCACGATCGGGCCGAACCACTCGATCATCCGGCGCTTGACGTCCGGGGAGCACGGCGCGGCACCGTGCCAGACGGCCTTCAGGGAGGCGCCGTCGAACGCCTTGCGGGTCGCCTCGTCCAGCCGCAGCAGCCGCACGAACTGGGTCGGCACCAGGTGCACGTTCGTGATCGCGTGCTCGTCGATGAGCCGCAGCGTCTCGGCGGCGTCGAAGCCGCGGCGCATCACCACCGAGCGGCCGCCGAGCAGGAAGACCTGCGACCACATCCACTGCGCCGAGTGGTAGACGGGCCCGACGAGCAGGGTGCGGCCGTTCTCGGGGATCTGCAGGACGCCCGCCATCAGGTCGCCGAGCAGCCGCGCGTTCTCGATCGGGCCGCCCGCCGCGGTGAGCTTGCGGGTGACGCCCTTCGGACGGCCCGTGGTGCCGGAGGTGTAGAACATCGGCAGCCCGGTGCACGGGTCGGCGATCTCCCCCTCGGCGCCCGTCGCGAGGAACTCCTCGTACGGGGTGAAGCCGTCGACGGGCTCGCCGAACGCGACGCGCGCGGTGAGGTCGAGGCCGGCGGACGCCTCGCGCGCGACGTCGCCGAACGCGTCCTCGGTGAACAGCACGCGGGCCTTCGCGTCTTGCAGGACGTAGCGCAGCTCGTCGGCGGTCCAGTGCCAGTTGACCAGGACGTAGCGCAGGCCGATGTGCCCGGCGGCGCACATCGCCTCGAAGAACTCGCGCCGGTTCCCCGAGTGGATCGCGACCACGTCGCCGGCGGCCAGCCCCAGCCCGCGCAATGCGTCCGTTAGCCGGTCGGTCCTGGCGTCGAGCTCGCGCCAGGTGGTGGTGCCGCGCTCGTCGGTCAGCGCGGGCTCGTCCGGGCGGGCGCTCGCGTGCGGGCGGAGCAGTTCGGCCATCGGTCGCCTCCTGGAACGGGACAAATCCTAGAATCCGACTCTAGAACTATCCGTGCCGGGAAGGCCAGAGCCCGATCACGACGTCCGGACGAGATCGGTGGCCAGCACCGCCTCCGCCGCGTTGACCAGCTGCTCCAGCCGCAGCACCTCCGTCCGGTGGAACGGCGGCGCCCCCTTGCGCGCCACGACCAGCGCGGCGCGCCCCGCCGACAGCGGGCAGACCGCGTACTCGGTGCCGTCCGTCCCGGTGAAGGCGCGCGGCCGCAGCGGCGGCAGCACCGGCAGCTCGGTGCCGGTCAGCCCGCCGACACTGGCGTGCACCAGCACCGCCGCGTCCCGCTCCCCCACCTCGGCGATGCCCGCCCAGTCGGCGCTGAGGATGCCCGGCACGGCGTCGGCCAGCGTCGCCGCGCCGCGCTCGGGCACCGCCGCGACCTGCCCGATCACGGCGGCGTCGGGGAATGCGCCCTGCGGCTCGACCGTCGGCCAGATGCCGACGATCTCCACGCCGGGCACCGAGCCGAGCCCGTCGCGCAGCCGCTCGGCGCCCGCCCCCGCGGGCCATGTGACGGTGAAGTCGTCCAGGGCCCGTCCGTTGTCGCGCTCCAGGACCGCCATCTGCGCGACGTCGGCGCCCGCGGCGCCCAGCGTGCGCGCCACCTGGCCCAGCGAGCCCGGGCGGTCGGGCAGCCGGACGCGGATCCGCAGCAACATCGCCACCTCCTTCTTCCGTGGTGCTCCTCGGCGCCTCCAGCCTCGGGGAGGCGCGTTTCCGACGTGTTACCCATCCGTGTCGACCCGAAGAAGTCGGTGCTGGAACGGCGGGGAGGGGTCAAACTAGAGTCCAATGAAGGTCAACAGCAGACCTATCGCCTCTGCCGCCTCATCATTAAGGTGACTGCACGTGTCGAGCGACGGGGATCGCACAGTCAACGACGGGGCCGACGCCGGCACCGCGGACGCCGCGCCGGCGGGCGCCGGGGACGGCCGCGCCGCGTTCGAGGCCGAGGTCAGGGACGCCCTGGCGGGGCTGACCGCGCGGCTGGACCGCGAGCGCGAGCGTGCCGCGCACCGGGAGGCGGTCATCGACCGGCTGCACGAGGAGAACCAGCGGCTGCGGCGCGGCGAGCTGCAGGCGATGCTCGAACCCGTCCGCGCGGCGCTGTACCGGCTGCACGACCAGGCCCGCCGCGAGGCCGGCCGGCTCGCCGGGCCGGACGCGGGCGAGCCCGCCGACCCCGTCCGCACCGCCGGGCTGTTCGCCGCCGTCGCCGACGACGTCGCCGACGCGCTGGCCCGGCTCGGGGTCGAGCGGTTCACCGCCGAGCCCGGCGAGCCGTACGACGCGTCCCGGCACCGGCCCGTCGCCGTCACCCCGGTCGCCGAGCCGGGCCGCGACGGCCTGGTGACCGGCGTCCAGGCGGACGGCTTCGAGCAGGGCGGCAAGGTGCTGCGCAAGGCGGCGGTCAGCGTCGGCCGGCTCGACCGGGCCGCGAACGGCACCGCGAACGGCGGCACGGGCAGCACCACGAGCAGCACGACGGACGCGAAGGAAGGCGCGCGCCTTGAGGGGAGGGCCGCGGACGCGGCCGCGAACGGCGCGCCCGCCGCCCGGGCCGGGACGGGCCGCCCGAGCGCGGCCGGACGCGGCGAGACGACGAACAACCGACTCGGCACCGATGGGTGAGAGGGACATGGCTGTCTACGGGATCGACCTGGGAACCACGTACTCCTGCATTGCCTCCATCGACGACGTGGGGCGGCCGGCGGTCCTGCGGAACCTGGAGGGCACCGACACCACGCCTTCGGTGGTGTACTTCGAGAGCGGCGAGAACGTCGTCGTCGGCGCGACCGCGAAGGACACCGCGGTGCTGGAGCCCGACAACGTCGTCAGCCTGATCAAGCGCGACATGGGCCGGGACGTGACCCGCCCGATCCACGGGATCGACTTCACCCCCGAGGAGCTGTCGGCGTTCATCCTGCTGAAGCTCGCGACGGACGCGCGGACGACGACGGGCGAGGAGACCCGCGACGTCGTCATCACCGTCCCGGCGTACTTCGGCGCGGCCGAGCGGGACGCGACCCGCAAGGCGGGCCGGATCGCGGGGCTGAACGTCATCGACATCGTGTCCGAGCCGATCGCCGCGGCGATCACCTACGGGGTGCTGAACCCCGACGCCGACCGGACGATCCTGGTGTACGACCTCGGCGGCGGCACGTTCGACACGACCGTCATCGCGCTGCGCGACGGGCACATCGAGGTGGTGTGCACCGACGGCGACCACGAGCTCGGCGGCGCCGACTGGGACGCGCGGCTGGTGGAGTACCTGGCGGAGCGGTTCCGCGCCGAGCACCCCGACGCGGGCGACCCGCTGGACGACAAGCAGACCGAGCAGCAGCTGCGCCGCGACGCCGAGGACGCCAAGAAGGCGCTCACCACCCGCACCGCGCACACCGTCCGGGTGATGCACGCCGGCCGCGTGTCGGCGATCGAGGTGACGCGGGAGAAGCTGGAGGAGCTGACCAAGGACCTCCTCGACCGCACCATCGAGATCACCGGGCGGACGCTGTCCACGGCCGCCGAGAAGGGCGTACACGACTACGACGACCTGGTGCTGGTCGGCGGGTCGACGAAGATGCCGGTGGTGATGGCGCGGCTGCAGACCGAGCTCGGGCTGTCGCCCCGGCTGCAGGACCCGGACCTCGCCGTCGCCAAGGGCGCCGCGCTGTACGCGTTCGAGGAGACCTACCGGCGGCTGGTGCGCGAGGGCGCCGCCGAGCGCGCCGAGGAGATGGCGAGCCGGGCCGGGCTGTCGGCCGAGCAGCAGAAGCAGATCGCCGGACGGCAGATCCGCACCGTCGCCTCGCACGCGTTCGGGATCGTGGTCGTCGACCGCGACTCCGGCGCCGAGCACGTCGCGCACCTGGTGCACGCCAACGACGCGCTGCCGGCCGCGTGCACCGAGGACTTCTTCACCGTCTACGACGACCAGACCTCCGCCGACGTGCGGGTGATGGAGCAGGCGGGCAGCGTCGAGTCCGCCGAGCTGATCGACAACACCGAGATCGCGACCGGCGAGATCCGGGTCCCGCCGGGCAAGAAGGCGGGCTGGCCGATCGGGGTGACGTTCGCGCTCGACTCCTCGGGGCTGCTGAACGTGACGGCGGTGGAGAAGGAGTCCGGCGAGCGGCTGGAGCTGAAGGTGGACGTCGGGGGGATGTCGGAGGAGGAGGTCGAGCGGTCCCGCAAGGCCCTCTCCCGGGTGCAGGTGAGCTGAGGGCCGGCGCGCCGCGGTGACGTTCGACGAGGAGTACCGGCGGGAGGTGCTGGAGCCGGCGCGGGCCGCGGGCGACCAGCCGCCCGAGGACCTGCGCGTCCGGTACGCGCTGGCCGACCCGCTGACCGGGCCGGGCGTCGAGGCGCGGGTGAAGCAGGTGCGGCAGTGCTGGCGGCGGGCCCGCGGCCAGCTGAAGTACCGCCGGCTGATCGACCGGCTGGAGGCCGAGCACCGGGAGCTGGCGCCGCTGTTCGCCGCCGCCGGGCGCGGCGACCTGCGGGCCCTGGAGCAGCGGCTCGCCGGCGGCCGGGAGCGCGGCGAGCGGCGCCGCGCGCAGGCCCGCGCCGGGCTGGCGGACGCGGCCGGGTTCCTGCGCATGGTGGCGCCCGCGGAGGTCGAGGCGATCGCCCGGACGGGCGGCGTCGCGCGCGCCGAGCTGGAGGCGCTGGCCGCCGCGGAGGGCGTGACGGTCCGGGAGCCGGACGCGCTGCCGTCCGCCGCGCCGTACCCCGCGTACCGGAAGGTCCGCGAGTCGCTCGGCGTGCTGGGCAAGCGGCACCTGCCGGACTTCCTGTTCGGGGCGCGGATCGCGGGCCCGATCCGGGTGCTGGACGGGTTCGCCGCGCCCGCGACGCCGGGAGCACCCGGCGCGTCGGCGCTGCGCGGCGGGGTCCTGAAGCTCGACGCCGACGCGGTCGCCGCGGCCGGGGACGAGTGGGCGCGGCGCAGCCGCGACACCAGCACCACCCATGCCGGGACGGTCCTCGCGGCGCTGCGGTCGGGCGCCGACCTCGCCGAGCTCGTCCGGTACGACATCGTGGACCGGCTGCGGGAGCGGTTCCGGCAGCGCGCGTCCGAGCGGGCGCTGCTGCGGTACGCGACCGAGGACCTCGGCGTCCACGCCGAGGACGCGCGGCGGCTGGTGTTCGCGGTGGTCCGGGAGACCGGGCTGGGCCCGGGCGGCGGCCTGGCCGGGCGGTTGCGCGCGCTGCTGGACGCGGGCGAGGTGTTCGCGGCGGCGGAGCTGGCGGACGCGTCCGGGGTCCCGGCGGCCGCTCAGGGCGATCCGGCGGAGGAGGAGGTGCTCGCCGCGGAGGCGCGGCACCGCCTCGACACGGCGCTGCGGCTGCGCGAGACCGCCGCGGCCGAGCCCGACCCGGACCGGGCGTGGCGGCTGCTCGCGGACGCGCTGCGGCTCGTCCGGGACCTGCCCGGCGCCCGCGACCACCAGCAGCGGCTGCCGCCGCGGCCCGTCCCTTCGCTGCGCGCGGACATCGACACGGGCGCCGTGCGGCTGTCCTGGGAGCCGTCGCCGTCGACCGGCGGCGAGATCGAGTACGCGCTGGTGCGGCGGGCCGGGCGCCCGCCGCGCGGCGCGGGCGACGGCGACGCGGTCGACGGGGAGCGCGACGAGCGGCCGCCGGTGAACGTCCCGCTGTACTACGGCGCGGTCGCGGTGCGCGGCGAGGCCGCCGCGCCGCCCGCCGTGGCGGGGCCGGTCGTCGTGCGGCCGGAGCCGGCCGAGGTCGAGCTGCTGTCCGGGGACGGGCAGGTCACCGGCCGGTGGCGGTGCCCGGCGGAGGCGGCGCGGGTCGTCGTCGTCCGGGACGGGACGCCGGTCGAGGCGGGCCGCGACGGGTTCCGCGAGCGGGTGCCGAACGGCCGCACGCACCACTACCTGGTCAGCGCCGTCTACCTGGACGAGGCGGGCCGGGAGGTCGCCACGCCGGGCGTGCGGGCGTCGGTGACGCCGAGCGCGCCGCCCGTGCCGGTCTACGAGCTGGCCGCCGAGCCCGACCCGGCCGACCCCGGCCTGCTGCGGGTGCGGTTCGCGCCGCCCGCGCACGGGACGGCGGAGCTGGTGCTGTCGGCGGGGCCGCCGCCGTGGCCGCGCAGCGCGCTCGTCCCGGTCGAGGAGGTGCGGCGGGAGACGCGGCGGCTCGCGGGGACGCCGGCGGCGGGCGGCCTCGCGGTGCGGCCCGGCGCGGGCGGCTGGCTGCTCGCGGTGACCGTCGCGGAGGGCACCGCCGCGATCGGCGCCTACCACCGGTACGTGAACCTGCCGCCGCCGCGCCGGCTCGTCGCCGAGCGGCGCGGCGACCACGTGCACGTCGGGTTCGACTGGCCGCCGGACGTCGCGGAGGTCGACCTGGTGTACCGCGTCGGCCGCGACCCGGCCCGCTCGCCCGGCCCGGACGGGGAGCGCCGCGAGACCGTCACCCGCGCCGCGTACGACACCCAGGGCGGCGTGCGGCTGCCCGTCCCCGAGGACGAGCCGGTCGCGCTGACGGTCGCGGCGGCCGGCACCGTCGGCGGGGCGCGGGTGACCGGCCCGCCGGTGACCGCCGAGGTCGAGGCGCGCACCGTCGTCCGCTACGACGTGGCGCGGTCGGGGCCGCCGTGGCGGCGGTCGCTGACGCTCCGGTTCACCTGCTCGCGACCGCTGCGGGTGGCGCGGCTGTCGCTGGTGCTGCGGCGCGGCCGGGTGATGCCGCACCGGGCCGGCGACGGCGAGACGCTCGGCACGTGGGAGCAGGTGCCGGTGCCGGGCGAGCTGTCGGTGGCCGTCCCGGACGCGTCCGCGCCGTACTGGCTGCGCTGCTTCGCCGATGATGATGTCATCGAACTCACCGATCCCCCGATCCGCCGACTCCAGGTCCCGTGATGACCAGACCCCTCGCCCGGCTGCCGGGCGCGTCCGCGCGGCTCTTCCCCCGGCAGGGCGTGACCTGCCCGTACTGCTTCGCGTCCGTCGCGCCGCAGCGGATCCTGTTCCGCTGCCGCGGGCAGGCGGGGCGGCGGCAGGGCTGCGCGCCCGTCCTCGACGAGCGGCTCGCCGCCTACACCGGGTCGACGGCGGGCGCGTCGCTGCCGCCGGTGTTCGCCGCGCCGGGCCGCAAGGGCCGCGCCGACTGCCCCGAGTGCGGCGTCCCGACGGGGAACCGGGCGTGCCCGGAGTGCCACAACCCGCTGCCGTCGGCGTACTGCGACTCCCCCGGCCGGATCGTCGCGCTGGTCGGCGCGAAGAACGCGGGCAAGAGCACCTACATCGCGGTGCTGCTGCACGAGCTGATGAACCGCGTCGGAACGGAGCTGGACGCCTCGCTCGTCGCGTGCGACGACCGGACCATCGAGCGCTACAAGCGCGACTTCGCGCGCCCGCTGCTGGAGGAGCGGCGGCTGCTGCCGACGACCGCGAGCGCCGCGACCGGGCCGCGCGAGCCGCTGGTCTACCTGCTGACGCGGACGCGCCGCGCCCGGTTCGCGCGGGCGCGCAACGACTCCCTCGCGCTGGTGCTGTTCGACACCGCCGGCGAGGACCTGCGCTCCCGCGAGGTCACCGACCTGCACCTGCGGTACCTGGAGGCGGCGGACGCGATCATCTTCCTCGTCGACCCGCTGGAGCTGGCGGGGGCGCGCGCGGGGGTGTCCGACACCGTCCCGGAGCCGCGCGGGTCCGCCGACGATCCGGACAGCGAGCCGCTGAACATCATCGCGCGGGTCACCGACGCGCTGCGGCAGCGGCACGGCACCCGTCCCGGCGAGCCGCTGCCGGTGCCGGCCGCGGTCGCCCTCACCAAGATCGACGCGCTGCGCCCCGACCTGCTGCGGCAGTCGGCGCTGCGCCGCTCCCGCACCGGCGCGGGAGTGCTCGACCTCGACGACCGGGACGCGGTGAACGAGCAGGTCAGGGCACTGCTGCACGATTGGCAGGCGGGGCAGCTCGACACCTACCTCGGCCAGCAGTACGCCGAGCACGCGCTGTTCGGGCTGTCGGCGCTCGGCGGCGTCCCCGAGGACGGCCGGGTCGGCGCGGGCGGCGTCCGCCCCCACCGCGCCGAGGACCCGCTGCTCTGGCTGCTGTACCGGTTCGGGATGCTCGACGGCGTCCGGCCTGGAGGTTCGTGACGGTGGCTTGGCAGCTGCACTACACCTCCGCGCGGCGCGGGCCGACCGGCCGGGCCGGGTTCCAGTTCGTCGCCGAGACGCCCGGCCTGCCCGACGGGCTGCGCGCGGCCGTCACGCCGTACATGTCGTACCGGCCGCCCCCGGACGCGCCGCTGTCCCCCGACGACGCCGAGCTGAGCGCGTTCCCCGTCTCGCTCCTCTACGACCTGGTGGACGGGCGGCCGCTGCTGCTGCGCTGCCGCTACCTGGGCCGCGACTACTCGGGCCGGTACGGCAACTTCTTCGCGCACGCGGTGGTCGCCGACCCCGACGAGCTGGAGGGGCTGCGCCCCGCCGAGCTGTGGCACGCGCCGATGTGGACGCCGCTGCCGGGCGGCGGCGACCTCGACGAGCTGGACGACCTCGCGCCGGGCGCCGCGCTCGACCCCGAGTCGCTCGCGGCGTGGCTCGCGGCGTCCGGGCCGGCCGACCCGTACGGGACGCTGGCGCGGCTGGTCGACGCGGTCGCCGACGTCCTCGGCCGGGGGCACGGCCGGATCGTGCTGGTCGCCGCCGACGTCGAGCTGATCGCCCGCTGGATCGCCGTGGTGTCGTACTCGCTGCCGGTCGCGGCGACGGCGCGGCTGTCATTCGTCACCTACACCGCCGACCCCGACGGCGCCGCGCAGCGCCTCGTCGGCACGACACCGGACGTGTGGGCGGCGGTGCGGCACCACGCGTCGCATGCGCTGGCCGTCGACCTGCACGGCGGCCTCACCGGCGCGGGCGAGGCGTCGCGCTTCGCGCGGGCCGTCGCGGCGTGCTGGCGCGACGCCGACTTCCCCGGCCTCGACGCGCTCGGCGAGCTCGCGCCGCCGGCCGGCGCGGCGCCGCCCGAGCCCACGGCGCTGGAGGGCGCCGCGACGCTGCTGGCGCTGTGCCGCCGCGAGGGCCCCGTGACGCCGGACGAGGAGAGCGCGGCGGCGGCGCTGCTGGCGAGGCCCGGCGCGCACGTCCCGGACTGGGTGTGGCGCGACCTGGCGCCGGGCGTCGCGTCGATGGGGCTGGAGCTGGCGCTCGCCGTCCACGGGCAGGCCCTCGCCGCGGGCGCGACCGGCGTCGCGCGCGACTGCGCGGCGCGGATCGCGGTGCTCGCGCTGTCGGACCCGGCCGCGCGGGAGCGGATGCCGGAGCTGCCGGAACGCGCCGACGAGCTGGAGCCTCGCGTGTCGCAGGCGCTCGCGGACGCGCCCGACCTGGCGGAGGTCGCGGCCGTCGCGGCGGTCGCCGCCCGCGCCGGAACCCGCCTCGACCTGGACGAACTCGCCTCTGCGGCGGCGGGACGGGCGCGCCTCGGCGCCGCCGACCTGCCCGCCGCGCACCGCGCCTGCCCGCCCGCCGCACGCGACGCGCTGCTCGACGGCGCCGTCACCGGCCTGGCCGCGGCGGCGCGCCGCGAGCGGGCCGCGGCGCTCACCCCGGCGACCTGCGACCTGCTCTACGAGCACGCCGCCGACCGCCTCCGCGCCGTCCCCGCGGTCGCGATACCGGTGCTCGCCTCGATCGGCCGCCGCGACCGTCCGCGCCGCATCACGATCACCGCGGAACTCCTCCGCCTGACCGGCCCCACCACCCCGCAGGACGCGGCCCCAACCGGCGGCCCGACCACCGAAAGCGCCCGCCCAGACACGGAACCGCACTCCCGCACGGAAGCGCACTTCCGCACGGAATCGCACACCGGCGCGGCACCGCATTCCCACCCGGAAGCACGCCCCGGCGCGGCACCGCACTCCCGCATGGAATCGCGCCCCGGCGCGGCACCGCGCTCCGGCGCGGCACCGCGCTCCGGCGCGGCACCGCGCTCCGGCGCGGCACCGCGCTCCGGCGCGGCACCGCGCCCCGGCGCGGCACCGCGCCCCGGCGCGGCACCGCGCTCCGGCGCGGCACCGCGCCCCGGCGTGGGACCGCGCTCCCGCGGGGAAGCGGGCTCCGGCGCGGAGGCCGGGAGGTCCGGGCGGGCGGGTCGCTCGGCGGACGTCGACGCGGCGCTCGCGGAGGTGTGGGCCGCGCCGCCTTCGGCGACCGAGTGCGTCGACCTGCTCGACGCGTTCGGCAAGGAGCTGGCGGACCGCCCGGTGCTGGCCGTCCTGCCGTCGCGGACGTTCGAGCGCCTCGGCTGCGACGCCCTCGCCGGCGCGGAGAGCCTGCGGCTCGCGGCGCGCGTGCAGGCCGTGCTGCCGGACGGGCGCGCAGCCGCGGACGCCGCCGCCGTCCGCGCCTACGCCGACGCGATCACCGCCTCCCGCCCGGACGAGGCGGCGCGGGCGATGGACGCGCTGGCGGGCGCGCGCGGCGCGTCGGCGCGGCTCACCGGCGAGTCGTTCGAGGCGGCCGCGCGGCATCTGTGCCGCCGCCCGCCGGCGTTCCGCGCCGCGCTGCTCGCCGCCGTGCCCGCGCCCGTCCGGGCCCGGATCGCCGCCCGCTGGACCGCCGAGCTGCCCGCGCGCGCCCGCGCCGGCCGCGCCCAGCTGCGCGGCGCCGACGTCGAGCGCCGCGACGACCTGATCGAGATCGTGCTGCGGCTGCGGACGCGCGGGATCGCCGAACCGGGCCTGGAGGCGTGGGCGCGCGCCGCCGCGGGCCGCTGGCTCGCCGCCCGGCAGCTCGACGCGCGCCTGGCCGGCCGGCCGGAGCTGCGCGCCGCGCTGAAGGACCTCCTCGCCGGGGACGGGGAGGGGTGAGCCCGTGCAGATCGTGATCGTGCTGCTGCTGGCCGCGGTGTGGGCCGCCGCGATGTGGCTCGGGTTCTGGTACGTGTTCCCGGTGCTGTTCCCCGCGACGCTGATCGTCGCGGGCGCCGCCGCGCTCGGCGTGTACTACCTCAACGCGTGCCGCACGCTCGCCCCGTCCGCGCTCGACGGCCCGTCCCCCGTCGCCGCACCGGACGTCGCCTACCGCAACTACCTGCTCGTCCAGGTGTGGCGCGACTGGTGGACGATCAGCCGGACCGTCGTCCCGCAGGTGTACCGGATCGCGTCCGGCATCGTCGTCCGGCTCACCCGGACGCTGCTCGGCGGGCTCTGGGGGTTCTTCGCGTTCCCGATCTGGGTGGCGCTGTGCGCCGGGATCGTCGCGGCGGCCGTCCCGGCGGCGGCGTTCGTGCTGGCGCTGACCGTGCTGTACGGGGTCGTCGCGGCGGTCGGGCTGGCGGCGTGGCTGGCGTGCGTGCTGGTCCTCGCGGCGGTCGAGAGGGTCTTCATGGCGTACGGGCGGATCCTGCAGACCTGCCCGCACCCGTTCTGCTACGAGCGGATCGGCCTGCCCGAGTACGAGTGCCCCGGCTGCGGCGCCCGCCACGCGCGCCTGTCGCCCGGCGCCGCCGGGGCGTTCCGGCATGTGTGCCGGTGCGGCGCGCGGTTGCCCACGACCGTCCCGCTGGGCCGGTTCCGGCTCGCGGCGTACTGCCCGCACTGCGGCGGGCGCCTCCCCGAGCGCATTGGGCGCGTCCGCGTCGAGCCGCTGCCGTTCGTCGGCGGGCCCGCGGCGGGGAAGACCACGTTCATGTTCCTCGGCATCCGGGCGCTGCACGCGCGCGCCCGGTCCCAGCACGGGCGGCTGGCGTTCGTGGAGCAGCGGCACGCGCAGGCGTACGCGGGCGCGATCCGCGAGTTCCGGCGCGGCGGGCGGCCCGCCAAGACCGGCCCGGAACTGCCGCTCGCCACCATGGTCGACGTCGACCTGCCCGGCCGCGCCCGCCGCATCCTGTACCTGTTCGACCCGGCGGGCGAGCACTACACCGGCGCGACCGAGGTCGAGTCGCTGCGCTACCTCGACCACGGCGAGGCGCTGCTGTTCGTCGTCGACCCGTTCGCGCTCCCCCAGGTCCGGCGCGCCCTCGCGCAGGACGAGCGGGACCTCGTCGACCACGCCGCCGCGTCCTCGGAGGAGGACCCCGCCGACACCCTGCAGCGGGTCCTGAACGACCTGCGCTCCCGTCCCGACCAGGGGCGGCAGAAGCGCGTCGCCGTCATCGTCACCAAGACCGACCTGCTCGTCCGCACCGAGATCGGCCGCTGCCTCGGCCACGACGGCGACGTGCGGGCCTGGCTGGACGGGGTCGGGCTCGGCAACACCGTCCGCACCCTGGAGCAGGTCGCCGGGCAGGTCCGCTACTTCGCCTCCGGCCTCGCGACCGAGCCCGCCGACGTCGCCGACCTGCTCGGCTGGGCGTCGGGCCTCGCCCCCGCCGCCCCGTCCGGCGGCGACCACCCCGTCACCGCCGGCGACGCGCAGGAAGTCCCCGGCACCGCGCCGCTGCGCGCCCCCTGGCCGGTCCGCGGCCGCGGCTCCGGCCGGGTCCCCGCCGGCTACCAGGCCGGACGCTGGGCCGTGCTGTGCGGGCTGTCGGTGCTGACCGTCGCGGCCGTCACCGGCGCGGTCGTCGCCGCCGCCGAGCGATTCCCGTTCTGACCCGCATGTGACGGATCGCACCTCCTGACGCGGCAGATAACGGACCGTCATCCGGTTACACCCTCTCGGAGCCGCCCGGACCCGCGGCTTCCCTTCGACCGAGAGGTGGGAACATGACGACGATCGCGCCCGAAGGGCTGCTCGCCATCGACGACGCGACCCAGGACCTGCTGTTCCGCGAGGCCCGCACCGCCAACGCGTTCAGCGCCGAACCCGTGACCGACGAGCAGCTGCGCGCGATCTACGACCTCGTCAAGTGGGCGCCGACCGCGATGAACGCCCAGCCGCTCCGGCTCGTCGCCGTCCGCACCGCCGAGGCGCGCGAGCGGCTCCTGCCGCTGATGGCCGAGGGCAACCGGGCCAAGACCGCCTCCGCGCCGCTGACCCTCATCGTCGCCGCCGACGAGGACTTCCACGAGCACCTCCCGGTCACCTTCCCGCACAAGGAGGGCGCCCGCGAGGCCCTGCACGACAGCCCGGGCCGCCCCGCCATGGCCCGCTTCAACGCCTCGATCCAGCTCGGCTACCTCATCCTCGGCATCCGCGCCGCCGGCCTGGCCGCCGGGCCCATGGCGGGCTTCGACGCCGCCGCCGTCGAGCGGGAGTTCCTCGCGGGCAACCAGCGCGCGATCGCCGTCGTCAACGCCGGCAGGCCCGGCCCGGACGCCTGGTTCCCGCGCAACCCCCGCCTCGGGTTCGAGCAGGCCGTGACGATGGTGTAGGTGTGTTCTCGCAGGTGGGCGACCCCCTGCCCGACCCGCAGCCGCTGCCCCGCCGGCCGGCCCGAACGACGGAGGACCGATGACCGAGGCGGCGACGCCGACCGACGCCGAACCCGGAGCCGTCCGCCGGCCCGACCGCCGGCTCGCGCTGATCGTGGTGCTGGGCGCGCTGACCGCGATGGCGCCGCTGTCGATCGACATGTACCTGCCGGCGCTGCCCCGCGTCGCCGCGGACCTGTCGACCGGGGCGATGCAGGCGCAGCTCACGCTGACCGCCTGCGTGATCGGCCTGGCCGTCGGCCAGGCCGTCGCGGGGCCGCTGAGCGACGCGCTCGGCCGGCGCCGGCCGCTGCTCGCCGGGCTCGCCGCGTACGCCGTCGCGTCGCTGCTGTGCGTCGCGGCGCCGAACGTGGAGACGCTGATCGCGCTGCGGGTCGTGCAGGGCGCGGCCGGCGCGGCGGGGATCGTGATCGCGCGCGCCGTCGTCCGGGACCTGTACGACGGGATCGCGGCGGCGAAGTTCTTCTCGACGCTGATGCTGGTCAACGGGCTGGCGCCGATCCTCGCGCCGGTCATCGGCGGGCAGCTGCTGCGGGTCATGCCGTGGCCCGGCGTGTTCGGCGTGCTCTCCGGCATCGGCGTCGCGCTGCTCCTGGCGACGCTCGCCGGGCTCGGCGAGACGCTGCCGCCCGGGCGGCGGGAGACCGGCGGGCTGCGCGCGACGCTGCGGACGTTCCGGGCGCTGGCGGGCGACCGGACGTTCACCGGCCCCGGGCTGGCGCTCGCGCTGGCGTTCGCCGCGATGTTCACCTACATCTCCGGCTCGCCGTTCGTGCTGCAGGACATCTACCACCTGTCGCCGCAGGCGTTCAGCGTCGCGTTCGGCGTGAACTCGCTCGGCATCGTCGCGGCGGGGCAGCTCAGCGGGTGGCTCGCCGGGCGCGTCGCGCTGGGCCGGCTGCTGGCCGCGGGGCTGGCGACCGTCGCCGCGGGCGGGCTGCTCCTGCTCGCCGCGGTGCTGGCCGGCGGCGGGCTGCCCGCGGTGCTGCCCGCGCTGTTCCTCGTCGCGTCCGGGCAGGGGCTGATCATGCCGAACGCGACGGCGCTCGCGCTGGCCGACCGGCCGCCGCGGGTCACCGGGAGCGCGTCGGCGCTGCTCGGGCTGTCGCAGTTCGCGCTCGGCGGCGCCGCCGGGCCGCTCGCCGGGATCGCCGGGCCGCGCACCGCGCTGCCGATGGCGGTGACGATCGCGGTGCTGTCGCTGCTCGCCGCCGCCGTCGCCGCGGCCGCACCGTCGAGGGTTGCGTCAGCGAACTGACCGTGCGTACGGTCGGGACGTGATCGTTCGCATCGGCATGGCACCCGCGTCCGGCGCACTCGGACCCGACTCCCTCACCGCCCTCGCCCTCGGCCTCGAACGCGAGGGCTTCGACTCGCTCTGGGTCTCCGAGCGGGCGTCCGGGCCGACGCTCGACCCCGTCGTCGTGCTGACGCACGCGGCGGCGCTGACCTCCAGGATCAAGCTCGGCACCGCGGTGATGACGGTGCCGGGCCGCTCCCCCGCCCTGCTCGCCAAGGAGCTGGCGTCGCTGGACGTGCTGGCGCGCGGCCGGCTGCTGCCCGCGTTCGGGCTCGGCCAGCGGCTGCCCGCCGAGCAGCAGGCGTTCGGCGTCCGCCGCGAGGAGCGCGCCGAGATCTTCGAGGAGGCGCTGCCGCTGCTGCGCCGCTTCTGGGCCGGCGACGCCGTCGTCCACGACGGCCCGCGCTTCCGCTACGACGGGCTGCGGATCGAACCGCGGCCCGTCAAGGGCGGCTTCGACGTGTGGATGGGCGGGACGTCGAACGCGGAACTGCGCCGCACCGGGCGGCTCTCGGACGGCTGGCTCGCCGCGTTCACCACGCCCGCGGAGGCCGAGCGCGGCCGGACCGCGGTGCAGGACGCCGCCGCTGCCGCCGGACGCGAGATCGAGGAGGAGCACTTCGGCGCCGTCGTCCCGTACCGGCGCGGCCCCCTGCCGGAGGAGGCCGCCGCGCGGTTCGCCCGCGTCCGCCGAATCAGCGGGCCCGCCGATCCCGCCGATGTCGTCCCCGACCTCGACGGCCTGGAGGCGCACCTCGAGCGGCTGGTCGACGCGGGCCTGTCGAAGTTCGTGCTGGCGCCGTTGTCGGCCCCCGCCGACTGGGACGCCGAGCTCGCCGACGTCCGCGACGCCGCCCTACACCTCCAGACCCGAGCCCGTTGACTTGCGGCGTGTCGGCCTTATGAAGGGCGGTTTGAGGACGACACGCCGCAACTCAACGGTGACCACCCGGTCAGTCGAGGGCGGCGAGGATGAAGTCGGCGACCTCGGCGGCGAGGTCGGCGGCGGGCTTCGGGCCGTCCGCCCGGTACCAGCGCGGGAGCTGGTTGACCATGCCGAGTGCGACGATCGCGACGGTGTCGGCGGGCGTCGGGGTGGTGAACGAGCCGTCCCGCCTGCCCTGCTCGACCAGGGCGCGGAAGGTGTTGTGGTAGCGGCGGCGGTCGGCGCGCACGGCGTGCATGCGGGCGTCGTCGAGGCGGTGCCACTCGCGGCTGAACACCTTCGCCTCGTCGACGTGCTCGGCGGTGCTGAGGATCAGCCCGGTCAGCACCTTGCGGACGGCCTCGCGCGGCGGGAGCCCCTCGGCGAGGACGGCGTCGAGGTCGGCGAGCTGCCGGGCGATCAGCGAGTGGTAGATCTCGTAGAGCAGCGCGTCCTTGGAGTCGAAGTAGTGGTAGAGGGCGCCCTTGGTGACGTCGGCGGCCTCGACGATGCCCTGGACGGAGGCCCCGTCGAAGCCGCGTTCGGCGAAAAGCCGCAGCGCCGCGGCGAGGATGCGCCGCTCCACGGGGCTGCGCCGCACCGGCGCGGCGTCCCCGCCGGGCTCCGCCGCGGCGGCCGTAGGCTGGGTCTCGGTCATCGGCGCTCCTCCCATTGACGCGCCCGCGTCCACGGACATAGCTTGCCAGAAACCGACCGGTCGGTATGCATCCGTCCGGCCTGGATCGAGGGAGACCCTGATGCCCGCAGTCGAGACCGTCCGCGGACCCGTCGACGTCGCCGCCCTGGGCCGCACGTACATGCACGAGCACGTCTTCTGCCTCAGCACCGAGAACGTCGAGAACTACGGCGCGGGCGACTGGTGGGACGAGGAGGAGAAGGTCGCCGACGCGGTGGCCAAGCTCCGCGAGCTGCCCGCCCGGGGCATCACCACGATCGCGGACCCGACGGTGTGGGGGCTCGGCCGCTACATCCCGCGCATCCAGCGGATCGCCGAGCAGGTCCCCGAGCTGAACATCATCGCGGCGACCGGCCTCTACACCTACAACGACCTGCCGTTCCAGTTCCACTACCGGGGTCCGGGCACGCTGATGGAGGGCCCGGACCCGATGACCGCCGACTTCGTCCGCGACCTGACGCAGGGCATCGCCGACACGGGCGTGAAGGCGGCGTTCCTCAAGTGCGCGATGGACGCGCCGGGCCTCACGCCCGGCGTGGAGCGGGTGCTGCGGGCCGTGGCGGGCGCGCACCGCGAGACGGGTGCCCCGGTGACGGTGCACACCGAGAGCTCCAGCCACGCGGGGCGGACGGTCGTGGAGATCCTCGGCAAGGAGGGCGTCGACCTCGGCAAGGTCGTCATCGGGCACGCCGGCGACAGCAACGACCTCGACTACCTGATGGAGCTGGCCGACACCGGCGCGATCCTCGGCATGGACCGGTTCGGGCTGGACGCCATCAACTCCACGGCCGACCGGGTCGGCACGGTCGCGGCGCTGTGCGAGCGCGGCTACGCCGACCGGATGGTGCTCAGCCACGACGCGAGCTGCTTCATCGACTGGTTCGGGCCGGACCCGGCGACCGTGCCGGCGTTCGCGCCGAACTGGAACTACCGGCACATCAGCGACGACGTGCTGCCCGCGCTGCGCGAGGCGGGCGTGCCGGACGCGCAGATCGACCAGATGCTCGTCGCGAACCCGCGCCGGTACTTCACCCGCTGAGGACGCGCGCGACGGGCCGGGTGGCGGCGCGGCGGGCGGGCACGGCCGTCAGCACGGCGATGGCGAGCAGCGCGGCCGGGACGACGGCGGCGAGCCAGGCCGCCGGCACGCCGGCCCCGGCGTGGCCGCCGCCGAGGGCGAGCGCCGCGCGGTGCACCAGCAGCCCCAGCGGGACGCCGGCGACGGCCGCGACGGCGCCGGGCAGCAGCTGCGCGGCGGCGAGCCCGGCGGTGACCTGGCCGGGCGTGGCGCCGAGCACGCGGATGAGCGCGGCGGGCCGGGCCGTGTCGAGCGAGGTCGTCCAGGCGGTGAGGACGGCGTTGACGGCGGCGAGCAGGAGCAGCGCGAGCGACAGGACCAGGACGATCTCGCCGATCCGCTCGGTCACCGGGTTCCCGGCGCCCGGCACGAAGTCGGGCCCGGCGGCGCCCGCGTCCTTGCGCGCCACGTCCCGGTGCAGCGCGAGGGCGGCGACGACCATCGCGACGGTGACGGCGGTGCTGAGGGCGGCGAGGACGGTCCGGCGCGGGCGGCGGGCGGCGACCCGGACGCCGAGCAGCAGCGGGACGGGCAGCCGCGCCGACAGCGCGACCGGCCGGGACCGGCGTCCCGGTCCGCGCACCGGCTCGGTCAGCGCGCGAGCCGTGCTGATCCGCGCGCCGCGCAGCGCGGGGACGGCCGTGGCGGCGGCGGTGACGGCGAGCGCGGCGAGCAGCACGGCCGCGACGGTGCCGGGGGTGGGGGCGGGGGCCGTCCCGGTGCCGAGCAGTCCGGCGTTCGGGCCGGTCAGCGCCGGGGAGACGGCCCAGCCGGCGAGCAGGCCGAGGACGCCCGCGGCGAGCGCGAGCGCCAGGTGCTCGGCCATCAGCACGGCCGTGACCAGGGCGGGGGTCGCGCCGGCGGCCTTGAGCAGGCCGACGCGGCGGCCCTGCTCGGCGAGCCGGGCGCCGACCAGCAGCGCGACGCAGAGTCCGGCGAGGATCGCCAGCGCCCACGTGCCGCCGAGCAGCGCGCCGTTGGCGAGGTGCAGCTCGCTGGTTGCGTAGGCGCCGATGTCCTGGGCGGAGCGGACGCCCGGGTGCGCGGCGGCGAACGCGGGCGCCGCCGCGGGGTCGGTCAGGCGCAGTGGCACCGTCCAGCGGGTGGCCGCTGCCGCGGGCGCCAGCCGGGCCGTGTCGGCGCGGGTCAGCCAGACCAGCCCGGGCGTCGCGGACGGGTAGGGGGCGCGCGCGGCCGTCACCGCGATGCCGGCGACCCGGAAGTCCCGTCCGGCCAGGACGATCCGGTCGCCGGGGCGGACGTGCAGCGCGCCGGCGAACGCGCGTTCGACCACGGCCGTCCCCGGGGAGAGCCAGCGCCCGGCGGTGACGTAGGGCCGGTCGAGGTCGGACGGTGCGGTGTCCCGCCCCTGGACGACCGCGTTGACCTGCGTGTTCTTTGCCCGCAGCGAGGTGGAGAGGGTCGGCTGGGGGCGGCCGGCCTTCGCCACGCCGTCCGCGTGGGCCAGGGCCCGCAGTGACGCGGCGTCGGTCATGGTCGCGACCGCGTCGGGCGCGGCCGTGGCCGCCCTGGTCCGCTGCCAGGGCGCGCCGGCGGCGTCGCGGACGAGCAGCCCGAGGGTGAGCGTGGTGGCGGCCGCCGCGACCGCGATCACGAGCAGCAGCGCCTGCGCGGGCCGCCGCCTCAGGTCGCGCAGGGCGAGCCGGGCGACGATCAGGGTCCGTCCCATGGTGCTTATAGATAACGGTTATCCATGGGAAGGTCAAGAACCCGACCGCAGGACTAATCCCCCCGGATCGGGAATCATGGGAGGAAACTGCTAGGAGGCGCCGGTGAACGAGGTCTTCGAGCATCGCGGTCTCCGTGCCGCGATCCCCATGCTGCTGGTCGCGCTGCTGGTCCTCGTCGCGCCCGGCTGCCAGGCGCTGAACGGCGGCGGCGCGGGACCCGAGGACGTCCCGCCGCCGGTCCGGACGGCGGTCGCCAAGCACGAGAAGCCGAGCGGACGGCGCCCCGGCGTCGTCAACATCGACACCGAGCAGGGCCTGAACAGCACCCGCGCCGCCGGGACCGGCATCGTCATGGACCCCGCGGGACTGGTGCTGACCAACAACCACGTCATCCAGGGCGCCACCACCATCAAGGGCACCGACACCGACAACCGGCGCTCCTACACCGCGCAGATCGTCGGCTACGACCGGCAGAGCGACGTCGCGGTGATCCGGCTGTTCGGCGCGTCCGGGCTGAAGGCCGCCGTGTTCGGCGACCCGTCCTCGACGGGCGTCGGCGACCCGGTCACCGCCGTCGGCAACGCCGGCGGCAAGGGCGGCACCCCGACGGTCGTCACCGGCAAGGTCACCTCCCTGGACCAGACGGTCACCGCCCGCGACGACAGCGACGGCACCTCCGAGCGGCTCACCGGCATGATCGAGACGAGCGCGCCGATCCGGCCGGGCGACTCCGGCGGGCCGCTGCTGAACACCCGCGGCCGCGTCATCGGCATCAACACCGCGGCGTCGGCCTCGTTCACCGTCGGCAAGTCCAAGCCGAAGGGCACCCACCGCGGCTACGCCATCCCGTCGGACCGGGCGCTGGCGATCGCCCGCCAGATCGCGCGCGGCCAGGCGTCGGCGACCGTGCACATCGGCCGCACCGCGATGCTCGGGGTGAAGGTCCGCTCCTCCGACACGCAGGGCGCGCAGGTCGTCGAGGTCGTGCCCGGCACCCCGGCCGACGAGGCCGGCGTTCCGGTCGGCGCCACGATCATCTCGCTGGGCGGCGCCGCGGTCGACTCGCCGACCGCGCTGACCGGGCTGATGCTCGCGCACCATCCCGGCGAGACCGTCCGGCTGGAGTGGTTCACCGGGCAGGGCGCGCGCATGGCCGCCTCGCTCCGCCTGGCCGACGGCCCGCCGCAGTAGCCGGGGGCGCGCGACGGCCTCCGGCGTGCGACAGTGGAGGTCGACCCCCGACCACGAGGATGTGCACAATGACCCGCCAGGCGCCCGCCGATGACTTCGACGACACCGGGATGCGGGTGTCGAAACCGAAGGCGTGGGCGGCGGGCGTCCCGGGCGTCGCGGCGGCGCTGCGCCAGTCCTACGACCAGATGGGCGCCCGCCGGACGGCGCTGACGCTGCTGCGCGTCAACCAGAAGCAGGGGTTCGACTGCCCCGGCTGCGCGTGGCCGGAGGGCGACCACCGGCACGTCGCGGAGTTCTGCGAGAACGGCGCCAAGGCCGTCGCGGAGGAGGCGACCACCCGGCGCGTCACCCGCGAGTTCTTCGCCGCGCACACCGTCGCCGAGCTGGGAGAGCGCTCCGACCACTGGCTCGGGCAGCAGGGCCGTCTCACCGAGCCGATGCTGAAGCGCGCCGGATCCGATCACTACGAGCCGGTCCCGTGGGACGAGGCGCTCGGGCTGCTGGCGTCCGAGCTGACCGCGCTGGACTCCCCCGACGAGGCCGTCTTCTACACCTCGGGGCGCACCAGCAACGAGGCGGCGTTCGCCTACCAGCTGTTCGCCCGCGCGTTCGGCACCAACAACCTGCCCGACTGCAGCAACATGTGCCACGAGTCGTCGGGGTCGGCGCTCGGCGAGACGATCGGCATCGGCAAGGGCTCGGTGCTGCTGGAGGACCTCTACCAAGCCGACCTGATCTTCGTCGTCGGGCAGAACCCCGGCACCAACCACCCGCGGATGCTGTCCGCGCTGGAACGGGCCAAGAAGGACGGCGCCCGGATCGTCGCGGTGAACCCGCTGCCCGAGGCGGGGCTGATGCGGTTCAAGAACCCGCAGCGGGCGTCCGGCGTCACCGGGCGCGGCACCGCGCTCGCCGACCGGTTCCTGCAGATCCGGCTGAACGGCGACCTCGCCCTCTTCCAGGCGCTCAACCGGCTGCTCCTGGAATCGGACGCGCCCGACGCCCTCGACCGCGAGTTCCTCGACGCCCACACCCACGGCTTCGCGGAGTTCGAGGCGCACGTCCGCGGCCTGGACTGGGACGACGTGCTGGAGGCCACCGGGCTGACCCGTGGCGAGATCGCCGCGACGCTCGGCGACGTGCTCGCCGCGAAGCGGATCGTGGTGTGCTGGGCGATGGGCCTCACCCAGCACCGCAACTCGGTGCCGACGATCCGCGAGGTCGTCAACTTCCTGCTGCTGCGCGGCAACATCGGCCGGCCCGGCGCGGGCGTCTGCCCGGTGCGCGGGCACTCCAACGTCCAGGGCGACCGGACGATGGGCATCTACGAGAAGCCCAAGCCGGAGTTCCTCGACGCGCTCGCCGCGGAGTTCTCCTTCGAGCCGCCGCGCGAGCACGGCCTCGACACCGTCGACGCGATCCGCGCCATGCGCGACGGCAAGGCCAAGGTGTTCTTCGGCATGGGCGGCAACTTCGTCCGCGCCACGCCCGACTCCGACGTCACCGAGAAGGCGCTGCGCTCCTGCCGGCTGACCGCGCAGGTGTCGACGAAGCTGAACCGCTCGCACGCGGTGACCGGCGAGCTGGCGCTGATCCTGCCGACGCTCGGCCGCACCGAGCGCGACGAGCAGGCGTCCGGGCCGCAGCTGGTCTCCGTCGAGGACTCGATGGGCATGGTGCACGCCTCCCGCGGCCGGCTCGCGCCCGCCTCCGAGCACCTGCTGTCGGAGGTCGCGATCGTCTGCCGCCTCGCCCGGGCGGCGCTCCCCGGCTCCGGCATCGCCTGGGACGCGATGGAGCGCGACTACGACGTCATCCGCGACCACGTGTCCCGGGTCGTCCCCGGCTTCGCCGACTACAACGCCCGCGTCCGCGAGCCCGGCGGCTTCACGCTGCCGCACGCGCCGCGCGACGAGCGCCGCTTCCCGACCGCGACCGGCAAGGCGAACCTGACGGTGAACGGGCTGGAGGTGCTGCGGGTCCCGGAGGGCCGGCTGCTGCTGCAGACCGTCCGGAGCCACGACCAGTACAACACCACCATCTACGGCCTGGACGACCGCTACCGCGGCATCAAAGCGGGCCGCCGCGTCGTGTTCGTCAACCCCGCCGACCTCGCCGTCCTCGGCATCGCCGACGGCGCCACGGTGGACCTTGTCTCCGAGTGGTCCGACGGCGTCGAGCGGCGCGCCCCCGCGTTCCGCGTCGTGGCCTACCCGACGGCGCGCGGCTGCGCCGCCGCCTACTTCCCGGAGACGAACGTCCTGGTACCGCTCGACAGCACGGCGGACGTCAGCAACACCCCGACCTCCAAGTCCGTCATCGTGCGGCTGATCCCGGCCTGACCGTCTAGGCTCGGGGCATGACGAATCTGCCGGAACACTCCGGTACTCCCGGCCCGGCGGAGATGCGGGCGGGCGACGCCGACCGGGAGCGCGTCGCGCAGGTGCTGCGCGACGCGGCCGGCGAGGGCCGGCTCACGCTCACCGAGCTCGACGAGCGGCTCGACGCGGTGTACGCGGCGAAGACCTACGCCGAGCTGGAGCCGATCACCCGCGACCTGCCGGCGGCGGGAGCGCCCGCCGCCGCGCCCGCGCCGCAGTCCGGCGCCGACTGGCGGCCCGTCGAGGGCGCGCCGTCCTGGTCGTCCGGCATCGGGATCATGAGCGGCTTCACCCGGACCGGCGTGTGGAACGTCCCGCGCTCGTTCTTCTCGTTCGCGTTCTGGGGCGGCGGCAAGATCGACCTGCGCGACGCCCGGTTCGCCGAGAAGGAGGTCGTGATCTGGGCGTTCGCGCTGATGGGCGGCGTCGAGATCGTCGCGCCGGAGGACATCTCGGTGCACGTCAAGGGCCTCGGCATCATGGGCGGCTTCGACCACGGCGCGAGCGCCGCGGGGGTGCCCGGCTCCCCCACGGTCGTCGTCAAGGGCTTCGCGTTCTGGGGCGGCGTCGACGTCAAGCGCCGCGCCCGGCGGAACGAGAAGAAGCTGCGCAAGGAGCTGAAGAAGCGCGCGGACGGCGGCGGCTGACCCCGCCGCCCGGTCATCGGCGCCGGACGAGTTCGCCGAGGTAGAGCGACATCATCCGGGTGAGGCTGTCCCTGTTCGCCTCGGTCAGCAGGAACGTCTCGACCCCGGCGCGCTTCTTGAGGGCGTCGGTCCACGGGGTGCTGCGCAGCACGATCGTGCCGAACACCAGGGCGTCGCTCTCGTCGGAGAGAAGGCCGAGCACCGCGTCCTTGAACGCCTCGGAGTAGAGCTGCATCGGGCCGATCTCGTCCAGGACGAGGATCGCTCCGCCGGGGTGCTCGGCGGCCTTGCGCATGAGCGGCACGCAGACGTTCTCCAGAAAGTCCAGCTCGATGCCGTAGCGGCCGACGCCGGCGCTGTTCGGGCGGCCGACCCGCAGCGGGCTCGCCGAGTCCACCGAGGCGAGGACGCCTTCGCCGCCGTCCAGCGAGGTCAGCCCGAACCCGCGGCGCGCACCGTCCCGCCGGACCTCGCCCGCAAAGAAGCCCGCGAAGTGCTCGCGGCCGACCGCGTCGACCACGCGCCGCACGGCGGTGGTCTTCCCGGCGCCCTTGTCGCCGGTGAGGAGCAGGAATCGTCCCATGTCGCGTCCTAGTGTCGAGCGGCTCCGCGCCGCTATCTGAAGATCGGGAGGTGCGCTCCCTTGACCGTGCCGTGCATCACCGGGTTCTGCCGCGACCGGCTGTAGGCGGACACGCCCTCGTGGACCCGGTCGTAGAGGGTCGACAGGCCGATGCGCTCGCCCCCGTCGCGCGAGGTCAGCTCCTTGCGCAGGAAGTAGGTGAAGATCCCGTGCCGCAGGGACGGGTCCTCCCAGGCGACCTCGTCGTCGGCGGCGGCGCCGAGGAAGACGGTGCCCTCGCCGAGCCGCAGGTCGGCGAGCCGGACCGCGGCCCGGTTCTCCCGCCGGCGGGCCGCGAGCACGGGGCCGGCGATGCCGCGCCCGCCGGAGAAGCCGCTGAAGCAGGCGTCGGTGACGAACACGACCAGCGCCGCCGGGAGCCGCGCGGCCAGCCGCGCCAGGTCCAGCTCGACGTCGATCGACGTCGCCAGCAGCGAGTCGTACCCGCTGTCGTGGCAGACCAGGTACCGCGAGGCGACCGGCGCGGCGGGCGCGCCCAGCTCCGGGGAGCCGTGCCCGGCGAAGTAGACCAGGACCACGTCGCCGGCGGACGACGCCCGGGGAAGCTCCACCCCGATCGCGTGCATGATGGCCGCGCGGGTGGCCCGGTGGTCGAACAGCTCGGTGACCTCGACGGAGTCGGAGAACGAGGAGCCCCGCAGCATCGCCGCGACCGACTCGGCGTCGCTGCGCGCGAACCGCAGGTCGTCGATGGCCGGGTCGAGGTAGGCGTCGATGCCGATGACGACGGCGTGCAGGCGCATCAGGCCGGCCCCGCCTTCCCGGGCGCCCCCGCCTTCCCGGCCCCCGTTCCGGCGAGGTCGGTGAGCATCTCGCAGGTCAGGCCGTCGCCGTAGCCGCGCAGGCCGAGCGGGCCGGGCACGGGCCGGTCGAGGTCGCGCGCCACGCCGCCGCGCGTGCGCAGCGCCTGCCGGTAGACCGGCCCGGCGCGGTAGCGCAGCACGGTCGCGCCGACGTGCTCCAGCAGCAGCCCGGCCGTCTCGTCGAGGTGCCGGGCGGTGAGCGTCTCACCGCGGTCGCCGAGGCCGAGCAGCCGCCGCGCGGACGACAGCTCGGACACCAGCCCGTGGACCGGCCCCACCGCCGCGGTGATCGACGGGACGTCCGGGAAGTGGCGGTGGAACTCGTGCGGGACGATGTCGAGCAGCAGCTTCACGCCCGCCGCGGCGGCGCCGGCCGCGATCTCGCGCACGCTCCCGTACGTCGGCGCGGCCTTCCGGCTCAGGCTGAGGCCGGACAGCCAGACCGCGTCCACCTCGGGCACGGCGTCGAGCGCCGCGTTCACCGCCGCGCCGCACAGCCCCTCGTTGGCGGTGCCGCGGGACGCGAGCATGGCGCGCGAGCCCGACGAGCCGTAGGCGATGACCGCGCGGCCGGTCGGGCGGCGGTCGTCGACCGCCAGATGATGCCGGTACCCCGCGTCCGCGAGCGCCGCGGTGAGCATCCGCCCGGCGGCGTCCGCCCCGACCGCGCCGACGATCACCGGGGTGTGGCCGTACCGGACGGCCGCCGCGGCGAAGTGGTAGGACGTGCCGCCCGGCAGGTCGGCCAGCGGCGTCCAGAGCGAGAAGTCGCCGCCGTCCCGCGCGAGGGCGGAGTCGAGCGCCACCTCCTCCTCGACGACCGTGTCGAGGCAGAGGTCGCCGAGGACGAGCACCTTCACGCCGGCCGCCCGGCGCCGCGCCCGTACCCGCATCCGCGCTGCGGCGCGGCCGCGCCGGGGCTCACCGCGAGGCCGTGTCCGCGCACCAGATCCCGATCTCCCTCCGCGCCTCGGCCGCGTCGCCGGAGGCGTGCACGATGTTCCACAGCGCCCGCTTCTCCCGGAAGCTCGCCGTCACGACGTCGGCGCAGTGGCCGCCGCGCAGCGACCCCGCCTCGGCCCGCAGCGGCAGCGTCGCGCCGACGATCCGCCGCGTCCTGCCGACCGCCGACGGGCCCGCCACCTGCAGCACCACGATCGGCCCCTCGCACAGGTAGTCGACCAGCCGCATCCGGATCAGCCGGCCGACGTCGGACGCGCTCTGGCAGCCGGTGAGCGCGCGCCAGTCGACCCCGTCGTCGCGCAGCGCCGCGATCGCCCGGCTCCCGGCGTTCTCCAGCCACTCCGGGTCGTCGGTGTAGTGGGCCAGCACCTGCTCCCGCGTCGCCCGCGCCAGCCGCAGCCCGACGAGGCGCAGGCCGGCCCGCTCGAGCCGGCCGATCACCGTCCCGACGAGCCCGCGCGCGACGCCGTCGGGCTTGACGATGACCAGGGTCGTCTCCACCGCTAGACGCCCTCGCGGTTGAGCGCGCCGATCGTGTAGCCGCGGGCCAGCTTGTCCTCGTAGTAGGGGCGGAGCGCCGGATGCTCCTCGAGGTCGACCGCGACCGAGTGCGTCCCGCTCACGGTGACGTCCCGGTCCCGCAGGCCCTTGGCCTTGTCGGGGCTGTCGGACAGCAGCAGGACGGACCCGACCCCCAGGTCGTGGAGCACGGCCGCGGCGCCGTGGTAGGTCCGCCGGTCGGCGGCGTAGCCGAGCCGGACGTAGGCCTCCGTCTGCGGGATCGACTCGCGCTCGGCGAGGTCGGCGGCCAGCATCAGCGCCATGTGGCCGTTCCCCCGGCCGTCCTGGTCGAGCCAGACGATGACGCCCCGGCCGTGCTCCTTGATGAAGATCTGCGCCGAGATGAGCTGCTCCCGGCAGTCGCATTCGACGCTGTTGAAGACATGCGCGGAGATGCAGTCGGAATGGACCCGGCAGGGGACGTCCGCGGCGCCCTCGACGTCGCCGTGGACGAGAACGATCGCCTGGTCGTGCCCGTCGTAGTAGAGGATCTCGCGCCACACTCCGAACGTGGTCCGCAGGGACCTTTCGGCGAGCCGCCTGACCATTGTCTCTCACCTCGGTTCCGGGGGCCGGCCCTCCGTCACGGCCGGCGCAGGCCAAGATTGTCGAAAAGCATGTCCTGCAGCGCCATCACATGACTGCAGGTGTTCCTGGCCGCATAGAAATCGCACGTGCAACTCCAGTTCCCGTCCGAGAAGGAGATGTCGCGCTCCGCGTGCTCGGACCGCATCGTCACCCGGAATTCGCGCAGCGTCATCCGTTCGGGTTCGGCGGCGTAGCGTCGGGCCTTCGCGCGTTTCGCGGCGATCGCGCGGTCCTCTTCGTCAACGTTCACGGAATCTTCCGATCATCTCTGCCGTCCACCGCGGCCGGCAGCGGGACGCCCGCCGCCGCGGCCCAGCCGGCGATCTCCTTGGTGAGCCCGATGTTCAGCCGGCGGGCGAGGTCGGCGGCCGCGGCGGCGCGTTCGGCCGCCTCGTCCGGGGCGCCGCGGGCGGCGGCGAGCATGGCCTGCCCGTACTGGGCGTGAGCGATCCACACGAGGTCGTTCAGTCCTTCCGAAATGTGCCGGCTCTCCCGGAACAGCCGTTCGGCGGCCGGCACGTCGCGGCGTTCCAGAGCGAGTTTCGCCAGCTGGAACAGCGTCGCCTGCTCGGTCACCGGGTCGCCGACCGCGCGTTCGATGGCGAGCGCCTCGAGATAAAGCTCCTCAGCGGCGTCCATGATGCCATCCGCGTGCTCGATGCGGGCCAGTTCATGAAGTGTCTTGGCGCGATTCCGTTCCTCCCCGTTCGCCTCACGAACAGTGCGAACCCGCTCAAACAACCGCCGGGCCCCGGTCAGGTCGCCCCGGCGGTACAGCACCTTTCCGAGCTGGTGGTCGATGTCGGCGAGATCCCGGACCGCGCCGGCGGAATCGGCCTCGGCGAGCTCCCGCCCGGTGCGGTACGCGGTCTCCGAACCGTCCAGGTCGCCGCACCGGTACAGCACCTGCCCCATGCCGCGCAGGGCGGTCAGCTCGTCGTGCCGGCGCCCGAGCGCGCGCGCCGCCTCGCCGGCCAGCCGGTAGTCGGCGGCGGCCTGGTCGAACTCGGCCAGCCGGTAGCGCACCAGCCCCCGCACGAGCAGGAAGCCGAGCCGGGCGGACGCGCCGTCGGGGATCATCGCCGCCGCGGACTCCCCGAGGTCGAGGAGCTCCTTCGCGACCAGCCACGGGCCCCGCCGCACCAGCGGCAGCCCCGCGTCGCCGGCCACCGCGGTGCAGTAGGCGGTGATCTCCTTCCACATCCCGAGCTCCCCGGCGAGCCGCAGGGTGCGCCGGACGTTGCCGAGCTCGTCGCCCGGGTGGTCCGCCGGCTCGGCCGCCAGGGACGCCTGGAGCGCGAGATGCCTGCCGGCCAGGGAGCGGACCTTCTCGTCGGACAGCCCGTCGTGGCGCGAGCGCAGGTGTGCGACGACGAGCGGGTGCATGACGCAGTGCACCTCGCCGGCGTGGTCGTAGCGCCCGATGATCTCCGCGCCCTGCAGCCCGTTGAGCACCTCGGAGCACTGGGCGAGGGCGGCGTCCCCGGCGCCCGCGGCCCGCACGAGACCGCGCCAGGTGCTCTCCCGGCAGCGGTCCTCGAACACCGCCCAGGCGTCCAGGAAGTCGGCGGTGAGCGGGAGCTTCTTCTCCAGCTTGCCGATGATCTGGCCGAGCACCTCGGAGTTGATCCCGGCGGGGCCGCGGACGCGGTGCCGCCGCAGGTCCTCCTTGAGCGTCGACCACGGCTGGCCGATGTCGAGGGCGGAGCCTGCCGAGACGAGCGTCCGCGGGTGGTTGAAGCACAGCTCGGCGGCGACCGCCATCTCGTCGCCGAGGATCCGCTCGGCCCGCTCCCGGCCGCCGAGCATGCTCGTCACGAGGTCCCGGCAGGCGGTGACGGGCAGGGACCCCACCGTGATGCGGTTGGGGCCGACCAGCTCCGCGAACTCCTTCGGGTGGTCCTGCGACACGAGGATCGCGCGGCCGCCGACGCTGGTGTCCCACGAGGCGAGCAGCGCGCGCAGGTCCCGGAGCGCGCCGTCGGACGCGGACTCGAGGTTGTCCAGGACGAGCAGGCACCGGCTCGCCGACAGCCGCTGCGAGACCTGGGTGGCCAGGGCCGCCTCCGGCGCCCGCGCCAGCTCCCAGCCGAGGGCCCGCGCGACGCCCTCGGAGACCGGTTCGGCGCCGGGCCGGAAATAGCCGATGCCGTCGGGGAACCGCCATCCATAACGGCTCGCCGCGGTCTGCGCCAGGGCGGTTTTACCGGACCCGGTGACCCCGGTGATCGCGATGAACGGCGAGTGCGTCCGCTCGCCGAAAAAGGCGTCGTAGATCTGCAGGGCCTCGTTCTCGCGGTCGAAGAACCGGTTATGCACGGCGGGAAAGCTGTTGTGCGGCGCGCACGGGGAGAACTTCGGCACGGCGCGCCCGCGCTCGACGTCGAAGACCGCGCCGCCCGCCGCCTTGCCCCGCACCCGCAGCAGCGGCCTGCCCTCCGGGCTCAGCCCGGACGCCTCCGCGGACGCCTCGGTCACCGCCCGCTCCGGGCTCACCCCGCTGAACAGCATCCGGTAGACGTCGGCGAGGACGGCCCGGGCGTGCGCGCGGGGGACGTCGCCCGCCACCGAGATGGCGGTGACCTCGGCGGCCGACCGGGCGATGCAGTCGGCCAGCTCCTCGGTCGCGCAGCCGTTCAGGACGAGCAGCAGGTCGGGGCACTGCCGGAAGAGCCGCGCGAACCGCTCGTAGGACAGCCGCACCAGCAGGCCGTTCTCCGCCTCGAACTCCAGGTGCTCGCCGGTCGCGTGCATCGCGATGTGGACGACGTCGAACCCGCCGGCGGCGAGCGCCATCCGCAGCATGCCCACCGTCGGCGGGTTGAGCGCGACGATCTCGACGTCGACGCGCAGCTCGTCGAGGGCGCGGTAGATCTCCTCGAGCTCGTGCCGGGGGTCCAGCCGCTCGGGGTCGTTGAGCGGGGACGGGGTGACGAGGAGGATGCGGTGCCGCGCGGTGCTGGCCGCCAGGCTCTCGGTCAGCGTCACGGGATGCCTGCTCGAACCCAAGGATCCGGACATGCGGTCATTCCCATCGCAGCTGAGTACGGCGAAAGTTTACTCCAGCGCGTCAGGATATTGGAGTCCGAGAGTGGACACTATGCATTTGTACTGATTAGCCGCAGTCAGACATATCGGGATTGATGCCGTGCGCGGAAAGGCGCCCGCGGGAGGCGGCCGGCCGGCGAGACGGTCAGCCGGCGAGACGATCGGCCGGCGAGACGGTCAGCCGGCGATGCGGTCCAGCCACTCCGCCAGCAGGGCCTGCTCGGCCGGGGACAGGCCGGACGGCGGTTCGGCCGCCAGCGCGGCGCGCAGCGAGACCGCCGCGGCGGCCCTGCCGTCCCGCTCCCCCGGCCCGCCGTCCGGCGGATCGCCCTGGACGGTGACGGCCGCGAGGACGGCCTCGCGGGTGCGGACCGACAACTCGCCGCCCTCGTCGGCGCCACCCCCGTCGTCGCCGCCCGCGATGAGGGCGAGGACGACGCCGACCCCGGCGGCCTGGATCATCTGGGCCGCGGTCTCGACGGGGACGCGGAGCCGGCCCGCGCGGGCGACGGCGCCGACGAGGCCGAGCAGGATCGCGTACGCCTCGTCGACGGCGGGGCTGGTGCGCGCCGCCCGGTACATCAGCACGTAGAACGCGGGGTTGCGCAGGCCGAAGTCGACGTGCAGGTCCCAGCCGCGGCGCAGGTCGTCGACGGGGTCGCCGGTCGCGGGCTGGGCGCGCTTGCCGGCGAGGTACTCGGCCAGGCCGTGCGCGGCGACGGCGTCGAACAGTCCCTGCTTGTCGCCGAAGTGGTGGTAGAGCGTCGGGGCGCCGACGCCCGCCGCGGCGCAGATCGCGCGCGTGGAGACGGGCTCGCCGCCCGACTCGGCGATGAGCCGGACGGCCGCCCGCAGGATCCGGTCGCGCCCGTCGGCGTCCTTCTGCGCACTCACAACATCGATGTTACAGAGACTGGGCGAGCGTCGTTAACGCAGCAGTCGGCGGGCATGGGAGCAGGTGGGCCCGGGTCGGGGCGGGTCGATGTATCACCACTATAGAAGTCGTTATATCGTTGTTCGCAGGGGCCGCCGCTCGGGCCGGCCCCGTCCACGAGAGGAAACGCGACATGCGCAGCGCCGTTCTCACCGAAAAGGGCAAGCCGCTGGAGATCGTCGAGCGCGAGGTGCCCGAGCCCGGCCCCGGCGAGATCCTGGTGAAGGTCACCGCCTGCGGGATGTGCTTCTCCGAGGTCGGCCTCGCCCAGGGCCACTACCCGTTCGCGCGGTTCCCGACCGTCCCCGGCCACGAGATCAGCGGGGTCGTCGCCGCGCTCGGGCCGGGCGTCGAGTGGCCCGCGCCCGGCACGCCGGTGGGCGCCCAGTGGATCTACGGCTCGTGCGGCCGCTGCGACCAGTGCGTCCGCGGCGACCAGATCCTGTGCACCGGCGCGCCCCGGCGCGTCACCGGCATCACCGACGACGGCGGGTACGCCGAGTACTTCGTCGCCCGCGCCGGGTTCGTCACCCCGCTGCCGGACGGGCTGGACCCGGTCGCGGCGGCGCCGCTGATGTGCGCCGGGATCACCGCGTTCAACGGCCTGCGGCACGCGGGCGCGGCCGCCGGGTCGCGCGTCGCGGTGCTCGGCACCGGCGGCGTCGGCGAGATGGTGATCCGGTTCGCGGCCGCGATGGGCGCCCGCGTCGCGGTGGTGTCCCGGTCGCGCCGCGCCGAGGAGGAGGCGCGCCGGCGGGGCGCCGAGCTCTACGTCGCCACCGACGAGCAGGACGCGGCCGAGGCGCTTCGGGGCTGGGGCGGCGCCGACGTCATCGTGAACACCACGCCGAGCACCGCGCCCGCGCAGGCCGCGCTCGGCGGCGTCGCCCCGGACGGCACCCTGCTGGTCCTCGGCGTCGGCGCCGAGAACCTCGCGGTGCCGCCGGCCCTGCTCGTGATGAACCGGGTGCGGGTGATGGGCAGCCCGTCCGGCTCCCCGCACGACCTGCGCGACACCCTCGCGTTCGCGGCCGCGCACGGGATCCTCCCGGACGTCACGCCGGTCACGCTGGACGAGGCGCCCGGCGTGCTCGCCACGATGACCGAGGGCCGCCACCACGGCCGCTCCGTCATCACCTTCGGCTGAACCGCTTCCACGGCCGGGCCTGCTCGTAGGCGCGGCAGGCGGCCATGACCAGGTCGTCGGCGTGCCGGGCGCCGACGACCTGGAGGCCGACCGGCAGCCCGTCCGCGGTGAGCCCGCACGGCAGGCTCGCCGCGGGCTGCTGCGTCATGTTGAACGGGTAGGTGAACGGGGTCCAGGACGTCCAGCGCGGCGACGGCGAGCCCGGCGGGACCTCCGGCCCGGCCTCGAACGCCGCGATCGGCATGGTCGGCGTGAGCAGCAGGTCGTAGCGGTCGTGGAACGCGCCCATGATCCGGCCCAGCTCCATGCGGCGCGCGGTCGCGGTGAGGTACTCGACGGCCGAGTACCGGGCGCCCTGCTCGCAGATCTCGCGCAGGCCCGGGTCGAGCCGGGCGCGCTGCTCGGCGGTGAGGTGCTCGACGACCTTCGCGGCGCCCGCGAACCAGAGCACCTCGAAGTCGGCGACCGGGTCGGCGAAGCCGGGGTCGGCCTGCTCGACCTTCGCGCCCAGCTCGGTGAACGCCTCCGCCGCCGCGGCCACCGAGGCCGCCACCTCCGGGTCGACCCGGGCGAAGCCGAGGTCGGGGCTGAAGGCGACGCGCAGCCCGGTCAGGTCGTGCGGGCCGCCATCGGTGAACGGCGCGGCGGGCGGCGGGAGGGACGACCAGTCCCGGCCGTCCGCGCCGCACACCGCGTCCAGCAGCAGTTCCGCGTCGGCGACGGTGTTGGTCATGGGTCCGGTGTGCGCGAGCGTCCCGAACGGGCTGGCCGGGTAGTGCGGGATGCGGCCGTAGGTCGGCTTGATGGTGAAGACGCCGGTGAACGCGGCGGGGATGCGGACCGAGCCGCCGCCGTCGGTGCCGAGCGCGAGCGGCGCCATGCCCGCCGTGACGGCCGCCGCCGCGCCGCCGCTCGACCCGCCCGTCGTGCGGGAGGGGTCCCACGGGTTGCGGGTGACGCCGGTGAGCGGCCCGTCGGTGACGGCCTTCCACGCGAACTCCGGCGTCGTGGTCTTGCCGACGAACACCGCACCCTGCTCGCGCAGCCGCGCGACGGACGGGGCGTCCTCCGTCCAGGGGCCGGCCGGGTCGATCGTGGTGGAGCCGCGCAGCGTCGGCCAGCCGCGGGTGAGCAGCACGTCCTTGATCGAGACGGGCACGCCGTCGAGCGTGCCGAGCGTCTCGCCGCGCCGCCACCGCCCGGCCGACGCCCGCGCCATCTCCAGCGTGGTCTCGGGGTCGAGCAGGCAGAACGCGTTGAGCTCCCGGTCGTCGCGGTCGATCCGCGCGAGGACGGCCTCGGCGGCCTCGACGGGTGACAGCGTCCCCGCCCGGTAGGCCTCCAGCAGCTCGGCGGCGGTCAGGTCTGCCGCGTCCGTCATGGCCGTTACCTCCTCTGCCCCGCGTACGGGATCGGTGCGCCGTCCGCGTCCGGGCGCACGTAGCCCAGCCGCTTGTCGACGACGTTGCGCAGTTCGCGGCCGTGCGCGAACCGGTCGAGGTTGTCGGTGAACAGCCGGACCAGCTCCTCGCGCCAGCCGGCCGCGTCGCCGGACATGTGCGGCGAGACGATGACGCCGGGCATCGCCCACAGCGGCGACGACGGCGCGAGCGGCTCGTCCACGAACACGTCGAGCGCGGCGCCCGCGATGGCGCCCGCGCGCAGCGCCTCGACCAGGTCGTCCTCGGCGACCAGCGGCCCGCGCCCGACGTTGATCAGCCGTGCGGACGGCCGCATCCGGGCGAGCGCCGCGGCGTCGATCATGTTCCGGGTGCCGGGGGTGAGCGGCGCGGCGAGCACCACGTAGTCGGCCTCGGCGAGCGCGTCGTGCAGCCGCTCCATCGGGTGGACGACGCCGAAGTCGGGGTCGCGGTCGCGGGCGGTGCGGCCGGCGCCCTCGACGCGCAGCCCGGCGGCGGTGAGCCGGCGGGCGATGGCGCGGCCGATCGGGCCGGTGCCGGCGACGAGCGCGCGGGCGCCGGTGATCCGCTCGGTCTCGCGGTGCCGCCACCGCCGCTCGCCCTGGAGCCGGACGGTGGTGTGCAGATCCTTGGCGAACGCCAGCACGAGACCGAGGACGTACTCGGCGATCGGCTCGTCGAACACCCCTCGCGAATTGGTGACGATGGTGTTGCCCTCGACCAGGTCCGGGAACAGCAGCCGGTCCACTCCGGCGCTGGCGATGTGCACCCAGCGGGGGCCGCCCTCGCGCGGCCACGCCGCCGCCAGCGCGTCCGACCAGAAGTCCCACATGAACAGCGCGTCGCAGCCCCGGAGAGCCCCCGCGAGCTGCGGTTTCCGCACGTAGTCGATGTGCGCGAGGCGCTCGGCGGCCGCCATCGCGGGCGGCGGGACGTCCCCTTGGAGCACCACCACGCGGGGCGGCTCGCCGGATGCGTTCGGACCATGCTCCATCGGCGGTCACTTTCGGGGTTCCGGAATTTACGGGAAGGCAACACGGGGAGGCATTGACACGCTAGGAACGCTTCGTAGGATTGTCAACAATCAGCGGGGACGAACCGCCAGGTGGCCGCGCTGATCGTGCTGCAAGACCGTCGCAACCGTATTGCCCAAGGCCAGGACGCGTCCCAGAGCGCTCTAACGCAAGAGTCCTTTCGGGTGGCGACGCTCTCGCCCACCCCTGTCCACGGGGAGGTCCGGCATGCCCAGGCTCATGACAATCTCACTGGAGAAGCGCGGCGTGTCCTGCGTCGCCGAACTCCTCGAGAAGGACGCGCCGCGCACCTGCGAGGCGGTATGGCGCGCCCTCCCGCTCGGCGGGGACGCCTACCACGCCAAATACGCGCGCAACGAGGTCTACACGATGGTGGAGCGCTTCGCCGAGGAGGAGGTCGGGCTCGAGAACCCGACCGTGACCCCGATCCCCGGCGACGTCGTGTACTTCTCCTTCCCCGGCGGCATGCTCGACCGGGCGTTCAAGGAGGAGAAGAACATCCACGGGCTGCCCGGCGTCATCGACCTGGCGATCTTCTACGGCCGCAACAACCTGCTGCTGAACGGGGACGTCGGCTGGGTGCCCGGCAACGTGTACGCGACGATCGTCGACGGGCTGGACCGGATGGCCGAGGCGTGCAACGACGTCTGGCGCTCCGGCGCGGTCGGCGAGCGCCTGGTCTACCGCCGGCACGGGTCCTAGAGCGGTGGCCGCGCAGATGACATTCGACCCCACGCTGGTCGTCGGGCCCGAGCTGGTCGCCCAGCAGGGCATCGGCGTGGTCGCGCCGTTCGACTTCGCGCTCGACCGCGAGCTGTGGCGGTGGACGCCCGACGACGTGTCGCTGTTCATGACCCGGCTGCCGTACGTGCCGGTGCCGGTCACCGTCGAGATGGCCTCGGCGCTGTCGGACCACTCGATCGTCCGGCAGGCGACCCGGGACGTGCTCGCCCCCGAGCCGCTCGCGGTCGCCTACGCCTGCGCGTCCGGCAGCTTCATCCGCGGCAAGGCCGGCGAGCTGGCGCTGCACCGCACGATGGTCGCCGCAGGCGCGCCCGCGGTCGCCACCACGTCCGGCGCGCTGGTGGAGTCGCTGCGGCTGCTGAACGCGGGCCGGATCGCGGTGGTGACGCCCTACATCGACGCGGTCACCGAGCGGCTGGTCTCCTTCCTCGGCGAGTACGGCATCGAGGTGGTGTCGTCGGTCGGGATGGGGCTGCTCGGCCACATCTGGAAGGTCGGCTACGGCGAGATCGTCAGCGCGGTGTCGACGGTGGACCGGCCGGAGGCCGAGGCGGTGTTCATCAGCTGCACCAACGTGCCGACCTACGACATCATCGCGCCGCTGGAGCGGATGATCGGCAAGCCGGTGCTCACCGCCAACCAGGTGACCATGTGCTCGGCGCTGCGCGCGATGGGCCGCTCGGCGGCCGGTCCCGGGCAGTGGCTGGTGCAGCTCAGCAGCCCGACGGCCGCCTGACACCCCTGATCGGCCGACCCGTGATCAGGCAAGGCATGATCGATGAAGGTAGGATTGTCGACAACATGCAGAACAACGGTCCCGCCGCGGGGTTCCTCTACCCGGGCTACAGCGCCGAGGACGACTATCCCGCGATCGAGCACGCGCTGCGAAGCGCGGGGGCGGGCGACATCAGCCTGCCGGTCGTGCACACGCTGATGCGCGAGGACGCCCACCGAGTCGACGCGCTGCTGGACATCGGCGGCGACGACGTGCTCGGCGACGGTGCCCGCGAACTGCGCCGGCTCGGCGTGCGGGCCGCCGTGTGGGCGTGCACGAGCGGCAGCTTCGTGTTCGGCTGGGACGGCGCCGCCGCGCAGGTCCGGGGCGTCCGCGAGGCCGCGGGGGTGCCCGCGTCCAGCACGTCGTTCGCGTTCGTGCAGGCGGCGCGCGCGCTCGGCCTGCGCCGGGTCGCCGTGGCCGCGACCTACCCGGCCGACGTCGCCGAGCGGTTCGGCGCGTTCCTCGGCCACGCCGGCATCGAGGTGGTGGCGCTGTCCTGCCGGGGCATCGTCACCGCCGCCGAGGTCGGCACCCTCGGCCGCGAGGAGGTCCTGTCCTTCGTCGCGGCCAACGACCATCCCGACGCCGAGGCGGTGCTGGTGCCCGACACCGCGCTGCACACCGTGTCCTGGCTCGACGAGCTGGAGGAGCGGGTCGGCAAGCCGGTGCTCACCGCCAACCAGGTGAGCGTGTGGGAGGGGCTGCGGCTCGCCGCGGGCCCGGCCGGGCCCGCGCCGCGCGCCGGCCTCGGCCGGCTGTTCGCCGCCCCCGCCCCGGCACCGGGACGAGATCCCTGGCAGCTATGACGAAAGGGGCCCGCCGATGGGCCGGTTGGGTGAGCTGGAACCCGTCCCCCGCAGGTCGACGGTCGAGATCGTGTCCGACGAGCTGCGCTCGGCGATCATGTACGGGGCGCTGGAGCCGGGCGCGCAGCTCGGCGAGGCGGAGCTGGCCGCGCGGCTCGGCATCAGCCGCGGCCCGCTGCGCGAGGCGATGCAGCGCCTCGTCCAGGAGGGGCTGCTGGTCAGCGAGCCGCACCGCGGGCTCTTCGTGATCACCCTGGACGAGGGCGACGTCGAGGACGTCTACCTCACCCGGCTGGCGATCGAGCGGGCCGCCTGCCAGCTGATCATGCAGCGCAACCGGGGCGAGGCGGTCGCCCGGCTCACCGAGGCGCTGGAGGCGCTGATCGAGGCGGCCCGCGAGCGCGACCGGGTCGCGATGAGCGACGCCGACCAGGCGTTCCACGAGGTGCTGGTCAGCTCGTCGGGCAGCCCGCGGCTGGAGCGGATGGCGCACACGCTGCTGGTCGAGACGCGGATGTGCCTGAACGCGCTCCAGGACACCTACCCCGAGCCGGATGAGCTGGTCGAGGAGCACCGCCGGCTGGTGGACGCGATCGGCGACGGCGAGGAGGAGCGGCTGCTCCAGCTGATCGAGGAGCACATGACCGACTCGATCCGGCGGCTGCGCAGCTCGTAGGGGGTCCCTGGACAACCGGTCCGGGGCGACCTAGCGTGCAGATTGTCGACAATCTACCGGAGGACGCCATGGCTCAGCTCTCACCCCTGCTCAAGCAGGCCACCCCCGTCCTGGCCGAGCGCGGCGAGGGCGTGTACCTCTACGGCGCCGACGGCCGCCGGTACCTGGACTTCACCGCGGGCATCGGCGTCACCAACACCGGGCACTGCCACCCGCGCGTGGTCGAGGCCGCGCAGAAGCAGGTGGCCACGCTCATCCACGGCCAGTACACGACGGTCATGCACCGGCCGTTGCTGCGCCTGGTCGAGGCGCTCGGCGACGTCCTGCCGGACGGCCTGGACTCGCTGTTCTTCCTCAACAGCGGCAGCGAGGCCGTCGAGGCGTCCATCCGGCTCGCCCGGCACGCCACCGGACGGCAGAACATCGTCGTGTTCCACGGCTCGTTCCACGGCCGGACGATGGGCGCCGCCGCCCTCACCACCGCAGGCACCAAGTTCCGCGCGGGAATCGGCCCGCTGATGCCGGGCGCCGCCGTCGCGCCGTTCCCGCAGGCCTACCGGTACGGGTGGGACGAGGACGAGGCGACCCGGTTCGCGCTGCGCGAGCTGGACTACGTGCTCGCCACGTCCAGCCCGGCGTCCGACACGGCCGCGTTCGTCGTCGAGCCGGTGCTCGGCGAGGGCGGCTACATCCCGGCGCCGCCCGCCTTCCTGGAGGGGCTGCGCGAGCGCGCCGACCGGCACGGCATCCTGCTCGTCGTGGACGAGGTGCAGACCGGGTTCGGGCGGACGGGCCGGTTCTGGGGCCACGAGCACTCGGCGGCCCGTCCCGACGTGCTGATCACCGCGAAGGGCCTGGCCAGCGGGTTCCCGCTGTCGGCGATCGCGGCGCCGGCGGCGCTGATGGAGAAGGCGCGGCCGGGGTCGCAGGGCGGCACCTACGGCGGCAACGCGGTCGCGTGCGCCGCCGCGCTCGCCACCCTGGAGGTGATCCGCGACGAGGGCCTGGTGGAGAACGCGGCCGTGCTCGGCGCCCGGCTGAACGAGGGCCTGCGCAAGGTCGCCGCCGACCACCCGGAGATCGGCGACGTGCGCGGCCTCGGGCTGATGCAGGCCAGCGAGTTCACCGGGCCGGACGGCGAGCCCGACGCGGCCGCCGCGCAGCGCGCCCACCGCGCCGCCGCCGAGCAGGGCCTGCTGCTGCTCACCTGCGGCGCGTTCGGCAACGTCGTCCGGATGATCCCGCCGCTGGTGGTGGACGCGTCCCAGATCGACGACGCCCTCGCGCTCTGGTCGGACGCGGTCGCCGCCGCGGTCGCCGCCGCGGTCGGCTAGGGCGGATCCTTGGGACCGGCCTTGCGGTAGACGATCGTCAGGACGACGACCAGCACGATCAGGGCCACAAGGACGATCGCGCCCTTCTCCAGCCGGTCCACCAGGATCTCGGTGACCACGTCGCCGTCACCGGCCGCGACGATCGCCATCGCTCCGCTCCTTTTCCTGGGGCCGCTCTTCCCGGATCTGCGCCTGGTCCATGTAGTGCAGGGCGCCGCGGACGGCGAGCCGGCCGAGTTCGGCCCGGCCGCCGCCGCGCCGCCCACCGGGCGCGTCCGGGCGGCCGTCCGGGCGGGCGGCCCACGCCCGGACGGCCGGCTCGACCATCCGGCGGGCGCGGCCGAGCGCGCCGCGGCGCTTCAGCACGATCGCCACCGTGAACCCGGCGATGATCAGCAACGTTAACCCGCCGACGGTGATCGCGAAACGGATCAGCAGCACGTTCAACACCTCGTGCATGTCCTTCTCCCCTCTCGGGCGGTGCGGTCGGCATGCGGTCTTATTTAGCACGACCAAGCTAAAACTAGCGTAGCATGGACGTGCTATAAAAGGAGGGTGCCGAAGATCGTCGATCCCGAGGCCCGCCGCCGCGAGGTGGCCGAGGCCGTGTTCCGGGTCGTCCGCCGGGACGGCCTGGAACAGGCGTCGCTGCGCAACGTGGCCGCCGAGGCGGGGCTCGCGATCGGCTCCGTCCGGCACTACTTCGCCGGCCAGGGCGACATCATGGTCTTCGCGATGCGCTACTTCGCGGAACGGGCCGGAGAGCGGCTGCGGTTGCGCGCGGGGCGGCTCGCGGCCCCCGACCCGGCAGCGCCGCCCGCCGAGCACGTCGCGTCGATGGAGGCGCTGTTCGCCGAGCTGCTGCCGGTGGACACCGAGCGCCGCGAGGAGGCCGAGGTGTGGCTGGCGTTCGTCGTCGGCGCCCGCACCCGGCCCGGCCTGCGGCCGCTCGCCGCGGAGATGCACGACGCCCTGCGCTCGGTCGCCGAGCGCGTGCTGCGGGCCGCCGAGCGCGTCGGCGTCCTGCGGCCGGGCCTGGACATCGCGACCGAGGCGGCCCGGGTGCACACGCTGGTGGACGGGCTGACGCTGCACGCCGTCCTGCGACCGGAGAGCACCGTCCCGCAGGAGATGCGGGCGGTGCTGCGCCGGCACGTCCGCGAGCTCACCACCGTGCCGGCCGGCGACCTGCCCGAACCGCCCGGCCTGGACGACCTGCGCGCCGGCGCCGGCCGCGACGCCTGCTAGATTCCGAACCTCGTTCTAATCACGAGGAGGCGCGTTGACCCCCTGGCAGACCCCCGAGCGCGCGGCGCTGCGCGAACTCGTCCGCGACTTCACCGCGCGGGAGATCGTCCCGTCGCTGCCGGAGTGGGAGGACGCCGGGGAGCTGCCCCGGTCGCTGCACCGCCGGGCCGCCGAGGCGGGGATCCTCGGCGCCGGGTTCCCCGAGGAGGCGGGCGGATCGGGCGGCGAGCTGTTCGACGCGCTGATCGTCGCCGAGGAGATCATCCAGGCGGGCGGGTCCGGCGGGGTCGTGGCGTCCCTGTTCACGCACGGCATCGCGCTCCCCCACCTCATCGCGTCCGGCGACAAGGACCTCATCGACCGGTTCGCGCGGCCCGTGCTCGCCGGCGAGAAGATCGGCGCGCTCGGCGTCACCGAGCCCGGCACCGGCTCCGACGTCGCCGGCATCCGCACCACCGCCGTCCGCGACGGCGACTCCTACGTCGTCAACGGCGCCAAGATGTTCATCACCTCCGGCGTGCGGGCCGACTTCGTCACCGCGGCCGTCCGCACCGGCGAGCCCGGCTTCGGCGGCATCTCCCTGATCGTCGTCGAGAAGGGCACGCCCGGCTTCACCGTCTCCAAGGCGCTGCGCAAGATGGGCTGGCAATGCTCCGACACCGCCGAACTCGCCTTCGCCGACGTCCGCGTGCCCGCCGCGAACCTGATCGGCGCGGAGAACAGCGGGTTCCTGCAGATCGTGCAGAACTTCGTCACCGAGCGGCTGTCGCTGGCCGTCCAGGCGTACGCGACCGCGCAGCGCTGCCTCGACCTCACGATGCAGTGGATCCGCGACCGCGAGACGTTCGGCCGCCCGCTGTCGTCGCGGCAGCTCGTCCGGCACAAGGTCGCAGAGATGGCGCGGCAGGTGGACGTGGCGCGCGCCTACACCCGCTCGGTCGCCGAACGGCACGCCGCCGGCGAGGACGTCCTCACCGAGACGGCGTACGCGAAGAACACCGCCGTGTACGCGTGCGAGCACGTCGTCCACGAGGCCGTCCAACTGCACGGCGGAATGGGCTACATGCGGGAATCGGAGGTCGAGCGCCATTACCGCGACGCCCGCCTCCTCGGCATCGGCGGCGGCACCAACGAGATCATGAACGAGATCGTCGCCAAGCGGCTCGGGCTATAACGCGGCGCGGCGCCCGGCGGGAAAGGGGGAACCGCCGGGCGCCGCTTTCCGGGTGGCCTCAGCCGAGCGGGTTACCGCAGTCGATGGGCCAGTACGGGCCCCAGACGTCGAGCGAGTTCTCCACGAACTTGATCATGACCGGGTCGAACGCGATGCCGACGTGCGCGTTGGTGTCGTTCGCGCACTTGTCCTGCAGCAGCACGTTCTGCGCGTTGGAGCCGTTCAGGAACTCCGAGGTGTACGGGGTGACGACCTCGTCGTACTTGGTGGACAGCACGATGTACTGCACACCGGGCACCGTGTCGCCGCCCGCGTTGAGGTTCTTCAGGAAGTCGGAGTCGGTGATCTGCTCGCCCGCCGACGGCGCCGCCTTCACCACCGCCTGCGTGATGCCGAGCAGGCTGCCGAGCGCGACGAGGCCGTCCAGGTTCGTCCCGTGGTTGGACGGCACGATCCCGATCAGCTTGTTGACCTTCGACGCGCCGCCGAGGAACTTCAGGTAGTAGCGGGGCATCATCCCGCCCTGGGAGTGCCCGACCATGTCGACCTTCGACGCGCCGGTCGCGGCCAGCACCTTGTCGACGAACGCCGACAGCTGGCCCGCGGACGCGGCGATCTCACCGGTGCCCTGGATCGGGGCGTCCTTCGCGCCGCCGTAATTGAGCGCGTAGACGCAGTATCCGGCCTTCTTCAGCGCGGGCGAGAGCTTCTGCCAGTTGAACGCCATGTTCTCGAACGTGCCGTGCACCAGCACCACCGGGCGGGGGTGCAGGAACGACGGTTTGCAGTTCCAGTCGTTGGCGCCGTCCGGGCTCGTCTCCGCGTGCGCGGCGGGCGCGGCCACCGCGGACAGGCCGATGGCGGTGGGAATCGCCGCGGCGATGACGGCCCAGGACTTCAGTCGCCTGAAACGCATGTTCATCTCCCTAAAGCGGGCACGCCGAAAGGAGGCCGGAACCGCGGGAGCGCGAATGCGGGTTCCGGCCGCGGATCGTCGTGGGGTCGGGGGTGGGTGCGGCGCCGCGTGATCACCTGAGGTGCTGACAAGGTACGGCCGCTTTTCCGCGCGGTCTTGTAGCAAGACTCGTCACTTGCCCGCGGGGAATTGTCAGCCGGCTCACAAGCGGGCCCGCGCGCACGCCTTTCCACCTGCGGTTCGGCGCCTTCCTACGACGCTTTCCCTGCGGCGCTTTCCTACGGTGCCCCGACGAGCCCGTCGACCAGCGCGCGCAGGCCGTCGAGGTAGGTGTCCTGCGCGGTCAGCTCCGCCCAGCGGTCCGCGACCGCCGCCAGGCGGGGCAGCTCGCCCGGGTCGATGCCGGCGAACACCCGCTCGCGGTAGGTCGGCCGCTCGTCGCCGGCCCGGCGCCGCGCCGCCGCGGCGCGCACGATGATCTCACCGGCGGTGTAGTACCAGATCGCCCGGTACCCGTGGACGGCCCGCTCGGGGCTCAGCCCGCACTCCTCCAGGCCGTCCAGGATCCGCTCGACGAACCACAGCGCCGACCGCCCGAGCAGGTCGTCGGCAGTGAGCACCTCCGCGATCCACGGGCAGGCGGCGAGCGTCTCGCGGATCGCCGCCGCCGTCACCACGATCCGCTCGCGCGGGTCGGCGGGCAGCTCGGGCTCGCGCGCCATCCGCGCGGCGTAGTCGTCCAGCAGCAGGACGAGCAGCTGCTCCTTGTCGCGGACGTGGTGGTACAGCGCCATCGGCGTGCTGCCGACCTCCTTGGCCAGCCGCCGCATCGTCAGCCGGTCCACGCCCTCCGCGTCCACGATCCGGCGCGCGGTCTCGATGATCTCGGCGCGGGAGATCCGGGGCGGCCTGCCCCGCTGGGCGGACGGTTGCGGCATCCCCCCATCATCGCGGACTCGACAGCCGGGCCCGCCGCCGGTTAGTTTTTATACATGTATAAAAAAGAACGGGCCCGTCCCTGGGCGGTGCTGGCGGCGGCATGCGTCGCCCAGTTCGTCTTCGCGCTCGACATGGCGGTCATGAACGTCGCGCTCCCGGCGATCCGGACCGCCCTCGGCTTCGCACCGGTCGGCCTGTCCTGGGTCGTCCACGTCTACGCGCTCGCCTTCGGCGGGTTCCTGCTGCTCGGCGGCCGGGCCTGCGACCTGTACGGGCGGCGCCGGATGTTCGTCCTCGGCCTGGCCGTGTTCGGGCTGTGCTCGCTCGCCGGCGGGCTCGCCCAGGCGCCGTGGCAGCTCGTCGCGGCGCGCGCCGGCCAGGGCCTCGGCGCCGCCGCCGCGGCACCGGCCTCGCTCGCCCTGCTGACCACCACGTTCACCGAGAGCCGCGCGCGGGTGCGCGCCCTCGGCGTGTGGAGCGCGATGAACGCGGCGGGCGGCGCCCTCGGCGTCCTCGCGGGCGGCGTGCTCACCGAGTACGCGGGCTGGCGCTGGGTGATGCTGGTCAACCTGCCGTTCGTCGCGCTCACCCTCGCGCTCGTCCCGGCGGGCGTGGCCGCCCACGCTCGCACGGGCCCGCGCGAGCGGATGGACGTCCCCGGCGCGGTCCTGGCGACCGCCGGCTTCGGGCTGCTCGTCTTCGGCGTGGTGCGCACCGACGCCGTCGGCTGGACGGCCCCGGCGACCCTCGCGTGCCTCGGCGCCGCGGCCCTGCTCCTCGCGGCCTTCGTCGCCGTCGAGGCCCGGACGCGCGCGCCGCTCGTCCGGCTCGGCCTGCTGCGCGGCCGGTGGGTGGCGGGCGCGAACCTGATCGTCTTCCTGGCGGCGGCGGGCCAGTTCGCCGCGTTCTACTTCGTCTCCCTCTACATGCAGCAGGTGCTGCACATGGGCGCCGCCGAGACCGGCCTGGCCTTCCTGCCCTTCTCGGCCGGCGTCGTGCTCGGCACGCTGCTCGCGACCCGGGTCGCCGGGAACCGCTCGCCCCGCGCGGCGCTGATCCCGGGCAGCCTGCTCGCCGCCGCGGGCCTGGCCTGGTTCACCCGGATCAGCCCGGACGGCGGCTTCCTCACCGACGTGCTCGGCCCGTCGGTGGTCGGCAGCATCGGCATCGGGCTCGTACTCGCCCCCGTCGCCGCCGCCGCGACCACCGGGGTCGCGGCGCGGGAGGCCGGGATGGCCTCGGGGCTGCTCAACAGCTCCCGCCAGCTCGGCGGCTGCGTCGGCCTCGCCGCGCTCGCCACGGTCGCAGCCCACCGCACCGGCGAGGCGACGTCGCCGTCCGCCCTCAACGGCGGTTACGCCCTGAGCCTCACCGTCTCCGCGGCCCTGTTCGTCCTGGCCGCCCTCGTGGCCCTGGCCCTCCCTCGCCGGGAGACGGCCCCGTCCGCGCCGTCCGCCGCTCCGGCGGAGCACCCTCCGGCGCGGCTCCCGTCAGGGGAAACGCCGGCCTGAGAACGCAGGTGCCCGGCCTTGGCGGGCCGGGCACCTCGCGCGGTCAGGCCTGGGCGACGGCGCCGGCGGCGATCAGGGCGTCGACGTCGTCGAAGCCGAGGTCCTCCAGGACGGCGCGGGTCTGGCCGCCGGGCAGGACGGGCAGGCCGTCGGTGTCGGTGCCGGTGCGGGAGAAGCGCGGCGCCGGGGCGGGCTGGCGGTGGCCGGCGCGCTCGGGGAACACGTCGCGGGCGGTGTTGAAGGGGTGCTCCTTGGCCTCTTCCATGGACAGGACGGGCGCCACGCACGCGTCGCTGGGCACGAAGACCTCGGTCCACTCGTCGCGGGTCCTGGCCTTGAACGCCGCGGCGAACCGCTCGCGCAGCTCGGGCCAGCCGGCGCGGTCCTGCTGGCCCGGCAGGCCCTCGGTGTCGATGCCGAGGCGCTTGACGAACTCGGCGTAGAACTGCGGCTCGATCGCGCCGACCGCCATGTGCTTCCCGTCGGCGGTCTCGTAGACGTCGTACCAGGGGGCGCCGGTGTCGAGGAAGTTGACGCCGCGCCGATCCTGCCAGAGGCCGCCCGCGAGGAAACCGTGGATGAAGGTGGACAGGTGGGCGGCGCCGTCCACGATGGCGGTGTCGACGACCTGGCCGCGGCCGCTGGTCTTGGCCTCCAGCAGGGCGGCGAGGACGCCGACGACGAGGTACATGCTGCCGCCGGCGAAGTCGCCGAGCAGGTTCAGCGGGACCTGCGGCGGGCCGCCGGCGCGGCCGATGGCGTGCAGCGCGCCGGTGATGGCGATGTAGCCGATGTCGTGGCCGGCGGTCTGCGCGAGCGGGCCCTCCTGGCCCCAGCCGGTCATCCGGCCGTAGACGAGGCGGGGGTTGCGGGCGAGGCAGTCGTCGGGGCCGAGGCCGAGGCGCTCGGTGACGCCGGGCCGGAAGCCCTCGAGGAGGACGTCGGACTTCTCGGCGAGGCGGAGCACGACCTCCCTGCCCTGCTCGCTCTTGAGGTCGACGCCGATCGAGCGCTTGCCGCGGTTGCTGAAGTCGGTGCCGCCGGTGGCGGCGCCCCGCACCGCGGACGCCCGGTCGACGCGGACGACGTCGGCGCCGAGATCGGCGAGCAGCATCGCGGCGAACGGCCCCGGCCCGATCCCGGCCAGCTCGATCACGCGCACTCCGGAGAGCGGCCCCTTGCCCATCTGCAGCCCCTTTCGGTCCCCACCTGTGTCCGCCGGGACCCGGCTCCGGGGCGGTCTGCCCGCGGACGGCGCTGAATCCCGTTCGGTAACCCTAGTGTGCCCGATCGCGGTAAGTGGGTGCTGACCCGGCCCCGGTCAGCGGGACGCGGCGGACAGCGCGACGGGGACGTTCGGGCGGTCCTGCGGCCGGGCGACGAGCAGCCGGTGCGCGGTCGTGGCGGGACCGAGCGGCCCGCGCGCCCGCGGCACGAGCCCGGACGCGGCGGCGGCGAGGTAGTACCAGCGGCCCGACGGCGCCTGCCACCAGGTGCCCGACACCGGGCGCCGGGCGTCGCAGCCGCCGGTGTCGCGGGGCCGGCCGGCGAGGAGCGTGGACGTCGCGGCCCCGCCGCCGTCGGCGTAGGTCGTCCGGGTGCAGAACCAGTCGGCGGACGCGCCGCCGTGCGGAAGCGTCCCGGACCAGAAGTCCCAGGCCATGGCGGCGGTGACGGCCCGCGCCCGGGGCGGTTCGAGGCAGCCGAGGCGGTTCCAGATCCGGACCGCGCCGGGGCCGAGGCGGGCGGGCGGGGCGGGCCGTCCGGCGGGCGCGTAGGCGGGCGAGTGGTAGGTGAGGACGGCGGCGCGCGGCCCGCCGAGGTAGCCGAGGGTGCGGTCGCCGAGGTGGAAGAGCGGGCCGCGGCCGCAGGGGGTGCGGGCGGGCGGGGGCGCGACGACGCCGTCGCGGACGGGCAGGGCGGCGCCCGCGAGGGTGCGAGGCGCGGCGTCCCAGGGGGCGAGGAGGTAGCGTCCGCCGCCGAGGGCGATCGGGGCGGACGGGTCGGGGCCGATGGCTAGGACGTCCAGGCCGGGCGGGGCGTAGCGGGCGACGCGGTCGCCGCGCCGCAGCAGCGCGAGCGGCGCGCCGCCGGCGCGGCCCGCGTACAGGAGCTGGGCGGTGCCGCCGCCCGGACGGCGGCCGTCCCCGGCGGCGGCCCACGCCGCGGCGGCGCGGCGCAGGAACGCCCGGTCGCCGGTGAGGTCGCCGCGGGCCGGCCAGGCGTCCAGCGTGCGGGCGCCGCGGGTCCAGGCGGACGGTGGCGCGGCGGCGAGCCGCGGGACGGGGGCGGGGCCGCCGCCGGGCCGTCCGGACCCGGTGTGGATCAGCACGCCGACGAGCGCGGTGGTGAGGGCGGCGGCGGTCACCAGCGGCAGCGCCGACCGGGTGCGGACGGGCCGCAGGTGGTCGGGGTCGAAGCGCTCGGCGCGGTGCGGGACGGGGATCGCGACGGCGCAGGCGGCGTCGATGACCGGCCACGGGTCGCGCACCCGCAGCTCGCGGAGCTGGTCTCGGACGGCGTACTTCGGCAGGCCCTCGATGCGCAGCAGCACGTAGGCGACCCGGACGTGCGGGTCCAGCTCGGCGAGCGCGGCGGTCAGCGCGGGGTCGGGCAGCCGCGCGGGCAGCGCGCGCAGCCAGGGGCCGAGGCCGATCTGCAGGCGGCGGGACGGGCGCAGCGCGCGGCGCAGCACGCGGGTGCGGCGGCGGGCGAGGCCCGGGGCGGTGCGGTCGCGGGGCCCGCGGGCGGTGGCGTCCACGATGCGGCGGGCGATCGCCAGCCGGTAGACGCGCTTTCCGCGGCCCGGAAGAACGAAATACGCCATCCGGACGAGATTTCCGTAATGCGATTTTCTGGGCGGCGATGCCGGCTGCGCGATGACGTCCTCCGTCACGGCGGGCCACTCCCCCTTCCGTTCCTGCACGGCGTTTCCCGGGCCGCGCCTTTCGCCGGGCACGGCGTTTCCTGGGCATGGCGTTTCCCGGGCACGGCGTTCCCGGCGCCGCGGAACCCGAGGTTAGGCGGCGCCGGCGCGCGGCGGAGCGAAATTGAGGCAACGATGAGGAAGGTCAAAAGAAATGTCGCGCTATTTCCGTACGGAGACGGCGCGGCACGCCGGTGCGGGGACGCGGCGCGACCGGTTCCCCCACGCCCGATTCGTCCCCGTACTACGCTGTTGACCTCCGGGGGACCTCCCCGGCACGCCGCTCGCGCCCCCGCCGCGATGGCGCAGACCACCGGACGAGACGGAGAAGGACCCCCCGCCGATGACCGAGGACGTCCCGGGCTACCGGGTGCTGGAGCAGGTCGGCGAGGGCGGCTTCAGCATCGTCTACCGCGCGCACCAGGAGCGCCTGGACCGGATGGTGGCGCTGAAGGTCCTGTCGATCAGCGCGGTCGACGACGCGGCGATGCGCCGCTTCCAGCGCGAATGCAAGATCACCGGACGGCTGTCGGGGCATCCGAACATCGTGACGGTGCTGGACACCGGGACGGCGAAGTCCGGCCGCCCCTACATCGCGATGGAGTACTTCGAGCACGGCGCGCTCACCGACCGGCTCGCCCGGGAGGGGCCGCTGCCGGTCGCCGAGGTGCTGCGGATCGGGGTGAAGATGGCGGGCGCGCTCGCCGCCACCCACGAGACCGACGTGCTGCACCGCGACGTCAAGCCGCAGAACGTGCTGGTGTCGCGGTACGGGGAGCCGGCCCTTGCCGACTTCGGCATCGCCCGGCTGGTCGACTCGTTCGACGCCACGCACACGCAGGCGTTCACCCCGCACCACGCCGCGCCGGAGGTGCTGGAGGGCAAGCCGCCGGGGGTCGCCTCGGACATCTACTCGCTCGGCTCGACGCTGTACCAGCTGCTCGCCGGGCGCCCGGCGTTCAAGGGCCCGCCGGGCGAGGGCATCGCGCCGCTGATGCTGCGCATCCTGAACGACCCGCCGCCGCGGATCCCGCGCCAGGACGTGCCCGCGCCCGTCGCCGACGTCATCGGGCGCGCGATGGCGAAGGCGTCCGAGCAGCGCTACGGCGGCGCGGTGGAGTTCGCGCAGGCGCTCCAGCAGGTGCAGGCCGGGCTGGGCCTGCCGGTGACGGACGTGGCGGCGAGCGGCGTGTCGGTCCTGCCGCATCCGACCGGGTCGCAGTCGGCGCTGCCGCTGCAGGACTCCTCGGCGGGCCCGCCGCCCGCGCCGCGGCTGTCGTTCCCCGAGCATTCGGGGCCGCCGCCGGTGCCGGACTGGGCGCCGACCACGCCGTCGTCGGCGCGGCGGCCCGAGGGCCCGGCCGCCGGCGCTCTGGCGCCCGCGCCGCCGTCGCCCTGGCATCCGGACGCCGCGTCCGAACCCCAGCAGCAGGCGCCGCAGCAGACGCCGCGGCAGGCGCCCCGCCAGGCGCCGCAGGGCCGGGAACGTCCGGCCCTCCAGGCCGCATGGCCGGTCGGCGCCTCGCAGGACGCGACGGACCCGTCGCACAACGGCGGGGCGACCACCCCGCACACCGCCCCGCACACCGCCCCGGCGCCGCCTCCGGGCCCGCCGGACGTCCCGGCCGGGCCGCCGCAGGACGGGCCGCGCCGCGGCCTCGTCATCGCGGCGGCGGTCGCGCTGGTCGGCGGGGCGGTGCTGGGCGTCGGCGCGCTGGTCCTGTCCCGCGGCGGCGGCGACGCGGACCCGCCCGGCCCGAACGAGACGAGCCGCACCCCCGCCGCGCCGGGGCAGCAGGGCGACGGTGAGGCGCCGCCGACCGCCGCGCAGAAGGCGGCCGCCCGTCCCCGGCACCTGACCGCCCGCCCGGTCGGCCGGACGGCGGTCCTGTCGTGGGCGCTGCCGCCGGCGGCGCGCGGGCTGCCGCTGCTGGTCCAGCGGCAGCCGGCAGGGAGCTCGCCGGTCCAGACGGCCAAGCCCGACTCGCTCTCGTTCACCGTGCCCGGCCTGCGGCCGAAGGCGCTCTCCTGCTTCCGGGTCGGCGCGGTGCTGCAGCTGCCGCAGGGCAAGGCCGCGGAGGTGGCGTGGTCGGCGCCGGCGTGCGTGCACAACAAGGCGCGCCCCGCGTCATAGCCGGCCGGCGGGCCGTCGCCGGCCCTACGGCCCGCACTTCCAGACGGGCGGGCCCGCGTAGCTCGTCCAGGCGCCCGGTGTGTCGACCAGGTAGCCGATGACGTATCCGGTCTTGCCGCCGTAGGTGATGTTGACGTACATGGCGCCGGTCAGGCTCGAATCCTTCGGGTGCGTGTATTTCACGCCCTGCACCTGGCAGTTCACCGGGACCTTCGTCCCGTTGTTGTCGAACATGCTGCCGATCTCGGTGCCGCTGGTGGCGTTGGGCGTGGAATAGAGATAGCCGTAGGACTTGCCGTTGTTCTGGACGGGGTATTTCACCGCCGGGCCGGCGAGTTTCGCGGTGATGGACGTTCCGGTCCCTGCGCCGGCGGCGTTCGTCGCCGCGACGGTGAAGGTGTAGGAGCCGTTCGTCGCGACCTGCGCGAGGGTGGCGGAGGTGCCCGTCGCGGTCGCGCTTCCGGTGAGGGCGCCGTCCCAGGCGATCTTGTAGCCGGTGGTGCCGGCGCCGGCCGGGGCCGTCCACGCGAGCCTCGCGCCGCCGGACGCCGCCTGCGCCGTGAGACCGCGCGGCGCGCCGGGCGTCACGCAGGGCCGGACGGGGTCGCCGGCCTGCGACACCCGCTCGCCGGTGCGGCCGCGGGCGTCGCGGTACCGGACGGCGACGCGGAACCGGTACTCGGTGCCGCAGCTCCCGCCCTTGACCGTGAACGTGTAGGCGCCCGCGTTCGCCGCGATCGCCCGCGGCGCGACCGACAGCCCCGCGGCGGCGCCCTTGAGCACGTAGCCGGTGATCCCCTCGCCCTGCGCGGGCTGGAAGTCGACCCGCATCGTCCCGGACCCGGGGGTGACGGTGAGGTTGGACGGCGCGGTCGGCGGCTGTCCGGGCCTCGGCGGGGGCGGGCTCTGCGGCGCCCGGAGCGGCGGCGGCGCGCCCTGGCCGCCGGGCGTCGGGATCGCGTGCCGCTTCGGCCCGCCGGGGACCCGGTCGCGGTACTTGTCGATCCGCTTGCGGCCGCCCCGGTCGTCGATGACGACGGCGCGCGGGCCGGACGGGTCGTTCGCCCACAGCAGCCCGTCGCGGACGAACACCTCCAGCGTCGACGGCCGTCCGGTGACGGGCACGGGCGCCTCGAAGCGGTTGGCCGCCGCGTCGTAGACCAGCAGCGACCCAGCAGTCTCGTCGGGGATGTAGACCTTGGCGCCGAGCATCTGCGGCGGCTGGTAGCGGTGCTTCGGCAGCGCGAGCCGGGCGCTGGTGTACCGGCCGGTGCCGGTGTCGACGGTGACCAGCGACCCGGTTCCGGGGACCAGCAGCGGGACGGTCGTGCCGGTGGTCGCGGGCGGGGCGAGCACTCCCCCGGCCCCGGCCCGCCGCACGGTCGTCGGCAGCGCGACGGTGAGGCGCGTCCCGGACGGCTTGACGACGGTCGCCGTGGCGGCGGTCGAGTCGGTGACGACGGGGTCGCCGGCCGCGATGGTCAGGGCGAGCGAGTCGCCGGCCTTGCCGACCGATACCGGGGTCTGGAGGCGGCCCGCCGCGAACGGCGCGACCTGCCCCTTGCTCGGGACGGGGACCCACAGCGCGCCGCGCCCGTCGATGCCGGCCTGGCCGAGCGGCGCGGGCAGCGTCGCGGACGCGCCGGCGGGCACCAGCGTGACCGGGTCGATCTGCTGGACGAGGCCCTTCGCCGAGTCGACCGTGTAGGCCCGTCCCGCGGCGGCGAGCACTTGGAGGCCGGCGCCGAGCGGGCGACTGGTGTCCACCTTGAGCTGCGCCGGGTCGAGCCGGCTGACGACACCGGTGTCGAGGTCGATGACGAGCACGGTCGCGCCGTCCTGGACGACCCGGATCCGGTGCCCGCGCATCTGCGGGACCACGGCGGTCTTGCCGTCGACCTTGGCGGCAGGGCCGTTGACGTGCACGACGGCGCCCTTGGAGCGGGCGCTCAGCCAGGCGCCGACGTCGGCGAGGTCGTACTTGGCGCTGGCGACGCCGACCCCGTACACGATCGCGGCGACGGCCAGCACGCCGACGAGCCCGACCGCGACCTGCCCGGTCATGCGGTCGCGGCGTAACACCCCCGGGAGGCCCACGTCCCGATCACCCTTCCCCGTCGTCCCCGGGGTCACCGTAGACCGTTCGGTTCCGGCTTGCCCCGGTTTCTGGCGAGGTCAGGGGTTCTGAAGGGCCTCGGTGTACGTCGGGACGGTGATGTTGCGGCCGGACACGACCACGACCGGCCGCCCGGTGATCTCGACCTTCCCGGCCAGCACCGCCGCGACGCCCGCCGCGCCCGCGCCCTCGGCGACCAGGCCGTGCTCGGCGAACAGCCAGCGCAGCGCGGTGCGGATCTCCGCGTCGGTGACCGCGGTGAGCGCCGCGTCCGCCCCGATCACCCGCGGCGTGACGCAGCCGGCCTCCAGGTTGCCGGGCAGCCCGTCGGCGAACGTCTCGCCGACCTCCACCTCGACGACCCGCCCGGCCGCGACCGACGCCGACACGCCGCGCGACACCGCCGACTCCACGCCGACGATCCGCACACCGCCGCGCTCGCGCGCCCACAGGCTGAGCCCGGCGAGCAGCCCGCCGCCGCCGACGGGCGCGATCACGGTGAGCGGGCCGTCCGCCTGCGCGTCCAGCTCCCGGCCGATGGTGCCCTGCCCCGCGATGACCGCCGGGTCGTTGTAGGGCGACACGTAGTGGCCCGGCAGCGTCATCGCGTGCGCCTCGGCCTCGTCGTAGGTGTCGCCGTGCTGGACGAGCCGGACCGGGAACGCGCCGATCCGCTCCACCTTCACCCGCGACGCCCGCGTCGACACGACCACCGTCACGTCCGCGCCGGACCGCGCCGCCGCGTACCCCATGCCGAGGCCGTGGTTGCCGGCGCTGGCGGTGACGGCGGGCACGCCGTCCGACAGCGCCGCCACGGCGGCCAGCGCACCGCGCACCTTGAACGCGCCGTTCGGCTGGAACGTCTCCAGCTTGAGCAGCGCGTCCGGCGCGAGCGCGGACGGGACGACGGGCGTCGGGGCGAGCACCCCGGACACCGCCTCCCACGCGAGCTCCAGGTCCAGCGAGCCCGGGGCGCGGACGGCGCGGGCCGTCACGACCCGTCCTCGGGCGTCTCGTCCAGCCGCTCGTGCAGCCGGTTCCGGATCTCCTCGGGCGTGTAGGCGCGGCGCCGCCGCTCCGAACGGACGATCACCGCGCCGGTCGCCGCCACGCCGACGAACCCCGCGATGCCCAGCGCCTTCCACAGGCCGGCCCTTCTCCACCACCGCATGCGGCTACGGTATCGATCATGCCGGGCACGAGCATCTCCCTCGACGAGGCCGCCGACCTGACCCGCACCGGCGACGTGTGGCTGTTCCGCGGCCGGACGGCCGCCGACCGCGCTATCCAGATGACGACGAACAGCCCGGTGAACCACGTCGGCATGGCGCTGGTCGTCGACGACCTGCCGCCGCTGATGTGGCACGCCGAGCTCGGCCGGTCGCTGCCGGACCTGTGGTCGGGCGGCCACCAGCGCGGCGCGCAGCTGCACGACCTGCGCGACGCGGTGCTGACCTGGGGCGACCGGTACGGGCAGCGGGCGTGGCTGCGGCAGCTCGACCCGCCGGCGTCGCGGGCGATGGAGGACGCGGCGCTGCGCGCGGTGGCCCGGCTGGACGGCACGCCGTTCCCGTCCACGTCGCGGCTGGCGTCGCGGTGGCTGCGCGGCCGGGTTCCGGTCCGCCGGCCGGCCGAGCGCGACATGAACCTGGAGACGGCGTTCTGCGCGGAGATCGTCGCGGTGACGTACCAGGCGATGGGGCTGCTGCCGAAGGGCCGCCGCCCGAACTGGTTCGACCCGGGCCGGTTCTGGAGCGGCGACGACCTGGACCTGGAGTCGGGCGCGGTCCTCGGCGGCGAGATCGCCGTCAGCCTGCCCGCTTCCCGCTAGCGCGGGGGTCGCGGAGCGAGCGGGGGTGCAGTCGGCGGCGGAGCCGCCGCAGCCGCCCGGCCTTCGCGGTGACGAGGCGTCCGAGCTGGTCGGTGTGGTGCCAGGCCTGGTCGGCGGCGCGCGGGTCCGGACGGGACGCGGCGAAGCGGCTGCGGTTCACCAGGTCGGCGAGCGGCCCGAGATGCCCGCGGGCGTCCGCGCCGACATTGGACGCGCCGAACCGGGCGACCTCGTGCGCGGTCAGCGTCCGGGCGGTGGACAGGCCGACGTCCGCGAGGTGGTCGAGGGCCTGGTGCCAGGCGCCGGTGATGCGGTCGCCGGGCTCGCCCGCCCGGCGGCGCCTGCGGCGCAGCGCGGGCGCGAGCAGCACGGCCAGCAGGTACGCGAGGACCAGCGCGGCGGCGGCGACCGACGCGTACACCCACCACGGCGTGGGCGCCTCAGGGGCGGCGGCGGGCTTCGGCGGCGTCTTCTGCGGCGTCTTGCCGGGCCCGGACCCGCGCGTCTGCGACGCGGCGTTCTTCTGCGCCTGCTCGAGCTTCTTCTCCGTCTCACCGGCCGCGACGGAGTCGTTGTTCTTGGAGCGGCGCGCGCTGTCCGGCAGCGGGTTGAACCGGATCCAGCCGAGCCCCGCGAACTTGATCTCCGGCCACACCATCACGTCCCCGGACCGGTACTGGACCGTGCCGCCCGAGCGGTTCCCGCCGTCGAAGCCGACGACGACCCGCGACGGCAGCCCGAGCGTCCGGGCGAGCAGCGCGTAGGCGGTCGCGAAGTGCTCGGGCGTGCCGCGCCGGCCCTCGCCGAGGAAGTAGTCGAGCTGCCGGTAACTGTGCCCGGGCGGCGCGGTCACGTCGTACCGGGCGTACCGCTTCAGGTACTCGGCGAGCATCGCCGCCTTCTGGATCGGCGACACCGCGCCCTGCGTCGCCGCCTCCGCGAACTTCCGGAACTCGGCGAGCTGCACGGGCGGCTTCGTCGCGCCCGGTCCCCACGGCAGCCGCCGGTCCGCACGCGCCTCCGCGTCGTCGGCGACGCCCGCGTCCGCCAGGTCGTCCGCCGACCACTCCGGAACCCGCGAATCGACCGTGTAGGTCTGCCCGGCGGCCAGCGGCTTCGCGGCGGCGAGCGCGCCGCTGGCCGGGTCGGCGACGACGCCGAGGCCGTCCACCTGGCGGGGGCGGTCCGGCGCGGGCACGTACACGCCCGGCAGCGCGCCGATGGTGATGCGCTGCGCGACCTCGTGCTCCTTGCGCGGCTTCGGCCCCTCCGGCACCCGGCTCCCCGTCGGGACGAACCGGGCGGCGGACGTCCACGTCACGCCGTCGAAGGTGTCGAGGACGGCGAGCCGCTCGATCTCGTCCCGCTTCGACGCCACCGTGAACATCACCTGGTCGGGGCTCAGCAGCCAGCCGCCGACGCGGTCGAGCGGGCTGACGCTGTCATGCTGCTGCGGCGGCGGCGCCTGCACCTGCTCGCGCGGGTTGTACGGGTCGGCGCTCACCGGCACGACCGGGCCCGCCGCCAGCGCGAGCGCGCCGAGCACCGCCGCGGCGGGCAGCCCGAACGCCGGCGGACGCCACGCCGGGCCGGACGCGGGCCCGTCCGCGCGGACGAGGACCAGCACCGCGATCAGCACGACGGTCGCGGCGGCGAGCGGCAGGTTCGAGCCCGGGCCGTCCACGCCGAGCAGCAGCGCGACCGCCCACACGCCGAGCGGCGGCACCGCCGGCAGCGCCCGCAGCCGCGTCCGCAGCGCGATCTCGGCGGACGCGAACGCCGCGAGCCACACCAGCACGTTCACCAGGACGAGGAACTCCGGCTTCGCCGGCGCGGGCAGCAGCGTGGTCAGGATCGACTTCCACGAGCTGAGCACCCCCTCCCGCAGCGTCTGCGGGAACGTGCCGTCGCCCAGCGCCGGACGCAGCACGGTCACCGCCGCCGTACCCGCCCACGCCGCCACCGTCAGCACCAGCGAGATCCACAGCGGCCACGGCCGGCTGCCCTTGCGCGGCCCCGACAGCAGCCCGGACAGCACCGTCGGGACCGCCGCGGCGACCGCCGCGACCGGCACCACCGGACCGAACCCGAACACGCGCTGGAACGCCAGCCCCGCGACCGCCGCCAGGCACGCCGTCACCACCAGCGAGACGTACCGGGTCACCGGACGCCCCCGAGCCGCCGCCACGCCTCCGCCAGCCCGTCCAGGTCCGCCACGTCGACCATGTGCACGCCGGGCGGCGCCGACGCGGCCGACTCCGGCCGCACCCGCAGCACCACCACCCGGTCGAACCGGCTCCGCACCGACGCGACCCGCCCGAGCTCCGCGCCGTCCCGCATGATCACCACGAGCGACCCGCCCGCCGGGACGCGGCGCACCACGTCCACCGCCGACCGCGGGCCCGGCTCCGGCGCGACGGCCGTCAGCCGGTCGAGCAGCACCTCCACGTCGCCGGGACCGCCGCGCGTGTCCGCCACCGGCCCCGCGCCCGTCAGCACCCGCACCGGGAAGCTCGCCGACGCCGCGCCCGCCGCCACCGACGCCGCCGCGTCCACCGCCAGCTCGAAGTCGTCCGGCTCCGGCCACGACTCCGGCCGCGCCTCCAGCACCACCGTCGTCCTCGGCAGGCTCGCGTCCACCATCTGCCGCACCATCAGCGTCCCCGTCCGCGCCGACGACTTCCAGTGGATGTGCCGCAGCTCGTCCCCGATCACGTACTCGCGCAGCGCGTGGAACGTCGCAGTCCCCGCCGGCGACCGGTCGCTCGTCGGCCCTTCGAGATGGTGCGCCCGCCCCGACGGCAGCAGCGCGAGCGGCACCGTCCGCGGCCGCACCAGCAGTGTCCGGGGCGTCCCGTACTCGCGGACGCGGCGCGCCAGCCGCAGCGGATCCGACCGGACGAGCCGCAGCGGCCCCACCGGGATCTCGCCGCGCCGCTCCGTCGGCAGCCGGTACGTCACGCTGCGGCTCCCGCCCGACCGCAGCCGCGGCACGTCCACCGCCACGTCGGTCGAGCCCGCCGCGTCCCGCGCGCTCAGCCCGCGCACCGCGCGCCCCTCGTTCTTCACGTGCAGCACGCCGACCGCCGGCTCGCCGCGCGCCACCTTCACCGGCGCGATGTCCCGGCGCACCGCCAGCCGCGGGCCCGGCAGCGTCCACAGCACCGCCGCGGCCACCGCCGCCAGCCCCGCGACCCCGAGCACCGCCGGCTCCGGATAGCCGAGCCACCAGCCCGCCGCGTACAGCGCCGCCGACACGGCCGCCGTCCCCCATCCGAGCGGCGTCAGCACATCGAACCCCGTTCCCCGAGCGCCGGTCAGACGCCGGCGGCCTGCGGCGTCGGCACGTTCGCGAGGACCTCCCCGACCACGTCCGCACCGCCCCGCCCACGCAGCTCCGCCTCCGGCGTCACGATCAGCCGGTGCGCGATCACCGGCACCGCGAGGGCCTTCACGTCCTCCGGGACGATGTAGGACCGGCCGGCCGCCGCCGCCCGCACCCGCGCCGCCCGCAGCAGCGCCACGCTCGCCCGCGGGCTCGCGCCGAGCCGCAGGTCAGGGTGCTCGCGCGTCGCCGCGACGACCCGCACCACGTAGTCGTACAGCGGCGCCGCGACGTGCAGCCGCTGCGCGAAGTCGATCATCCGGGCGAGGTCCTCGCGGCCCATCACCGGCGGCAGCTGGTCCAGCATCGCGCCCGTCGGCGCGCCCGCCAGCAGCGTCACCTCCGCCTGGTGGTCGGGGTACCCCATCGAGATCCGCATCAGGAACCGGTCGAGCTGCGCCTCCGGCAGGGGGTACGTGCCGTCCATGTCGACCGGGTTCTGCGTCGCGATCACCATGAACGGGCGCGGCACCGGATGCGGCGTCCCCTCCACCGTCACCCGGCGCTCCTCCATGACCTCCAGCAGCGCCGACTGCGTCTTCGGCGACCCCCGGTTGATCTCGTCCGCCACCGCCAGGTTCGCGAAGATCGGCCCCGGATGGAACTCGAACGCGCTCGTCCCCTGGTTGAAGATCGACACCCCGGTGATGTCGCTCGGCAGCAGGTCGGGCGTGAACTGGATGCGCGCCCACTTCGCCTCCACCGACGCCGACATCGCCCGGGCGAGCGTCGTCTTGCCGACGCCCGGCACGTCCTCGACCAGGAGGTGCCCCTCCGACAGCAGGCACACCAGCGCCAGCTCGACCTTGTCCCGCTTGCCGCGGACGATCCGCTCGATGTTCTGCGCCAGCGCCCCGAACATCTGCGCGAACCGCCCCGCCAGCGCCTCCGGATCCACGCCCCCGTGCTCACTCATGATCCGCACCCCCAGACCTTCGGCGAGGAGAAGGTTCCGGCGTTGGAATTCGGCGTCGCCACGTACAGGTCACTGACCCAGCGCTCGCGCCCGCCATAGTTGATCTTGTCCCAGATGTTGCTCTTGAGGCTCGGGTCGTTCTGGTCCGGCACCATGTCGCCCTTCTCCTGGCAGATCACGGTCACCGGGTCCTTGAACCCTTGTGGGAACTTGCCGTCATGCGGCGACGTGCTATTCGGGCCGGTGTGCAGCCACGTGCTGGTGCTGTTGTTGTTGTGGCCGTTGTAGACGACGGTGTGCTGGTTCGGGTCGAGGGTCACCGAGGTGCTCGCCGGGGTGGAGTCGCCCGCGCCGTTGTGGGCGGTCACGCTGATCGTGTGGGGCGTGATGCCGTTGGTCAGGCCGGAGACGTTCGCCGACGTGCCCTTGGTCGACGTCGAACCGCCCTGCCAGGTGACGTTGTACGTCACGTCGTAGCCGGACGACTTGGCCCAGGTGACGGTGGCACCGTGGTTCACGCCGGTGGCCTTGAGAGTGGTGGGCGGGCCCGGGGCCTGGCAGGCGGTGGCGCCGACCGTGCCGGACGGGCTGTAGGCCGTCTTGCCGTTCTTGCCCTTGTACTCGGCGGCGACCTTGTACTCGTAGGTCCGGCTGTTGCAGGCGAGGCCGCCGACGGTGAACGTCCCGCCCGGCGAGTCGCCGGGGAACTGCGCGGGCGTCGCACCCTTGACGGGCCGGTCGTCGGCGCCGAGCAGGACGAACCGGGTCACCGGGTAGACGCCCTGCGGCTGGACGGCGGGCGTGAAGCGGATCCCGATGGAGCCGTTGTCGCCGGACGCGAAGGGCGTGGGCGGGTCGGGCGCGGTCGGGTCCTGCTTCGCGGGCGGCCGCGGGGGCCGTCCGGCGGGCGGGACGGGGTCGTTGCCGCCGTGGCCGGGGCCGCCGCCGGTGTTGCGGTTGCCGTTCCCGTTGCCCGGTCCGGCCTTGATGGGGATGGGGCGGCGGTTGCTGCCCGGGACGTGGTCGTCGTACTTCTTGATGCGCTTGACCGCGCCGTTCGGGTCGAGCGCGAGCGCGAGGGCGCCGTCGGGGTCGTTCACCCAGAGCATGTGGTCGCGGGTGACGACCTCGATCGTCCCGCCGGGCCGGGTGGCGGGGATCGGGGCCTCCCAGGCGCCCTTGTCGGTGTTGAACACCAGCAGGCGCCCGGCCGTCCGGTCGGGGAGGTAGACGCGGGGGCCGAGGACGTTCGGCGCCTCGAACGCGTGGTGCGGGACGCGCAGCGCGACGGACTCGACGCGTCCGACGCCGGTGTCGAGCAGGTACAGCGAGCCGCCCGCGCCGAGCATCGGGACGACCTGGCCGTCGGCGACGGGCGGGAGCCGCACGCCGTTCGCGGTCTTCGCGACGGGCGCGGGCAGGGTGATGCGCTGCGTGCCGTCGGGCCGGACGACGAGGGCGGTGGCGGAGGTGCTGTCGACGACGACGGGGGTCCCGGCGGCGATGGTGAGGGCGAGGCGGTCGCCGCCGCGGCCGGCGGTGACGGGCGTCCCCTGCCGGCCGTCCTGGAACGGGACGACCTGGCCGCTCTGCGGGACCGGCACCCACAGGCCGCCCTTGCCGTCGATGCCGGCCTGGCCGAGCGGCGCGGTGAGCGTCGCGGCCGGCCCGGCGGGCGCGAGGGTCAGCGGGTCGATCCGCTGGACGACGCCCTTGACGGAGTCGATGGTGTAGGCGTCGCCGGAGCCGGCGAGGACCTGCAGCCCGGGCCCGCCCGCGGCCCGGCTTCCGGTGATCTTGAGCTGGGACGGGTCGATGCGGCTGACGACGCCGGTGTCGGTGTCGACGAGCAGCACGGTCGTCCCGTCCTGGACGATCTTGATGTGGTGGCCGCGCATCTGCGGGACGACGGACGCCTTCCCGTCGACCTTGCCGGCCAGCCCGTTGGCGTGCACGACGAGGCCCTTGGCGCCGGCGCTGAGCCAGGCGCCGACGTCGGCGAGCCGGTACTTGGCGCTGGCGGTCCCGACCCCGTAGACGAGCGCCCCCACGCAGAGCACGCCGACGAGGCCGGCCGCGAGCTGGCCGGTCAGCCGGTCGCGCCGGAAATGCCTCAGTACCCCGCGCGGTCCCGCGTCCCGCGCGGGGGATCGATCCCCGTTCAATCCCCGTCACCTCTCGTCGCGCCGGGACCGCCCGCTCCGGAACTCGCGGCGGCACCTTGCGGCCGGTGCCGTCCCCACCGCGCCGGAACGAGCCTGGGAGACTCGGCGCGATCGGCACCTTAACGATTGTGCGGGCCACACCATAATGGGATTCGTCACATCTCACCTGGCGAATCACGATATTGCGGAGGTCGCAGGACGATCGGTGTGGCGTGGATCACATCCTCCCGAGAGGCGGGCCGGCGCTCGACGGCGACCGCGCGGCGACGCTGCGTAGAGGACGCGGACGCCCCCGCCTCATTGCGGCCGGGTCGCCCGATGTCGGTCCCGCCCGGTCTTCACCGGATCCGCGGCGACTCGAACCGAACGCGAACGTTATCCGCGACGTCCTAAGGTTGGGCATCCCCCGACCGACGACCCCGAGGTGGACGTGGAACACGCAAGCATCGCCGACCTGTGGAACCGGGTGACGGGAACGCAGCCGGACCCCCCGTGGTGGCTGGTCGTGCTCGTCGGCGCCGTCGCGCTGGCCGCGGTGCTGCACGGCCCCACCTGGCGGGTCGCGCGCAACACGGTGACGATCGCGCACGAGGGCGGGCACGCGCTGATCGCGCTGCTCACCGGCCGCAAGCTGGACGGCATCAAGCTGCACTCCGACACCTCCGGCGTCACGGTCTCGCGCGGCAAGCCGCACGGCCCCGGCATGATCTTCACCGCGATGGCCGGGTACGTGACGCCGCCGCTGCTCGGCCTGTTCTTCGCGCTGCTGCTCGCCGGCGGCCGCATCACGCTGATGCTCTGGTTCACGCTCCTGCTGCTCGCCGCGATGCTGATCATGATCCGGAACGCCTACGGCGCGCTGTCGGTGATCGTGACCGGCGCGGTCGTCCTCCTGGTCTCCTGGTTCGGCAGCGCCGAGGTGCAGGCGGGGTTCGCCTACCTGGCCGCCTGGTTCCTGCTGCTGGCCGCGACCCGCCCGGTGATCGAGCTGCAGCGGATGCGGACCCGGCACATGGCGCCGAGCTCCGACGCCGACCAGCTCGCCCACCTCACCGGCGTCCCGGGCCTCGCCTGGGTCACCCTGTTCGGCGCCACCGCGCTCGTCGCCCTCCTCGCCGGCGGGGCCCTGCTGTTCCCCGACGTCTCCGTCCCCGGCATCCACTCCCTCCCCGGCTACTAGGAGCGCTTCCGGCGCGCCCGCCGGGCGGTGGGGGAACGTCACGCGGAGAATGTCGGAGGGGGCGGATAGTTTCGGGGTGTGAGCAGCGGTCGATGGGATCGGGGGCGGGTCGCCGCGCTGGCGCCGGACGCGGCCGCCGCGACGGCGGCCGGTGGCGTCGCCCGGCCCGCCAAGTGGAGCGGGGCGGGGTGCGACGCCGAGGCCGTCTGGGGCGAGTGCCAGGGCAGCGGCAAGAGCGTCTACCGGTCCTGCGCCGACCTGGCCGGGCCGGCGTTCCGCTGCTCGTGCCCGAGCCACAAGATCCCGTGCAAGCACGTCCTCGGGCTGCTGCTCCTGTGGTCGGACGGGACGGTCGAGGCCGGCGCGCGTCCCGGCTGGGTCGCCGAATGGCTGGAGCAGCGCCGCGAGCGGGCCGGTAGGGCGCAGGAGCGCAAGGCCGGGGCGCCGAAGGCGCGCGACCCGAAGACGGTGGAGCGCCGCGAGCGGCGGGTCGAGGACGGTCTCGCCGAGCTCGACCAGTGGCTGCGCGACCAGGTGACGCACGGGCTCGCGCAGGCGGAGAAGGCGCCCTACGGGCTGTGGGACGACGCCGCGCGGCGGCTCGTCGACGCGCAGGCGGGCGCACTGTCGGGGCAGGTCAGGGCGCTGGCGGCGATCCCTCGGCAGCCGGGCTGGCCCGACCGGATGCTGGAGGAGTACGCGCTGCTGCGGCTGCTCGTGCTGGCCTACCGGAGGCGCGGCGAGCTGCCCGCTGGGCTGCGCGACACCGTCCGCTCGCGGGTCGGGTTCACCGTCGCGCAGGACGACGTGCTCCGCGACGGCGAGCGGGTCCGCGACCGCTGGTGCGCGACCGGCTCGCGGGACTCCGTGCAGGACCAGCTCACGACGCGGCGCGTCTGGCTGCGCGGGCGCGAGACCGGGCGGCCGGCGCTCGTGCTGTCGTTCGCGGCGCCCGGCGCGAGCCTGGACTCCTCGCTGGCCGTCGGCACCGAGGTCGACGCGGAACTGGCCTTCTATCCGGGCGCGCAGCCGCTGCGCGCGCTGGTCGCCGAACGCCACGGCCCGGCCGTCGAGGCGGTGCCCGGCGGGACGTCCGTCGCGGGGTTCCTCGACGAGCACGCCGCCGCGCTGGCGAACGATCCGTGGCTGGAGCGCTGGCCCGCGACGCTGGAACGGGTGCGTCTAGCGCGAGGCGAGGGCGGCGCGCTGCACGTCGTCGACGAGGCGGGCGACGCGCTGCCGCTGCGGATGGCGGACCCGTGGCGGCTGCTGGCGGTGTCCGGCGGCGGGCCCGTCGCGTTCGCCGGCGAGTGGACGCCGGACGGGCTGCGGCCGCTGGCCGCCTGGCAGGCCGACGAGGGGGCCGTGCTGCTGTGAGCGGCTGGAACGAGCACGTCACCGCGGCGCTCCTCGGCACCGAGCGCCGCGACCCGCCCGTCCTGCCGGAGGCGCCGGACGGCCGCGGCACCGACCGGGCCGGCCGGCTGCTGGACCAGGCCGCGCTGCTGACCGTCGCGCGGCGGGCCGGGCGCGTTCCCGGGCCCGGCGCCCTGGACCTGATCGCCCCGGCGCCCGCCGAGGACGCGCCCGTCGTGCCGCCCGCGGCGGCCGCCCGGCTCGCCCGGATCCTGCGCGGCGAGCAGGTCCAGGTGCTGCCCGAATGGCTGGACGCGGCGGCGGCGCGCGGGCTGCGGGTGCCGGCGCGGCTGCTGCCCGACCTGCTCGAACGCGGCCGCGGCGACCGGGTGCTGCGGCCGTCGATCGGCCGCGCGGCCGGGCGGCGCGGCGTGTGGCTGGCCCTGCGCAACACCGACTGGGCGTACCTGGTCGGGGAGGGCGGCGACCCGGGCGGCGGCGCCGAGGTGTGGGAGACCGGCACCCGCAACCAGCGCGCCGCGCACCTGACCGCGCTGCGCGGCACCGACCCGGCGGCGGCCCGCGAGGCGCTGCGGGAGACGTGGGCGAAGGAGCCCGCGCCCGACCGCGCCGCCTTCCTCGGCACGTTCCGGACCGGGCTGTCGCTCGACGACGAGGAGTTCCTGGAGTCGGCGCTGGAGGACCGCGGCAAGGACGTCCGGCAGCTCGCCGCCGACCTGCTCGCCCGGCTGCCCGGCTCGGCGTACGGGGAGCGGATGGCCGCGCGGGCCCGCGGCTGCCTGACCCCGCGGCTCCGCACCGTGCGCGGACGGGAGCAGACCTGGATCATGGTCGAGCCGCCCAGCGCGCACGACGAGGAGCTGGCGCGCGACGGCGTCCCGTTCCATCCCGGCGGGTCGTTCGCGCCCGGCGGCGGCGGGCGCCCGGTGGGGACGCGGGCGGCCTGGCTGCGCGAGATCCTCGCCCGCACACCGCTGGGCACCTGGACGGACCTGTTCGGGCTGCCGCCGATGGAGATCGTCTGCCTGCCCGTCGCGGCGGCCGGGGCGGCCGAGGGACGGTCCGGCCGCGACGAGCAGGACGGCGACGCCCGCGACGTCCACATCGGGTGGGCGCGGGCCGCGCTGAAGCAGCACGACGCCGCGTGGGCGCGCGCGCTGCTGAAGGGCGGGGTCATGGTGGACGAGCCGGGCGCGCTCGCCGACCTGCTGGCGGTCCTGCCGGCCGGCGAGCGGGACGCCGCGGCGGCCGGCCTGATCCGCTGGGTGGAGGGCCGGTCCGAGCTGCCGCCGATCCTGGAGCGGGTGCCCGGACCGTGGACCGGCGACCTCGCCGCCGCCGTCGTCGGCACGCTCACCGCGTCCGCCGGGCGGCCGACCCGCCGCGACGAGCACGCCCTCACCCAGCTGTGCCGGCTCGCCGAGCAGCGGCTCGACCCGTCCGCCGCGGCCCGCCTCGAAACCCTGCTCACCGAACAGAACCGGCCGGCCGATCAGACGCCGGCCCCGCGGGAGCGGGCCGTGCCGCGGGCCGTCACCGCCCTGGTCGCCGCCCTGCGCTTCCGCGACGAGATGCTGAAGGAGCTCGCCCCGTGACCGAACCCGCGACCGGAGATCCCCTGCCCGCCGGCGTGCTGCGCCCGCACGCCGAGCAGGAGTACGCCGGCGAGCTGGCCCGGCTGGCCGAGCACGACGACCGGCCCCGCCCGCCCGGCTGGCGGCTGTCGCCGTGGGCCGTCACGACCTACCTGCTCGGCGGCGAGCTGCCCGACGGCACGGCGATCGCGCCGAAGTACGTGGGGCGGCGGCGGCTGATGGAGGTCGCGGTGGCGACCCTCGCGACCGACCGGGCGCTGCTGCTGCTCGGCGTGCCCGGCACCGCGAAGACCTGGGTGTCGGAGCACCTCGCGGCGGCGATCAGCGGCGACTCGACGCTGCTGGTGCAGGGCACGGCCGGGACGGCGGAGGAGGCGATCCGCTACGGCTGGAACTACGCGCGGCTGCTGGCGGAGGGCCCGTCGGAGAAGGCGCTGGTGGAGAGCCCGCTGATGCGGGCGATGCGGCTCGGCGCGGTGGCGCGCATCGAGGAGCTGACCCGGATGCCGTCCGACGTCCAGGACACCCTGATCACGGTGCTGTCGGAGAAGACGCTGCCCGTCCCGGAGCTGAACACCGAGGTGCAGGCGCGCAAGGGCTTCACGGTCATCGCGACCGCCAACGACCGCGACCGCGGCGTGAACGAGCTGTCCAGCGCGCTGCGCCGGCGGTTCAACACGGTGGTGCTGCCGCTGCCCGACACCGTCGAGGACGAGGTCGACATCGTGGCGCGCCGCGTCGACCGGATCGGCGCGTCGCTGGAGCTGCCGCAGGCCCCGGCGGGGCTGGAGGAGATCCGCCGGGTCGTCACCGTGTTCCGGGAGCTGCGCTCGGGCCTGACCGCCGACGGCCGCACGAAGCTGAAGTCGCCGAGCGGGACGCTCAGCACCGCCGAGGCCATCTCGGTGATCACCAGCGGGCTGGCGCTCGCCGCGCACTTCGGCGACGGGGTGCTGCGGGCGGCGGACGTGGCGGGCGGTCTGGTCGGCGCCGTCGTCCAGGACCCGGTGTCGGACCGGGTGGTGTGGCAGGAGTACCTGGAGGCGGTCGTGCGGGACCGCCCCGAATGGCGGGACTTCTACCGCGCCTGCCGGGAGGTGTCTTGACGGCCGGACGGGTCGAGGTCTTCGGGATCCGCCACCACGGGCCCGGGTCGGCGCGGGCGCTGCACGGCGCGCTGGAGGAGTTCGGGCCGGACGCGATCCTGATCGAGGGGCCGCCGGAGGCCGACGGGATCGTGGAGCTGGCGGGCGACCCCGGCATGGTCCCGCCGGTCGCGCTGCTGGCGTACTCCCCCGCGGGCCCGTCCGGCGGCCCGGCGGGCAAAGCGGGCAAGGAAGACCGCAAGGCCGCGTTCTGGCCGTTCGCGGAGTTCAGCCCGGAGTGGCAGGCGATCCGGTACGGGCTCGCGGCGGGCGCGGCCGTCCGGTTCTGCGACCTGCCCGCCGCGAACCAGCTCGTCCCGCCCGAGGAGTCGGACGGAGACGCGGACGGCGCGGAACCGGGCGAGCGGCCGCCGGACGACGTCCGGCTGGACCCGCTCGGAACGCTGGCGAAGGCCGCCGGGTACGACGACCCCGAACGCTGGTGGGACGACGTCGTCGAGCACCGCCACGAGGGCCCGTCGCCGTTCCCGGCGATCGCCGAGGCGATGGCGGAGCTGCGCGAGACCGTGGCTCCCTCGCCCGCCGACCCGCGCGAGGAGCAGCGCGAGGCGCACATGCGCCGGACGGTCCGCCGCGCGCTGAAGGAGGGGTTCGAGCGGGTCGCCGTCGTCTGCGGCGCCTGGCACGTCCCGGCGCTGACGGCGAAGGTGCCCGCCACGCACGACGACCGGACGCTGCGCGGCCTCCCGAAGACGAAGATCGCGATGACGTGGGTGCCGTGGACGCACGGCCGGCTCGCGGGCCGGTCCGGCTACGGCGCGGGCGTCCGCTCCCCCGGCTGGTACCACCACCTGTTCGCGGCGCCGGACCGGCCGGTCGAGCGGTGGCTGACCGGCGCCGCTCGGCTGCTGCGCGAGGAGGACCTGCACGTCTCGTCCGCGCACGTGATCGAGGCGGTCCGGCTGGCGGAGACGCTCGCCGCGCTGCGCGGCCGCCCGCTCGCCGGGCTCGACGAGGTCACCGAGGCGACCCGCGCGGTGCTGTGCGAGGGCGCCAAGGCGCCGGTCGAGCTGATCCGCGAGCGGATGGTGGTCGGGGAGCGGCTCGGCGCCGTCCCCGACCGGACGCCGATGGTGCCGCTGCAGCGCGACCTGCAGGCCGAGCAGCGGCGGCTGCGGCTCAAGCCGTCCGCGCTCGGCAAGGAGCAGGACCTCGACCTGCGCAAGCCCACCGACCTGGAGCGCAGCAGGCTGCTGCACCGGCTCCGGCTGCTCGAAGTCGACTGGGGCGTGCCCGCGGAGAGCCGGTCGAAGGGCACGTTCCGGGAGACGTGGACGCTGGCGTGGCGGCCCGAGTTCGACGTCGAACTCATCGAGGCGAGCGCGTGGGGCACCACCGTGCGGGACGCGACCACGGCCCGCGCGGAGGCGATGGCCGCCGGCGCCGCGGCGCTGCCGGAGCTGACGTCGGTCGCGGAGCGCTGCCTGCTCGCCGACCTCGGCGACGCGCTGCCCACGGTGATGCGGGCCCTCGCCGACCGGGCCGCGCTCGACACCGACGTCGCGCACCTGATGGCGGCGCTGCCCGCGCTCGTGCGCGCGCTGCGCTACGGGGACGTGCGCGGCACCCCGACCGGTCCGCTGCGCACGGTCGTCGACGGCCTGGTCGTCCGCGTCTGCGTCGGCCTGCCGCCCGCCGTGTCCGGCCTCGACGACGACGCGGCCCGCGACTTCCTCGGGCACGTCGACGCCGTCCACGGCGCCCTCGCCCTGCTCGCCGACGACGGGCACCTGGAGCGCTGGCGCTCCGCCCTGGAGAACCTGATCGCCCGGCCCGACGCCCTGCACGGGCTGCTCGAAGGCCGCATCACCCGGCTGCTGCTGGACGCCGGGCGGCTGCACGACGTGCCCGCCCGGATGGCCCGCGCCGTATCGGTGGGCGCCGCCCCGGCCCGCGCCGCCGCCTGGGTCGAGGGGTTCCTGTCCGGCGGCGGGCTCGTCCTCGTGCACGACGAGGAGCTGCTCCGGCTGGTCGACGGCTGGATAGCCGCGCTGCCCGCCGACGCGTTCACCGACGTCCTGCCGCTGCTGCGCCGCACGTTCGGCGCGTACGCCGCCGCCGAACGGCGCGCGATCGGCGAGCAGGTCCGCCGGGCCGAGGCCGCGTCCGGGCCGTCCCGCCCGTCCGCCGGCGACCTCGACGAGAAGCGCGCGGCGCCCGCCGTCGCCACCGCCCTGCGCGTCCTCGGCTGGGAGGCCCGATGAACGACGACCCGGAACGGATGCGGCGCTGGCGGCTGGTGCTCGGCGGCGAGAAGGCCGACGGCACCGGCGTCTCCCTGACCGGCGACGACGCCCGGATGGACGCGGCGCTGGAGAAGCTCTACGGGGCGGGCGACGCCGGCGGGGGCCGGCCGCGGCCGGGCCGGCGCGGCGCCGGGCTCGGCGACTCCGCCCCGTCGGTCGCCCGCTGGCTCGGCGACATCCGCACCTACTTCCCGTCCACCGTCGTCCAGGTGATGCAGAAGGACGCGATCGAGCGGCTCGACCTCACCCGGCTGCTGCTGGAGCCGGAGATGCTGGAGGCCGTCGAACCGGACGTCCACCTGGTCGGGACGCTGCTGTCGCTGAACAAGGTCATGCCGGACCGGGCGCGGGAGTCGGCGCGCGCCGTGGTCCGCAAGGTCGTCGACGAGCTGGAGCGGCGGCTCGCGCAGCGGACCCGCTCGGCGGTCGGCGGCGCCCTCGACCGGTCCGCGCGGGTGCTGCGGCCGAAGCGGCTCGCGGACGTCGACTGGGACCGGACGATCCGCGCGAACCTGCGGCACTACCTGCCCGAGCACGGCACGCTCGTGCCGGAGCGGATGATCGGGTACGGGCGGCGACGGCAGGCCGTGCAGCGGGACGTGGTCCTCGCGATCGACCAGAGCGGCTCGATGGCGGCGTCGGTGGTGTACGCGAGCGTGTTCGGCGCGGTGCTGGCCTCGATGCGGTCGCTGCGGACGTCGCTGGTGGCGTTCGACACCGCCGTCGTCGACCTCACCGACCAGCTGCACGACCCGGTCGAGGTGCTGTTCGGCACCCGGCTCGGCGGCGGCACCGACATCAACCGCGCGATCGCGTACTGCCAGGGCCTCGTGACCCGGCCCAACGAGACCATCCTGGTGCTGGTCAGCGACCTGTACGAGGGCGGCGTCCGGGACGAGATGCTGCAGCGGGTCGCGGCGCTGACCGCGGCGGGCGTGCAGGTCGTCGTGCTGCTGGCGCTGTCGGACGACGGCGCGCCGGCCTACGACCACGACAACGCCGCGGCCCTCGCCGCCCTCGGTGTGCCCGCGTTCGCGTGCACCCCCGACGCCTTTCCCGACCTGATGGCCGCCGCGATCGAGCGCCGCGACCTCGGGGAGTGGTCGCAGCGGCGCTGATCAGGAGGCCCACAGCCCCTGGGCCAGCAGCAGCACGACCAGCGCGGTGAGGGCCGCGTGCCCGGCGAGCGCGGACGGCTGCACGGTGACCAGCGCGCCCCAAGCGGCCCACATCGCGACCCGGACGACGCGCGCCGCCAGCACCGTCCACGCCGCCGCCCGGCTGCCCCGCCACGCGACGATCACCGCGACCAGCGTGACGACCGCGACCAGCGCGAACGAGGACGCGACCACCGGCAGCAGCCCGCCCCGGTGCCCGCTGCTGAGCGACGGCCGGGCGATGAGGATCGCGAGGGCGGCGACGTCCAGCGCGGCGAGCAGCGCCGCCAGCGCCAGCCCCGTGACGACCCCCGGCCCCCGCCGCAGCCGCCGGTACGTCCGTGCGGGCGCCGCCGCCGAGCCCGGATGCCCCTGCTCACCGACCGGACCTGGGTAGCCGGACGACCCAGGGGAGCCGTGAGGTCCCTGAGGCCGGAGAGGCTCGCGGTATTCAATGTGTTGCGAGTGTCCGGAAGGGCCGGAGTGTCCTGGCGATGCCTGGTAGGGCTCAGTCGCCGCACCCGGTCCCGGCGCGCCTGAACCGGGCGGGCGGCCCGGTGCGGCGGCCTCGGTCGAACCGGGACCGGCACCGAAGCCGGCGCCGGTCGGTGCTTCCGCGGCGCCGTACGCACCGGGCGGTGATCCGCCGGCTCCCGCGCCGGGCGCGGCCCCGGCCTGCGCCGATCCGGCGGACGGTCCGGGCTGCGGCGGTCCAGGCCGGGCGGCGACTCCGGGAGGAGCGGTTCCGGGCGGGGCGGCTCCGGGCTCGGCGGTGCCGGGCGGGGTCGCGCCGGAAGGTTTGGGGCCGGGGCCGGTGGTGGCCGTCCAGGTGGCGGTCGGGGGCTCGGGGAGGGCCGCCGTGGCCGGGGCGGCGGACGGGTCGAAGCGCGGGTGCGGCGGGCCGGGGCGGTCGCCGAGGAGGCGGAGCAGGACGTCCTCGGAGGTGGGGCGGGCCTTGGGGTCCTTCGCGAGGCAGGCGGCGGCGACCGCGGCGATCGGGCCGGGCAGCGCGTCGAGAGCGGGCGTCTCGTGCATGATCCGGTACATCACGGCGGGCAGCGCGCCGCCAGCGAAGGGGTCGCGACCGGTGGCGGCGAACAGCAGGGTGGCCGCCCACGCGAACAGGTCCGTCGCGGGCGACACCCGGCCCGCGAACTGCTCTGGCGCCATGTAGGCGGGGGTGCCGACGACCTGGCTGGTCAGCGTGGCGCCGGCGTCGAACGCGCGGGCGATGCCGAAGTCGATCACGCGCGGGCCGTCCAGACCCATCAGCACGTTCTGCGGCTTGAAGTCGCGGTGCACCACGCCCGCGCGGTGGATCGCGGTGAGGGCGGTGGCGGTGCCGATCGCCAGCCGGTCGAGGTCGGCGCCGGTGCGCGGGCCCTGCTCGTGCACGAGCTCGCGGAGCGACCGGCCCGGCACGTACTCGCTGACGATGTAGGGGCGGTCGCCGTCCATGTCGGCGGCGAGCACCTGGGCGGTGCAGAACCCGGCGATCCGCTGCAGCAGCGCCAGCTCGCGGACGAACCGGGCGCGGGCGGCGGCGTTGGCGAGCAGCTGCGCGTGCAGCAGCTTGACGGCGACGCGCGGCGGCGTCCCGGGCGGGCCGGCGCCCGGGCCGGCGGGGCGGCCGAGGTAGACGACGCCCTGGCCGCCGGTGCCGAGCCGCCCGAGGATCTCGTAGCCGCCGAGGCGGGTGGGATCGGCGGCGGTGAGGGGAAGCGGGCTCGCCATCGTGTCCCCCGTCCGGTCCCGCAATACCGGCCCGCGGCCGGCGCGAGAATTCTGTATTCCCCCGGGCACTAATCGGCACCGCCCGGCATCCAAGAGTATAGGTTCGCAGCACCCGGAGCGGGAGACGACGCATGCTCGAGATCAATTCACGAATGGCGCGGGGCCGAATTCCGATCATGGCGGCCGGGGTCCTGGTGCTGGCGGCCGGGACGGTGGCGGGCTGCGGCGACGCGGGGGCCGCGATCACGCGGCTGACCGTGGGCTCGCCGGGGCGCGACCCGTACACGCTCGCGGCGGACACCGACCAGGTGAAGGTCGCCGCGCGCCCGGCGCGGGGCGGCACGATGGACGGCGACACGCCCGGCCTGTACGGCGGGACGCGCCGGATATCGAGCTGCGACCAGCGCAGGCTCGTTGCGTTCTTGCAGGCCAACCCGGACAAGGCGCGGGCTTGGGCGGGGGTGCAGGGCATTCCGGTGAGCGACATCGCGCGGTACGTGTCGCGGCTGACGCCGGTGCTGCTGCGCACCGACACCCTGGTGACGAATCACGGTTACCGGGACGGGAAGGCGACGAGCGAGGCCGCGGTCCTGCAGGCCGGAATGGGGGTTCTGGTCAATGGCTACGGGGTTCCCGCGGTGAAGTGCAATTGCGGTAATCCGCTGACCGCCCCGGAAAGCAAGATCAGAACGTCCGGCGCGCGCTACAGTGGCCGAAAGTGGCCGGGATTCCAGGGGCGGAATGTGACCCGGATCCGGCCGCGGGATTCCCGGCGGGGAACGATCACGGTCTTCGTGCTCGTCGATCCCGGGGTGACGATGGGCTTCGAGCGGCCGCGCGCGACCGCCGGCACCGACGACGGGCCGCCGCTGCCGCTGCCCGCCACGGAGACGGCGCCGCCGTCCGGCTCGCCGGCCCCGGTCGACTCGGGGGACGGTTCGCCGGGCTCGCCCGCGCCGGGAGACGGGTCGCCGGCCCCCGGGTCGCCGGAGCCGGGGTCTCCCGAGCCCGGGACGCCCGGGTCCGCGGGGCCGGAGAGTCCGCAGCCGGGGGTGTCGCCGGGCGGCGGACCGGGCACGGGGACCACGACCGGCACCGGCGGCGGGCCGGGGACCGCGCCCGGGACCGGGTCCGGGACGGAGACCGGGGCCGGGACGCCGGGCGACGGGCCGCAGAGCCCGGTGATCTCGATGGCGCCGCCCGCCGGATCGGCGGGGTCGTCCCCGGCGCTCTGATCCGCGGTGCTACATTTGCACATATGAGCAGTGCTTCAGATGTCATCCCCGCGGAGGCGTGCGCCGTCCGCGTGGTCGACGCCGCGAAGGTCGCGCTCGTCTCCGCGTCGATGCCGGACGCGGAGACGGTCGGGGAGCTGGCGCAGGTGTTCGGGCTGCTGGCCGACCCGGGCCGGCTCCGGGTGATCACCGCGCTGCTGGAGGGCGGCGAGATGTGCGTGTGCGACATCGCCGCGTCCTGCGGGCAGTCGGAGTCGTCGGTGTCGCACGCGCTGCGGCTGCTGCGCGCCAACCGCGTCGTCCGGGTCCGCCGGGCCGGCCGGATGGCCTACTACCGGCTGGACGACTCGCACGTCCGGATGCTGCTCGATCTCGCCCTCGCGCACGTCGGCCACGGGGAGGACGGCACATGACCGCGAAGCCGGAGAACGCGCCGGAGCAGCACGGGCACGGCCATGGCCATGGGCACGGCCACGGGCACGGGCACGGCGTTTCCGCCAACGCGGACCGGCGGCTGCTCGGCGGCGCCCTCGCGCTGATCGTCGTCTACATGGCGGGCGAGGTCGCGATCGGCCTGCTGGCCGGGTCGCTCGCCCTGCTCTCCGACGCCGCGCACATGCTGACCGACGCGTTCGCGATCGCGCTGGCGCTGGTCGCGATGCGGATCGCGGCGCGCCCGCCGCAGGGCGGGTTCACGTTCGGGCTGCGCCGCGCGGAGATCCTGTCGGCGCAGCTGAACGGGCTGACGCTGATCCTGCTGGCGGCGTTCTTCGTCTACGAGGGCGTCCACCGGCTGATCAGCCCGCCGGACGTGCACGGCCAGTTCGTGTTCTGGACGGCCCTGGCCGGCATCGTGGTCAACCTCGGCGCGACGTGGCTGCTGAGCCGCGCGAACCGGACGAGCCTGAACGTGGAGGGCGCGTTCCAGCACATCCTGAACGACCTGTTCGCGTTCATCTCCACGGCGATCGCGGGCCTGGTGGTGTGGACGACCGGGTTCGCCCGCGCGGACGCGATCGCCTCGCTGGTGGTGGCGGCGCTGATGCTGAAGGCCGGGTACGGGCTGCTGCGGGACGCGGGGCGGGTGCTGATGGAGGCCGCCCCGGCGGGCATCGACCCGTCCGAGCTGGGCGCCCGGCTGGCGGAGCGGCCGTGCGTCGAGGAGGTGCACGACCTGCACGTGTGGGAGGTCGGCTCCGGCTATCCGGCGCTGTCGGCGCACGTGCTGGTGGACGCGAAGGGCGACTGCCACGCCGTCCGCCGGGACATGCAGGACGTGCTGCGCGACGCCTACGGGATCACCCACACGACCCTGGAGGTCGATCACGTGGACGGGCCGTCCCGGCACGGCCACTGCGAGGACTCGCACGGCCCCCGGCACGTGGGCGAGGCCGACCAGCCGCACGAGCACGCGGGCTCGGCCCCCTGCGACCACTGACCGAACCTCGTTCACTTGCGGCGTGTCGTCCTTAAGAGGCGCTTGATAAGGCCGACACGCCGCAAGTCGACGTCAGAGGTCGAAGAGCTTGGCGGCGGCCTCCCAGCAGACGGCGCGGAGCCAGTCGTCGCCGAGGCCGAGGGCGGCGAGCGCCTCCAGCTGGTGGGCGTACTCGTAGGGGATGTTGGGGAAGTCGGTGCCGAGCAGGATCCGGCCCGCCAGCCCGAGGTCGCGCAGCCGCGGCAGCAGTTCCTGGGGGAACGTGCCGAGCCCGCCGGCGAACCGCGTGAAGGTCATCGTCGTGTCGAGGTGGACGCCGCCGTACCGGTCGGCAAGGTCGAAGAAGCCGCCGAACTCGGGCGCGCCGAGGTGGGCGATGATCGCGGTGAGCCGGGGGTGGCGCGCGAGCACGCCGGCGAACGGCCCGGGGCCGGTGAACCCGTGGGCGACCGGGCCGGACCCCGCGTGGACCAGGGCGGGCACGCCGGCCTCGGCGAGGACGCCCCACACCTCGTCCAGCTCCTTGGACCGGGGGTCGAAACCGCCGACCTGGAGGTGGACCTTGAACACGCGCGTCCCGGACTCCAGGGCCCGCCGCACGTAGGCGGCGGCACCCGGCTCGGGGTAGAACGTCCCGGTCTGCAGGCATTCGGGGACGCGGGCGGCGAACTCGGCGCCCCACTCGTTCAGCGACTCGGCCATCCCGGGCCGGTGCGGGTACAGCAGCGCGGTGAACGCGCGGACGCCGAGGCCGCGCAGGAACGCCAGCCGCTCCTCCTCCGAGTCCCGGTACCGGATCGGCCACTCCGTGCCGATCAGGGGCCCGGCGTCGTCGAAGTACGCCCAGACCGCGCTCATCAGCCGCGGCGGCATGAAGTGGACGTGCGCGTCGATGATGCCGGGCAGCCCGAGCGCCTGCCAGAACGCGGGGACAGCGGAATCCGAACGAGGTTCAGTCACGCCCCAGACCCTAGCCGCAGCCCCGCGGGCCACCGGTCACGGCTCAGCCGATCACGCCTCTTCCCCGCCTCAGCCGATCGCGGCCAGCAGCGCCGGGAGGGCGGCGCGCAGCTCGCGCCGCCAGTACGGCCAGGTGTGCGTGCCGCGGTAGAAGTGCGTGGAGATCGGGATGCCGAGCTTCTTCAGCTTGCCCGCGAACTCGCGGGACACGGTGCCGGCGAGCGCCTCCACTACGTCGTGCGCGGTGCCGGGCCGCGGGTCGTAGGGCCCGGGACGCCCGTCCCCGGCGCTGACGTGCAGGTGGACGCCGGCGAGGCGGTCGGCGAGGTCGAACGGGTTGTGCTGCCGCCAGACGACGCGCTGCTCGTCGGGGTCGCCCCACACGTCCGTCCAGTCGCGGGCGGGCTCGGCGATCGCGACGGCCAGCTCCACGAGGTCGGCGACGTCGAGGCCACCCGGGTCGCGGTGCAGGGTGTGCACGGGGCCGCTGAACGAGGCGGCGGCGCGGAACAGGCCGCGGTGCCGCGCCGCGTAGGCGAGCGCGCCCATCCCGCCGGTCCCATTCCCGGCGACCGCGCGCTGCGTTCCGGCGCGGTATCCGCGTTCGAGTATCTGGCGCAGCTCGGCGAGATGGAACGTCTCCCACTTGGGCGCCCCGCCGTCGCCGCGATTCCACCAGTCGGTGTAATTCCCGCAGCGGCCGCCGTCCGGCATGACGACGATCACATCGCCGTCCTCGGTGAGGTCCTCGACCTCGCCGTGGTCGGTCCAGGCGGTGTGCCCGGCGCCCGCGCCGTGCAGCAGCCACAGCACCGGCCAGGTCCGGGACGCCTCCCGTGACCAGCCCGGGGGCAGGACGAGCCGGGCGTGCACGACGCCGGCGAGGACGGGTGAGCGGACCGCCAGGTCCAGGACGCGGCGGCGGGGCCGGTGCTCGCCGACGACGGTCGCGCCGTCGTCGGCGGGTGCTGCGGACGGGGCGGCGCCCCCGGTGGCCATGGACATATTTTCCGTCCCGGTCATTCAGCTGTGGTTCACCGGTAATGTCCCCACTTCCCGCCATGTTTCAACGCGAAGTAATGGGTTTATAAAACAGCGGACCCGGAGGGCCGGGCGGCCGCCGGGTAGGGTGGCGCGAACGAGTGGAGGGCGGCCGAGTCGAGATGCGGAGCAAAGCGGAGCTGGAGTCGGCGATCGGCAAGGGCGGCCGCGCGGTACTGGTGATCAACTCGCGGTCCCGGCGGGGCCGCCGGCTGTACGGCCGGGCGCGCCGCCTGCTGGACGAGGCCGGGATCGCGTTCGACCAGGTGTTCCCGGTGACCGATCCGACCCGGCTGCGCGAGCTGTTCGGCGACGTGCTGGCGCTGGAGCCCGACCTGGTCGTGGTCGGCGGCGGGGACGGGACGGTCGCCGAGGCGGTCGGGCACCTCGCGCACCGCGACATCGCGCTCGGCGTGCTGCCCCTCGGCACCACCAACAACTTCGCGCGCAGCCTGGAGCTGCCGCTGGACCTGCCCGGTGCGGTCCGGACGGTGGCGCTCGGCGGGCCGGGCGGCGGGAAGGTCGCCGACGTCGACGTCGGCTGGTTCGAGAGCACCGGCGACCCGCAGGGCGAGGGCCCGGGCGCCGACCGCGAGCACATCTTCGCGAACATGGTCAGCCTCGGCCTGTCGGTGCAGGTCGCGGGGCACGTCCCGCACCTGCTGAAGCGGTATCTGGGGCGTCCCGCGTACGCGATGACGGCCGCGGGGCTGCTGCCCCGGCACGAGGCGTTCACGGCCCGCGTCACGATCGACGGGGAGACGACCGAGTTCCGGACGCACCAGCTGAACATCGCCAACGGCGCGCACCACAGCGGGCAGCGGATCGCCCGCGACGCCAGCCCCGACGACCGGCTGCTCGCCGTCTACCGGCTGGGCGACGAGCGGCGGCTGAAGCTGGCGTCCGCGACGGCCCGGCACGTGCTGACCGGGCCGTGGCGGTCGCTGGACGAGGACGCGTTCCTCACCACCGCGCACGTGGAGATCGAGACGGACCCGCCGATGCGGGTGGACGTGGACGGCGAGATCCGCGGCCGGACGCCGGTGACGATCCGGCTGCGCGGCAACGCGCTGCGGGTGATCGTCCCGCAGGCGTTCGACGACACCTGATCCGCCCGGCGGAGCCGGCGGAACCGCCGGTCAGAGCACGCCGCGCGCCGCGAGCAGGTCTCGGAGCCGGTCGTGCGGGAGGGCGGGCGACCGGTGCCCGTCCCGCCCGACCATGGTGCGGGCGGCCAGCAGCGCGTTCAGCACGGCCTCCTCGACGGCCTGGACGACGGCCTCGAAGAACGGGTCGATCCGGTTCCACGGGACGAACCGCAGCGTCTCATAGCCCTCCTCCCCCGCCGGGAAGCCGCCGGTGAGCGCGCCCGTGTTGGCGGTGGAGAAGGCCAGGAAGATGTCGCCGGACGAGTGCTGCCCGTAGGTGCCGGTGCGGGCGAGGCCGAGCGGGACGCGGCGGGCGAGCGCGGTGCACTGCCCGGGGATCAGCGGCGCGTCCGTCGCGACGACCGCGATGACCGAGCCGGCGCCGGCGAGGCCGAGCCAGTCGGTGTCCTCCATCGGGTTGTCGTCGGCGAGGGCCGCGCCGGCCGGGACGCCGCAGACGGCGAGGTCCTTGCGGGAGCCGAAGTTAGCCTGGACGAGCGCGCCGACCGTGTAGGCGTCGCCGCCGTACCGCACGACCCGCGAGGACGTCCCGTTGCCGCCCTTGAAGCCGTAGCAGTTCATGCCGGTCCCGCCGCCGGCGTTGCCCTCCTCGACGGGGCCGCCGCGCGCCGCGTCCAGCGCCTGGACGGCGTGCTCGGGGCGCACGTGGGCGCCGCCGATGTCGTTGAGGTAGCCGTCCCAGGTCTCGGCGACGACGGGCAGCATCCAGTCCTGCGACCCGGGGCACTCGCGGAGCATCCACTCGATGGCGCCGCGGTGGCAGGCGCCGACCGCGTGCGTGTTGGTGATCAGGACGGGCGTGTTCAGCGCGCCGGTCTCGGCGAGCCAGTGCGAGCCGGTCATCTCGCCGTTGCCGTTCAGCGAGTGCACCCCGGCCGCGCACGCGTCGCGCAGGCCGGTGCGGCCGCGCGGGAGCAGCGCCGTGACGCCGGTGCGGACGGGGCCCTCGCCGGTACGCAGCGGGCCGTCCCCCGAGACGAGCGTGACGGTGCCGACCTCGACGCCGGGCACGTCGGTGATCGCGTTGAGCGGGCCGGTGTCGCCGGGCAGCGGCAGGCCGAGGGCGCGGGCGCGGGTCATGTGTCACCTTCCGGGTCGAAGTCGGCGGGGTCGCGGCCGGTGGCGTCGGCGGCGTAGCCGCGCAGCAGCCGGGCGGCGTGCGCGGCGTCCACGGCGGGCACGGCGTTGACGATGTGCAGGCCGTACCCGTCCTCCAGCGCCACGAGCGTACGCGCGATCTCGGCGGCGTCCCGGGTGAGCCGGAACGCGCCGGTGGCGGCGCCGGACTCCAGGATCGCGGCGTAGATGCCGACCTGCCGCTCGAACAGCCGGATGTGCTCGGCGGCGTAGGCGGGGTCGCGGCGGGAGACGGTGCCGAGCTCGTACAGCAGCACGCACAGCTCGTCGCCGGGTCCGGACGGCAGGCCGCTGGCGATCATCGCGGCGAGCCGGCGGCGCGGGTCCGGCGCGCCGCGGACCGCGTCCTCGCGGGCGGCGCAGAACCGGTCGACGGCCTCGCGCTGCACCTCCCGCAGCAGGTCGGCGAGCGTCGGGAAGTAGTACAGGACGGAGCCGGGCGACATCTGCGCCCGGTCCGCCACGTCGCGCAGCCGCAGCCCGAGCATGCCGCGCTCGGCGACCGCGCGGCGCGCGGCGCCGACGAGCTCGGCGCGCTTCTCGGCGGCCCTGCTGGGTCGTGCCATGCCCACATTCTCCGAAGATCATTCAGACAATTCAAGTCAGGGCGGCGAGGAGAACATCCGAGACCAAGACGTTATCCGAGATGCGCTTGACCCGACCGCCCGGGGTTCTTTGACACTCGTTCAAAGAACCCCGTCGGGAGGTGCCCACCCCCATGGCCGCATCGAACCTCCGCCCGCCGGCCGCCGCCGGCCGTCCCCCGGCCCTGCACCGGGGGCTGCGCACCCTCGGCGCGCTGCTCATCGTGCTGTCCGCCGTCACGCCCGCCTCGTCGGTCTTCATCATCGCGCCGGGGGTGATCGGCCAGGCCGGCACCGGCGCGTTCTGGAGCTTCGCCGCGGCGGGCGCCGTCGGCGTCCTCATGGCGTTCGTGTACGCCGAGCTGTCCTCGGCCTACCCGCTGACCGGCGGCGAGTACGCCATCGTCGGCCGCACCCTCGGCCGGCTGCCCGGCTTCGTGGTGCTCGGGCTGATCCTGATCACCCAGCTGCTGATCCTCGCGGTGATCGCGCTCGGCGCCGGCACCTACCTCGGCGTGCTCGTGCACGGCCTGGACGGCCCGGTCGTCGCGGCGCTCGCGGTCGCCGTCGCCACCGTCGTCGCGATCTTCGACATCAAGGTCAACGCCCTGGTCACCGGGGTCTTCCTGGCGATCGAGATGGGCGCGCTGCTGGTGCTGTCCGGGCTCGGTCTCCTGCACGTGGAGCGGCCGTTCACCGACCTGCTCGCGCACCCGGTCGCGGCGGCGGACGGCGGGGGCCTCGCCGCCACGTCCGCCGGGCTGATCGCCGCCGCCACCGCCGTCGCGATCTTCGCCTACAACGGCTACGGGTCCGCGGTGTACTTCGGCGAGGAGACCCACGACGCGCCGCGCGCCGTCGCCCGCACCATCCTGTGGGCGCTCGGCATCACCGTCGCCGCCGAGCTGATCCCGATCACCGCCGTCCTGCTCGGCGCCCCCGACCTGAAGGAGCTGCTCGGCTCCGACGCGATGATGGAGTACTTCATCACCGCGCGCGGCGGGCACGCCCTCAACACGGTGATCAGCCTGGCGATCGCGCTGGCCATCCTGAACGCGGTCATCGCGATCATGCTGCTCACCGCCCGGCTGATCTTCAGCTCCGGCCGGGACGGCACCTGGACGCCGCGGATCGACGGCGCGCTCACCGCGCTGCACCCCCGGTTCGGCACCCCGTGGATCGCCACGGTCGTCACCGGCGCGCTGAGCGCCGCCGCCTGCTTCCTGAACGAGAAGTTCCTCCTCGTCGTCACCGGCACGTCCCTTGTCGCGGTGTACGCGGCGCTGTGCCTCGCCGTGATCGCGGGGCGCCGCAACGGGACGACCGCGCACGCGAAGTACCGGATGCCGCTGTTCCCGGTCGCACCCGTCGCCGCGCTCGCCGCCCTCGCGTACGTGATCTACCAGAACGCCAAGGACCCCGAGGTCGGGCGGCCCAGCCTGCTCGTCACGGTCGTGGTGATGGCGGTGTCGGCGGGGTACTTCGCGCTCGTCCTGCGCCGCCGCGGCGGCTGGGAGCTGAAGGGCGGGCAGGACGGCGAGGAGGCGGGCTAGCGCTCGTCGGCCATGACGTAGTCGCCCGCCTCCAGGCGCTCGATGAGGCCCTCCGCCCACCGCATGGCCGAGTCGGCGGAGTGCACCCACCAGCCGAGCAGCTCGTGCAGGTGGGCCGGGTCCGCCGGCGCCTCGTACAGCGGCATGACGTTGGCGCGCCGGGCCGCCAGGCCCTCCAGCCGCTGCCGGAGCAGCTCGACCGCCTCGGGACGGGTCAGCTCGGCCAGGAAGGCGAGCCCGGCCGTCAGCATCTCCGGGTGCCGGACGTCGACCGTCGAGATCGCGCAGCGCAGCAGCCGGAAGAACTCCTCCCGGCCCGCGCCGGTGATCTCGTAGTCGGTGTGCGGCGGCCCGGCGTCGCTCTCCTCCACGTCGTGCGCGAGCAGCAGGCCCTCCTTGGCCAGCTGCCGCAGCGCGTGGTAGATCGAACCGGGGTTCACGTGCGCCCACTCGTCCGAGCCCCAGGAGATCAGCTCCCGGCGGACCTCGTACCCGTGGGCGCGGCCGAACCGCCGCACCCCGCCGAGGACCAGCAGCCGCGTCGCCGACATTCTCACCCTTCCCTGTCCGAGCCGACGTTCAGGGTAGAGCCTGCGGCGGGTCCTCGCGTCGCGGGCCGCGTCAGCCGCGCAGCTCCGCGAGGTCGGCGGCGGTGAGCGCCAGCCGCCCGGCGGCCATGTTCTCCTCCAGATGCGCCGGGGATCCGGTGCCGGGGATCGCCAGCATCACCGGGGACAGCGCGAGCAGGCCCGCGAGCAGCACCTGCGGGATCGTCGCGCCGTGCCGGGCGGCGACGGCCTTCACGCGGTCGTCGTCGGGGATCCCGAAGCCGCCGAGCGGGAAGTACGGCGCGTAGGCGATGCCGTCGCGCTCGCAGATCGCCAGTAGCTCGGTGTCGGCCGGCAGGGTGATGTCGAACCTGTTCTGGACGGCGACCACCGGCGCGATCTTCCGTGCCTCGGCGAGCTGGGCGGCGCTGACGTGGCTGAGGCCGAGATGCCGGACGAGCCCCTCCTCGCGGAGCCCGGCGAGCACCTCGAACCGCTCCCCGATCGGCTGGTCCAGCGGCGTCTCCAGGCCGCCCGGCCGCAGGTAGACCAGGTCGAGGCTGTCGCGGCCCAGTTCGCGCAGGTTGCGCTCGACCTCGGCGTGCAGCGCGGACGCGGGCAGCTCGCCGGTCGGGTACGGGTCGTCCGGGCCGCGGGCCGGGCCGACCTTCGTGGCGATGACCAGGCCGTCCGGGTAGGGCGACAGCGCGGTGCGGATCATCTCGTTCGCGGCGAGGCCGGACGGGTGGAAGTAGAACGCGGCGGTGTCGATGTGGTCGGCGCCCAGCTCGACGGCGCGGCGCAGCACCGCGAGGGAGGTGTCCCGGTCGTTGGGGGCGCCGCCGCGGGTGCTGGCCGGCAGCCGCATCGCGCCGAAGCCGAGCCGGGCGACCCGCAGGTCGCCGCCGAGGTCGAAGTGGTCGTCACGGGTGATCGAGGTCGTCATGCGCCCCACTGTGCTGCGCCCGCCCCGGCCCGGCGAGCCGGTGGCATCTTGCTGCCACCCCCTCCTCGCCGCGTGGCAGAATGTCAGTCGATGACAGCCGACCTCGACCAGAACGTGATCCTGCGGGGCGAGCAGGAGCTGATCGAGCGCGCCTGGCGGCTGTTCCTCGCACGCGAGGAGTTCGCGTGCGCCGCGACGGACATGCACACCTGGGCCATGCCCGAGATCCGCGAGCGGATCGCGGCCGACCGGCGGAGGCGGGTGCCGCGGCCCGCCGCCTACAAGCTGCACAACCCGGCCGCGCTCGCCGACGAGGAGTCCGAGCGGCGGCTCGTGGAGATCGCCAAGGCCGGCGCGAGCGTGCGGATCTGCACGACGCCGCTGCCGCACGAGACGATCATCGTGGACCGGCGGACCGCGATCCTCGCCGGGCCGCCGGAGAACGGGGTGCGCGAGTACACCGTCGTCCGGTCGCCGAGCGTGGTGAAGGGCGTGGTGTCGCTGTTCTGGGCGACCTGGGAGACCTCCGCCGACCTCGCCGACTACCGGCGCGAGCGGCCGCCCGCGCTGAGCGAGGAGAGCCGGCGCATCCTGCGGCTGCTCGCCGGGGGGCTGAAGGACGAGGCCGCCGCCCGGCAGCTCGGCATGTCGCTGCGCACCTACCGGCGCCGCGTCGCCGAGATCCTCACCCTGCTGGACGCCGGGTCGCGGTTCCAGGCAGGGCTGCGCGCCCACGAGTTCGGGCTGATCGGCTGACGCGCCCCGGCGGCCGGACGGCCGGACGGGTCAGCCGCCGACCAGCGGGACGAGCTTGACGAACACCAGGTCGGGGTCGCCGGTGAGGTCGATCTCCTCGTCCAGGTCCTCGACCTGCCGGTCCCCGGCCAGCACGAAGAACCCGTTGCGGAGGAACGCCCGCTCGGCGATCTCCGCCTGCCGCTCCCAGTCCACCGGGCGGCGGCCCTTCCGGTGGCCGTTCAGCTCGGTCTCGGCGTCGTCCGGGCGGACCAGGCCGTTGAACCGGGCGGGCGGCCCGGCGTTGAACCGGGCGACCTCCTCGCGGACCCGCAACCGGATCAGCTCGCGGACGGTCATCCGCGCGGGCAGCCCGCCGACCTCGAACGCGGCGACGGGCGCGCCCGCCGCGGTCTCGTCGCGGAACGTCACGGCGGTCATCGGGCGCCTCCCTTGATCTGGGTCAGGATGGACTCGTCGGTGATCCGCGCGTCGGCGGCGAGCAGCAGCGCCTTGCTGAGGATCAGCGACAGCCGGCCGTCCTCGAACGGCAGGAACACCGCGCCGCCGGCCTTGGGCGCGGCCGGGACGAGGCACAGGTAGGCGTCGTCCGGCTCCATCAGGATGTTCGCCGACCCGAGGTGGATCCTGTAGGTGCGCAAGTCGCCGCGGACGACCAGGAACCGGCCGTCCAGCGAGCAGCGGGCGGCGATCTTCGTGCGGGGCAGGATCCGCTCCAGCGCGTCGCGGCGGGCCTGCGCGCTCTCGGTCAGCTCCGCGAACCCGGACCGCTCCCAGTACCGGCGGGTCTCGCCGTCGCCGCTCCACTCCGGGTCGGCGGCGATCGAGGTGACGCCGACGAACAGGTCGACGTCCCGCATCGCCTCGCTGAACACCAGCGGCGGGACATCGGTGAGCGGCGCGTCCCGCCACGTCCCGCCGTCCCGGCGGGCGAACACGACGCGGTCGGTGCCCGCGAGCACCATCTCGTCCTGCCAGTCGGCGAGGACGTGCGCGAACCGCACCCGCCACTCCCCCGCGCCGAGCACCCGCACCGCCTCGTCCTCCTGGCCGCCGTCCCACGGGCCGAGGTGGCGGCTCGTCCAGCTCCGCGCCCGGAACAGCGCGGCCATCTTCCGGTAGTGGACGAGATGTGCGGCGAACCGGTTCGAGTACGTCCCGGTGCGCTCCTCGGCGAGGGTCAGCAGGTAGACCTCGCGGAACGCCTGCTTGAAGGGCTGCCGGATCCGCTCTTCGACGAGGAGGTCGCGCCAGGCGCGCACCTCGTCCGGGGCCGAGCCGATCGGGTGCCACAGCCGGACGCTCGCCGCGTCGGTGGCGTCGGGGAGGCCGCCGGTCTCGGGGAGCACCGCCCGCCACTCCCCGGGCGCCTCCTCGACCTCCCAGATCAGCCGCCGGACGGTCGGTCCCGCGACCGGATGACGTGCCAGGCCGTCCCGCCAGCGGCCGAACGCGTGGACGGCGCCGGCGGTGTACCCGCCCTCCAGCGCCCGGACGAGGGTGGTCAGGTGCGCGTCGACCCGCTTCACGAGGTCGCGCAGCTCCTTGAGCTCGGCCTTGTGGTCGCGGCGGACGGCCGCGGGGACGCTCTTCAGCGCCTTGCCGTCCTTCTCGAAGACCAGCTCGGCCTTCTCGCCCACCGTGATGACGGCCGTGTGCGCGCCGAGGACGCGGCGGTGCGCACCGTCCGGGCCGAACCCGAGATCGGGGAGCCGGAGGGCGACCTCCGTCCGCTCCGCCAGCGCCGCCTCCACCTTCTTCAGCATCTTGTCGAGCTGCTTCGGCACCCCCGCGTGCCGGACGGACCCGCGGACCGTCCGGATCATGGTGACCAGCTCGGGGATCGGGAAGTCCTGCGCGGCGCGGACGATCTCGTACAGCAGCGCCTGCGAAGGCAGCGTCTTCGCCTCCGTCGGCGCGACGGACACGTCCGGCAGCAGCCCGGCGAGCAGCGCGGGCAGCCACGGCTCGTCCCGCAGCAGCGCGATCCGGGCGGCGTGCCCGAGCGCGGTCACCTCGCCGGACGCGAACGCCTTTTCGGCCCGGTAGGGGACGCCGCCGTCCTGGATCGCGCGGGCGCGCTCGGCCGCCGCGTCGAGCGCGCGGCGCGCGAACTCGGCGTACGCCGCGATGCCCGCCGCCCGCTCGGCGGTGTCCGGCGCGGTCGGCGGGGCCGTGTAGGAGTCGTCGCCGAAGAACTCGGCCATGACCACGCGCTCCTGCGCGGTGAGCGCGGCGATGACGCCGATCTCGTCCCGCGCGATCGGCCCGCCGCCGTCCGCGAGCCGCTCCGCGACCTCGTCCAGCAGGTCCGGGCCCGCGACACCGGCGACCGCCAGCAGCGCGTACGGCTGATCGAGCCTGCCCCTGTCCACGAGGAACCGGACGAGCACGCGCGCCTGACCGGCGACGTCCGGCCACGGCCCGGTGCAGCGCAGCAGCGCCGCGGCGCCGAGCCGCACGTCCGCCCAGTTGCGCTTCTCCAGCCCGCGGACCAGCGCGTCGAACATCCGGCCGCACGCCTCCGGCGTGTACCGCGGCTGCCGCTCCTTCGCGGCGTCCTCGACCGCGAACCGGACGCGCGTCGACACGAACGGCTTCGCCGGCGCCGCGTACGCGGCGGGCAGGAGCGTGCCGAGATCCTCGTCGGAGACCAGGGACAGGTCCGGATAGTCCGCCAGGAACTCCTCGTCGGCGGGCGTCGGATCGGTCATGGCGCGCAGCAGCCGGGCCGCCAGGCCGTTCATCGGACCTCCGTCCTGATCAGCCTTAGCAGCGACTCGTCAGCGATCCGGTGGTCGGCGGCGAGCAGCACCGCCTTGGTGAGGATGAGCGACAGCCGCTCGTCCTCGAACGGCAGGAACAGCCCCGACTGGCCCTTGCGGCGGGACGGCACGACCCGCAGCAGCGTCCCTTCCGGCTCCATCCGCACCTGCGCCGTGCCGAGATGGATCCCGTAGGTGCGCAGCTCGCCGCGGACGGTCAGGAACCGATCGTCCAGCGCGCACCGGCCGGCGATCTTCGTGCGGGGCAGGACCCGCTCCAGCGCGGCCCGCCGCGCCTCCGCCGCCGCGCCCGGCCGCCCGAACGCCGCCTCCCGCCGGTAGTGCAGGTGGTGGCGGTCCTCGCCGTCCGGCCAGTCCGGGTCCGCGGCGATCGACGCCTCGTCCACGAACAGGTCGACGTCGCGCATCGCCTCGCTGAACACCAGCGGCGGCGCGTCCGCGAGCCCCGCGCGGCTCCAGTGCCGGCGGTCCCGGCGCTCGAACCCCACATGCCCGGTGACGACATGGTCGCCCTGCTCGGCCGGGTCGTAGCGCAGCACCGCGCGCCACCCGCCGCCGAGGACGCGCCGCGCCGCCGGCGGGGCGCCGCCGTGCAGCCGGCCGCGGTGGTCGGGCCGCCAGCCGCGCTCCCGGAACAGCTCCCGCAGCCGCCCGTACCGGAGGATGTGGCCCGCGAACCGGTCCGAGCGGGCCGCGCCCGCCTCGTCCGGGCCGAGCACGCACACCTCCCGGAACGCCTGCCGGAACGCCTGCACCATCCGGTTGTCGACCACGAAGCCGCGCCAGGCCCGCACCACGCCGGGCCGCGCCCGCGCCGGATGCCACAGCCGCACCCGCGCGCCGTCCGGCGGCACCGGCAGCGCCCGCCCGTCCACCGTGACCAGGACGCTCTCGCCCGGCGTCGCCGCGTGCCACACCCCGCCCGGGTCCTGGAACTCCCAGATCAGGCCGCGGGCGACCGCGCCGCTCACCGGGTGGTCGAGCCACTCGCGCCGCCACGCGCCGTGCCGCCAGGACCGCCCGTCCGCCGCCATCAGCGCCTCGGCGCGCGCCCGCTCCCCGGCGAGGGTGCCGCGCACCCCCTTCGCGAGCGCCTTCAGCTCCCTGATCTCCGCGGCGTGCGGGACCTTCAGCGCGCCGGGGACGGTCGGCAGCGGGTACCCGTCCGAGCCGACGTAGGTCAGCCGCACGGTCAGCGGGTCCTCGATCGCGAGGACGGCCTGGTAGCCGCCGACGTCGCGGGCGAGGGACCCGTCCCCGCCGAGGCCGTGCGCGGCCACGTCGGGCGCCTCCTCGCCGGGGGGCGCGCAGGGCGGCGGGTCCTGCTCGGGGCCGGTCCACATCGTCGCGGGCCGCCGCCCGGCGGGCCGCCTGCGCGCGGGCCACGGGCCGTCGAGCGCGGCCAGGTGCGCCCGGAGGTCGTCGAACATGCCGTGATCTTGGCAGATCGTGCCGACGGAACCGGGGGTTTCGGTAAGGATCATCGGGACGGTGAGAGCTGGCGGAGGATCGTCTCGTCGGTGATCCGCGCGTCGGCGGCGAGCAGGAACGCCTTGCTGAGGATCAGCGACAGCCGCTCGTCCTCGAACGGCAGGAACACCGCGCCGCCGCCGCGGCGGGCGCCCTGCACGATGCACAGGTACGCGTCGTCCGGCTCCATCAGGACGTTCGCCGAGCCCAGATGGATCTTGTAGGTGCGCAGGTCGCCGCGGACCACCAGGTACCGGCCGTCCAGGGAGCACCGGCCGGCGATCTTCGTGCGGGGCAGGATCCGCTCCAGCGCCGCGCGCCGCACCTCCGCGCTCGCGCTCAGCCCGCCGAACGCCTCCCGGCGCCAGTAGGCCCGGTAGCGGTCCTCGCCGCGGTCCGCCCACTCGGCGTCGGCGGCGATCGAGGTGACGCCGACGAACAGGTCCACGTCGCGCATCGCCTCGCTGAACACCAGCGGCGGCACCTCCGCCACGGGCGCCTCCGTCCAGCGGCGGCCCTGCCCGCGCTCGAACCGGACCTGGTCGGTCGCGGCGTGCTCGGGCGCGTAGTCATAGGCGTCGGACGCCGGCTCGTGGTAGAAGCACGCCCGCCACTCCCCGCCGCCGAACTCGCCCCGCGCCTCCCCGTTGAAGCCGCCGTCGTAGGTCCCGAGGAAGTTCGCCTGCCAGCCGCGCTCCTTGATCAGCGCGTACAGCCGCCGGTAGTGCACGATGTGCGCCGCGAACCGGTTGGAGTAGGTCCCCGTCTCCTCCTCCGCCGGAGTGAGCAGGTAGATCTCCCGGAACGCCTGCTTGAACGGTTGCCGGACCCGCCCGTCCATCAGCCGCTCCCGCCAGGCGCGGACCTCGTCCACCGCGGCGCGGGCGGGGTGCCAGAGCCGCACCTCGGCCGCTCCGCCGTCCGGCGCCTCCATCGCGGCGCGCCAGGCGCCGTCCTCGCCCCGGAACTCCCAGATCAGCCCGCGCGCCACGACCCCGGTGACCGGATGGTCGCGGTAGTGCTCCCGCCACTCGGCGAACGGCCAGACGCGCGCACCGTCCGACATCATCGCCTCGATGCGCGCCCGCACGCCCGACAGCGTCCCCCGGATCTCCTTGGCGAGGGCCTTCAGCTCCTTCAGCTCGTCCGGGGAGCCGTCCTTCACCGCCGCCGGGGCCGTCCGGACCGGACGCCCGCCCTCGCCGGTGAACGTCAGCCGGACCGTCGCCGCGTCCTCGACGGAGACCCGCGCGACGTACCCGCCGAGCCGCCGTTCCAGAACGCCGTCCGGGCCGAGCCCGTGCGCCGGGACGCTGCGCTCCACGAGTTGCTCCGGCGTGATCCCCTGCCGCCCGGCGGCCGTCCGCAGCGCCGTGCCGATCTGCTTGCGCAGCGCCCGATCCTTGATCTTCGTTTGAAGCCGCCCCAGCTCCGCCAGCGCCGACGGGTCCTCGACGACGGCGAGCGCGTTGATCGCCGCACCCGCGAGCTTGAGGTCCTGCACGAACTCGGAACGCGACGCCCCCGCCCGCAGCGCGAGCGCCACGAGCCACGGCACCGTCTCCGGGCCGCCGGTCAGCGTCGCCGCCCACACCACGCCGCGCGCCAGGTCACCGTGGGACTGGTGGACGAGGTAGTGGTGGTGGTAATTCCCCGGCATCCAGTCGGCGTGGCCGCCGGCCTCCCGGCTGCACAGCGGGTCGCCCTCCGCGAGGATCCGCAGGCACCCGGCCACGGCGTCGCGCGCGCCCGCCTCGTCCGCGAGCGACACGCACGACCGCTGCCACTTCCCCGAGGGCCGCGGCGCGGAAAGGGCCGCCAGATGCCGCAGGAAGCGCGCCGGTTCCGTGCCCGCCGCCTCCCGGGTCCGGTCGCGCAGCGGCGCGGCCCACGCGTCGTACACGGGAAGGAGACCTTCGGGGACGTGCGCCTCGTCCACCTTCTCGATCAGCGCCCACAGCCGCTTGGTGATCGACCGGCGGTCTTCGGCCGCGACGTCGGCCAGGGCGAACCGTCCGGACGCGTGGCGCAGCCACGGCGCGGCCTCGCGGCAACCGTCGGCGTCCAGGCGCTCAGCGGCGTTGAGCGCGATGCCCAGCATGTCGGCGAACTCGTGGCCGGCCTCCGCGAAGTCGCAGGCGCGGCACAGCATCACCGCGACCTCCCCCGGCGTCCACCCGCCCGTCCGCGCCACAAGTGCCGAGACGGCGAAGCGGTACGTCAACAAGCCGTGTTCGACGACGCCCGACAGCATGAGGGCGATCGCCGCGGCCCTCGCCTCGGGGTCCCCTCGCCCTTCGAGCTCCAGCCGGATCTCCGTCTCGCTGGGCCGGCGGTGCAGGAAGAGGTCGATCAGCCAGCGGGCCCTGTCCAGGGCGGCGAGACGGACGCCGTCGAGGCCGTCGTTCCTGCGGGCCTCGGCCGCGAGGGTGTCGTACAGCATGGCGTGAGCGTGGCAGGGGCGACCGACAAAACCGGCGACGCGGCGTATGGTCAGTGACCTTCCGGTCACCTACGCTCGGACGTACCGGGACAGAACGAGATTCGGGACGGCCCATGGCGCACAGCGTGGTGATCATCGGTAGCGGGTTCGGCGGGATCGGCATGGCGATCCGGCTGCGGGAGGCCGGCGTCCGGGACGTGGTGATCCTGGAGAAGGCGGACGACCTCGGCGGCACCTGGCGCGACAACACCTACCCCGGCGCCGCCTGCGACGTCCCGTCCCACCTGTACTCGTTCTCGTTCGAGCGCAAGACGGACTGGACGCGCCGGTTCCCGCCGCAGCCGGAGATCCTGGAGTACCTGCGGCACTGCGCCCGCAAGTACGGCGTGCTGGAGACGATCCGGTTCGGCACCGAGGTCACCGAGGCGCGGTTCGACGAGGACGCGGCGCTGTGGCGGGTGTCCACGACGACCGGCGGGCTGGACGCGCGGGTGCTGGTGTCGGCGTGCGGGCAGCTGAACCGGCCCGCGCTGCCACCTGTCGAGGGCCGCGAGACGTTCGCCGGCGCGAGCTTCCACTCCTCCCGCTGGGACCACGGCAGCGACCTGCGCGGCAAGCGGGTCGCGCTGGTCGGGACGGGCGCGAGCGCGATCCAGATCGTCCCGGAGATCGCGCGGGAGGCGGCGGAGCTGCGGCTGTTCCAGCGGTCCGCGCCCTACGTGATCGACAAGCCGGACCGGCCGTACCGGGCGTGGGAGAAGGCGGTCCTGAAGGCGGTGCCCGGCGCGTACGCGCTGAGCCGCGCGCGGATCTACGCGATGTTCGAGTCGCGGGCCCTCGGCTTCGTGAAGTACCCGAAGCTGATGGGGCTGATGGAGAAGGGCTTCCGCAAGCACCTGGAGGAGCAGGTCGCCGATCCGGCGCTGCGCGGCCGGCTCGTCCCCGGGTACCGGATGGGATGCAAGCGGATCCTGCTGTCCGACACCTACTATCCGGCGCTGGGCAGGCCGAACGTGGACCTGGTCACCGACCCGATCGAGCGCGTCACGCCGTCCGGCGTCGCGACCGCGGGCGAGCACTACGACGCGGACGTGATCGTCTACGCGACCGGGTTCCGGTCCACCGACTTCCTGTCCCCGATGAAGATCGTCGGACGGGACGGGCGGGAGCTGAACGAGGCGTGGCGGGACGGCGCGCAGGCGCACCTCGGCATCACCGTCAGCGGCTTCCCGAACCTGTTCCTGCTGTACGGGCCGTACACCAACCTCGGCCACAACTCGATCATCTACATGCTGGAGTCGCAGTTCCGGTACGTGCTGGGCTGCGTGGAGGCGCTGCGCCGCCACGGCCTGGACTGGATCGACGTCAAACCGGACGTGCAGGACGCGTTCACCCGCGAGATGCGGGAGCGGCTGCGCTCCACGGTGTGGGAGGCGGGCTGCAAGAGTTGGTACATGACGGCGGACGGCAAGGTCGTCAACAACTGGCCCGGCTTCACCTTCGCCTACCGCAACGCGACCCGGCGCCCCGACCCGCGCCACTTCACGGTGCGGCGAGCTACCGTCCGGTAGCCGCCGGGTCCTAGGCTCGGGGGCATGCCGACCGCCTTCATCACGGGAGCGACCGCGGGCATCGGCGCCGCGTTCGCGCGCCGCCTCGCCTCCGACGGGTTCGACCTGGTCCTGCTGGCCCGCGACACCGAGCGGCTGGAGCGCGCCGCCGCCGGGCTGCGCGAGCGGTACGGGGTGCGCGCCGAGACGCTGACCGCCGACCTCGCCACCGAGGCGGGGCTCGCCGCCGCCGAGGAGCGCGTCCGCAAGGACGTCGACCTGCTGGTCAACAACGCGGGGTTCGGCCACCACGGCGTGTTCCTCGACGTGCCGGTGGCGGACGAGATCACGATGCTGCGGGTGCACTGCGAGGCCGTCCTGCGGCTGACGCACGCGGCGCTGCCCGGGATGCTGGAGCGGGGCCGCGGCGGCGTCGTCAACGTCGCGTCGGTCGCGGCGTTCGCCACGCGCGGCACCTACGGGGCGTCCAAGGCGTGGGTCGTCAACTTCAGCCAGGGCGTGGCCGCCGACATCCGGCGCCGCTCGCGCGGGCGCGTCCGGGTGATGGCGCTGTGCCCCGGTTACACCCACACCGAGTTCCACCAGCGCGCGAACATGGACATGTCCGGGCTGCCGGAGTTCATGTGGCTGCGGGACACCGACGTCGTGGACGCGGCGCTGCGCGACCTGCGGCGCGGCACGCAGGTCAGCGTGCCCGGCGCGCAGTACAAGGCGATCGTGGGGCTCAGCCGGCTGGTGCCGCGCGGGCTGGTCGCGCGGCTGTCGTCCGACACGGGACGTCACTACGATTGATCAAGTAGTCAAGCGTCACGGGCTTGTCACGCCGAGTCGGAGACGGCATGTTGGACATCCGGCGGTTCTCAGGCGCGCGGAACCCCGGTTCCGCCCGCCCGCACTCCGCCGAGAGGTCCCTTGATGGGTCACGACCTGGGTTACGCCGCCCTCGCTCTGATCGCGACCACCGTCTACTACATCGCCTTCCTCGTCTTCCGTGTCTCCGCGCGCCGGATGGAGCCGCTGAGGGGAAGCCGCCCGTTCCGCGTCGCCCGGCTCATGCTCACCGACCCGGTGTGGCTGGGCGGCGGGCTGCTGCTGTTCCTCGGCCTCGGCTACGAGGTGGTGGCGTTCCAGCAGATGCCGCTCGCCGTCGCGCAGCCGATCTTCGCCGTCAGCCTGGTGTTCCTCGTCGGGTACGCCGTGTGGTTCCTCGGCGAGCGGCTCAGCGTCCGGGAGTGGGCCAGCGTCGCGCTGTTCGTGCTGGCGACCGTGCTGATCGGGCTGTCGGCGACCGGCGACGGCACGCCGGAGGCCAAGGCCACGCTGCTCGGCACGCTCCGGACGCCCTGGACGATGCTGGCGATCTGCGCGCCCGCCGTGGTCATCGCCGGGCTGGTGTGGCTGGTCGGGGACCGGCGCGCCGGCGGCCGGCACGCACGCAAGCTCGCGGGGGTCGCCTACGGCATCGGCGCGGGCGCCTGCGCGGGGCTCGCCGAGGCCGGCATCCGCGGGATCTCGCTGGTGTACGCCGACACCGGCAGCCTGCGCGCCGTCCTGGAGTCGGCGTACCCGTACCTGACGCTCGGGCTGGCCGCGATCGCGCTCGGGCAGCTGCAGATCGCGCTGCAGCGGTGCCGCGTCGCGATCGTCGCGGTCGTGCTGACCGTCATCGGCCGCACCTACCTCATAGTCAGCAGCACCGTCCTGTTCGGCGAGGAGTGGCCCCGCGACGCGCTGCCGTTCCTGCTGCGCGCGGGCGGGTTCGTGCTGGCGCTGGTCGCGCTGGTGACGTTCCCCCGCTACGAGGAGCCCGGCGCCACCGGGGCCCTGCCCCAGCGGGCCGCTCGCCGGAAAGGCGTGCGCGCTCTCCCTTGATCCCATAGATTGCCGAAATGGCCCTTACGTCCCCCTCGCCGCGGGGTGCGGCCGCCCGGGCCCCCCGGGCCCGCACCCGGCGGGCGAGACCAGGCCGGGTCCCCGGCACGGCCGCGCTCGCGGCCGTCGCCCTCGGCGCCGCCCTCCTGCCCCTCGCCGCCTCCCCCGCGTCCGCCGTCGTCGGCGGCGCGCCCGCCTCCGCCGCCTCCTACCCGTGGCTCGCCGCCGTCGGCTCGCCGGTGTTCTTCGTCCGCCCGGCCGGCCAGTTCTGCGGCGGCGTCCTCATCAAGCCCGACCAGCTGCTGACCGCCGGGCACTGCGTGTCGGTGCTGCGCGGGGTGCCCGGCCTGCTGAACGTCACCTTCGGCCGCGACGACCTGTCCGGCCAGGGCGGCGAGAGCGTGCAGGTCAAGTCCGTGAAGCTGCACCCGGAGTACAGCGAGACCTCGTTCAAGGGCGAGACGGTCAGCCACCACGACCTGGCCCTGCTCACCCTGGCGCGGCGCGTGGACCGGCCGACCGTCGCGCTCGGCTCCCCGGGGTCCGCGACGTCCGGGGTCGTGGCCGGATGGGGCACCACGTCCGAGTCGGACTGGTTCAACACGCGGCTGCGCTCCGCGCAGGTCCCGCTGCCGGGCGACGCGGCCTGCAAGAAGGCGTACGGCGGGTCCTACGACGCGTCCGACATGGCGTGCGCCGGGTCGCCGAAGGCCGACACCTGCCAGTTCGACAGCGGCGGCCCGCTGATCGCGGGCGGACGCGTCGTCGCCCTCACCTCCTGGGCCTACGGTTGCGCCAAGCCGGGCTATCCCGGCGTCTACACGCGCGTCACCGACCTTCCCTGACCTCCACCGTCCTTCCCTGCCCTCCACCGTCCTCCGGCCGGAAGCGGGCACCGGTTGGCATCCGCCGCCTGCCTCCGGCGATGCTGTGACCCATGCGCGTATTGGTGACGGGGGCGGCGGGCTACATCGGGTACGCGGTCGCGCGGCGGCTGGTGGCGGCGGGCCACGAGGTCGACGGGCTGACGCGGCGGGACGCGGCGCTCCCCGACGGGGTGCGGCCCGTCCGCGGCGACGTCCTCGACCCGGGCTCGCTGCCGTCCGGGCCGTATGACGGGGTGTGCCATCTCGCGGCGCTGACCCGCGTCCGCGAATCGTTCCAGGAACCGCTGCGCTTCTTCACCGCCAACGTGCAGGGCACCGTCAACGTGCTGCGGGCCGCCGAGGGCGCCCGCGTGGTGTTCGGGTCGACCGCCGCCGTGTACGGGACGCCCGAGCGGCAGCCGATCCCCGAGACCGAGGCGCCCGCGCCGTCCAACCCGTACGGGGCGTCGAAGCTGGCCGCCGAGCAGGCCGTCCGGTACCACGCCCGGACCGGCGCGATCGGCGCGGTCGTGCTGCGGACGTTCAACGTCGCCGGCTCGGTCGACGGACGGCCCGACCCCGACGAGACCCGGCTGATCCCGAAGGCGCTCGCGGTCGCCGCGGGCCGCGCGCCCCGGCTGGAGATCAACGGCGACGGGCGGGCCGTCCGCGAGTTCCTGCACGTGGACGATCTCGCCGCCGCCTACGCGGCCGCCCTGGAGGCGGTGGACCTCGGCGAGGACCGGGTCTACAACGTCGGCAGCGGCGCCGGGACGGCGGTCCACGAGGTCGTCGCGGCGGTGCAGGAGGTGACGGGACGGCCGGTGCCGACGCTGCGCCGCCCGCCGCAGCCGGAGCCGCCGGTGCTGGTCTGCGACGCAGCCGCGATCCGCGCCGAACTCGGCTGGCGGCCGGAGCGATCCGCCCTCCCGGAGATCATCCGGGGCTCGTGGGCCGCCCTGACCCGCGGGGACGGATAAACTCTCCAGCGTGTCCGACCCGAAGTTCGAAGTCCAGATGCTGCACGACCGTGTCATGATCAGAGTCGAGAAGGACGCCGGCGAGCGCCGCAGCACCTCCGGCATCGTGATCCCCGCGACCGTCGAGCAGGCCAACCGGCTGGTGTGGGGCGAGGTCTGCGGGGTCGGCCACCACGTCCGGACCGTCAAGGTCGGCGACCGCGTCCTGTTCCACCCCGGCGACCAGTACGAGGTCGAGATACAGGGCGAGAACTACCTCGTCATGCGCGAGCGGGACCTGCACGCCGTCGCCAACGAGCGTCCCGAGCACGGCACCGGCCTCTACCTGTAGCGACGAGCGGCGGGGCACCGGACGGTTCGCCGTCCCGTGCCCCGCCGTCCGATCGGCCCGGGTCAGGTCTTCGCGACGGGGGTGCCGTAGACGCTGACCTCGGTGAGGTGGAAGGTGAAGTTGGCGGTGTTGCCGAGGCCGACGACGCGGATGTAGCGGGCCTTCGCCTCGGTGTTCATGGTGTCGCCCGCGTCCGTGGCGGGGGCGGGACCGTTGCGGCCGCCGAGGGTGGACCAGTGCTCGCCGTCGAGGCTGCCCTCCAGCCGGTAGGTGTAGTAGCGGGTGCCGTCGACGTAGTTGCGGACGTTGACGCGCGACACCGCGTTGACGGCGCCGAGGTCGACGCGCCACCACGTCTCGCCGTAGGTCAGCTGCCCGCCCCAGTACGGCGAGTTCGCGCGGCTGCCGTCGTTGGCGGCCTCCGGCGGCCGCCCGGACTCCGACGACAGCGCCGTGACCGGCTTGCGCAGGCTCTGCAGCTGGTCCCCGGACCCGTCGCGCGAGGTGTCGGACGCGGCCGTGATGCCGCCGCCGAAGACGGCGATCGCCTCCTGCCCGGTGTGCCGGTTCACCGCGCTCGCGAACATGCCGACGTCCTGGGAGCCGGACGCGCCGGACACCTTCCCGGAGCCGACCACGTTCCAGTTCTCGCCGTCGGAGCTGCACGAGCCCGTCATGCGGTCGCCGTCCCTGCCGAGCCGCACCCGGACGTCGCCCGCGGTGAAGCCGCCGACCTCGGTGACGTGGTCGAGCCGGCCGTCGCCGTCGGCGTCGTAGGAGAACACGCAGCCGTGCTCGGGCGTGACGGCGATGTTGGCGTACCCGCCGGTCCCGGCCTTGGCCAGGTCGTTGGAGGCGACCAGGCCGGCCCGGGAGTAGGGCGACGCGCCGTCCATCCGGATCACCTTGGTGGAGACCGCGTTCCCGGAGGTGAGCGCGCCGGCGCGGTAGACGGTCGCGAACTGGTTCGTGGCGCCCCAGACGTCCTCGCCGCCGGCGGCGATCCCGATCGTGTCGCCGTTCTGCGAGTACTCGGCGGGGGCGGAGGCGGCCGTCTTGTAGGGCGCGCCGATCGTGCTCCCGCCGACCATGAGCAGGGAGTGCGCGCTCGCCCGTTCGGACCCGCCCTTGCCGCTGCGCCAGGAGACGGTGCCGTCCAGGCCGGGCAGCGCGCCGGGCTCGGCGCCGGCGGGGCGGTCACCGTCCACGTCGAGGTGGCGGTGCCTCCGGGGCCGACGTCGCGGGCGCCGGAGCCGGCCGCCGGGCGGACGGTGTAGCCGCGCGGCGCCGACAGCGTGAACCGGACCCCGCCCGCCGCGCTCAGTGTCGACTCGTTGGTGAAGGTGGCGGTGACGCGGACGGTGCCGCCCGGCGTGATCCCCTTCCGGTCGGACGCGAGGGCCAGCGCACCGGCGGGCTCCTCCGCGACCCGCGCCGCCAGCTGGTAGGCGTCGCCGTGCGGACGGTCCGCGTAGCGGGTGCCCGCGTGGGCCCAGCTCTCCGCGACGGCCCGCCAGTCGATCTGCTTCGGCTGGGCGCCGGTGCGCATCGCGCGCTTCAGCTCGTCGAAGAACATCGTCCAGCGCTCGGCGTAGTAGCCGCCGACCAGGCCGTTGACCTCGCGGCGCGCGTAGTCCTGCAGTCCCGGGCTCTCGGTCTGCCACAGCGTGACGAGCGACTTGAGGTCGTAGTCGAGGGCCGCGGCCTCCTTGCGGTCCGCGGCCTGCCGGGCCGCCTCGCTCTGCCAGGTGCCGAGCAGGAAGTTCGGGTCGGTGCCGAGGACCCGGTCCATGAGCCCGATCTCCGACGTCCACCGGCCCGTCAGCCGCTCGAAGGCGGCCTGGTCGCCGTCCTCGTAGGCGGCGCGGATCTTCGGCAGCAGCGCCCGGCTGCGGTTGGCGAGGACCTGCCGGGCGACGTCCACGAGGTCGTAGCGGTACGCGCCGGAGTGCCGTAGCCGCGGGTCGACCTGCAGAAGCTCGCGCAGCGCCTGCTCGAACTCCGCCGGGTCGTACTGGAGGGGCGTCCCGGTGTCGGTCAGGCTCGGCTGGTCGTCGAACAGGGCGGTGACGTGCCGGGTGTCCTTGCCCGCCGGCCACGCGTAGGCGGTGCGTCCGATGATCTTCCAGGCGGCGACGGCGTGCGGGTCGGCGGCGCCGTAGCGGGCCGCGGCGTACTCGGCGAGCCATGCGTCCATGTCGACCGGCGCGTCCTCCCACGGCATGTCGGTGAAGAACGCCGTCGCGGCCGGGTTGTTGTCGATGGCCTCGGGCATCAGCGCGATGCCGTTCAGCGCGCTGCCCGGTTTGGTGCGCATGGCGTGGAACTTCTCGTTCCACACGGTGAGCCCGGCGCCGATGTTCTGGTGGCCGCCGAAGTTCCAGATCGTGCCGAACGCGTACTGCGTGCCGAGGAAGTCCTTCTCGCGGTCGGTGACGCTCGGCTGCTCGGTGAGGCCGTCCACGATGAACATCCGCGACCGGTCGACGGCCTCCAGAGTCTCCTTGCGGGGATTGCTCTGCCAGCCGAGGATCACCCAGGTGGAGCCCGGGTGCGCGGCTTCGAGCGCGTCCTGGACGGCCTTGGACGCCGCGCCGACCGGCACCGATCCGGCCTTCCCGCCCTCGTGCAACAGGTCCATCTTGTACATGGTGCTCTGCCCGTACAGCTGGGTCTGCGCCTGGTAGAACGCCGCCGCGACCTTCCCGAACTCGGGCCCGGTCGGGTCGAGCCAGTCGGGGCGCTCTAGACCGTTCCACGTTCCCTGCGGGACGGTGTTGGCGCCCGGGTTGCGGGTCTCGAAGTCCGTCGGGACCGTCCCGTAGTAGCCGGGCAGGACGGGCGTGATGCCGAGTTCGCGGAGCCGGTCGACGATGCGCCGGGCGAGCGCCGCGCGCCGGTCGATCAGCTGCTGGGAGATCGGCGAGCCGGTGCAGCACATGTTCTGCAGCAGCCACCACGCCTGGTGCGCCGGCTGCGGGATCCACTTGCGCATGTCCGCGGCGCTGTAGCCGAACCGCTGGAAGGCGCGCTCGTAGACGGCCTCCTGGCCCTCGTACACCAGCACCTCGTTGACGCCGTGCAGGGCGAGCGCGTCGATGCGGCGCTGCCACTCGTCCCAGCTCAGGTACGCGCCGGCGTAGCCCTCGTTGGTGTCGTTGAGCGCGAACCGGTGCGCGACCGAGGCGTCCTCCTCGATCGGCGCGGACGGCAGCGGGAGCCGCGCGGGCAGGTCGAGCTGCGCGCCGCCGATCGCGTAGTCGGCGTGCGCGACCTTGCGCAGGTACCAGCCGAAGCCGGTGAGCTGGACGGCCGGGGACGTCCCGGCGATCACCAGCCGGCCGCCGGAGCCGGAGATGCGGAACCGGTCGGCGCCGGTGCCCTTGCCGATCGTCTGCAGGGTGACCTGGGCGGCCCGTTGCCGGCCGAGGATCCGCTCAAGCACCTGAGCGGCGGGACCTGTCTGCGCCGCTTTCGCCGGAGCCGTCTTGGCGGCCGCAGGTGGCGCCGCCGCGGCGAACGGCACCACCAGTGCCGCCGCCATCGCGATGAGGAGCGCCCGGGGCCGAGCCCCGGCGGCGTGTCGTCTTCCCCGTGGTCTCGTCTGTCGTCTGTCCGGTCGCGGGCCCAACACCATGGCGGAACCTCCACCGCGCGGGGGTTTGTTAAAGTCCTTGAAATACCGGGACGAAGTTCATAATCAGTGCGCGGGACCGTCCGGTCAAGGGGTCCGGACGATCTTTCGGAGGGGCGATGGCAGAGGAACGCGCGGTCGGCACCCCGGTGCTGCGCCGCCTCAACACCGCCGCGGTGCTGCGCGCGGTCCGCGGCTGCGCGCCCGAGCCGGTGCGGCTGGCCGAACTGGTCCGGCTGACCGGCCTCACCCGCCCCACCGTGGGCCAGGCCGTGGACGACCTGGTCGGAGCCGGGTGGCTGCAGCAGCACGACCCGGCCGCGACGTCCCCGCAGGGCGGCCGCCCCGCGGTCCGGGTCTCGCTGCGCGGCCGCGCCGCCCCCGTGCTCGGCCTGGACGTCGGCCCGCACACCGTCAGCACCGGCATTGACGACCTCGCCGCGCACCGCCTCGCCGCGGTCCGCCTCCCCGTCGGCGACACCGGGGCCGGACGGCTGCTGGGCGTCGTCGACGAGGCGGTCGGCCGGGCCCTCGCCGAGGCCGCGCTCGGCGCCGACGAGATCGCCGCGGTCGTCGTCGCCACGCCCGGGATCGTCGACCCCGCGTCCGGCCGGATCCTGCTGGCGCCCAGCGTGCCGGGCTGGACGGCGGTGAACCTGTCGGAGCACCTGCGCGGCCGCTTCGGCTGCCCGGTCCGGGTCGAGAACGACGCGAACCTCGCGGCGCTGGCCGTCGCCGGGGAGCGCAGCGGGGCGGGCACCCTGCTCGCCGTGCAGTGGGGCGAGCGGCTCGGCGCGGGCGTGGTGATCGACGGGCGCCTGCACCGCGGCACCGGGGCCGCGGGCGAGATCGGCTTCATCCGGCCGCCCGGCGAATTCCCGGACACCGGCGACGGCCGCGGCCCCCTGGAGCGGGCCGTCGGCGCCGAGGCGATCACCGAGCGGGCGCGCCGGGCGGCCCGGGACCGTCCCGGGAGCGCCCTGCGGAGCGGGCGGCTCGACGCGCCGGCCGTCTTCACCGCGGCCGCCGGCGGCGACGAGGCGGCCGTCGAGGTCGTCGACGCGGTGGCGGCGGCCTTCGCGCACGCCATCGCCCCGGCCGTGCTCGTCCTCGCCCCGGACGCCGTCGTGATCGGCGGCGGCGTCGCCCGCGCCGGATCCGTCCTGCTGACGGCCATCACCCGGCACCTGGAGGGGCTGACGCTCACCCCGCCCGCCGTGGAGTTCTCCGGCCTCGCCGAGGACACCGTCCTCACCGGCGCCCTGCGGCTGGCGCTCGACGAGGTGTGGGGGCGGCTGCCCGTCTGACGGCCCGCGGCGGACGCGTCAGGCCCGCGGGCTCACCACTCGGGCGGGCGGTGACCGATCCACGGGTCGGCCGCCTCGATCTGGGCGCAGAGCGCGAGGAGCGCGGCCTCCCCGGCGGGCCGGCCGACAAGGCTCACGCCGACCGGCAGCCCGCCTTCGGCGCGGTGCAGCGGCAGGTTGGCGACGGGCTGGCCGGTCATGTTGTAGACGCTGGTGAACGCGCTGAACGCGCTCTGCCGGCGAAGGTTGTCGAGCGGCTCGGTGTCCTTCTCGTCGAAGAACTCGACCGGCTGCGGCGGCGCGGCCAGCGTGGGCGTCAGGACGGCGTCGTAGCGGGCCGTCGCCTCGATGGAGGCGCGGGCGGCGCGCTGCATTCCGCCGATCGCGGCGGCGAAGGCGGCGCCGTCGATGCCGCGGCCGTACGCGCGCCAGGACCGGGTCACCGGGCGCAGCGACTCCTCCGCGTCCGCCGCGACGGCGTACCCGAGCGACTGCACACCCCAGACGGTGATGAAGAGATCGGAGACCACGGGACCGAACGGCGTGGGGATGTCCTCGACCTCGTGGCCGAGCCCTTCCAGCACGCGTGACGCGTGCTCCCACGCTTCGACGCAAGCCGGATCGACGTCGACACCGGGCGCGGCGGGCTCGGCGTAGCGGCCGATGCGCAGCCGCCCGGGCTCGCGGCCGGCGTGGCCGAGGAAGGTCTCGCCGTCCGGGAGGTGCGGGGCCCAGTGCGGGTCGCCGGGCATCGGCACGGCCATCAGGTCGAGCATCGCGGCGGCGTCCCGGACGGTGCGCGCCAGCGGGCCCTGGACGGCGAGGCCGCTCACGTCGGCGCCGTCCGGGCCGGTGCTGATCCGGCCCCGGGACGTCTTGAGCCCGAAGAGGCCACAGGAGCTCGCGGGGATCCGGATGGAGCCGCCGCCGTCGCTGCCGTGCGCGACGGGCACGAGGCCGAGCGCCACGGCGGCCGCCGCGCCGCCGCTGGAGCCGCCGGCTCCCCGCGCGCGGTCCCACGGGTTGCGCGCCGGGCCGATGAGGTCGTTGTCGGTGTAGCAGCAGAGCCCGAACTCGGGGGTGTTGGTCTTGCCCAGGCTGATCATGCCGCCGCGTCGCAGCAGCTCGACGACGTGCGCGTCCCGCTCGGGGACGTTGTCCGCGTAGGCCCGCGAGCCGTAGGCGGTCGGGATTCCGGCGGTCGGCGTCAGGTCCTTGATCGCGGTGGGCACCCCGGCCAGCGGTGCCGCGTGCTCGTCCGCCGCCGCGGCCCCGGTCAGCGCCTCGGCCTGCGCGATCGCCCGGTCCGCGGTGACGGTGACGAAGGCGCCGTAGCGTTCGTTGAGGCGCTCGATGCGCGCCAGGTAGTGGCGGACCAGCTCGGCGGGGGCGACCTCGCCCGCCCGCACCGCCGCGGCCTGGTCGAGCGCGCTGAGCTCGTGCAGTTCCGTCATTCGCACCTTCCCTCGACGGCGGGGCGCGGCGTCGGCCCCGCGATGCCCGCGATCACCGAGAGCCTAATACCGACCAGTCGGTATGTCAGGGGTGCGGCGGGACGGGTCAGCCGGATGCGGCCAGGGCCGCGGCGACCTCGGCGGCCGGGGCGTCGGCGAGCACGATCGTGTAGTGGTTGGCGTCGTCGATCGTGCGGACCGGGATCCGCTCGGCGATCGGCGCGAGATCGGGGTACAGCGGCGTGGGACCGCCGAGCATGCCGCGCCCGGCGCGCAGCATCGCGGTGGGCCGGCGCAGCCGCCGCCAGGCGCCGGCGAGCGCGTCCCCGGTGAGCAGGTCGGCGGAGTCGGCGGTGACCGCGTCCAGCGACACCCGGCTGCGCAGCTCCGGCTCCTCGCCGGTCATGTCGTAGTCGACGTAGTCCTCGATCGCGGGCGTCCAGGCCGTGAAGGCCGGATGCGCGCGCCAGAAGTCGCGGTTGGCCTCCAGGTCGGCGAACCGCATCCGCAGCCGCGCGGCGGCCGGGCCGATCGTGTCCGCGACCTGCTCCTGCGGGGTCCTGCCCGGCGCGACGGGCAGCGGCGGGCCGCCGTCGACCAGCAGGATGCGCGCCACCCGCTCCGGGTGCAGGTCGCCGAGGACCAGCGAGACGAACCCGCCCATCGAGTGCCCGGCGACGACCGCCCGATCCATGCCGAGCGCGTCGAGGACGGCCGCGCAGTCACGGGCGTGCGCGGCCATGCCGTAGGGCCCGGGCAGCTCGCCGCTGCGGCCCCGTCCGCGCAGGTCGACGGCCGCGAGGGTCCCGCCGGCGGCGGCGAACCGGGCGGCGACCGGCCCCCACGCCAGGTGCGACCCGGTGATGCCGTGGACGGCGAGCACGGACGGCGTCCCCTCGCCCCAGACGCCCACGGTGAGGTCCCCGCCGGGGACGGCGACGGTCGTCGTGCGGTACCCGCTCATGCCGCGCAATCTACTCCGGCCGCCCTCATTCGAGGGGGTCGCCGTGGACCTGGCGACCGGCCAGGAACGTCGCGTCGACCGTCAGGTTCTCGATCTCCTCCGGCGGGATGCGCGTGGGGTCGGCGGAGACCACGGCGATGTCGGCGTACTTGCCGGGCGTTAGCGACCCCGTGACGTCGTCGGCGTGCAGCTGCCAGGCGGCGTCGATCGTCTGGGCCCGCAGGGCCTGCAGCACCCCGATCCGCTCCGCTGTCCCGTACGCGCGGCCCCGCCGGGACGTGCGGGTCGCGGCGACCGCGATGTTGTGCAGCGGGTTCGCCGGGGTGACGGGCGAGTCGTTGTGCAGCGAGACGCGCATCCCGGTGCTCAGGGCGGTGCCGATCGGCGCCCAGCGTCCGGCGACGTCCGGGCCGAACAGCTCGTCCAGCACCTCGCCCCAGTAGTAGATGTGGTCGGGGAAGAGGCTGCACGTGACGCCGAGCGCGTGCGCGCGCCGGAACTGCTCGGGCCGCATCGAGCTGGCGTGCTCGATGCGCAGGCGCCGGTCGTCGCGCCGGCCGCCGAGCATCTCCTCCCAGACGTCGAGGACCTGCTGGACGGCGTCGTCGCCGTTGGCGTGGCAGGCGAGCTGCCAGCCCTCCGCGTAATAGGCCCGCGAAATCTCCAGCAGTTCTTCGTCGCTGTAATTCGGGGCATGACGTTCACCGGTCGACAAGTACGGGAATGACGCGGCGAGATTGCCCGTCCAAGGCGAGCCGTCCGCCCACGTTTTGATGCCGATCTGGCGGATCATGTCGTCGCCCATGCCGGGTGCGGCATCGCTTCGCAGCGCGGACGTTGACACCTCATAGAGGCGGAGCCGTGTGGTAAGCGGGACGTTCTCCAGCAGCGGCCGGGCCTGGGGGTCGAAGGCCATTTCGCTCATCATCGTCACGCCGCGCGCGTTCACCCTCGCGCTCTCCGCCAGGAGGGCCGGCGCTACGTCGGTGACGCCCTCGCTCAGATGCCGCGTGACCATGGAGATCGCGGCGGGCTCGTACGCGGCGCCGGCCAGTTCGCTGGCCGCGTCGCGGCTGAACCGCCCGCCGGGCGGATCCGGTGTGGTCGGGGTCAGTCCGGCCTGGCGCATGGCCACGGAATTGAAGAACACCGCGTGACCGGAATTGTGCATGATGATCAGCGGAGTGGTGGGTGCCAGCTCGTCCAGCCAGGAAAGGGTCGGTTCCGGTAGCCCTTTCTGCAGGAGCGGCTCCCAGCCGTTGCACACCGTCACCGGACGCGTGGCGACGGCTTCCCGGATCGCGGCGAGCACTTCGTCCGCGGTGTCCAGGACGACCGGCCGGATGTCGACCAGCGCGGGGCTCTGCACGGTCGCGTCGCCCAGGAAATGGCCGTGCGCCTCGACGAATCCCGGCAGGACACAGCCGTCCACGTCCACGACGCGGGTACCGGGGCCGCACAGGCCGGCGAGTTCGGCGAGGTCGTCGCCGAGGGCGAGGACGCGGTCGCCGCGCACCGCCAGCGCGCCGGCGGTGGGCCGGGCGTCGTCCATGGTGATGATCCGGCCGCGCAGGACGAGGTCGGCCGTCATGACAGGTACGCCAGCGCCGCGCCGGTGAGCGCCGTCGTGCCCGCCTGCACGGACGCCTCGGCGTCGGGCGCGAACTGCGAGCTGTGGTTGCCCGGGATCGTCGCCAGCTTCTCCTCGGGGCTCTCCCCCGGCGCGTCCGCCCAGGCCTGCGGCGACGTCCCGCCGAAGAACCAGAAGTCGGACGGGACGGCCGTGCCGCCGTTGTGCTCGGCGAAGCCGAAGACGGAGAAGTCCTCGCTGCCCATCAGCGGACCGTGCTCGATCACGGCCTCCGCGCCGAACAGCTCGGCGTGCACGGCGGACACGCGGGCGTCGGCCGCGGCGTCGTTCACGGTCAGCGGGAAGTCGCCGGAGACGGCCAGCTCGGGCGGCCGGGGGCAGCCGGACGCGGCGCACTCGGCCTCGGCGATGCGGCGGATCGCGGCGAGCACCTGGTCGCGGACCCGCGGGGACTGGGTGCGGAAGTTCAGCGCCACGTGCGCCTCGTCCGGGATCACGTTGGCCTTCGTGCCGGCGCGGAGCATCCCGGCGGTGACGACGACGGACTCGCGCGGCGACACCTCCCGCGACACGATCGTCTGCAGCCGGGTGACCAGGTGCGCGGCGGTGACGATCGGGTCGACGCAGGTCTCGGGCGAGGATCCGTGCCCGCCCCGGCCGAAGATCCGCACGTCCACGGTCGTCGCCGCGGACATGATCAGCCCCGGCCGGTGGATGATCGACCCGGCGGGGAACGGGCCGACGTGCTGGCCGAGCACCGCGTCCGGGCGCGGCAGCTCCCGCCACGCCGGGTCCCGCACCATCGCGAGCGCGCCCTCGCCGAGCTCCTCGGCGGGCTGCGCGACGGCCAGCAGCGTCCCCGACCAGAGCGCGGTCCGCCGGGCGAGCGCCTCGGCGGCGGCGATCAGGCAGGTGGTGTGCACGTCGTGCCCGCAGGCGTGCATGACGCCGGGGACGGCGCTGGCGTAGGGCAGGCCGGTCCGCTCGGTGACGGGCAGCGCGTCCATGTCGGCGCGCAGCAGCACGACCGGGCCGTCCCCGTTGCGCAGGACGCCGGCGAGGCCGGTGCCGCCGACGCCCTCGGTGACCTTGAACCCGGCGGCGTGCAGCCGGGCGGCGACGATCCCGGCGGTGCGGTGCTCCTGCCAGGACGGCTCCGGATGGGCGTGCAGGTCGCGGTACAGCTCGCCCAGGCCGGCGGCGTGCTCGCCGTAATCGCTGAGGGTCTCGCGGGTCAGCTCCGCGGCGCGGCCGGTCACCTGGTCTCCTTCGGCGGCAGCGACGGCGCGCTCGCGAGCAGCCGTCGGGTGTAGGGGTGGGCGGGGGCGGCGTAGATGTCGCCGCGCTCGACGATCACGCCGCGGTGCATGACCGCGACGGAGTCGCTGACGTGCCGGACGACGGCGAGGTCGTGCGAGATGAACAGCATCGTGAGGCGCAGCTCGGCGCGCAGCCGGGCGAGCAGGTTCAGCACCTCGGCCTGGACGGAGCAGTCCAGCGCGGAGGTGATCTCGTCGGCGACGATGACCTCGGGGCGGGCGACGAGCGCGCGGGCGATCGCGATCCGCTGCCGCTGCCCGCCGGAGAACTCGTGCGGGTAGCGGCGCGCGGCGTCCGGTTCGAGCGCGACCATCTCCAGCCCGGCGGCGATCTGCTCGGCGTGCGCGCGGGGGTCGGCGCGGCGCGGGTCGATCGCCTCGGCGAGCGCGCGGCCGATCCGCATCCGGGGGTCGAGGGAGGAGTTCGGGTCCTGCGAGACCAGCTGGACGCGGCGGCGGGCGGCGGTGAGCCGGGCGCCGCGCAGGCCCGAGACCTGCGCACCGTCAAGGAGGATGCGGCCCGAGCGGGGGCGGACGAGCCCGACCATGGCCTTGGCGAGCGTCGACTTGCCCGATCCGGACTCGCCGACGAGCCCGACGGTGGTCCCCTCGGGGACGGCGAGGCTCACATCGTCCAGGACGGTGGCGGCGCGGCGCCCGTGCCCGAACACGACGGTGACGTGCTCGGCGGCGAGCTTGCCCGCGGCCGGTTCCGCGGCGGCGGCCTTCTCGGCGGGGAGGGTCATGAGGCGTTCTCCTCCACCTTCTGGTCGAGCGCGTGGCAGGCCGCGCGGTGGTCGGCGCCCAGGGATATCGCGGCGGGCGGTTCCTCGGTGCACTTCGGCATGGCGAGCGCGCAGCGGGACGCGAACGCGCACCCGGCCGCGCGGTCCGCGGGCGCGGGCGGACGGCCGGGGATCGTGGTCAGCTCCCCGTCGCCCTCGGCATCAACGCGCGGCGTAGCGTCGAGCAGCGCCCGGGTGTAGGGGTGGCGGGAGCGTCCGGCGACGAGGTCGCCGACCGGCAACTCCTCGACGATCCGCCCCGCGTACATGACCAGGACCCGGTGGCACAGCGACGCGATGACGCCGATGTCGTGCGAGATGAACAGCATCGCGGTGCCGTCGCGGCGGTTGGCCTCGCGGAGCAGGTCGAGGATCTCGGCCTGCACGGTGACGTCGAGCGCCGTGGTCGGCTCGTCGGCGATCAGCAGCCGCGGCCCGGTGAGCAGCGCCGACGCGATCATCGCGCGCTGGCGCATCCCCCCGGACAGCTCGTGCGGGTGCCGGCGCAGCCGCGCCTCCGGCCGGGTGATCCGGACCGCCGCCAGCGCCTCGGCGGCCTTCGTCCGGGCGGCGCGGCGGTCGAGTCCGCGGTGCCGGCGCAGCACCTCGGTGAGCTGCCCGCCGAGGCGCAGCGCCGGGTTGAACGACGCGGCCGGGTCCTGGTAGACGACGCCGATCTCGGTCGCGAGCCGGTCGGGCGCGGCGCCGGCGAGCAGGTCCAGGTCGTCCAGCCGGAGCGCGCCGGCGTCGGCGGTGACGGTGTCGGGCAGCAGCCGCGCGACGGCCATCGCGGTCAGGCTCTTGCCCGAGCCGGACTCCCCGACGACGCCGACGATCTCGCCGGGCCGGACGGTGAACGACACGCCGTCCACCAGGTCGACGCCCCCGGCGGAGACACGCAGGCCGGCCACCGTGAGCAGCGCCTCGCCGTCGTCCGCGGCCGGCGCGGCGACCGGGACGGGCGCCTTCTTCAGCCGCCCGGAGATCCCGATGCGGTGCGGGTCGGCGCCCGCGGCGAGGCCGTCGCCGACGAAGCTCGCCAGCACGCCGGTCAGCGTGATCGCGACCGCCGGGCCGAGCGCCTCCGCCGGGTTGGTGTAGAGCGCGTCGAGGCCGGTGTTGAGCAGCGCGCCCCAGTCGTAGGACGGCGCCTGCACGCCGAGCCCGATGAACGACAGTCCCGACAGCGCCGTCAGGGTCCCGGCGAACGCGACCGACAGCAGCACCAGCAGCGGCTCGGCGATGTTCGGCAGCAGGTGCCGGACGAGGACCCGGTGCGGCGGGACGCCGAGCAGCCGCGCGGCGGCGACGAAGTCGCGGCCGGCGACGGAGGCGGCGAGGTTGGCGGTGAGCCGCGCGAACGCCGGGCTCCACGCGACGCCGATCGCGACGACGGCCGCGGCGGTCCCCGCGCCGAGGATCGCCGCGACCGCCAGCGCGAGGATGACGGCCGGGTAGGACACCATCACGTCGATGAGCCGCAGCCCCGCCTCCCGCACGCGCGGGCCCGCGACCCACACGGCGGTGCCGAGCAGGATGCCGATCGTCCCGGCGATCGCGGTGGCGGACAGCGTCATGACGAGGGTGAGGCGGGTGGCGACGAGGGTGCGGGCCAGCACGTCGCGGCCGAGCGCGTCGGTGCCGAGCCAGTGCGCGCCGGACGCGCCCTCGCGGGCCGCGCCGGACAGGTGCGCCGCGTCCCCGCCCCAGACCAGCGGGGCGGCGACGGCGAGCACGGCGATCAGGCCGAGCCCGGCGAGCCCGGCGGCCAGGCCCCGGGACGAGCGGATCATGAGGTGCTCCTCGCGGTCAGCGTGCGCGGGTCGAGCAGCCCGAGCAGCACGTCGATGAGCAGGTTGAGCAGGGCGGCGAGGATGCCGAGGACCAGCACGGTGCCCTGGATGACCGGGTAGTCGCGGTTGATGATCGCCTGCACGACGCGGCTGCCGAGGCCGGGCCAGGCGAACACGCTCTCCACGATGATCGTGCCGCCGAGCATCGCGGTGAGCATGAGCCCGCCCATGGTGAGGGTGCTGGTCAGCAGGTTCGGCAGCGCGTGCCGCGCGTACAGGGCGAGCGGCGGGAGGCGGCGGCCCCGCGCGGTGCGCATGTAGTCCTGGTTCAGCACCACCGCGGTCTCCCGCCGGACGATCCGCGCCAGCACGCAGGTCGACGGCAGCGCCACCGCCACCACCGGCAGGACCAGCGCCGAAAGGCTGGACGCGCCGGCGGCGGGCAGCAGCCGCAGCGTGATCGCGAAGACCAGGACGAGCAGCGTCCCGAGCACGTACTCGGGGGTCGCGCCGAGCAGCCCGGTCCCGAAGGTGAACGCCGCGTCCAGCCGGCGCCGCCGCCCGCCGCGCGTCGCGACGGCCACCGCCATCCCGAGCGGTATCGCGAGAGCGAGGACGAGGACGATCGCCAGGAGCGCCAGCTCGGCGGTGAACGGCAGCCGCCCGCCGATCACGTCCGCGACCGGTTCGCGGGTCTGGAACGACGTCCCGAGGTCGCCGTGCAGAAGGCCGGAGACGTACGAGCCGAACTGCGCGGGCAGCGGCCGGTCGAGGCCCAGCTCGTGCCGGAACCGCTCCACCTGCGCGCCGGTCGCGTCCGTCCCGGCCAGCGCGCGCGCCGGATCGCCCGGGATCAGCTGCACCATCAGGAACGTCACGACGACGAGGGCGGCGAGCACGCCGGCGAGCCCGGCCAGGCGGCGCAGCAGGAACCCGATCCACGGGTTCCGGACGCGGCTTCCGGCCTTCACCGGCGGCGGGGCCGGGGCCTCCTGCACGGCGGCCGTCATCAGCCCTTCACCCGGAACGAGGTCGGGTCGACGGCACCGGCGGTGACGACCGCGTCGGCGTTCTTGCCGAGCACGAACGCGACCGGCACGGTCGACAGCGGCACCACGTCGTCCCGCTGCAGCAGGGCCTTCTGCGCCTCGCCCCACGCGGCGCACTTGCCGGCGTCGTCGGTGGTGGACATCGCCTTGGCGAACCCCGCGTCGAACCCGGCGTTGCGGATCCCGCCGAAGTTGCGGCCCTCGGGCGGGTTCGGGCCGGTGAGCAGGATCGCGCCGGCGGTGAGCGTCCCCTGGAAGTTCAGGTGCGCCATCACGGTGACGTCCCAGTCGCCCTTGTTGGCCAGGACGTCGGACGCCCAGGTGGCGTTGTCGACGTTGCGCAGGGCGACCTTGGCGCCGGCGGCGCGCAGGGCCTCCTGCACGTAGGTGTTGCCGGACCCGCCGGCGACCCCGTTCGTCCCGCTGAGCTTGATGGAGGCGCCGTTCAGCGCCTTCTTCGCCGCCGCCTGGTCGGTCTTGGTGACGATGGAGCCGTCGGTGTTCGCGCACTGGCTGGTGCTGTCGCTCCAGCTCTTCATCACCTCGCCCTTGCCGCCGTAGACCTTGTTGAAGGCGGCGGGGTCGAGGGCCTGCGCGACCGCCTTGCGGAACCCCGGATCGGCGCCGGGGTGCCCCTTGCGCTCGTTGAACACGGCGAACATCCGCAGCAGCGGCTGGACGTGGACGTGGTGGCCGCCGCCGGCGAACCGCGCCGCGTCGGGGCCGGTGAACGCCGCGTAGTCCAGCTCGCCGGTGCTGAGCTGGTTGGCCGCGGTGCTCTCGTTCGACACGATCGACAGCCGCACCGTGGACGGGCGCTCACCGGCGGGCGCCTTCGCCTTCCGGTAGGCGGCGAACGCGTTGTAGCCGTCGCGGAGCTCGAAGGTGTACTGCCGGCCGCGCTGCGCGTCCGTCAGCGTGTAAGGGCCGGTGCCCGCGCCCTTGACCGGTCCCTGGCCGAGCGCCTTGGGGTCCTTGAGCCCCGGCGGGCAGACGATGCCCGCGTTGGTCATCGACATGGCGGGCACCAGGTCCGACCACGGCTTCGCCAGCTTGACGGTGACCGTGCGGGCCGCGTCGTCGGACGCCACGGTGACCTTCGCGCCGGGGCCGAACGCCAGCCCCGTCCCGGCGGCGCCGGTCTTCGGGTCGGCCCACCGGCGCAGCGACGCGGCGACATCCGTGGCGCTCAGCGGCTTGCCGTCCGAGCAGGTCAGGCCGTCGCGGAGGGTGAAGGTCGCCGAGTCCGGCTTCGCGGTCCACTTCTCCGCCAGCCCGGGGACGACCGACTGGTCGGCGTCCCGGTAGACGAGGTTGCCGAACTGCATGCGGGCGAAGGAGTAGTCGGTGGCGGCGGTGCCGAGCGCCGGGTCGAAGGTGTTGGCGTCGGAGGTCACCGCGTACCGGAACGGGCCTCCGCCGCCCCCGGACGGGCCCGACGAGGTGGTGCAGCCGGCGGCGAGCAGGGCCGCCGCGGCGGCCAGCGCGGCGGCCGGGACGGCGGAGCGGGAACGGACCATGGACTTCTCCCGGGGGGCGAAGAGGACGATGGGAGCGGTGCAGACCAGGATCGGGTCGGGCGCGAAATATCGAGTAGATTGCACGAATGCCGCGCGAACACCCCCCTGCCTGCACGGAACCGGCAGATGGATGAACTCGACCTCGCGCTGGTCAACGCGCTGCAGCACGACCCGCGCGCGTCCTGGGCGCGGCTCGCCCGCCCGCTCGGCGTCGACGCCGCGACGCTGTCGCGCCGCTGGGCGCGGCTCAGCGCGTCCGGCGAGGCGTGGGTGACCTCCTCGGCGGGCCCGTCGCAGCTGGACTACGGCGCGTTCGCGCTGGTGGAGGTCGGCTGCCTGCCCGGCGCGAACCAGCGCATCGCCGCGGAGATCGCCACCGACCCGTGCGCGGGCAGCGTGGAGCACACCACCGGCAACCGCGACCTGCTGCTGACCGTCAGCGCGATGAGCGTCGCCGCCGTCAGCGAGTACGTCCTGGACCGGCTCGGCGCGATCGACGGCGTCACCTTCACCCGCACCCACCTCAGCCACCGCCTGCACCGCGAGGCGAGCCGGTGGCGGCTGGACTCGCTCAGCCAGGACCAGCGCCGCGACCTGGAGCGCGGCGGCGGATCCGGGTCCGGGAACGAGCCCGGGCCGCTGCGCCCCGACGAGGTGGCGGTGGTGGTCGCGCTCTCCCCCGACGGCCGCCGCCCGCACGCCGCGCTCGCCGCCGAGCTCGGCATGTCGGAGGCGCGGGTGCGGCGGGCGGTGACCGGGATGCTGGCCAGCGGCCGGGCGGTGCTGCGCTGCGAGGCCGCGCACTGGCTCGCCGGATGGCGGGTGACGGGGATGCTGTGGCTGAACGTCCCGCCGCCGCGGCTGCAGGCCGTCGCCGACCGGATCGCGACGATGCGCGAGGCCCGCATGGTCTGCTCGGTCGTCGGCCGCGCCAACCTCATGGTCAACGTCTGGGTGCACGGCATGAACGAGCTCGCGGCGTACCAGGCCCGGCTCGTCTCGCTGTTCCCCGAGATCCAGATCGTCGAGCAGTCGGTGACGCTGAAATGGGTCAAGCGGGTGGGCCGGCTCCTGGACGACCAGGGCCGCAGCATCGGCTGCATCCCGCTGGACCCGAGGAGGACCGCGCCCGCCGTCCTGAACCGGCCGCCCGGCTAGCGGCCCTCACCCCCGGATCGAGGGGCGGCCCGCGATCCAGTCGCCCACGGCGCCCGCGAGCCGCTGCACCGGCCGCCGGTACCGGCGTTCCCGCGCCAGCGCCCGGCGCTCCTTGCGCGAGCCCGGCCGGTAGCGACGCCGCGCCCAGAGCGACCCCGGACGCGCCAGCCGGATCGCGCCGACCAGCGCCACGATCCCGATGAACAGCCCGATCAGCCCCGTCCACATCTTGCCCTTCAGCAGGGCGACCACCGCGAGGCCGAGGTCGATCAGCAGCACGGCCGCCAGGCCCCATCCGCCGCCGGTGTCCTTCTCGCTGACGAACGCGTCCGCGCCCAGCGGGCGCAGCCCGAGCAGCATGAGCCCGCACAGCGCCACCGCCACGAACACGACCTCGACCGACAGCCGCCCCTGCTCGGTCCAGTAGACGTCCTTCAGGTGCAGGACGAGCGCGAACTCGTCCAGGACCAGCGCCATCCCCACCCCGAACAGGGCCGCGGACGCCGCCGCCCACCGGGACGAGCCGTCGGTCACCGCGAGGCCGCCGACCCCGCCGACGCACATGAACACCAGCCCGAACACGACATGGTGGACGTGCCGGCCGCCGGGCGCGACGTTCCCCGGCCACCACCGCACCCCGCGCCGGATCATCCGGACGCTGAACCGGATGAACAGGAACGCGGCGATGAACGCCACGAAGAAGCAGAACAGCCGGAGCCGCCCGGTGCCGGCGATCTCCCGGGAGAACCACTCGCCCATGCCGGTGCACGTTCCCCGTCCCGCGCAAAGGCAGGGCCCGGTCCGGTCAAAACGGGCGGCCGCTCACCCGGCCGCGGTCACTTGCTCGGCTGGGGCGTCTTGCAGTGCACCTTCGGGTTCACGCCGACGTAGTTGAGCGGCCCCGCGAGGATCGTGACCGCGATCGTGCCGACCTTGGCGCAGCTGGCCTTGCGGTCGTCGTAGTAGTGCCGCTGGCCGGCGGCGATGGCGCCGATGACCAGCCAGATGAGGACGATGGCGGTTCCGACGCGCACTGGTACCTCCGGGGGGCCGTGGCGGCTGTGAGCCGCACGCGATCGTAAGGCCCGCGGCGCCGTCCTGTCACGCGCGGGCGGGAACGGACGGGGGCCCCTACTCGTCGAAACGTGTCGGACCACCCACGAGCACGGAGGACGGACATGGGCGACGGCGTCGAGCACGACAGGTCGGGCCAGCTCAAGCAGATCGAGAGCGGGCTGCTGCCCGGCGAGCAGGTCATCGCGGTGTACGACGCGATCGGCACCGGCACCGGGTTCGTCGGGCTCACGAACCGGCGGGTGATCATCCAGGACAAGAGCTTCGCGGGCAAGAAGTACGCGATCACCAGCATCCCCTACTCCAAGATCACCTCGGTCAGCGTGGTCAGCAACAAGTCGTGGGCGGGGCCGTACTTCTCCTCCGGCTCGATCGCGATCAACGTCGGGACGATCTGCTACGAGGTCGAGTTCCGCGGCGCCGACAAGAGCCACCACGTGCACAACGTGATCCTGGACTTCATCGCCCGCTGAGCCGCGGCCGGGTCCCGGCCCCGGGCCTGGACCCGGCCGAGAAACCGGGCATCGATGGTGGCTTTCCGCGATGGAGGACGTGCGCACGGTGATCACGATCCATTAGACTGGAGCCTCCTCGACCCACCCCCGCTCCCAGTCGAGGGGACACCATGACCTACCCCCCGCCCTCCCGCCGCGGCTCCACGGGCGCCGCCCTCAACCGCATCTACGACTACTCGCTCGGCGGCAAGGACAACTACTGCGCCGACCGCGAGATCGCCATCGAGGTGTTCGGCTCGTTCCGGGCCGCCCGCCTGCTCCCCCGCGAGAACCGCAAGTTCCTGCGCCGCGCCGTCCGCCACATGCTGGACGCGGGCGTCCGGCAGTTCCTCGACGTCGGCTGCGGCCTGCCCGGCAAGGGCAACGTGCACGAGGTCGTGCACGCCCGCGACCCCGACGGCCGGGTCGTGTACGTCGACATCGACCGCGTCGCCGTCGTCCACTACCAGGCGCTGCTGCACGCGGTGCCGAACGCCGCGGCCGTGCACGGCGACGCCCGCAAACCGCACGCGGTCCTCGCCGACCCCGAGGTCACCGCGCTCATCGACCTGCGCCGCCCGATCGGCGTGCTGATGACCGCGACGCTCGACGCGATCCTCGACGAGGAGGACCCGGACGGCGTCGTCCGCGCGTTCACCGAGGCGATGGCGCCGGGCTCCCACCTGGCGATCTGCGACTTCACCGGCGACGCGATGACCCCGCAGGAGCGCGCCCTGCAGGACCGGATCGTCGCCGAGAACGGCCTGGTGTTCACCGCCCGGCCCCGGTCCCGGATCACCGCCTTCTTCGACGGCCTGGAGCTGGTCGAGCCCGGCCTCGTCCCGGCGCCCGAATGGCGCCCCGACCGCCCGCACGAGCCCGCGACGGGCTGGCTGGTGGCGGGGGTCGGCCGCAAACCCTGACCGGCGCGCCGCGGAACCGCCCGCTCAGACCACGATGCGGGCGGTGGAGCCGGTGCGCTCCTTGGTGACGCGGAGCTGCGCCGGGATCCGGGCGCGCAGCTCCGCGACGTGGCTGACGATGCCGACCGCGCGGCCGCCGTCGCGCAGTCCGTCCAGCACGTCCATCACCTCGTCGAGGGTGTCCTCGTCGAGGGTGCCGAAGCCCTCGTCGACGAACAGCGTGCCGATCTCCGCGCCGCCCGCCTCCGCGGTGACGACGTCGGCGAGGCCGAGCGCCAGCGACAGCGAGCTGATGAACGACTCGCCGCCCGACAGCGTCACCGGGTCGCGCTCCAGGCCCGTCCACGCGTCGGCGACGCGCAGCCCGAGCCCGCCCGCGCCGTGGCTGCGGTCGCCCGCCGCCTTGTCGGTGGTGTGCACGAGCGCGTACCGGCCGCCCGACATCCGGCCGAGCCGCTCGTTCGTGGCGGCCACGACCTGCTCGAGCCGCGCGGCCAGCACGTACGCCGACAGCGACATCGAGCGCCGGTTCGCGGCGTGCTTGCCGGACGCCAGCCCGGCGAGCCGCTCGGCGACCCGGTACCGCTCCGCGGCCGGATGCCAGGCGCCGACGGCGGCGGCGAGGTCCGCGCGCAGCCGCGCGAGGCGTTCGCAGCGGTGCCGGGCCCGGTCGGCGGCGGACGCGGCGCCGGCGCGGGCGTCCTCGGCGAGCGCCAGCGCCGACTCCAGCGCGTCCAGGCCGGGGGCGGGCCCGGCGGCGGCCTCGGCCAGTGCCCGGTCGGCGAGCAGGTCGCGGACGAGGGCCTCCTCGTCGTCGAACCGGCGGAGCCTGTCGCGCAGGCCGGCCTGGTCCTCGTCCGGCATCGCGGCGGCGAGCACCTCGTCCGGCGTGCGGAAGCCCTCCTCCTCGGCGGTGGCCTTGGCGCGCGCGCGGGCGGCGGCGAGTTCGTCGGCGGCGCGGTCGGCCTCGCGGAGCGCGTCCATCGCCTCGGCGAGCGCGCCGGCCTCGCGGCCGAGCCGGTCGATGCGCGCCTCCAGGGTCGGGTCGGTGCCGCGCGCCTCGTCCAGCGCAGCGCGCAGCCGCTTCTCCTCGGCGTCGAGCTCCGCGCGCCGGGTGCGGTTCGCGGTGAGCGCCCGGACGTTGCCGTCGCGCGCGTCGCGGACCCGTTCGAGCTCCTGCTCGTCGCGGTGCAGGGCGCTCTCCAGCCGGTCGGCCTCCGCTGCGCGCGCCGTCGCCGCGGCGAGCAGTGCCTCCGCCTCGTCCAGCTCGCCGGCGAGGGCCTCGGCGGCCGCCTCGCCGACGGTCTCCAGCAGCCCGTCGCGCTCGGTGCGCAGCGCCTCGACCTGGCGCGCCGCGTCCTCCCGGCTCTCCTGGACGCGGTCGGCGGCGGCCTGCGCCTCGTCGACCTGCTCCTCCGTCGGGATCAGCGCGAGCGAGGTGACCGGGGCGGGGTGCTCGGTGGACCCGCAGACCCGGCAGGGCTCGCCGTCCTTCAGCTCCTCGGCGAGGACGGCCGCCATCCCGTCGAGCCGCGCCTGCCGCAGGTCGAGGACGTGCTGCCGGGCGTCCTGCGCGGCGTCGACCGCGTCGCGGTGGGCGGCCTCCGCCTCGTCGAGCAGGTGCCCGACCTGGTCGCGGCGGTGCGCCGCGTCGAGCCGCCGCCGCGCGTCGGCCACCGCGGCCTCGGCGCCCGGACGTCCGGCCGCGGCGATGTTGGCCTCGTCCAGCTCGGCACGGCGCCGCGCCACGATGCCGGGCAGGTCGGCGAGGGCCGCGGCGATCCGCGCCTCCTCCGGCTCAAGGCGCTCCAGTTCGCGGGCCAGCTCCGCCCGCTCGGCCTCCAGTTCGCCGAGGCGCGCCGCCTCCTGCCGGCGGTCCGCCAGCTTCGCCATCTCGTCGCGGCGCGCGCGCTCTGCCTTCGCCAGCACGTCCTCCGACGCGTTGGGCGGGAGCAGCGCCGCGACCCGGGAACGGGTCTCCTCGGCCCAGCGGCGCGTCTGCCCCGCGCGCGCGTGCCTGTCCTGCACGGCGCGTACCAGCGGGACGACGCGGTCGGCGCGTGCGGCGGCGTCGAGCGCGGACGCCAGCCGCGACCGCTCCTCCGCGCGCGCGGCCAGCGCGTCACGGCGTGCCAGGGCGTCGGCGTGCCGCCTGCGCCGTTCCGCCACCTCCCGGCCGGCCTCCAGCGCATCCCGCGCCGCCTGCACCGCCGCGTCCGCCTCGGCACGCAGCTCCTCGGCGGCGGCGCGGACGTCGGCGTGCCCGCCCGCCAGCTCGGCCGCCCACGCGGGCAGCACCTCCACGTCCGCGGCCGGCTCCGGCACCTGCTCGCCGCGGCGCGGCGCCGGCACCGCCGCCCGCTCGCCGCGCGGCGGTGCGGCGCCCGTCGCCTCCGCGACCCGGTCCGCGATCGAGGTCGCGGCGGCGGCCAGCTCGGCGGCGTCCCGGCCCGCCGCGGCGCGCCGGTCGGCGAGCCACTTCTCCACCTGGGTGAACACCTCGGTCGCGAACAGCCGCTCCAGCACCTTGCGGCGCTCGTCCGCGCCCGCGCGCAGGAAGCCCGCGAACTCGCCCTGCGGCAGCAGCGCGACCTGGCAGAACTGCGCGGCGCTCATCCCGAGCAGCCGCGAGATCAGGTCGCCCGCCTCGTCCAGCCGGGTGGTGAGACCCGTCCAGCCGCCGCGCTCGAACTCCTCCAGGATCACCTTGGCGTGCTCGGTCGTCGTGCCGGACCCGCGCAGCTTCGGCCGCTCCCACGCCGGCGACCGCGTGACCCGCAGCCGACGGCCCCGGATCGTCGTCTCCAGCACCACGCGCGGGCCCGTGCCGGGCGCCGCATGGTCGCTGCGCAGGCCCTTCACCGCGTTCCGCACGCCCGGGACCTGCCCGTACAGCGCGAAGCACACCGCGTCCAGGATGCTCGTCTTGCCGGCGCCCGTCCGGCCCTGGATGAGGAACAGCCCGGCGTCCGACAGCGCGTCGAAGTCGATCTCCTCCGTCCCGGAGAACGGGCCGAACGCGGCGACCTCCAGCCTGTGGAGCCTCACGCGAGCGCCTCCTTCCGGCGGCAGTGCTCGAACGCCTCGTGCAGCAGCGCGCGCTCCTCACCGGTCGCGGGGCCGTCGGTCACCTCCGCGACGAAATCGCCGGCGATGTCGAGTTCCGACCGCTCGCGGACTCGCTCGGTCCACGTCCGCGCATTGTCGGTGCCGCCGCCCTCCGGGTCGTAGCCGAGGACGAGCGCATGCGGGAACCGGCGGCGCAGCCGTTCCATCGCCGACGACGGGCGGCGCGGATCGGTCAGCGTGACCTGCAGCCAGCGGTCCTCGTACTTCTCGAACTCCGCGCCGCTGAGCAGGTCGTCGATGCGGCCCCGGACGCGCGCGATACGCCGCGGGACGGGCGCCTCCACGAACTCCGCCTCGACGCCGTCCTCGCGCAGGTCGATGAGCCACGAACCCTTGACGTGGTGCTCCTCGGAGAACGAGTACGCCAGCGGCGACCCCGAATAGCGCACGCGGTCGGTGATGGCCCAGCGGCCGTGCAGATGCCCGAGCGCCGCGTAGTCGACGCCGTCGAACACCGATGCCGACACCTGCGCCGAACCGCCGACCGAGATGTCGCGCTCGCTCTCGCTGCTCTCCCCGCCGGTCACGAAGGCGTGCGCGAGCACGACCGAGCGCAGGCCCGGACGCTCCGCCGCGTCCGCGCGGACCCGCCGCATCGCCTCGGTGAGCGCGGCGGCGTGGCTGCGCTCGTCCAGCTCCCAGGGATGCCGGACGAGCTCGGGCTCCAGGTACGGGATGCCGTAGATCGCGGCGTCGCCGACGACGACGGGATCGCCGACCCGCGCGAAGTCGGTGCGGACGTGCACGCCCGCCCCGTCCATCAGCGCCGAGCCGAAGCCGAGCCGGCGCGCCGAGTCGTGGTTGCCGGCGATGAGCACGACCCGCGTCAGCTCGGCGAGCCGGGCGAGCGCCTCGTCGCACAGCCGCACCGCGTCGACCGCGGGCAGCGCCCGGTCGTACACGTCGCCGGAGACGAGCACACAGTCGACCCGCTGCTCTCGCACGGTCGCGACGAGGTCGTCGACGAACGCCGCCTGCGCGGCCAGCAGGTCCTCGCGGTGGAAAGATCTGCCGAGATGCCAGTCGGAGGTGTGCAGGATTCGCATGTCGCAGCAACCATAGGCACCACCTCCGACACATCCGGCACAGAAACGCCGTGTTAGCTGCAATCCCGGTCCAAAGACCTCGCCTGGCGGCTCGGCCCTTGACCGGTCTTGGGCGAGCGCGACCTCGCTTCGCGAGCTTCCCGGTGGGGCTTTGCCTTCGGCCTCGCCCCACCGGTCAGATAGCGCGCTCGCGTGCTGGTTCAGCAGGGCCGGGACCGCTCTACGCTGGGCCGGTGAGTGATCATTCTTCGCCGCGGCCGGGCCGTGCGGTGCCGGCCGACGGGTACCTCGACGACGCGGCGGTGGCGCTGCTGGAGGCGGACGCGCGGGGCGGGGACGCGGTCGCGGCGCGGACGCTCGGCATCGCGATGCGCGACCGCGGCCTCTACGAGGACGCCGAGCGCTGGTACCGGACCGCCGCGCGGACCGACGGCGGATGCGCGTTCGGGCTGGCGACGCTGCTGGAGAAGTCCGGTGACCTGGACGGCGCCGAGCAGTGGTACGCGGCGGGCGCGGCGCTGGGCAGCCTGGAGTGCAAGACCAACGGGGCGATGCTGACGGCGCGGCGCGGCCGTCCGCAGGACGCGCTTCCCGTGCTGCGCGAGGCGGCGGACGAAGGCGACGACGTGGCCGCCGACGCGCTGGAGGAGCACGAAGACATCACCGCTCTTCTGCAAGGCGTCGCGGAGGGCATCGCGGCGGCGGAGCAGGACGAAGACCCGAAAGCGGCCCTCGACACCGTCGAGTCCCTGACGGAGTGCACCGGCTCGTTCGGGAGGTTCCCCGACCTGCTGGACGAGGCGCTGGCCCTTTTCGACCGCGCGGCCGGCGCCGGGGCGTCCAGTGCGCTCATCGCCGAGGCGTTCCTGCTGGACGACCTCGGCCGGTGGGACGAGGCGCGCCGCGTCCTGGACGAGGGCACGCGGCGGTTCCCCGGCGAGAGCCGCCTGCTCTACGTCCTCGGGCTGATGCTGCGCGAGCACGCCGACTTCACCGGCGCCGAAGCGCGGTTGCGCGAGGCGGCGGACGCGGGCGACGCGGAGGCGCAGTGGAGCCTGGCGGTCCTGATGCTGAAGCGGCGGCGGCTGGACGAGGCCGAACGCCGGTACCGCGCGTACGGCGAGCAGGCCGGCGGCCTCGTCGAGCCGAAGGACTTCGAGGACGGGCTGCGGCTCGTCGAGAAGTACCGGGACGAGGACCCCGTGCCTGACCGGTCGGACGAGGCGATCGCCGCGCTCCGGGCCGCCGCCGACGCCGGGGACTCCGCTGCGGCGGCGACGCTGGGCGACGTGCTCGCCGACTGCGGTGCGGTGAATTCCGTGGTCCTGGCCGCGTTGCTCCCCGCGGCCGGACACGCTCACACGAAACCGGAACCGGACAACTCCGACGTCGCCCTGATCGAGCGCGTCGGGAGCCTGTGCCTGCGCACCGACGACGAGTTCGGCGCCGGGAAGTGGCTGCGCCGCGCCGCGCGCCTCGGCCACGGCAAGGCCGCCTGGTGGGCGGGCTCCGAATCCGACGAGTACGGCGACCCGTACGAGGCCGAGCGCATGTGGGCGGTCGCGGCCGGAAACGGCCATCCGTTCTGCGGCTGGCTCGCGGGACGCGCGATGGTCCGGCGCGGCGCGCACGGGCAGGCCGAACCGCTCCTGCGGATCGCCTTCGAGGCGCGGGAACGGGAGCCGGCCCTCAACGAGGCGGCCTACTGGCTGGGCCGGTCGATGCTCGGCCAGGGCAGGACGGACGAAGCCGCGCAATGGCTGCGCACCGCGGTGAGCGTGCACGGGACCGTCCGGCTCGGCTACACGGGGCTCAGGCTGGCGTCGCTGTTCGACCCGCGCGTCGACCTCGCCGAAGCGCTGCTCGAACTGGGGCTGGACGGCGAGGCCGGGACGCTGGTCGAGGCCGTCCTCGGCGATGCGCCCGGGCGTCGCACCGCGCTCGTCCTCGCCGAGCGCCTCGCCGCCCGGCGCGCGGACGGAGAGCCCGCGGGCACGCCCTAGTCTGGGCGGGTGAGTGATCGTCCTTACGTGCTGCTGAGCTGCGCGATGTCGGTGGACGGGTACATCGACGACGCGGCGCCGGAGCGGCTGCGGCTGTCCAGCGCCGCGGACTTCGACCGGGTCGACGCGGTGCGCGCGACCTGCGACGCGATCCTCGTCGGCGCCGGGACCGTCCGGGCCGACGACCCGAAGCTGCTGATCCGCTCGCAGGCGCGGCGGGAGCGGCGCGCCGAGCGCGGGCTGCCGCCCGACCTCACCAAGGTGACGCTGACCTGGAGCGGCGACCTGGATCCCGGGGCGCGGTTCTTCACCACGGGCGAGTCGCCGAAGCTCGTGTACGCGCCGTCGGGCATGGCCGCGGAGCTGGCGGCGCGGCTGGACGGGGCGGGCGAGGTGGTCGACGCGGGCGAGCCGCCGGAGCTCGCGGCGGTGCTGGCCGACCTGGCGGCGCGCGGCGTGCGGCGGCTGATGGTGGAGGGCGGCGGCGCGGTCCACACCCTGTTCCTGACGTCGGGGCTGGTCGACGAGCTGCAGCTGGTCGTGGCGCCGTTCTTCATCGGCGACCCGTCGGCGCCGCGGTTCGTCCGGTCGGGGGTGTTCCCGCAGTCGCCGGAGCGCCCGATGCGGCTGGAGGAGATCACCCGGATCGGCGACCTGGCGCTGCTGCGGTACCTGGCGGGAGGCGAGCGTGGCTGACGCGATCATGGACGACGCCGGGTGGCTGGCGCTGGCCTGCGACCTGGCGACGCTGTGCCCGCCGTCGAAGACGGCGTTCTCGGTGGGCGCGGTGATCGTCGGCGCGGACGGCCGGGAGATCGCGCGCGGGCACTCGCGGGAGGGCGACCCGCACGACCACGCGGAGGAGGCGGCGATCGCCAAGTCCGGCGGGGTGCTGCGCGGCGCGACCGTCTACAGCTCGCTGGAGCCGTGCGGGAACCGCGCGTCGCGGCCGCGCCCGTGCGCGGAGCTGATCGTCGCGGCGGGCGCGCGGCGGGTGGTGTTCGCGTGGCGGGAGCCGTCGCTGTTCGTCGAGGGCACGGGCGCGGAGATCCTGGCGGCGGCGGGCGTGGAGCTGGTCGAACTGCCGGAGCTGGCCGGTGCGGCGCGCGAGCCCAACGCCCATCTGCTCGCCGGATGAGACTCTAGTCTCATTTCTCTTGCCAACCCCCCTCGACCGCGTGCAATGCTGAGCCAAGCAAGCATTCGGTCACCGGATGCGCTCCGACTCTCCGCGGACCCCCGGCAGGAGGCACTTCAGCATGCGCGAGCACGATCGGCTGTTCATCGGCGGCGAGTGGACGGCACCGGCCGGCACCGGCACCATCGAGGTCATCTCCCCGCACACCGAGGAGGTCATCGGGCGCGTGCCCGACGGCACCGAGGCCGACATGGACGCCGCGGTCGCCGCCGCCCGGCGCGCCTTCGACCAGGGCCCCTGGCCGCGGATGACCCCCGCCGAGCGCGCCGAGAAGGTCGGCAGGCTGTCGGCGATCTACGCCGAGCGGCAGCAGCAGATGGCCGACCTCGTCACCGCCGAGATGGGCTCGCCGATCCTGTTCTCGGTGTTCGGGCAGGCCGCGATCCCGCAGATGGTGCTGCAGTACTACGTCGACCTCGCCGGCACCTACGCCTGGGAGGAGGAGCGGCCCGGCATGCTCGGGCCCGTCACCGTCACCCGCGAGCCGGTCGGCGTCGTCGCCGCGATCGTCCCGTGGAACGTGCCCCAGTTCACGCTGATGCTCAAGCTCGCGCCCGCGCTGATCGCCGGCTGCACCGTCGTCGCCAAGCCGTCCCCCGAGACCCCGCTCGACAGCTACCTGCTGGCCGAGTGGATCAAGGAGGCGGGCATCCCGGACGGCGTCGTCAACATCGTCCCGGCGGGCCGCGAGGTCGGCGCCTACCTGGTCGCGCACCCCGGCGTCGACAAGGTGTCCTTCACCGGCTCCACCGCCGCCGGACGCCGGATCGGCGCGGTCTGCGGCGAGCAGCTCAAGCGCGTCACCCTCGAACTCGGCGGCAAGTCCGCCGCGATCGTGCTGGACGACGCCGACCTCGCGTCCACCGTCGAGGGCTTCAAGATGGCCTCGCTGATGAACAACGGCGAGGCGTGCGCCGCGCAGACCCGCATCCTCGCGTCCCGCCGCCGCTACGACGAGGTCGCCGACGCCCTGGCGGCCATGGTCGGCGGCCTCACCGTCGGCGACCCGTCCGACTACTCCAGCGAGATCGGCCCGCTCGTCGCCAAGCGGCAGCAGGAGCGCGTCGAGAACTACATCCGGATCGGCCAGGACGAGGGCGCCAAGGTCATCACCGGCGGGCTGGACCGGCCGCACGACCGCGGCTGGTACGTCGCGCCGACCGTGTTCGGCGGCGTCCGCAACGACATGCGGATCGCCCGCGAGGAGATCTTCGGCCCGGTGCTCGTCCTGATCCCCTACGAGGACGAGGAGGACGCGATCCGGATCGCCAACGACAGCGACTACGGCCTCGGCGGCTCGGTCTGGACCGGCGACGTCGACCACGGCGTCGAGGTCGCCCGCCGCATCCGCACCGGCAGCTGCGGCGTGAACCTCTACAGCCTCGACCCCAACACCCCGTTCGGCGGCTTCAAGAACAGCGGGCTCGGCCGCGAGCTCGGCCCCGAGGGCCTGAACGCCTACCTGGAGCACAAGTCCATCCCCCGGCCCGCCTGACCATTCCCGCGGACCTGCGTGCCGCCTTCCCGTGAGCGCCTGCACGGGAAGGCGGCACGCTGCATTCCGGGGCCCTCAGCAGAGCGGCGACACCGTCCAGCCGTGCCTGCTCCGGCAGGCGTGCGCGGCCTCCGGGGACGGCTCTCCCGCCACCAGAACCTGGACGCCCGGCATCGACACCGCGCCGTGGTCGAAGGCCAGCGCCCGCAGCTTCGCGGGACCGACGACCACGGCGGTCGCCTCATACCGGAGAAGCGCTTCCAGCAGGTCCCGGGCGCCCGGCTCCGGCACCCCGGCGAACGCCGCCCCCTGGACGAGGCACAGGTCGATGAGCCCGACCCACGTCCGCACCGGCACGTCCGCACCGCAGCAGACGAGGACGTCGTCCTCCCCCAGCGCGACGGCGCCGCCCAGCCGGTAGAGGTCCGCGAGCCGGTCGGCGTGGGTGACGTCCTCGCGCGGGCCGGTGAGCCGCAGGGCCGCGTCGCGCAGCGGATCCGGGGACGGCGCCTCACCTTGACCGGCGCCCGTCTCCAGCAGACGATCGAACGGGGTGGTGCCCGGAACATCCCCGAACGCGAAGACCTGCCGCACGTACGAGTCGTCCGCCGCGGCCATCGACCTCGCGGCGGTCTCCTCCCCCGTCAGCAGGAACCGCGCGCCCGCCTCGTTCATCATCACGGCAAGCTCCGCCGCCGACGCGCCCGGCGGCAGCGGCGCGGGCACGGCACCGGCCGCGCCGACCGCGTGCACGGCGAGCGCGAGGTCGCAGGGGTCCGCCAGATGGATCGCGCCGACATCGCCGCCGCGCACCCCGTGCCACCGCAGTCCCCGCGCCGCGGCCGGGACCGCCTCGGCGAACCGCGCGCGGCCGAGCTCCCGCCCCCGCGCGGCGACCGCCGTCCGGTCGCCGCCGCCGTCCATCGCCGCCAGCACGGTCCGCGTCACCGTCGCATCGGCGACTCCGACCGCACCGGTCTCTCCCTGCAGCATGCCGGAACCGTACGCTCCGCCCTCCCCCGCCACATCCGAAGAACTATGTAGAGCCATATGTAGCCACCCGAGCCAGGCAGGACGCCCCCTCACAAACGAGCGCCTCCACACCGCCCCACCAAAAAGCCCCACCGTCCCGCACCTCCCGGAACACACAAATCACTACAAACACCACCACCAAAGCCCCCCAGAAGCGATGCCCGAGCCGCCGCCTGCCAAAGAGCCCGCCCGAGACAGCCGGACAGCCGCAGGGACGTGGCCGAAACCGCAGGGGCCGACGCCAGCGCCCGTCGAGAACAAGCAGGGCCAGCACGCAACCGAGAAGGACTCCAAGACCACCTCTCATCACAGGAGCAACCGCCAACCAGCCACGAGAACGCACCCCAAACGGACACCGCACCGACACCGGGGTGCGACCGAGACCAGCGCCAGCACGGCGTGTAGCCACGGCCAGCGCCAACACCCCGAGGCGGCCGAAGCCAGCGCCGGCACGTCGGCATCGGGACACGGCCGGAGCCGGCGCCAGCAGGAGGGCCACGGCCGGCGCTGGCACGCGTTGCGGCCGAAGCCGGCGGCGGCGCGGGACGCGGCTGGAGTTGGCGTCGGATGCAGTCATGGTCGGGGGTCATGGGAAGCGGTCTAGGCCGGCGCGGGCGAGGAGGGTGCGGCGGCGGACGCGTCCGGCGGGGTCGCGGGGGATCTCGTCGACGAGGTGCACGGCGACGATCCCGCGGCGTCCGGCGGCGTGGGTGTCGAGGTAGGCGAGCAGGTCGGCCGCGGAGGTCTCGTCGGTGACGACGGCGAACGCGTGCGGCACCAGTCCCAGGTCGTCGTCGGGGACGGGCGCGACGGCCGCGTCGGACACGGCGGGATGCGCGGCGAGCACGGCCTGGGGGTCGGCGGGCGGCTCGGGCCGGCCGCGGCCCACTCGGCCGAGCACGAACACGCGGCCGTGGTCGTCGGCGAACGCGGAGTCGCCGGTCGGCAGCCAGCGCACGGGAACGGCCGCGGTCCGCGCCACCGGCAGCCGCACGCACAGCTCTCCGGGCTGGTAGGACGGCTGGCGGGCACCGGTCCGCGGGTGGACGACGCACCACATCACGCCGGGCAGGCCGCGTCCGACGGAGTCCAGCGTGCCCTCCTCGGCGGCACGCAGGTTGAGATGCGTGATGCCGGCGGCCTCGGCGAGCCCGTACGCCTGCCGGACCGGGCACCCCAGCCGGGCCGCGGCGGCGCGCGCGTCCTCCGCGGCGAGGGGCCCGCCGGCGGTGACGACCGCGCGCAGCGACCGCAGGTCGTAGCGGCCGACGGCGCGATCGTGGGCGAGCGCCTCCACGAGCGCGGGCGGCAGCACCGCCACGGTCGCGCGCCACCGCTGCAGGGCGCGCAGCAGGTCATGGCGGCCTCCGCCGGTGAAGGCGACGACCGTGGCGCCGAGCCGCAGGCCCGGGTTGAGGACACCGTTCAGACCGAGGACGCCGGTGAGCGGCAGCGCGGTCAGCACCGTGTCGGCGGCGCCGATCATGCCGGCCTCGGCGACCCGGACCAGGCCGGCGACCACCTCCGCGTGGGTGAGGCGGACCGTCCGGACCGGTCCGGGCGGGTCGCCGGTGTTGGCGACGAGCGCGAGGTCGCGGGCGGCGTCCACCGGAACCGCCGGCGCCGGGACCTCGCCGAGCAGCGCCGAGAACGGCTCGGTGCCCGGCTCCTCGCCGAAGCAGAACAGCCGTCGGCCCGGCGCGCGGACGTCGCCGGCGAGCCCCGGCCAAGTGATCACCGTCGAGACCCCGGCGGACTCCAGCTGCCGCACGGAGTCGGCGGGCGTCCCGCCCACGAGGAAGGGGACGGCACCGGCGGCGGTGACCGCGTGCAGCGCGAGGGCGAATTCGGGACCGCCCGGCAGGTGCAGCCCGACCACGTCCCCCGGCCGGACACCTTCCCGCACGAGCCCGGCCGCGGCGGCCCGCATCCGCACGGCCAGTTCCCCGTACGACAGCGACCGGCCGGACGCCGCGTCCGCCACGGCTGAACGGGCCGCCCTGGCGGGGTCGGAGCCGGCGCCGCCGAACACGGCACGTGTCACGGTCGCACCCGGGTACGCGGCGGCCGCGTCCACACCGTTGGAGATCATGCACCGACGCTATGTTGGACGACGCGTCCAGCACATGCACCGGACTACGCAGGCACGGTCGTATTCAGCGCCTCCTCAGGGATGTGTACACACCCCTAATCCTCAGCGGAAAGCGTGTCGACGACCCATGCGGCGATCTGCGCACGCGACGAGTACCCCAGCTTCGTGAGGATGTTCGTCACGTGCCGCGCGACGGTCGCGGGACTGATCACCAGCTCGTCCGCGATCCCGCGATTGGTCAAGCCCCGCGCCACCAGCCGCGCGATCTCCCGCTCCCGTCCCGTCAAGGTGCTCGGCGGCGTGCTCGGCCGAGCACGCCCACCCACCCCTGAACCTTCCCTCACCGAGTACGGCCGGTCCCCCGCCGCGTGCTCGACCCCAGCCCCCCGCAAACCTTCCAGCGCCGATGTCCACTGATCCCCGCCCGCCTCACCAGTAGGAGCCCCCACTTGGGAAGTCGCCCCAGTCGACCCCTGCTCCGGCACCTGCCCACGGTCGCCTACCGCACCGCCCGACCAATGCGCCTCTCCCGAACGCGCCGCCCCCCACCGCTCGCCGTCCGGCATCTGCCGACCGCCCTGCCGCTCCCAGAACGAACCCACGCCCGCTCCGTCCGCGGCACTCATCGCGTCCGCCGGACCTTGTTCCTGGCCCCCTCCATCCGACAGTCGCCAGCCGCCCCCCTGCTCCACACCCGCACCTACCTGACGGCCGCCTTCCGGAGGCGTCAGCTCAACTGATTCCGATGCCGAGCCCATCCGCTGCTCGCCTGACACCTGCCGATCAACGTCCTGCGGCCACCCGGCACCCACTTCACGTCCACTCCCGGCCCCCAGCGCCGCTTCCGAGTCCTCCGCCGCACTCACCCGCTCGTCATCTGACGCCGCACCTTCCAACTCACCCGCCCGCTCATCACCTGCCGCCAGCCCGCCAGCCTCGTCCTCCCTGACAAGCCGGACCTCCCACCCGCCGCCAGCACGCGCCGCCCCCGACGGTTCACCGCCCGCCGCCCATTGCCCAACCACTGACGAGGGGCCCGCGCCTATCTCACGTCCGCTCCCAGGACGCAGCGCCTTCGCCGGATCCTGCCCGGCACCCGACGACGCGCCCTCCGACACCCGCTGCCCGGCCTCCTGCGCCCCAGGGGCGCCCTCCTCACGTGCACCGCCAGAAGGCGTCTCCTCCGCCGATCCAGGTGTCGGGCCCCACGGCTCGCCGCCCAGGGTCTTCTGCTCAGACGCCGCCGGACGGCCCGCGTGTCCACCTCCAGGACTCAGCGCCTTCGCCGGATCCTGCGCGGCACCCGGCCACGCGCCCTCCGACACCCGCTGCCCTGCCTCCTGCGCCCCACCGGCGCCCACCTCACGTGCATCGCCAGAAGGCGTCTCCCCCGCCGACCCTGGTGGCGCGCCCCATCGCTCGCCGCCCGAGAGTTGCTGGTCAGACGCCGTTGGACGGCTCGTATGTCCGCCCCCAGGGGTCAGGGACCTCGCTGGGTCCTGTGCTGCGCTTGGCTGCTTGTCCTGTCGCGTCTGGGGGGCGGGGTGGGGCGGGCTCGGTTCTTGCCGGTTGCCTGGACGCGTCCTCTCGGGGGGTGGGCTGGGTTCTTGCTTCTGGGCTGGGGGGTGGTGGGCTCGTGCCGTTGAGTTCGGATCAGCGTCGGGGTGGGGTAGAGGTGTTAAGATAGTGGTGACT